>CAVVKA010000001.1:0-198072 GCA_963748755.1 uncultured Actinomycetes bacterium
ACTCGAGCCGCTCGTCTGCACGGGACGCCCACCACTGCCACTGGCTCCGCTCGTCCGACGCCGCGATCCGCGCACGAACGGCCGGGTCGGGATCCCACAGCGGCGAGCCGGCCGAGATCGAATCGCCGGCGACAGCGACGACGATCGAGGTCATTCCTAGTGCAGGCGCGGTACGAGCTCGACGTTGAGGTCGCAGTCGAGCGCCTCCGCGATGCGAAGCAACGTGTCGATCCGCGGTGGGCGGCCACCGCGCTCGAGACGGGCGATCGCCGATTGCGTCGTGCCGCAGAGCTCAGCGAGCTGCCGTTGCGAGAGGCCGATCGCGAGTCGCCGTTCCGCGACCCGCTCGGCGATCTGGGCGAAGAACCAGCCGCGATCCCCCGCGACGATCCGCTCGTGGAGCCGTTCGACCGGCCCTTTTTCCTCCACGCGCGCTCTCGGAGCCATGCGCCAAGAATAGCGATTCTGCTATGCCCGCACCGCGAGGGTGGCCGGTCGCACGGCGTCGCCGACGCGCACGCGTCCCGGTACGGCCACCTCACAGTAGACGCCGAACGGCAGCGGCTCGGTCACGCCCTCCCGGCGATAGCCCGCGAGGAGCTCGAGCGTGTCGAAGTCGGAGACCGCAGTGTCCGGATCGCACGTGGTCACGACGCAGCGGCCGACATCGCCGAGGGGGACAACGACCGCGTCGCCGATCGCGACGCGATTCCCGAGCCAGGTGTCCTCCTCGTGCGCCTCGACGCCGTCGATCTCGAACAGCATCCGGAAGCGGCGGCCGTCGACCGGCTCCGCGGCGCCGGCCGCCTCGCGCAGCCGCTCGAGCGAGGCGCGCGAGACGAGGGATGCCCAGCCCCCACGGTCGCTGCCGCGGTCCTGCGCGCCTCCCTCCGACCAGAGGAGCGTGAGCGGCTCGCCGGCGAACTCCGACAACGCCTCCTGCCACGGCCCCGGCACGAGCCGTGAGGGATGCGGCGTCCCGTACAGCTCGGCCTCGAATGGCTCCCCCGGCGCCACCTCGCCTTCGACGACCGAGCCGTCGGGGAACGCGAGAGAGAGCTTGCGCGACGTCTCGTCCCACTGAGGCCGCACCCGCATGAGCTCGGGATGGCGCTTCCCGTTCACGAGCCGCCGGTCGGCGTCGACGAGCCAGAAGCGGCGGTCCCCCATCACCCCGGCGTGCGTGAGCTCGATCTCGCCGGGATTGACGACGTGCAGCGCTTTCACGGGCGCGATGCAGATGCGGACGACCCGGCCCTCCACAGCCGCCAACCTAGCTATTGAGGCGGTTCGCGCACCTCGACGACCTCGCCGCCTCGCCGGACGCCGCTGCCGTCGAGCTCGACGATCCAGAAGTTCCGGCCGGTCACGTGCACGGCGACGTTGTAGACCGGGATGTCGCCGATGCACCCCTGGAACGAGCCCGCGTGGGCGTGCCCGTGCAGGACGAGGTCGGCACCGTTCTCGGCGATCGGCGTCGCCAGCCGCTCGCTGCCGAGATACGTCTGGATGCCGAGCGGCTCTCCCTCGAGCGTGTCCACGACCGGGGAGTAGTGGAGGAGGACGACCCGCACGTCGCAATGGACAATCGCCTGCAGCCCGCGTGCGATCGCCTCGGCCTCGGCAGTCGTCTCGGCGTAGACCCGACGCAGCAGAGGCTCCCCGAAATCGGGCAGCGCCGAGCCCGGGAAGCCGCCGACGAACCCCTTCGTCCCCACGACCCCGAGCTCGAGGCCGTCCACCTCGCAGCTCGCACACTCGCGATCGAGGAGCCGGACGCCGGCCCCGGCCAGCACTTCCCCGAGCTCTTCGGTCCGCCCCGCGTGGTGGTCGTGGTTGCCGAGGACGGCGAAGATCGGCACGTCGAGGCCCCGGCATGCCGCGGCGATCACCTCGGCTTCCTCCGGCTCGCCGCTCGTCGTCAGGTCGCCCGCGAGGAGGATGACGTCGGCTTCTCCCTCGAGGTCGGCGAACGCGCGCTCGACACGGTCCGCGCTCACGTCGGACGCGTGGATGTCGGCCGCCGCGGCGATCCGAATCACGCTGCCCATGTTGCGCGATTGGACAAACCGGAAACGACCCGACGATGCCCGAGCCGACCTTCGAGGAGCTGCTCGACGCGATGAGGACGGGCGCCGGTGCCTTGCAGCGCCGGGAGATCCCGTTCGTCCTCGGGGGCGGGCTCGCGGCCTGGGCTCGCGGCGGCCCGAAGAGCGAGCACGACGTCGACTTCATGATCCGGCCGCAGGACGCCGACGGGGCGCTCGCGGCGATGGAGGAGGAGGGCCTCCGCACCGACCGCCCGCCGGAGGGCTGGCTGTACAAGGCCTGGCACGAGAACGGCGCGCTGATCGACCTGATCTTCGCGCCCTCGGGCGGGCCGATCACCGACGAGACGATCGAGCGCGCGCCGTTGCTCGAGGTCGCCTCGGTGCGCGTGCACGTCTTCACGCTCGAGGACGTGATGACGACGAAGCTCCTCGCCCTGAGCGAGCAGGAGCCCGACTACGCGCAGATCCTCAGCTACGCGCGGGCGTTGCGCGAGCAGATCGACTGGAGCGAGGTGCGAGCCCGCAGCGAGGCCTCGCCCTTCGCCCGCGCCTTCTTCACCCTCGTCGAGGGTCTCGGTATCGTCGAACCGCCTAGCTGAGCGCCTCGAGGAGGGCGCCGATCTCGTAGCCGAGCTGCGCCGAATGGCGCATCGTGTGTTGGCGGTCCACGGTGTATCGATTACGCCGGCCGATGCGTTCGGTCTTGACGTAGCCGGCTTGGGTCAGCTCGGAGAGGATGCGCTGGGTTGCGCGCTCGGTGATCCCCACTCTTTCTGCGACGTCGCGCAGACGGATGTCGGGCGTCTCGGCCAGGCACAGGAGAACCTGGGCGTGGTTGGTGAGGAACGTCCAGGTCTTGTGTTCTTCGACGTTTGACATGCGCTTTGGGAATCGTGTATATATTTTCGTGTAGGCCAATTCACGGTTCAATGGTCGCGAATCTTAGCAAACCGAATCGGGACGGCCTCATGGAGGAGGGTGAGCTATTCCTCCACGTCAACGACTCGATCCGCAGGGTGGCCTCGCAGGGGCCCGAGGCCGAGACCTGGGACTTCATCTGCGAATGCGCGGATCTCGCGTGCCACGCCCTGGTGAGTCTCACGCTCGTCGAGTTCGACAACCGCCGCGCAGCCTTACCGCCGAGACCCGTGCTCGCAGCGGAACACGGCGCCCCGACGGGCTAGAAGAAGAACCCCGACCACGCTGACCACCAGTCGTCGCCGCGGGCGACCAGAGAGCGCGCTCCCGTAACCTCGACGCCCTTGCGGTTCGCGAATTCCCGCAGGCGGTCGGGCGTGGTGAACTCGATCGCGATCTCGCACGGGCGCCCGGGGTCGTACGGCGGGACGGCCGAGAAATCCGACAGCGCCTTGCGCGCGCCTTGCTCGATCAGGTCGCGGGCCTCACGCGGCGTCTTCATCCGGGCGCTGAAGCGGCCGAGACCCTGCTTGACCTCGACCGTCGTGAGACCGCCGCCGAGCAGTTCCTTCCCCTCGAGGCACACTGCGCGGTCGCCGGTGACGAGAAGGACGGGAACGCCCCAGTGGCCGCAGAGCGCGGCGTTGATCCCGGTCTCGCCGACGGGCGTCCCGTTGAAGCGGAGGCTCTGCCACGCCTGCCCCGAGACCGTGTGGGAGAGCACGCCGTCGGCCGTGCCCGCCATCGCGTGCATACCGACGAAGAGGGCGGCGTCGCAGCCCGACTCGAGGAAGGCGGCGTACTCGGTCCATTCCTGCTGCACGACGTATTCACAGCTGGGGTCGAGGAGATCGGGGACGAGCGAGTTGAAGTCGTACGCCCCGCCGGCGCCGTGGCAGTCCATGACGACGATCTCCGTGGCGCCCGCCGCCTTGGCGCCGCGAACCGCAGCGTTGATCTCCTCCGTGTAGAGGACGCGGCCTTCGTCGTACGGCTTCTCGCCGCCGGTCGTCTGCTGCCACTTGACGATGCCGGCGACGCCCTCCATGTCGCTGATCACGTGAACGCGCATGCCAGCCCTCCAGTGAAATCGTTTACGGGTTCAGCCACCCGGCCACGGCCGCCCGAAACCGGTCCGGTGCTTCAACCGACGGGAGGTGGCCGCAATCCTCGAGCAGCACCAGCTCGGCGTTCGGCAACGCATCCGCGATCGGGCGCGCCTGAGCCGGGCCACAGATCACGTCCAGCTCTCCGGCCACCAGCAGAGTCGGGGCCCGCACCCGACCGAGCATCGGCCGCAGGTCGATCCCCTGGTAGAGCCCTCCCTCCCAGGCCTTGGCCGCGGCCAGATCGGCCTCGAGGTCGCCCCGGAACTCATCCAGGGCGGCAGCCACATCGGGACGGTCGGGCTCGGCCGTGTACAGAGGCAGCACCGTGCCCATCATCTGCTCGACCTCGGCGGGATCGTCGGTGGCCAACACGCGCTCGGTCCACGACTCCATCACCGCCTTTGCCTCCTCGTACCATACGGAGCCCTCGTGCCGACCGATCATGGCCTCCATCTCGCCGACCGCCTCGCCGCCCTCGGCCTCGTCGTGCTCGGTTCCGACGCCGAAGGCTGCCACGGCGATACACCGCTCGACGGCATCGGGATGCAGAGCGGCGTAGGTGAGCGCGGTCGTCGCGCCGAACGAGTGCCCGAACACGATGACTGGCCCCAGCCCGAGGGCCTTCCGGACCTCCTCGTAGAAGCGCGCGTGTCCTTCGGGCGAGTAGTCGCCGGGGTCGCGGGGGGAAGTCGATCCTCCGGATCCGTGCGGGTCGATCAGATGGCTTTCCAGCACGTCGTCGAACAGCCGAGCAGTCCCGCGCATGTACGCGCTCGAGAAGCCCGGGCCACCAGGCAGCATCAGCGTCGGCAGGCCGCTCCCGATCACCTCGTAGGTGGCCTGGCGTCCCCCGTCGAGATCCACCTGCAGCACCGCGGCCCACCTCCTACGTGACGAGCGCCGAACGTCCGCGCACGGCGGGACGATAACGTCAAGCCGTGGAGACGGGACTGGCCGGAAAGCGCGTGCTCGTCACCGGCGGGGGAGGCGGGATCGGGTCGGCGTGCGTTCGCGCGTTCGCGGCCGAGGGCGCACGCGTGGCGATCCACTACCGCACGAGCCGCGCCCGAGCCGAGGAGCTCGCGCGCGAGACGGGCGGCGTCGCGCTGCAGGCCGACCTGACCGTGGAGGACGAGGTCAGCGGGCTGTTCGAGATGGCGGAGCGGGAGCTCGGCGCGATCGATGTCTGCGCGGCGGTGGCGGGCTTCTGGCCGCGCGAGGACGAACCGGTCTGGGAGCTGCCGCTCGAGCGCTGGGAGGCCACGCTGCGCACGAACCTCACGGCCACCTTCCTCACCGCGCGCGCGTTCCTCCGCCTCGTCGAGCACAGCGGGCACGGCAATCTCGTCCTCGTGGGCTCGACCGCCGGGCGCTTCGGCGAAGCCGGCCACGCCGACTACGCGGCCGCGAAGGCAGCGATCCAGGTCGGGCTGCTGCTCAGCCTCAAGAACGAGATCGTCCGCATTGCGCCGCTCGGCCGGGTCAACGCCGTCGCTCCGGGCTGGACGTACTCCCCGATGACGCGCGGCGAGCTCGAGGACGAGCTCGTAGCACGGCTCAGCCGGACGATGGCGCTGCGCAAGGTCGCGGTGGCGGAAGACGTGGCCCGCGCGGTCGTCGTGCTCGCCTCCGACGAGCTCTCCGGTCACGTCACGGGTGAGGTCGTGACCGTCGCGGGCGGGATGGAAGGCCGCACCGTCCACGAGCTCGCATGAGCCGCTTCCTCGAGCGGCTCGCCGAGGCGACGCCGATCGTCGCGGACGGCGGCATGGGAGCGTTGCTCTCGAGCGCCGTGGCCGGCCTTCGCTGCCCCGAGGAGGCGAACCTCCGCGCGCCCGAGAGCGTCCTCGAGGTCCATCTCGGCTACATCCGGGCGGGCGCCGAGCTGATCGAGACGAACAGCTTCGGGGCGAACCGCGCGAAGCTCGCCCGCCAGTTCCTCGCCGAGGAGCTCGAGCAGATCAACGCCGCCGCCGTGCGCATCGCCCGCGAGGCGCGGGAGGTCGCCGGCCGCGACGTCTTCATCGCGGGCTCCATCGGACCGCTCGGCGACGTCGAGCTGGCCGGCCACGAGCCGTCGGAGCTCTACGCCGAGCAGGCGGGGATTCTCGAAGGCCGCGGTGTCGACCTGTTCATGGTCGAGACCTTCTACGACCTCGACGAGCTGGAGACGGCAATCGCCGCGGTCCGCTCGGTCTCGACGCTGCCGCTCGTCGCTCTCCTGACCTTCGACGCCGGCGGAGAGACGCTGGCCGGCGTCAGGGCGGAGGATGCGGCGGCGCGCCTGCGACCGCTCGAGCCCGCCGCCTACGGCGCCAACCACGGTGCCGGTCCCGCGGCCGCGCTCACAGCGCTGGCGCAGATGGGCGGCGACGGAGCCGTGCTCGCAGCGTTGCCGAACGTCGGCCTCGCGAGCATGAGCGGCCAGCGCATCGTCTTTCCGCACGCCACCCCCGCCTACTTCGCCGAGTTCGCGGCGCAGGCGCGCGCGCTCGGGGCGCGGCTGATAGGCGGGTGCTGCGGCACGACGCCGGCCCAGGTCGCCGCGATCCGCGAGGCGGTCGACGCGGACCGCCGCCCAGCGGGCTCCTTCCTCGTCCGGGAGCGAGAGGAGGTGGTGCCGTTCGAGCCGACCACGGGAGAGACCCAGCTCGCGCGGATGCTCGGAGAGGGCGAGTTCGCGATCTCGGTGCAGGTCGATCCGCCGCTCGGCGCCAACCCGGAGGCGCTGATCCAGACGGCGCGCGCCGTGCGCGACTCGGGCCGCGGGCAGTTCGTCGACGTCAACGACAACCCGCGCGCGCGGGCGCGGATGAGCGGGATCATGGCCTCCGTCGCGATCGAGCGCTTCACCGGGGTCGAGACGATCCCGCACCTGACGCCGCGGGACACGACGATCGCCGGGCTCGAGTCGCTCCTGCTCGGCGCACATGCGGAAGGGGTCCGGAACATCCTCGCGGTCACCGGCGACCCGCCGGAGGCCGGTGACTACCCGGGCACGCACGGGGTCTACGACGTCGACTCGATCGGTCTCGTCGAGCTGCTCGCCAAGCTCAACGCGGGCGAGGACTGGCACGGCCGCGCGATCGACGCGCCGACGACGTTCTTCCCCGGCGCAGCCGTCAACCCGACCGCCGACGATCTCGGCCTCGAGGCCGAGCGCTTCCACCGCAAGGTCGCCGCCGGCGCCCGGTTCGCCATGACGCAGATCCTGTTCGACCTCGAAGCGCTCGAGGCTTTCGGGGGACGGATCGGCGGCTGGCCCGTGCCGCTGCTCGTCGGCATCTGGCCGATTCGGACGACCGAGACGCTCGTCCGCGTCCACAACGAGGTTCCGGGGATCGTGGTGCCGGAACACGTCCAGGAGCGATACCGCGCCGCAGGGCCGGGTGCGCGCGAGGTCGGCCTCGCGCTCGGGGAGGAGCTGATCGAGGGCGCGCGCGAGCTCGCGAACGGCGTCTACGTCGTCGCACCGTTCCGCCGGCCGCTCGACGTCGTCCAGCTGCTCCCGGAGCCCTCCTAGGGCGCGCAGGCGCCGGTCGAGACGCGCTGCGTGCCGGCGCGCGCGAGGTCGCTGCGGACGATCGAGGTCGGCACGGCGAAGCCGCTCGCCGAGCCGCGGCGGGCGGCGAAGATCATCGCCTCGACTCTGCCCGCCACGTCGACGGCGGGCCCACCGGAGTCGCCGTGCTCGACCCGCCCGGCGATCGCCGTGATCGTTCTCGCCACCGGCCCGCGGCCGAGTGCGTCCTGCGTCAGCACGGTCGCGGTCCGGCCGATCCGGCCCGGGGTCGCGGTGAGCCCTTCGTCCAGCGGGTAGCCGAGGATCGCGACGGCTGCTCCCGGGCGCGGGTCGGCAAGCCCGAGTGGCTTCAGCTCGGCTCCCGAGACGCGTAGCACCGCGACGTCGTTGTGGACGTCGAGCACGAGGACGTCGGCCGGCAGCGAGAGCGGCTGTCCGGGAATGCGGACGATCGTGTCGCTCTCGCCGGCGACGACGTGTGCCGCAGTCACGATCAGGTTCCGTCCGGCGAACCACCCGCTCCCCTCGACCCCGACGCCACAGGCCGTGCCGAGGACCTTGACGACGCGCGTCGTGGCGACCCGGATCGACGGGTCGCGGAGGACGCCCTTGGTCGGCGGCAACGAGGGACCCTTGGGGCCGACGATCGAGGGGAACGGATCGATGCGCGCCAGCAGGTTGAGCAGCGTGCGCGGCGGCAGCGCAGAGTCGAGCTGCTTGACGATCTCCGAGCGCTCGACCTCCTGCCGAACCCGTGTCTGGCCGGGCGTGAGGAGCGCGACCGAGGCGCCCACCCAGACGACCGCAAGCCCGGTCGCGCCGCCGAGGAGGAGGCCGCCGGCGGAGTCGATCAGCCGCAACGGGCCGAGCTTCATCCCGCCACGGATGAACGAGCCGACGACGAGCGCGCCGAACTGCAGCAGGATCGCTCCGAGCACGGCGCCGACGAGCCCCGCGACCGGCGTCCACGTCGAATCCGACCCACCGTGCAGCACGTGCGGAGCGACCCGCGAGCCGACGTAGGCGCCGGCGGCGAGACCGACGAGGGAGAACGCGCTGAGGACGAGGCCGCGACGAAACCCGCCGGCCGCTGAGAGGAGCACGATCGCGATCGCGATCCAGTCGGCGACGTTGAGCCCCACGCCCCGCAGCGTAAAGGCCCGGCCGCCCTGACCCCGCTACACTGGGCCGTCCCGCGGGGGCGTAGTTCAGTTGGTTAGAACGCCGGCCTGTCACGCCGGAGGTCGCGGGTTCGAGTCCCGTCGCTCCCGTTTCGAACCCGCCTCCCGACTAGGCAGATGCGAGACAGCGCGCGATAGTTGCGGCATGGCGGTGCAGCCGAGCGGGGCCGTCACGCTGCTGTTCACGGATATCGGAAGGCTCGACTCGGCTACTCGAGCGGTTGGGGGCCGAGCGATACGGCGCAGCGCTGGAGCTTCACCGAGAGCTTCTGCGGGAAGCGTTCGACCGACACGGCGGCTACGAGGTTCGACACCGAGGGCGACGCCTTCTTCGTCGCGTTCCCGAGCGCGTCTGAGGCAGTAGCCGCTGCTGCACGCGGTCAGCGGGCCCTAGCGGGGGCAGAGTGGCCCGACGCGGGCGCGATCCGGGTGCGGATGGGCCTCCACACGGGCGAACCCGTCCCCGCGCCGCCCAGGTACATCGGCATGGATGTGCACAAAGCCGCGCGCATCATGGCCGCCGCGCACGGTGGTCAGGTGGTCGTCTCGGCCGCGACCGCGAAGCTTGCGGCGGGCGACCTCACGCCGCTGGGCGAGCACCGCCTGAAGGACTTCGACGAACCCGTCGCCCTCTTCCAGCTTGGCGACGACGAGTTCCCGCCGCTGAAGACGATCTCCAACACGAACCTCCCGCGTCCGGCGTCGAGCTTCGTGGGTCGAGCCAACGAGGTGGCCGAGGTGACGGCGCTCCTACGCGACGGCACGCGTCTCGTGACGTTGACCGCGCCCGGCGGGTCGGGAAAGACGCGACTCGCAATCGAGAGCGCCTCCGAGCTTGTCGGTGAGTTCAAGGCGGGTCCGTTCTGGGTCGGCCTGGCCCACTCCGCGGGCCCTCCTAGTCGAGCCGCCCGGGGCTGTAGTCGCGTCTTGCCGTGCCAGTGGTCTGCGATGCCGTCCGGCGACGCCTGGATCGAGCGGATTCGCGAGGCAGGGAACATTCGGTCACGCGCCCTGAAAGTGCGGAGGGGCCGGCAAAGCCGACCCCTCATCCGCAGGTGCGGCCGAGTTACGCGACCGCGAGACCGCTCTGAGCGATGATCTTGCCGCTCGTGATCTTCGGCTCGTTCGGCATCAGCGTCTCGAGCTTCTCGTCGTGGATCCAGGAGCGGACGAGCTTGCTCGACTCCTCGCCCTGCTCGCGGGTCTCGAAGAGACCGAGTGAGCTGAAGACACCGTCGCCGGCCTCGATCAGGTAGTAACCCTTGAACCCAGGCAGGTTGCGCAGCTTGGGAACGAGGGTTTCGTTGACCTTGCCGGTCAACTCGGGGGTGCGATTCTGGTCCACACCGTCGTAGCGGCGAATGGTCGCATGCATGTGAAGCTCCTTTACGTTCGTCTATCAGGGCAGAAGAGTCCAAACGGACTCCTGCGACGCTCGGGCCAGGTTTGACAGACGAAGAGGAAGGTGCAAGAGCCTCGGCGGCTTCAACGCTAGAGCCAACGCGCTGATACGGAGTCTAGCAGTGATTCGACGCGGCGAAGGAGGCTCGATCCGGAGGGGTACGACAGCGCAGCTCAGCCATCGACGGGCGCCGGGTACACTGGGGCTACGAGGTGAGGACCTATGGCGTGCTGGCGCCTTCCTCCACGTGGCAGGGGAGTGGAGGCGAGGTTCATTGGCGGCAGCAGGCGCTTCTCCATCGCCGGATTCGCTCCAGGCGTTTCTGAAGGACATGGGCAAGGTCGACCTGTTGACGGCTGCGCAGGAGGTTGAGCTGGCGAAACGCATCGAGCGGGGTGATCACAGCGCGAAGCAGGAGATGGTCGGGGCGAACCTCCGCCTTGTTGTCTCGATCGCCAAGCGGTATCGCAACCAGGGGCTGCCGTTCCTCGACCTTATCCAGGAGGGAACGATCGGCCTCGTCCGTGCCGCGGAGAAGTTCGACCATCGCAAGGGCTTCAAGTTCTCGACCTACGCGACCTGGTGGATCCGCCAGGCCGTGGCGCGTGCGCTCGCCGACAAGGCGCGGACGATCCGCATGCCGGTACACGTCGTCGAGAAGCTGAACAAGATCGCGCGCTCGGAAAGCAAGCTGCGCGGCGAGCTCTGCCGCGAGCCGACCCCGGCCGAGATCGCGGGCGACGCCGACTTCCCGCTCGACGAGGTGGAGCAGATCCTCCGGAGTGCCCAGACGCCAGTGTCGCTCGAGCAGCCGGTCGGCGACGGGGACGCGGCGGAGTTCGGGCACTTCCTCGCCGACAGCGGCCCGTTGCCGGAGGACGTCGCCGAAGACAATTCCCGCTTACGCGCGCTCACTGACTCCCTCGCGACCTTGAGCTTGCGAGAGCGGCGCGTGCTCGAGCTCCGTTACGGGCTCGACGGGCAGGCGCCGGCGACGTTGCAAGAAATCGGCGTGATCTTCAGCGTGACGCACGAGCGCATCCGGCAGATCGAAAAGAACTCCTTGCGGAAGCTGAGCACACTCGCGGAGCTGAGAGACCTCCGCGAGGTTGCCTGACCTCCTCAGCTCGGACGGCGCGCGAGGCAGCAGAGATATCTAGCGGTTTGCCCCCGAATCGGCGTCGCGGTCGCGCGGAACTCCTCCCTCCCAATCGAGACAGAGCACAGTGGCGTCGTCGCGCAACTCGCCACGGCTCGCGCCGAGAACCTCCTGGGTGAGGTGCTGCACCGCCTCGCGCGCGTGCATGCTCCTACTCGCGGTCAGGATCGCGGAGATATTCACCAGCTCGGCGTCGCGCTCCAGCATCCCGTCTGTGACGAACATCAGCCGGTCACCCACCTCCAGCGGCAGGGCCTGCACACGATGGTGGCCCCCGCGCGTCATCCCGAACGGGTGGTCGACCTCCAATTGGATCTGCTCGACCCGCCCGGCCCGCACCCGGAAAGGCGGCGGGTGGCCGGCGTTGACGATTCCGGCCGTGGCTGCCGCCAGGTCAATCCGGACGACCAGGCCGGTGACGAATTGCTCCTCTCCGACCTGGTCGGCCAACGCATCGTTAGCAAGCCGCGCCTGCTCCGCGAGGTCGACCCCCCGCCGCCGCGCATTGCGCAGACCCCCGACCAGCACCGTCGCCAACAGAGCGGCCTCCATCGTGTGGCCCATCGCATCGGTCATCGACAGATGCAGGGTGTCTCGATCCAACGAGAAGTCGAAGGTGTCACCTCCGATCTCACCCGCCGGCTGCAGCCAGGCGGCGAGCGTGAACTGCCCGGCCTCGCACGTGAACGCACCCGGCAACAGACGATGCTGAATCTCGGCCGCGAGCGACAACGGAACCGACCGCTGGCCCCATTCGAAGAGGTCGGTGTAGCGGCGGTTGGCAATCACAACGTACGCCAAGAAGTGTGCCGCCAGGGCCACGTCGGCCACCGTCTGCGCAGCCGGCACGTCCTCCAGCGCCAACTCCAGCACGCCGACTGCTTCACCTCGGCTGGTCACCGGCGCGAACAACCGCGAGCTGCCATCCTCGACCACCACCTCGACCGCCTGGGCGGCCAACGCCCGGCCGTGCGGCGTCCCAACGAGCGGCACCCGCTCCGCAGTCTCCCTTCCCTGCAACCGCAGCGCCCCCACTCCCCCCGAGTGACCCAGTCGGATCAGCGATCTACCGCTGAAATCTGCGATCAGGAAGCTGACCTCGCGGGCGCCGATCGCCTTCGCCAGCTCGGCAGCGAGCACGTCGACCGCCGCGACCGGCGGAGCGGCCTCGACCGCCGCCAACAGTGCGTTCAAGCTCACCTGCGACCGCCGACCCTCATCCATCGCGCCTAACCTAAACGCGCGGGCTCCCCATTCCGGTCCTATCGCCGCGCCCGGGCGGCATCCATCGACCGCGTCGTCAGGCCGAACGGTGCGTACGAGGCCCATGTGTAGGCCATCGCCGACGTAGTCCAGGCGCGCAGCCGGGCCACGCTCTCAGCGCGGCACGTGCGCCCGAAGCTTTTCGACATCCAGGAGGCGGATGCTGCGCCGTTCCGTCTTGATCGCGCCCTCGTTGGCCAGGTCGCGAAGGGCACGCGAGATCGTCTGTCGGCTCAACGCCAGCGTCGCCGCGAACTCCTCTTGCGTCAGCTCGAGCGTAGGCTCCTTCCGCTCGGCCAGGTCGTTCAGGAGCAGGCGGCTGACCTGTTCGAGGGCTGACTTCCCAGCCATCTCCAGGACTCGCTGGTGGGCCCGGTCGAGTGCGTGCGCGAGGAGGCCGAGCCAGCGGAAGGCGATCTCGGGAAAGAGCTCCTCGAGCGCGCGGATCGTGTCGAGCCGGAGGCGAAGCAGCGTCGCGTCGGTCAACGTCACCGCCGAGTAGGAGTAGGGGGTGTCGAGCAGGATCGCGAGGTGATCGACGCTCGAGCCGGCGTAGAGGATCTGCACGACCAGCCGGTCGGCGCGCGTGTCGTAGACGAGCTCGAGCTCGCCGCGCTCGATGATCAGCAGCTCACGCGGCTGGTCGCCCTGACGAAAGAGGGTCGTGCCCGGCGCGTAGGTACGACGGGTGGCAAAGCGACGAAGCGCCTCGACGTCGTCCGCCGGCAACCCTTCGAAGTCCTTTTGCGTCATCGTTGCGCGCAGCCAGGGAGCGAAACGCGGGCTGTCGGCCCGCGGCTTCCGTGGGGCGAGGGAAACCGGGCGCGCGATCCCGGCACTGTCGCAGATCCGACAGTTTGCCGGCCCAGGCCGTGGCTAGACGCCAGCTAGGCGGATTCGTCCGCCCGGGTATGGCACGGACCGAAACCATCAACCAAGGAGGCAGCTGATGTCGCAGACTCTTCCCGAGCGTCGTTCCACAACCGAGCCGCAGCGGTGGGAGCCGTTGAGCGAGCTCGAGCAGATGACCCAGCGGATGCGCCGGATGCTCGACCAGACGTTTGGCGGGCTCGGCTGGCAGTCGCCCCTGATCACCGAGGGAGCCGGCTGGGCTCCGCTGGTGGACATCGAGGAACAGGACGATGCCTACGTCCTCGAGGCGGAGCTTCCAGGGGTCAAGCGCGAGGACGTGAACATCGAGGTCGCGGGCAACGAGCTCTCGGTCACGGGCGAGATCAAGGAGAAGGAGCGCAAGGGCGCCGTCCGGCGGCAGACACGCCGCAGCGGGCGCTTCGAGTACCGCGTCAGGCTGCCGGAGCAGGTCAACGCCTCGAAGATCGAGGCAAGCCTCGACCAGGGCGTCCTGACCGTCCGCGTTCCGAGGTCCGAGCGCACACAGCGCCAGAAGATCGAGATCAAGTCGAAGTGAGGCCAGGGGCGCTGACATTGCCGGCCGCCCTCGTGCCACCCCAGATCACCGACCCAGCGACAGGAGGCTGAGATGGCAGTCGAGCACCTTTGCCAACGACACGGGCGACCGGCAGTCGCGTCCCGGGTGCGGCTTCGCCCGGACGGGACCCAGGAAACGGAGTACCTCTGCGAGCTCGATCTCGCCGAGGAGCGGATGTCGAGCCGCCTCTCCGGCACCAGCCTGTTCGACGAGTTCTTCTCCGACTTCTTCGGCCAGACGCCGTCGACGGGGCGGGTCGCGGCACCCGCGCGGCAGGTCGAACGGGTCGACGTCACCCAGTTCTTCAGCGACGCCACCCGCGAGTTGCTGCAACGCGCAGCACAGACGGCGCTCGAGTGGGGAAGCCTCGACCTCGACACCGACCATCTCTTGCACGCGGCCCTTCGCGACGACGTCGTCCGCCACGTCCTCCGCCAGATCGACGCCGACCCCGACGCGATCGCGGCCCAGGTCGAGGAGGAGGCCGACAAGGCGGAGCCGACTGATGTCGCCCCCTCTCTCTCCCCAGACGCGAAGGCGGCACTGCTCGCCGCCTACGACGAGTCGCGCGAGCTCGGCGCGTCGTATGTCGGGCCTGAGCACGTGCTGCTCGCGCTCGCGCGGGACAACGACAGTGAAGCCGGACGGCTGCTCGAGCGTTTCGGTGCCTCGCACACGAAGCTCCGCGGCGGCGTGATCCGTGGCGTCGAGCCGACAGGAGGCGCCCGGGAGATGAGCCGCACTCCGAGACTCGACGAGTACGGCCGCGATCTGACCCAGGAGGCCCGCGAGGGCAAGCTCGATCCCGTCATCGGCCGCGCAGACGAGATCGACCAGGCGATCGAGATCCTCTCCCGCCGGACGAAGAACAACCCCGTCCTGCTCGGCGAGCCGGGCGTCGGCAAGACCGCGATCGTCGAAGGTATCGCGCAGCGCATCGTCAACGACGAGGTTCCGGAGACGCTTGCCGACCGGCGCATCATCGGGCTCGACCTGGCCGGGATGATCGCCGGCACGAAATACCGCGGCGAGTTCGAGGAGCGACTCAAGACCGTGATCGACGAGATTCGGGGCGCTTCCGAGGAGCTGATCGTGTTCATCGACGAGCTGCACACCGTCGTGGGCGCCGGAGCCGCCGAAGGAGCGATGGACGCCTCGAACATGCTCAAGCCTGCACTCGCCCGCGGCGAGCTCCACGTGATCGGCGCGACGACGCTGGACGAGTACCGCAGGAACATCGAGAAGGACCCGGCCCTCGAACGCCGCTTCCAGCCGGTGCTCGTGCGCGAGCCCACCGTCGAGGAGACGATTGACGTCCTCCACGGCCTGAAGGACCGCTACGAGGCCTTTCACCGCGTGCGGATCTCCGACGAGGCGATCGTCGCCGCCGCCGAGCTCTCCGACCGCTACATCCGCGACCGCTTCCTGCCGGACAAGGCGATCGACCTGATCGACCAGGCGAGCGCGCGCGTGCGCCTGCGGACGAAGACGAAGGACGACGACACGCGGTCGCTGGAGGAGGACCTACGGCGGCTGGCGCGGGAACGCGACCAGGCGACCGCGGCGGAGGACTACGAGCGGGCCACCGAGATCAGAGAGCAGGCCGAGTCGCGCCGGCAGGAGCTCGACGAGCGGCGAACCGGCCGCCAGCGGGCCCCCGAGGTCATGCCCGAGGACATCGCCGAGGTGGTGTCACGGGCGACCGGCATCCCCGTCTCGCAGCTGACAGCCGAGGAACGCGAGCGGCTGATCAGGCTCGAAGAGGAGCTGCACGCCCGCATCGTCGGGCAGGAAGAGGCCGTCTCCGCGGTCGCGGAGGCGGTCCGCCGTTCCCGAGCGGGTCTCGGCGATCCGCGGCGCCCTGTCGGCAGCTTTCTCTTCCTCGGCCCAACCGGCGTCGGGAAGACCGAGCTCGCCCGCGCGCTCGCCGAGGCTCTGTTCGGCGACGAGGACCTGATGGTCCGCTTCGACATGAGCGAGTTCCAGGAGCGGCACACGGTTTCTCGCCTTGTCGGGGCGCCGCCCGGCTACGTCGGCTACGAGGAGGCGGGGCAGCTCACCGAGCAGGTGCGGCGGCGGCCGTACTCCGTGCTGCTCTTCGACGAGATCGAGAAGGCCCACGCCGACGTCTTCAACATCCTGCTCCAGATCCTCGACGACGGCCGCCTGACGGACGCCCAGGGACGAACCGTCGACTTCAAGCACACGGTCGTGATCATGACCTCGAACCTCGGCGCAGCCCGAATCCAGGACTATGCCCGCCGCGGCGAGTCGTTCGAGGAGCTGAAAGCGGAGCTGATGGAGGTACTCCGTGGCAGCTTCCGCCCGGAGTTCATCAACCGGATCGACGAGATCATCGTCTTCAGGGCGCTGACGGACGAGCAGCTCGCCGAGATCACCAAGCTGCTGGTCGACCGGCTGGTCCGGCGCCTGCACGCCCAGGGGATCGAGGTTGTCTTCACCGAGGAGGCGATCGAGCTCCTCGCCCACGAGGGGTTCGACCCGGAGTTCGGCGCACGCCCGCTACGGCGGACGATTCAACGCCTGGTCGAGAACGAGCTTTCGCGGATGGTGCTCTCCGGCGCGATCGGTCCCGGCGCCCGCGTCATGGTCGACGCCCTCGAGGGCGAGTTGCGCTTCGACGTCGACACCGGCGCGGCCGGGGAGCCGGTGGAGGCCGGCGAACGAGAGATAGACGAGCGGCGGGCAACCTATCGATAGGTAGTTCCCCGCAAAGTCGAAGTGGTTCTTCGCGGTGTTCCGTGCCGCTGCCGCTTACGCGCGGCCCCGGGCGACTTCGACCGTGTAGCGTTTCGCACGCCATGCAGATTCGGCGAGCTCCGGCAGCGCCGCTCGCAGAGCGGGTGACGAGCTATTACGGCTTCGAGCTGGAGACGCCGGAGCCGGTGCGCCAGCGCGAGGGCCCGGGCGCCGACGTCGTCGTGATCCTCACGTTCGAGGAGCACTGGCTGATCGACGGCGATCGGCACACCTCGTTCGTCGGCGGCCTCCACGAGCGCCAGGTGACGACCGAGCACCCGGGCCGCTCGCTCGGCATGCAGGTCAATCTCGATCCTCTTGCCGCGCGGGCTCTCGTCGGCACGCCGCTTCACGAGCTGGCAAACCGGACCGTGCCGCTCGAGGAGATCCTCGACGCGCCGTTCCTCGTCGAGCGGCTCGCGGCTGCGCCCGACTGGGACTCCCGCTTCTCCCTGCTCGACGAGACGCTCGGGCCGCGGCTCGACGATGCGCGCTGCTCCCGCGAGGTCGGATGGGCATGGCGTCAGCTTCGCGCGACACACGGTCGCGTCGCGATCGGGACGCTCGCAGCCGAGCTGGGCTGGAGCCGCAAGCGGATCGTCGCCCGCTTCCGCGACGAGGTCGGCCTGCCGCCGAAGTCGGTCGCCCGGCTCCTCCGCTTCGAGCGGGCGCGAGAGCTGGCCGGGACGATGCCGTGGGGCGAGCTGGCCTACGAGTGCGGCTTCTCGGACCAGTCGCACCTGATCGCGGAGTTCCGCCGGATCACCGGGCGCACGCCGGAAACATTTCTCCAAGACACGGTGGCGCAGGCGGCCTAGCCTGCGCTCCATGGAACAACGAGTCATTCCCTATCCCCTGTACGAAGACGGCGCGGCCGCGATCGAGTTCCTGACGAAGGCGTTCGGCTTCCGCGAGAGGATGCGGACACCCGGAGACGCCGGCGGCATGCATGCGGAGCTCGAGATCGGGCGAGACGGCGCCTTGATCTATCTCGGCCAGCCGTCGGACGAATTCCGCAACCCAGTTGTCGTCGGCAAGACATCGCTCGTGTACGTGATCGTCGACGACGTCGACGGCCATTACGCGCGCGCGAAGGCGGCGGGCGCTCAGATCATCGATGAGCCGAAGGACCAGTCCTATGGGTACCGGCACTACGGCTGCGCCGACCCCCAGGGTCACGAGTGGTGGTTCGCACAGCCGATCGCGGAGACGGAGTCGGATGCCTGACGTGGTCCCGTTCCTCGGCTACGAGGATTGCGGCGCGGCGGCCGACTGGCTCGTGCGTGCCTTCGGGCTCGAGGAGGTCGAACGGTTCGAGGAGGACGGGGACGTAACCCACGTGACTCTCCGTGCGGGAGACGGGCTCGTCTTCCTCGGCCATCCCAAGGGTTACGTGAATCCGCTTCACCTGCGCGAGCAAAGCGAGGTAGCGGCGCGGATGTACGACGTCCCGTGGATCGTCGACGGCGTCTGGCTCGGGGTCGACGACCTCGACGCTCTCGCCGAGCGGGCACGGGCCGCCGGAGCGCGCATCCTCACCGAGCCCGAGAAGACACCTCACGGCCGGCAATGCCGGATCGAGGATCCCGAGGGCCACCGCTGGATGCTCGGAGAGCGAACGGGCTCCTAGCCCCGGAATCCGGCCTCGGCGGGCCTCCGTAGGGAGGAGTGGCCCCATCGCTCCGAACCCAGGGAGGCGTTCATGCGAAAGACACTCGTCCTCTTGCTCGGCCTGGCGGTCCTGGCGACGCTCGCCGTCCCCGCGCTCGGCCTCGGGGGCGGCGACGGGCGAAAGGTGCTCGACGCCAACGCGCTCGCTCCTGTCGTCGAGCCGTACACAGGAACGGCAAACCCGATCCGAGGGGTCAACGGTGGTGGGCTCCCCTGGGAGCTCAAGTCCGGCAGCGCGGATCTCCGTGCCGACGGCCGACTGCACGTGAGGATCCAGGGGCTCGTGCTCGCCCGTCGCGCACCCGTGCCGGCGAATCTCCAGGGGACGATCCCGTTCACCCGGCTCGGTGCGGTCGTCAGCTGCCTGACCACCACGAACGGCATGGCGTCCACCGACAACATCCCGACCGAGCTCTTCGACGTCACGGCCCGGGGGGACGGACACCTCGACACTTCCGTCGCGCTTCCCTCGCCGTGCTTCGCGCCGATCGTCTTCGTGACCGCGCCCACCGGAGCGTGGTTCGCGATCACCGGTCGCTGAGGGCCAAAGGAACGACCCGCGGTCTCGGCAGCCGCCGCCCCCTGCGGCGGCTGCCGCGGCAATGTCCCGCCGATGTTCCGCTGAGGTTCATCATTTGTCCCGTGCCGGAGCTTCCGCAGGGGACGGTCACGTTCCTCTTCACCGACATCGAAGGCTCGACGCGCCTGCTGCACGAGCTCGGCCCGGCCCGGTACGCCGAGGCACTTGCCGAGCACCGGCTGATCGTGCGCGAGGCGTCGGCGGCTCACGGCGGGGTCGAGGTCGACACCCAGGGCGACGCGTTCTTCATCGCCTTTCCGACACCAGGAGGAGCGTCGGCCGCCGCGCGGGCGGCTCGCGAAGCTCTCGCTGTGGGCGCCGTGCACGTGCGCATGGGGCTCCACACCGGCACGCCGACCGTGACCGAAGAGGGCTACGTCGGCGAGGACGTCCACCGCGGAGCGCGCATCGCCGCCCTCGCCCACGGAGACCAGATTCTCGTCTCGCCGACCACGGCGGCGCTCCTCGACTCGGAACCGCTCCGCGACCTCGGGCAGCACCGGCTCAAGGACTTCGCAGGGGCTGTGCGCCTCTACCAGCTCGGCGAGCGCGAATTCCCGCCGCTCCGCACACCGGGCAGCGTCGAGCTGCCGACTCCGGCGACCCCGTTTCTCGGCCGGGAGCAGGAGCTGTTCGACGCCGTTTCCATGGTCTACGAGCGCGACCCGCGAGTGCTCACGATCGTCGGCCCCGGAGGAACGGGCAAGACGCGGTTCGCGCTCGAGCTGGCGCGCCTGCTCGGCGACGACGCAGAGGGAGGGACGGTCTTCGTCCCGCTTGCGCCGCTCAGAGACGCCGAGTTCGTCTTGCCCGCGGTGGCCGACCGGCTGGGCGCAGCCTCTCCGGACCCCGCGGCTATCGCGGCCCGCATCGGCGAGCGACGGACGCACCTGCTGTGCGACAACCTCGAGCATCTCCTGCCCGATGCCGCCCGCCCGCTCGCCGAGCTCGTCGCGACCGTTCCGGCGCTGAGACTCCTCACGACCAGCCGCGAGGCGCTCAGGATCCAGGGCGAGGCCGAGCTCGACCTGCCACCGCTCGCGCGAGACGAAGCCGTGACTCTCTTCTGCGAGCGCGCTCGCGCAGTGCGTCCGGACGTCACCCCCACCGCCTCCATCGTAGAGCTCTGCGACCGCCTCGACGGCCTTCCGCTTGCGCTCGAGCTCGCCGCCGCCCGCACCAAGCTGCTCGCGCCCGAGGCGCTCCTCGGCCGCCTCGCCGACCGGCTCGACGGCCTCAAGGGAACGCGCGACGCCGAGGAGCGGCACATGACGCTCCGGGCGACCATCGCCTGGTCGTACGACCTGCTCGACGACGCCGAGCAGGAGCTCTTCGCTCGGCTCGGCGTGTTCCGCGGCGGCTGCACGCTCGAGACGGCGGAGCTCGTCTGCGACGCCGACCTCGACACGCTCGCCTCGCTGCTCGACAAGAGCCTGGTCCGCCGCCGCACGGGGAGGCTTGGCGAGGAGCGCTACTGGATGCTCGGAACGATCCGCGAGTTCGCGCTCGAGCGGCTCCGCGATTCGGGGCTCGAAGAAGACCTGCGCCGGCGCCACGCCGAGCGGATGCTCCAGATCGCCCGCGACGCCCACCTCAGACCAGGCGACAGCGAGGGGAACATCGGGCTGGCGTTGTCAGAGCGCGACGATCTCCGCGGGGCGCTGGATTGGGCGGAAGCGAACGACGCGACCTTCGGTCTCGAGCTGGCGGCGGACCTCATGAACCTGTGGGTCGCGTCCAGCCCGCAGGAGGGCTTCGAGCGGATCCAACGCCTGCTCGACCAGGCGCGAGACGTTCCGCTCGCCCTGCGCGCGAGAGCACTGCGTGCTTGCGGTGCCGCGGGCTACATGGCCGGTCACCTCGAGCTCGCCGAGCAATTGGCGCAGGAGTGCTTCCAGATCTTCGAGCAACTGGGCGACGAGGAAGCGATCGCGATGCAGGAGCACATGATGGCGGTGAACGCCTGGCGCCGTGAGGACTGGGACCGCACGCGAGAGCTTGCAGAACATTCCCTTGCCCTGGCCCGCGGACGATTCACCTTCCTCGAGACGACCGGCTACTGGTTGTCGGGTCAGCTCGCGCTCCACGACGGCGACGTCGAAGGCGCGTTCGAGCTCACGCGACGGAGCGCGGAGATGGCGCGTGAGGCCGGCTGGGCGTGGTGGGAGTCTGGCCAGCGGCACGAGCTCCTCATGCTCGCCTTGCGGCGTGGCGATCTCGACGAGGCAGAGCGAGAAGGACTGGTGGCGCTCGAGATGGAGCGCGCGCAAGAGAACCGGCATTGGGCGCTTTACACGATCGCGGGCCTCGC
Organism: uncultured Actinomycetes bacterium; assembly: GCA_963748755.1. Classification (GTDB taxonomy): domain Bacteria; phylum Actinomycetota; class Thermoleophilia; order Gaiellales; family Gaiellaceae; genus Palsa-739. The sequence continues at coordinate 21,379 of CAVVKA010000001.1, forward strand.
GCAGGTCGCACTCGCCCGAGGCGACCTCGAGCGGGCCGGCCTCCTCTGGGGCGCGGTGGAGATAGAGGCCGAGAGCTTCCCGCGCTGGCCGGCCGAACGTGGCCGGCGCATCGGTGACCTCGTCGACGAAGCGCGGGAGCAGGTCCTCGACGCGCGTGAACGGGGACGCGCACTCGACCTCTGGGCCGCGGCCGCGATCGCGCTGGGCGAGGACTGACGGCGCGGCGGGTTAGCGATCGACGCAGCGGGCATCCTGCGGGTGTGATCTTCCTTCTTCTCTTGCTCGCGGCGCTCGTCGTGCTGGGGATCGTCCTGGCGGTCGTGGTGATCAAGTGGCTGTTCATCCTCGCCGTGGTCGCCGCGCTCATCTGGGTCATAGCGTTCTTCACGCGCGGGATCTCGCGCCGGGCGTAGCTGCCTCGAAGCGGTTCCGGCAACGGTCGGAGCAGAAGTAGACGGCCTGCCCGTCTCGCTCCGACCGCGCCGCGGCGCTCGCCACCTCTACCTGCATCCCGCAGACGGGATCGATCGCGTAGCCCTGCCCGCCGCCGAGGCGCCGCTGGTTTCGCGCCAGCCACCAGAGGCCGGCCAGGACGAGCAGGAAGACGATGTTGAGGTATGTCGTGTAGTTCCAGCGGAATTCCGTCGGGGCCACGACGGTCGGCCGCTTGGTGGGCTCGATCGCCGCGGCGCGGAAGAGATACTGCGTCGCGAGGCCGGCCACGCTCATCACCGTCCAGAAGATCGCCAGCAGCTTCAGGGTCAGCCGGCCGCCGTAGTAGCGCCGGTAGATGAGCAGCAGCGGCAGCGTGATCAGGTCGGCGAAAACGAAGCTCACGACCCCACCGAAGCTGATCCCGCCCTGCCAGAGCGCGGCGCCGAGCGGCACGTTCCCGACCGAGCAGACGAAGCTGACGATCGCGATGAACGGGCCGACGACGACGTTCTCGAGCGAAGTCCAGAAGCCGTGCCCGCTGATGAAGATGTCTCGCCACAGGCTCGTGGGAACGAGGACGGCGAGGAAGCCGGCAACGAGGTAGCCGGCGGCCATCTCCTTCCGCAGCATCTTCGCGTCGGCCAAGGTGTAGCTCGCGGCGTCTGCCCAGCCGCCGAGCGAGCTCGGCCTAGAGCTGCGCTCGCCGGCCGAACGCGCATCAGCGCCGCCGAGCCGGACGCGTGCAGCCTCGATCTCCTGTCGCGGCAGGACGAGGCGAGCGACGAGCGAGAAGAGGACGACCATGACCACGCCGCCGACGAATTCCGCGACCGCAAACTGCCAGCCGATAAGCACCCAGAGGACGATCCCGAGCTCGATCACGAGGTTCGTCGACGCGAACATGAAGACCATCGAGCTCACGAAGTCCGCGCCGCGCTGGAAGAGCGTCTTCGCCATGGCAGACGCCGCATACGAGCAAGAGGACGAGGCGGCACCGAAGAGGCTCGCCCGGGCGATCTCTCTCGGGCCGCTGCGGCCGAGCAGCCTCTCCATCTCCGAGCGGGAGACGAACGCCTGCACCGCGCCCGAGAGGCCGAAGCCGAGCACGAGCGCCCAGAGCGTCTCCCAGAACATGAAGAAGCCCTCGCGGAACGAGTGCCCGATGTCGATCAGTACGTGCACCTACAACGACGGCAGCTCTGCCGGCTCCGACTGCCCGCGGAAGCCGCGGAGGAACAGCCCGCCGCCGAGAAGCAGCAGCAGCTCGACCGCCGTCAGCGCGAGCCGGTTCAGCGCCACGGCGCCGAGCGCCTGTCCCTGGGTGGACAGAGCGAGCAGCAGTCCATACATCGACGCCTCGCGCACCCCGAGCCCCGAGGGCGCGAAGACGAAGAGGACGGCAACGATGGCCCCGACTGCGGCCGTACCGCCGAGGAAGAGGATCGACACCGGCTCCGGGTGGGCCCCGACCGAGCGCAGCAGGAGCCAGAGGGCGAAGCCGCCGAGCACCCATGTCCCGGCGTAGAAGACCAGGAGGGCGGAGAGCGTCCGTGCGGGCAGGTTCGGCAGCTCCTTCGTGTAGCCGATTCGCCTCAGCACCTTGTGGGCGATCGGCCGGAAGACGCGGGGCTGGACGAGCACGGCCAGCACGGCGCCGAAGATCACGAGCGGAAGGAGCGGCGCGTCCACATTGTCGACGAACGGCAGGCCGACCACGAAGACGATCACCCCCGCCACGGCCGAGAGCCCGGCTTCGAGCAGCATGGACGAGGTCACGAGCGCCGCGTCCGTCACGCCCGCGCGCCGGGCCGCAACGACGCGGGCTGCAGGCGTCCAGATCCCGCCGGGGATGTACTTCGCGAGCATCGAGATCATCTCCGCCCGCAGCGCCGCCGGATACGAGAGCTGGATCCCCCACTCGGCCAGGATCCGCATCCAGCCGAGCACGAACACGAGGTAGTAGGCGCCCAGCGCCGCACAGCCGAGCGCGAAGAAGACGAGGTTCGCGTGGTCCAGGTCACGCGCGGCCGAATGGACCGAGCCGCGAAGCGCCCAGCCGAGGCTGACGAAGAACACGGCGAGCACGGCGAGCTGGACCGCCCCGAGCAGCCGGCGGTGCCGGGCAGCCCAACTGGCCAGATCCGAAAAGCGACTCATCAGTCAACTCTTAGCACGGCGGAACCCCTGATCCGCCCTCCGCGGAGGCGGTCGAGCGCCGTGTTCGCCTGCTCGAGCGGGAATGCCTCGACCTCGGTTCGCACCGGAACGTGCGGGGCGAGGGCGAGGAACTCCTCTCCGTCGCGGCGCGTCAGGTTCGCGACCGACCGTACGACGCGCTCCTCCCAGAGCAGCTCGTAGGGGAAGCTCGGGATGTCGCTCATGTGGATGCCGGCGCAGACCACGACGCCGCCGCGGGCGAGAGCGCGGAGCGCGGCCGGGACGAGCTCGCCTGCCGGGGCGAAGACGATCGCGGCATCGAGCTCCTCGGGGCCCGGCTGGTCCGATGGGCCGGCCCACTCGCACCCGAGCTCGAGCGCGAACGCGGCGGCGGCGTCGTCTCCCGGACGGACGAAGCCGAAGACGCGGCGGCCCTCGTGCCGCGCGACCTGGACGACGATGTGCGCCGAGGAGCCGAACCCGTACAGGCCGAGCCGCTCGGGATCGCCGGCGAGGCGCAGCGACCGGTAGCCGATCAGCCCGGCGCAGAGGAGCGGTGCCGCCTGCAGGTCGTCGTACTCATCCGGAAGCGCCAGGCAATAGCGCTCGTCGGCGACGACCCACTCCGCGTAGCCGCCGTCGAGGTCGTAGCCCGTGAAGCGGACCGACTCGCAGAGGTTCTCGCGGCCCGAGAGGCAGTAGCGGCACGTGCTGTCCGTCCAGCCCAGCCACGGGACGCCGAGCCGGCGCCCGTCCTCGGTCCGGCCGACGACCTGGTGCCCGAGGATGAGCGGGAGCTTCGGGTCGGGCAGCTCGCCGTCGACGACGTGGAGGTCGGTGCGGCAGACGCCGCACGCCGAGACGCGCAACAGGATCTGGCCCGCCTGCGGCTCCGGCCTCGGCACCTTCTCGAGCCGGAGCGGCTCGCCGGCAGCGTGAAGCACCATGGCGCGCACCCGGACATCGTCTCATCCGGCCACGGCTCGGTAACTGACACCGAGTATGCCCTCAGTGGAGCTGTCCCACCGATGCCGCCGCTCAACCAAGCGACGTTTGCCCGATGCGGACCCGTCCAGGTGTCTGACACCGGGACGTGGCTTGACGGGACAGTAGGCTCGGGCGGTGGAGACGACCCTGCCGTACTCGTGGTACACGGAGCCGGAGATCCTGGTGCGGGAACGGGAGCGGATCTTTCGCCCGGCATGGCAGTACATCGGCCATACCGGGCAGCTCGCAGCTCCGGGCTACTTCGCGACGCAGGTCGGCACCACGCCCGTCGTCGTCACGCGCGACGGCGACGGCGTCATGCGCGGCTTCGTCAACGTCTGCCGCCACCGCGGGTTCGCGCTCGCCGAGGGAGAACAGCGCCGCGAGACGCTTCAGTGCCCGTACCACGCCTGGACGTACGGGCTCGACGGATCCCTCCGCGCAGCGCCGCGCAGCGAGGAGGAGCCGGACTTCCCGCGAGACGAGCTCGGCCTCGTGCCGGTCGCGGTCGAAAGCTGGGGCCCGTTCCTCTTCGCCAACTGTTCCGCCGCAAGGGGAGGCCCCGACCCGGAGCCGCTCGCGCAGGCGCTCGGCTCGCTCCCCGCGCAGGTGACGGAGCTCGGGCTCGACGTCGACTCGCTCGTCCACCACTCGCGCTGGGAGGCCGAGATCGAGGCGAACTGGAAGATCGTGAGCGAGAACTTCCTCGAGTGCTACCACTGCCAGGTCGCGCATCCCGCCTTCAGCGAGCTCATCGACGTCTCGCCCGAGGCGTACGTGCTCTCGTCGGACGGCCGGCTCTCTACCCAGCACGGCCCGCTGCGCACGGTCAGGCCGCAGGACGACCTCCCGCGCGCGCAGTTCCACTTCCTCTGGCCGAACCTCGGGATCAACATCTTTCCCGGCCGGCCGAACATCTCGGTCGGGCCGATCGTGCCGCTGACCCCGGAACGGACCTACCGCTTCCTCGACTACTTCTTCGGCCCCGACGTGGAGCCGGCGTGGATCGACGACCTCCTCGCCTTCGACGACCAGGTGGGACGTGAGGACCGCGCGCTCGTCGAAGGGGTGCAGCGCGGCGTCGCGTCGGGCGCGCTCGAGCATGGTGTGCTGATGAGCCACAGCGAGCAGCTGATCGCCCATTTCCAGGCCCTGACGGCTGCGGCTCTCGAGCGGTAGAGTCGTCTACTCGCCGGTTTCGACAACAGGAGGGCAATCCGTGAAGCGTCTTCTCCCGCTGCTTGCGCTTGCGGCGCTGGCGTGCACGCTCGCCGCTTGCGGTGGTGGCGGTGGCGGCTCGAACAACTCCACCTCGACGGGCGCAACCTCGAACGTCCCGAACCCGATCGTCTACTGCGTGGACACGACCTACCCGCCGGCCGAGTCCATCGTCAACGGGAACGCCGCGGGTTACGACATCGACATCGCGAACGCCGTCGCGAAGCAGCTCGGCTCGACGGCGCAGATCAAGACGACGGGCTTCGACGTCATCATCCCCGCGCTGCTGCACAAGAAGTGCAACGCGATCATCAGCTCGATGACGGTCACTCCCGAGCGCGCGAAGCAGGTTCACTTCATCCCCTACGTCAACGTCGGCGCGTTCCTGATGGTGAAGAAGGGCAACCCCGACAACATCTCCACGCTCGCCAGCCTGTCGGGCAAGAGCGCAGCGGTCGAGTCGGCCACGACCGAGCTCGCCGGGCTCCAGGCCGAGAACAAGGTCCTGCAGAAGCAGGGCAAGGCGCCGATCACGATCAAGAGCTACCCGGCAGACACGAGCGCCGCGGCGGCGATCCAGGCCGGCAAGGTTGAGGCCTACTTCGCCGACGCTCCGCCCGTCCTGTACTACATCCGGACGACGCACGGGAAGTTCGAGACCGCCGGCACGCAGCAGGAGACGGCTCCCGAGGGCATCGCGACGCGCAAGGGCGATCCGCTCGGGCTGCAGATGGCGAACGCGATCCAGGCGCTGTACCTGTCCGGAAAGATGAAGACGATCCTCAAGAAGTGGGACGCCAGCCAGTTCGCGCTGCAGACCCAGTAAGAGAGCCCGCGGCCGGATGAACGCGCTCGTCGCGATCGACTGGCACGTCATCTGGCTGCGGGTCTTCCATCCGAACAACGTCTTCGCCCGCGCGCTCTGGGCGACCGTCTGGATCTCGATCGTCGCCCAGTTCTTCGGGGTCCTCCTGGGGCTGCTCGCCGCGCTCGCGCGCATGTCGCGGTTCGCTCCGCTGCGCTGGATCTCGGCGGTCTACGTCTGGATCTTCCGCGGCACGCCCGTGCTCGTCCAGATCTTCTACGTCTACTTCGCGTTCAGCTGGCCGACGATCCACTTCGGCTTCTGGACCGTCACCGACGCGGCACTCGCGGCCACCGTCGCCCTCAGCATCAACGAGGGCGCGTACATGCGGGAGATCGTCCGCGCCGGCATCGACTCGATCGACAGGGGCCAGATGGAGGCGGCGAAGTCCGTCGGCATGACCTACGGCCTGGCGATGCGCCGGATCATCCTGCCCCAGGCGGCGCGCGTGATCGTGCCGCCGCTCGGCAACGAGTTCAACAACATGATGAAGACGACGTCGCTCGCGTACACGATCGGCGTCTACGAGTTGTTCGCCGACGCCGAGCAGGGCTATTCGGCCACGTTCATCGCAGACTACTTCCTCGCCGTGGCGGTCTGGTACCTCGTGCTGACGAGCGTTTGGACGGTGATCCAGGCGTGGCTCGAGCGGCGCCTCGCCGTGAGCGAGCGCGGCGACGAGCTGAGCTACCGCGAGCGGCTGCAGGCCGCGTGGAACCCGATCACGTCCTGGGCCCGAGGCGGCGGCGGATGAGCAGCGAGGTTGTCATGCAGGCGGAGGACGTCCACAAGCGGTTCGGCCGGCTCGAGGTGCTGAAGGGCATCTCGCTCGAGGTGACGAGAGGCGAAACCGTCTGCATCATCGGCCCGTCGGGGTCGGGAAAGACGACGTTCCTCCGCTGCATCAACCACCTCGAGAAGATCGACTCGGGCCGGATCGAGGTGAACGGCCACCTGATCGGCTACCGCCAGCGCGGAGACCGGCTCGCGGAGGACAGCGAGCGCAACATCGCGCGCCAGCGGACGCAGATCGGGATGGTCTTCCAGCGCTTCAACCTCTTCCCGCACAAGACGGCGCTCCAGAACGTGACCGAGGGCCCGATCCACGTGCTCGGCATGGACGAGGAGCACGCGGTCGACAAGGCCAGGGCGCTGCTCTCGCGCGTCGGGCTCGCGGACAAGGTCGACACGTACCCCGGCAAGCTCTCCGGCGGACAGCAGCAGCGCGTTGCGATCGCGCGGGCGCTCGCGATGGAGCCGGCGCTGATCCTGTTCGACGAGGCGACGAGCGCGCTCGACCCGGAGGCGATCGGCGACGTGCTCTTCGTCATGGGTGAGCTCGCGCACGAGGGCATGACGATGATCGTCGTCACCCACGAGATGGGATTCGCGCGGGAGGCCGCCGACCGCGTCGTGATGATGGACGACGGCTCGATCATCGAGGAGGGCACGCCCGAGCACTTCTTCGTCGAGCCCGAGCACCACCGGACGAAGCTCTTCCTCTCGAAGATCCTGTAAGGAAATCGTAACCTGGTTAGCAGTATTTGCTAACCTGGTTAGCGAATGACCCAGGCGACGAAGGAGCAGCTCGATGCGATGGCGGTGGCCGACCACCTCCGCCCCACGTTGCTTCGCCTGGGCGGTGAGCTGCGCCGGGAGAAGATCGCGGGCGTCTCGCCGCAGCAGGTCGCCCTGCTCGTCGCGATCAAGTACGCACCGGGCGTTACCGTCGGCGAGCTGGCCGCGGAGGAGCGCGTCTCGACCGCCGCGATGTCGAAGCGCGTGACGCGGCTCGAGCGCGACGGCCTCGTCGCCCGCACGCAGAGCGAAGCCGACCGGCGGCGTGTAGGCCTGACGCTGACGGACGAGGGCCAGCGCACGCTTCGCCGTGTCCGCTCCCGCCGCACCGCCTGGCTCGCGACCCGGTTGAGCGCCCTGTCGGCGGCCGAGCTTGCAGCAGTCGGCGCCGCAGCCGAGCCGCTCGCCCGGCTGCTCGAGCTCGAGGAGGGCCGCGGATGACGAAGGCCGCCCGCCGCACGTTCCACAGCCTCCGCTACCGCAACTACCGGCTCTTCTTCGGCGGCCAGATCGTCTCCCAGACCGGTTCGTGGATGCAGCGGATCGCGCTCGGCTGGTACGTCCTGCAGCTCACGCACTCGCCTTTCGACGTCGGCGTGATGGCGTTCGCGCAGTTCGCGCCGTACATGGCCTTCGGCCTGTTCGCAGGCGTCCTCGCCGACCGGCTCGACGCGCGCCGCACCGTGATCGGCACGCAGACGGCGCAGCTGATCTCGGCTTCGGCACTCGCCTGGATCGCGCTCGGAGGCTTCGCGCAGCCCTGGATGCTCTACACGATCGCCTTCATCAACGGGACGGTGCTCGTGCTCGACGTGCCGTCGCGCCAGCAGCTCACGTACCGGATGGTCGGCCGCGACGACCTCCCGAACGCAATCGCGCTCAACTCGACGCTCTTCAACGCTTCGCGGATCTTCGGACCTGCGATCGCAGGAGTCGTGCTCGTCGCCGGCGCCGGGATCTGCTTCCTCACCAACGCGATCAGCTACCTCGCGGTGCTGATCTGCCTGCTCTTGATGCGCGTCTCGGAGTTCTTCCCGCTCCAGGAGTTCGAGCGGCCGAGGATTCTCGCCGGTACGCGCGAGGGCCTGGCGTGGATCCGCAGGCAGCCGCGGATGCTCGTCATCCTCTCGCTCGTCTTCGTGATCAGCACGTTCTGCTTCAACTTCAACGTCACGCTGCCGGTGCTCGCGAAGGTCACGCTGCACGGGCACAGCTACGTGTACGGGCTGCTGTCTGCCGCGTTCGGCGTTGGCGCGCTCGTGGGCGCGCTGGCCGCCGCCTCGCTCGGGCGCGCGTCGATGAAGGCGCTACTCGTCGGGGGGCTCCTCTTCTCAGGCGCCGAGCTCCTGCTTGCGCCGGTCGACTCGGCGCTCCTGGCCGGCGTCCTGCTCTTCTTCGTCGGCGCGGGCTTCACCGCGTGGTCGGCGAACTCGAACGCGATCATGCAGCTCGCCGCGCCCGACCACCTGCGCGGCCGCGTGATCGGGCTCTACTTCTATGCCTTCAACGGCACGGGAGCGATCGCCGGGATCATGACCGGCTGGCTCTGCGACGTCGGCGGCACCGAGCTCTCCTTCGTCGTGGCGGGGCTGATCGGCCTGGTCGCCGTAGTCGTGACCGCGCTCGCGCTCGGCTGGACGCCACGCCTCACGACGAGCCGCGGCGCCGACCAGCCGCAGCACGCTTGATCCGATCCCGCGGCGCGAGCGAAGATACGCCGTCCACTTCCGAAGGAGGATCGGGTGTCAGTGATCATGACGTTGCGCGTGGCCGGGGATCCGGACAAGCTCGAGCAGCTCGCGGCGGAGAAGGCGGATGTCCTCCGCGGCATCTCCGAGCGCGCCCAGGCGCAGGGCGTAATAGCGCATCGGTTCTACGGAAGCGACGGCCAGATCATGGTGGTCGACGAGTGGCCGGACGCGGCGAGCTTCCAGCAGTTCTTCGAGTCGGAGCAGGAGCACATCGGCCCGCTGATGGCTCAGGTCGCGACGGCCGAGCCGGAGATCACCTTCTGGCGCAAGCTCAAGACCGGCGATGAGGTCGGTTGGGAGTAGCGACGTCAGCCGCCCTAGTGCCGGACGTCGTCGCGCTCGTTCAGTTCTTCAGGAGTAGGGCCACGCCCGCCTCCGAGGAACATCACGTTGCGCACCAAGATCCGAAGAACGAGCGAAGAAAATTCACTTGCTGCCTTCGCGAGCTACTTGACGACCCACGTCTCGCCGGAGTGCAGCAGCTCCGCGAGGTCGCCCTTGCCCTTCTTCTCCTCGGCGACGCGCAGCTGCTCGGCCATCAGGTCGTCGTAGACCGGGCGCTCGACGTTGCGGAAGATCCCGACCGGCGTTCCGCCGTGCGTCGCCTGCGTCACGCGCGACAGGGCGAACGCGACCGACGGGAACTCGTGCGCCGTGTCGTGCACGAGCACACCTGCGTCGTCCGAGGCGCACGCCTCGATCGAGCCGTCGGACCGTTGGCGCAGCGCCTTCTCGCCTTCCTTGCCCCACGTGATCGGCTCGCCGTGGCGGAGGACGATCCGGTTCACGCCCTCCTTGTCGTCGCGCACCTCGTCGAAGGCGTCGTCGTTGAAGATCGGGCAGTTCTGGAAGATCTCGACGAACGCGCTGCCGCGATGCTCGGCCGCGGCGCGCAGCACCTCGGTCATCCCCTTTTTGTCGGTGTCGATCGCGCGCGCGACGAACGTCGCCTCAGCGCCTATCGCCAGCGAGATCGGGTTGAAGGGCCAGTCGAGCGAGCCCATCGGTGTCGACTTCGTCACCTTCCCCAGCTCGCTCGTCGGCGAGTACTGCCCCTTCGTCAGCCCGTAGATCCGGTTGTTGAAGAGGAGGATCTTGAAGTTGACGTTGCGCCGCAGCGCGTGGATCAGGTGGTTGCCACCGATCGAGAGCGCGTCTCCGTCGCCCGTTACGACCCAGACCGAGAGGTCGGCCCGCGTCGTCGCGAGGCCGGTCGCGATCGCCGGCGCGCGGCCGTGGATCGAGTGCATCCCGTACGTGTTCATGTAGTACGGGAACCGCGCCGCGCAGCCGATGCCGCTGATGAAGACGGTGTTCTCCCGCTCGATCCCGAGCTCCGGCATGAAGGACTGCATCGCGGCGAGGATCGCGTAGTCGCCGCAGCCCGGGCACCAGCGCACCTCCTGGTCGGTGCGGAAGTCCTTCGCGGTCAGCGCGCCGTTCCCGTTCTTCTCGGTCATGCCGCCTCCAGCAGGGCCTCGGCCGCGTCCGCGACCTCCGCCGCGCGCAGCGGGAAGCCGCGCACCCGGTTGTAGCCGATCGCGTCGACGAGGAACTGCGACCGCACGAGCTGCAGCAGCTGGCCGAGGTTCATCTCCGGGACCAGCACCTTGTCGTAGCGGCGCAGTACGTCGCCCGTGTTGCGCGGGAAGGGATTGAGGTAGCGGAGGTGAGCGTGCGCGACGTGCTTGCCGTTCGCGCGCACGCGCCGCGCGGCCGCCGCGACCGGGCCGTACGTGCCGCCCCAGCTGAGCACGAGCAGCTTTGCCTCACCGCTCGGGTCGTCGACCTCGAGCTCCGGGATGTCGGACGCGATTCCCGCGACCTTCTGCGCGCGCAGCCGGGTCATCAGGTCGTGATTTTCGGGGTCGTAGGAGATGTTCCCGGTGCGATCCGCCTTCTCGAGCCCTCCGATCCGGTGCTCGAGCCCCTTCGTGCCGGGCAGCGCCCACGGCCGCGCGAGCGTCTGCTCGTCGCGCAGGTACGGCAGGAACTCGTCGCCGGCGTTCGGCTCGGTGGCGAAGGTCGTCGTCAGATCGGGCAGCGTGTCGAGGTCGGGCAGCAGCCACGGCTCGGAGCCGTTCGCGAGGTACGCGTCCGACAGCAGATACACCGGCGTGCGGTACTTGAGCGCGATCCGCGCCGCCTCGATCGCCGCGTGGAAACAGTCGGACGGCGAGCCGGCCGCGACGACCGGCACCGGCGACTCGCTGTTCCGTCCGTACATGACCATGAGCAGGTCGCCCTGCTCCGGCTTGGTCGGCATCCCGGTCGACGGGCCGGCGCGCTGGATGTCGCAGATCAGGAGCGGGAGCTCGAGCATGATCGCGAGGCCCACGGTCTCGGCCTTGAGGACGATTCCCGGCCCGGCCGAGGTCGTGACGCCGAGCGCCCCGCCGAACGCCGCGCCGACCGCGGCGCCGGCCGCTGCGATCTCGTCCTCCGCCTGGAACGTGCGGACGCCGAAGTGCTTGTAGCCCGCGAGCTCCTCGAGGATCGCGCTCGCCGGCGTGATCGGATAGGCGCCGAGGAAGAGCGGCAGCCCGGAGAGGCGCGACGCGGCGACGAGCCCGAGCGAAAGCGCCTGGTTGCCGGTGATGTTGCGGTACGTCCCCGGCGCGAGCTTCGCCGGCTTGACCTCGTAGGTGACGGCGAACGACTCCGTCGTCTCGCCGAACGCGTAGCCGGCGCGGAGCGCCTTGATGTTGGCCGCAGCGATCTCCGGCCGCTTCGCGCCGAACTTCTCCTCGAGGAACTCGATCGTCGGCTTGATCGAGCGCCCGTACAGCCACGACATGAGCCCGAGCGCGAACATGTTCTTCGAGCGCTCGGCCTCGCGCGGCGTCACTCCTTCGACCTCCTTCAGCGCCCCGACGGTGAGCGACGTCAGGGGCACGCCGTGTACCTGGTACTCGTCGAGCGAGCCGTCCTCGAGCGGGTTCTGCGCGTAGCCGGCCTTCTGGAGGTTCCGCTCGGTGAACGCGTCGGCATCGACGATCAGGGTCCCGCCTCGCGGCAGGTCGGCGATGTTCGTCTTCAGCGCCGCCGGGTTCATCGCAACGAGGACGTTCGGCGCGTCGCCCGGCGTCAGGATGTCGTGGTCGGCGAAATGGAGCTGGAAGCCGGAGACGCCGGGGAGCGATCCGGCGGGCGCGCGGATCTCGGCCGGGAAGTCCGGCAGGGTCGAGATGTCGTTGCCGAGCAGCGCCGCCTCGGAGGTGAACTGCGACCCGGTGAGCTGCATGCCGTCGCCCGAGTCGCCTGCGAAGCGCACGATGACCTGTGAGAGCTGCTCGACCGGCTTGCTGCTCATTCCCTCACGTCAGGTATAGCGCACTCCTCGGCGCTTCGGGTGCGTCGGCGTACACTCGGCGCCGTGGAGCCGGTCGTCTCCGTCCGCGGGCTGCGCAAGCGCTACGGCCAGGTCGACGCGGTCGCCGGCATCGACCTAGAGGTGCACCGCGGCGAGATCTTCGCCTTCCTTGGACCGAACGGCGCCGGCAAGACGACGACCGTCGAGATCCTCGAGGGCTTCCGCACTCGCACGGCCGGCGAGGTGAGCGTGCTCGGCGCCGACCCCGCGCGAAGCGACGCTGCCTGGCGCAACCGCGTCGGCGCCGTGCTGCAGGAGTCGAACCCGGAGCCGGGCCTCACCGTGCGCGAGAGCCTGCAGCTCTACTCCGGCTACTACTTCGAGCCGCGCGACATCGACGAGACGATCGCGCTCGTCGGGCTCGACGAGAAGGCCGAGACGCTCGCGCCGCAGCTTTCGGGCGGTCAGCGGAGACGACTCGACGTCGCGCTCGCGCTGATCGGCGATCCGGAGCTCGTCTTCCTCGACGAGCCCACGACGGGATTCGACCCATCGGCGCGACGCACGGCCTGGAGCGTGATCCGCGGCCTGCGCGAGCTCGGCAAGACCGTCTTCCTCACGACGCACTACATGGACGAGGCCGAGCAGCTCGCGGACCGCATCGCCGTGATCTCGGGCGGGCACATCGTCGCCGAGGGGACGCCGGGGACGCTCGGGGGCCGCAACCGGATGGCGGCGACGATCCGCTTCACACTGCCGGAAGGGACCGGCGCCGACGACCTGCCGCCCGAGCTGCGGGCGTTGCTCGCCGGCGAGGACGGTCGCGTGACGCTGACATCCCAGACGCCGCTCGCACACGTCGGCGCGCTCGCCGAGTGGGCGCACGCCCGGGGGATCGACCTCCCGGACCTCGACGTGCGGCGGCCGACGCTCGAGGACGTCTACCTCGAGCTGACGAGGAGCGAGACGTGATCCTCCTCATCCGTTGGTTCATGCGACGGCGGCGCGAGCGAATGTCAGCGCAACCTGGGAATGCCCGGCGGACAGCGGCAGCCCGCGGCCCTCTCGCACTCGTCCTGCACCAGGCGAATTTCGACCTACGTGGTTTCCTTCGCAACCGGCAGGGCCGCTTCTTCACGCTCGTCCTGCCGCTGCTCTTCCTCGTCATCTTCGTCGCCGTCTTCGGGAACGACAAGGTCGGCGTGTTGCACTTGCCGGCGAAGGTCTACTACGTGCCCGGTATCTCGGCACTGGCCATCGTCGCCGCCTCGTTCGTCAACCTCGTGATCTCGATCACCGTGCTCCGCGAGGAGGGCATCCTGAAGCGGCGGCGCGCGACTCCCGTCCCGGCCTGGACGCTGATCGCCGGCCGCACGCTGACGGCCGTCGGCGTCTCGCTCGTGTCGGTCGTCGTGCTCTTGCTCGTCGGCCGCTTCGCCTACGGCGTCCGGATCCCGACACACACGATTCCCGGGCTCGCGATCACGGCGGTCGTCGGGTCGATCTCGTTCTGCATCCTCGCCTATGCGTTCTCGACGGTGATCGAGAACGAGGACGCCGCGCAGCCGATGGTGCAGGCCGTGATGCTGCCGCTCTATTTCATCTCCGGCGTCTTCATCCCGGCGGTCAACCTGCCGAACTGGCTGAGCCACGTCGCACAGGTCTTCCCAGTGCAGCATCTCTCGGACGGGCTGCACCACGCGTTCGCCCCGGGGACAACCGGAATCGGGATCGTCTGGAGCGACGTCGGCGTACTCGCGCTCTGGGGGGCGATCGGGCTCGTGTTCGCGCTCTGGCGCTTCAGCTGGCTGCCGAAGACGGCGAGCGCCTAGGCCGCAGCCGCGAGCACGAGCGTATTCCCGGACGGGTCGCGGACCTCGGAACCCTCGATTCGCTGGGCCACGCGCTCGACCTCGGCCTCGTCGGGAAGCACGATCGTAAAGCGCAGCAGCCGCGCGGTCCCCTCCGGCGCGGGCTCCGCGCCTCGCGTCTCCCACGTGTTGCCGCCGACGTGGTGGTGGTAGCCGCCGGCACTGAGGAAGGCCGCCTGGTCGCCGAGCTGCGCGGTCAAGCCCATCCCGAGCATGTCCCGGTAGAAGCCGATGGTCTCGTCGACGTCCCGGACACGAAGGTGGACGTGCCCCACCGTCGTCCCGTCGGGAAGGCCCACGAAACGGCCGTCGTCGGCTTCGGCGAGCAGCGAGCCCGCGTCGAGCGGCAGCGTCGTCATCAGCCGCCCGACGCGGCCCTCCCACTGCTCCCGGGGGCGGTCGGCGTACACCTCGATCCCGTGGTGGTCGGGATCGCGCAGGTAGATCGCCTCGCTGACGGCGTGGTCGGAGAGGCCCGTGAGCGGGATCCGCTCGCGCACTGTGTGGGAGAGGAAGCGGCCGAGGCTCGGGCGATCGGGCACGAGCAGCGCGACGTGGAAGAGCCCGGTGAAGCCGTCGGCAGGACGGGCGCCCGGCTCCTCGACGAAGCGAAGGAGCGGCGTCTCGGTTCCGAGCTCTGCGGTGCGGTTCTCCCGAGAGAGGACTCGCAGGCCGATGGCATCCTGCCAGTACGCGAGCGAGCGGTCGAGATCGGAGACACTCAGCTCGACCATGCCCATGCGGGCGTCGGGCGCGATCTCCATGCGGTCAATCTAACCCTGCGTGTGCTTGATCGTGTCCTCGCGCTGCTGCGCCTGGGCGAGAGTCAGCTTCCCGTCGCAGATCTCGGAGTTGAGCTCGTTCTCGATCTTGTCCATCTCCGCGGCGCGGGGATACGGCTCCGGCCAAAGGTTGCGCGGATCAGTCGGATTGCCGCCCATCTCGAGGCTGATCAGATGATCCTCCTGGTAATCGGAGGGTGAGCCCGTCTCGCCGTACTGCTTCATCTGCTTCACCTTGAGCGGGTTCGTGTACGAGACCGGTGGGCGGATGGTCGCCGTCCAGCCGTGACGGCAGATCGTGGAGCGGATGTTCGCCTGCGTCACGTTCGGGTTGAGGACGCCGGGCGTTCGCACCGGGTCGGCGAGGATCGCGTCGGCACGATGGCCGTGCCCGTGCGTGAAGAGGACGACGACGACCGCGACGAGCGCCAGCGCGATCAGGAAGTCGGCCGGAGTGAGCGGGCGCGCCATCCCGTCGAAGGTAGGGCCGGCCGCGGGCAGCCGCAAGACGCTCTTGCGGCCGTGCCCAGGAGAGGCAGTAGGCTCGCGGTCATGGTCGAATTCGCCGTCCGGCCGCGAGGCCCGTACTCGCTCGAGCTCTCCGCACGGCTGGCCGGCGACGCGACGCGGCGGGTCCAGGACGGGCTCGTCACGGCTCGCTGCTGCGGGGCCGTGGCCCGAGCGTGGCAGTCTCGCGACGGAGTCGTGACGATCCGCTCCGAGTCGGTGGAGGCCGCCGAGAAGCTCCGTTGGGCGCTCGCCCTCGACGACGACCACTCCGAGTTCCTTCGGCGAGTCGTGGACGATCCGTTGCTCCGTCGCGCGGCCAAGCACCTCCGAGGGTTGCGGCCGGTACGCACGGCGACCGTCGCGCAGTCACTGCTGCGGGCGGTCTGCGGCCAGCTCGTCGACTGGAAGACGGGACGCACGCTCGAGCGGCGCGTGATCCGCGCGTTACAGCCCCGTCACCCTTCCGTGACGGTACCTGTTACCGGCCTCTGCGACCCGCCGTCGACTACCGCGCTCGCCGCGGCCGCGCCTTTCGAGCTGCGCCGGCTCGGGCTCCACGAGCGGCGCGGGGCGGCGGTCGTCCGCCTCTGCCGCAGCCTCGAGCTCGAGCGGCTCCGCGGCCTGCCCACCGACGCTGTCGTGCGCCGGATCGAGCGCGAGCGCGGGCTCGGCCCGTGGTCGGCGGGCGTCGTCTGCCTCGAGGGGCTCGGCCGCTTCGAGCACGGGCTCGTCGGCGACCTCGGCCTCGTCAAGCTCCTGCGCGCGCTGCGCGGCCGGCCGGTGGAGGCTTGGGAGACGGCCGAGCTGCTTGAGCCGTACGGCGAGTGGGCCGGGCTCGCAAGCGTCTATCTCCTCGCCGGCTTCGGCCGCGGCCTGATCCCGCTGCCGGCAGCGCGGGCCGCTTAGGCTTCCGGCATGAGCGAGCGCAAGGTGGCCATCCTCGGCGGCGGGAGAATCGGGGAGGCCCTCCTCTCCGGCCTGCTCAGCTCGGGCTGGCGGGAGCCGTCGGAGATCGTCGTCACCAATCGCGGCGAGGAGCGTGTGGCGGAGCTGCGCGAGCGGTACGGCGTCGAGGCGACCGCGGACAACGTCGCGGCCGTGAGTGGCGCGGGCCTCGTCGTCGTCGCGGTCAAGCCGCAGGACATCGACGTCCTCCTCGCCACGATCGGCACCCACCTCACAGGGGAGCAGACCCTCGTCTCGGTCGCCGCCGCCATCACCACGGCGCACATCGAGGAGCGGATCGCCGAGGGCGTCCCTGTCGTGCGCGCGATGCCGAACGCGCCCGCCACGGTGCACGAGGGCATGGCCGGCATCTGCGCGGGCGCGCACGCCGGCGACGAGCAGCTCGCGCTCGCCGACGAGCTGCTGGGGCACCTCGGCCGTGTCGTTCGGGTTCCCGAGACGTGGATGGACGCGATCACGGCCGTCTCCGGCTCCGGCCCCGCCTACTTCGCGCTCCTTGCCGAGGCGATGATCGAGGCAGGGATCCTGCTGGGCCTCTCACGCGAGGTGTCGACGACGCTCGTCGTGCAGACGATGTTCGGGACGGCGAAGCAGCTCCGCGACCAGGGCATGCACCCCGTCGAGCTGCGGGAATCCGTCACCTCCCCGGGCGGCACGACGATCGCCGCGATCCGCGAGCTCGAGCAGGCCGGCGTGCGCGCGGCGTTCCTCAATGCGATCCAGGCCGCGATGGATCGCGCGCGCGAGCTCGCCGAAGGCGGATGAGCTCGGTCGACATCGTGGTCGTCGAGGACGAGGAGGCGGCGGCCGGCCTCGTCGCCGAGCGCCTCGCCGAGCAGGCGCGTGCCGGCGGGAGCATCGTCCTCACCGGCGGCTCGACGCCGCGCCGCGCCTACGAGCTGGCCGCGGGGCTCGAGCCCGACTGGAGCCGGGTCGAGCTCTGGTGGGGAGACGAGCGCTGCGTCCCGCCCGACGACGAGCGCTCGAACTACGGGATGGCGAAGGCGGCGCTCCTCGACCGGCTCGAAGGCGAGCCGGCCGCGGTGCACCGGATACGGGGCGAGCTCGGCCGCGACGAGGGCACGGCCGAATACGAGCACGAGCTGGCAGACGTGGGCACGTTCGACCTCGTCCTGCTCGGCCTCGGGCCGGACGGACACATTGCGTCGCTCTTCCCCGGCTTCCCCACGCTCGACGTCACCGGGCGCGACGTCGTCGGCACCGAAGCGGGCCACGAGCCGTTCGTCGACCGGATCTCGATGACACTGCCGCGCCTCTGCGCGACGCGTGAGCTCCTCTTTCTCGTCACCGGGCGGGACAAGGCCGAGGCCGCAGCGCGGGCGTTCGCCGGGCCACCGTCCCACGCGACGCCCGGGAGCCTCGCCCGTGCCGCCGAAGGGACGACGCGCGCGATACTCGACCGCGCCGCGGCGGCGAAGCTCTAGCCGAGGGCGCGCAGGGCCGCGAGCGCGTCGAGGGCGAGCGCGGTGTCCGAAACCGGCAGGTCTTCGAGGAAGTCGTCGCGCGCCTCGAACGAGCGCCGCACGGAGGCGACGGCCGCGCGATAGCCCTGCGCGTCGTGGGCAGCGAGCGCACGAAGCGCGTCCGCGACGTCGCGCGGGAAGTCCTCGCCGAGGCTCGCCGCCAGAGCGGCCGCCTCCGCGTCGCGCTCGAGGACGAGCAGGGCGAGCGTCCCTGCATAGCGACCGATCGGCGATAGGGACATGTCCAGGTGTCTGACACCTAGACATGTCTCGAGCGTCCAGCGTGCCACCTCTCCCGCGTCCTCGCCCGCGATGAGCAGCGCTTTCAAGGCGCCGATCGGCCTCCCCCACGAGTCGCCGGCCGCGCCGGCATCCCAACTCTCGCGATACCGCTCGGCCGAGCGCCGCAGCCACTCCGCCGCCGCCCTGCGGTCGCCAGCCATCAGCAGCGACAGCCCGGCCGCCCAGGCCGAGTTCGCGAGCTGCACGAGCTGCCGCTCGTCGAGCACCCGCGTCTCCCCCGCCGCATACCGCGACGCGGCGTGCTCGTACCGCTCGCGCCAGTCCATCCGCGCAGACTAGGCTCGGACCGACATGGCCGACGACTGGCGCATACGAATCCACGTCAAGGACGTGCATGAGCGCCTGCTCGAGCGGCTCGGCGTGGAGCTGGATGACGAGGCTCGCGAGCTCGCCCACGAGCTCGAGGGCCGGCGGCTTGCCGTCTCACGCGACGGCGACGAGGTCTTCGTCTACGCCTCCTCTCGCGGCGAGGCCGAGCGCGCACGGAAGCTGGTCGAGTCGGAGCTGCGGACGCTCGGCCTGGAGGCGCAGACGAGCAACATCGAGCACTGGCTCGAGGATGAGGAACGTTGGGACGACGAGCCTCCGGGCGAGACGTGGGAGGAGGAAGAGCTCGACCGCGGCTTCGCGCCCTGGGAGGTGCGGGTCGAATGTCCGTCACGCGTGGAGGCCCGAGAGCTCGCCGAGCGACTCGAGGCCGAGGGCTACAAGCCCGAGCGGCGCTTCCACTACCTCATCGTGGGCACGGCGAGCCGCGAGGATGCGGACGCCCTGGCGGCCCGCCTCCACGGCAGCGTCGAGCCGGGCGGCGAGCTCGTCTACGAGGTCGAGCCGACCAATCCATTCGCCATCTTCGGCGGCCTGGGCCTGTAGAGCACCCGCCGACGTTGACGAACCCGGCGAGGCGGGTATGCTTTGGTCTGCGCCGCTCGCCCAAAGGGGACACATCAGAGCCGAGCGCGCATCTCTCGATGGATTTGCAGCACCGAAGCGTGCTGCGCATATGCAAGAAGCGATCCCGAAGCCGACCAGCTCACTGGAGGCGGCAGACCCGGTAGTCGCCGCCGCTCTCCGCGCGGAAGCGTGGGCGGGCGAGCCGTTTCTTCGCGAGGGCGAGGACCCCGCCGAGGCGCTCGCGGAGGGCACCGCCAGGCGCCGCGCGCTCGACGACGCCGTCTCCGAGATGGACTCCGGCCTCGCGGAGCCGTCCTCCAAGTGGAAGGTCCGCTACGGGCTGCTGCTCGGCCTCGAGCGCGTGCTCGCGGAGCCCGAGCCGCACACAGCCGCAGGCACCGCGCTCCGGCGCCACCAGGTCGACGCGCTCGCCGGGATGCTCACGGAGCTGATCGCCGCGAGCCAGCGTTACGACGAGCCGAATGGCAACGGCAACGGGCAAGCGACGACAGCGGAGGAGCTCGAGCAGCAGGAGGTCGAGGACGAGGACGAGGACTCGACTCTCGTCGTCGAGATCGAGGATGCGGAGCTACCCGAGGAGCCGCAGGAGGACGACCCGGGCGCCGTCCGCCGCTACCGCTTCCGCCATCCGACCGCGTCGGGAAAGACGATCGCCGCAGCGGGCTTCGTCGAGGCGGCACGCACGCTGGGCGTCCTGATCCTCACCCACCGGCGCCTGCTCGTCTCGCAGTTCACGCGCGACCTGACGACCGAGGGCTACGGCAAGCGCTTCACCGACGTGATCACGGCCGACAGCCGTAGCGCGAAGAAGGCGCCGCTCACGATCCAGACGTACGCCTGGTTCGCGCGGCACGTCGACTCGATCGACCGCGACGCGTATCAGCTCGTGATCTGCGACGAGGCGCACACGGCGCTCGGGGAGAAGACCTCGGCGGCCATCCGCTCCTTCCCCGAGCCCATCTACATCGGCATGACGGCGACGGAGCAGCTGATCGCGAAGCAGGTCTCCGACGTCTTCCCCGCCTCGGTCGACGACCTGCCGCTGCAGGACGCCGCCCGCCGCGGTCTGATCGCGCCGCTCCGCTGCCTGCGCGTTCCGCCGGTGGCGGCGATCAACTCCGTACCGATCGTCGGCGGCGACTTCGACCAGGAGATCCTCGCCAAGACCCTCGACCACAAGGCGCTGAACCAGGCCGCCGCGAGCCTCTATCGCGAACGCTTCGACAACACGCCGGGCATCGTCTACGCAGCGGGAGTCGACCACGCCTACAACCTCGCGCAGGAGTTCCGCGCGGCCGGGATCAAGGCGGAGGCAGTCTCGGGCCGGACGCCGCCGGTGCGGCTCGCCGAGACGCTCGCGGCCTACGAGCGCGGCGAGATCAACGTGCTCATCAACGCGCAGCTGCTGGCGGAGGGCTGGAACTCGCCGCGCGCCACGGTCTGCATGCACCTCGCGCCGACCGCGTCGCGACGCGTCTACCAGCAGCGGATCGGCCGCATCATGCGGCTCCACCCGCGCAAGGAAGCGGGCATCGTCGTCGATTTCGTCCCCAAGGGCGCGACCCACAACGAGCGCGTCGTCTCGCTCCACTCGCTCCTCGACGCCGACTTCTACCGCGAAGGCGCGCGCGTCACCCCGGCACCTCGCCGCCGCTCGCAGCGCCGCGCCCGCCGCCGCCTCACGCCGGCGCCGTGGCTCGTTCCGGTCACGCCCGACGTCCGCCGCCGCATCGCCGTCATCCAGCGCGAGTGGCAGCGCATCGACCCCAAGTACCTCGACGAGGACGAGCAGCGCTACTGGGCGACGATCGCCGGGCGTCAGATCCGCTTCGACGAGCGGGCGTCGTTCGTCCAGAAGCTGACCGACCGGAACGCGAGCAAGGCCGCGCTCGAGCAGTTCCTGGCGACGGCCGCAGCCGAGAACCCGAACCGGCGACTGCGGATGATGGCGTTGCAGGACCGCGTCTCGATGCGCGTCGAGCGCGCCGATTTCGACGACCTCGTCACGCTCGTGACGCAGGCGCCGACCTGGGAGAAGGAGCGGCTGCCGGGGATTCGCATACTGCTGCGCGCGATCGGCGAGGAAAAACCGGACGCGCCGGAGCAGATCCTCGCCCGCTGGACGTGGCGGCTCGCCCGCGCGACGCGCAAGGTGCAGGACCGGCGGGCCTCGGCGGAGTATCCGGAGGCGAAGCGCCTGCTCGGCGCGCTCGCGAACTCGCGGGGGCACCGGCACGAGGAGAACGCGGCAAAGCTGGTGCAGGCGGCGCTCAAGCTGCCGCTGCCGGTCGGCGCTGCGCTCCTCGCGTCGGCGGAGGGCTACACGCCGCGGGCGACGAAGCTCATCGACGAGGCGCGCGAGCAACTCGGCACGGTCCAAGAGGTCGCGCTCGCGCTCGCGGAGAATCTTCCCGCACCGAAGCAGGGCTCCGGGCGGAGCAGGCGGCGCCGGCGCCGGAGGCGCAAGGGCGGCGGAGCCAAGGCTGCGCCTTCGGCGGGGAAGCAGCCGGCGGAGGCACCCGCCGAAGCCGAGCCGGCGGCCGCCGAGGCCGAGCCGTCGAGCTGAGCTACCTGTAGCGCGCTAGCCGCTTACGAAGCCGGGCCGCCGGCGCTCTCGCTGCCTTCGTCGCCGTCCTCTTCTCGTTCCCGGAGGAAGCGCGTGAGCTCGGCAGCGAGACTCTCGCCGGACGGAAGGTCCTCGGCCGCCTCCATCAGGTCGACCCGGCGCTCCAGCTCCTCGACATACGCGGCGGTCTCGGCGTCCGATGCAACCGCCTCGGTCACCTGCTCGCTGTACTCCTCGGCCGCCTGCTCGAGCTCGGCGACGTCGATGTCGGTGCCGACGAGCTCGCCGAGCCGGCGGCAAAGCGCGAGCGCGGCGCGCGGGCTCGGTGCGAGCGAGACGTAGTGGGGCACGGCCGCCCACAGGCTCACCGACGGAAGCCCCGCCTGGCGGCAGGCGTCGAGAAGGACGCCGACGATTCCGGTCGGGCCTTCGTAGCGCGACGGCTCGACGCCGAGCTCCTCGACGAGCGAAGGGTCGCTCGCCGCCGCGCTCACCGGAGCCGGCCGCGTGTGCGGCACGTCGGCGAGCAGGGATCCAAGCGTGACGACGAGATCGACTCCGAGCTCCTGCACGAGCTCGAGCACGAGGCCCGAGTACGTCTTCCAGCGGAGGTTGGGCTCGACTCCGAGCAGGATCACCGCGTCGCGCTCGAGGTCGGGGATCGGCGCGTGGAGGAACGTGTTCGAGGGCCACTCGAGCTTGCGCGTGAGCCCGTCCTCGAGCGAGACGTTCGGGCGTACGGCCTGGAAGTCGTAGAAGCTCTCCGAGTCGATCTCCGCGAAGGCCTCCGCGCCCCATTGCTTTGCGAGGTAGCCGCCACCGAGCGTCGCGCCCTGGCCGCCGTCGTTCCAGCCGCGGAAGGCGGCGATGAGCACCGGGTGCCGCAGCTCCGGCCGCGTCGAGACGATCAGCTCCGACATTCTCGGAGTCTAGTCCGCTCGGATGGGACGCCAGAGACGCGCGGCGAGCCCCACCGTCCAGCCGACGAGGGCCGCGGCAGTCGCCACATGTAGCAGGACGAGCCACCTCGGCACGTCGCCGTACGTCCGGTATTGCACCTCGCCGATCGCCATCTGCAGCGCGAGGATCGCGAGCAGCCCCGCGCAGCCGCGGAGCAGCCACGGGTACGCGCTGCGCCGCGTCCATGCCCAGCCCGCGAGCGCAAGGAAGACGATCCCGAGCGCGGCTACTGCGCGCACGTGCCAGTAGACCGCGGGATAGAACGAGCCGAGCCTCGGCACGACCTGTGTGCCGGAGCTGCCGGGGAAGCGTCCGGCGGCGGTCGCCGCGGTACCGCTCACCGCGAGGACCGTCACGGCGACGACGAGGACGAGCCCGCCCAGCCGCGCGATCCGCGGCAGTGCAACCCCCGCGCCGCGGACGAGCCGCGACGCCTCGAGCAGCGTCAGCACCGCGAGCGAGACGAGCATGAACGAGAGCAGGAGGTGCGTGATCACGAGGTACGGATCGAGGTCGTAGTAGACCGTGATCGCGCCGAGCGGCGCCTGCGCGAGCGTCCCCACGAAGACGGCCGTCGCGAGCCAGCGCCCCCGGCGCCCCAGGCCGCGGGTGAGCCACGCTGTACCGGCGAGAGCGAGAGCGGTGAAGATGGTGACCGCCGAGACGAGGCGGTTCGAGAACTCGATGTCCGAGTGGTAGGTCTGCGGGAGCGCGTGCTGCGTCGTGCAGGTCGGCCACTCGGGGCAGCCCAGCCCGGATCCGGTCAGACGGACAGTCGCGCCCGACGCGACGATGAGCACGAGCATGCCGACCGCTGCGAGCGCCACTCGCCGGAAGACCACCGGAGAGATGGTCCGCGCGAGCCGGCGCGGCAGCGCAGCCGATGCCGACCCCGCATCCACAAACCGGAGTGTAGAGCCCTTCGTCCCGGCTCTACGGCTCGAGCACGACGCCCGTGCCCTCCTCCACCGCGCCGACCCGGGCGAGGAAGAGACCGGCCCGCGCGAACTCCGCCTCGAGCGAAAGGGCCTGCTCGGCCGGCAGGGTCACGAGCAGCCCCCCCGCCGTCTGCGCGTCGTAGGCGAGCGCGAGCAGCTCCTCGGGCACACCGTCGGCGTCCACATGTGGCCCGGCGAAGTCGCGGTTGCGGGGGTCGCCGCCGGTGCGGACGCCCTCGCGTGACGCCTCGAGCGCTCCCTCCAGCGCAGGGAGCGTGGACGCCCGGAGCCGGATACGGACGCCGCTCCGCTCTGCGGTCTCGTGTGCGTGGCCGAGCAGGCCGAAGCCGGTGACGTCGGTGACGGCGTGGGGCGAGAACGGCCGCAGGGCCTGCGCCGCGCGGTCGTTGAGGGTCGTCATCCAGCGGGCCGCCTCGGCGAGGTCGCCCTTGCTCGCGAGGACCAGGCCCGTGCCGAGCGGCTTCGTCAGGAAGACGGCATCGCCGGGCCGCGCGCCGCTCTTGATCCACACACCGTCGGGATGCACGGTGCCGACGACCGCCAGTCCGTACTTCGGCTCCGTGTCGCGGATCGTGTGACCGCCGGCGAGGATCGCCCCGGCCGCGCGTACCTGTTGATCCGCTCCCGAGAAGACCGCGGCCACGAGCTCGGTCGCGAGCTCCTCCGGGAAGGCTGCGATCGAGAGCGCGAGGAGCGGCGTTCCTCCCATCGCGAAGACGTCGTTGAGCGCGTTCGTCGCCGCGATCCGGCCGAAAAGGGCGGGATCGTCGACGAGCGGCGGGAAGAAGTCGACCGTGAAGACGAGCGCGCGCTCGCCGTCGAGCCGGTAGACGGCGGCGTCGTCCGCCGGATCGAGGCCGACGAGGAGGTCCTCCGCCTCAACGGGGACGAAGCCCTTCAGCAGCTCCTCAAGCCTCGCGGCCGAATACTTTGCCGCGCAGCCGCCGCCGGCCGTGAGGCTCGTGAGGCCTGCCGCTTCCACGCCGTTTACTGTAGGCGCAATGGCGCGGGCTGCACTCGTCACCGGCGGCTCGTCGGGAATCGGGCTCGCCATCGCGCGGATGCTGCGCGACGAAGGGTTCGACCTGACGCTCGTCTCGCGCCGGCCCGAGCGCATCGAGGCGGCAGCCGCCGAGCTCGGCGCGGCGGCGGTCGCGGCCAACGTCGCGGAGGCGGAGGACTGCGAGCGAATCGTCGCCGAGCACGGCGAGCGCTTCGGGCGGCTCGACGTGCTCGTGAACTCGGCCGGGGTGGGGATCGGCGGGCGGATCGAGGATCTGTCGGCGAAGCAGCACGACCTCCAGCTCGCGGTCAACCTGCGCGGCCTCTTCCTCGTCACCCAGGCCGCGATCCCGCTCCTGCGCGAGTCGCGAGGCTGGATCGTGAACCTCGCCTCGATCGCCGGCACCCTTCCCACACCTGGGCTCGCCGCCTACGGCGCCACGAAGGCGGCGGTGATCGCGCTCACGCGATCGCTCAACGAGGAGCTCGACGCGGACGGAGTGCGCGCGATCGCGCTCTGCCCCGGATTCGTCGACACGCCGATGGCGCAATGGTCCGGGATCGAGCCGGACGAGATGATCCGACCGGAGGACTGCGCCGAGGTCGTGCGCATGTGCCTTCGCCTGAGCTCCAATGCGCGGATCCCGCAGGTGATCATCGAGCGAATGGGCTCGCGCAACGGCGACGTGAGCTAAAGCCCAGCCGCCGCCCCATGTCCACTCGGGACACGGCCCGGGGTCTGACCCCGTTTCCGCGCTCAGAGCGACGAAGTGCGGCTCGGCAAAAAGGGTTTGCCGCCTTGCACCGGGACCGGGTTTGGGCGGTCAGAGCTCGCCGGGTGTGCGGATGATCTTCCAGATCATGTAGAGACCGAGGACGCCGGCGAGGGAGAAGCCCGCGACGCCGAGCCACTCGACGTCCTTCGCGCGCACGAGCAGCGACGACGAGAGCAACAGTGCGCCGATGATCATCGCCGCGCCCACCCTGTTCGCGATCGAGCGGAGGTTGTGCTCCAGCTCCTCCAGCCCGGTGGGGTGAATACCGATCCTCAGTGTGCCCCGCTCGAGCTCGGAGACGACATGACCGACGCGCCCCGGCAACCGAGCCAGCGGCGCCAGCTGGGTGAAGGCATACGCAGCGAGCTTGTTCGGCTCGAGCCGGCGCTCCACCTCACGCGTCATCACGTCGAGCGACTGCTCCTCGATCAGCGCGACGGGATCGAGCTCCGGGTCCAGGAGCCGGGCGATCGAGTCGGCCTGCGCGAGCGTCTTGCCGACGAGTGCGAACGACGGTGGCAGCCGGATGTCGCGCCGGATCGCCGCCCGCTGCAGGTCGGCAAGAGCCTGCCCCGCCTCGATCGACGCGAGCGGGCGGTGGTGGAAGCGGGGGAGCTTCCGCCGCACGTCCTGCACGAAGCCTGCCTGGTCGGAGCGCGTCGACGTGAGCGAGAGCGAGACGACGAGATCGGCGACGTCGTCGGCCCGGTTCTGGGCGAGCGCGAGCAGGAGGAGCGCGAGACCGGTACGCGTGTCCTCGTCCAGCCGCCCGAGCAGCCCGAAGTCGAGGAGCGCCAGGCGCCCGTCCTCGGTCAGCAGCACGTTTCCCTGGTGGGGGTCGGCGTGGTAGACGCCCTCGACCACGACCTGGAACACGTAGGCGCGGAAGAACTCGCGCGCGAGGAGGGCCGCTCGTTCCGGCTCGAGCCCGTGCCCGGCCTGGACCTTCCGGCCCGCGATCAACTCCAGGACCAAGGCACGCTCCGTCACGTACGGCCGGATCACGCGCGGAACGACGAGCCCGTCGAAGGGCTCCACCAGTCCGGCCACGAGCTCTGTGTTGTGCGCCTCCTCGATGAAGTCGAGTTCCCCGCGAAGATGGAGCTCGAGCTCGTCCGCGAGCTCTTCGAGCTGGACTCGCCGCGCGGCCTCGGAGCGGCGAGCCAGGAGGCGGACCGTCGAGCGCAGAACCGCGAGGTCGATGTCGACCTGCTCGACGACGCCGGGACGCCGCACCTTGGCAACGACCTCCTGTCCTGTCGCGAGAAGTCCGCGGTGCGTCTGCGCGATGGAGGCGGTCGCGAGCGGCTCCGGGTCGAGGCTTACGAAGGCGTCCTTGCCGAAGTCCTCCCGGAGCACGGCCTCGATCTCCACGAAAGGAACGGCGGGGACGTTGTCGACGAGACGGCCGAGCTCTTCGATGTAGACGTCCGGCAGGAGGTCCGGACGCGAGGAGAGGAGCTGCCCGAGCTTGATGAACGTCGTCCCGAGCTCCTCGAGGCCGCAACGGAACGCCACCGCGCCCTCGCGCGTCGCTTCGCGCTGCCCGACCACGCCGATCTCGGCCAAGCTGCGCTGCAGCCCGCTGTGGTGTGCGACCCGCCCGACGGTCAGCGCGCGCCGAGCTCGCTCGAGACGTGCGCCCACGACGCCCTCATGCCACCGTTGGCGACCTGGGAAACGCAGGCGCGGATCGCGCTTGTCGCTCCCAGGCCTAGCGGAAGTGGTGGAGGCCGCCGCCGTCGCTCATCCCGTCAACACCGATCCCAAGGTGGACACAAGCGAGCATGTACGCGAGGAGCGATGCGATGAGCAGTAGGTACATGGTCCGTGCCTTCGGCAAGTCGTCACCCCCTTTCCTGTGTTAGAAGCGGACGTCCTGAAGGGCTTCGGCGGCCGTCCGGTACAGCTCGGCCGCCCGTTCGTGGTCCCCCCGCCGAGCTGCCAGGTCGCCGCGAGCAATCCATGCGGCCGCGCGATGACTGCCCGACCCGAGCTCGCCGAAGCTCGCCTCCGCGTCGGCGAAGGCCGTCTCGGCCTCGTCGAGCCGACCCTGCTCGAGGAGGGCGCGCCCGAGCACGAGCTGGGCGCTCCCGATCTCGTCGACGTAATCCACACGCCCGTCGAGAAGCTCGAGCGCCTGGCGCGCCTGCTCCTCGGCCAGCTCGACACTGCCGATGCGCAGGTGGATCTGCGCGAGCGACGAGACGGCGCGACCGGCGTCTGCGTCCCGCCCGAGGTCGAGGGCGATCGCAAACGACTCCTTGAGCAGCTTCACGGCCTGGTCTGTGTTGCCGAGCAGGAAGTTCAGACCGCCGAGGTTGTTCGTCAGCTGGCTGACGTGGACGCGATCGGCGAGCTGTCCATACGCCTCGCGCGCCCGCTCGGCGTAATTGCGCGCAAGCACCCAGTGGCCCTCGCGGTCGGCGATGAGCGAAGCCTGGAAGTAGGCGGCGCCGATCGTGCGCAGGTCCTCGACGCCCTGTGAGAGCTCGAGCGCGCGCTCGACGTCGTCCCGTGCTGCTTCGAAATCGCGCTGGCGCTGCCAACAGCGCGAGCGCCACGAGAGGATGTTCGCCTTGAGCGCGTCGCAGGGCAGGCCGGAACGTTCGGCGAGCCCGAGCGCCTCGTTGAAGAGCGCGAGCGCCGTCTGCACGCTCGTGAGCTGGTAGCGGCAGCAACCGAGCCAGAACAGGACGTCTGCCCGCTCGACATCCGAGAACGGCTCCGCCTCGGAGATCGAGCGTGCCTCGTTGAGGAGCTCGACCGCCGCGCGGTGCTGACCGACTCGCATCTTCGCGAGACCGCTGCCGCAAAGCGCCCGCACCTGCAGCTCGGGCATGCCGGTCGCCCGCGCCGCTCCGACGAGCGGCTCGAACGCTTCCGCCGCCTCCGTGTCTTCCTGCGCCTCGTACAGCGCCTCTGCGCGCGAGAGAGCGCCTTCGAGCCGGGTGCGCTCGTCGGTCGCGACCCCGCTCGCGAGGAAGCCGGCGTCGACTCCCAGGCGGTCGGCAAGCCACTCGATCGTGCCCGTGGTCGGACGCGTCTTGCCGCGCTCGATCTGCGAGACATATTCCTTCGAGAAGCGGTCGCCGGCGAGCTCGCTCTGCGTCAAGCCCGCGGCGACGCGGAGCTGACGGAGCCGTTCACCGAGGCGAAGTCCCTCGGGGCTCGTCCTGCGAGTGGTGCGGCTGACTGTCTCTTTCATGGGCGTGTCTCGGCGCGCTGTAGTGAAGCGCATACTTCACTGAAGCGCAAGTTGTCCGGTTCGGCCATCCCCCGTTTGAGCGTATTCATCGCAAAAGTCGGTCAACCATGCGAATGGCAAAATCACTTGACCGAGCTACTTGACGACCGCGCCGGACGCTCCTATAGTGAGCGCACCTTGCAACCAGGCCGGACGCCAGGCCGAGGTTCGCAGGGGGCGCGCCGGAACTCCCGGCAGAGGAACGGAAGCGGGTGGGCCGCAGATCCGCCTCCTATTTCCCGTCAGGAAATGGCGCGCCTCTCCGAGAAGGCCCCGGAGCCGCAGCCGGGGCCTTTTCATTTCGGCGCTTCGCCCGCTTCGCTTGCGCCTAGTGCCGCACCGCGCGCATGTCGCGGCGCGGCAAGGCACTCGGAAGGGCTAACAGATCAAGCTCGGAGCCAGCTGAGGCGGGCGGCGCGGATGGCCTGGAGCTCGCTGTCGTCCAGGAGCCCAACTCGGCGGCCGACCATGCCCAGGATGCCGCCCGCGAGCATGATCCACGCCTCCGAGTCGGCGTCGCGCTCCTGCACGATTGCGCCCTGCGCCTGGCCTCGACGAATCAGGTCGGCGACGAAGTCGTGCACCTCGCGCATGTGCCGGCGCAGGTGGCGGCGCAACTCCGGATCCATGGAGGCCTCGCCGAGCGCCTGCACCCACAGCTCCGCGAGCTGGAGCTTCGGCGACCGGACCGAGACGTGTCCCTTGCCGATCGCCTCGATCGCGGCGCAGGCGTCGGTCGCTTCCTCCAGCGCCCGCTCCCAGATCTCGCGCGTATTCGCCCAGACATGCTCGAGCGCGGCGAGGTACAGGTCGCGCTTCGAGGCGAAGTGGCGGTACAGGATCGGTTCCGAGACGCCGGCGGCGCGGGCGATCTCTGCCGTGGTCGTGCCGTGGTAGCTCCCCTCGGTGAAGAGGCCGATCGCGGTCTCGACGAGGTGGCGACGGCGGTCGGCGGCCGGCATCCGGGCGGTGACGCTCATGCTGCGATCTCCGCGAGAT
Organism: uncultured Actinomycetes bacterium; assembly: GCA_963748755.1. GTDB lineage: Bacteria > Actinomycetota > Thermoleophilia > Gaiellales > Gaiellaceae > Palsa-739. Next base: position 51,024 of record CAVVKA010000001.1, read on the forward strand.
GCTCGCGTACCACCTCGGGACGCGTGCGCACGACCGCCACAGCGACGATTGCCGCGACGAACGTGATCGCCGCGGCGACCGCGAAGCCCGCGTGGAGCCCGTTGACGTAGTCCTGGGCGGCGAGCGGGCTCGTTACCGGGTGATGGAGGTACGAGGCGACGATCGCGCCCATGAGTGCGATGCCGAACGAGCCTCCGACCTGGCGGAAGCTGTTGAGGACGCCTGAGCCGACGCCGGCCTTGTCCACGGGCACGGCGCCCATCGCAGCCGACGTCATCGGCGACATCGTCATCGCCATCCCGACTCCGCCGACGATCATCGGCGGCAGCAGCGTCCAGAAGTTGGAGTGGACGGTGACGCGCTCGTAGAGGAGAAGCGATACGGTGACGAGCATCATCCCGCCCCCCATGAGCCAGCGGGAACCGAGGCGGTCGGAGAGCCGGCCGGCGAGCGGTGCGATGAGGATGATGAGCGAGACCATCGGCAGGAACGTCGCGCCGGCCTGCGTCGGCGAGTAGCCGAGGATTCTCTGGATGTAGAGCGAGACGAAGAAGAAGACGCCGAACATCGAGAGCGACACGAGCATCGCCACGATGTTCGCGCCGGTGAACGAGCCGATCCGGAAGAGCGACAGGTCGAGCATGGCGAGCCGCTGCCGGTGCTCGAGCACCACGAAGGCGACGAGCAGAACCGCTGCCGCTGCGAAGAGCCCGAGGATCTCGGCCGACGTCCACCCGTGACCGTTGCCCTCGATCAGCGCGTAGCTGAGCGAGAAGAGGAAGCCGGCCGAGGTGAGGAGGCCCGGCACGTCGATGCTCTGCTCGTGCGAGGTGTCGCGCGACTCCCGGATCGCAAACTGCGAGACGACGATCGCGAGGGCGCCGACGGGGACGTTGATGAAGAAGATCCAGTTCCAGTTCAGGTTCTCGACGATCAGGCCGCCGGCGAGTGGGCCGATCGCCAGGGCCAGCGCCGAGACGCCGGCCCAGATCCCGATCGCCTGACCGCGCTCCTTCGGCGGGAACGTCGCCGTGATGATCGAGAGCGTCGCGGGATTCATCAGGGCTGCGCCGCAGCCCTGCACCACCCGGGCCCCGATCAGGAATCCGGCATTCGGCGAGAGGCCGCAGGCAAGCGAGGCGAGCGAGAACACCACGAGCCCGAAGACGAAGATGCGGCGCCGTCCGTAGAGGTCGGCGAGCTTGCCGCCCGTGATCAGGAGGGCTGCGAACGTGAGCGCGTACGCGGTCACGACCCACTCGAGCTGCGAGAGCGAGACGTGAAGGTCCTTCTCCATCGTCGGCAGCGCGACGTTCACCACCGTGTTGTCGAGCATGATCATGAAGAGACCGAACGAGACCGCGACCAGCGTCACCCACTTGCGGTTCTCCTCGGCCGTCAGCACAGCCAGCACCCTTGCCCTCACTGCTTCTCCTTCTCCCTAAGTTAGCGACCACTAGGTTAGCGAACGCTAACTTGCCTGGCTCGCCAGGGTTTTCGCCTGTTAGGCTGAAACTGCGATGAGACTCGCTCTGGCGCAGATCGACCCGACGGTGGGAGACCTCGACGGGAACCGCGAGCTGATCCTCGCGCGGATCGAGGAGGCCCGAGCGGCCGGGGCCGATCTCGTCGTCCTGCCCGAGCTCGCGGTGACGGGCTATCCCCCCGAGGACCTGCTCCTGCGGCCGGGCTTTGTCCGCGCCGCGCGCGCCTCACTCGAGCGCATCGCGGCAGAGACGCGAGACCTCGTGGCCCTCGTCGGCGTGCCGCTCTACGACGGCGATCTCTACAACGCCTGCGCGATCTGTGCGGACGGCGGGGTCCGCGGCATCTACCGGAAGCGCTTCCTTCCGAATTACGGCGTCTTCGACGAGGATCGCTACTTCGCGGCGGGCCGCGACCTCGTGATCGTCGAGACGGCCGGGGCGCGCATCGGCGTGACGGTCTGCGAGGACATGTGGCAGCCGGGACCGCCGGCGACCGAGCTCGCGCTCTCGGGTGCGGAGCTGCTCGTCAATGTCTCCGCCTCTCCGTTTCATGTCGGACGGGAGCGCGAGCGGGAAGCGATGTTCCGTCAGCGGGCGCTCGACAACGTCTGCTTCGTCGCCTTCTGCAACGCGGTCGGCGGCCAGGACGAGCTCATCTTCGACGGGCACTCCCTCGTGCTCGACGACGAGGGAGAAGTGCTCGCCCGCGCGCCGGGCTTCGAGGAGTGCCTGCTCGTGGTCGACGTCGACCCGCCGGCGGTCGTCGCGCGGCGCCTGCGGGACGTGCGCCGGCGTGCGCTCGCGCGGGAGCTGCCGGAGCTGCCGGAGGTGACGACGATCCAGGTCGCGTTGCCGGAACGGCCCGACCGCGAGCCGCTCGAGCCGCCACTCGTCCCGTTCGCCGAGGAAATCGAGCAGATGCGACGGGCGCTCGTCCTGGGCCTGAGCGACTACGTCGCGAAGAACGGCTTCGACGCCGTCGTCGTCAGCGTCTCGGGTGGAATCGACTCGGCCGTCACGGCTGCGCTCGCCGTCGAGGCCCTCGGGCCCGAGCGTGTCCACTGCGTCTCGATGCCGTCCCGCTACTCGTCCGAGGAGACGCGGGCCGACGCGCGCCGGCTCGCCGAGAACCTCCGCTGCGACTTTCGCGAGGTGCCCATCGAGCCGATGGTCGAGGCGTACACCGACGCCCTCGCGGAGTCGTTCGCCGGGCGCGAAGCGGACGTCGCGGAGGAGAACCTGCAGGCGAGGATCCGCGGGACGCTCGCCATGGCGCTCTCGAACAAGTTCGGCTGGCTGCTCGTCGCGAGCGGCAACAAGTCGGAGCTGTCGGTGGGCTACGCGACGCTGTACGGCGACATGGCCGGCGGCTTCGCCCTCCTCAAGGACGTGTTCAAGACGGACGTCTTCCGGCTCGCGCGCCACCTGAACGAACGGGCCGGGCGCGAGCTCGTCCCGCAGTCGACGATCGAGCGAGCCCCGAGCGCGGAGCTACGCGAGGGCCAGCTCGACGAGCACTCGCTCCCGCCGTACCCCGAGCTCGACCGGGTGCTCGAGGCCTACGTCGAGGAGGACCGCTCGCTCGACGAGCTGAGCGCGGACGGGTTCGACCCGGAAGTCGTGTCGCGTGCGGTCGCGCTCATCGACCGGGCCGAGTACAAGCGGCGGCAGGCGCCTCCGGGAGTGCGACTGCGCCCGAAGGCGTTCGGTCGCGACCGGCGGACGCCGATCACCAATCGCTGGCGCTCCTGACGAGCTCGTCGTACTCCCACGGGCGACCGCGCTCGCGGCCGAGCTCCTCGAGCGTGAACCAGCGGGCGTCGCGTGCCTCACTTACAACCCGCGCCTCGAAACGAGGCATCCGCACGAGATAGACCCGGTTGCGCTGGCCGGCGAAGCCGTGCTCGAGCAGGAACAGGCGCTCGCTCTCGAAGAGCAGCGGCCCGATCTCGAAGTCCGTCAGGCCGAGCTCTTCGCGCAGCTCGCGCCGGAGCGCCTGCTCGTAGGTCTCCCCGGGATCGACGCCGCCTCCCGGCGGGATCCACCATTCGTCGTACTCGTCGGCGTAATGGAGCATGAGGATGCAGCCGTCCGGCGCGACGATCGCTGCGCGCACGGCTTGCCGGATGGGCAGGTCCGAGGCACGTCCGGCCAGCTCGTGGAACCAGCGCAGACGTTCCTTCCACGACACCGCTGCGTTCGCCGGCGAGGTCGAGGGGACGACGAAGAGCCTCGTGTCGCCCAGCCTCTTTGGCTGCAGCCCGAGATCGGGTCGTGCGCCGAAGGCGCCGCGGTACGCCTCCTTCCCGACGAAGGCGAGCCACTGCGGGCGCAGGTCGCGAGCGATTCTGCCGAGCCGCTCGGCGGAGCCGGCGAAGTCGGCGCGCCGTAGATCGCCGGAGCCGGGTGTCGTGCGGTAGGCGGCGTTCGTGACGCCGATCCCTTCCTCGAGCAGCTGGAACTGCTCGTGCGGCTCGTAGAGGCGCGACGTCAGCCGTGCCGCGCGCAGGAGGCGCCAGAAGTCGTTGCGCGGGTTCGCGAAGTGCGCGCGAGCGGCCGCCGAGACGCGGCCCGGGTTGATGCCGACGAAGACGATGCGGAGATCGGGCGCCAGGACATCGGGCACGTCGCTCGGCGTCGCGCCCCGTTCGGCCATGTCCTTTGCGCGAGCCACCTATTCCCCCAATGGGGGAGCGAGGCTCCCTTCGCGAACGGTAGGCGACAGGCAGTCGCGCCGGCGTGGCAACTTCGCGCCGAAAGGTCCGCGCGCCGCCCTTACGCAGCCTCGGCTGCGGCCTCGGCTGCGTCGACCTCGGCAATGAGCTCCTCGGTGCGGGCGTCGATGCGCGCCTCGAATTCCCGCCGCAGCTCCTCGCCCGATACCGTCAGCGCATAGCGCGGGCGGCGCAGCTCGATCTTCACCGGGGTCACCGTCGAATCCCAGCCGCCGTACAAGCGGACATAGCATTCCGTCTCCGACAGCGAGCGCAGCCGCCGCACCTGCCGCAGGGTACGAGCCGGCCCGGACGGAGTTGGACATCTGAGACCATGCGAGCAGTGGCGGTCAAGGCGAAGGAGCTGCGGTACGCGGTCGAGCTCACTGCGAGCGGCGAGCTGACGGACGAGAACGGCGTCGTGCTCGACCTCCCCGGAGCGTGGTCGCCCGAGCACCTGCTGCTCGCGGCGCTCGTCCGCTGCTCGCTGAAGAGCCTCCGCTACCACGCAGGGTTCCGGGGCGTCGACGTCCGCTCGGCCTCTGGCAAGGGCCGCACCCTGGTGACGAGGCGCGAGACTGACGACAGGTACGCCCTCGTCGAGACGGAGGTCGAGCTCGCCGTCGAGCTCGATCCCGAGCCGGGCCCGGACGCGCTGGCCGAGCTCCTCGGGCTGGCCGAGCGGGACTGCTTCATCGGCTCCTCCCTCACCGCCAAGCCGAGGTATCGCTGGCTCGCGAACGGCCGCACGGTCGGCTCGTGAGTGTGAGCGGCACGCTTACTCCGCCGCAGGAGCGGCTCGACCGCGGCGAGGGCACCGGCCTCGGCCGGCCCTGGCTCGTGATCGTCCTCAACGACGACCACAACACGTTCCAGGGCGTCGCCGCGGCGCTCTCGGCGGTCGTTCCCGGGGTCTCCTACGACGACGGCATGCGGCTGGCGAACCGGATCCACAACGCCGGGCAAGCCGTCGTCTGGTCCGGTCTGCGCGAGCAGGCGGAGCTCTACTGGGAGCAGCTTCGCGAGCACGGCTTGACGATGGCGCCGCTCGAGCAGGGTTAGGTGGCTGCCGCGACGCTCGACCTCGACGCGGTGCGGGCGCGATTCCCGGCGCTCGGATCGGGCGTCGTCTTCCTGGACGGGCCTGGCGGAACGCAGTGCCCGCAGTCGGTGATCGACGCGATCGCCGCCTACCTGCGCGAGTCCAATGCGAATCTCGGGGGCACATTCGCCTCCAGCCGCCGCAGCGACGAGCTCGTCGAGCACGCCCACGCGACGGCGGCGCGCTTCCTCGGCTGCCGGGCCGAGGAGACGATCTTCGGCCAGAACATGACGACGCTCAATTTCGCCCTGACGCGCTCGCTCGGGCGGACGCTCAGCCCCGGAGACGAGATCCTCGTCACGCGCCTCGACCACGACGGGAACATCGCGCCGTGGCTCGAGCTGGCGCACGATCTCGATCTGCGCGTGGACTACGTCGAGATCCTCGACGACACCGGCCTCGATCTCGGCGACCTCGAGCGGAAGCTGACGGAGCGAACGCGCGTCGTTGCCTTCCCGCTCGCGTCGAACGCGTTCGGCACGACGACGGACGTGGCCCGGATCGTCCAGCTGGCACATGACTCGGGCGCGGTCGCCTGGGCCGACGCCGTCCACTACGCCCCGCACGCGCAGATCGACGTCGCGACGCTCGGCGCCGACGTCCTCCTCTGCTCGCCGTACAAGTTCTTCGGCCCGCACCTCGGCCTTGCCTACGGGCGCGAGGAGCTGCTGCGCTCGTGGCGCCCGTACAAGGTGCGGCCGGCGGCGGACGAGCCGGTCGGTGCCCGCTTCGAGACGGGCACGCTCCCGCACGAGTTGCTCGCGGGCTTCATCGCGGCAGTCGAGTACCTCGAAGACCTGGGCTGGGACGCGATCCGGACGCACGAGCGAGCGCTCGGACAGCGCTTCCTCGACGGGCTCCCGGACGGCTGTGAGCTGTACGGGCGCGACACGATGGAAGTCCGCGTCCCGACCTTTGCCTTCCGAGCGGAGGGCACCGCCCCACGTGACGTCGCGGAGCGCCTTGCCGAACGAGGGATAGCCGTCTGGGACGGCGACTACTACGCCGTCGAGGCGATGGCGCGCCTCGGGCTGCAGCCCGAAGGGGCCGTCCGCGCGGGATTCGTCCACTACAACACGTGCGAGGAGGTCGATCGCCTCCTCGCCGCGCTCGCCGAGGTCTAGCCGAAATCCCTAGGCGGCGTTGTCGGCCTGCGCGGCCGCGGCGGCTCGAGCCCAGCGCGGGTCGTGACGGCGGATCCGGTCCGGCTCGCGTCCGCGGCGCTCGGCAAGCTCGACCGTCAGCCGCTGAAAACGCACGATGTCGACCACCGGATGCCGCGTCGGCAGCAGATCCACCTCGCAGCCGAGGGCCTGCAGCGCCGCTGCGGCCGCAGCCGCGCGCTGCGCCGCCAGTCCCTCGCCTTCGAGGACGAATGCCCGCACCGACTCGTCCACCGCGGCGAGGTAGCCGTGCAGAAGCTGCTCTGTCTCATATGCCTCGGCCGCGACCCAGGCACCCTCGCGGAGCTTCAGCACCGCCTCGTGCGCGGTCGCCAGCCCGCGGCCCGCTCCGGCGACGAGGAAACGCTCCTGCTCGGCCACCTCGGGCAACGGCGCCACGAGCGCCTCCTCGACCGCGCCGGGCAGCCACCCGATGTCCTCCCCCTGCAGCGCCGCGATCACGGCGACCGCGCACGTGTAGCTCGCCGTATGGCACCAACTCGCCTCGATCTCCGGAGTGCAGACGACGACCTCGTCGCAGAGCTCGGCGATCGGCCCATCGGGCCGCCCGGTCACGAGCCAGCGAGGCCCCTGCCACGCGCGCGCCGCCGCGAGCGTGAGCGGCGTCTCCCCCTCGTGTGAGACGAGGACGAGGAGATCCGCGTCCCGTTCCGGCCGCAGGACGAGCTCGAGCGCCTGCACCGCTTCGCCGCCGGACTCCGTGATGCCTGTTCGGGCCGCATGGAAGGACGTCCCGCAACCGGTGAAGAGAAGCCGTGCGCCCTCGGGAAAGCGCCTGTCGGTCGGCACCCGCGCCAGCCACTCCGGCTGGACGGCGATCGCCCTCCTGGTCTCCTCCCCGTGCACGAGCGGTAGGTCTATACGATCGAGCGCCGTGACGGCCTTTCAGCGCGACACACTCGACAACGGCCTGCGCGTCCTCACGGCCGACCTACCGCACGCGCAGTCGGTTGCCGTGCTCGTGATGCTGGCCGCCGGCTCCCGCTACGAGACGGCCGAGTCGAGCGGGATCGCGCACTTCTCGGAGCACATGTTCTTCAAAGGCACGGAGAAGCGGCCGAGCGCCCGCGAGATCGCGGGCGCGATCGACGCGATCGGAGGCGAGTTCAACGCCTTCACCGGCAAGGAGTACACGGCGTACTACGTCAAGTGCGCGGCCGAGCACCGCGACGTGGCTCTCGACGTCCTCGTCGACATGCTGCGCCACGCTCGCTTCGAGGAGGAGGAGATCGAGCGCGAGAAGGGCGTGATCGTCGAGGAGATGAACATGTACTACGACACGCCGCGCGACTACATCGGCGGCCTGTACGAGCATCTCCTCTGGGGCGACCAACCGCTCGGCCGAGTGATCATCGGCCGCAAGGAGACGGTCCGCGAGGCGACGCGAGACACCTTCATGGGCTACCTCGACCGCTGGTACAAGCCCTCGCGCATGGTGCTCGGCGTCTCGGGCCGCATCGGCGACGGCCTGCTCGACCGCGCACAGGAGCTGCTCGGCGACCTCGTGGACGCCGAGACCGGCGAGCCGGAGCCCACCTCCCCCCATGCGAACGGACGTGTTCTCGTCCACACGAAGCAGGCCGAGCAGGCGCACATCTCGCTCGGCGTGCACAGCCTGCCGGTAGACCATCCCGACCGGTACGCGATCCAACTGCTCGCGACCGCTCTCGGCGGGGGGATGTCGTCACGGCTCTTCAGCGAGGTCCGGGAGCGTCGGGGCCTCGCGTACTACGTCTATGGGCTGAACTACGCCTACACCGACGCCGGCACGCTCTATGCGCAAGCGGGAGTGGACATCGCCCGCATCGACGACGCAGTGGCGACGATCGCCGGCGAGTTGCGCAAGATCGCGGCAGAGCCGGTGCCTGCAGAGGAGCTCGAGAAGGCGCGCAACTTCGCCAAGGGCCGCTTCGTCCTCCAGCTCGAGAGCCCCCAGGGGCTGATGCTGTTCGGGCTGCGGAAGGAGGTGCTCGAGCGGCGGCTTCCCGATCCCGACGAGGTGCTGCGCGGGCTGGACGCGGTCACGAGCGACGACGTGGCGCGAGTCGCAGCCGAGCTGATCACCCCCGAGCGTCTGCGGCTGGCCGTGATCGGCCCCTTCGACGACGGGTCGCGCTTCGAGCCTCTGCTCGACGCCTAGGCGCGGGGCCGCGCCCGGCCCTGGTGGGCCGGACGCATCAAGGACTGGCGGCGGCGTCTACGCAGGTCGGCGGTCCAGTTGGCACCTGACCCGGACTCGCCCGTTGGAGTGCCTTCGACCTCCGCGCCGCTCGTACGCGAGGTTTCTACCATTCGCCGCGGACGGCGCCTAGCCTCCTAAAGGGTGAGCGAATCGAGGTCCGCCTCGATGTGCTTGCTGTCGTCGGGATCGGCGATCTTCGCCGTCTCCGCGCGCGCACGCTCGAGGTGGTGACGGGCCTGCTCGGTCTCGCCGGCCGCAGCATGAGCGCGGGCGAGCGCCTCGTGCGCGCCCGCAAGATCCCAGTCCTCCATCTCCTCGCCGTGGCCCTCGACGAGAGCGAGGCAGCGCTGCGCGTGATGGAGCGCGCCCTCCGGCTGCCCGGCAAGCACGTGGACGCGAGAGCAGAGCCAATGGGAGCGCGCCCGGTTCGCCGCCGTGTGCGGCGCCTGCAGCCAGTGGTAGGCGGAGGCGTGAGCCCGATGGAGCATCTCGTCGTCGTCATCCTGCGTCCGGTCCTGGCACTCGATCAGCTCCCAGGTCCCGTTGTAGAGCTCGACGCCGAGCCGGCGATGCTCCTCGGGTGTCACGCCTCCGATCCTACGGCTACGCCTCCGCCTCTTGCGCCTTCTCGTCGGCCGCGCGCTTCGAGATCTCGTCGACCACGGTCGGGTCGGCGAGCGTCGTCGTATCGCCCAGCTTGCGGTCGTTTGCGACGTCCCGCAGCAGGCGGCGCATGATCTTGCCGCTGCGGGTCTTCGGCAGCTCGGGCGTGAAGACGATGTTCGCGGGCTTCGCGATCGGCCCGATCTTCTGCGCGACGTGGTTGCGCAGCTCCTCGAGCTTCTCGACGGAGCCCTCGGCACCGCCCTTCAACGTCACGTACGCGACGATCGCCTCTCCCGTCACCGAGTCGGCACGGGAGCAGACTGCCGCCTCGGCCACCTCCTGGTGGTCGACGAGCGCCGACTCGACCTCGATCGTCGAGATTCGGTGCCCCGAGACGTTCATCACGTCGTCGATCCGGCCGAGCAGCCAGTAGTCACCGTCCTGGTCGATCCGGGCGCCGTCGCCGGCGAGGTAGATGTCCTCGTACTTCGACCAGTACGTGTCCCGGTAGCGCTGGTCGTCGCCGAAGATGCCCCGGAGCATCGCCGGCCACGGGCGCTTGAGGACGAGGTACCCGCCCCCGCCGGGCCCGACCTCGTTGCCCTGCTCGTCGTACACCGCCGGCGCGACGCCGGGGAACGGCTGGGTCGCCGACCCCGGCTTGAGTGTCGTGATCCCCGGCAGCGGCGTGATCAGGATCATCCCGGTCTCCGTCTGCCACCAGGTGTCGACGATCGGAGTCCGGTCGCCGCCGATGTGCTCGCGGTACCAGATCCACGCCTCCGGGTTGATCGGCTCGCCGACGGAGCCGAGCAGGCGCAGCGACGAGAGGTCGTGCTGCTGCGCGTACTCCGGCCCCCACTTCATGTGCGAGCGGATCGCCGTCGGGGCCGTGTAGAGGATCGTCACCTTGTACTTCTCGACGATCGACCACCAGCGGTCCTTGTCGGGGAAGTCGGGCGTCCCCTCGTACAGGACCGACGTCGCCCGGTTGCAGAGCGGCCCGTAGACGATGTAGCTGTGGCCGGTGATCCAGCCGATGTCGGCCGCGCACCAGTAGACATCGTCGTCCCGCTTCAGGTCGAAGATGTAGTGGTGCGTCGTCGACGTGCCGACGAGGTAGCCGGCCGTCGTGTGGATGATCCCCTTCGGCTTCGCGGTCGTGCCGCTCGTGTACATGAGGAAGAGCAGGTCCTCGCTGTCCATGGGCTCGCACGGGCACGACTCGGGGTCGTCGGAGACGTCGCTCTCGAGGTCGTGCCAGTAGTGATCACGGCCCTCCTGCATCGGCACCTCGCCGCCGGTGCGGCGGAGGACGACGCAGTGCTTCACGCCGGGCGCCGCGGCCATCGCCTCGTCGGCGACCGTCTTGAGCCCGATCTTGGACCCACGCCGCCACGCCTCGTCCTGCGTGATGATCGCCTCGCACTTCATGTCGTTCATCCGACCCGAGAGCGAGTCGGCCGAGAAGCCGCCGAAGACGACGGTGTGCGGCGCGCCGAGCCGGGTGCACGCGAGCATCGCCACCGGCAGCTCCGGGACCATGCCCATGTAGATCCCGACGGGAGTCCCCTTCTTCACGCCCAGCTTCTTGAGGGCGTTCGCGAAGCGGACGACGTCCTTCTGGAGATCGGCGTACGTGATCGTGCGCGTCTCCCCTTCTGGCTCGCCTTCCCAGTGGTAGGCCACGACGCCTCCGTCGCCGGCCTCGACGTGCCGGTCGACGCAGTTGAAGCAGACGTTCAGCTTCCCGCCGAGGTACCACTTCGCGTACGGCGGCTCCCACTGGTAGAGCTCGCTGAACGGCTCGAACCACGTGACCCGCTCGCGACCCTCCCGCTCCCAGAAGTCCTCGAACGGGACGTCGTAGATGTCGGGCTGCGCGTTCGCCTGGGCCGCGAAGTCCTCGGGGGGCGGATAGGTCCGCTCCTCGAGGAACATCGTGTCGATCGCGTGGTGGCCCGCCTCGGTCGCCACTGCTCTAGACCCCCGCTCGTCTCGGCATCGGAGAGCCGACCGGGAGCACGCGCGCCGGCGCCGACATGCCGTTCACCACTCCTGCAGCGGAGGTGTACCAGGCGACGGCGGCAGTCACGACGCCGGCCCAGCCGCCCGCGTGCAGCCACCACTCGGTGCCGCCGTGCGAGATGTTGAAGAAACCGATCACGAGCAGGATCTCCGTGATCTCGAGCGTCAGGAAGACGAGGAACACCGCCGTCGTGACTCGCAAGCTCCAGAGGAGCATGTACGTGTTGAAGACCGCGAACGCGAAGAGGAACCACGCGAGCCCGTTCGTGAGGTCCGAGCCTGCGAGCGCGGCCGCGAAGTTCTTCGACACGTCCGCGAGCACGACGATGATGCCGAGCCCCATCCAGAAGCCCCCGTAGGTCGAGAACGCGGTAGCCCCGAACACGTTCCGGTTGCGAAACTCCCACATCCCGGCGGCGAACTGGGCCAGCCCGCCGTAGAAGAGCGCGGGGCCGATCCAGACTGCATCCGGGATGAAGCTCGCGTTGTGCCCGCTGAGCAGGAACGTCGTCAACGCAAATCCTGCGAGACCGAGCGGAGCGGGGTCGGCGACCGGTGTGCCTTGGATCAACTGCACCGGCCGGTCGGTAGAAATTGCGCTCATCCAGCCTCCTCGATTGGCCGGCGGCGGCGAGCGAACCCGATCTGGGCGCCCCCCGGCGCCGAAGTGTCGGCGCAACTCTGTCCGATGCACCTCCCTCTCGTCAAGAAATTGTTTGGAACGCGCCTCCGCCCGGCGGTCCGCCAGCGAGGGCGCGACGGTTCGTCTGCCACCCGTCTGGCCCAGAGGCGATACTCGCCGGTAGATGGCGGCGACCGGCGAGAGAGACGACCCGGCGTTCCCCGTCGGAGCGGCGTGCCGCGTCGACTCACGCTCGCCTTGGCGCCAGATCGCAGAGATCCCGGTCGGCCTCGACCCGGAGGGCATCGCGATCGACGCTGCGCGGCGACGCGCATTCGTGGCGTGCTCTCGCAGCGACTTCGTCTCGGTCGTCGATCTCGAGACGCATGAAGTCATCGCAGAGATCGCGACGGGCAACGAGCCGATCGACATCGGCCTCGACGAGCAGACGGGGCGCATCTTCACCGCCGACGCGCATGCCGACCAGGTGACGGTCATCGACTCGGCGACGCTCGAGGTCGAGACCACCGTTCCTGTCGGCGGCTATCCGTCGGGCCTGACCCATGTTCCGGAGTACCGCCGCCTTTACGTCGGGAACTCGCTCGGTTCCACGATGAGCGTGATCGACCTCGACAGCCTCGAGACGGTTGCGACGGTGCCGGCCGAACCGGGAGCCGGGGCGATCGGCGTGGACCCGACTCGGCGGCTCGTCGTGTGCGTCAACTTCGTCGCGGCCTCGGCCAACTTCTACGACGCCGAGACCTTCGAGGAGGTCGGGCGGCTCGAGCTAGGTACCGGCACCTGCGCGATCGGGATCGTCCCCGAGCGCGGCGAGGCCTTCATCGTCAACTCGATCGCAGGCACGGTCTCGCGCGTAGACCTCGATGCGATCGAGGTCCTCGAGGAGATCCGCACCGGATCGGCGCCCGTCGGGCTCACGATCCATCCCTCGCACGACCGGGTCTATGTCACGAACCGCGGCGCCGGCTCGGTCAGCGTGCTCGGCGTCGCCGACGGAGCCGAGTGGTCGCAGATCCCGGTCGGCGGTGGGCCCGGTGGAGTCGTCGTCGACCCGCACGACGGGCGGATCCTCGTGGCCAACGCCGGGAGCCAGACGATGTCGATCGTGGAGGACCTGCTCGCCCGGCGGCCGCCGGCGCCCGTCGTCGAGGAGGCGAGCCCGCTGCTCGGCACCCGGCTGCCCGCCTTCGCGCTCGAGGACTACCGGTCGGGCGAGCAGCGCACGAACCGCGACTGGGCGGAGAAGAAGTACATCCTCAACTTCTTCGCCTCCTGGTGAGGACCGTGCAATGCGGAGGCGCCGTTCCTCGAGGATCTGCGCATTCGCGAAGGGGCCCGGTCGGGTCTCGAGGTCGTGCTCGTCGACATCTGGGAGGGGACGGAGCCGCGGCCCGAGGTCGAGCGTTTTTGCGAGATGTGGGGCATCAAGGGGCCGATCCTCCTCGACCCGGGTGCCGAGCTCGCCACGGCGCTCGGCGTACGCGGCGTGCCGACCAACGTCGTCGTCGACGCGGACGGGACGATCCGTGCCTTCGGAGCCTCGCGCCTCGAGGAGCTCGAGCAGGCGATCGACGAGCTGTACGGCCGCGCCTAATCTCCAGCTGTGGCGCTTCTACGTGCCGAGGAGGAGACGAAGGTACGCGAGTGGTTCGCGGGTCTCGAGCGGCCCGTCGAGCTCCTGGTGGCGCTCGGGCCAGAGGAGACTCCGGGAGCCGGTTCCGGCGACCTCGACTTCGGCGCGGAGCTGGTTCGTGTGTGCGAAGGCCTCGCCGGGCTCGGCGACGCGGTCGCCTGCCGCGTCGAACAGGAGCCGGAGGGCTTCCCGCGCTTCCCCGCGGTCTCGATCCGTCCCGAGGGACGCGACGCGGGCGTCCGCTACGACGGCTTGCCGTGGGGCTACGAGCTCGGCTCCCTCGTCGGCGCGATCGTCGAGGCGGGACGGGCAGAGCCCACGCTGCGCCCTGACTCCCTCACAGCGCTCGAGAAGCTCGACCGCGACCTCGCGCTCGAGGTCTTCGTCACGCCGACTTGACCGCATTGCCCGCCGGCCGTGCTGCTGGCGTACCGCTGCGCCCTCGCTTCGGAGCGGGTGACCGCGACCGCGATCGAGGCGAACGAGTTCCCGCAGCTTTCGCAGGAGATGGAGGTGTGGGCCGTTCCCCGGATCGTGGTAGACGGCGAGCCACGGTGGGACGGCGCTGTGCCGGAGCCCGAGTTCCTGCGCCGGCTCCTGGCCGCCTAACCGGTCAGCGTCGCCGCAAGCCACAGCCCTGCGACACCGCCGAGCGCGCCGAGCGCGAGCGAGGCGACGCCGAGGGCGCTCCCGCCTCAGGCTCCGGGCAGCACGCCGCCGACCGTCATCCCGACGCCGACGAAGAGCCAGATGACGCGTCTGTCCACGAGACATCTATCGGTCACAGCCGGACGCGGAATGAGCGCCGCGTCCTCGGCAACGGTGGTCGAAGCCCGACTCGTGCCAGGAGCACGCCTCGGAGGCGCCCGCGGTACGCGAACAGCGCGAGCCCGGTGCTGTGCGGCAGAAGCTCCTGGCTCCGCGGCCGCAGCCTCGCCACCCTCCGGCCGTGGCGGAAGAGCGAGAGTCGGAGCCTGTCGCGGCCGAGCCGCTCGGCCACGTTGCCGCGATTGACGAGCCGCAGATAGAGCAGGCACAGCTCGCCGCGGCGCCGCACGCTGAGCCCACGCGGGTCGAGCCGCCGCACGATCTTGCCCTGGACGCGGAGGAGGACGAGGACGCCGACCCGCAGTCGGACCCGCACATGGCGGACGCCGAGCGGCCGCGTCGTCAGCAGCACGAGCGCCGGATGGTCTCCCGGGATCGCCCGCCGCGGCAGGGCCGCCCGAACGTGGAGGATCCCTTCCGCCCCGGGAGCGATCAGAATCCGCTTCGGGCGCATCCGGAGCCACTTCGCGACGCCGCGAGCCGGCAGCACGCGCGGTCTCCCGTGCAGCGAGCGGGCGAATCCCGCGCGTGAGACGTCGACGAGCAGAGCCCGCCGCCCCGGATTCCGCACGGTGACCACCGCGGACGAGGCACCTCTGAGCGTGACGCGCAGCGGGCTCGCGCTGAGACCGATCCCGCGCCCGGCCGCGGCACCCGGAATGGATGCCGCGGCCGCTGCAAGGACCACTGCCGCGAGCGCGTGTCTCACTTGCCGATCACCGTGAACGTCAGCGTGGCCGTGTAGTGCCCGGCCGGGACGACGGGAAGAGGCGACACGAAGCCGACGCTCGTTGCCACGGTGTCGCCTCCACTCGCGCTGGCGCCGTTCGCGCCGGCGAGGGACAGGTCCGGTGCCGGAGCGATCGGCACCGCCGTAAGAGCACCTCCACCCACGCCGATGCCGAGCGGCAGGTCCTGCGGCGAGAACGCCGTGCGGTGGACGCTGAGCGTGTAGCCGCTCGAGTCGTTGCTCGTCACCGTGACGTGCTCGGGCAGCGGGCTCGGCGTCGTCCCCGGCACCGCCGCTGGGAAGCTCAGCGTCGGGTGGTCGAGCGCGATCGAGAGCACCGGCTGGATGTCGACGTCGACTCCGGCCGACCCGCTTGCTCCGTTCGGAGGCGGCGAGACCGAGCACATGCTCGCCGCCGCAGACGAGTTCTGCGGATCGGGTGCTGCGGTCGCGAAGTCCGCCGCGTTGTCGTCCGTGTCCGTGCACCCGCCGCCGGCGCGCACGATCGCGTTCGTCGCGTTACCCGCCGGCGCAGCCCCGCTCCCTTCGTAGTCGGCCGCGCCGCCGTAGCCGACAAGGTCCTCCATGCCTGGGGCAGCCGAGCAGCTGCCGGCTGAGGCGCCGCAGGAGAGCGCGGTCGCACCGTTGACGAGCGCGACCTTGCCGCCGGTGACGGCGAGGTTCGAGGTGCCGGTCGCGTCGGCCGCCGGCAACCCCGCTCCGGTGGCGCCGCCGGAGGCGAGCTGAACGAGGTACCGGCCGCCCGCCGGGATCGCGCCGGCCAAGGCGGTCGACTGCCAGCTCGTGCTGGAGGCGGAGGCGTACTGGAGCGTCCAGCCGTCGACGGCGACGGGGCCGGCGCCGCGATTGAACAGCTCGACGTAGTCGTTGGCGTAAGCGGCGCCGCTGTTGCCGCCGGCGGCGAAGACCTCGCCGATGACGAGATTGCCCGACCCGCTGCCGCGCGCAGACGCGGCGCCGAGGGGCAGGGCGAGAGCCGAGAGCAGGACGAGCAGGTGGATGCGCTTCATGGAGCCTCCGATCGGGGGAAGTGAACGGCTCCCTTGCTACCGCCCGCCGCGTCGCGCCGACAGTGTCCTTTGCATACTCGGCACGAAACCGGCACCAATCCGCGTACCTCGGCAACGGACGGCTAGATTCAGCTCGATGGATGCGCTGGAGCGGGCCCGACAGGTCGCGGCGTCGTGGGACGAGCGGCTGCGCGCCGACCTCCCCGCCGACCTCGACATCTTCGACGCCCACACGCACCTCGGCACGGACATCGACGGGATGGTCGGCCGCTACGACGAGCTGATCGGCTCCATGGACTCGTACGGCATGTCACGGGCCTTCGTCTTCTGCCTCGACGAGCCCGATCGGCACCCCGGCTTCCGCGCCGGCAACGACCGCACGCTCGAGTTCGCGGCGCGCTCCGAGGGGCGGCTCGTCCCCTTCGTACGGTTGGCGCTCGACGAGGGGCCGATCGAGGAGGCGCGCCGGTGCCTCGACCTCGGCGCGCGCGGCATCAAGCTCCATCCCCGGGCCCAGAAGTTCCTGCTCAACGACGAGCGGCTCGCGCCGGTCTTCTCCCTGGCCGCCGAGCACGGCGTGCCGATACTCATCCACGCCGGCCGCGGCCTGCCACCGATCGCACAGGAGCTCGAGAAGCTGTTCGACGCGCATCCGGGCGCGCAGCTCATCCTCGCCCACGCTGGGATCGCCGACCTCGCGAACCTCGCGTACCGCTTCTCGGGAAAGCGCGGCGTCTTCTTCGACACCTCCGTCTGGAGCGCGATCGACCTGCTCGGCCTGCTCCGGCTCGTGCCTCCCGAGCAGATCGTCTACGCCTCGGACTACCCGTACGGCCAGCAGCCGGGCTCGCTGCTCCTCTCTGCCCGCGTCGCCCGAGTCTCGGGCTTCGACGACCGCCAGCTACGGGACATGTTCGCCGGCAATGCGAACCGGATCGCGGACGGCGAGCAGCCGCTCGAGCCGTCCGAGCCACGCGGTCCCGCGGTGCTCCAGCAGCCACTCGCGCAGGCGCGGATCCACCAGTACGCCTCGATGGCGATGCCTCTCCTCTTCGTCCGGCAGCCGGACGCCTTCGGCGCGCTCGGGCTCGCGCTCAACGCGACCGAGGAGCCCAACGGCGTCCACCGGGAGGAGCTGGCCCAGATCCGAGAGCTGCTCGAGGCGGCGCGCGATCTGTGGCGCACGCTGCCCGAGGCGGAGGACGACACCGAGCGTCTCGTCGTCGCGCGCACCACCGTACGGCTGATTCAGATTGCGGACACCGTGGCAGTCACTTCCACATGAGCGGGCTACGGCTGACCGTGAACGGAGGCGAGCACGTCCTCGACGCTCCGGTCGGGACGAGCCTCGCACACGTCCTGCGCGAGGAGCTCGGCCTGACCGGGACCAAGATCGCCTGCAACGAGGGGCATTGCGGCGCCTGCACCGTCCAGATCGACGGCGTCCCGCGGCTTTCGTGCATCACGCTTGCGCACACGGTGGAGGGCGAGGTCACCACGATCGAGGGGCTGCGCGAGCATCCGCTCGTCGAGGCCTTCGTCCGCGCCGACGCGGTGCAGTGCGGCTACTGCACGCCCGGTCAGGTCGTCTCGGCGGCCGCGCTCGTCGCGGCGAACCCGGAACCGACCCGCGAGGAGATCCGGCACGCCATGGCCGGGAACATCTGCCGCTGCGGCACGTATCCCAAGATCGAGGAGGCGATTCTCAGTTGGCAAGGCTGATCCGCACCGAAAAGGAGGTCGAGGGGCGCTTCGAGGAGGTGTGGATCGTCGTCGAGGAGGATCCGCTCGAGCAGTGGCCGGAAGGCCCGCTCGCGGTGGTCGGCCGGCCCGCGCCGCGCAAGGACGGCCCGGAGCGGGTGCGAGGCGAGGCGCGCTACACCGCCGACCTCGAGCTGCCGGGGATGCTGCACGCGGCCGTCCTCCGCTCGTCGCACGCGCACGCGAAGGTGCGGCGGATCGACCTCGCGCCGGCGCTAGCGCTGCCGGGCGTACGAGCCGCGATCGGGCCCGGCGAGGCGCACGGGCTCGAGGAAGAGGCCGGCTTCTCGGGCGCCGCCGTCGCCGCCGTCGCGGCGGATACGTTCGGCCAGGCGCGCGCGGCGGTCGAGGCGATCGAGATCGAGTGGGAGGAGCTCGAGGTCGTCCTCGATCCGGACGAGGCCGTCCGGCGCAAGCTGCTCACGGATGAGCCGCGCCGCTCCGAACGCGGCGACGTCGAGCGCGCGTTCGCCGCGGCCGACATCGTGGTCGAGGGGACGTACCGGACGCAGACCGTCCTCCACAACTCGCTCGAGACGCATCAGGCCTTCTGCGAGTGGCAGGGCGACACGCTCCACGTCTACATCTCGACGCAGTTCATCTGGGGCGTCCGGAAAGAGATCGCCGAGACGCTAGGACTGCCCGAGGACAAGGTGCGCGTCGTGTGCGAGTTCATGGGCGGCGGCTTTGGCTCGAAGAACAGCCCGGACGAGTACACGTACGTCGCGGCGGAGCTCGCGAAGCGGACAGGTCGCCCGGTGCGCTGCGCACTCACGCGCCGAGAGGAGCACACCTCCGCGGGCAACCGCAACGCGACGATCCAGCGGCTCCGCGCCGGCGCGCGCAGCGACGGCACCATCGTCGCCTTCGACGGCGAGTTCACGAACTCCGTCGGCTGGTCCGGGTGGAGCGCTCCCACGGAAGGCCCCATGCGGATGCTCTACGACTGCGACAACGTCCGCACCGTCGCGTACGGCGCGCAACTGAACACGCCGCCGATGAAGGCGTTCCGCGCGCCGGGCTTCGCCGAGGGGACGTTCGGGCTCGAGTGCCTGATCGACGAGCTCGCAGCCAAGCTCGACGTCGACCCGCTCGAGCTGCGCCGCCGCAACTACGCGAGCTCGAACGAGGGCACGCCGTTCTCGTCCAAGAACCTCGAGGAGTGCTACCGCCGCGCGGAGCCGCACTGGGAACGGCGGCACGAGGTGCATGCTCGCTCGGACGCGACCTGGAAGCGCGGCGTCGGGATGGCGAGCCAGATCTGGTACGGCGGCGGTGGCCCTCCCTCGTATGCCTGGGTGCGGCTCGGTTCCCACGGCCGCGCGACGGTGATCACCGCGATGCAGGACATCGGCACGGGGACGCGGACGGCGATGGCGCAGATCGCGGCCGAGGAGCTCGGGCTGCCGCTCGAGCACGTCGAGGTCGTGCTCGGCGACTCGGCGCGCGGGCCGTACGCCTCGATCTCTGCCGGCTCCTCGACGACGCCGTCGATGGGCCCTGCGGTGCGGGCGGCCGCGGCAGACGCGAAGCGGCAGGTGATCGAGATCGCGGCCCAGCGCTACGACCTCGAGGAGCGCGTGCTCGACATCCGCGACGGCGTGGTCGTCTCGTCGGACGGCAACCTTTCGGCGCCGCTCGAGGAGGTCGTCGGCCTGCTCGACGAGGCGCAGATCCTCGGCAAGGGCGCTCGTGGGCCCAACCCGACCGGGATGAGCGTGCTCACCTTCGGCGTCCACGTCGTCGAGGTCGCAGTCGACGTCGAGACCGGCGAGGTGCTCGTCGAGCGCGTCGCCGCGATCCACGACGTGGGACGGATCATCAATCCGCTCGGCGCTTCGAGCCAGGTCGAGGGCGGGATCATCCAGGGAATCGGCCACACGCTCTCGGAGGAGCGGCTGCTCGACCCCGAGACCGGTCGCATCCTCACCGCGTCGCTCGACGCGTACCGGATGCCGACGATCGCCGATGTGCCGGAGATCGTGTGCGAGTTCGTCGACCGGCCCGACGAGCACCTGACGAACCTCGGCTCGAAGGGCCTCGGTGAGCCGCCGATCGTCCCGATCGCCGCCGCGATCGCGAACGCGATCCGCGACGCGACGGGCGCCGACGTGTACGAGCTGCCGATCTCCCGCGAGGAGATGCTGCGCGCGCTACGCGAGGCCGAAGAGCGCGAGCGGGCACGAGAGAAGGAGAAGCGTGGAGCTCCTGCGGCCGTCTAGCGTCGAGGAGCTCGACGGCGGGATCCTCGTCCACGGCGGGACGGAGGTCGTGCCGCTACTGCGCGAGGGATTGCTCGAGGCCGAGCGGCTCGTCGACGTGCGCGGCATCGTGCCGCGCGGGATCCAGGACGGCACGATCGGCGCCGGGACCACGCTCGCGGAGCTCGAGGTCGAGCCGGCGATCCCGGAGGCCTTGCGCGAGGCGTGCCGCCTCGCCGCCTCGCCGCAGCTGCGCAACATGGGCTCGCTCGGCGGCAACCTCCTCCAGGCGACGCGCTGCTGGTACTGGCGGCTCGACTACCCATGCCGCCTGCACGGCGGGGATCGCTGTCATGCACGAGACGGCGAGCACCGCGAGCATGCGATCTTCGCGAACGGCTTCTGCGCCTCGGCGCATCCCTCCGACGTGGCGGCCGCGCTCGTCGCGCTCGGCGCGCGCGTCAAGACGAACCGGCGCGAGCTCGCGATCGAGGAGCTCTACCGGCTCCCGGACGAGGGCAATCGAAGCACGACGACGCTCGAGGACGGCGAGTTGCTGCTCGAAGTCGCGGTGCCCCCGGCGGAGGCGAGCGCGTACCTCAAGGCGATGGACCGCAAGCGCTGGTCGTTCCCGCAGGTGGGCGTCGCCGTCGCGCGGAGCGCCGACGGCTCGACGCGAATCGCGCTCGCCGGCGTGGCCCCGATCCCGTGGCGGATCGAGAGCGTCGCCGACCTCGACGCGGCGACCCCGCTACCCCGAACCGAGTGGAAGGTTCCACTCGCCAGCGCCCTCGTGCGCCGCGCCCTCGCCTCGCTGGACTAGCCATGTCCGTTCGGGACACGACCGGTAGCTGCTACCGGTCGTGTCCGCCGAGGACGTGTGCCAAGGGGCTGCGAGGAGTCGTCAGCGCAAATCACGCTGTCCGCCTTGCCTCAGACGGACAGGTCCGGTAGCAGGAAGGGGACATGTCCGTTTGCGCCGTCGTGCTGGCTGCCGGAGCCTCGTCCCGTTACGGGACGGAGGCGCCGAAGCAGGTCGACCTGCTGCCGCAGGTGCTCGCGGCACTGCGGCAGAGCTCAGTGGACGAGATCGTCGTCGTCAGTGGCGCGCACGCGCTGCCGGTCGAGAATGTGCGCTGTCCCGATTGGGAACGCGGTCCGGGCGCCTCGCTGCGGTGCGGGCTCGCCGCCCTGCCGCGAGAGGCAGAGGCCGCGGTCGTCGTCCTCGCCGACGGGCCCGACCTCGACCCGCGTGCGGTCGACCGCGTCGTGGAGGACTGGCGCCGGAACGGCGGCGACGCGGTCGCCGCGAGCTACGACGGCGTCCGGCTCCACCCCGTTCTGCTCGCGCGCACGCTCTGGGACGACGTCCCCGACGAGGGCGCGCGCTCCCTGCCGGCCCGCCTCGTCCCGTGCGACGACCTCACGCCCCCGGGAGACGTCGACTTCCCTAGTCGAGCGGAATCCTGAGAGCGGCCAGCTTCACCTTGAGCGCCGCCGGCATCGGCTCGGCGGCCGCCTTGCGTACGTAGATCCGCAGGCTCTCCTCGAACCGATACCGCCTGCGGCAGTCGACGCACTCGGCGAGATGCGCCTCCGCCTGGGACATCTCCTCGTCCGTGAGGACATGGTCCAGGTACGGCTGCATCATCTCCTCGCAGTGCGCGCACGGGTCCTTCATTTCGCCTCCTCCAGTGCCGACTCGGCCAGCTCCCGCTTCAGGATGCGGCGCCCCCGGTGCAACCTCGACATCACCGTGCCGACCGGAATGTCGAGGATCTGGGCCGCGTCCGCGTAGCTGAAGTCGCCGAGATCGACGAGCACGAGCACGTCGCGGAAGTCGTGCGGCACCGCGGAGAGCGCCGTCACGATGTCGTCCTGCGACAAACGCTCCACGACCCGGTCCTCGTCGGTGACGCCGTCCCCGTTCTCAGCCAGCCGGTCGTAGAGGAAGTAGTCGTTCGCCTCGAGCGGCTGCATCTGCGGCGCCCGCTGCTGCCGCCGCCCACGGTCGATGTTGAGGTTGGTGAGGATGCGCAGCAGCCACGCGCGCATGTTCGTTCCGGGCTGGAACGAGCGCCAGCTGCGGAACGCGCGTGCGTACGTCTCCTGCATGAGCTCGTCGGCGTCCTCGCGCGACGACGCGAGGTGGCGGGCGACGCGGTAGACCTGGTCGGAGAGCGCGAGCGCCTCCTCCTCGAACCGGACGCGGTCGCGCGCCTCGCTCGCGAGCCGCTGAGCCTCCTCGGGCTCCGCCTCCATGCTGTCCACCGTACCAGCGAGCGCCATTCCTTCCCGAACGGCGCCGAGGGCGCCGCTATTCCGCGCCGCCCGGCCTCTAGACCGCTGCAAGCTCCGGAAAGCCGGCCTTCGCGAGCTGCTCGAGGATCGCCTCGCGACTCGTGCGCTCGTCGTCCCAGGCCAGCGTCACCTGACCCATCAGGTTCGCGTTCGCGAACTCGAGCCCCTCGTGCCCCTCGAGCGCGTGCGCGAGCCTCATCACGCACCGCTCGCAACGGACGCCGCCGACCTGGATCGTCTCGGTCATGGTCGCCATGCCGTCAGCCTAGCGTTCCTGCGACGATCTCCCGGACGGCACGCTGCGGCCCGAGCTCGAGCTGCCGCTCGGCCTCCGGCCCGCCGCCGTCGCGCCCCGCGGCGTCGCGCAGCGCCGCGTACTCGTCGCGGTCGAAGGGCTGCCCGCCAGCCTCCGCGGCTTCGCGGACGAGCCGCTGCACCTCGGCGGCGAGCTCGACAGTGCGGCTCAGCGACGTCGGCTGGTCGAGGACACGTACCTCGAGCGTCCCGTACTCGGGTCGCGGCCACGCATCCCAGTGGCGGCGGGTGCTGTCTTCGCGCGTCGCCGCCAGCCAGTCGTCCCAGCTCCGCAGCACGGGAGGAGTGCCGCCGGTCGGCATCTCGAGCAGGATCTGGGAGCGAATCGAGCGCCAGCCGCTTTCCGCGCCGTCCCAGTAGGGCGAGTTCGCGGAGGCGGCAAGGAGGGCCGGCAGCCGAGGCACGACGCCCTCGAAGGCCCGCAGGCAGGTCTCGGGATCGGGGACGGAGACGTGCACGTGGAGCCCGCAGACCTGCTGCCGGTAGAGGCGCGGCCCGATCTGCCTCCTCAGCCTGCGGTAGCGCTCGACGGGCACGATCGGAACCCGCCCGCGTGCCGTGGGATGCGAGCCGGTGGCGAGCACCGCGAGCCCGTGCGGGGCCGCTCGCTCGGCGACCTCGTGCCGCAGAGCGCGTAGCTCGGCCTCCACCTCCTCCGCCGTCTCGTGGACCGTGGTCGTGATCTCGACGAACGACTCGAACAGCTCGGGCTTGATCCGGTCGGTCGCCTCGCCGAAGACGCGCGAGAACCCGTCCCGCGCGGGCTCGAGCGTCTCCGCGTCGACGAGCATCAGCTCCTCCTCGACCCCGAGCGACCACGGCGGCGCCGCCCCGAAGCGGCTCAAGTCCATGGAGCCCCTACTTGCCGCGGACGCCGTGCACCGGGCGGCCCGCCGCCTCCCATGCGTAGTACGAGGCGCTCGGGCCGAAGTCGATCTCGTAGGAGACGATCCGCGGGTTGCGGCCGACCTCCTTCGCGCGCTGCGCATGGCGGAGGAGATTCGGGTCGTCCTGCTCCTCCCAGACGAGCACGAGGTGGGCAGCCGTCATGAACACGGCCACGAACGAGCAGTCGGGCGCGGGGCACGGGAATGGGTCGGTGCTGACGCAGAACCAGCCGACGTGCTCGTGGCCGTCCTCCGTCCAGAGCTCCTCGGCCTCCTGCGGGATGGCGTGCTCGACGGTTCCGGCGGTGCCCGGCTGGATCTCCTCCCGCCTCACCCGCGCAAAGGTAGCGACACCCTCCCGCTCACCGCTACCCGTGCAGGAGCAGCGCCCAGACGCCGCCGAGCACGGCGGTCCCGACAGCGACCCAGGTCACGTAGTCGCCCACCACGCCGCTGTGCAGTGCGTGCAGGACGCGGATCGGCGCCCCGAGCGTTCGGTCGGCCACGAGTGCGACGGCGCGCGGCAGACGCCGGCGGTAGAGGCCCATCAGCGCCAGCCCGGCCGCCAGGATCGTCGCGCTCGCTCCGTACAGGACCGATTCCAGCGAGGTGTGCTGGATCGTGACCGGGAGGCTCGGCGGCGGCATCATCGGCCGGTCGCGGAGAACGCGTGCCGAATAGCCGGCTCGGTCGCGGAAGCGGTCTGCGGCGTACTCGGCCCGCTGCCCCAGACCCGGCACGACGCTGATCGCGACGCCGAGGACGACAGCCGCTACCGCCACGGCCACGAGTAGCGGCCGCAGAACCTGGTGCTCGTGCGGGTCTTCCTCCAGCGCCTCGCCGAGCAGCGAGTCGTCGGCGTCTCCCCAGCCGAGAAAGATGCGCGCGCCGGCGCGGAGCAGGGCCGCGCCCGCCAGGGCCGAGCCGAGCCAGAGAACCACGAGCACCCAGGGCCTGCCGAGCTCGTTCGCGCCCTCGTCGATCAGCCCGTGGCCGAGGTAGATGCCGACGTAGGGCGTTCCGACGAGCCCGATCGTGCCGGCGAACCAGGCGACCGCCGGCACCCAGCAGCCACGGCCGCGGCCCCGCAGGTTCAGCTCGTCGATCAGCCCATGGTCGACGTGGAGGATCCCGGCGACGAAGAAGAGACCCGCGGTGAGGAGGGCGTGCGCGAGGAACAGCAGCTCGGCCCCCGCGAGCCCGGCCGTGTCCAGCAGGCCAATGCCCGCGAGCATGATCCCGATGTGGCACAGGACCGAGTAGGCGAGCATCCGCTTCAGGTGCCGCTGCAGGAACGCCATCGTCCCTGTGAGCACCGCAGTGACCAGTCCGAGCCAGAGGAGCACGTCTCCCACGCCGTAGCCGTGCCCGAACGGCGCGGCGAAGACCGTCCAGTAAAGGCGGGCGACGCCGATCAGGCCGATGTCCGTCATCACACCACCGAGGACGGCGCACACCGGCGCGGGCGCGACGGCGTAGGCGTCGGCAGCCCAGAGATGGAAGGGAACCACAGCGCCCTTGATCAGGAGCCCGCAGAGGAGAAGTGTCATCGCGACGATCACGAGACCTCCCGTGGGACCGTGCGACAGGGTGTTCCCGATCTGGGCGAGGTTGAGGGCGCCCGTTCGCGCGTAGAGGAGCGCGATCCCGACCGCGAACAGGTAGCCGCCGACGCTGTTCGTGATCGCGAAGTTGACCGCTCCCTGCACCGGTCCGAGGCGTTCGACCGTGAAGCCGGTGAGCGCATAGGCGGCGACGCCCATCAGCTCGAGCCAGACGAAGAGGTTGAAGAGGTCGCCCGACATCGCGAAGCCGCACATCGCGCCGAGTGCCACCAGCATGAGGGCGTCGAAGAGTCGCGCGGCCTCGCGCAGAAAGGTGAGCGAATAGAGGAGCGCGAGCGTCACGACGAGGCCGATCACGGCGCACATCCCGGCCGCGAGCGGGCCGACCGCGAAGTCGACTCCGAGCGCGACGCCGCCGTGCGTCTGCCAGCCGCCGAACCAGTGCACGACTTCGTGGCCTTCGGCATGCCAGAGGAGCACGAAGGCGAGTGCCGTGTTCGCCGTGGCGGCGGCGATGACGAGAGCGTCCTGAACGGGCAGGGGCGTGACGTGGTCGAGCCCCGCCACCGTCGCCGCCGTGAGCAACGGAATCGCGACGAGGAGCGGTGGGATCCAGCTCATCCCGAGATGTCGGCGATCCCGTCCGGATCGACGGTGCCCGAGAGGCGGTGCGCGTCGAGCGCGAGGGCGAGGATGAGCGCGACGACGGCGACGCTGACGACGACGTCCGTGAGAGTCAGGGCCTGCACGACGGGGTCGACGGCCGTCGTGCCCAGCTTGACGCCTTTGAAGATCGGTGCCTTGCCGTGCTTGACGTAGCCGACGGAGAGCAGGAGGACGTAGCTCGACGACTGGGTCACCGTCAGACAGATCGCGAGGTGGATGAGGTTGCGGCTCGTCGCGACCCCGGCGAGCCCGACGAGGCAGAGCCAGGCCGCGACGGCATAGGGCAGATAGCTCATGACCCGACGTCCTCCGGCTCGAGGGGGACGACGTAGGTCTCGAGGAACTCGGCGAACAGCAGGAGCATCGCCACCGTCACGGCGATCCCCGCTGCCGCGTTGAGGAAGCCGATGCTGCCGCCGGAGAGCAGCGTGCCGGTCGTGCCGTAGCCGAAGAGATTGGTGAGGAAGGGCAGCCCCGACGCGAGCGCTGCAAGCCCGATCACGACGTAGCCGCCGGCCCCCAATCCCTCGAGCGGGTCGAGCACATGCTCGTTGCGGAACGGGCGGTAGTCGCGATGGCTGCCGATGAGGTACAGCAACAGGATCGCGCCGGCCAGGACGACTCCTCCCGGAAAGCCGCCGCCCGGCGTGACGTAGCCGAAGGCGACCAGCCAAAGGCCGACGAGGAGACCGCCGCCGACCATGACGACGCCGAGGAGGCGGACCGTGTCGCTGCGGAGGCGCCGCGTCCGCCGCTCCGCCCGCCGGGCGCCCGACTCGTCCCGCAGCAGGAGCGTGACTCCGATGACCGCCGCGTAGAGGATGAACTCCTCGCCCAGGGTGTCGACTCCACGCACGTCGAAGGTCGTCCCCATCACGACGTTCGTCGTGTGGCGAAGGGGGACGACGATCCGGTCGAGCACGTAGCCGTAGGGGCCGCGGTAGTCGCCGAAGGCGGGAAGGCCGGAAATCGCCCACGCGAAGAGGCCACCGAGGCCGAGCAGCGCAGGCGCGAGCAGGGCCAGCCGGACGCGCCTAGTCATCCGTCCTCTCCGTCGGTCGACGCCGCTCGCCGCGTACGCGCGCGATGGCGGCGAGGATCACGAGCGGATACGCGATCCCCGAGACGACGAGCATCGACAGCGCGGGATCCGGTGCCTCGAGCACGACGAACAGCAAGACGAGCGTGACCCCGTAGATGCCGTTCACGAAGGCCTGGCGGAGCGGGTCGCGGGTGAGGACGACGAGCGGCGCGCCGAGCGCGACGAGCGCGAACACGACGGCTTGCAGAGGCACGAGGGTCGCGGCCACGGTCATGCGTCGAAGCCTGGGTCGTCGGCGCGGTGCGCGGCCCGCGCGGTCGTGATCACGAGGGCCGGGTTGAGCAGGAAGAGGAGCGCGACCGTCGCGATCGCCTCGATGCCTCCCGACGTCAAGTGCTCACGCACGAGCGTGGCCGCGAGGATCAGGAACGCCGGGACGGTCGTGGAGGCGGCCGCGTAGTGGAGACGGTCGAGCGTGGTGCGCATCACGAGGACTCCCGCGACGCAGAGCAGCTCGGCGGCGACGCCGAGGGCGAGAAGGACGTCGACGGCGAGGTCTGCGGCGTGCATCAGGTCCAGCGGCCGAGGAAGCGGGCGAAGACGAGGCAGCCGATCCAGGACGCGACTGCGGCGACGATGGGCACGGTGAAGAACGCCGGCTGGCCGAGGCCGACCGAGAGGCAGAGCAGCGTCAGCGTCGCGATCACCGCCGCCGCCTCGAGCGCGACCAGCCCGTCGATCGGCCGGCGCAACGACGCGACGGCGAGCAGCGGGGCCAGCGCGGCGATCAGCACCGTCGCTGCGAGGAGGAACGCGTTCATTCAGGCCGGTCTTTCCGACCGGCGATTGGGGACGAGGTCGTGGAGCAGGACGGTGCGCGTCTCAGGGTCGACGTCGATCACGTACGCGTTCGGGCTGTAGCAGGCCAGGAGCACCCTCCACGCACGGGGGCCGACGCCACGGGCCGCGCCCGGTCCGCCCTCGAGCTCGCGAGAGACGAGCCTGCCCTGGGCGACACGGCGGCGGAAGACGCTCTCGAGCAGTGCCCAGGTGACGATGCCGAAGTCGACGACGACCATGCCCAGCGCCGGCGGCAGGTCGGCGAGCCCACCAAGCGGCAGGCGGGCGCGGAAACCGGTTCGGGTTCGTGCGAGCTCGGCGAGGCCGGCGGCGATCGTCGCCGCGACCGCAGCTGCAACCCATTCGTCCCGGTTCCACTCGCCGACGAGCAGGAACCACAGCCAGAAGAGCGCGACCCACCACGCGAGCCAGGCGACGACGTGTTTCACGCGCCCGTGTATCCCCGCTTGGCGACAGCGCGAATCGCAGGTGCCGGGGAGCTTCCGTTTATGCACATCGGCCGGTCGGGAAGGATCAGTCGTGATGGGCTTCTCGAAGCTGCTCGAGTCATGGCCGGCTCTCCGGCAGCTTCGCGAGGGCGATCCGCTCGGGCTCGGCAAGGCCGTTCAGTCGCCGCGGTCGAAGACCCTCAGCCCGCGCATCGACGAGGCAGACCACGTCGTGCCCTCCGTCTGTCCCTACTGCGCCGTCGGCTGCGGACAGCTCGTCTACGTCAAGGACGGCGAGGTCAGCCACATCGAGGGGGACCCGGCGAGCCCGATCTCTCGCGGCCGGCTCTGTCCCAAGGGCCAGGCCTCGAAGAGCTATGTGCAGAGCCCGCTGCGCGAGTACAAGGTCAAATACCGGCGACCGTACGGCACGGCGTGGGAGGAGCTCTCCCTGGAAGACGCGATGGAGATGATCGCCAACCGGATCATCGAGACGCGCGCCGACACCTGGGAGTGGAAGACCGAGAACGGCGCTCCGGCGAACCGCACGATGGCGATCGGCAACCTCGGCGGCGCCACCCTGGACAACGAGGAGAACTACCTCATCAAGAAGCTGATGACGGCCCTCGGCGTCGTCCAGGTCGAGAACCAGGCCCGCATATGACACAGCTCCACGGTGCCCGGTCTGGGCACCTCGTTCGGACGAGGCGGAGCGACCACGTTCCAGCAGGACCTGCAGAACGCGGACTGCATCGTGATCATGGGCTCGAACATGGCCGAGAACCACCCGGTGGGATTCCAGTGGGTGATGGAGGCCAGGGAGCGCGGCGCTCCGGTCATCCACGTCGACCCCCGCTTCACGCGCACCAGCGCGATGGCGACGAAGCACGTCGGCATCCGCGCCGGTAGCGACATCGCCTTCCTCGGCGGCATCGCCAACCACATCCTCCAGAACAACCTCTACTTTCGGGAGTACGTCGAGAAGTACACGAATGCGCCGGTGATCATCGACGAGCAGTTCGTCGACACCGAAGACCTCGACGGGCTCTTCTCGGGCTGGGATCCGGAGGAGGGCGAGTACGACGTCCAGACCTGGATGTACGAGGGCATGGAGCTGCACGGATCGGCCGGGCAACGCGAGGAGGGCTTCGACGCGACGAAGGGCGAGCAG
Source organism: uncultured Actinomycetes bacterium (assembly GCA_963748755.1). Classification (GTDB taxonomy): domain Bacteria; phylum Actinomycetota; class Thermoleophilia; order Gaiellales; family Gaiellaceae; genus Palsa-739. Next base: position 80,390 of record CAVVKA010000001.1, read on the forward strand.
TCCGGCCACGGCGGCCACGGCGGGGGTCTCCACCACGGAGAGCCGCCGGCGGAGGACGAGACCATGCAGCACCCCCGCTGCGTCCTCCAGCTGCTCAAGAAGCACTACGCGCGCTACACGCCGGAGCTCGTGGCCGAGACGTGCGGCTGCTCCGAGGACGACTTCATCGAAGTCTGCGAGACGCTGATCGCCAACTCGGGCCGGGAGCGGACGAGCGCGTTCTGTTACGCAGTCGGCTGGACTCAGCACACGGTGGGCGTGCAGATCATCCGGTCGGCGGCGGTCGTGCAGCAGCTGCTCGGCAACATCGGCCGGCCCGGCGGCGGGATCCTGGCCCTGCGCGGGCACGCGTCGATCCAGGGCTCGACCGACATCCCGACGCTCTACAACATCCTGCCCGGCTACCTGCCGATGCCGCACACCGAGCGCTACGGCGACCTCGACACCTATATCGACGCGAACACCTCGCCGACCGGCTGGTGGGGCCACTTCCGCGCGTATTTCGTCAGCCTGATGAAGGCGTACTTCGGGGAGAACGCCAACGCCGCCAACGACTTCCTCTTCGAGTCGCTGCCGCGCATCGACGACGACAACTCCGCCTACTTCACCGTCCAGCAGATGCTGAAGGGGAAGGTGAAGGGCTACCTGATCGCCGGCGAGAACCCGGCCGTCGGGCACGCGAACGGCAAGGCGCACCGGCTCGGCCTCTCCCGCCTCGACTGGCTCGTGGTACGCGACGTCGTCGAGATCGAGTCGGCTTCGTTCTGGTACGACAGTCCCGAGGTCGAGTCCGGCGAGCTGAAGCCGGATCAGATCGCGACGGAGGTCTTCTTCCTCCCCGCCGCCACGCACACGGAGAAGGACGGCTCGTTCACGAACACGCAGCGCCTGCTGCAGTGGCACTGGCAGGCGGTCGAACCGAAGCAGGACTGCCGCTCGGACCTCTGGTTCTACTTCCACCTCGGCCGGCTGATCAAGCAGAAGCTCGCCGAGTCGGAGGAGGAGCGCGACAGGCTGATCAAGGCGCTCCGCTGGGAGTACCCGACGCACTCGGGCATCCAGGAGCCCGACGCCGAGGCGGTGCTGCAGGAGGTCAGCGGCTGGGAGATCGCGAGCGGCAAGTTCCACTCCGGCTATCCCGAGCTGAAAGACGACGGCTCGACGCTCTGCGGCTGCTGGATCTACTGCGGCTGCTTCAAGGACGGGATCAACCAGACCGCACGCAAGAAGCCCCACTGGGAGCAGGACAGCTACGTCGCGCCGGAGTGGGCCTGGGCCTGGCCGGCAAACCGGCGGATCATCTACAACCGGGCGTCCGCCGACCCCGACGGCAACCCGTGGTCCGAGCGCAAGCGCTATGTCTGGTGGGACTCGGGCGAGGGCAAGTGGACAGGCCTCGACGTCCCCGACTTCGAGGAGGACAAGGAGCCCGGGTACGTGCCGCCCGACGACGCGAAGGCCGAGAAGGCCATCGCGGGCGACCACCCGTTCATCATGCAGGCGGACGGCCGGGCGTGGCTCTACGTCCCTCAGGGTCTCGAGGACGGGCCGCTGCCGACGCACTACGAGCCGCACGAATCGCCGTTCGACAATCCGCTCTACTCGCAGCGCGCGAACCCGCGACGCCAGCAGAACAAGGACCTGGCCGAGGATCCGTACAACCCGGTCGCCGACGAGCCGGGCGCGGACGTCTATCCGTACGTGGTGACGACGTACCGGCTGACCGAGCACCACACGGCCGGTGGGATGAGCCGCTCGGTGCCGTACCTCGCGGAGCTGCAGCCGCAGATGTTCTGCGAGGTGCATCCCGGCCTCGCCCGCGAGGTGGGGCTCGAGCACGGCGGCTGGGCGACGATCTACACCTCCCGTTCGGCGATCGAGGCGCGCGTGATGGTCACCGACCGCGTGCGGCCGCTGCGGATGAAGGACGGCCGCATCGTCCACCAGGTCGGCCTCCCGTACCACTGGGGTGGACGCGGCCTCGTCACCGGCGACTCCGCCAACGACCTCGCGCACATGGCCCTGGACCCGAACGTCCACATCCAGGAGGTGAAGGCGTTCACGTGCGGGATCCGGCCCGGCCGTCGCCCGCGCGGCCCCGCGCTGCCGCGCTTCGTCGCCGAGTTGCGCGAGCAGGCACACTCGCGCCGAGACCAGGACCCGCGCGTCGAGCCCGAGGAGGTGAGGGACACCTCGTGAACCTCCTCCAGGACCTGCTCGAGCCGACCGGCGATCCCGACGGGTGGGACGCGTACTCGGACGACAAGAAGGAACGCGTCGGCTTCTTCACCGACACGTCGGTCTGCATCGGCTGCAAGGCATGCGAGGTGGCATGCAAGGAGTGGAACCTCATCCCGGAGGACGGCCGGGTCTGGACCGGCGAGTCGTACGACCACACCTCGCAGCTCGGCGCCAACACGTGGCGGCACGTCGCGTTCGTCGAGCAGCGGAAACCGCTCTTGGGGGACGGTGACGGCGGCGCGAGCCTGCGCTGGCTCATGGAGTCGGACGTCTGCAAGCACTGCACCCACGCGGCGTGCCTCGACGTCTGTCCGACCGGCTCCCTCTTCCGCACCGAGTTCGGCACCGTGGTCGTGCAGCAGGACATCTGCAACGGCTGCGGCTACTGCGTGCCGGCGTGCCCGTTCGGCGTCCTCGACAAGCGGCACATCGAGGCGACGACCGACCCGCCGCCGGCGTTCCTCGGTCGCAAGGAGGACGGCCGCGTCTGGAAGTGCACGCTCTGCTACGACCGCCTCAAGGGTGGGCACGAGCCGGCGTGCGCGAAGGCGTGCCCGACGAAGTCGATCCAGTTCGGGCCGCTCGAGGAACTGAGGGAGCGCGCGGACGCGCGCCTCGGGAAGCTCGAGGCCGAAGGCTGGAACGGCGCACAGCTCTACGGTCGCGACCCCGACGACGGCGTCGGCGGCTTCGGCGCCTTCTTCCTTCTCCTCGACGAGCCCGAGGTGTACGGGCTGCCGCCGGACCCGGTCGTCACGACCCGCGACCTGCCGGAGATGTGGACGAACATGCTCGTCGCGGCCGGCGCGCTGCTCGCGGGCGTGACGGCACTGACGCTCTTCGGAGGACGCAGATGAGGGAGCAGCTCCATCCGAATTCCGGGCTCGACGGCAAGCCGCCGGGAACGACCTCGTGGAACCGCTCGATCACCGAGGCCGGCACCGAGATGCGCTCGTACTACGGGCGACCGATCATCAAGGAGCCGGTCTGGACGTGGGAGATTCCGACCTACCTCTTCACCGGGGGGCTCGCGGGCGCTTCGACCGTACTGAGCTCGGCCGCACGGGTGGCCGGGAACAGGAAGCTCGCGCGCACGGCGCTCTACATCGGCGCCGTCGCGGACATCGTCTCGCCGGTGCTCCTCATCTCGGACCTCGGGCGGCCCGAGCGCTTCCACCACATGCTCCGCGTCGTGAAGGTGACCTCGCCGATGAACATCGGTTCCTGGGTGCTGCTCGTAAGCGGGGGGGCGTCGACGACGGCAGCAGTGCTGCAGCTCGTCGATCGCTGGAAGCCACTCCGCATGGCGGCGTCGATCGTCTCCACCCTGGCCGGGCCGCCGCTGGCGACGTACACAGGAGTGCTGCTCGCGGACACCGCCGTGCCGGTGTGGCATGACGGGAGGCACGAGCTGCCGTGGATCTTCGGCGCGAGCGCGGCGGCGAGTGCCGGAGCGGCGGCCTCGATGTTCGTCGATCCCGGGGATGCAGGCCCGGCCCGTCGGCTCGCAGTCGCGGGCGTGCTGGCCGAAGGCGCCCTGATGCAGGCGATGGAGCTGCGGCTCGGCAAGGTCGGCGAGGTCTACCACCAGGACGAGGCCGGAAAGCTCTCGTGGGCTGCGAAGGGGCTCTCGGTCGCCGGCGCCGCAGTGCTCGCACGGCGCGGCCGGAAGAGCCGTGCCGCGGCCGTGATGGGAGGGGCGCTCGTGTGCGCGGGCGAGCTGTGCCTCCGCTGGGCCGTGTTCAAGGCCGGCTCCCAGTCGGCGCGCGACCCGAAGTACGTCGTCGAGTCGCAGCGGCGGCGGATCGAGCAGGACGGGACGAAGGCGACGACGAAGCCCGGCGGCAGCCCCGCCTCCCCGAGCCGCGGCGCGTGACGGACCGCCTGGGCGTGCTGCCGCTCCCGACCCTCAGCCGCTAGCGGCGTCCAGGTCGCGAACCTGCCCGCTCTCGGGATGCGGCTGCGTGTACGCGTCCCCGCCCGGAGGCGCGCCGCTCTCCTCGTGAGGGGAATCCGGTTCCCCGTCCTCGTACGCCGGCTGCACCCGCGCGAGCTCCTCTCCGACCTCGTCGATGTTGTGGTAGCGCCGGTCGGGCAAGCGCTGGAGCAGCGCGATCTGCTCGCCGCTCGCCCCTTCGTGTAGCGCATAGCTCAGCAGGCTCGACCGCTCGTTGGGCAGCGGGACTCCCTCGAGCAACACCTGCAGCTGCGCGACGGCGGCTAGGTCCACTCAGAGTCGATGCCTCGTTTGGTACCGCGGCAAACAGGTACCACCCGCGCCATGGAGCTCGGCTTCGCCCTCTCGTCCGAAGACCATCCGCCGAACGAGCTCGTCCGCCAGGCGCAGCTCGCCGAGCAGGCCGGCTTCACGTTCGGGCTCATCTCCGACCACTTCCACCCCTGGGTGAGCGACCAGGGTCACAGCCCGTTCGTCTGGTCGACGCTCGGCGGGATCGCTCAGGCGACCGAGACGATCCGCCTGGGCACGGGCGTGACCTGCCCGCTGATCCGCATCCACCCGGCGATCGTCGCCCAGGCTGCGGCGACGGTGGCCGCGATGATGCCCGGCCGCTTCTTCCTCGGCGTCGGCACCGGCGAGAACCTCAACGAACACGTGACGGGCGCGCGCTGGCCGCTGCCCTGGGAGCGGCTCGAGATGCTCGAAGAGGCGGTCGCCGTGATCCGCAAGCTCTGGAGCGGCGACGAGGTCACGCACCGCGGCGGGCATTACAGCGTGGAGCAGGCCCGGCTCTACACGCTCCCCGACCAGCCGCCGGATATCTACGTGGCAGCCTCGAAGCCGCAGGCGGCGGAGCTCGCGGGCCGCATCGGCGACGGCTTCATCTCGACCGCGCCCGACGAGGAGCTCGTCGAGGCGTTCGATTCTGCCGGGGGCTCCGGCAAGCCGAAGCTCGGGATGATCCATGTCGCCTACGACCAGGACGAGGAGGCCGGCCACGAGCGCGCGCACAAGCTCTGGCCGAACCTCGCGCTCGCAGGCTCCGGAGGCCAGGAGTTGCCCGCGCCGCGCGACTTCGAGGAGTCGGCCGCGAACGTCACGGTCGCCGACGTCGCCGAGTCGACGCCGGCCGGGCCCGATCCCGAGCCGTACCTCAAGCTGATCGGCTCCTACGAGGACGCCGGCTTCACGCACGTCTACGTCCACCAGATCGGCGACAACCAGGACGAGTTCGCCGAGTTCGCGGCTCGGGAGCTGATGCCCCGCCTCTAAGATCGAGGCATGGAGCAGCTAAGGGTCGGCGACGAGAGCTACGGGTTCCACAGGCTCGACGCCGGTGCCGCGCGGCTCCCCTACACGCTGCGGATCCTGCTCGAGAACGTCCTGCGCAACGCGTCCGAGGAGGAGGCTGAGGCGGTCGCGGGCTGGGTCGCCGGCGCGGACCCGTCGCACGAGATCTCGTTCCACCCCGCGCGCGTACTGCTGCAGGACTTCACGGGCGTGCCTGCCGTCGTCGACCTCGCGGCGATGCGCAATGCGATGCGCGAGCAGGGAGGCGACCCGAAGGCGATCAACCCGCTGATCCCGGCCGAGCTCGTCATCGACCACTCCGTCCAGGTGGACGAGTTCGCCTCTCGGCTCGCGATCGAGCGGAACGTGGAGCTCGAGTTCGAGCGGAACCGCGAGCGCTACGCCTTCCTCCGCTGGGGGCAAGGGGCCTTCGACAACTTCCGCGTCGTGCCGCCGAATACCGGCATCTGCCACCAGGTCAATCTCGAGTACCTCGCGCGCGTCGTCGAGGTGCGGGACGGGATCGCCTTCCCCGACACGCTCGTCGGCACCGACTCGCACACGACGATGGTCAACGGGCTCGGCGTGCTCGGGTGGGGTGTCGGGGGGATCGAGGCCGAGGCGGCGATGCTCGGGGAGGCGCTGTCGATGCTCGTGCCGCAGGTCGTGGGCTTCCGGCTGACGGGCGCGCTGCGCGAGGGCGCGACGGCGACCGACCTCGTGCTCACGGTTACCCAGATCCTCCGGCGTACGGGCGTCGTCGGGAAGCTCGTCGAGTACTTCGGGCCGGGCGTTGGCTCGCTCGCACTCGCCGACCGCGCGACGCTCGGGAACATGAGCCCGGAGACCGGCGCGACATGCGGCTTCTTCCCCGTCGACGAGGTGACGGTCGAGTATCTGCGCCTCACGGGCCGCAGTGCCGAGCGAGTCGCTCTGGTCGAGTCCTACTGCAAGGAGAACCTGCTCTGGCACGAGCCGGACGAGCACCCCGAGTACTCGCAGGTCGTGGAGCTCGACCTCGACGACGTCGAGCCCTCGCTCGCGGGACCGCGCCGGCCGCAGGACCGGGTCGCGCTCGCGGACGCCAAGGAGGCGTTCATCGAGTCGCTCGGAACTTTCGGCGTCGACCTCGAGAACGGCACGTACGACAAGGAGGTCGCGGACTCGTTCCCGGCCAGCGACCCGCCGACCGGCGACGGCGTGAGCGACCGCGACGAGCCGGCGCCCGCTCGCACCGCGACGCTCGAGAAGAAGCAGATCGCGGTCGAGGGCGAGGACTATGCGCTCGCGCACGGCTCGGTCGTGATCGCCGCGATCACGTCCTGCACGAACACGTCCAATCCGTCCGTGATGATCGCCGCCGGGCTGCTCGCCCAGAAGGCGGTCGGACGCGGGCTCGAGCGGCGGCCGTGGGTCAAGTCCTCCCTCGCGCCCGGCTCGAAGGTCGTGAGCGAGTACTACCGCGCCTCCGGCCTCGACAGATACCTCGACGACCTCGGCTTCAACACGGTCGGCTACGGCTGCACCACGTGCATCGGCAACTCCGGCCCATTGCCGGAGCCGATCAGCGCCGCCGTTGCGGACGGCGACCTCGTGGTCTGCGCCGTCCTCTCCGGCAACCGGAACTTCGAGGCGCGCATCCACGGCGAGGTGAAGGCGAACTACCTCGCGTCGCCGCCACTCGTCGTTGCCTACGCGCTCGCCGGGCGGATGGACATCGATCTCGTGAACGAGCCGCTCGGGCAGGGCTCCGACGGCGAGGACGTGTTCCTGCGCGACCTCTGGCCGAGCCGCGACGAGATCGACGCCGTCATCGGCAGGTCCGTCAAGGGCGAGATGTTCTCCTCCACCTACGCCGACGTCTTCACCGGCGACGAGCGGTGGCGCGGGCTCGAGACGCCCGAAGGGGAGCTGTACGAGTGGGACGAAGCGTCGACGTACGTGCGGCTCCCGCCGTACTTCGACGGGATGTCGCGCGCGCCCGAGCCGGTTGCCGACGTCGAGGGAGCCCGTTGCCTCGTCCTGCTCGGCGACTCGGTCACGACCGACCACATCTCGCCGGCCGGGGCGATCCGGCCGGATTCGCCGGCCGGGAAGTACCTGATCGAGCACGGCGTCGAGCGGCGGGAGTTCAACTCGTACGGGGCGCGCCGCGGCAACCACGAGGTGATGGTGCGCGGCACGTTCGCGAACGTCCGGCTCAAGAACCTCCTCGTGCCGGGCAGCGAGGGCACGTGGACCGTCCACCTGCCCGACGGCGAGGAGGGCACGATCTTCGAGGTCGCCGAGCGCTACCGCGCCGACGGCGTGCCGACCATCGTGATCGCCGGCAAGGAGTACGGCTCCGGCTCGTCGCGTGACTGGGCGGCGAAGGGCCCGAACCTGCTCGGCGTGCGCGCCGCGATCGCGGAGTCGTACGAGCGGATCCACCGCTCGAACCTCCTCATGATGGGGATCGCGCCGCTCCAGTTCGTGGAGGGCGCGAATCCCGAGTCGCTCGGCTTGACCGGCCGCGAGGAGTTCTCGATCTCGGGGCTCGAGGGCGGCGAAGCCGACGAGGTCACGGTGCGAGCGGACGACAAGGAGTTCCGCGCCCGCCTCCGGCTGGACACGCCCCGCGAGCGAGAGTACTTCCGTCACGGCGGCATCCTCCAGTACGTCCTGCGCCGGCTCCTGAGCTAAAGACCGGTAACAGGTACCGTCAAAGAAGGGTCACATCTCGACAGCTCGTCGCGGCAAGCGATGCTGCTGAGCCAAGCCGGTCGTGAGGGAGCTGCGAGGAAGTGGTTGCCCCGGCGTGCAGTACCTGTTACCGGCCGTCCGGTTACCGGCTGTCCGCGTCAGGACTCGAGGGCGCCGGGGTCGCCGGGTGGCTTTTCGCGCCCGCGCAGCCTTGCGAGGCGCGCCTCCGCCTCGGCCTGGTGCCGGTCGACGAGGACGCGCTCGCTCGCCTGCAGCTCCTTGCACGTCCACCACGTCACGAGGCCGAACACCACCGGCAGCACCCAGACCACGACGCGGTAGACCCAGATCTGCGGCGCGTAGCCGAGACCGAAGGTGACGTCGACCCGGTCCGAGGCTCCCGCGAGGAAGACGAGGAAGACCCAGCTGATCATCCCGACCCCGATCGCCGTGCGGACGGGCGCGTCGCGGGGCCGGTCGAGGAGGTTGTGGAACGCCTGGTCGCCGCTGAAGCGACGCTCGAGCCACGGCCAGAAGTAGAGGAACCCGAACACGACCAGCGGGAACGCCGCGCCGCCCCAGAACGGGTTCGGCACAACCGTGTAGTGGCCGATCGTGAAGTCGAAGCTCGGCACGAGCCGCAGGCCGCCGATCAGCCAGCCGAGGTACCAGTCCGGCTGGGCGCCGTTCGTGGACGAGTACGTGTGATACGGCCCCCAGAGCCAGATCGGGTTGATCTGGACGAGCCCTCCGAGCAGGAAGAGCACTCCGGCCGTCCCGACCATCAGCCCGAGCGACCGCGGCGCCTGGCCGGGCCACGCGGGCACCCCGACGATCGTCCGCTCGGTCTGTGCCCGTCTCTGCCGGAACTGCGTGTGGTGCCGCAGCGCGACGAGCAGCAGGTGCGCGCCGAGCAGCAGCCCGATCAGGATCGGAAAGATCAGGACGTGGGCGATGTACATCCGTGGCCAGAGCTTCGGGCTGCCCGGAAACATCCCGTCGAACAGCCAGTTCATGAGGTTCTGGCCGACGAACGGGAGCGCAAGCCCGACCGAGTACCCGATCGCGAGGCCCATCCCGGACATGAGGTCGTCGACGAGCGAGTAGCCCACGTACGCCTCGAGCAGCGAGAGCATGAGCATCGTCACCCCGAGCCAGTACGTCAGCTCGCGCGGCTTGCGGTATGCGCCCGTGAAGAAGATGCGGAAGAGGTGGAGGACGATTGCCGCGATGAAGACGTTGGCGGCCCAGTGGTGCGTCTGCCGGATGAGGAGGCCGGCGCGTACGGCGAGCGAGAGGTGCACCACCGACGCGTAGGCCTCGCTCATCTTCTGGCCCTGGAGCGCCGGGTAGTAATGGCCGCGGAAGACGACCTCCTGCGTCGAGTCGACGAAGAAGAACGTCAGGTAGATCCCGGTCGCGACGAGGACGAGGAACGCGTAGAGCGCGACCTCGCCGAGGAGGAACGACCAATGGTCGGGAAAGAGGTAGCGGAGCGTCTTGCGCAGAAGCGGCGCGGTCGCGGTGCGCTGGTCGAGCCAGCGGACGGCGCGCCGCGTCATCGGAGCCCCGCGCGACGCCGTCACGGCTGCGCCTTCCACATGCGGACGCCCCACCACGAGGGACCGACCGGCCCGTCGAAGTTGCCCCTCGCGCGCACGTAGCCGCTCGCGTCGACGTAGACCGGCAGCAGCGGCAGGTCACGCCCCGCGGGGCCGAAGGTCACGGTGCCACCGGTCGTCGGGTCGAACGTGGAGTAGTGGCAAGGGCAGACGAGCGCGGGCCTCGGCTCGTCGGGCTGGAAGAGCGGCGCGCGGTAGAGCGTGATCGCGCACCCGGCGTGGGTGCAGATCCGCGAGTAGGCGAGGATCCCGTGCGCGTCGTAGCCCTTCAGATGCGGTGGCAGGTGGAGCTGGTCCGGCGGGAGACGGATCACGACGAGCGAGGCCGCCATCTGCTCCTTCCCTTCGTCGCTCAGCCCTTCCGGGAACGCGAGGTAGAAGTCGTTCTTCTCGATGTCCGACGCCTTGTACGGACGGCCGTTCTCGTCCACGAGGCGCCGCCCGCGCCGCCACGGTGTCCGGAGGAAGTCGCCGACGTGGAAGAGCGGCCCGAACGAGACCGCGGGCGTGAGGAGCGCGAGGCCGAGCGTCCCGCCGGCTCCGAGCAGTCCGAGCTTGAAGAGGCGCGCGCGGGTGAAGCGCGTGCCGCCTTCGTCCACCAGCTCGGCGATCACCTGCTGCTCGCCGGGGTGCTCGTGCGGCGGGTATTCCTCGGCGATCTCCTCCGTCGGCACCAGCTTCAGGCCGACGACGACGAGCGCCGCCGCCAGGAAGACGAGGGCGAGGCCGATCGCCGTTCCGAGCAGCGGCGTCACGTCGGGCAGCGAGCCGGCGAAGGCGTAGATCAGAATGAAGCCGAGCGCGGAGAGCGACGAGAGCCCGAGCAGCGCGAGGACGGCGAGCTCCGCCCCAGGGTTGGGAGGCAGCGCCGGCACGAGCCGCGTCTCCTCCGGCTTGGGCCGCCGGCGGCGATGCCGGCCGAGCAGAAGGACGAGCCCCGAGACGATCGCGTTGCGTACGCGACTCATGCTCTGAACCTCCTGCCCAGCAGGAGGCAGAGCCCGATCAGCGCCGGGATCGCGAGGAACCAGGTCACGAGGCCCTCGGGCACCGGGCCGAGGAAGCCGAGCCCCCAGCCACCCGGCCGGACCGGGTGCTTCGCGTACTCGACGTAACGGACGAGCGAGTCGAGCTGCCGGTCGCTGATCGCGCGCTGCGAGAACTTCGGCATCACGTACGGCCCGATCCGTACCGCCTCGGCGACCTGGCGCGGCGTGGCCTGGACGAGCTCCGGCGGTACCGCGCCCTTCAGGTAGCCGCCCTGGCCGACGACCTGGTGGCAGCCGGCGCAGTGCTCGGTGAAGAGGGCCTGGCCCCGCGACAGGTTTCCGCGTCCAGGCTGTGGCGACGGGATCGGAGGGCCGCCGAAGGTCGCGATGTAGGCGACGAGCGCCTTGATCTGGTGGTCGCCGAAGAAGACGTGCTTCCGGCGCGGCTGCAGGCCGATGTGGAGAAGCGGCATGTAGCCGGTGCGGAGGTAGAAGTCGGCCGCGAGCGCGCCCACTCCCTGCAGCGACGGCCCGATCCCGCCCTGCTGACCCTGCGCGCGGCCCGGTCCGGCGCCCGTCGCCGACGAGGGCTCGTCGTAGCGACCGGCCGCGTTCCCTCCGTGGCAGCCGAGGCAGTACTCCCCGTACAGGTGGTAGCCGTACGCGGCGAGCGGCTCCTTGGGCGTGCCCCTGGGGGCCGCGACGGCGGAGCCCGTGACGAGGAGCCCCGCGGCGCCGAGGACGATGAGGGTCAGGACTGCGCGCATAGCCTGCCCACGGCGGAGCCGAGCCCGTCCAGAAGGATCATGGTGAGGAAGAGGACGTTCGCCACCATCGCGGCCGTGGCGAAGAAGTGGAGGCGGCTGTACGGGACGGCGCCTGCCCAGCGCCCTTCCCCCGGCGGGCCGTCGCCGTAGTTCGTCTCGCGGGTCGCGAGGAAGACGGTTACCGCCGCGGCCTCCGAGACGGCGACGAGCAGGCCGGCCGCGGCGAGGATCGCGAGCTGCCAGGTGTCGTAGCTGATCCCCCAGGCCATTCCGGCGACGGAGCAGCGGGCCTCCCCCACCCCGTACCCGACGACGTGCTGGCCGGTCCACGCGAGCGGCGCGACCACGACTCCGACCCACTGCACCACGGAGAGCTTCCGCGTGCTCATAGCCTCGCCGAGAGGATGACCCCGATCACGATCAGGGTCAGGACGTTGACGGCGTGCCAGTAGAAGGTGACCACCTGGACGGCGTTGAGCCGGTACATCGTCAGGCCCCGCGCGAGCTTCCAGAGCAGCCAGACGACGAGCAGGACACCGATCGCCACATGCGCATGGTCGGCGCCGAGGAGCACGTAGTAGACCGAGCTGTACGCGTTGTCCTGCGGCGCCGAGCGGTGGAGCTGCTGCACGTAGTCGTGGATCTCGTAGACGAGGTAGCCGCACTGGACGACGAGCGCCCAGACGAGCAAGGCCCGCGTCGCCCAGAGCCGGCCGCGCCGCACGGCCCTCGCCGCGAGCTGCATCGGCAGGCTCGTGGTCGCCAGGATCCCGACCATGATCAGCGGTACGACGACGCGCGGTTCGGGCGTGCCGGGCGGCGGCCAGTGCGCGGCACGGAAGCGGAGGTAGTAGTAGGAGCCGATGAACGTGCCGAAGAGCGTCGCCTCGCTCGCGACGAGCATCGCCATCCCCCAGAACGCGACGCTCGGTCCGCGGCGTCGTCCCGCGACGACCGCGACCTCGCCTGCGTTGCGGGCCTCGGTCGTGCGCGGGACGAGCCGCTCCGGAGCCCCGCCTGCCAGGTAATCCGCCATCACCCGCTCCGGCGCCGCGCAGGTCGGCGCCTCCGCTCCTTGTTGAGCTCCGTCGAGCCTACGCTCATACCTCACTCTCCTGCGGCTCCTCGCCGTGCCAGCCGAGCAGCGCGAGCGCGATCCCCGCGAGCGCGAAGCACGTGCCCAGCCAGAGGTGGAGGAGCAGGAGGATGAAGACGATCGACAGCGCGAGGGCCAGCACGATCGGCCAGGGGGAGTCGTGCGGCATCTCGACGATCTCCGCCCACCAGCCGTCGATCGGAGAGCTCACAGGCTGCTCGTGCCCCTGCTCGAGCACCATCACTCCCTCGGCGAGCTTGCGCCGATCCTCCTCCCGGTCCGCGTAGTCCCAGTTCGCGTACGCGCTCGAGACCTTCGGGATGACGGCGAAGTTGTACTCGGGCGGCGGCGACGGGATCGTCCATTCGAGCGTCGCCCCATGCCACGGGTCCGGCCCCGCGGGCGGCCCGCGGAAGTAGCTGACGACGAGGTTGACGAGCAGCACGACGATCCCGACCGTCGTGATGTACGAGCCGATCGACTCGGCGAGGTTGTCCGGCCCCCAGCCGAGCCCGGACGGGTACGTGTAGTTGCGCCGCGGCATCCCCTCGAGCCCGACGATGTGCATCGGGAAGAAGAGGAGGTTCGTGCCGATGAAGATGATCCAGAAGCTGATCTGGCCGGGCAGCTCGAAGTAGAGCCGCCCCGTGACCTTCGGGAACCAGAAGTAGAGGCCGCCGAAGATCGGGAAGACGGCGGCTCCGAAGATGATGTAGTGGAAGTGCGCGATGACGAAGTAGGTGTCCGTCATCTGCTGGTCGAACGGCACCGCCAGGAACATGATCCCGGTCAGTCCGCCGGCGACGAACATGAAGATGAAGCCGGCGATGAAGAGCAGCGGCGTCTTGAAGCGCGCATTGCCGGTGATGAAGGTCATGCACCAGGCGAAGACCTGGATCGTCGACGGGATCACGACGACGCCCGTGGCCGCGGCGAAGAAGAGGACGGTGACGGTCGGCATCCCGGTGGCGAACATGTGGTGCGCCCAGACGCCGAAGCCGATGAAGACGACGAGCAGCTCGGCGACCGCGACGAGCGGAAAGGCGACGACCCGCCGCTGGGTGAAGGCGGGGATGATCTCCGTCGCGATCCCGAACGCCGGGACGATCAGGATGTAGACCTCGGGGTGGCCGAAGATCCAGAACAGGTGCTGCCAGAGCAGCGTCGAGCCGCCCTTCGCGACGTCGAAGAAGTGCGTGCCGACGTTGCGGTCGAGGAAGAGGAAGATCGAGTCCGTCGTCAGCGAGGGCAGCGCGAAGAGCAGCCCCCAGGAAGCGGCGAGGAAGGCGAAGCAGAAGAGCGGCATCCGGTTGAAGGACATCCCGGGCGCCCGCATCTTGAGGATCGTCACGATGAAGTTCCCCGCGGTGAGCGACGACGAGATCCCGTTGAAGATGATTCCGAGGCAGTAGAAGTCGATTGCGTGGCCCGGGTCGTACTTCGCGTTCGCGAGGGGCACGTAGTCGAACCAGCCCGCGTTCGGGGCCTGGCCGATGAAGAGGCTCGTGTAGATGAAGATCCCCGAGCCGAGGAAGATCCAGAAGCTCAGCGCGTTCAGGCGCGGGAAAGCCATGTCCCGCGCGCCGAGCATCAGCGGGAGCAGGTAGTTGCCGAACGCTCCCGTCGTCATCGGGATGATGAAGAAGAAGATCATGGTGATCCCGTGCATCGAGAACAGCTCGTCGTAGGTGGCCGGGCCGACGACGTGCTGGTTCGGCTGGATCAGCTGCGTCCGCATGACGAGCGCCTCGGCGCCGCCGGCCCCGAAGAGCACGAGCGTCGTCCAGAAGTAGAGAAGGCCGATCCGCTTGTGATCGGTGGTCATCAGCCAGCCGAGCACGCCGGGGCGCGACTGCCACATGCGCTCGAGCCGCTCTTCGTAGACGAGACTCGTCACCGCAGGCTCTCCAGGTACGAGACGAGCGCGCGTAGCCGCGCCGGCGACAGGTGGAAGTCCGGCATGTCGTTCCCCGGCTTGAAGTGCTGCGAGTCGACGACCCAACGAGCGAGGTCGTCGCGCCGGTTCGGGATCGTCAGGCCCGCCAGCGTCGTCCGGCTGGCGAGGTGCGTGAGATCCGGGCCGACGAAGCCGCGGGCGGCCGTGCCCCGGATCGCGTGGCAGCTCGAGCAAGAGCCGTTCTGGAAGACGTCTTCACCGCTCCGCTCGAGCGGCGTCTTCGGCGCGGCGGCCGGTGCACCCTGCCGCTTCAGCCACGCCCGGAACTGGGCCTTGGGCTGGACGAAGACGAGCATCCCCATGTGGGCGTGCTGGAGCCCGCAGAACTCGGCGCACTGGCCGCGGTAGACGCCGACCTTGTTCGCGTAGAGGAGGATCCGGTTCTTCTGGCCCGGAATCGTGTCGATCTTGCGATTCAGCTCCGGTACCCAGAAGCTGTGGATCACGTCCGCAGTCGTGGCCACGAGGTTGATCCGGGTGCCAGCGGGAATGTGCATCTCGTCGTCGGTGACCGCCTTCGTCCCCGGATACCGGAACTCCCAGTACCACTGATGGCCGATGGCCTCGACGGTCATGGCCGTGCTGGACGCCGCAGGTGCCTGGGTCACCTTGACGATCGCCCAGTCGCCGACGATGAAGAGCGCGACGATCACCGTGAGCGGGAAGACGACGCCCATGCCGATGACGACGAACCAGGCGGGCTTCTCCCCTGGATGGGGATCATCGGGGTCGGCCCCGAAGCCGCGCCGATCGCGCCGGATCCAGGCGAACACGAGCAGGCCCGTGATGAGCGCGAGGCCGCCGAACGAGACGGCCATCATCACCCAGAAGAGGTTCGCGATGTCCGTCGCCGCGTGACTGTGCGGAGCGAGCGTGTCCTGCGAGCCGCCGCAACCGGCGAGCGCAACCGGCGGCAGCAGCGCAGCTGCCACGACTCCCCTGCGCCACCGCGTCCCCCGGCCGGTACTCAATCCGGTAAACAGGTACCCCTGCCCTTCCCGGGAAAAACCGCAACCGTCCGATGAACGGCTGGAACTTCGATCCGCTCGAGCTCTCCGTCCTCGCGGTCGCCGGCGCGCTCTACTGGCGGCGGGCCCGGACGCTCGCGCGACGCGGGCGAGCGGTGCGGCGGCTGCGCCTGGCGGCGTTCGCGGCCGGCCTCGCGACGATCTTCCTCGCGCTCGAGTCGCCGATCGACACGATCGGCGAGGAGCGGCTCTTCTCGGTGCACATGCTCCAGCACCTGCTGCTCGGCGACGTCGGCGCGCTCTTCCTCGTGCTCGGCCTCGACGGGCGTCTGCTACGCCCGCTGCTGCGCGCGCGAGTCGTCCACCGCCTGCGTGTGCTGGCGCATCCGCTCGTCGCGCTGCCGCTGTGGGCGGTGAACTTCTGCCTCTGGCACCTACCGGCGCTGTTCGACGCGGCGCTGCGTAACGACGCGATCCATGCGCTCCAGCACTCGACCTTCGTCGCCTTCGGGATGCTGATGTGGGCGGCGCTGGTCGAGCCGCTGCCGGGGCCGGCCTGGTTCACCGCGTCGTGGAAGATTCCCTACGTCCTCGGCATGTGGCTCGTGATGCTCGTCCTCTCCCAGGTCTTCATCTGGTCGAACCACCTCTACTACGCGCCGTACGCCCATGACGCGACGCTGTGGGGGCTGAGCCATCTCGCCGACCAGAAGGCGGGCGGGGGCGTGATGCTCGTGGAGAGCATGCTCACGATGCTGCCCGCACTCGTCTGGGTGCTCCTCCAGGTGCTGCGGGAGAGCGAGGCGCGTCAGCAGCTCGTCGACGCGGGTGTTGCCCCGGCAGCCGCCGCCCGCGCGGCACGCTACGGCCGCGCCTGATCTGGGCTGGCGTCGGCCACGCGCGGCTAATGCAGAAGCAGCCGAACCTCGCCGTGGGTCTTCCCACGAGTCGCGTGTATCACCCAGCAACCTTGCTCCCAGAGGAACCAGCCGGTCCCCCACTCGCCACCCGGGTGATTCCAGTTCGATCCGAGGTGCTGACTGGGCCCCCAGACGGGATGGACATGCTCGCCAAGCGGCGAGATCGCAACGACCTTGAAGCGGCCGGTGCCGGTCATGCGCCAGACCCACTTCAATGGCTGGGGCTGGGAGACGAGCCCGTCGAAGATGGCCGCCATCGGCGGCTCGGCGGACGGCCCGAACCCTCCCGTCACCCACAGCTGACCTCTGTTCGTCTTGGCGCGAATCTCCGGCCAACCCGTACCCGGATAAGCGGTGACGGTCGAGAGTCGAGGGCAGGTATCTGCGCGCGCCGTAGCGTGAAGTGTCGAAGAGCCCGACACGAGGGCGGCAATCGCCGCAGCAACAGCGACGAACGCGAACCGCATAGGTCGGATTTTACTCGCCAGCCACGCCCGCGTATGCTCGCCCGATGGCTGAGCGGCTGCGCACGCTCGAGACACCCGACGGCCGGACGCTCGCGTACGCGACGTGGGGCGACCCCGACGGGTTCCCGATCCTGAGCCTGCACGGCACGCCGGGATGCCGCTTCAACCGCTGGCCGAACGATGACGTCTACACCCGAGCCGGCGCCTTCTGGGTGACGCACGACCGTGCCGGCTACGGACGCTCCGATCGCCACCGGGGCCGGCGCGCTGTGGACGAGGCGGCCGACGTCGCGGCGCTCGCCGACGAGCTCGGACTCGACCGCTTCGGCATCACCGGCGGTTCGGGCGGCGGCCCGCACGTGCTCGCGTGTGCGGCGCGCCTTTCCGACCGTGTGGTGCGTGCTATCTGCCTCGTCGGCGTGGCGCCGCTCGGCACTCCCGGCTTGTCGGAGGAGGAGTGGCTGGCCGGGATGGATCCCGAGAACGTGAAGGAGTTCCGCTGGGCACAGGCCGGCGAGGACGTCCTGACGTCGGAGCTCGAGTCAGAGCAGAAGAGATTGGAGGAGCGGGTGGCCGTCGACCCGTCCACCATCCTCGACGACTTCGACCTCAGCGAGTCGGATCGCGCGGAGCTCGCCCGGCCGGAGGCGATGCAGGTGATTCGCGAGACAGCGCTCGAGCAGTGCGTGAACGGCGTCGGCGGCTGGGTCGACGACGATCTCGCCTTCCTGGAGCCATGGGGATTCGAACTCGGCGAGATCTCGGTACCGGTGCTGATCCGCTACGGCCTGACCGACGTGCTCGTGCCGCCCGCCCACGGCGAGTGGCTCGCTGCGAACGTGCCGGGCTGCGTAGTCGAGGTGGAGGACGCGGCCGGCCACATGGGAGCGAATCCCGAGGAGCAGATCGCGAGCGACGTTCGTTGGCTACGCGAGGGGATCGCGCCCGAGGCAGCCCACACGCCACAGCAGCCTTAGAACTCGCATCGAAATGAAGCATGGGCTCCCCGGCCGCGCTAGTCGGCGCGACCCTGCGTCCTCGGTCGCGCAAATGTCAGCGCATGGTCATTCCGAAACGAGTTCTTAGAGGCGGCTGCTCTCGACCTTCTCGGCGAGGAGCTTCGCCAGCGCGCGCTCCACCTGCTCGAGCGCGAACTCCTCCTGCTCCATCACCTCGCGCAGCCGGATCCCGACCTCCTCCTCGCCGAGTGACTCCGCGAGGCTGACGAGCGACTCGTACGTCGCAAGCTCGAGATGCTCCGTTGCGAGGGCCGCGACCGCGTGCGCAAGGTCGGTGAGGAGATGATCGTCCTCGGAGACCCGTCCGAGGAGCTGCGCGTGCTCCTCGACGAGCCCGCGGAAGCCAGGGCTCTCCTCCGGCTCGGCGGGAACCCGGAGGTCGCCGAGCACGTCGAGCACCGTGTCGGCGTGTGTCTCGGTTTCGAGTAGGTGCCGGTCGAAGCCGGCGCGCAGACCGGGCGCGTGCGACTGCTCGCTCAGTCGCGGCAGCACTTCCTCGGCGAGCTGACGCTCGATCCAGAGCATCTGCCGCAGGTACGCCCCGAGGAGCTCGCGCGGAGTCGTCAGTTGCTGGGCCATCGAGCGCGTCGTTCCCCGGCCTCCGGTTCGTACACTCGGAGGACCGGGGTGCCGCACCAAGCGGCTGAGATCACACCCGTCGAACCTGATCCGGGTCATGCCGGCGAAGGGAGGAGCGATTCCGAAGAGAGCAAGAGCACCGGCCTGGGGGATCACGCCGGTTCCGGAGAGGCTGCGGACGCTGGGCGGTCTCGAGAACGGGATGCTGTGGAGCAGCCTGGGCCTCAGCCTGCTCGTCCTCGTGGCGGGCGCCTTCCTCGTCCCGGGCCTCTCGCTGCCGAAGGCGCTGCTCGCGATCCTCGTCGGCGGGGCCTTCGGGAACGCGCTGCTCGGGCTCGCCGCAGCGATCGGCGCGGAGGCCGGGGTCCCCGCGATGGTGCTGCTTCGCGCGCCGCTCGGCCGCGCGGGCTCGTACCTCCCGACCGGGCTCAACGTCGTCCAGAACCTCGGCTGGACGGTCTTCGAGGTGCTCGTCATCGCCACGGCCGCGCGGGCGCTCGTGCACGGCCCGCTCTGGACCTGGAAGCTCGCAGCCGCCGCGGCCGCGACGACCCTCGCGCTGGTGGGTCCGGTCGGCTTCGTGCGCGAGTGGGTGAAGCGCGTCGCGCTCTGGGTCGTTCTCGCGTCGCTCGCCTACCTGACGTGGTGGACGCTCCACGACGCGCACCTCGGCGCGCTCTGGTCGCGTCCCGGCAAGGGCGGGCTCAGCTTCTGGCAGGGCGTCGACCTGATGGTCGCCATGCCCGTTTCATGGCTCCCCCTCGCCGCCGACTACACCCGCTTCTCGGGCAGCAGCCGCGGCGCGTTCTGGGGAGCCGCGGTCGGCTACTTCCTTCCCAACGTGTGGCTGTACGCGCTCGGGGCGATCCTGCTCCTCTCGCGCGGCCTGGCGGATGCGCCGTCCGTGATCGGTGCGATCGCCACCGGCGGCGCCGGCGCCGCGCTGGCGCTCGTCGCGCTCGGCATCGACGAGACGAAGGAGCCGTTCGCGAACGTGTACTCCGCCGCCGTCTCGCTGCAGAACGTCCTGCCGCGGGTGCCGCAGCGGCTGCTCATCGTCGCCGTCGGAGGGGTGGCGACCGCGGGGACGTTCGTCGTCGACCTCGTCCACTACCAGGAATTCCTCTACCTGCTCGGCTCGTTCTTCGTGCCGCTCTTCGGCGTGCTGCTCGCGCAGTGGCTCGCGGGCGAGCGGGATGCCTTCCGCGCCCCGCAGGTCCGCCCGGCGCAGATCGTCGCGTGGCTCGCGGGCTTCTGCCTCTACCAGTGGCTGGCGCCGGTCGGGCCGAGCTCGTGGATCCATCTCGTCGACCACACGCATCCGGGGCGGGGAGCGATCGGCGGCTCGCTGCCGAGCTTCGCCCTCGCCTTCGTCCTCTCCCTCGCGCTTACGCTTGCAGGTCGTGCGACCGCTCGCCGTGATCGGCCCTCTTGCGCGTGACGTCGTCGACGGCCGCGCCGAGCGCATCGGCGGTGGCCCCTGGCACGCAGGACGTGCGCTGCACGCTCTCCGGCAGGAGGCGATCGTCGTCGCGAAGTGCGGCGAGCCCGAGCGCCGCTCGTACCTGCGCCGGCTCGCGACACTCGGCCTCCCGGTCTCGCTCGCGGCGGCCGGCGAGACGACGTCCTTCTCGTTCCGCTACGACGCCGACGGAGAGCGCGAGATGCGCGTCGAGGCGATCGGGGAGCCCTGGACCGAGGCCGACGCGCCGGAGCGTGCGCTGCGGAGGGTCGAGTGGGTGCAGGTCGCCCCGCTCCTGCGCGACGATTTCTCGCCCGAGACGCTCGAGCGGATCGCGCGGCGAAGGCGGGTGCTGCTCGACGGCCACGGGCTCGTGCGTGCGCGCCGGCTCGGCCCGCTCGCGCTCGACGCCGACTTCGACCCGGCGCTGCTCCGCCACGTCTCGATCCTCAAGCTCGCCGAGGAGGAGGCGCAGACGATTCTCGGCGACGGCGAGCTCGAGGGCTTGCGGGAGCTGGGCGTCCCGGAAGTCGTCGTGACGTTCGGGGCCGGCGGCTCGCTCGTCCTCACCCGAGACGCCGCCGTGCGAGTCGCGGCACAGCCGGCTCGCGGCGACCCGACCGGAGCGGGCGACGCGTTCTCGGTCGCCTACCTGAGTGCGCGCGCCGGCGGGCACAGGCCGATCTCAGCGGCACGGCGGGCGAGCGCGCTCGTCTCGGCCCTACTTAGTAACAGTCTGTTACTTGGAAAGACAGGTCCGTGATCGCGGCGGTCGGCACAGTGGCCGGCGTGTTCCTGGTCGACGTCGAGGCCGAGGAGCTGCTGGGCGAGGGGAAGGAGGTGCCGGCGGCGGAGCGGCCCGAGGTGGCGCTGCCCCGCGTCGTCGCGGCGGCGCGCTCCGGCTCGACCGTCGTGGCGGTCGTCGAGCGGCGACCGCCGCTCATGCTCTCGAACGACGGCGGCGCGACGTGGCGCGAGGCGGGCGGCGGCCTGCCGCCGGGCTTCGCCGTCGCGATCGCCGAGGACGATCCCGACCGGATGCTCTACGCGGCGCGGAGCCGGCTCTACGTCTCGGCCAACGGCGGCGTCTTCTGGCGCTCGCTTCCGTTCGAGCTGCCGGACATCGGCTCGGTCGCCTGGATCGACTGACGTGGTTCACGCACCCGCGGCGGCGAGAGCGTGGCGCAGCTCGACGGCCATCGGGCGCGGTGCGTGCGTGACCAGGAAGCCTCGTTGCGACGCTGAGAGAACGTGCACGAGGGTGTTGCCGAGGAGCTTGGGGTCGCAATGTCGAGCGTCGAAGTCGGCGAGCTCCTCCCGCATCAACACGTAGTAGAGGTCCGCGGGGTAGACGGACGCGCGGTTGGAGTGGGCGACGAAGCGGGCGGAGGCCTGGGCGAGCCCGACCGAGTCCCGGCGACAGGCACGCGACGTCGGGTTGCTTGACGGAACGGAGATCGTGTCGGCCGGATAGATGTCGTAGCGTTGAACCGTCGTGTGGCCCGTCGCGCCGCGGTGCGAGGAGCCGCAGCCGCAGGAGAGCAGGGCGATGCCCGCGATCACGGCTGCGCCGACCAGGGTCGGCCGCTTCACAGCTCGCTCGAGTCGGTGAATTCGGTCACCTCGCGCGGCGAGCGCAGCCGGACGACCTGCGCGCCCTCGAGCGCGGCGAGCCGCGGATCCCATTTCGTCCGGTAGGAGCCGTGCTGCCGGATCACCCACCAGACGATCGAGTTCCGCGAGAGGGCGTTCCCCAGCGTCTCGCGATTCCCGTTCCAGAGCTCCTTGCGGCTCACGACCCGCCTCAGGGTCCGCCACAGCACGCGCCGCAGCGCCACGCGGTGCGGCAGGTCGAGGAAGACCACGGTGTCGGCGCGCTCGAGCACCGACGTGCCGAGCTTGCCGTGGTAGTTGCCGTCGACGACCCAGCCGTCGGGCGCCGCTGCGAGCGCGGCCTCGACCCGCGCCTGCAGCACGTCCGCCGGCGCCTCCTGCCAGCCGGGCTCGTGGTGGAGCGCGTCGAGCTCGACGTGCGGGACGCCGAGGCGCTGCGCGAGCTGGCGCGAGAGCGTCGTCTTCCCGGCGCAGGAGCCGCCGATCACGGCGACACGCCTCACAGCCGGAACTCGCCGCGCGCGACGACGACCGTCGAGCCGCCGACCTCCACCTCTTCCGGCGAGCGCGCGACGGCATGGAGCGTCGACGGCCGACCGATCTCGGCGCCCTGGTGGATCTCGATCTCGTCGCCGAAGCCGATCCGCCCGTGCCGGGCGAGATGGAGCGCGAGCGGTCCCGCGGCGGAACCGGTCGCCGCGTCCTCGCCGACTCCGTGGGCGGGGACGAAGACCCGCGCCTTCCAGCTCCGGCCGTCGCTTGCGAAGCAGCAGGTGCCGTAGGGATTGAGCTCCAGCAGCGAGCCGAAGTCGGGTCGCAGCGCCGCCACCGCCTCGGGAGAGCCGAGCTCGATCAGGACATGGCCCGGCCCCTGGCGGTAGAGCTCCACGGGCAGGCCGCTCTCTTCCACGCCGAGCAGCGCAAGCAGCTCCTCCGCGCGGTCATACGGCTCGAAGGAGAACGGCGGCTGGCGCATCCAGCCGAAGACGATGCGCGACCCGTCTCGTTCGAGCCGCACCGGCACGACGCCCGCGCCGGTCTCGAGCAGGAGCTCGTCGAGCTGCAACGGCCCGGCCAGGACGAACGCCGTGCCGAGCACCGGATGCCCCGCGAAGGGCAGCTCCAGGGCCGGCGTGAAGATGCGAATCAGCGCGTGACCGTCTCCTGCGGCCGGGTAGACGAAGACGGTCTCGGCGAAGTTGATCTCGCGCGCGAGCGGCTGCAGCCGCTCTTCGGGGATCTCGCGCGCGTCGGTGAAGACGGCGAGCTGGTTGCCCGCGAACGACACGTCGGTGAAGACGTCGGCTATGACGAAGCGAAAGCTGCCCACCGCCGCGACTGTACCGCCGAGTCCCGTCTACGCTTCTCCGCGGATGCGTGCAATCGAGGTCAGCGGCCTGCGCAAGGCCTACGGGGACCTCGAGGCGGTCCGGGGGGTCGACTTCTCGATCGAGGAAGGACAGGTGTTCGGACTGCTCGGGCCCAACGGCGCGGGCAAGACGACGACCGTCGAGATCCTCGAGGGTTACCGCAAGCGCGACGCCGGCGAGGTGCGCGTCCTCGGCAGCGATCCCGAACGGCCGGGGCCGGACTTCCGGGAGCGCATCGGCGTCGTCCTCCAGCAGTCGGAGCTCTGGCCGAACCTCACCGTCCGGGAGACGCATGCGATCTTCGCGGGCTACTACCGCGCGCCGCGAGACGTCGACGAGGTGATCGCTCTCGTCGGTCTCCAGGAGAAGGCGAACGCGCGGGTCAAGTCGCTCTCGGGCGGCCAGAAGCGCCGGCTCGACCTCGGCATCGCGCTCGTGGGGGATCCCGACCTCGTCTTCCTCGACGAGCCGACCACCGGCTTCGACCCGGCGGCGCGGCGCGCCGCGTGGGAGATGATCCGCTCGCTTCGCTCGCTCGGCAAGACCGTCCTCCTCACGACGCACTACCTCGACGAGGCCGAGCAGCTCTCCGACCGCGTAGCGGTGATGCGCGAGGGGCTGATCGTGCGCGTGGGGACTCCCGCAGAGCTGACGAGCGCCGACCTGCAAACGGAGATCCGCTACCGGCAGAACGGCGAGGAGGTGCTCGTACGGACCGACGAACCGACGCGCGTGCTCGCCGAGCTGACGTCGGCAGCCGTCGCGCGCGGCGAGGAGCTCGAAGGCCTGCAGGTGCGGCGGCCGTCGCTCGAGGAGGTCTATCTCGCGCTGACCGCCGAGGAGGAGGAGGTCGAAGCGTGAGCGTAGGCTCGACGGAGCTGGCCAAAGAGCGGAGGTGCCGGCTTTGCCGGCGCCGGAGCGGGCAATGAGCGCCGAGGCTGTCCGCGTCGCGATCCGGCGTCCTGCCCGACAGCTCTTCCTCCATCAGCTGCGCTCGGAGCAGCTCGTCTTCTGGCGGAGCCGCGAGGCGGCCTTCTTCATCTTCCTGTTCCCGCTCTTGCTCTTCCTCCTGCTCGGCTCGCTCTACTCGGGGAAGTTCCAGGGAGTTCCGCCGGCGTGGGCGGTCCTCGCCGGTCTCATCGGCTACGGCTGCGCGAACACCGCCTTCGCGGGGCTCGCGATCCAGCTCGTGCTGCGGCGCGAGAGCGGAATCCTCAAGCGGCTCCGCTCGACACCTCTGCCCCCGGCGACGTACGTGGCCGCGGTCCTCGCGTCGACCCTGATCGTGTTCGCGCTCCAGACGGTCGCGCTGTTCCTGCTCGGGCGCGTTCTCTACGGGACGCCGTTTCCGCCAGACGTCGGCTCGCTTGTCGCGACCGTCGTGATCGGCGCGGCGGTCTTTGCGGCGCTCGGAACCGCGGCGGCCTCCGCCATCCGCTCGGCCGAGGGCGCGTCTGCGGTCGTCAACTTCATCCTCCTCCCGATGGCGTTCCTGACCGGCGCGTTCGGCCCGACGCACGGCTACCCGGCCTTCCTGCGCGCGATCGGCGACGTGCTCCCGCTCAAGTACTTCGTCAAGCTCGTCAATGCGGTCTATCTGCACGGACACGGCTTCTGGACTCAGCCTGGCGCGCTCGCCGTCCTCGCGGCCTGGGGAGTAGCCGGCCTCGTCTTCACGATCTTCAAGTTCCGCTGGGAGCCGCGCGGGCGTTAGGAGTTCGGCGGGCCGGATAGGAGTCCGGCATGAGCCCGCTCATCGACGAGCCCGCCATCTCGCGCTTCGTGCGCGAGCACGAAGAGCCCGGCATCGAGATCCGTGTCAACTTCGGCGTCTTCGCGGGGCGGCACGCGACGCCGGCGGAGATCGACGAGCTCGCGTTGGCTCTACGGGACTGCATGCCGTCGTTCGCAATCGTGTCGGAGGAGCGGCACGAGTTCGCCGACGGCGTCGAGGCTGCCGTCCACCAGGTCGTCGTCGAGGTGCCGCAGGAACATGTCGGAGCGGAGGCGGACCTCCTCGCGGAGAAGATCGTCCTGGCCACGAACGGCTGGGCGCTCGAATGCATCGCCTCCCGGCACGGGCTCGGGGACTTGTAATACCTCTCTAACCACGCTACTCTGCAACGCAGAATAGTGTGGATCAGGCCCAACTTCTCAAAGGCGTGCTCGAGCTGGCGGTGCTGGCGGTGATCGCGCGGGGCGAGACGTACGGGTACGAGATCCTCTCGACACTCGAGAACGCGGGCTTCGACGGCGTAGGCGACGCCTCGGTCTACGGGACGCTCCGCCGACTGGAGCAGGCGGGTCATCTCGAGTCGCGCCTCGCGGCGTCCGACAGCGGCCCGGCGCGGAAGTACTACTCCGTCACTCCGAGCGGGGCCGAACAGCTGCAAGGCGGCACCGAGACGTGGACGAGGATCAGCGCTGCGCTGGGGAGGCTGGTGGAGCAGTGACGGCCGCCGAGTATCTCCGTAGCGTCGGCTTCTGGCTGCGCGATCTCCCCTGGCGCATGCGCCGCGACCTGCTCTCGGAGCTCCGCGGCCACCTGGACGAGCTCCCGGACGGCACGGATCTCAAGGAGCGGCTCGGGCCGCCGGAGCAGTACGCGGCCGACCTGCGCTCGGCCGCCGGCCTCGAGCGCCGCCGCGGGGTGATCGCGTTCCTCCGTGCCCGCCGGCCGCGCAACCTCATCCTGATCGCCCTCGCGTTCACCGTGACCGGGCTCGCGATCGGCGCCGTCGTCTGGATCGACAGCTACCAGCCGCTCGCCTCCGCCGGGGACACGCAATTCCCCCTGGACGCTACGACGGCGGTTGGACAGGCCGGCGAGTCGGTCGTCTTCCGCAAGGGCCGCCCCTTCCAGTACGGCATCACGATTCAGAACACCGGCCGCTTCACGGTGCGGGTGCTCGGCGTCCCCAGGTCGGTGACGGACTTCTACTCGGGCCGTCTGCTGATGTCGAAGGACCAGACGGGGCACCTGGACGAGCTGCCGCTCGAGCCCTTCCATCCCTTCGACATGAAGCCCGGCTCGTTCCGCTGGCTCGTCCTCAAGGGTGTCTTCGCGTGTACCACCGGGATGGGAGCGGGAGCGGGCGGCATCACGCTGATCGCCGTCCCGGTGCGGTTCAGCTTCCTGTGGAGGACATCGACGACGTTCATTCCCCTCGGCGAGCCATTGGAGCTCACCTTCCCCCGAGGCTGCCCGCCGGCCAAGAAGCCGACGATTACGCCGTAGCGGGCAGGTACGGCGTCCAGCCGGACGGGATCCGCGGTGCCGCGAGCTTGATGAACAGGGTGGGCGTCGGCGCACGTGGAGAGGTGTGGAGCACCATCCCCGCCTGCTCGACTGTCCGGTCGCCCTTCCGCAGGTTGCACGGCGCGCAGGCGGTGACGACGTTCTCCCAGATCGACTCGCCGCCCTTCGACCGCGGCACGATGTGGTCGAGGGTGAGGCGGCCGTTCGTCGTGCCGCAGTAGGCGCAGCGCCAGCCGTCGCGGGCGAAGAGCGCCCGGCGGGAGATCTTCCGCTGGATCGCGCGCGGCACGCGCACGTAATGGACCAGGCGGATCACGTGCGGCCAGATGAAGCTGCCGGTCGAGGAGCGCAGCGGCTTGTCGAGCCGCTCGATGACCTCGGCCTTGCCCTTGTACACGAGCACGTGGGCACGCCGCACCGTGCAAACGTTGAGCGGCTCGTAGCTTGCGTTCAAAACGAGAACGTGCTGCAACCTGCCGGAAAAGTAGCAGTGCTCGAAGCCGCTACCCCTGGGATTTCATCGCGCGCTCGACAGCCTCGTGCTCCTCGGGCGAGAGCGAGACGGCAGCGCGGCCGTCGTCGAGCTCCTTGACGTAGATGCGCGCGTAATCGCGCCCCTGGATGGCGCTCAGGACGACGCCGCTGCGGGATCCGTTGAGCAGCGCGACCGAGGCGGACTGGTGGCCACCCGTGTTCTCGTACGCGTCGTATCGCACCACGGCGAGCCGCGACACGGTCGAGTCGAGGCGACGTTCCAGCCGTCCGAGCGCCGCCGTGACCTCGTCGACCCCACCGTTAAGCCGGTCGATCCGGCCCTGGAGCGAGACCGCGAAGTCCACGAGATCCGAGCTGCCGCTCCCGAGCAGCGTGAGCTGTCCTGCCCGCACGCGGCGCACGCGAAGGTGGAGGGCCAGCGCGATCACGATGCCGACGACGGCTGCTGCCGCCGCCGCGATCGCGATCCAGCCTGCCGCCGAAGCGCTCAAAGCTCGTCCTACCCGTTCGAGGGGAGGCTGAAGAAAACGGCGTACGAGGCCTTGTTGTTGGCGAGGTTCGTCTCACCCGGCACCTTCTGGACCTCGACGTTCACGGTTGCGTTCGCGCCGAAAGCCTGGTTCGGTAGCTGGAGATTGCCGAACGAGACTGTCGCGGTCTGGCCCTTCAGGATGACCGGGACCGTCTTCTTCTTGCTCACCACCGTGTTGTTGAAGATGTCCACCGTGAGGGTCACGGGCACCTTCACCTCCTGGAAGTTCCCGGAATCCTTGAACGTCACGTTGAACGCGAGGTTCGCCGAGACGTTCACCGTGTTCGAGCTCGACGCCGAGAGCGTGTTCGTCTGAGTGCCGGACACGGCCACGGTGCTCACGAGCTCGCTGCCGTGGATGCCGGTCACCTTCCCGCTCGTGTTCGTGGAGTGCACGCGTGCATAGACCTCCTCGAACGCATGGGCGCTGATGATCTCGGGGTTGGAGACGATCTGCGACGGCGGAGCGATCACGCCCTTCACGCCGAGCCTGGTCAGCGTCTCGGTCGCCGGCAGCTTGAAGAGGTCGGCCCAGACGAGGTCGCTCGCGCTCAGAGCCTGGGCCTGCTTGGCCAGGAGGTTCGCGACCTCCGTCGCAGGCTTCGACCCTGCCTGGGCCAGGACGTTGGCCATGCTGGTCAGCCCGATGGCGCGCAGCTGGAGCGTGGCGAGCACCTCCTGGTGCGCCGACTGGAGCAGCGCCGGCGGCCGCAGGCGCAGCGCTTCCTGGTAGTTGTCCTGCTGCTCGCGCGACCACAGCGCGAGCTTCGCCTGCAGCCCGGCGAGCGTGAGCTTAGGGGAGCCCAGCTCGTTGGCGAACGCCGTCCCTGCGCCGGCGGAGATCTGCGCGATGGGCCGCACGCTGTTCATGTACGACGCGTACTCGTCGTGCTTGCTCTTGCCCTGGCACGAGCCGACCCAGAAGACGAGCCCGACGACGACGGCGATCGCGAGCGCGATGAAGCCGGCGAGCCTCGCGAGAGCCACGGCTCCGGGGGGCGGCGGGGCGGGCCGCCTGGGACCGCCTCCACCCGGCCTTCTGATCCGCCGGCGCGGCCTGGCCGGCGACTCGAGCGTCTCCGGCTCCTCGAAGAACTCGAGCTCCGTCTCCTCGTCGAAGGTATTCACTCGGCAGGCAACCCTACCGCGCGCTCCTCGCCGGCGAGGCTCCCGCCGGGCGGAGCCCGGCTCCGCCTCGCGCGGAACCGCGCGCCCGAGAAGGACAGTCCGACCGGGTCGCCAATCTCCGCTCTGCATGGGAGAGCCCGCCCCAGCGCTCACCGGCACCGAGCTCGTCCTCGACCGTTACCGGCCGCTGCGGCCGCTCGGCAGCGGCGGCTCCGGCTCGGTCTGGCTCAGCCGAGACGAGCGAACCGGCCTCGACGTCGCGCTCAAGATCATCGCGCGTGAGGGGAAGTCGGCGGCGCGGGCCGAGCGCGAGGCGAAGGCGGCAGCTCGGCTGCGCCATCCCGCCTGCCTGCGTGCGTATGCCTTCGGGCGCGACTCTCGTCACGTCTACATCGCGTACGAGTTCGTCCCTGGTCGCACCTACCGCGAGGCCCTGCGAGCCGGCGAGCTGACCGACGAGGAGGCTGTGGAGGCATGCGCGCAGGTCTGCGACGGACTCGCCCACGCCCATGGGGCCGGCATCCTGCACCGCGACGTCAAGCCGTCGAACGTCCTGCTCGCGGAGGGCGGACCGGTCTCTGCCCGCGTGCTCGACTTCGGCCTGGCTCAGATGGCCGACGCCGAGACGCTGACCGAAGCCGGCGACGTGCCGGGAACGCTCGCCTACATCTCGCCCGAGCGGCTTGCGGGCGGCGAGGCGACGCCGGCGGCGGACGTCTGGGCGGTCGGCGTGATGCTCTGGGAGGCGCTCGCGGGGCGACATCCGTTCTGGCGCGGCTCGATGCTCGAAACGGCCCGCGCGATCGAAGCGGGCGCCCGGCCGCTCGGACAGCTGCGCCCCGACCTGCCGAAGCGGCTCCTGCGCCTCGTCGACAGCGCGCTCTCGACGAGCCCGGCCAGGCGGCCGACGGCTCGGGAGCTCGCCGCCGCGCTGCGCGGCGTGGCCTCGTCGGCCTCCGTGCCCCGCCCCGGCTTCAGGCTTCCGCAGCGCATCGAGGCCGGACAGGCCCTCACGGCCGTGCTCGCGGCGCTCCTCGCGGGCTGGACCTCGGCCGCGCTCCCCTTCTATCCGCACGGCTGGCCCGTCGGCCTTGCGCTCCTGGCACTGGCGGCGGCGCTCTTCCGCGAGCGCGCGGGCATCGTGCTCGCGCTCGCGGTGCCGGTCCTGCCGCTCGGCAACATCTCGCTCGGCCTCGCACTCCTCTACGCGGCGCTCGCGGCCGGCTGGCTGCTCGTGACGTGGCGGGAGCCGCGCGCCACTCTCCTCTTCGTGCTGGGCCCGCTGATCGCGCCGGTGGCCGCGCTCGGCCTGCTCCCCCTCGCGACGGCGCGCACTCGGACGGCGCCGTTACGCGCCCTCGCGGTCGCGATCGGCGTGCTCACCGCGGCGCTCGCCGCCGGGATCCGCCACGTCGCGCTGCCTCTCGTCGGCGGCCCAGCGCCGCTCGGCATCGGCGTCGCAGGAGCGCGCGACCCGTTCGACGTCGCGGGCTCCCTCGCCCGCGCGGCCGGTGCGCATCCCTCGCTCCTGCTCGAGACCTGCGCGCTCGCCCTCGTCGCACTCGCCCTCCCCCAGGCGCGGGCCCGGGGCCGCTGGGCGGCTGCCGGCCTCGGCGCGGGGATGATCGTGCTCACCGTCGGCGCCGTGCCGAGCGCCGCCGCACTCCCGCTGCTCCTCTCGTCGTGGGCGATCGCGGCGGTCACGGCGCTTCGCGCTCCTGCCTTGGGGGTACCCTCAGCGGCGTCCTGATGGTGCTGCGAGGAATCGAACAGAGGCTGGAGCGAGTCTTCGAAGGGGTCTTCGGCCGCGCCTTCCGCACCAACGTCCAGCCGGTCGAGCTCGCGCGCAAGCTCGCGAAGGAGATGGACGAGCACCGGTCGACCTCGGTGACGCGCGTCTACGTCCCGAACGAGTACACGATCTACCTCTCCGCCGGCGACCGCGAGCAGTTCGAGGGGTACGAGAGCTCGCTCGTGTCGGAGCTCGAGGAGTATCTGTCCGAGCATGCCGCCCGCGAGAACTACGCGCTGCTGACGCCGCCGCGAATCCTCTTCGAGACCGACGAGGACCTCGGCGTCGGCGAGTTCGGCATCGCAACCCGCATGGCGCAGTACGGCGGGGGTGGCGAGGAGGAGGCTGCACCGGCCGAGATCCCGGCCCCCGGCGCGACGATGCTCTACAAGCCGCGGACGCAGCCGACGGAGGCCGCCTCGCCCGTCGATCTCGGCGTCGAGCGGGAGGTCGCCGTGCTCAGCTGGAACGGTCAGCGGCGCGTCCTCGACCAGCAGCGCTCGGTGCTCGGCCGCTCACGCGACGCCGACGTCCGGATCGACGATGGAAACGTGTCGCGCCGCCACGCGGAGATCGTGCAGGAGGGCTCGACCTACTGGCTCGTCGACCTCGGCTCGACCAACGGGACGGAGGTGGACGGGCAACGCGTCCAGCGTGTGCGGCTCGCCGACGGCTCGCGCTTCACGATCGGCGAGACGACGGTCACCTTCTCGACCGAACGGGAATAGGAGCACGGTGACCATGCTTGCCTCGACAGGGGTGGCGGAGGTGCTCCTCGCCCTCAAGATCGCGTTCCTCGTCCTCCTCTACCTGTTCGTCGTGCGCGTGATCCGCTCGGCGGGACGCGTGGAGCAAGCGCCGAGCCAGGACAGCATGATCCTGACTCCCGCCGCCGCCGCTGCTGCCGGGCTCCGCCGCGGGACCGCGACGCGCAGGTCGGTGCGCCTCGTCGTCCAGCGCAGCCCGAGCCTCGAGGAGGGAGGCGAGTTCCCGCTCAACTCGGCACCGGTCACCGTCGGGCGCGGCGGACAGAACGATCTCGTGCTCGACGGCGACGAATTCGCCTCGGCGCGCCATGCGCGGATCGAGGTGCGTGGCGACGGTGTCTGGGTTCAGGATCTCGAGTCGACGAACGGCACCTTCGTCAACGGCGCGCGCGTCGCGGGCGCGCAACGGCTGGGCGCGGGCGACGTCCTTCGCGTCGGCGAGACCGATCTCCTTGTGGAGGAGGAGTAGTGCCCCTTCCAGCAACAGTTAGGGCACTCCCGGCGGCTGCAAAGAGTCGCGCGCCGGTAGCGCGAAACCGTCACTGGAAGGGGCACTAGTGCCCGTCGGCGCGTATGCAGTGGCGAGCGACACGGGGCGCAGGCGGCGCCGGAACGAGGACAACTACGTCGTCGCGCCGCCGCTCTTCGCGGTTGCGGACGGGGTCGGCGGGGCGCAGGCCGGCGAGGTCGCGTCCCAGCTCGCAGCCTCGGCGCTCGAGGGTGGCGACTCCGACGGCTTGAGCGGGATCGAACGGATCGACGCGCTGATCCAGGAGGCGAACCGCCGCATCTACGACCGCGCCACGAGCGATCCCTCCACCTCCGGCATGAGCACGACGATGACGGTCGCGCTCGTCGAGGGGATGACCGTCGCGCTCGGCCACGTCGGAGACTCGCGCGCCTATCTCGTCCGGGACGAGCAGATGGAGCAGCTGACGGAGGACCACTCGCTCGTCAACGAGCTCGTCAAGAGCGGCAAGCTCTCCGAGGAGGAGGCGCATCTGCATCCCCAGCGCAACATGATCACGCGCGCGGTGGGATCGGATCCGGACGTCGACGTCGACGGCTTCACGATCGAGGCGGAAGAAGGCGACGTCTTCCTCATCTGCTCCGACGGCCTCACCGACATGGTCGAGGACGAGGAGATCCTCGAGCTCGTCCATCAGAACCGCGACGACCTGGAGAAGGCCGTGAAGGCGCTCGTGTCGGCCGCGAATCGCGGCGGCGGCGAGGACAACATCACGGCGGTCGCCTTCCGGATCTCGACCGAGGCGGCGCCGAACCTCGAGGACACGGTCGCGATGCCCGCGCTCAAAGGGGACGAGGACGAGCCCGACGAGCAGACGCGGGACTACGGCGAGCGCGAGCTGCAGGGCGACACGATGATCGTCGCGCCAGGCGAGCTCGCGGAGGAGCCCACGGCGGCCGAGCCCGCCGCTCAGACGACCGCCGACGCGCGGCGCGTACGACTCGTCCTGCTCGGCCTCCTCCTGTTGGCCATCGTGGCGGCCCTCGTCGTCTGGGAGCTGGCGCGCTGACCCTGCGCAACCGGGAGCTGGCCGCACTCCTCACGGTCGGGGTGCTGACGGCGATCGGCTTCGCCACGGTCTACATCGCGCTCTCCTCCCAGATCTCGGGCGGCTCGCTGGGCTACGCGCTCTTCTTCTTCGGCCTCTACCTCGTCGCACACGTCGTCGCGCGCCTGACGGTGCCGCTCGCCGACCCGTACCTGCTGCCCATGGCCGCCCTCCTGACCGCGATCGGCGTGACGGAGATCTACCGCCTCGGCCCGGGCAACGCCTTCCGCCAGGGCCTCTGGGTCGTGATCGGCGTCGCCGCGTTCGGCGCGACGCTGTTCTGGCTGCACTCCGACTACCGCGCGCTCGAGCGCTACAAGTACGTCTTCGGGGTCACCGCGATCTTCCTGCTCTTCCTGCCGCTGGCACCCGGGATCGGGGAGCAGATCAACGGCTCGCGGCTCTGGATCCACTTCGGCTCGCTCCAGTTCCAGCCGGGTGAGCTCGGGAAGATCGCGCTCATCGTCTTTCTCGCGGCCTACCTCCGCGAGAAGCGAGAGGTGCTCGCGCAGGGGAGGCTGAAGGACTGGGGGCCGCTGCTCGTGATCTGGGGCGGCGCGATGCTCGTCCTCTTCGCGACCGACGATCTCGGCAGCGCGCTTCTCTACTACGGGATCTTCGTCGCGATGCTCTACGTCGCGACGGCGCGGATCGCGTTCGTCGCCGGTGCGGTCGGGCTCTTTCTCGTCGGCGCGTTCGTCGTCTCGCAGGGCACGCCGCACGTGCGCGATCGCGTGACGAACTGGCTCTCCCCCTGGTCGACGCACAAGATCTTCTGTCCGCTCAGCGGCACGATGACCTACCGGCAGAACTGCCAGAGCTACCAGCAGGTCCAGTCGCTCTACTCGATCGGCCACGGCGGCTTCGGTGGCACCGGTCTCGGCCACGGGATCTTCACCGGGACGGCGGGGAAGCAGGTGATCCCCGACCTGAACACCGACTTCATCTACTCGGCCCTCGCTCAGGAGCTCGGGCTGATCGGCGTAGCCGCGCTGCTACTGCTCTACATGGCCTTCGTCCTCCGCGGCCTCCGGATCGCGCTCGCCGCGACGGACGGCTTCTCGAAGCTGCTCGCCGCCGGTCTCAGCTTCGGCTTCGCCTTCCAGACCTTCGTCATCGTCGGCGGCATCACCCGCGTCATCCCGCTCACCGGGATCACGCTCCCCTTCGTCTCGTACGGAGGCTCGAGCGTCGTCGCCAACTTCCTTCTGGTCGCGGGGTTGCTCCTGATCTCCAACAGAGCCAATAGACAGGCGGCGGCGTGAACAAGCAGCTGCGGCACATCTCCGTGATCGCGCTCGTCTTCCTCGCCGTGCTCCTCGTATCGACCACGTACTGGCAGACCTGGGCCCGGGCCGACCTCGCGAACCGCAAGGACAACCAGACCGCGCTGATCGCGCGCCTGACCGTCGACCGCGGCAAGATCCTCGCCGCCGGCGGCACCGTCCTCGCCGACAACCGCAAGAGCCGTAAGCACGGGCTGACGATCTACACGCGGCAGTACCCGGCGAACGACCTGGCGCCGCAGGTCATCGGCTACGCGACGAACGCCGGCACCACGACGGGGCTCGAGGCGTCGCTCGACGACTACCTGACCGGCGCGAACACGAACCTCACCAACACGTTCAAGGAAGAGATCGACAGGCTCGGCGGACAGACCGTGCACGGCGACAACGTCATCCTCACGCTGCGTCCCGCCGTGCAGAGGCTCGCGCTAACCCAGCTCGCCGGCCGCTGCGGCGCCGTCGTCGCGCTCGACGCCAAGACCGGCGCGGTCTACGCGATGGCCTCGTCACCCACGTACAACGAGAACCTCGTCGCGCAGCACTACTCGCAGATCCTCAAGATCAAGGGATCGTGCGGCGACTCCTCGGCCCTCGTGAACAACGCGACGGCCGGTCTGTATCCGCCGGGCTCGACCTTCAAGATGGTGACCGCCGCGGCAGCGCTCGATTCGGGCGCCTACACCCCGCGCTCGACCTTCAACGACCCCGGCTACTGCGTCGAATACGGCCAGCACGTCTCGAACGCCGGCAACCCGGACCAGAACGGGCCCGAGGCCTTCGGGAACGTCACGCTCGCGCAGGGCTTCGAGCACTCGATCAACTCGGTCTTCTGCAACGTCGGCAAGCACATCGGCGGCGAGGAGATCCTCAAGTACGCCAAGCGGTTCGGCTTCTACTCGCTGCCGCCCGTCGACCTACCGCCGAGCTCGATCCAGGCAAGCGGCCTGTACAAGAACGGGAAGCTCTTCGAGCCCAAGAGCGAGTCTCAGATCGACCCGGGCCGGCTCGCGTTCGGCCAGTTCAGCATGCTCGCCACTCCGCTGCAGATGGCGATGGTCGGGCAGACGATCGCGAACCGCGGCGAAGAGGTGCAGCCGTACCTCGTCCAGCGCGTCGTCGCGCCCGACGGCAGCCTCGTCGCGCGCACGAATCCGCACACGCTCGGCCAACCGATCAAGGCGCAGACCGCGGCCGAGCTGAACCAGATGATGCAGCTCGTAGTCCAGGGCGGGACGGCTGCGACCGTCGGATTCCCCGCCGGCCTGCAGGTCGCCGGCAAGACGGGTACCGCCGAGACCGGGATTGCCGGCGTCTACGACGCCTGGTTCGTCTGTTTCGCCCCGGCGACCCATCCGCGCTTCGTCGTCGCCGTCCAGGTCGAGAAGCAGCAGAACGGCTTCGGCGCGTCCGTGGCGGCGCCGATCGCCAAGGCCGTCCTCGAAAAGCTGCTGGGCCGCTGACCATGTCTCTACCCTTTAGGCGGCCGTGGCGGTAAGCGACTCCCTCATCGACACGCTCTTCGACGGGCGCTACCGGATCCAGCGAAAGCTCGGGGCCGGCGGGATGGCCGACGTCTACCTCGCCGAGGACCAGGAGCTCGGCCGCCGGGTCGCGATCAAGATCCTCAACGGCAGGCACGCGAACGACGACCAGTTCATCGAGCGCTTCCGCCGCGAGGCGAAGAACGCCGCCGCGCTCAACCATCCGAACATCGTCTCGATCTACGACCGCGGCGAGGGCGAGGGCACCTACTACATCGCGATGGAGTACCTGGACGGCCGCACGCTCAAGGAGCTGATCGTCGGCCGTGGCGCCGCGCCGGTCAACGTCGCGATCGAGTACGCGCGCCAAATCCTCTCGGCGCTCCGCTTCGCGCACCGGCACGGCATCGTGCACCGCGACATCAAGCC
This sequence comes from uncultured Actinomycetes bacterium, assembly GCA_963748755.1. Lineage (GTDB taxonomy): Bacteria > Actinomycetota > Thermoleophilia > Gaiellales > Gaiellaceae > Palsa-739. Next base: position 116,139 of record CAVVKA010000001.1, read on the forward strand.
GCACAACGTCCTCGTCGACAGCGAGGGACGCGTAAAGGTGACGGACTTCGGGATCGCGAGGGCCGGCACGAGCCAGATGACCGAGACGGGCTCGATCGTCGGGACGGCGCAGTACCTGTCCCCGGAACAGGCTCGTGGAGGCGAGATCGACCAGCGCTCCGATCTCTACTCGCTCGGCGTCGTCCTCTATGAGCTCCTGACCGGCAAGACGCCGTTCGACGGGGAGACGCCGGTCGAGATCGCGATGAAGCACCTCTCGAACACCCCGGAGCCGCCCTCGAAGCTGCGTCCCGACATCCCGCCCGAGCTCGACATGGTGGTCCTGAGAGCGCTCGCCAAGAATCCCGACGACCGGTACCAGAGCGCCGACGAGATGGAGGCGGATCTCGAGCGGGTCGCGCGCGGCGCCGGCGTGTCCGCAGCCACCGTCGACAGTGCGACGCAGGTGCTGCGCCGCCCGCCGGCGGCTGCCACCGCAGACGCGGCGACCTCGGCCACGATGATTGCGCCGCCTCCGTCCACCCGTGCTCCCAGCGCCCCGCCACCGCTGGTGGAAGAGGAGGAGGAGTACCGTGAGGGCGGTCAGGACCGGCCGCTCTGGCCCTGGCTCGTCGCCCTCGCGTTCGTCGTCGCCGCGGCGCTCGCCGGCTTCTTCGTCTGGCACGAGCTGTCCGGCTCGTCGAAGGCGCAGGAGCCCGTCAACAACTACGTGAACGAGCCGCAGGCTGCTGCCCAGCGGCAGATCCGGGCGGCCCACCTCGTTCCGCTGGTGAAGCACCAGGCAAACAAGGGGGTCAAGCAGGGGATCGTCTTCAAGCAGAGCCCGAAGCCCGGCTCACACGTCGACAAGGGCGGCTCCGTCACGATCTGGGTCTCGAGCGGGCCGCCGAAGGTGGACGTGCCCGACGTCAAGGGCCTGCAGTGGTCGCAGGCACAGGCGAAGCTGGCGAACGCCGGACTGAGGCCGATCCAGCACGTGGTCGGAGGGAACGACACGGGCGTGGTCACGGCAACGGATCCGCCGGCCGGAAAATCCGTTCCCGAGGGGACCAAGGTGCGCGTCAACGTCGAGCGGGGGCCCGGACAGGCGACCGTACCGAGTGTGGTCGGCAAGACGCTCGCCGACGCGATCGCAGCTCTTCACAGTGTCGGCTTAAACGCGAATCCGACGATCGTGCCCAGCGACGCGGCACAGAACACGGTCATCCACCAGGATCCGGCGCAGGGCACGACCGCGACGAAGGGATCGACCGTCGACCTGACGGTCTCCAACGGCCCGCCGAAGGTCTCCGTCCCGACCGTGGTGGGCGAGACCGCACAACAGGCCGTCGGCATGCTTCAGAGCGCGGGCTTCCTGGTCAATCAGCAATTCGTGTCTGTCAGCGACGCGAGCCAGGACGGCATCGTCCAACAGCAGAATCCAGACGGGGGCACGCAGGCGACGAAGGGCACGACCGTGACGATCTTGATCGGCCAGCACTCGCCGGCAGGGCCACCACCGCCGCCCGGGACGACGACGACCACCACCACCCCTTGAGCTCGGGCCGCCTCCGCGTGGCCGTCCTCGCGGGCGGCCGCTCGAGCGAGCACGAGATCTCCCTGGCGTCGGCGCGCTCGGTCGCCGCAGCTCTCGATCCCGAGCGGTACGAGATCGCCGAGATCGCGATCGGCCGCGACGGCACCTGGGCGTTGCAAAGCGCCCAAGATGCTAGGCCGGTAACAGGTACCGTCACGAAAGCGTTACGAGACGAGGCGCTGTCGGTTCCCGCGGAGACAGCGCCGGTTCCTGCGGAGACACTGCCCGTTCCGGCCGGGTCCGGGACGCTCGCGACGATCGGCGTCGTGGACGTGGTCCTGCCGATTTTGCACGGCCCGTTCGGCGAGGACGGCACGGTGCAGGGGCTGCTCGAGCTCGCCGACGTTCCCTATGTCGGCGCCGGCGTCGCTGCGTCCGCGCTGGCCATGGACAAGGACCTGTTCAAGAAGGTCATGCGGGACAGCGGCATCCCGGTCGCGGCGCATCACGCCATCCGGCTCGGCGACGCGGTCGAGAACCCGTTCGGCTATCCCGTGTTCGTCAAGCCCGCTCGGCTCGGCTCCTCGGTCGGCATCACGAAGGTGCACGCGGAGGAGGAGCTCGCGCCGGCGGTCGAGCTTGCGTTCCGGCACGACGAGAAGGTGCTCGTCGAGGAGTTCGTCGAGGGGACGGAGGTGGAGGTCGGCGTCCTCGGCAACCGCGTGCCGCCGCCGATCGCCTCGCTGCCCGGCGAGATCGACACGCGCCAGCACGAGTGGTACGACTACGCGTCGAAGTACGACGACGGCGGGATGGAGCTGATCGTCCCACCGCCGGGGCTGTCACAGGAGACGATCGAGCTGCTGCAGCGGCGCGCCGTCGACTCGTTCGTGGCGAGTGAGTGCGAAGGCCTGGCGCGCGTCGACTTCTTCGTCCGCGAGTCCGACGGCGAGGTTGTGCTCAACGAGCTCAACACGATGCCGGGCTTCACGGCGACGAGCGTCTGGGCGCGCCTCTTCGAGGCGTCGGGCCTCGGCTACGCAGAGGCTCTCGACCGGCTGATCGAGCTCGCCCTCGAACGCCACGAGCGCCGGTCGAAGCTCGTCTACTAGCTCGTTCCGGTGACCTCGGAGATCGCGGCGGTCCTGCTCGGCGGCAGCTGCGTGATCCAGACGACGTAGTACCGCCCGCTCTTGCCCTGGAGCGTGAAGGTGGTCCGGGCGCCGACCGTTTGCGAGGAGGAGTCGACGGCGAACGGGCCGCTCTGCGAGTCGCCGACCTCGACCTCGGCGGTCAAACCGGGCGTGGTTGTCGTCACCGTCAGGTGCGCGAGCGTCACGGAGCTGCCGGCGTCGACGACGAGGCCCAGTCCGTCCTTGAGCCCCCCGAAATCCTGGTTGCCGTACGTCTCCGTCGTCCACGACGTCGCAGCGTTGCCGTCGGTCGCATCGGGGGCCGTGTCGGAGTGCTCGCCGCCGTTCCCCTGCGGGTCGTAGTCGCCGACGCCGCGCAGGTGCACCGTCGTGCCGGGCGAGCCACCACCGCCCGACGTGCCGTGGTGGTTCCCCGAGCCGCCGAGTAGGACGACTGCCGCGAGCGCGGCGCCGGAGGCCGCGAGCGCGAGCAAGCCGTAGACGAACGGGCGCCGGCGCGAGCGATGCCGCGGCCGTCGTTCGCGCCCTGGATGGGGAGCCGGCCGAGGCGCGGTGACCAGCGTCTGCCCGAGATCCTCCGCGGCGGCCGGCGGCGGCGCCTGCCCCTCGCCCTCGGCGAGGCAGGCCCGCAGCTCCTTCGCAAAGGCCGCCATCGAGGGGAAGCGACGGGCCGGGTCCTTCGCAAGTGCGCGCTCGACGGCGGCGTCGAGCCTCGGCGACACGTCCGGCCGGCGCTGCCGAAGAGGCGGCGGCGGCTCGTTGACGTGACGCAGCGCGACGGCGACGAAGTTCTCGCCGACGAACGGGACGTCGCCCGCCAGCAGCTCCCAGAGCACGACGCCGAGCGAGTAGACGTCGGTCGCGGGGGAGACGGGCTGGCCGCTCGCCTGCTCGGGCGAGAGGTAGTCGCCCGTGCCGAGCACGGTTCCCGTCTGCGTGACGCCGTGCTCGACGTGGAGCGAGCGGGCGATGCCGAAGTCCGTCACCTTCACGTCCCCCTCGCGGCTGAGGAGGACGTTCTGGGGCTTCACGTCGCGATGCACGAGCCCGTGGTCGTGCGCGAACGCGAGCCCGTCCGCCACGGCGAGCGCGAGCTCGAGCGCCCGCCGCACCGGCAATCGGCCCGAACGCAGCACGAGCTCCTTCAGGTTCTCGCCGTCGACATGCTCGAAGACGATGTACTGCCGACCGTCGTCGTCCCCACGGTCGATGACGGTGACGATGTTCGGGTGCGACAGCCTCGCGACCGCCCGCGCCTCACGGCGGAAGCGCTCGAGGTACTCCGGATCCTCGGCGTAGTGCTCGTGGAGGATCTTGATCGCGACGCGCCGCTCCAGCTGGCGGTCGTGAGCGCGGAAGACGCTCGACATGCCACCCGTCCCCACGAGCTCCTCGAGCTCGTAGCGATCGGCGATCAGGTCGCCCGGCTGCGGGGGCCGCGACACGGCAGGGGTTGTCGAGCTCGATCCCGGCACACCGCTAGAACGCGCGACTGGCGGGCGCGGCTACGCAAGGACCGCTTCGAGCGCCTCCTCCCACGCCCCGAGCCCTTCCTCGAGCTCGGCGTCGGTGATGACGAGCGGGCAGAGGACGCGGTTGCAGTTCGAATGGACCCCGGCCTTGAGGAGCAGCAGCCCTCGCACGGCGGCCTCCTCGGCGACCCGCGACGCGATGCCGGGCGCCGGCTCTTTCGTCCCCCGGTCCTCGACGTACTCGACCGCGAGCATCGCTCCCACGCCACGCACGTCGCCGATTGCCTCGAAACGCTTCTGCCAGTCGAGCATTCGGGCCCACATCACGTCGCCGATGCGCTGCGCCCGCTCGACGAGCCCCTCCTCCTCGAACACGTCGAGGACGGCCACGGCAGCCGCGAGCGCGACGGGATTCCCCACGTAGGTGCCGCCGACCGCGTTGTCCCAGAGCGAGTCCATGATCTCCGCCTTCCCGACCACCGCGGAGAGCGGCAGGCCGCCGGCGATCGACTTCGCGAGCGTGATCAGGTCCGGCTCGACGCCGTAGTGCTCGACGGCGAACATCCGCCCGGTTCGTCCGAAGCCGCTCTGCACCTCGTCGACGACGAGCAGGATGCCCTCGCGGTCGCAGATCGCACGCAGCCCCTCCATGAACTCGGACGACGCGGGGAGGAAGCCCGCTTCGCCCTGGACCGGCTCCACGACGATCGCCGCCACCGTCTCGGCGGCGACCTGCGTGGAGAGCGCGCGCTCGAGCGCGTCGAGCGCGTCGCGCGCCGCGATCCCGCGGTACTCGTCGGGGAAGGGGACGCGGTAGACCTCGGGCGCGAAGGGCCCAAGCCCCGCCTTGTATGGGTGAGTCTTCGACGTCAGCGTGAGCGCGAGAAGCGTCCGGCCGTGGAACCCGCCCTCGAAAGCGATCACCGCCGGCCGGCGCGTGTAGCCGCGCGCGAACTTGACCGCGTTCTCGACCGCCTCGGCGCCGGCGTTGAAGAACGCGGCCTTCGCAGGGCCGGAGAACGGCGCAAGGGCGGTCAGCCGCTCGGCGTACTCCACGTAGATCTCGTACGGGACGATGGTGAAGTCGGTGTGGAGGAAGCGCGCGGCCTGCTCCTGCACGGCGGCGACGACGCGTGGGTGGGCGTGGCCGACCGCGAGGCAGCCGACTCCTCCCGTGAAGTCGACGAAGCGGTTGCCGTCGACGTCGGTGACGATCGCGCCCCGCCCGTCCGCGATCACGATCGGGAGGTAGAGGCCGAGCGGATCGGCGACGACGCGCTCCTTCCGCTCGGTGATCTCGCGGGAGCGGGGGCCGGGGATCTCCGTGCGGAGCTCGATTGCGCGTGTCACGGCCATGGGGCCACGATAGCCACTCCGCCTGACGAGGATTCCGGGTAAGAATCGCTTGGGATGGTGCTCTCCGACGCGACGATCGCCCGCCTGCTCGCCGAGGGGAAGATCGAGATCGACCCTTACGACGAGGCGCTGCTGCAGCCGTCGAGCGTCGACGTCCGCGTCGATCGGCTCTTCCGGGTCTTCCACAACAACCGCTACCCGTTCATCGACGTCAAGGTCGAGCAGGCGGAGCTGACCGAGCTCGTCGAGGTCGAGGACGAGCATCCGTTCGTCCTTCACCCGGGCGAGTTCGTGCTCGGCTCGACGCTCGAGCGCGTACGGCTGCCCGACGATCTCGTCGCCCGCCTCGAAGGCAAGTCGAGCCTCGGCAGGCTGGGCCTGCTCATCCACTCGACCGCGGGCTTCATCGACCCAGGCTGGGACGGGCACGTGACGCTCGAGCTCTCGAACGTCGCCAACCTCCCGATCACGATCTACCCGGGCATGAAGATCGGGCAGATCTCCTTCATGCAGCTGACGGAGCCCGCCGCGACGCCGTACGGGGCCGAGTCGATCGGCTCGAAGTACAAGAACCAGCGCGGGCCGACGGCAAGCCGCTACTGGCAGAACTTCGAGGGCTCGTGACCGTCCTCGTCACCGGCGCCACCGGCTTCAACGGCCCGCACGTCGTGCACGCCCTGCGCTCGCGGGAGATCCCGGTGCGGGCACTGGTGCGCGATCCGGCCCGCGCCACGCGCCTCGCCGCGTGGGGCGTCGAGCTGGCCGTTGGGGACGTGACCGATCCGGCCTCCGTGCGCGCCGCCTGCGAGGGAGTGGACGCGGTCGTCCATCTCGTCGCGATCATCCGTGGCCGGCCGGCCGACTTCGAGCGCGTGATGGCGCAGGGGACGCGAAACACGGTCGCGGCGGCGCGGGAAGCCGGCGTGCGGCGCTTCGTGCTCGCGAGCGCGCTCGGCCTCGACGAGCGGTCGAAGGACGCCGTGCCGTACTTCGCCGCGAAGTGGGAGATGGAGCGTGCGGTCCGCGACTCGGGGCTCGAGCACGTGATCTTCCGGCCGAGCTTCGTCTTCGGCCGCGACGGCGGCGTCCTGCCGACGTTCGTCCGGCTGGCGCGTTACACGCCGGTGACACCGATCATCGGGTCGGGCAGGCAACGGCTGCAGCCGATCTGGGTCGAAGACCTGGCGGAGTACTACGCCCGTGCAATCACCGAGCCGGCGGCGGCGAACCGGACGTTCGAGCTCGGTGGCCCGGACGCCGTCAGCTGGAACGAGTTCTGGGAGCGCCTGAAGCGCGTGCTCGGCGTGCGGCGCCCGTCGGTGCATGTTCCTTTCGGTGCGATGCGCGTCCAGGCGATGCTGACCGAACGGCTGCCCGGCGCGCCGGTGACGCGCGACCAGCTCACGATGCTGGAGCTCGGCGACAACGTCGTCACCGACCCGAGCGCGGTCGAGACCTTCAAGCTGCCGCTCGTGCCGCTCGACGACCAGCTGCGCCGCGCCACGTGACACTTTCGAGACCGGTAACAGTTACCGTGACGGAAGCGTGACGCGCGGCGTCGTCTACGCCGAGCCCGACGCGCCGCCCGCCGTCGAGGAGCTCACCGTCGAGCCGCCCGGCCCGCGCGAGGTGCGCGTCCACGTGCTCGCCTGCGGGCTCTGCCACTCCGATCTCCACATCGTCGAGACGAAGGGCTGGGGCTCGCGGTTCCCGATCCTGCTCGGCCACGAGGGCGCGGGGGTCGTCGAGGAGGTCGGAAGCGAAGTGACGTCGGTCGCTCCGGGCGACCGCGTGGTCATCGCGTGGCGGGCGCCGTGCAGCGAGTGCCCGCAGTGCCGGCGTGGAGACCCTCGCCGCTGTTCGTCGCAGCTCCGGGCGAAGCGTCGGATGCGCCGAGCCGTCGACGGCGCGCTGCTGACGCCGGTGCTGCGGTGCGGCACGTTCGCCGATCAGGCCGTCGTGCACGAGGCGTGTGCGGTGAAAGTGCCCGAGGAGCTGCCCGTCGAGCAGGCCTCGTTGCTCGCATGCGGGTTCTCGACGGGTGCGGGCGCCGCCCTCTGGGCGACCCCGGTGCGGGAGGGCTCCTCCGTCGCGGTGATCGGCTGCGGCGGCGTCGGGCTCGCCGTCGTGCAGGGCGCGCTTCTGCGTGGGGCCGGACAGATCGTCGCCGTCGACATCGCGCCCGAGAAGCTCGAGCACGCGCGCGCACTCGGAGCGACCGATGTAGTGGACGCGACCGCCGTCGATCCCGTCGAGGCCGTACGCGAGCTGACCGGCGGCCGCAAGGCCGACTTCGCCTTCGCCGCGGCCGGCGGGGCGAAGGGCCTCGCGCAGGCGATTCGCATGTGTGCCTACGCGGGGACGGCCACGTTCGTGGGCCTTGCGCTGCCCGACTCCAGGCTCGACGTCGACCTCGACACCGAGGTCTTCGGGCCGAAGGTCACGATCGCCGTCACACACGGCGGCGACACGATTCCGCAGGAAGACTTCCCCTTCCTCGCGAAGGCGGCGCTCGACGGGCGGCTCGACCTCGCGCGCTTCGTGACCAGCACGATCTCGCTCGACGAGGTGCCCGAGCGACTCCCGCGCATCGGCGAGGGCGGCGAGATCCGGACGGTGGCGCTACTCGGCTAGCCGAGGCCCTGACGGCGGGGCAGATCGACCTCGGGATTCACGAGGTGCCCGTCCCGCTCGACATAGCCACCGCTGCCGCCGACGACGAAGACGATCGCGTCCTCGTCTCCCGCGTTCGAGATGCGCCGCGGCGTCGTGGCGCTCGCATGGAAGAGGCCGCCCTCGCCAAGTTCGTGCGACTCCCCGTCCACATCGACGCGGATCCGTCCCTTGTGGACGAAGTACAGCTCGTCCTGGGTGTCGTGGTAGTGCTCGGGCCCCTCGTACCGAGGCGGATAGACGATCGCGTTGACGCCGAATGCTTCCACGCCGAGGGCCTTCCGGACCTTGCGGAAGCCGTAGCCGTCGCCGAGCTCGTCGAGCGAGGAGAACGCGTGGGTCATCCGGAGCACGCTTCCGCGGTGTGCGCAAGCGGCAGGCGGCCCAGCAGCTCGGCGAGCTGCTCGCGCTCCTGCGGGGAGAACTGCGAGCCGAACAGCTCCTCGATGTCGGCCAGGTGCGACTCCCGTGCCTCTTCGATCTTCTTCACACCGGCCGTCGTGAGCACCGCGTAGATCACACGCGCATCGGATTCGCAGCGCTCCTTCGCAACGAGCCCGCACGACTCGAGCCCGTCGAGGAGGCGCGTGATCCCCGAAGCCGTCAGGAGGACCGAGCGAGAGAGATCGATCCGGCGCATCCGCCGTCCTTCCGCGTAGTAGAGCTGTATGAGCACGTCGAAGTCGGTCAGCGTGAGCTCGTGGAGCGCTTCGAGGCGCGATGAGAGCTCCCGCGTGAGCGCCGCGTGAGCGCGCAGGAACCGCACCCACGCGCCGTCAGGGAGACGCGACTCGGCGGCAACTTCTTGTGTGATCAATACTTGACTAGACAATCTTTCCTCGCTATGATCCTTGCGACATCAAGTATATAAGGAGCGAGCATCCATGTCCACCATCACCACCCCCAAGTCTGCACCGGCCGGCACCTGGAGCGCCGACCCGGTTCACTCCCACGTCTCGTTCGAAGTCGCATACGCCGGGACGAACACGTTCCGTGGCGGCTTCCACGAGTACACGGCCACGCTGAAGGACGGCGTCGTCGAAGGCTCTGCCAAGGTCGCGAGCGTCGACGTCAAGGACGAGCAGCTCAACGGCCATCTCCTCACCCCGGACTTCTTCGACGCCGAGCGATTCCCGGAGATCTCCTTCCGGACGAGCGACCTCGAGCACGGCGAGCTGACGATCAAGGGCGTCACCCGCCCGGTCGCGATCTCGGCCTCCGTCTCGGAGCCGAACGTCGACCCCTTCGGCCGCGAGCGCGTCGGCATCGCGCTCGAGGCGACCGTCGACCGCAACGAGTTCGACATCAGCTGGAACGCTCCCAACCAGGGCGGCGGCAACTACCTCGGTGACGACGTCACCATCAAGGCCGACCTCGCTCTCGTCAAGCAGGAGAGCTGACCGATGCGGATCCTCGCCGTCTCCGGCAGCCTGCGGGAGGGCTCGTTCAACACGAGCCTCCTGCGGGCGGCGCTCGAGGCCGCGCCCGAGGGCGTCGAGCTCGAGCTCTGGGAGGGCATTGCCGAGCTGCCGCTCTACGACGAGGATCTGGAGCACGACGTGCCCGAGTCGGCGCGCCGCCTGCGCGAGGCTTGGGCTGCGGCGGACGCGATCCTCTTCGCGACGCCCGAGTACAACGGCTCGGTCCCGGGCGGGCTCAAGAACGCGATCGACTGGGCGTCACGGCCGAGGCTCGAGGCCGTGCTCCGCAACAAGCCGGTCGCCGTCGTCGGCGCCAGCACCGGCCAGTTCGGTGCGCTCTGGGCTCAGCAGGATCTGAAGCGGATCCTCGGCATCGCCGGCGCCCGCGTCGTCGGGACGGAGATCCCGGTCGGCCGTGCCCACGAGCGCTTCGACAGCGAAGGCCGGCTCCTCGACGGAGAGGTCTTCGAACAGCTCCGGCTGCACCTGACCACTCTCGCGTCGGAGGCCGTCGCGGCTCCCGACCGAGTCGCTGCCTGAGCAAAAAGAAGGGGCCGCCAAGAGCGGCCCCTTCTGCAGTAACCAGCGCGTAGTGGCAGAGGCGCCTTCCTGCTCCGATCTCGGTAGTTAGACCGGAGCGGCGCGGAACGCGACGTCCCCCACGCTGGCTAGGCGGTTCCCCGTAGGTCCGGGGACGGCACCCCTACCCGCTGGTACCTCCACTGCCCGTACTGTCTGAAATCACTGCCGGACCACCTCCTTTCCGCGGTACCCGCACGATAGCGGAGGGAGCCGCTAGCGCAAGACGACCGTCAGCTCGAGGCCGCGGTCGAGCGGCACGGTGACGCTCAGGAGGGACGGGTCGGCCTGCCGCGCGGCGGAGTAGCCGGCGAGCGGGTCGGGATGCGAGAGGACGTTGTCCGCCACCACGACGGCACCCGGCTCGAGCTTCTCGCGCGCGAGCCGGAAGAGCTCTTCGTAATCGTCCTTTTCGGCGTCGAGGAAAACGACGTCGAACACGTCGTCGATCCGAGGCAGCTGCTCGAACGCGTCGCCCTCGCGCAGCTCGGCCCACTCGGTGAGCCCCGCCTCATCGATGTTGTGGCGCCACGCCTCGATCTTCGCCGGGTCGTGCTCGAGCGACAGGACGCGCCCACCGAGATGCCGGACGCCGGCGGCGAGCCAGATCGTCGAATAGCCTCGCGAGCCGCCGAGCTCGAGCACCTCGCAGTCGGTCTGCGGCGCGACGAGCGAGAAGAGGAAGCGACCGGTCGTCGGCTCGACCTGACGCGCGCGCTGCTCGGGAGGGAGGCCGCGTTTGCGCTCGGAGGCGTCCTCGCGTTCGAGACGGTCGAGCACGGCGCGGACGCGATCGTCGAGCATCGGCCGGAAACTATCGTGGACCTCGCGCGCGCCGAGCTGACGATCGAGATCGCACGGACGCCGGAGGACATCTTCTCCTACCTCACCGACGTCGCGAACCTGCCGGCCTGGCAGGCCGGAGTGAAGAGCGCGGCGCTACGTGACGGCCGGATCGAGGAGTCGCGCTCGCTGCTCGGACGCGAGCTTCACACGACGCTGGAAGTCGTGGAGCAGGACGAGCCGCGCCTCTTCACGCTGCGTACGCTCGACGGCCCGGTGCCGTTCACGGTCCGGCACGAGCTCGAGCCGGCAGACGCCGGAACGCGGCTGACCGTGACCGCGGAGGGCGACGTGCCCGGCTTCGCGGCGGGCCTGCTCGCGCGACGCGCGCAGAAGCAGTTCCGCAAGGACTTCGAGCGGCTGAAGCAGATCCTCGAGCGCTAGACCTGCGCCCGCTCCCGCTCGACGTCTTCGCGCACCCAGCAGTCCGGGCGGTGGCCGTTGACGATCCCGCACGCCTCCATGGACGAGTAGACCGTCGTCGGGCCGACGAAGCGGAAGCCGGCGGACTTCAACCGGCCGGACAGCTCCTTCCCATCCGCCGCGTCGCGGTGCTGCCACACGAGCTCGTCGAGCGGCGTGGCCGACTCGCGCAGCGCGAGCGTCGCCTGGGCGTTGGCGACGGCCGCCTCGATCTTGCCGCGATGGCGGACGATCCGCGCGTCGCCGAGCAATCGCTCGACATCACGGACGCCGAAGCGGGCAACCTGCTCGGGATCGAAGTCGGCAAAGACCTCCCGAAACGCCTCCCGCTTACGGAGGATCGTGATCCAGGAGAGCCCCGACTGGAAGCCCTCGAGGCAGAGCCGCTCGTAGAGGCCGCGCTCGTCGCGCACCGGCCGTCCCCACTCGTCATCGTGGTACGCGATGTACGCGGGATCGCTCGTCGGCCAGCAGCGGATGGGCTCGGTCATCGTGGAGGAGAGAAGCGCGCGGGACCGGACATATCATCCCGCCCCGCGCGCGGGCCCATCAGTTCAGTGAGTCCAGCTTGACCGCCGTGATTGCAGCAGCGATCGTAGACTCGTTCTGGGTAACCGTGCCAGGTTCCGAAATGCAATTCACGCCCAGGACGTCGGTCCCGGCGACCGTGACGACACCCGTGAAGGACGTCGTTTTGGAGTCCTCTATCGGAGTAGCCGAATCTGCGTTGTTGATCGGAGCGCTGCTGTTGTCGAGTGCAGAAGTGTTGTCGTCGAGCTGACACAACGCGGTATCGCTGCCGCTAACGCTGCGCGCGGTGGCCCATACCAAGTAGGTGCCGGCGGGAAGGCTGCTCAGTCCCACGACACGCTGTTTGAACCCGTCGTTGACCGTGAGGGTGTTTGTGTCGTAGTACGCGTGGCTGAGGCCGTCGGCTCCCGCCGGTCCTTGCGGGCCGATGTCTCCCTTTGGCCCCTGCGGGCCTTGCTGCCCCTGCTGACCGGTCTGGTTCCAGGTGACCTGCGTCTCATACGTGGTGCTGCAGTGGCTCATCGGGTTCGAGGACGGCAAGGACGTGTCGATCAGCCGGAGCGTCCCGACGTGCTTGAGCATGCAGGCGGTATAGACGCCACCGCTGCCGGGGATCGCCGCGTACGCGATCCCGCTCCCGAGCGCCAACACCGCGATTGCTACGACAGTGAGCTGCAGGGGTCGCCGTCTGAGGTACCGCTTCATTGTTGCTCCCCTCTGATCACGCGGCGGCGCAAATTGCGTACACCACGACCTTGACGTCCCCGTTGGTGAAGACGTCCGTGTTGTTGTTGGTGAACGTGACGGCCCACTCGACCGACTCGACCGGGAGGGACGCCGTCACGACGACGTTGGTTGGATCTCCAGGGCTATCCGAGCGGATCCAGTAGCCCCCTCCAAACACAACCTCACCGGAGCTGCAGACAGCGTCGACCTCATGGAATTCGAAGCCGTCGTCCGCGGGCTCGATATTCCCGGACTGCTCCACGACTTCATACCCCGAGACGCCGTTCTTGCCGTCCTTGCCCTGCGGGCCTTGTGGGCCTTGCGGGCCCTGGGGGCCTTGCGGGCCCTGCGGGCCCTGCGGGCCCTGCAGGCCCTGTACGCCTTGCGGGCCTTTCTGGTTGAGATCGAGCCCGGCCTCGTCGTGCTTGCAGGCCTTGCTGTCCTGGTTTCCGCTCCCGTCGGGGTCGATCAGGCGCAACTGACTGCCGTTGTCGACCCGACCTTGCCCGTTGACGTGGTAGCAGAGGTGCACGACTCCGTTCGAGTCGGGGATGGATGCGTAGGCGACCGCCGCCCCGACCATCAGGACGACGATGGTCGCGGCAGCCACCAGGCCGCGCCGCCGAATCGTGAGCTTCATCTAAGGCCTCCTTGCTGTTCGACCGGAGAGGAGGCGGAGCCTCCCTTGGTAACGACCTCGGTCACACGCTCGGCCGGGAGCGCGGCACGCCGGGCCGCCTCCCGCACGACGTCCGCGGAACCCGCCTCGTACAGGTAGAAGCAGGTTTCCTCGTCGGGAGCGAAGATCGACCGCAGATAGGCGACACGCGTCCCTTCCCTGGTCATCTGCTCCGCGGCCGCGTGCGCACGGTGAGCGCCGTCCTCGACCGCGGCGATATCGCTACGGGAGACGTACTGCTCGACGAGAAACTCCGCCATGGCCCCGACGCTAGGGCGACTCGCCCTCCCGCGAAATACCTGAAACCTGGAAGGTTTCGCCTAGGCGAGCGCGGGGCCGAGCTGGGCGCGCGAGCGCACGCCGAGCTTCGCGTACACGTGCGAGAGATGCTTTTCGACCGTGTACACGCTGACGACGAGCTCCGCCGCGATCTCCTTGTTCGAGAGGCCGGAGGCAGCGAGACGCGCGACGCGTTCCTCGGTGGGCGTCAGGTCTCCCTTCGGCACGGGACGCCGCCCTCCGGTTCGGGCGAGCTCCGCTCGGGCCTGCTCGGCCCAGCCCACGCCGCCGAGGCCTTCGAAGACACTTGCCGCTTCAGCGAGCGAACGGCGCGCGGCCGCCCACTTCCGGTGCCGGCGCTGCACCCGGCCCAAGCAGAGCAGGGAACGCGCCCGGTCGAAATGCAAGCCGCGCGTCGCGTACGCATCGGCGGCCTCCCGTAGCAGGGCCGCCGCGCATTCGTCGTAAGCAGTCGCGAGCGCCAACATTGCTCGGCAACGCTTGGCACTCGCGAGACCCCAGGGATGCTCCTGCTCTTGGGCCAGCCGCTCGAGCCGCTCCGTCACGGCGATCGCCTCGTCGAGCTCCGCGAGCTCGACCAGAGCCTCCACGAGATCGGGTGCCATCGGCCAGATGCCGAGCTCCTCGATGCCTTCTCGCACCGTGTGCTCCCAGATCGGCCGCAAAGCGTCCGCCGCCTGCTGCGGCTCGTGGCGGAATAGGGCCGCGACCCCTCGCGCGCGCCACGCTTCCGTCAGCTCGCGGCGCATTCCGGTGGGGCCGATCGAGCCGATCGCCTCCAGAGCGCGGCGCTCGGCGTCGTCCGGCTGGCCGCGAATTGCGGCGAGAACGGCAATCCGCGGCCCGTTGAAATCGTCAGTCTCGAACGCCAGCCACTCCTGCGACAGCGCCATCAGCCTCGATGCCCCCACCGCGTTTCCGGCCCGCAACTCGATCTCGGTGAGACCGTGGTACATCAGCCAGCCGGAACGCGCCTCTCCCCGCTCCTCGGCCAGCGCTCGCAGCCGCTCGAAGACCATGCGGGCCTCGTCGAACTCGCCGCGGCACACGAGCCGCGTGGACGCGATCCACTCGATTGAGGTCTCGTAGATGCTCGAGCTCTGTGGAACCGCGTCGGCCCGCTCCTGCAGGTCGCCGACGGGTCTGCCACGAAGAAGCCGCAGCCACGCGAGCGCGGACAACCCCCACCGTTCCTGCTCTGGCCCCAGGAGCTTGGCCAACTCGAGCGACTCGGTCGCAAGCGCTTCCGCCTCGTCGAGGTCGGAGAAGCTCGTGATCGAGTGCATCCGCGACTTCTCCGCCAGGACCTGCGCCCGCAGCTCCGCGTCACCGTCACATTCGGCGAGCGCATCGTCGAGGCGTGACAGTGCCCCGGCGACGGTGTCGCTGCACTCCGCGAGGACGAAGTAGGCCCGCGCCCGGGTCGGCCCAGGAGCGAAGTCCCCGGCCTTGTCCTCCAGAAGCTCCTTCACCCTCGAGAGCTCGCCTGCGACGACGAGGTGGCGTGCGAGGTCCAGCAAGCGGCCTTCCCACTCCACGTCGTCCGGCGGCGTCAAGCGAACCGCCTGCTCGGCGAGCTCTACCGCTTCGTGGGTCGCCCCTCGGGCAAGCGCGTCGGCAGCCGCCGCGGCGACGGTGGTCGCAACGGCCTGGTCGGCACCGGCCGCGGCGAGCGCGAGATGCTGCACCCGAAGCGTTCCGTCATCAACGGCCCGCGCGAGAGCGAGATGCAGTTCTCGCCTCTCGGGCAAAGCGGAGTGCTTTCTGGCCGCGGCCGCTAGCAGAGGGTGCGACACGCGGACACGCGACCCATCGAGGACGAGCAAGCCGCCGCGCACCGCATCGTCGATCGCGAGTGGATCGACAACAGCGGCGAGCTGGAGCCGGTTGAGAGCGGGACTCAGCGCAACCGCGAGCAGCGCCCGCCAAACCGGGTCGGGGAGGCCCTCTACGCGAGGGCCGAACACGTCGTCGACGAAGTCCGGGATGGGGAGCTCCGCGCCGATCTCCGGCGTGCCGCGCTCACGCAGGAGCCGCCCGAGCTCGAGGGCGAAGAGTGGATTGCCGCCGGTCGCCTCGAAGACCCGCAGCAGAACGCGCCTCGGCAAGCTCAGGTCCAGCCGCTGCGAGAGAAGTGCGCGCACAGCGCCGAGGCTGAGCGGTCCGAGCTCGAGCGAATCGGCGCCGGGTGGAGTGAATGCTCCTTCGAGCAGTGTCGCGGCGCCCGGCCGTCGCGCCAGTAGGAACCGGACGTCGCAGCCGGCCAGACGGCGGGCCGCGAACGTCAGAGCGTCGGCCGAGGCGCGGTCGAGCCACGGCACGTCGTCGACGGCAAGGAGGAGCCGCTCCTGTGCAGCCAGCGCGCGGAGGACGGCCGTGAAACCCGCAGCCACCGGCACCGAGAGCTGCGCCTGCCGCTCTGCGCGGAACAGGGCAACCTGGAGCGCACTGCGCTGCGGGGCCGAGATACCAGGGACCGCGGCCAGGTCGACCTCCTCCAGCAGGTCGGCCAACGCCACGAACGGAAGCTGTAGCTCGGCCTCGCTCGCTCGTGCGGCGAGAACCCGGGCTCCCTCCATGCGTGCCGTCTCCAGGCCCTCCTGCCACAGCGTCGTCTTCCCCATCCCTGCCTCGCCCACGAGGACGAGTGCGCGCCCTTCGCCGCCGAGGAAGGCGGCGAGGGCAGCGGCCTCTTCCTCGCGCCCGACGATCGCCGACCGAGTGACGAGACCATCCATCAGCTCGCCGCCGCGACCACGTACAGCTGCCAGCGGACTCCCGGAGTCACGCGCTCAGTGTCGGGCCTCGAACGGCCCTCTGCAAGGTCCGGATGCCGGTTGCGGGCGTTGCTCGCCGTTCGCTCGACCGTATCCCCACCGCGCAGGTAATTTCGAGTCATGCTGTCTCCCCTCGCACATGGGGTTGCTGTCCTCAGCAGCTGGGGATTGCTGTCCTCGGAGGGTTCTATTATTTTGAGACGAGGCTGAGGGAAGGAGGGGGACGGGCCGATGCCGGCCAACGACTGGCGCACGAAAAGCGCACTCTGGGGAGCCGCGAAATCCGTCGCGGCGGCTAGCGGCCGGGCGATCTGGCCGGCGCTCCGACGCGTTCTCCGAGCAGCGGTCGTCGCATCTCCCCTCGTCCTCGGCGCAGCTGCCACGGCAGTGATTCTCGGCTCCAGGAGAGTGCCTCTCCCGTCGTTCAGCGGGCTGCCCGGCTCGCCGCCGGCACAGAAGGTCGTGGTGGGACCGAGCACCGGTGGAGGAGCAGGAGCGCCGAGACGGGTCGCGCCGGCGCCGTCCGGCTCGGCGCCGGCCGCCGGCGGGTCGGCCAGCGGCGGCGTCCCGGCCTCGAGCAGCTCCGGCAGTCCCGCTCCGCAGAAGAGTCAGCCCGCTTCCGGCCCACCCAGCTCGGGACCGCCTCAGCAGCAGCCTCCGCCGCAGGAATTTCCGCATCACTTCCCGCCGCCTCAGCAGTCTCCGCCTCCTCCGCCTCCGCCTCCGCCTCCGCCGCCTCCTCCTCCGCCCCCACCGCCGCCGCCCCCGCCTCCGCCGCCCCCGCCTCCACCGCCTCACTCGCCTCCGCCGCCTCCGGAGTATCGGCCTCCGCATAGTCGGGTCCCGGCCGAGCGGCCCTCGAGCCGGCACGGAGTGCCCGCGTGGGTGCTCGCCCTGATAGCGGCCCATCGAAACCACAACCAGCACGGACAAAAAGGTGGCGACTGTGCCCCGCCGCCGCCCCCGCCGCCCTGTCCGCCGAGAAGAGACGACCAGCCCGATCATCGGCCGGCGCGCCCGACCCCACCGCCCGGCCCGACGCATTCGTTCGCTCCGGGACACGACCGGCGCGGTCGCGGCGGGGGCTGGCAGGGCCAGGCCTCACCCAGCCACGGCAACACCAGCGCAGCGACCAACCAGAGTCCGGCCTCCGGCGACCAAAGCTCGGCGCCGAGCCAGGGCAATGCCCATGGCGGTAGCGGCAACTGGTCGCCGCCAAGCCAAGGCCCGGCCCCCGGCGGCGGCAGCAGCGGGCCATCTTCCAGCCCGGCTCCCCACCCCTCCGGTGGAAACGGGGCGTGGTCGCAGGGCCAGAGCTACGGCCACAACGGCGCTACGGGGTCACAGAGCCAGGGCCACGACTACAGCGGCGGTACGCCATGGTCACAAGGCCAAAGCCATGGCCAGAGCTATGGAGGCAGCGGACGCTCCTCGCACAGCTGGGGCGGTCACTGAGCCCCGCACGACGGCTGGTCGCTTCGCCCGGATTCGGGCTCCGGCTGCGCCTGATGCTCACCCTCACCGCGGTCGCGATCTTTCCGATCGCCTTCGTCTCCTACGTGGTCGTCCAGGACGAGGTCCGCAACGTCACCCGCAACGTCGACTTCGAGGTACACAACGCCGCCCAGAGCGCCCAGGCGCGGTTCTCACGGCTGCTCGACCAGCGACAGGTGCACGCGGTCGCGGCGGCCGCTTCGCCGACTCTCCAGGCGGCAATCCGCCGGCATGACGCCAGGGCCGTCGAGCAGTTCGCACGTGCGAACGACGTGCTGATCCAGCTGCGGGGGGATGAGTACGGTCGCCGGCTCGAAGACGCTTTCGGCGCTCGCGCGCAACTCGTTGCTCATGGCCGTCAGATCGGCTCGGTCGTGGCGCAGCTGCCGATGAACGCAGAGACGCTGCGACAGCTCTCCGCGGGAGTCGCGAAGGGAGTCCGCCTCGCGTACGTCGATCTCGCAGGCCCCGTCCCTTCGGGTACGGCGCACGGTGCCACGGTGCCGCTCGAGAAGAAGGTCGGCATCCGCGCCTATCTCCCGAGCTCGATCGAGTCGCACCGCAAGAATGAGGCCTACCTCCGTGTCATCGAGGCCGGACTGCTGGCGCTCGCGGCACTGATGATTCTCACGCTCGTCCTCGCCCGCCCCCTGCTACGCACCTTCCGCTGGACGGAGGAGCAGGCGAGCGAGGCCCGCATCGACGCGCTGACCGGGCTCGCGAACCGGCGCGCTCTCGAGGAGATCCTCGCCGCCGAGATCTCCCGCGCACAGCGCTTCGCGCATCAGCTCGCGATCGTGCTGCTCGACCTCGACCGCTTCAAGGAGATCAACGACTCCTTCGGCCACGCGGCCGGTGACGTGATGCTGCGCGCGGTCAGCCGGCTGCTCACCTCGCTCGCGCGCCAGGGGGACACCGTCGCGCGCTGGGGTGGCGAGGAGTTCGTGGTCGTCCTACCGGAGACCGACCTCGAGGGAGCCCAGCGCTTCGCCGAGCGCCTCCGCCGCACCATCGAGGCGCATTCGGTTGGCGACATGCAGACGAGCGCGAGCTGCGGGGTGGCGACGATGCTCCCGGAAGACAGCGTGGAAGAGTTGCTTGGGGCCGCCGACCAGGCGCTGTACCAGGCGAAGGCGAACGGCCGAAACCGGACCGAGACCGCAGTCCGCGGCCCCCGCCCGGCCGCGGCCTGAGTTTCTGGAACGCCGCCCGCGGAGAGCGGGAGGCGATGGGAATCCTCTCGCACAGCCATGTCGGCGCCAAGCCCCACCGGCTGCTGCTCCTGACTGCGCTCGCCGCGTTCCTCTACCTCGCAGGCGGCGTCGCGATGGCCTATGTCGCGGGTTTCGACCGGGTCTGGCACGCGGCGCAACATCCCGACTGGCACTGGCTCGTCGCCTCGTTCGCCGGCGTGGCGCTCGCCTTCGTCGGCTACTACTTCGCCTACCGCGGGATCGGGAAGATCGAAGGAGGCCCGGACGATCTGAGCCACATCGACCGGCTCGCGGTCGTCGCCGCGGGCTTCGGCGGCTTCCTCGCCCACGGCGGCACCGGGCTCGACCGCACCGTCATGCGTGCGGCCGGCGGGTCGGCGCGAGAGGCGAAGGTGCGCGTGACGCTCCTCGGCGGCCTGGAGCACGGGATCATGGCCATCCCCTGCAGCGTGGCGGCGATGGTGCTCCTGTTCGAGGGGGTCCGCAAGCCGCCGCTCGACTTCACGATCCCCTGGGCCGTCGGGCCCGCGGTCGGCTTCGCCGTCGCCTACTGGGCAGCCGAGCGCTACCGCTCCCGCCTTCGCAGGCGCGGCGGCTGGCGCGGGAAGCTCTCGATCCTGCTCGACGCGACGCACCTCGTCAGCGCGATGTTCCGCGACCCGCTGAACTACGCGGGCGCCATCGCGGGAATGCTCGTCTACTGGCTCGCCGAGATGGCTGCGCTGTGGGCGGCGGTGGCGGCCTTCGGTTTCCACATGCACCTCCCGACGCTCATGGTCGGCTTCGGGACGGCGATGATCGTCACCCGCCGCACCGGCCCGCTCGGAGGAGCCGGCATCCTCGACGTCGCGCTCGCGGCGACGCTCTGGTACTGCGGCGCGCCGTGGGCGGCTGCGGTTCTCGGCGTCTACAGCTACCGCTTCTTTGCCCTCTGGCCGCCGCAGCCGCTCTCGTTCCTCATGCTGCCGCGCCTGCGCCGGCTGCTCGCGGGCTCGCCGGACGCCGACGCTCCGACGGCCGCGGGAGAGAAGTCCCGCGAGCCGGCGCTACAGCGCTAGCTATAGGAGGACTTGGCGGAAGCCAGGCTGAGCCGCCGGCGCACGCTGCTCGCCCGCTGAGCGGCGTCCTCAGTCGCGCAAATAGCGCTGCTATTCGCGCTCCCTGCGTCCTTGTCAGCGAACAACCATCGCACGCCGACGACGAGCGGCCTTCCGCCAAGCCCTCCTAGGGCAGCTCGAGGACGATCGTCCCGTCGACCACGCGCACCGGGTAGGTCTCGACGGGCTCGGTCGCCGGCAGCGAGATCGGCCGACCGGTCGAGAGCTCGAACATCGACCCGTGGCGGGGGCAGACGACGCGGCACATGTCCTCGTCCCAGTCTCCCTCGCAGAGAGGGCCGTCGTCGTGCGAGCAGCGATCCTCGATCGCATAGAGCTCGCCGCCGCAGTTGTAGACGCCGACGAAGAGCTGCCCCTCGCGGACGATCTTCGACGAGCCGGGCGGGAACTCGTCCGCCGCGGCGACCTCGATGTCCGGCACTAGAGGAGGTCGAGCTCGTCGAAGCCGGCGAGGCCGTCGGGGAGCGGCGTCCCCTTCGCCTTGTGCAGCGCGACCTTGAGCGTCGTGAGGCCGAGCATCGCGCACTTGAGGCGCACCGGAGTGAGCGGGACGCCGATCTCGGCGAGCAGCTCGTCCTTGTCGAGCGCGGCGACCTCCGCGGCCGTCCGGCCCTTCGTCATCTCCATCAGCATCGAGGTGGCCGCCTGCGAGATCGCGCAGCCGCGGCCCGAGAACTTCACCTCGTCGATCGTCTCGCCGTCCTCGCCGAACGCGACGTAGATCGAGACCTCGTCGCCGCAGAGCGGGTTCTGGCCCTCGGCCTCGGCGTCGGCGTGCTCGATCACCCCGTGCCCGCGCGGGTTCTTGTAGTGGTCGAGGATGACCTCGCGGTACAGGCTCTCGAGACCAGCGTCGCTCATGCAAACACCTTACGGACGGCATGGAGGCCGTCGACGAGCTGGTCGATCTCCTCGGGGATCGTGTAGAGGTAGAAGCTCGCGCGGTTGGTCGCGGCGACCCCGAGCTTCTGCATCAGCGGCTGGCAGCAGTGATGCCCGGCGCGGATCGCGACGCCCTGCAGGTCGAGGATCTGCGCGACGTCGTGCGGGTGGATGTCCTCGAGGTTGAACGAGACGATTCCGGCGCGGCGGTCGGCGGGCGGGCCGTAGAGCTTGATGCCTGGCACCTCGGCCAGCCGGCCGAGCGCGTACGCGGCGAGCTCGTGCTCGTGCGCCTCGATCGCGTCGAGCCCCACGGCCTCGAGGTAGTCGATCGCCGCGCCGAGCCCGACGGCCTCCGCCATCGGAGCCGTGCCCGCTTCGAACTTGTGCGGCAGCTCGCCCCACGTCGTCTTCTCGAGGCGCACCGAGTTGATCATGTGGCCGCCGGTGAGGAACGGATCCATCCTCTGCAGCAGCTCGGTGCGTCCCCAGAGCGCGCTCGCGCCGCTCGGCCCGCACATCTTGTGGCCCGAGATCGCGAGGAAGTCGACTCCGAGCGCCTGCACGTCGACCTTCGTGTGCGGCGCTCCCTGCGCGGCGTCGCAGACGTAGATCGCGCCCTGCGCGTGCGCCCACTCGGCGAGCTTCGCGACCGGGTTGATCGTGCCGAGCGAGTTCGAGATCAGGTTGGTGGCGACGACCTTGACGCGGCCGCCGCCGGCGACGTCGTCGAGGACGGAGAGGTCGAGCTCGCCCTGCTCGTCGAGCGGGATCATCCGCAGCTCGGCGCCGGTCTTGCCGGCGATGAACTGCCACGGCACGAAGTTCGAGTGGTGCTCGAGCTCGGTGACGACGACGAGGTCGCCCGGGCCGAGGTTCGAGAGGCCCCACGCGTACGCGACGAGGTTGATCCCCTCGGTTGCGTTGCGGGTGAAGATCACCTCGCGGACGTCGGGCGCGTTGAGGAAGGCCCGGACGCGCTCGCGCGCGTGCTCGAGCGCCTCGGTCGCGCGCTCGGCCAGCAGGTAGACGCCGCGGTGGACGTTCGCGTACGAGGTCTCGTAGAAGCTGTCCATCGCCTCGAGCACCTGCCGCGGCTTCTGCGAGCTCGCGGCCGAGTCGAGGAAGGCGAGCGGCTTCCCGTGCATCTCCTGCTCGAAGATCGGGAAGTCTCGCCGCAGCGTGGGCGCGTCGAGCTTCGTTCTCGCGGTCACGGCCATGCTCTGATGGTAAAGGCCGTGGCCAGCCGAACCGCTCAGGTTTCTTAGATCTGAGTCTCCTCGTCGGCGGAGGCCTCGTGACGCTGGTCGTCGTCCTCGACGCGGACGTCCTCCTGGCCCGGCCGCTCGCCCGGCTCGTCGGTGGCCTCCGCCTCGCGCTGGGCGGCGATCTGGTCGGCTTCGCTCTCGTGATGTCTCGGTTCCATGAGGGCCGCGTTCCCTCTCGGTCCGTCCGGTAACCGCCGCTGGCTATCGTCCCCCGCCGATGCCGAGCGACTACATCTACACGATGTACCGGGCCGACAAGTTCTACGGCCCGGACCGCCAGGTGCTGGCCAACATCTCGCTCTCGTTCCTGCCGGGAGCGAAGATCGGCGTGCTCGGCCCGAACGGAGCCGGGAAGTCGACGCTGCTGCGGATCATGGCCGGGAAAGACGAGCCGTCTTCCGGCGTCGCGGAGATCGCACCCGGGGCAACGGCCGGGGTGCTCGAGCAGGAGCCGGAGCTCGACGCCGCCAAGGACGTGCGCGGCAACGTGGAGGACGGCGTCCGCCCGCTCCGCGACCTGCTCGACCGCTTCAACGAGATCAGCGCCGCCTTCGCCGAGCCCGACGCCGACTACGACACGCTCCTCGCCGAGCAGGCGAAGGTGCAGGACAAGATCGACCGGGGCGACGTCTGGGAGCTCGACGACCGGCTCGACCACGCGATGGACGCGCTCCGCCTGCCCGAGGGAGACCGCGACGTCGAGACGCTCTCGGGCGGCGAGCGCCGCCGGGTCGCGCTCTGCCGGCTGCTCCTCTCGGCGCCCGACCTGCTCCTGCTCGACGAGCCGACGAACCACCTCGACGCCGAGTCGGTGCTCTGGCTCGAGCGGTTCCTCGCCGACTACAAGGGCACCGTCGTCGCCGTGACGCACGACCGCTACTTCCTCGACAACGTCGCCGGCTGGATTCTCGAGCTCGACCGCGGCCGCGGCATCCCGTTCCAGGGCAACTACTCGTCGTGGCTCGAGCAGAAGCAGGAGCGGCTCGCGCACGAGGAGAAGCAGGAGTCGGCGCGCCGCCGCACGCTCGCGCGCGAGCTCGAGTGGGTGCGGGCGAGCCCGCGCGCGCGTCACGCGAAGGCGAAGGCGCGGCTCGGCGCGTACGAGCGGCTCTTCGCCGAGGAGCAGAACGTGAAGCTCGACCGCGTCGAGATCCACATCCCGTCCGGCCCGCGGCTCGGCGACGTCGTGATCGAGGCCGAGAGCGTGCGCAAGGGCTTCGGCGACCGCCTGCTGGTCGACGACCTCACCTTCTCGCTGCCGCCCGCCGGCATCGTCGGCGTCGTCGGCCCGAACGGCGCCGGCAAGACGACGCTGTTCCGGATGATCGCGGGCGAGGAGCAGCCCGACGACGGGACGCTACGGGTCGGCGACACCGTCGAGCTCGCCTACGTCGACCAGGCGCGCGCCGACCTCGACCCCGCGAGCACGGTGTGGAAGGAGATCTCCGGCAACCACGACACGATCGAGCTCGGGCGCCGCGAGGTGAACTCGCGCCAGTACGTCTCGTGGTTCAACTTCAAGGGCTCGGACCAGCAGAAGCGCGTGTCCGATCTGTCAGGCGGCGAGCGGAACCGCGTCCACCTGGCGAAGCTCCTGCGCTCGGGCGGCAACGTCCTCCTGCTCGACGAGCCGACGAACGACCTCGACGTCGACACGCTGCGCGCGCTCGAGGAGGCGCTGCTCGAGTTCGCCGGCTGCGCCGTGGTGATCACCCACGATCGCTGGTTCCTCGACCGCGTCGCTACGCACATCCTCGCCTTCGAGGGGAACAGCGAGACGATCTGGTTCGAGGGCTCGTGGGGCGAGTACGTGGAGTGGATGAAGGAGACGCGCGGCCCGGACGCGCTCGAGCCGCACCGGATCAAGTACAAGCCGCTCGTGCGGGGCTAATTCCCGTCCGATCGGGCAACACCCGCTCGTGCTGACGCTCTACCAGGCCGAGTGGTGCCCGTACTCGTCGGCCGTGCGCCAGCGATTGACGGAACTCGGGATCGACTTCATCGCAAAGCAGGTCGCGCCGCGGCAGGAGGATCGCGACGGGCAACACGAGATCCCGCTGCTCGTGACGGAGGACGGCAAACGGTTCGAGGGCACGGACGCGGTGTTCGAGTACCTCACCGGGCTGAACGGGAGCGAGGGGGAGCGCGGCCACCGAGCGCAGTACCGCGCGCATCGCCGGGATCGGGAGCGTGAGACGACCCGGCAAGTGCTCGGGGAAAAATCCCCGCTCTGATGGTCGCGCGCTGGTGGAAGCGCTGCTCGAGTTCGCCGGCTGCGCCGTTGTGATCACGCGCGATCGCTGGTTCCTCGACCGCGTCGCGACGCACATCCCGGCCTTCGAGGGCAACAGCGAGACGATCTGGTTCGAGGGCTCGTTGGGGCGAGTACGTGGAGTGGATGAGGAGACGCGCGGCCCGACGCCCTCGAGCCGCACCGGATCAAGTACAAGCCGCTCGTTCGCGGCTGAGATCAGCTGCTGCCCGGCCTTCTGCGAAACATCCCAAAGCGGGCGAGCCGGGCGGGGCTTTCAGCCTGGCCGAGCTCGATGTCCAGCTCCGCCGGGTCGTCGATCAAAGCCCGCTCCTGAGCGGCGAGCTCGCGATCGAGCTGCCGCCGACTCTCTTTCTTCTTCGTGCGTGAGGCGCGGATCTTGTCAAACATGAGGCCGCTGCCAGACCGAGATTCCCGGTGCGTCCTACCTGAAGATCTCGTCGAGCCGTGCGACGAGGTTCCGGGCCTCCGGCCACCCTGCATCCACGAACGCATCGAGAACCGCGACCAAATCCATGAGGGGCTCTCCTTCACGCAGGATGTCGCGGTAGTCCGCCAACGCGGTTTCCACCAACCCGGTGACCTCGCGTGCAGCTAGGGAGTCGAAGGCGTATCCGGTTGCCTGCGATGCATCAATCGTGAGACGGGTGAAATGCAAGACGTCGGCGGGAGCGCACGGAAGTGCGCCACGGAGAAACTCAACAAGATGGTGGGCCGAGCGGGCTGGCAAGCCGACTGGTTCAGACCCGCCAGCTCCGTCGCAAACAGTGCCGATCACCGGCGCGACGATTGCGAAGTATCGACACAGCGCGCCCGACTCAACTTCCGGCCGATCGTCCCTCTCATATAGCCCGGAGTTGAAGTAGATCCGCGAAAGCACGGCGTCGATAGCCTCGAACGCGCCCTTCAGACGAGGTTCATCCCGTTCCGTCGGCTCCTGTTTGGCGGCGACACTAATTTCGTCGAACGCACGTCGAGCAAGCGCGTCAAGGGAATTTGCCGCGCGGCCAGCCGAATCGAGATGCTTGGGCTCAGAGATCCGGGCGACATCGATGAACTCGAAGAGGTGCCAGGCGAGTGTCGACAAGTTGGCCGGATGCGCCTCAGCGATCGCCCGCTCCAGCGCGTACTCAGCCGCCTCATTGGCCCTCGCGACGGCCATCCCTACAAGCAGTGCCGCGAGATGGTCGTCGCTGGGAAGGCGGTGCTTCTCCTGGCGGAGATAGTCGGCCCTCTGAATGAGGAGCATCAATCGATCAACCACGTCGGCCTCGCGCTCGGACGTCGCCACCCGACCTAGAACGGCGCCGATGACATCAATGACCGTGGCGTTCGATTCGTCTCGCACGTAACCATCGACGGCCGACCAGAAATCATCCGGCGCTCCGACGACCAAACCCGGCAATCCGAGCGCTACGAGATAGCGGACAGCTGGCACCGGATCCTTCGACAAGTCATGTATTGCCGCAAGCAGTTCCGCGTCAGGCGAGATCGCGGCGATGCGCGGGAGCCCTTGGGCGGCCTCAGTGCGAGGAGCCGGAGACCAGGCGGGTGTCTTGAACTCTCCATCTCCATCTCCATCTCTAACTTCGGTGTGCTCCGGGAAGCGGTGACGCGCGGCGGCGAGAAGGACATCCCGAACAAGTGCTAGGTCGCTTTCGGACAGGTCCTTAGCGCCGCGGGAGAGCGTCTCAGCCGTCTCGGCAATACGCGTCTGCACGGTACGTTCGAGTGCGTCAGGCAGTTCGCCAGCCGAGGCGACTCTTGCCCGCACCGTGCGCAGTGTTCGGAGAACGTCTTGAACCGCCTCGGCCGAGAGTGGTTCGTTGGCAAATTCGCGGCCGAACGCTTCAAGAGGTTG
Source organism: uncultured Actinomycetes bacterium (assembly GCA_963748755.1). GTDB lineage: Bacteria > Actinomycetota > Thermoleophilia > Gaiellales > Gaiellaceae > Palsa-739. The sequence goes on from CAVVKA010000001.1 coordinate 142,698, forward strand.
GGTCGACTCCAAGAGAGTCGCGATCTCAGGCGAGTCAACGTCAACGCCTTCCTCATGAAGCCACACGTTCGCGTCGTACGGCTCCGACCAGGTTCGGAAGCTCGTCAACGGCGGGTTCGTGGCCGCCTCGTTGTCCCCAGCAACGTCAGCGCGGAGTTTGTGCGACTCGGGTTCGGTAAGGCGAGTCTCAGGAATGCGCACTATGAGCCGACCCCACCAAGGGGGCCCCTCGTCCTCCGTCGCCTGACTGATGATCGCTCGTTCGATTCTCCGCAGAACCCCGCTGTCGAGAGTCGGGGCAACGGCGCCGAGTAGATCGGCAGCCTCCGGCGCGGTCTCTGAACTATCAAGGATCGGACGAGCCTCCAGGGCTGGCGCTAGCAGCACGCCCCACGTCTCGGGCTGCTGCACGCCGAGGCCGAGGAGCCGACGCCAGACGAAGGCCACCTGAGCGACTGCCGCAACCTCGTCGAGCGCTCGAGCCGCCTCTGGGCCTTCGAGTTCGGTCAGGTAGTCGGTGACCGCTGTCATCAGCCGCTGGTGCTCATCCGCGTGGGTACCGGGGGCATCCCAGATGTAGCTGCCGTCACGCAAGAGAACAGCGTCGGTCTCCCCAATCTTGAATCGGAGAACTTCGGGCTGGTAATCGGCGGGCCTATGGGGCAGAACTTCCTTCAACTGAGTCATCTCATTGACGACCTCGACGAGCGTCTGAAGAGCGACGCCGGGGGACTCACGGAGAAACGCGGGCGCCGCCTCGAGCAGGCTGTACTGGACCATGTCGAAGTCTTGGCGCCGGTTCGAGCGAAGCGCGACAACAATCCCACCCATATGAGTTGGGTCATCGCTTTCTTCAAGGTGCGAAAACACGCGCCGATAAAGCCTTCCCACGAGCTCAGGGTCGCTCACCCAGATCTGGTTCGCCGCATCAGCGAGCCGCCAAATCAGGTCGATCGCGAAGTGTGGTCGGCCGATCGTGTCGATGATGCGCTCGATCGCACTCCGGGACTCAGCCGGCGCGCAGTCGTAGGTCTCAGCCAGCGTTTGAACTAACCAGACACCAGCCGCACGAGTGATCTGCGCGTCTTCCATATCCAAAGCCCAAGCCAGAAGGTTCCGCGCCGCCTCATTCAAGCGGCCTCGTACTTGTGAATCCTCGGTCGCCCGCAAGGCCTGCTCGAGATAGCGCGAAACGTCCCAATAAACTTGACGCGTTGGTGTCTGCGAAATCTGAAGGGCAACGCGAGACCAGATGTCGTGGTCAATCGCGCTTTGGTTCGAAAGGGTTTGGAAGACCCTGACCACGATTCGGTTCGCGTAGTCAGTCGAACTGAGTTTCCCGAGCAAAGGCGCGATGTCCTCCGCGTCCCGCGCCTCAGCAGCGATGACCGTTGGCGGAATGACGTTCACAGCCAGGCTGATGTGCGCTTCACGGTGGGAGGCCAAAGCGTCCAGGACATTCCAGAAGGTCGAACGCGCGAAAAACCAAAGCCTCCCAAAGAAGAGGGCGAGGCTCGGCCTGAGGAATACGGCTCGCGATGGATCGTCGGCTAGGAAAGCCGACAGCGACGGCGCGTCGTCGTCAAGCAGCAGAACGCTAACTGCGTAGTCGTAGAGGACATTGTGAGCGAAGGCGACGCGTTGCCCGGACGAGTCGGCGTCGCGGATCACCTCATCGCTGTACAGGCCACGCCACGCGGCGCTCGCATGGGCCGTCAGAAGATCCTCTCGGCGAACGGATAACGATCGTTGGTCGACCATCCGCCGTGTCGCGTCGAGCAGCAGCGCGTGCCGCTCCGCCTCGTCGTCGGGAGATCGGACGCGAGCGAGCCAGAACCGTTCGAGCAGTTGGACCTGCGATCGAATCGCTGTGACCTCCTGCGAAGAAATGTTCGTTCCGAACAACCTGTCGAGGAGCCAAAGATGGAATGGCACCCGCATGAGGTCAAGAAGTTCCTCCGGAGCCGAGCACAGAAGGCGCGGCAGCCACGGAAGTCCCTCGACGTCCGCAAGTTCAAAGTCGTTGAGCGGCGGCACCCAGAAGTGCCGGCAGTTCGCGTCGCCCAACCTGAATCTTGGGTCGGCGGCTGCCGCAACCTCGGGGAAGATTTCCGGCAGTTCTCTTGAACGCGTGGCGTCGTACGTACGAATGCTGGCTACTACCGTCCAATGGGTTGGGTCCCGTCGGGTGAACCGCCGGATGAGATTGAACGCGAAGCGTCGTGTTTTGTCCGACCGTGCCGCATCGAGCGCATCCATGACCAGGAGTCCTCGGCGACTCCCTCGTTCTTCCTCGAAGAACTCGACAGGGTCACCTTCGAAGCCGACTTGGGCCCTCAAGTCATCGTCTGTCTCGATCGGGGCACGATCGAGGGGCAGGTAAATGCAGTGCACGTCGGGCGAGGCGATCGCGGACTCCGCGAACTCCCTAAGCAGGAAGGTCTTTCCGGCCCCTGGCGCGCCAATGACTACGCCACTCTGCTGGGCGAAGACCGAGAAAGCCTGATCAAGAGCGGGGCGGCGAATGATCAAAGCTCGAGCATCCTTGCGGAGAAGCTCTCCGTCCGATCTGGGTCAACCAAGCGCTGTGGCTCTTGCGGTTGGCCCGCCATCGAGTCGAGCAGCTCGTCCAATCCTGAGTGATCATCCGGCAGGCCGTCGGCTCGGCCCACGTCGTAGATGATCGGCGTGATCCCAGCTTCGCGACAGCGGAATGTGACTGCGTCGCGTTGACCGTCATCTGCGGCTCCCATGATCGCGAAGTGACCGAGCTGGTGGCCCCGACCGAAGTCGCGATCCGTAATGTCCAGCAGCTGTACGAGTGCGGGGTCATCGAGGCTGAAGCCGACAAAGAGCACTGGGTGTGCGACGAGGATTGACCAGAGCACACGACGATGAAGCGTGTCGAGCGGACCAAGGCGACGCCCCTCTCGATCTAGGTCATCGGGAGTGCTCCCAGGAGAGTCTTCCTCGCCAGCAATTGCACCGTAGCTCCTGCCATAGTCGTGTGCAGTAAGAACGAGGCGCTGTGGATCCCGGTGCTGACCGTGAGCGTGTAGGACATACCTATGACCCGCGCCCTCTCCCAGGTCGCGCAGAAAGTTGAAGACTTCGTAGGCGCGTTCGCCGCATAGGTCAAGCGCCTGGCACGGCTGATTGCCGAGCTCATGATTCGCGGCGGTCTGTGCGTACTCGAGCGCCGGGTCGTAGTTGGTGGTGACGACTCCCCTAGTACGGAGCCTCACTAGTGCCTGCTGCCGCGAGCCGAATCCCTGCCCGTGCTTCGGGCCGAAGGTTTCTTGCAGAGTCGCGTAATAGTCGTCAAGACGGCCCTCCGCCTTGAACGCGTCGCGAATTTGCTGCGCGCGTTCGAGAAGTGAAGTGCCTTCATCAAGAGACGTCGCGGAATCGCCTAGTCCGTAGCGAAGCTCTTCCAAAAGGCGCGCCCATGGTGGATAACCGAGATCGGCCGTAGCACCCGCGCCAGCGAACAGCACTACACGGCCGCTGGCCAGCTCGTGCACCAGTGCTCCGGGGACCGACACGCTGGCAGCCAACCACGCGTGGCGGATTCACGCAATGGACGCGTCGGCTACGCCTGAGGGATCCGAGCCTCGAGCGCTGCCGTAACGGCCTCGCGCACGGGCTCGAGCTCGATCCGGTCGAGCACTTCCTGGAAGAAGCCGCGCACGATCAGCCGCTCAGCCTCGAAGCGCGTGAGCCCGCGGCTCATCAAATAGAACATGTCCTCCCGGTTGACCCGCCCGACCGTCGCCGCATGCGTGCAGCGGACGTCGTTCGCCAGGATCTCGAGGCCCGGGATCGGCACGGCGTGCGTCGTCGGCGACAGCATCAGGTTGCGGCACTCCTGGTACGCGTTCGTCTGCTGCGCGTCCTTCTCCACGCGGATCATCCCGCGCCACACCGCCGTCGCCTCGTCGCGCAGCGCGCCCTTGAAGGCGAAGTCGCTCTCGCAGTCGGGCGCGATGTGCTCCTGGAACGTGTCGTAGTCGAGGTGCTGCGTGCCGTCGGCGAAGTACGCGCCCGTCACACGCGACGTTGCCCCGCGGCCCGAGAGGTCGTTCTGGATCCGCGTCTTGCCCTTCTTCGAGCCGAAGCCGCCGGCGACCCAGTCGAGCTCGGCGTCGCGCTCGACGCGCGCGTGGTGATTCGCGAAATGCCATGTCTCGCGAGAGAGGTTCTGCAGGGAGACGTACTCGAGCTTCGCGGCCGGCTCGACGAAGAGCTCCGTGACCGCGTTCGAGTAGGCCTCCGTGTCTGCCGCCGGTGAGGCGTACTCCTCGATCAGCGACCCGCGCGCGCCCTCCTCGACCACGACGACGAGCCGCCAAAACGTCTGCCCCGTCACCGCGATGCGGACGTAGAGCGGCTTCTCGAGCTCGACGCCTTTCGGGATGACGACAAGCAGGCCGTGCTGCCAGAGCGCCGCGTTGTGGGCCGCGAACTTCTCGTCCCAGCCGACGAGCGAGTACAGGCGCTCGTGCTCCTGGGGAAGCGGCGCGAAGGTCACCCCGTCCGGCGCCTTCTCGATCTCGATCCCGTCAGCGGTAACCGTCGCGTAGCCGGCGACGTCGAGGTCGAGCAACGTCTCGATCTCGGCCGACGCAGCTCCCGCGAAGCTCTCGGGGTCGAAGCCGCGCAGGTCGGTGAAGCGCCAGTGCTCCTCGGTCGTGTCCGGGAGCGGCAGCGCCTCGTAGGCGGCGAGCGCGTCAGACCTCGTCATACGCCTTGTACCTGTGGTGGAGGAGGATCCTGTTCCCGGCCGGGTCGCTGATGCCGGCGCCGTTGCAGACGCCGGAGTCCCACATCTCGCCGACCTCCAGGCCCTTCGCCTCTAGCTCCGCCTTCGCCGCCGCGACGTCAGGCACGCCGAGCGCGATCGTCGCCGGTGGGAGGGCGGCGAACTCGTACTCGTGCGTGTGCGGCGTCATCACCGCGAGGGTGACGTTCGACGCCTCGTACTCGACCCAGTCCTCGTGGTCGAGGCGCTCGTTGCGCGGCAGGCCGAGGACGTCGCCGTAGAAGTGCTTCGCGGCCTCGATGTCGTCCACCGGGACGCGGATGTAGTCGACGCGCGTGATCTCCATCATGGCGTCGTCCCGTCGGGGTAGGGCGCGTAGCGGTGGTGCAGGGCGAGCCCGTTGCCGTCGGGATCCGTGAAGGCGGCGCCGTGGCAGACGCCCGAATCCCAGGACTCGCCCGTGAACTCGACTCCGGCGGCCTCGAGCTTCGCCTTCGCCTCGGCGACGTCGGGAACGCGAAAGACGATGGAGGCGATCGGCAGCGGCGCAAACGGCGCGTCGATGTGCTCGGGCGAGACGATGGCGAGCGTGGTGTTGCCGGTCTCGAACTCGATCCACGAGCCCGTCGAATTCGGGTTCTTCGTCAGCCCGAGCGTCTCGCCGTAGAACCTGGCGGCGCGCTCGCGGTCGCGCGTCGGAACCGCGACGAAGTCGGTGCGCTGCACGTCAATCATTCGGCGCGTACCTCCGGTGCAGCATGAAGCGATTGCCGTCGGGATCCGCGAACGGGGCCATGTGACACACGCCGGTGTCGTAGGTGTCGCCGACGAACTCGATCCCGCGACCCTCGAGCTCCTGGCGCGTCTCGGCGACGTCTGCCACGCGCAGCGCGATCGGTCCCCCGTTTCCCTGGGTGAACTCGCCGCCGATCGACTTCGGGTCGATCAGGTACAGGAAGACGTTGTCGCCGAGCTTGAACTCGGGGAAGCCGCCTTCGCCGGTCTGCGGCAGGCCGAGCGTGTCGCGGTACCACGCCGTCGAGCGCTCCAGGTCCGAAACCGGGACCGAGACGAAGTCGACGTGCTCGACGTTCATGTGTACGGAGCGAACCGCTTGTGGAGCACGAGCGGGTTGCCGTCCGGGTCGAGGAACGTGGCCATGTGGCAGACACGCGTCTCGACGGTCTCGCCGACGAACTCGACGCCCTTCGCCTCGAGCTCGGCCCGCGCCGCTTCGACGTCGTCCACGTGAAGCAGCACGATGGCATTCGGCTGCGGCTTGAACTCCTCGCCCCACTCCTCTGGCATCCAGATGCCGAAGCAGGTGTCGCCGACCCAGAACTCCGCCTTCGCGTGCTCGTCGGGACGCAACCCCAGCGTCTCGACGTAGAACTGCCGCGACCGCTCCCAATCAGTTGACGGAATGCCGACCGCGTCGACCTTCGCGATCGAGCTCAACCGACCGAGCCCTCCATCTGCAGCTGGATGAGCCGGTTCATCTCGACCGCGTACTCAAGCGGCAGCTCCTTCGTGATCGGCTCGACGAAGCCGCTCACGATCATCGCGCTCGCCTCCGCCTCGGTGAGCCCGCGCGACATGAGGTAGAAGAGCTGCTCCTCGCCGATCTTCGAGACGGTCGCCTCGTGGCCGATGTCGACGTCGTCCGCGTCGATCTTGATGTACGGGTACGTGTCCGAGCGCGACTCCTCGTCGAGGATCAGCGCGTCGCACACCACCTTCGACTTCGAGCCGACCGCGTTCTTGTTCACCTCGAGCAGCCCGCGGTAGCCCGCGCGGCCGCCGTTCTTCGAGATCGACTTCGAAGTGATGACGGACGTCGTGTTCGGCGCGACGTGCACGGCCTTGCCGCCCGCGTCCTGGTGCTGCCCGGAGCCGGCGAACGCGATCGACAGCACCTCGCCGTGCGCCCGCTCGCCCATCAGCCAGATCGCCGGGTACTTCATCGTCAGCTTCGAGCCGAGGTTCCCGTCGACCCATTCCATCGTCGCGTCCTCGTAGGCGACGGCGCGCTTCGTGACGAGGTTGTAGACGTTGTTCGACCAGTTCTGGATCGTCGTGTAGCGGCAGCGGCCGCCCTTCTTGACGACGATCTCGACGACTGCGCTGTGCAGCGAGTCGGTCGAGTAGATCGGGGCCGTGCAGCCCTCGACGTAGTGCACGTAGGCGCCCTCGTCGACGAGGATCAGCGTCCGCTCGAACTGGCCCATGTTTTCGGCGTTGATGCGGAAGTAGGCCTGCAGCGGCATCTCGATCGAGACGCCCGGCGGCACGTAGATGAAGGAGCCGCCCGACCAGACCGCCGAGTTGAGCGCCGCGAACTTGTTGTCGTTCTGCGGGATGATCGTCCCGAAGTACTGCTTGAACAGATCCTCGTGCTCGCGCAGCGCCGTGTCGGTGTCGAGGAAGATGACGCCCTTCTTCGTCAGGTCGTCCTGAAGCTTGTGGTAGACGACCTCCGACTCGTACTGGGCGCCGACGCCTGCGAGGTACTTCTTCTCAGCCTCCGGGATGCCGAGCTTGTCCCACGTGTCCAGGATGTCGGCCGGCAGGTCCTCCCACGACTTCGCCTGATTCTCGGTCGGCTTGATGTAGTAGAAGATGTTGTCGAAGTCGATGTCGTTCAGGTTGCCGCCCCACTGTGGCAGCGGGCGCGCGAGGAAGTAGTCCAGGCTCTTGTGCCGGAACTTCCGCATCCACTCCGGCTCGTTCTTGTGCTCGGCGATCGCCTCGACCAGCTCGTGCGACAAGCCGCGGCCGGACTTGAAGAAATAATCCTTCGCCTCGTCGGGGTTCGAGAATCCGTACTTGTATTCGCTGCGAATTCCTTTGACGACGTCGGTCTCTGTCTGGCTCACGCAGGCACCTCCTCGGGCTCGTAGGGGGCGTAGCCCTCCTTCTCGAGCTTTTTCGCGAGCTCCGCGCCGCCCGACTCGACGATGCGGCCACCCACGAAGACGTGTACCCGATCCGGCGTGACGTAGTCGAGGATCCGCTGGTAGTGCGTGATCACGAGCGCGCCCATCTCCGGGCCGACGAGCTCGTTCACGCCGCTCGCGACGACCCGCAGCGCGTCGATGTCGAGACCGGAGTCGGTCTCGTCGAGCACCGCGATGCGCGGCTTCAGCATCGCCATCTGGAGGATCTCGACGCGCTTCTTCTCGCCGCCCGAGAAGCCGTCGTTGAGGTAGCGCGACGCGAGCTCGCGGCTCACCTTCAGGCGATCCATCTGCGCGAGGAGCTCCTTGCGAAACTCGGGGATCGCCATCGGGTCGTCGACGCCGCCGTTGCGAGCCTTGCGCACGGCGTTGATCGCGCTGCGCAGGAAGCTCGTCACCGTGACGCCGGGAATCGCGTGCGGATACTGGAAGGCGAGGAAGAGGCCGCGCTGCGCGCGCTCGTCGGCGCCGAGCTCGGTCACGTCCTCCCCCTCGAAGAGGAGGCGTCCCTCGGTGATCTCGTACGCGGGGTGACCCATCAGCGCGTACGCGAGGGTCGACTTGCCGGAGCCGTTCGGCCCCATGATCGCGTGCACCTCGTTCGTATCGACCTCGAGATCGACGCCCTTGACGATCTCCGTCCCGTCCTCGAGCGCGACGTGCAGGTTCTCCAGCTTCAGCAATGCCATGCGACCAGCCTAGCGAGACGGCCCGCGTCCTCGTCCGAGACCCCGCAAACACTGAGATGAACGGCTACCCTGCGCGTGTGGGGTATTTCCAGACTCCCTGGCACATCGTCCTGCTCCTCCTGATCGCGCTCCTCCTCTTCGGCGGCAAGCGCCTGCCGGAGATCGGGAAGGCGCTCGGATCCGGGATGCGCGAGTTCAAGGACGCGGTCACCGGCAACAGCCCGGCCGCCTCCGACGTGCAGCCCGAGCTTCCGCCCGCCGAGCCGACGGCGACGCCGACCACGGCGACGCCAACCGAGCGCGAGACCCTCTAGCCGGGACATGACGGGGCTTCCGCGCCGCCTCGGCCACGCCGAGGAGGCGACACTCGGCGAGCACCTCGAGGAGCTGCGCGGCCGGCTCTTCGCCATGCTCGGCGCGATCGCCGTCGGCACGGTCGTCGCCTTCGTCTTCCACGGGCACGTCCTCGACTGGCTGAATCGGCCGCTGCCTCCCCATCACCGGCAGCTGCTCACGACCGGAGTCGCAGAGCCGTTCACCGTCACGATCACGGTCTGCATCTACGCGGGCTTCCTGCTCGCGCTGCCCGTCGTCCTCTGGCAGCTGTGGCTCTTCTTCGCGCCTGCGTTCGACCCCTCCTCCGAGCGGAAGGTGCTCGGCCTCGCGCTGTTCGCAGTCGTTCTCGCCGCGACCGGAGTCGCCTTCGGCTACTGGGTCCTGCTGCCGCGCGCGGTGCACTTCCTCGTCCACTACGACCACCGGCACTTCCTGGTCCTGCCCCGGGCCTCGTCCTACTACAACTTCGTGGTCACGGTGCTCGTCGGGATCGTGCTCGTCTTCCAGACGCCGCTCGTCATTCTCGGGCTCGTCTACCTCGGCGTCCTGAGCTCGCGGACGCTGCGCCGTCAGCGGCGCATGGGCTATCTCATTACGGCGGCGATCGCGCTGGCCCTCCCGGGACCGGATCCTGTGACGACGTTCCTCGAGCTGCTGCCGATGTGGGCGCTCTTCGAAGGATCGATCTGGCTGGCGGTGTTCGTCGAGCGGCGGATGGCGAAAGTGACTGCCGCCTCGGCTACTCTGGGCGGCTGATGGCCAGGGCAGCGGTCAAGGCGAAGCAGCAGGCGAAGGCGAAGGCGCAGCCGACGAAATCGGCGCGCGCGCGCGGCCGGCGACGGCACAGCGGCGGGGGCAACCCGAACCAGCAGCTCTTCTTCGTCCGGCTGCGGCGCGGCCAGAAGTGGCTGTACGCGCTGCTCGCGCTCGTCTTCGCGGTCGGCTTCGCCGGCATCGGCGTCGGCTCCGGTAACGGCGGGGGCCTGGAACAGCTCTACACCGGCCTCTTCGGCGGCGGGGGCGGCAGCGCCGTGTCGAAGGCCCAGGACGAGATCAAGAAGGATCCCGCGAAGGGTTACCGCCACCTCGCGACGGCCTACGAGGAGCAAGGGAACAACCTCCAGGCGATCAGCGCGCTCGAGAGCTACCTCAGCGTGAAGAGGAAGGACGCCGACGCGTGGAGCGAGCTCGGCGGCCTCCAGCAGTCGCAGGGCAACACGTACGCCACCCAGTACCAGCAGGCACAGCAGAGCGCGCAGGCGGCGGACCCGAGCGCACCGTTCCAGCCCGGCGGCGCCCTCGGTTCGGCGGTGGGTCAGAATCCGGCCTACCAGGGAGCGTCGCAGGACGCAGCGAGCGCGACGAACGTGCTGTACCAGCAGGCGACGGCCTCGTTCGGCGCCTCGGTCACCGACTACCAGCACGCCTCGAGGATCCGTCCCCGCAACACGACGTACCTGCAGCTACTGGCGACGGCGGGAGCGAACGCCGGCAACACCCCGGTCGCGCTCGGCGCGCTGCACGAGCTCCTCAAGGTCGACCCGAACTCCCCGCTGAAGCCACAGTGGAAGGCTGCGATCAAGCAGCTGACCAAGGGCACGCCGACCGTCAAGTCGAGCAACGGCAAGTAGTCGAAGTACGGCAAGAAGTAACGCCTCCCTCGCAAGTCGCATAGACGATTGCGGCTTCGGCCGCGCGGATAGACTGCTCCCCGAGCGGCCGCAGACGGCCGGACGAACGACTTCGGGGGATCTGCGCATGAACTTCGACATCAAGACCGAGCAGCTCAGTGGTGACGCGTATGTCATCTCGCTCACCGGGGAGGTCGACCTCTACACGGCGCCCGAGTTCAAGCAGCAGCTGCTCGAGGTGATCGGACAGGGCGGCAAGGAGGTCATCGTCGACTTCAGCGGCACGACGTTCATCGACTCCACGACGCTCGGCGTCCTCGTGGGCGGCGTCAAGCGGTTGCGGACGAACGACGGCCAGCTCTCGCTCGTCTGCAGCGACCGCAACATCACGAAGATCTTCGAGATCACCGGTCTCGACAAGGTCTTCACGATCTATCCCACGCGCGAGGAAGCCGTGTCGGCCGTGGGTGTCCCCCAGGGTTGACACGGCGTTGAAGCGACCGTATCGGGTCGGGGCTTGGGGGGCAGGGCTCGTGGCCGCGGCGCTGCTCGCCGCCGGCTGCGGCACGGGCGGCGTCGCGAGCGCCGGCCAGCAGCCCGACACGCAGTCCGGCCAGAAGCTCTTCACGGCGAGCTGCGGCTCGTGCCACACGCTGTCGGCGGCCGGCACCAGCGCGACGATCGGGCCGAACCTCGACAACGCCTTCGCCGCAGACGTCAAGCAAGGCTACGAGCAGAGCGCGATCGAGAACGTCGTCCTCGACCAGATCCGGCTCGGCTCGGGAGAGATCGCGACGTACACGACGAACAAGAAGTTCACGCTGCAGACGCCGATGCCGGCGAACATCCTCAAGGGCCAGGACGCGGTCGACGTCGCGGCCTACGTCGCGTCGGTCGCGGGGCAGGGCGGCTACTCCACGTCGGGGTCGTTCGCGAGCCTGGGCACGAACGGCGCAGCGATCTTCAAGGGAGCAGGTTGCACCGGCTGCCACACGCTCGCTGCCGCCGGCGCGACAGGGACGGTCGGCCCGAACCTCGACCAGGCCAAGCCGACCCTCGCCGTGGTCGTGCATCGGGTCACCCTCGGCGGTGGCGTGATGCCGTCCTTCAAGGGCAAGCTGAGCGACGCCCAGATCCAGGCGGTCGCGAAGTACGTCTCTTCTTCCGCCGGCAAGTAACTGAACTTCTCAGGCGCGGCTGACGGGTAGCGCGACCCGCTCTCGGATCGCCTCCAGCATCCCGTCGTCGCCGACGACGAGGACCTCGTCCGCGCCGAACACACGCAGGGCGTCCTCGACCGCGAGCGCGGGGTCGTCCGCTCCCACCTCGACCCGCGCCCCCGGCAAGCGGGATTCGAGAACGGCAGCCGTCGCCTCGGCATCGTGCCGGCGATCGTCCACCGCGCCAGTCAGCGCCTCTCGGGTGGACGAGAGCGCTGGGACGACGACGAGTACCTCGGCGCCGTCCGGCACGGTCACCGCGTCGGTCCCGGGCGGCGCGAGGACGAGCACGCGGTGCGTGCCCGGCGGCGTGCCCGAGGTGACGACGGGTGCTGGGTCGGCAGCGCCGGGCACCGGCTCCTGCTTCAGCCACCAGCCGAGCCCGACGAACACGAGCACCGCGACAGCGACGCCCGCCCACTTGTTCGCGAAGGCGGCGGCGATGATCACGGCCGCTCCCACGATCACGACGATGAGGAAGCGATAGGCCTCGGCCTCGCTGCGAAGCGGGTTGCGCATCTACCTCTCTCTACCCGGTCGTCAGAGGATGTAGACCGTCGTGAAGACGACGATCCACATCACGTCGACGAAGTGCCAGTAGATCCCGCCGATCTCGACACCGTGGTGGTGGTCGGCGGAGAAGTGACCGCGGAAGGCGCGGATCGTCATGAAGGCGAGGATCGAGAGGCCGACGAACACATGGACGCCGTGCAGGCCGGTGAGGCAGAAGAAGATCGTGGGGAAGGCGCCGTCCGACGTGTTGAAGCCCGCCCGCATGTACTCGAAGAGCTGCGAGGTCAGGAAGGCGAGGCCCATGAGGAAGGTGAGCAGCAGGCCCGCGCGCATCCCCCAGACGTTGCCGCGCTTGATCGCCTGCGTGGCCCAGTGCATCGTCGCGCTCGACGTCATCAGGATGAACGTGTTGATCGCCGCCACGAAGACCGGCAGGTGGTAGGGCGGCGTCGGCCACGGCGTGCCGTTGACGATCCGGACGAAGAAGTAGGCCGTGAAGAACGAGCCGAAGAGCATGATCTCCGACGCGATGAAGAGATACATGCCGAGCGTCTCGGGCATGATGCGCGAGCTGTAGTGCGGTACCGGCGGCCCGTGATGCTCATGGTCGTCGTGGCCGACCGGCTCGGCGTGCGAGTACGTGGCTATGCCGGCACCTCCGCCTCGGAGCGCGCGACGACGACGTGCTCGACGGGCAGGCCGGTCTCCTTGCGCAGCCGCTCGACGAGGCCCTTGCGCAGCCAGCCCGAGCTGAGCGGCTCGAACGTCGAGACCACGATCTCGTCGACGCGCTCGTCGTGCACCGCCTCCAGCGCGGCGCTGAACGGATCGGGATGCGAGACCTGGCCGTGGACGTCGATCCCCCCTCCGCGCAGCTCGGCAAGCGCCCGCTTCAGCCTCCGCTCGGCCTCGGGATGGTCGCCGGCCGTCGGGTCGCTCTGCGGCGAGACGATGAGGAAGCTCGCCGGGCCCGCGGCCGCGCGCTCGCGGATCTTCGCGAGCAGCGGCTCGCCGACCACCGTCTCGTTCGCAATCACGAGCACGTTCTTCTCGCCCGGCCCGTCGCCGCTCGCCACGAGGTGCTCGACAGGGACGGACCCTGCGGCCGAGCGAATCCGGTCGAGGACGCCGCGGCGCAGCCAGCCGGACTTCTCCTCGGGATGGGTCGAGACGAGGATCTCGTCGACGGGCGGCTCGAGCGTCGCGAGCGCGTCGCGCACCGCCGCCGCGGGATCGGCCTCGACGACGTAGCCGTCCGCCGGGATCCCGCCCTCGCGCAGGTGTTCGAGCGCCCGCTCGAGCCGGCGTCGCGCCGAGGCGCGGCGCGTGTCGGTGTAGACGACGTAGCCCCGCTGCGGCTCGTTCACCGGCGACACGACCGTCACGTGGAGGTCGTCGCCGCCGGGCGCCGCCGAAGGCGGCGCGGTCTGATCGCTGGGCGCCGGCGGCTTGGCCGGCGGCGCTTCCAGCAACCGAGCGCCGAGCGCGTCCCGCAGCGTCTTAGCGTCGACCGTCTCGTTCGCGACCACGAGCAGGTGCGTCATACCGGCACCTCCTCCATCTCGCGGGCCTTCGAGGGCGCGAGAACGGCGTGCTGGGCGCCGGGGACGCCGTACTCGTACGGCGAGCCGACGACCTGCGGGATCTCGTCGAAGTTGAAGATCGGCGGCGGCGAGGTGACCTGCCACTCGAGGGTCAGCGCGCGCCACGGGTTGGCGGGCGCGATCTCGCCGAAGCGCCAGCTCGTGATCATGTTGTAGAGGAAGACGATCACCGAGGCGCCCAGCGCGAACGACGCGAGCGAGATGAACATGTTGAGGTCAGCGAACCTCGGCAGGTAGTCGGCGACGCGGCGCGGCATTCCCTCGGTGCCGAGGATGTGCATCGGGAAGAACGTGAGGTTGAAGCCGACGAAGGTGAGCCAGAAGTGGAGCTTGCCGAGCCGCTCGTCGTACATCCGGCCGGTCATCTTCGGGAACCAGTAGTACATCCCCGCGAAGATCGTGAACACGGAGCCGCCGAAGAGCACATAGTGGATGTGGGCGACGATGAAGTACGTCTGGCTCACGTGGATGTCGATCGGGACGGCGCCGAGCATCACACCGGAGAGCCCGCCGATCACGAACATGGAGAGGAAGCCGAGCGCGAAGAGCATGGGCGTGCGGAAATGGAGCTTCCCCTCCCACATCGTCGCGAGCCAGCTGAAGATCTTGATCCCGGTGGGCACCGCGATCAGGAGCGTCGTGATCATCATCGGCACGCGCAGCCACGACGACATGCCGCTCACGAACATGTGGTGCGCCCAGACCGAGAAGCCGAGCACGACGATCGCCATCAGCGAGAGCGCCATCAACCGGTAGCCGAAGATCGGCTTGCGGCTGAAGACGGCTATGACCTCGCTCATGATCCCGAAGCCGGGCAGCATCATGATGTAGACGGCCGGGTGCGAGTAGAACCAGAAGATGTGCTGGTAGCCCAGCGGATAGCCGCCGCCGACGTCGTTGAAGAACGCGGTGTGCATCACGTGGTCGAACATCGAGAAGAACTGCGAGCCCGCGATGAACGGCGTCGCGATCACGACGAGCAGCGAGGTCGTGAAGTTCGCCCAGACGAGTAGCGGCAGCCGCCAGAAGGTCATCCCCGGCGCCCGCATCGTGATGATGGTGACGAGGAAGTTGAGGGCGGTCATGATCGACGACGCCCCCGCCCACTGGACTCCCTGGTTGAAGAAGATCGCCCCGATCGGCTGGTGGGCCGAGCAGAGCGGCGCGTAGCCCGTCCAGCCGCAGGCGAAGGCGCCGCCGGGCATGAAGAACGAGCTCAGCATCATGATCCCCGCGATCGGCAGCAGCCAGAACGAGAGCGCGTTGAGGCGCGGGAAGGCCATGTCCGCCGCGCCGAGCATGAGCGGCACGACGAAGTTCGCGAGGCCGGCGAAGGCCGGGATGATGAAGAGGAAGATCATCAGCGCCGCGTGCACCGAGAAGAGACCGTTGTAGGTCTGCTGGTCGAAGTACTGGATCCCCGGCTTCGCGAGCTCGGCGCGCACGAGCATCGCGAGCATTCCGCCCGCGAGGAAGAAGAAGACGGTCGTGACGAGGTACTGGACGCCGATCACCTTGTGGTCGGTGTTGACGCGGAAGTAGTCGCGCCAGCTCTTTGCGCCGTGACCCGAGTGGTCCTCGGCCCGCGTCGGGTAGCCGAGCGCGTAGTACGCCCAGTAGTCGAAGGCCCCGATGCCGGCGAGGAAGCCGAGCGGCGCCGTCACGAGCGCGGCGACGAGGACGAGCGGCTCCGTCGCGAGGATCGGATGCCAGCCGGCCGCCCAGCGGATGAGCACGACGATCCCGAAGCCGAGCCCGCCGAAGAACGGCGTCATCCAGACCGCGCGCAGGAGCCCGCCGCGGAAGAGCAACCGCCATCCGCCCCTGGTCGGGCCGGGCGTGTGGTGAAGGTCCTGGGCGGTCGCGGTCGTCGTCAAGCGCGGATCATCCCTTCTTCTGCTGGGCGGACTGGACGAGGAACGTCACGAGGGCGTCGAGCTGCGGCTTCGAGAGCTGGTTCCCGAACGTCGACGGCATGACGCCTTTCGGGAACCCGGGTTGCACGTACGCGTCGGGGTCGACGATCGACTTCTGCACGAAAGCGGCGAGCGGCTGGTGCGCCTGCTGCGCATACGAGACGAGCTTGTCGAGGTCCGGCCCGACCGTGCCCGTCGACTTGGCGGCGCTCAGGGTGTGGCAGCTCGAGCAGCCGTTCGTGTTGAAGACCGAAAGGCCGGCGGCCGAGGAGGACGAGGAAGGCGGCGTCGAGGTTGTCGAGGTCGAGGTCGAGGTCGAGGCCGGCGCCGGTGCAGCCGATTTCTCCTGCTGCCGTAGCCAGGCATCGAACGCCGCAGGCGTCATCACGATCGCTTCGGTGCGCATCAGGGAATGGCCGAGGCCGCAGAGCTCGGTGCACTCGAGCGGGAACGTGCCCAGGCGAGTGGGCGTGATGTGCAGCTGCGTGACGAGCCCGGGGACGACGTCCTCCTTCTGGCCGAACTCCGGCACGA
Organism: uncultured Actinomycetes bacterium; assembly: GCA_963748755.1. Lineage (GTDB taxonomy): Bacteria > Actinomycetota > Thermoleophilia > Gaiellales > Gaiellaceae > Palsa-739. The sequence continues at coordinate 158,860 of CAVVKA010000001.1, forward strand.
AGACGGAGTGGATCACATCGAGCGCGCGCATGTAGAGCTCGACGGAGCGGTCCTTGGGCAGCCGCAACACCGGGCTCGTGATGTCCTTCGCGTCCGGGTAGTTGAAGGTGAAGGCGAATTGCTGGGCCGTGACGTTGACGCGAAGCGTGTCCCGCGCCTGGGCGTCGTTTCGCGAGAGGACGATGGCGCTCACGATCGCGATCGAGGTGACGAGGACGAACGGGATCGCCGTCCACGTGATCTCGAGCCCGGTGTGGCCGTGGATGGGCGGCCCGTCCTCGAAGTCGTCGTCGCGGACGCGGAAGCGAAGGACGGCGTAGACGATCACCGCGGCGACCAGCGCGAAGATCGCGATGCAGATCACGATCACGAACCAGATGACGAAGTCGATCCGCCCGGCCTCGCGTGATGCCTGCTCGGGCAGCCACGTGGGCACGAGCGCAACGGCAGCGGCGACCCCGCCCGCAATCAGTGCAATCCCCAAGAGCGCGACGATGGAGCCCCTGCGCATCCGTTTCGGAGCCTAGACGAAAGCCCCGTAGGCCGAACCTCGAACCGGCCCTCGTCCGTTTCTCTTCCGGACCCCGTCAAAGGAGGAGTGCATGGGTCTCGGAGTAGGACTGATACTGGCGGCCGTGGGCGCCGTGCTCGCCTTCGCCGTGAACACGACCGTGTCCGGCGTCGACATCCACACGATCGGCTGGATCTTGCTGATCGTCGGCATCGTCGGAATCCTGTTGTCGTTGATCTTCTGGTCCTCGTGGGCCGGCCCGGGCTACTTCAGCCGCCGCCGCACCTATTACGACGAGGGCCCGGCAGGACCCGCCGGTCCCCCTTACTAGAAGCTCGAAGCACGACTGAATCGGACACGGCCGGTAGCTGCTACCGGCCGTGTCCGCACGAGACACCTCAGGCGAGCGGGAGCTCCAGGAAGAACGACGAGCCGGTGCGACCGTCCGAGTCGACCCAGATGCGGCCGTTCATCCGCGTCACGAGCTCCCGCGAGATGTAGAGGCCGAGGCCGGTGCCGCCCACGCCTCGGGCCAGGTTCGGGTCGAGGCGGTAGAACTTCTCGAAGATCCGGTCCTGCTCCGCAGGAGGGATCCCGAGCCCCTGGTCTGTGACGCGGAACCGCACGCGGCCGCCGCTGCGCCCGATCTCGACCTCGACCGGCCCGCCGTCGGGCGAGTACTTGATTGCATTGTCGATCAGGTTGGTGAGGATCTGGCGCAGCTTGTCCGGGTCCGCCGCGACCTCCGGCAGGCCACGCGACTTGCTCACGATGACGCCGATCCCCTGCGGCGCCCGTGCGCGCAGCACGTCCACCACCTCGTTCGCGATCGCCGCCGCGTCGCACCGCTCGATCGCAATGCTCATCCGGCCCGACTCGAGCCGGCTCGCCCAGAGGATGTCGTTCACGATGCGAGCGAGCCGGTCGGCCTCGCTGGAAACGACCTCCAGCAGCCTGTCGCGCTGCGACTCGTCGACGGCGACGTCGCGGCGGCGGAGCGTCATCGCCGCCCCGTAGATCGCCGCGAGCGGCGTACGAAGCTCGTGCGACACCGTGGAGACGAAGTCCGTCTTCATCTGCTCGACGGCGCGCTCGTCGGTGACGTCGCGGAACGCGTAGACGGTGCCTCCTGGGAAGCGGACTGCGGAGACCGACAGCCATCGCTCCTCTCCCTGCACCTCCACGGGCAGCGTCTGCGCGCGTGAGGCGCCGCCTGCCTGCCGCTCGGAGGCGACCGGGATCCGGGACTGCAGCGACTGCCAGTCGCCGAGCAGCTCGGCGATCGGCCGGCCGACGGCCTCCACCGCGGGCAGGCGGAGGCTGATCGCGGCGGTGGGGTTCCAGAGCCGGACGACTCCCGCCTCGTCGACGAGGATGACACCGTCGTCGACGTACTCGAGCGCCACGGCTGCATGAGCGCGCTCCTGCGCCTCGGCGAAGAGGCGCGCGTTGTCGAGCGCAAGAGAGATCCGCCGCGCGAGCTCCATCGCCATCGCGAGGTCCGCCTCGTCGAAGCGTGGCTGGCCTTCGATCGTGCCGAGACTGATCGTGCCGAGGGTCCGCCCGCGGGCCACGAGAGGCGCGACGAGGCCGGAGGTGTTCGCAATGCGCCGGATCGCCCGCGCGTGCTTGGCGTCGTGGGCCATCGCCTCAGCCTCCGCCTGCAGGTCCGGGAGCAATTGCGGCTCGCCCGTTCGAAGAGCCACCTGGATCGGGTGCGTCGACAGCGTCGGCGGGTACTGCCCGCGCAGCTCTCGGACGAGCTCCGTCTTCTCCGGATCCGCGTGGACCGCAACGACCCAGTGGAGCTCGTCCTCCTCGTCCAGCAAGTCGATCACCAAATAGCCGGCGAGCGCGGGAACCGCGAGCTCCGCGATCGCCGCGAGTGTCCGTTCCCAGTCGAGGCTCGCGACGAGCAGCTCGTTCGCGCGGGCGAGGAAGCCGAGCTGCTCCTCGGAGCGGCTGCGGCGCGTGACGTCGGCCACGATCGCTGCGGCGGAGACGATGACGCCGTCGTCGTCGCGCACCGGTGCGGCGCTGATCTCGAGGGTGCGCACCTCGTCGCCCGCCTCGAGCTCGCGCCGCTCGCCGACCGTCACCTCGCCCGTTTCGATCGCGCGCTCGAGCGGCCAGCCGATGGTGGCGATGCCACTCTTCCGGTGGTCGGAGCCGACGACGATCGGCGAGCCCCAGACGCGCTCGAGCTCCTCGTTCCGGAGGAGGATGCGATGGTCGACGTCGGTGATAGCGACCCCGAGCGGCAGCTGCGCGATCACCGCCTGCAGCTGCGCGAGGGAGTCCTGCGCGCGGCGGTGGAGACCGACGAGGTCGAGCGCGAGCGAGACGCGCCGCGCGAGCTCCGAGACGAGCTCGAGGTCCTCCTCTCCGTGCCTTCCCGGCTCTGCCGAGGTGACTGCGAGCACGCCGAGGCGCCTGCCCGCCGTCTCGAGCGGGACTACGATGAGCGAGCGCGACTCCATGCGGACGAGCTCCTCCTCGCCCGGCCGCGCGACCTTCTTCAGCGGCTGCTTCAGTGCGGGCCGGTGGATCGGCTTGCCGGTGCGGAAGACCTGGACGACCGGGATCCGACGATGCTGCGCGACGTCGTAGACCGCGTCGATCTCGTCAAGGAGGGCCGAGATGCCCGGCTCCACGTGGGCGTGGGCGACGCGGACGAGCTGGCTCTCCTCGTTCCGCGCGATGTAGACGTGGCAGCCGTCGGCGATCCGCGGCACGACGAGCTGGGGCACCCGCCGGAGGAGCTCCTCGTAGTCGAGCGTCTGGCTCAGCTGCTCCGTCGCCTCGAGCAGGAGGGCGAGCCGCGCCCGTGAGGCCTCGGCCTCGTGCCGGGCGTCCACCTCGCGCTGGGCCGCGACCGTCTCCTGCGTGATGTCGCGCGTCACGTTGACGACGAGGTCGACGCTGCCGTCCGGCGCGAAGACGGGCGTGGCACGCAGCGCGAGCCAGCGCTCCCACTCACCCGAGCGGGCACGGATCCTGACCACGGACGAGCTCTCGGTGCCGCCCAACGCCTGCGCGGACGGGAGGTCCTCCGACGGGACGCGCGCTCCGTCGGAGTCGAAGACCTCGTACAGCGAGTGGCGTTTCTCCGGCCCCAGCGCGACGAGCTCGTCGGCCGAGTCGAAGCCGGCGGCGCGGGCCGCAGCGTCGTTCGCGAACAAGATGCGACCGTCGCGGCTCGTCGCCGTGATCCCCTCCTCGACTGTCCTCAGGATGCTCGCGAGCTGTTCGCTCGACTCGTGCAGCGCGTGCTGCGCCCGAGTCCGCTCGGCCACGGACGCGAGGTGGTTGGCGATCGTGCGTGACAGCAGCACCTCGCGGTCGCTCCAGTCGTGCGGCGCGTCGCGGTAGAGCATGAACCTCCCGAGCAGGCGCCCGCCTCGCACCAGCGGGATGAAGGCGAGCGCCCCGATGCCCTCCTTGCGGAGGACGCGCTCGAGCGCCGCCTCGAATCCGGCGCCCGCGACGTCGTCGACGAGCACGGGCTGCGGGTCCACGACGTCGGGCGGCCATGGGGAGTGTCCCTCGGTGGCGGCGCGATAGCGGTCGGAGAGGCCGCGCCAGGCGCGGAAGCGGAACACGCCGTCGTCGTCGGCGAGCAGGACGGAGGCCCGGTCGGCTCCGGTCGCTTCGACGAGCGCCTCGAGTGCCGCCTCGAGCACTTCGTCGAGCGCCTGCGCGCCGGCGACGGCATCGGCGAAGCGGTACACGGCGTCGAGGTCGCGAAGCCGCCAGCGCAACTCCTCGCGCTCGCTCACGTCGCGGGCCGTCCCGAGCATGAAGCGAAGCTCGCCGTCCTCGTTGTGGACCGAGGATCCGTTCACCTCGAACCACGCATAGCTGCCACCGGCGCGGCGGATCCTGATCGTGACGGCGTCGACGTCGGTCCCGGTGGCGACCTCGTTCCAGGCCTCTGTGGCGAGCCTCACGTCGTCGGGATGGAGCAGCTCGATGATCGCCACGCCGGGAAGCTCGGTCGGCTCCCACCCGAGATGCGCCCACGACGGGGAGGCGTAGACGATCGCGCCCGCCAGGTCGCAGAGCGTGACGAGGTCGTGCGAGCGCTCGACGACGAGACGACGGACGGCGTCGTCGACGCTCTCGGCCGTGGTCGCCAGCGGCTCGGTCCCACTACTCGTCGTTCAGCCCCCCAATCAGGACTCCGTCGCGTCGCAGTCTGCCCGATCCGGCGGCCGACGGCCAGGGCGCGAGGTTGGCGGGCGGGGACTTCCCTCGTAAGATCGCGCCGAGGCCGAAAAGGAGCAGGGATGACCGACGGGGACGAGCTCGAGCTCCCTACCTTCGGGATGCGGATCGTGTTTCTCCGGCGCGCGGCGGCGACGGGCGGCGAGTTGCTCGAGTACGAGGTCCACGGGCGGCCGCGCGGGTTTCCGGCACAGGCGCACGTGCACCCGCAGCAGTCGGAGCGCCACGAGGCGCTCAGCGGATCGCTGCTGGTGAAGCTCGACGGCGCCACCCGGGTGCTCGGCCCCGGCGAGTCGATCGAGATTCCGCCCGGCAAGGCACATCGCCACTATGCCGCGGGCGAGGTCGACGGCCACGTTCGAGTCACGCTCCGTCCGGCGCTCCGCACCGAGCACTTGCTCGAACGTCTCGCCGAGCTCGACGCTGCCGGCGAAGTGACGAAGGGCGGCTACCTGAAGCCGCTCGCGGCGGCGCGGCTGATCCTCGACTTCCCCGACGAGGGACGGGCGGCGCAACCGCCGGCCGCAGTGCAGCGCGCGCTGGCGCGCGGCATCTCCTGGATCGCAGACGGTCGAGGCGAGTACCTGTTCGTGGACGAGTGGGACGTGGCCGCACCGCCCGAGGCAGTGTTCGACCTCATCGCGGACGCCCGCACCTATCCATCGTGGTGGCGACCGGTCTACATCGACGTCGAGAGCGAGGGCGAGCCGGCGCTCGGCACCGCCTCGACGCAGCACTTCAAGGGAAGGCTGCCGTACCACCTCAGGACACGTTCGACGATCACGGTCTACGACCGGCCTCACCGGATCGGTGCCAACGTGGTCGGCGACTTGAGTGGGCGTGGGCTGTGGACCCTCACCCCGAAGAACGGCGGCACGCACGTGCGCTTCGACTGGTCCGTGCTCGCGGACAAGCCCGTGCTGCGACTTCTCACGCCGGTGCTACGCCCCGCGTTCCGCTGGAATCACGCCTGGGCGATCGCACGGGCCAAGGAGGGCCTCGAGCCGGCGGCGCGCGCGCAGAGTTGAGACCGCGCCGGTCCGGAGACTACTTGGGCCAGCGCGGGATACCGGTACGGCCGTAGGCGCGGCCAACCACGATCCGCACCATCCGCTTCGCGAGCGGCTTCGGCCCGCGCGACGCGGCCCGCATGGTCGCACTGATCCGGGCGGCCCTGAAGAGAGACGAGGTGAGGCTCATGAAGGTCAGCCCTCGGCTGCAGCTTCGTCCGCGCTGTCGGGCTCGAGGATGAAGGTCTCGATCGAAAGGTCGGGGTCGACGTGGACCTGGGAGAGGAAGCCGACCACCTTGCGGCCGAGCGCTTGTTCGACGGCGTCGCAGAACGCCACGCGCATCGTCTCCTGAAATGCGTTTCTCGTCTCACGGACGGTGTCGAAGCGGCCGGCGTCGATCAGTGTCCGCTCGACGGTGGTGTAGATGTCTTCGAGAAAGCAGATGACGTAGTCGGAGCCCATCACCGTCCGCGTGCGTGTGGCGCCGCGTCCGTAGTGGGTGCGGTGCAGGCCGGCGATCGTGTTCGAGATCGTTGCGGCAGCTTTGCCGCGCTCCTGCGCGCCGTGCGGTTGGCCGTCCACCGGGCCTCTGTTTCCCTTCCGCTCCTCGGGTCTCGGCGCCCAGGAGGAAGAAGGAGCGAAAATGAAGCCGCCTGGAGGGCGTTGCTGCCTGCACATCGTAGCCGCCTCTCGAGCCGACAGCCGAATCCGTTATGCGGTTTCGCCCGTTCGCGGATAGGATCGTCTTGGTGGGGGTGCGCCAGGCGGTAGCGCCCGCACTCGCAGCACGTGACGGGGAGCGGTAGGGGTCCTTGGGGCTCGGGGCCGATCCCTCGGTCGAAGAAACGCCGATCGAGGAGGTCTGCTCGAGTGTCCGTACCGCAACACACCGACGGAGCGCCCGCAGCCGACGGCGACGGCGGTGCGTCTGGTGCGCGGAGGCAGGTGCTCTTCCGCGATCTGAACGAGGAGATTCGACGGATCGCTGACAGCTTCGACGCCGACGAGGCGCTCGAGCTCTGTTGCGAGTGCGAGCTCGGAGAGTGCCGCGCGCGCGTGTTCGTCTCGCATCAGCAGTACGAGGCTGTGCGCCGCTTTCCGACACGGTTCCTGGTCCTGGCTGAACACGTCGGCCCGGAAGACCGGATCGTGGAGGTGCTGTCGAGGACGGATTCGGTCGTCGTCGAGAAGGTAGGTGTCGGCGCGCGGACGGCGATCCTGGGTGATTCGCGTAAGCGTGTCGCGGACGGTCGCGTCTGATGAGCTCTGCGCCCGCCAGAAGCCGAGAAGCAGTCGATTCGCGCCGGGTCGAGACGCGGCCGCGCCTGCTGTTCTTCTTCTCGCCAACCTCCGGGCCCTCGCGCCGTGTCGAGGGATTCCTGGCTCAAGTCCTCCAGCGCCGAGCCAACCACTCGAGCTTCCAGCTCGTGCGCGTCGACACCGACCGGCGTCCCGACCTCGTCGAGCGCCTGCAGGTCACGGAGATCCCCACGCTCCTCGTGGTCGCAGAAGGTCGCGTCCGCGAGCGCATCGTCAGACCGTCCGGCTGCGTCGAGATCTCGAAGCGGCTCGCTCCGTGGCTGAGATAGCTGCGGGCCTGACGACTCCCGCGAATCCCGTCGATCAGATCCCATTTGACCCATCCGGCGAGCAGCCGCGGCGACTTCCCAGAAGCCTTGTTTGCCGGAACTTTCTCATGGCCGTGCAGGGATCGAACCTGGGTCCACACCGATCTGACGATCCTCGGTCGGCTCGCGCTAGAACGCGCAAGAGCGCGAGCCTTTCCGCTTGCGGCGTAGCGCAAGCGCCCTACGGCTCCACCCATGGCAAAGATCGGGGCCGCGCTCTCGGCAGTCGTAGTTGTTCTCTGGCTCGTGATGATGGTGACGCCGGAACACACGAATGACGCCAGCCACCTTGCTGCAGGTCTATTTGCCCCACGGTAGCGCGGAGATTCGGCTACAACGGCTCTGATGGCTTCGCTAGATGCTTTGGCCGGCTCCGATTCGCCGCGCTCGTGGCGGGGTGTGCTCGACGCCTACGCGGAGCCGCGGGTGGGTCGGAGTGTGCTCGACCTCGCGACCTCGGTGGTTCCGTATCTGGCGTTGCTGGTCGCGATGGTCTTCGCGGTGCGCGTCTCTGTGCAGTTGTCGCTCATACTCGTGGTGCCTGCGTCTGGGTTTCTGGTCCGCACGTTCATCGTGTTCCACGACTGCACGCATGGCTCGTTCATGCGCTCGCGGCGCGCGAATGACCTGTTGGGTGCTGCCTTGGGTTTGCTCGTGTGGCTGCCGTATCGCGGCTGGCAGCACGAGCACGCGGTGCACCATGCGAGCGCAGGTGACCTCGACCGCCGTGGAGTGGGGGACGTCGCGACGCTGACGGTCACCGAGTACCGGGCGCTCCCTGCGTGGCGGCAGATCACGTACCGGCTCTACCGCAGCCCGGTCGTCATGTTCGGCCTTGGCTGGTTCCTCGTGCTCGTGCTGAAGCCACGCTTCGTGCCCCGCGAAGCACGACCGCGCATTCGTAACAGCGTGCTGGCGACGAACCTGATCCTCGCGCTGATCGTCGCAGCAGCCTGCCTAACGATCGGCTGGCGCGACTACCTGCTCGTGCAAGGGCCCGTTTTCGTCGTCAGCGGCGCAGTCGGGGTCTGGCTCTTCTATGTGCAGCACCAGTTCGAAGACACCTACTGGCAGACTCACGCCGACTGGCGCTACGACCACGCCGCACTCGCGGGAAGCTCGTACCTGAAACTGCCGGGTGTGCTGCGGTTCTTCACCGGCAACATCGGCTTCCACCACGTGCACCACCTCAGCGTCGGGATCCCGAACTACAACCTGCAAGCCGCGCACCAGGGAACCGACCGTCTCCAGACGGTGCCGCAACTCACGCTGCGGCAAGGGCTTCGTGCTACGAGGTTGAAGCTCTGGGACGAGCGGCGAGGCAGGCTCGTGACGTTCCGCGAGGCGCGCGCCTAGCAGTTACCTCTTCACCCGCGGTGCGTGAAATACGTCAATGCCCGCTTCGCTCACCGTTGAATGAAGAGAGCCCCGCCGTACAGGGCGGGGCTCTCTCTTTTGGGTGCGGCCGGCCCGCCCTTTGGGTGCGGCCGGCCCGCCGCGAACGCAGCCCTAGTCGGAGCTCGCTGTCGCTGCCGTCGTCTTACTTGCGGAGGTTGTGGACCGACATCTCCTGCATGGCGCTGGCGCTGCCGCCGCCGTTGCTGGGCGGGCCCACGATGCCAACCTTGCGCATCGCTGGGCCAAGCCGCTCCGACTGGAATAGCTCGAACTGTTGCTTCGATTCCCAGACATCGATGATCCGAATGCCTGAGCCGGACTCGCCGGCGGCGTGCACAATCAGACCCTCCGGATTGTGAGTGCCGAGTTCTTCGTCGAGCTTGTCGTACTGCTCGCGACTGATCGGCACATCACTGACGTATGCCCACGTCTGCATAACTCTCCTGTCGTCACCACACAAGGCGGAAACGCGAACCCGCGCGTCTCCTTGACGCACCCAGGCCGAATGTGACAGACGGAGAGGACTAATCGGGTCGAGCCTCAGCGGCTTCCTCGCAAGGCCTACGCGCACCACCAAGCATAGCGGCGATCGCGCGTGACCATCCTGCCTTCTTGCCATGCCTTATCGGCGGCGAGGCTCGTGCGCTCGGGCATCTCACCTCCTGGGACCGGGTTCCGCGCCTAGATGAGAATGTTGACCGCACGCGCGGCGACGAGCAGCACGGTGACGACGGATAGCGTCGACTCGGCGGCCATCAGCGCCTTGGCTGGGCGAGTCAGGGGCAGGGCGTCAGTTGGGCTGAATGCTGTCGCGTTGGTGAGCGAGATGTAGAAGTAATCCCAGAGCCGGGGCGCCCAGCCGTCGCGTGCGAGCTGAGGGTTCTCGTCCTGGGGAAATTGGAAATCGGGTTTGCGTGCCGCGGCCGCGAGCGCCCGGGCGACCGGGCCGCCGCAGTCCAATTCCCAGAAGGCGAGGCCGAAGGCGATCGCATTGGTGAGCCAGACTGCGCCGCCGCTGGCAAGGAGCTGCGACCCCGTGATGTGGGTCGCGGAATGTGCGACCAGCGAGGCGACGAGGATGACGACGCCGAGGACGTTGAAGACCCAGACAAGCGACAGGAGCACGATCACGATCTCCCGCCGGTGATCGTGACGGGCAAGGCGCTTCAAGCCCAGGAGCAGCGTGGCCGCGAGGCAGAGGTAGGGAGCTGCGACGATCAGCCACATCCACCAAAGCGACTGTCCGAGCGACTCCCAGTGCGCGTGCTTTGCCACCAGCCCCAGCACGATTAGGATCGCGGCCGCGACCAGCGCGAAGGGAGCGGCGTCGTTACGTGCTTCGCGCGCCGCCGTGTGCAAGCGCTCCGGCTCAGGTGAGGTCGAGGCGGTAGCAGCCTTTCCGGTCGCTTCAGCCATCGCCAGACCAGAATGAGCCGCGCCTCGGACAACGGAAACAGATCATCCGTCTCCCAGACTGCTGACTCCGGTGATCGTCCCGGTCCCTTCGTCAGGCTACGGCGCTTCGCGCCGCATCAGTTCTCAGGCAACGTCGCGGAGGTTCTTCATTTCCGTGAGGTGGCTCAGCTTCCCATTGAGCGCTTCTCGATCTGCCGGATCCGCTCCGGCGTCACGTTGAAGATCACGCCGATCTCTTCCAACGTCGCCGACGCCTGTCCGTCGAGCCCGTAGCGGAGCTCGAGCACGCGTCGCTCTCGCAAGCTCAAGGTCGCGAGGGACTCAGTGAGCGCGCGTAAGCGGGAATTGTCGTCGGCGACGTCCTCCGGCAACGGACCGCTGTCGGCGAGGAAGTGCCCGAACTCCGATGCCTCCCCGTCGCCGACCGGCTGCTCGAGCGACAGTGGCATCTGCGAGCTGCGCAGGATCTGCTCCACCTCGTCGAGCGGGAAGTCGGCGTCGCCCGCGATCTCGGCAGGCGTTGGCTGGCGGCAGAGCTCGCCGCGCAGCTTGCTTTCCGAGCGCAGGATCTTGTTCAGCTTCTCAACGACGTGCACCGGCATCCGGATCGTCCGCCCCTTGTCGGCGAGCGCACGCGCCACGGCCTGGCGGATCCACCAGGTCGCGTAGGTCGAGAACTTGAAGCCCTTGCGATGGTCGAACTTCTCCGCGGCACGGACGAGGCCGATCGTTCCCTCCTGGATAAGGTCGAGGAACGGCAGCCCCTGGTTGCGATACCGCTTGGCGATCGAGACAACAAGGCGGAGGTTCGCCCCGACCATCTCCTGCTTCGCGCTGTGATCACCCCGCTCGATGCGTTTCGCCAGCTCAACCTCCTGCGCAGCCGTCAACAGGTCAACCTTGCCGATGTCCCTCAGAAACGCCTGGAGCGAATCCGGCGATGGAGAAGCGCCTGCTGCCGCCAATGAACCTCGCCTCCACTCCCCTGCCACGTGGAGGAAGGCGCCAGCACGCCATAGGTCCTCGTCTCGTGCTCCACACTCTAGCCGCTCGCAGCTGGGCCGAACGCCGCGGGTGCGTCGGAGCTACCCTCGCACGTTGATGTCGACCCGGCTTTCTGTCGGCAGGACCTTGCGGGTCGCGATCCTCGCGCCGATTTCCTGGCGGGTACCTCCGCGCAGATACGGGCCATGGGAGCAGTTCTCGTCTCTGTTGACCGAGGGGTTGGTGAGGCGAGGAGTCGAGGTCACCTTGTTCGCCACCGCCGACTCCCTTACGACCGCTCACCTCGTCGGCACGGCGCCGGCCGGCTACTCGGAGGATCCGGCGTTACATGCGAAGGCCTGGGAGGCGCTGCACATTTCTGCCGCGTTCGAACGTGCAAGCGACTTCGACGTCATCCACAACAGCTTCGATTTCCTGCCACTGACCTACAGCGGTCTGGTTGACACCCCAGTGGTGACGACAATCCACGGGTTCTCGTCGGAGCAGATCGTTCCCGTGTTCGAGAAGTACAACCGGCGTGGCTACTACGTCGCAATCAGCGATGCGGACCGCCACGAGCGCCTCGACTACGTCGCCACAATCCACCACGGCATCGACCTGGGCGAATTCGCGCTCCAGCGGACGCCGGGCGACTACCTCCTGTTCTTCGGGCGAATCCATCCGGACAAAGGGACAGTTGAGGCGATCGATGCCGCCGAGCGCACGGGCATGCCGCTCGTGATCGCCGGGATCATCCAGGACCGCGACTACTTCGAGCGGCACGTGGAGCCGCGGCTCGACGCGGAGCGCGTGAGCTACGTCGGCCCAGTCGGGCCCGACCGACGCGGCGGCCTGCTGGGCGGCGCGCGTGCACTGCTGCACCTCGTCAACTTCGACGAACCGTTCGGCTTCAGCGTCGTCGAGGCGATGGCCTGCGGCACGCCGGTCATCGCGAGGCGACGCGGCTCGATGGCAGAGATCGTGAATCACGGCGAGAACGGCTTCCTCGTCGATACCCAGGACGACGCGGTTGCCGCCGTCCACGCTTCGGGCGCGCTCGACCGCGAAGCCGTGCGCGCATCGGTGCAAGGGCGCTTCGACGTCGAGCGGATGGTGGACGACTACCTCGCCCTCTATGGGCGCGTCGTCGAACTCCACCACGATGCAAAGATCGGCAAAGAAGGCGTCCGCTGAGCACGAGCTCGCCGCGGCAGCCGTTCCGGGTCGGCGTCAACTACTGGCCCGCCCGCACCGCGATGAGCTGGTGGTCGAAATTCGATCTGGCCGAGGTTGCAACCGACTTTGCGCGGATCGCCGCCTGCGGTCTCGACTCCGTGAGGGTCTTTCTCACCTGGGAAGACTTTCAACCGGCCCCAAACCGGGTCGACCGAGAGATGCTCAAGCGGCTCATCGCGGTCGCCGATCTCGCCGCTGAGCTCGAGCTCGCTCTCATCCCCACCCTCTTCACCGGCCACATGAGCGGCGTGAACTGGATCCCCGCCTGGGCGCTCGGAGGCCGCCCGGAGGGTGATCCTCGCTTCCGGATCGTTTCGAGTGGCGGGGTCGCCCAGACCGGTCTCCGAAATTGGTATACGGACGTTGCGGTCGTAGCTGCCCAGGCCCTCTTTGCCGCGCAGGCCGCCGCCGCTCTCGCCGGTCATGAGGCGGTCTGGGCGTGGGATCTCGGCAACGAGAACTCCAACTGCGCGATCCCCCCAACCAGGGAATCGGCTCGCGCCTGGCTTGAGCGTCTCACCTCGGCAATCCGCGGCGCTGACGACACCGCGCTCGTCACGCTCGGGTTGCACATGGAAGACCTGGAAGACGATCGGCAGCTCGGTCCGCTCGAAGCCTCCGGCGTCTGCGATCTCCTCTCGATGCATGGATACCCGATCTACGCTGGCTGGGCGGGCGGTCCAACCGACGACGAACTGCTCCCGTTCCTCGCCCGCGTAACACGGTGGCTTGGCGAGGGTCGCGACGTCCTCTTCAGCGAGTTCGGTCTGCCCACCTACCCCCGTGGCCGTCGGGGAGAACAGAGCGCCTCCTGGCGGGCCTGCTCGTCTCTCGTCGAAGAGGATGCGGCGGCCGCATACACGTCAAGGGCGCTCGAGGCGCTTCGTTGCGCCGGCTGCATCGGCGCGATGCTCTGGTGTTATTCCGACTACGACCCAGGGCTCTGGGAGAGCCCTCCCTTCGATCTGGCTCCTCACGAGCGCACCTTCGGCCTGTGGCGTGTCGATGGCTCACCGAAACCGTCGGTCGCGGCCGTCGCGGCGTTCGTCGGCGTCGAGCGGTGCACTGCTGGACAAGCCGATGGGTGGATCGACATCGACCGGAACGAGTTCCTTCACAACCCGCACGCGCAGCTGCCCCGTCTTTACCGCCGCTATCGGGAGCAGACGCGACCTGAAGACGAGACCTCCGGCATGACCGACTGACTGCACGCGGGCCGCAACACCGGCCGGAGGCAAAGCATCGATCCTCAGGTCGTCTAGCTCGGATCGCGCGCGTCGCGGTGCTGGGACTGTGTCCGCTGGCGCCGCCGCCCCAGATCGAGCGAAACGGGAGTACGCTGTCGGTGACTGGCCCTGCACAAAGGTTCCGGCCCGAGCCCGCAACCCACCGACGCGCGTCGCGCGCAAGGCGAGGAGCGTCAGGCGAACGGACTTCTCTGCGGGGTCAGCCCTTTGTGTGCGCCTACGTCTCGCGTGGTGCGGCGAGGAGGGCTTCGATCAAGTCGCGCAGTCGTGCGGTGGCTAGACAGATGGAGCTGTCGGCGGCGCCGTAGTAGAGGCGGATTTCGTCGCTGGCCTCATCGTGCAGAAGGCCGCAGGGGAAGACGACGTTGGGAACGTCGCCAGTTCGCTCGTAGCCCGCAAGGGGGGTCATCACCCAGTTGGGGAGGCGGTGGAGGACGTGGGTCGGTTCGTCGAGGTCGAGCAGCGCAAGACCCACGCGATACATGTCTCCGGCCACCGTGTCCTTCACGCCGTGGTAGAGGAGCAGCCAGCCGTGGTCGGTGCGGAGCGGCGGCGGGCCGATTCCGATCCGCAGCGAGTCCCACCAGGCGCCGTCGCGCGGTTGGAGTACCTGCTCGGGAGCGCTCCAGCTGACGAGGTCGTCCGAGCGGGAGAGAACGATCTCGCCGTGCCCGCCGCCGAATTCGGTCTTGGGACGGTGAAGAAGTACCCAGCGGCCATCGATCCGGTGCGGGAGGAGCGCCGCGTTCTTGTCCTCGGGGTGCCTGACCATGCCGTGGCGCTCGACGGTGTCGAAGTCCTCTGTCGTCGCAAGGAAGACGGCAGGCCCAGCTGGGCCGTAGGCGGTGCAGGTGATCGCCCAGCGCCCGAGCTCGTCGAGCCACACGACCCGGGCGTCCTCGAACCCCCATTGCTCGCTTTCGATCCCGTCGGAGGGGGCGAGCAGCGGCTCGGGCGCGATCATCCAATCGTCGACGCCGTTCGCTGAGCGGGCGACGGTGAGGTGTGAGATTCCCCGGCGATCTTCGACGCGCGCGAGCAAGACAGTCTGGCCGTCGTAGGCCGCCGCCGCGGGGTTGAACACGGCATTCACGGGATAGGGCCAGTCGTCGGCGGTCAGGATCGGATTGCCGGAGTGGCGCTCGAAGAGCTCGAGCGCGTTCATGCCGCGGCGGGTTCGCGCGCGGGTTCGCGGTCGGCTGCCCGGACGCCGGCGGCGTCGAGGAGGAGCGCGGCGTGGTGGAAGGCGAGCGTCGACTCGGCGCCTTCGTTGTCGTTCAGGGCATCGTGGCCGAGCCCGTCGCTGCAGCCGCCCGTCGCGAAGTCGTAAAGCGGCTTCTGCAGGTGGTTGCGGCCCAGGAACCACTCGAACGCTCGAATCGCTCGAACTCCGTGCTCGGCCTTGTGAGTAACAGCGAAGGCAATCAGCTCGGCTTCGACGAGCGCCGCGGCGTCGAGCGGCTGCTCATCGCCGGCGCCAGGCGCCGGCTCGCCACGGCGGCGGCCACGGTGACCCGGAAGCCGAAGCGTGTTCTTGTCGAGTCCGCACTCGTCGCCGAGCCAGCGCAGCGACTCGAGTCCGACCTCGGCGAGGTCCGGCCGGTCGAGCGCGTAGGCGCCGGCGAGGAGCGCCTGGGAGAGCCGAGCGTTGTCGTAGGTGAGCTGGTCTTCGAACCAGCACCAATCGTCCGTACAGCTGCGTTCGTAGGCCTCGGCGAGTAGCCCCACGAGCCGTTCGAGCTGCCGGTGGGCGGCGGGCTCGCGCCGGTCGGCGTCGAGGCGGGAGAGACCGAGAACGGCATAGGCCGCCGTTCGCAGGGAAAGGTCATCGCCGAGCGTTCCGACGAGCCGGTCGAGGAGGTCGCGCGCCGGTCGCACGACGGCGGGGATCCAGGCCGTGGCGAGGATGTCCCCGAGCGCCCAGATCGAGCGTCCCACGTGGTCGCCAACGTGCGGCTCATCGAGCCAGCGGCGATCGTAACCCATGAAGTTATGCATCCCGCCGTCCTCAGTAGCGGCTTGAAGGAAGGCGAGCGCCCGGTAGAGATTCGACGTCCAGACCTGCTCGTTGCCGCGCCCTGCAAGTGCGAGCGAGACGACCGCCAGCCGGGCGACATCGTCGACGCAATAGCCGCTGCTGCGGTTGGGGATGATTCCGTGCGCGTGCTGCACGATCCCGACATCGTCGGCGAGTGTGAGCAGATGATCGGTGCGCAAGCTCGTCAGGTGTAGGTCGGCGACGCCGGCGGGCCGTCGCCGCGGCGCAAGCTCGTCGGCTTCCTGCAAGACGCGAGCAGTGGCCTCTGCGACGGCCGGCCACGCAAGCGTCGAGCCGATCCGCTGGGCCTCGGTGCGCGCCGCCGTCAGCGTGTCCGGCCGCTCGATGTAGCCGCAGACTGCGTTGGCGAGCGCTTCCGGGTCGCGGAACGGCACGAGGAGCCCGGCCCCCGAAGCGAGCATGTCCTGTGCGTACCAGTAGGGGGTGGAGACGACAGCGCAGCCAGCAGCTAATGCGAACGTGAGTGCGCCGGAAGCGATCTGCTCCCGGTTCCCGTAAGGCGTCAGGAAGACGTCGGTCGCAGCGAGCAGGTCCGAGAGCTCGTTGATCGACAGGAACCGATCGTCGAACTCGACATGATCGCCAAGCTCGAGCTCGAGCACACGCCGCTCGAGCATCAGCCGGTATTGCTCCCCTTCCCTCCGCGAGACGTCCGGATGGGTGCGACCGGCGATCGTGTAGACGATCTCCGGGTGCCGTTCGATCATGCCCGGTAGCGCTTCGAGCACCGTCTCCAGTCCCTTACCGGGCGAGATCAGGCCGAATGTGGAGAGTCGGAAAGGATCGGAGACGGCAGACGACGTGGACCGCCGGGCCTGAAGCCCAGCTGCGGCCCGCTCGGCGATCCGCACTGGCGCTCCATGCGGCACCACGCGCACTTTGTCCTCCGAGCAGGCGCCCGACTCGACCAGCAATCGAAGCGCCGTGTCCGTCATCACGATCACGAGCTCCGCCTCGGCGCACAGCTCCCTCAGCACGTCCGCCTGGCGCGGCGTGGGCTCCGACAGCACCGTGTGCAGGGTCACCACGAGAGGCTGCGCCAGTTCCTGCGCAAACGACAGCACGTACTCCCCGTCACGGCCGCCGAAGATCCCGAACTCGTGCTGAAGCAACACGACGTCGACGTCGAGCCGTCCCAGCATCCGAGCAGTGCGGACATAGTCGCCCCGCACGGCCTGCACGATCGTCGCGAGCAGGCCTCGCCGCTGCGGGCTCGACGGTTCATGCACGACCGCGATGAGATCGGCGACCGTCACGATGCCCGTGCCGGTCAACGTGGCTCGCAGGTCGGCTGAGAAGGTGCCGATCCCACAGGCACGCGGCGGATAGGTGGAGACGATCGCAGTCCGCATGCGCTACCGCGGCCGTGTTCGCGCCGGCGCTTCGAGCGGCTGCATTCGCTGCGGCTGCTGCAGACCACCGCGCGCCGAGCTCGGTTTGCGGGATCTCCCGTTGGTTGCCGTGCGCAGCCGGTCGAGTATCCGCTTCAGGGTCTTCATCATGATGACGCTTCCTTTCGTGACTCGTTCGAAACAGCAACGGGCAGACTGATTGCTCTCGACGCTGCCGGGGGGTTTTCGGATCTGTACGCCGCATATGCTTGGAGGGCGTCGAGGTCATGGCGGCGCCGCCCGGGGAAGAAGCACCGCAGGAACTCAGACCAGCTGAGTCCGATCGGCGCGTGTTCGCTGCGATCCGTCTCGAGATCGGGTTCGTCGTCGGCGCTGCGATGGCCTCCTTCGTCTTCCCAGCGTTCGAGGGGGACGCAGTCGCGGCGGGTCCCGGTGATCAAGGGGCGCTCTTCGTGCAGCGGCAGACCCAGCCCTCGATCAGCCGGTCGCACGAGGGACAGCAGCGTCCGGCGTTGCGGACGCGGAGCAGCCCTCGACCGAGTCCGGGCGAGCCACCTCCAGTCGTCGAGGGGAGCTGTGATGTGAGCGGGGTCACGCGGCCCGTCCGCTTGATGCCCCGAAGCTCGGGCCTGCCATTGTGTACGAGCGGTTGCCCACCGACAGTGTGGCCGAACGGATGCCGTCGGCTGCGAGCCACGACTGGACTGCGTCGATCACCTCGACCACTGACCGCGATTCCCATTCCGAACGAACCTGGACTTCGCTGCGCGTCGCGTCAAAAGAGACCGACGAGCGGTCGAAGAGTCCGCCGAGACGGCGCATAAGCTCGTGCACGCGCGCAGCGTCTGTGACGGCAACGCGGATCTCCACCATCAGGACCTCCGGGGGTCGAAGCGTCGACTCCGACCGGGACGTTGGGGTCGGCCAGATACGGCTCCAACCCGCTTTGCTGAGGGTGGACTCTTTGCAGTGCCGCTTTCTCGACGCCGCGTGCTGCTTGGCAACGCCGAACGCTGAGGCGCCGCACCGCTAAAGGTAGCAGCGAGCGGTCACCGCTCCTAGGACACCGTCGCCGGCGTCGCCGGGGCCGATGGGCCAACTGGCTGTAGCAGCGGCGGCAGCAATAGGAGGTGGCTGTCGACGATCGCCTGGGCGACGTCGACGAGCTTGTGGCCGTTGTGCCTCGAGTGGTCGCGCAGCATCTCGAACGCTCGCTCGGCGTCGATTGCGTGGCGGGCCATCAGAATCCCTTTCGCCTGTTCGATCATCGCGCGACGCCCGAACGCGCCTTGGAGGCTGTGGTACTCGGCGAAGCGTTGCAGTGTGATGTCGATCGCGCTCTGTAATTCCTCCGGGGTTGTATCGACGATGTAGGCGAAGACGCCACGCTTGGCCGCCTCGTGGACGTATGCGGGATCCTTGGCCGACAGCAGCGCGATCACCGGACAGGAGGCCTCGCGGACGATCTCGGTAATCAACTCGAGCGCGTGCTCAGAGTGCAGGCCGAGCCCGACCAGCGCGACATCCGGCCGCTCCCTAGCCGTCACCGCCCCGACCTCCTTGACGTAGATCTCGCGTGCGATCACCTCGTGGCCCAGCCCGGCCACGACCTGGGCCAGCAGCTCGAGCCGCTCGCGTTTCTCGTTGGCGATCAGGACCCGGAGATTGCGGCTCTCCTCTTCAGCCATTGTCAAAATGTTAGCGCGCCCAGATCGGCGCTAGACTTGCTCTTACGGCACCTCAAGGACCGGCGCAGCGAATCACTCCGCGGGGTCCGAAAGGACACCGGCCCCGCGAAGATCCGCCCTCAAGAGCTTAGGCCGGAGCCGCTGGCCGACCAGAACAAGCGGTCGACTTCATTGTCTGAGAGGGAGGATCAAAAAGATGCAAGGCGAATCACACCGCCCTGAAACGCAACCCCCGGCCGCGCCTGCCGAGGCACGGGGCGAACGTCTGCGACGACACGGCCGTCGCACCGGCCTCTACACGTGGGCGGTCGGCCTCGTCGCGCTGCTCGTCGTCCTGATTGCGCTCGTCGTCGCGAATACCCGTCAGGTGAAGCTGAGTTGGGTGTCGGCACTGGCCACGCGTCACTGATCTGGATCATCCTCGCGGCCGCAGTTCTGGGCTGGCTACTGGGCATCTTCACCAGCGTCGTCTTCAGGTTGCGCACGCGGCGCCGGCCACCTGGGTAGGCGGCTGGGTTTCGTTCATGGCAGAGAACGCGACGCGATCGCAACGATCCCTCTGCCGCTCCACGAATCGGATCGGCGCATGAGGACGAGTCCAGCATGCGATCCGACGACGAGATCGCGGGTAGGGTGGTTGAGCGCGTAGACCTAGCGCGGAAGCCGCTGAGGCTCTCCGAACCTCCTCTTCGACTTACGAAACCTGGCCTAAGTGCAGCAGGAGAACTCGGCTTGAGTTCTCCAACCTTGCAGCATGAGCGAGAGGAACAACAGATGTATGCCACCCATCGGCGCTACGAGGGCATCGATCAGAGCCGGATCGAGGAGCTGACAAGGAAGGTAAACGACGGCCTGATCCCGCGGCTGAGCAAGCTGCCGGGATTCCAGGGCTACTTCCTGACCGAAGCCGGCGACGGCGTCGTCAAGTCGATCAGCCTATTCGACACCTCCAGCCAGGCCGAGGAGTCGAGTCGGGTCGCGGCAGAGTGGACGCTGGAGGAGGACCTCGAGAAGCTGGTTCCGAATCCGCCCAAGGTCATGACCAGGAAGGTGCTTGCGCACGAGACGAAGGCACCGGCGCTCGTCTGAGTCTTCGGCATGAAAGTCAAGAGAAGGCCCGCACTCGCGGGCCATTCTCTCGAGCGCGCGCGCCTTCCGTGTGGAGTCGCTCGCGCCCGTCAACTCGGGCGAGGGAGCGCACCAGCTGTCCGCGGAGACCGGCGAGACGATGAGATCCCTACGGACGCCGCCCGCCCCGTCTTCTGATCGGCGACAGAGAGGATTGCAATGGAAACGAACACATCCCCCTACCCGCTCCAGCTTCGCGGCGTGCTCGCCCAGTCTCGCTCTCGAGAGTGCTCGGATCCTGGGACTCGTTGTCTCCTGAGCTATCGCGCCTTCTCGTGCTGCAGCATGGGCCGTGCAGGGATCGAACCTGCGACCTTGGGATTAAGAGTCCCCTGCTCTACCAGCTGAGCTAACGGCCCGAACGGCGGGCCATTGTAGCCTCGCCCCCGTGAAGGTCTTCTCGGTCGTGGGCAACCGCCCCCAGTTCATCAAGTCCGGTCCCGTCAGCGCCGCGCTGCGCGAAGCCGGCATCGAGGAGGTCGGCCTCCACACCGGCCAGCACTGGGATCCGGAGCTCTCCGACGTCTTCTACGCGGAGCTCGGGCTGCCCGAGCCGCGCTACCGCCTCGATCTCCACACCGCCGACTCCGAGGCGATGCGGCCCGCGATCGCTGCCGTGCTCGCCCAGGAGCGGCCCGACTGGACGCTCGTCTTCGGCGACACCAACTCGACCCTCGCGGGCACGGAGGCTGCGGGCGACGCGGGAGTCCCCGTCGCGCACGTGGAGGCCGGCCTGCGCAGCGGCGATCTGTCGATGCCCGAGGAGCACAACCGGATCGCGGTCGACGCCGTGGCCGCGCTCCTCCTCTGTCCCGACGAGCGGTCGCGCGAGACGCTGGTCGCGGAGGGCGTGCCCGGCCGCATCGACGTCGTCGGCGACGTGATGGCGGACGCGTGCTTTCAGCTCGCGCCCATCGCGCGCGAGCGGTCGGGGATCCTCGCCGAGCACGGGCTCGAGCCGGGCGGCTACGTCGCTGCCACGATCCACCGCGCGGCGAACGTCCGGCCCGAGCGGCTGGCGCGAATCATGGACGGCCTCGGACGGATCGGAGAGCGCGTCCTCTTCCCCGCTCATCCGCGCACGCGGTCGGTCCTCGGAAGCGTGCCGCCGAACGTCGAGGTGCTCGCGCCGCTCGGGTACCTCGACATGGCCGCGCTCGTCTCGCAGGCGCGCGTCCTCGTCACCGACTCGGGCGGGCTGCAGAAGGAGGCGTACTGGTACGGCGTCCCATGCGTGACCGCGCGGCCGTCGACCGAGTGGGTGGACACGGTCGAGCTCGGCGCCAACGTCCTCGTCGACGACGACCCGGACAAGCTCGCGGCCGCGGTCGCCTCGGCGCGAATGCCCGACGAGCGGCCGCCGCTCTACGGTGACGGGCACGCCGCTGAGCGGGTCGCCGCTAGCCTTGCCGACCGTGGCTGAGGGCAGTCAGTACGACGTCGCGGTCGTCGGCGCGGGCTATGTCGGCGTGCCTCTCGCAGCGACGTTCGCGGAGGCCGGCTGTCACGTCCTCCTCGTCGACGTGCTCGAGCACGTCGTCGCAGCGCTCAACCGCGGCGAGTCCCACATCTCGGACGTGCCGAGCAAGCGACTGGCGCCTCTGGTCGAGGGCGGCCTCGTTCATGCAACCACGAGCTACGAGGAACTCCGCGACGCCGAGGCGATCCTGATCGCGCTGCCGACGCCGCTCTCGCGCCAGCGCGAGCCCGACCTCTCGATCGTGGAAGACGCAGCGAGGCGCATCGCGGGCGTGCTCCGCGAGGGCCAGCTCGTCGTGCTCGAGTCGACGACCTGGCCGGGCACGACGCGCGAGGTGCTCCAGCCGATCCTCGAAGAGGGAAGCGGCCTGCGCGTGGGCGAGGGCTTCTTCCTCGCCATGTCGCCGGAGCGGGTCGATCCGGGCCGCGAGGACTGGACGACGAAGACGACGCCGAAGGTGCTCGGTGGGGTCACACCCGCATGCACCAACAAGGCGGCAGCCGTCTACGGGCGGGCGATCGACACCGTCCACGAGCTCTCGAGCCCGGAGGCGGCCGAGCTGACGAAGCTGCTCGAGAACATCTTCCGTTCGGTCAACATCGCGCTCGTCAACGAGCTCGCCATCCTCTGCGACCGGATGGGGATCGACATCTGGGAGGTGGTCGACGCGGCGGCCACGAAGCCGTTCGGCTACATGCGCTTCAGCCCCGGCCCGGGCCTCGGCGGTCACTGCATCCCGGTCGACCCCTTCTACCTGAGCTGGAAGGCGCGCGAGTTCGGCTTCTACACGGAGTTCATCGAGCTCGCCGGCAAGGTGAACGAGGAGATGCCGTACTTCTGCCGCTCGCTCGTCTCGCAGGCGCTCAACCACCATGCACAGCGCGCGATGAAGGGCTCGCGGATCCTCGTCCTCGGCGTCTCGTACAAGCCGGACATCGGCGACCTGCGCGAGTCGCCCGCGCTGAAGATCATCTCGCTCCTGCAGAACGCGGGCGCCGACGTCGCCTACCACGACCCGCACGTCCCGCAGATTCACGAGGAGGGCGTCGAGCTGTCAACGGTGGCCTACGAGCCCGGGGCCTACGACTGCGTCGTCATCGTCACCGACCACTCCTCGCTCGACTACGAACAGCTCGTCGACGAGGCGCCGCTCGTCGTCGACCTCCGAAACGCGACCGGGGCCAAGGGCGCGGCGGCGGAGCACGTCTTCAAGCTGTGAGCGACGACGGGAAGCTCAGGGTCGGACAGGCCGGGCTCGGCTACTGGGGCCGCAACCTCGCGCGGAACTTCGACGACGTCACCGAGCTGCGCTGGCTGTGCGACGCGAGCGAGGAGCTGCGCGCGGAGTTCGCCGAGCGATACCCCGACGCGCGGGTGACGGGGGATTTCGACGAGATGCTCGCCGCGGACGACGTCGACGCCGTCGTGATCGCGACGCCGGTCCCGACGCACTATCCGCTCGCACGGGCGGCGCTCGAGGCGGGCAAGCACGTCTTCGTCGAGAAGCCGCCTGCGATGCGAGCTGCGGAGATGGAGGAGCTCGTCGGCCTCGCGGAGGCCAGCGGCCTCGTCCTGATGCCGGGGCATCTCCTCCTCTACCACCCCGCCGTGCAGAAGCTGAAGGAGCTCGTCGACGGCGGCGAGCTGGGGGAGGTGCTCGTCGTCTACGGGAACCGCCAGAACCTCGGCAAGATCCGCAAGGACGAGAACGCGCTCTGGTCGCTCGGCGTCCACGACCTCTCGGTGATCCTGTACCTGATCTCCGAGGAGAT
Organism: uncultured Actinomycetes bacterium; assembly: GCA_963748755.1. GTDB lineage: Bacteria > Actinomycetota > Thermoleophilia > Gaiellales > Gaiellaceae > Palsa-739. The sequence continues at coordinate 181,999 of CAVVKA010000001.1, forward strand.
CGTCGAGGCGGCGGCGCACGGCCATGCCTTCCTCAACGAGGGCGTCGAGGACGTCGTCTTCTGCTACCTGCGCTTCGCCTCGGGGAAGATCGCGCACATGCACCTGTCGTGGCTCGACCCGCACAAGATGCGGCGGCTCACGGTGGTCGGGCGCGACAAGATGGCGGTCTTCGACGACATGGAGCTCGACCGGAAGATCACGGTCTACGACAAGGCGCCCGAGCGGCGCGCCGACACGTACGGCGAGTGGCTCACGCGGACGGGCGACATCTTCAGCCCGAAGGTCTCCAATGCCGAGCCGCTCAAGCTCGAGTGCCAGCACTTCGTGCGGCTCGTGCAGGAGGGCTGGGACGGACGCGAGATGCGAGACGGGCTCGAGGTCGTACGCGCCCTCGAGCTCCTGACGGAAAGCCTGCGTGCGTAGGCTCGTCGGAGCACGCCCAGTAGCGGAGGCGCCGGCGTGTACGGCGCCGGAGCGGGAAACCAGTGACTGAGCCCGAGATCCACCCGACGGCGATCGTCTATCCGGGAACGCTCCTCGGCGAAGGCGTGAAGGTGCTCGAGCACGCGGTCGTCGGCAAGCAGCCCTCGCTCTCCCCGCGGTCGACCGCGAAGCGCGAGGAGCTCCCGCCGACGGAGATCGGCGACGGGACGATCGTCTCCACCGGAGCAGTCGTCTTCGCCGGCACGAAGGTCGGCGCGCGCGTGATCCTCGGCGACCAGTCCTGCGTCCGCGAGCGGGTCGTCGTCGGCGACGACGTCGTGATCGGGCGCGGCTCGCTCGTCGAGAACGACACGACGATCGGGGCCATGACGAAGATCCAGGCCGAGGCGTACATCACGGCGTACTCGACGCTCGAGGAGCACGTCTTCATCGCGCCGTGCGTCGTGACGACGAACGACAACTTCATGGGACGCACCGAGCGGCGCCACGAGCTGATCAAGGGGCCGACCATCCGCCGCGGCGCACGGATCGGCGGCGGCGCCGTCCTGCTCCCGGGCATCGAGATCGGCGAGGACGCGTTCATCGGCGCGGGCGCGGTCGTGACGAAGGATGTCGAGCGGCGGATGCTCGTCGTCGGCAACCCGGCGCGGGTGATGCGGGCCGTCGCCGAGGACGAGCTGCTCGAGAATCAGTAGGAAGACGCTTAGCCGACCTTGCGGAGCTGCAGCGAGTACCGGCCGCTGCCGTGGCGCGCGACTCGCACCTCGAATTCGTACCAGCCGCTGTGTCGCGCGCGGTACGCGAGGCGTTGCGCGCTCGCGGGATACGCCGACTGCGCCACCCTTGCTCGCTTCCGGTAGGCGTTCTTCGCACCCGGCTTCAACAGGACCACGTCGAGCGCCGCATGCGCCCACTGGGCTACTGCGGTCGCCTGCAGCCGCTGCCCTCGGGCGAGGTGCACGCGATAGAAGTCGCTCTGGTCGTCCCAGTAGTCGAGGGTCGCAGCGAACGACCGCCGCTTCCCCCACAGCTTGGGCGCCTGCGACGGTTTGTCGTTCGGCTCGAGGCGGTCGGACGGCGGAGGCGCACCTCCGGAGTCGAGTGAGTTGACGGCCCGCATCACGTCGAGGCGGCCCCAGCCGCTGTAGCGGTCCCTGCCGGCAGGACAGGCGGCGCAGCCGCTGGCGGCATCGACGTCATCCGCGTGTCGCTCGAGGATCTTCGTGACCTGGCTGCTCGTGAGCGACGGATCGACGCCCAGCAGAACGGCCGCGGCAGCCGACACCTGCGGTGCCGCGAACGAGGTGCCTTCGGGACGGTGGTAGTCGCCGGCCGCGCAGTCGGTGTAGCCCTGCGGCGTGCAGTCCTGCTGCGTCGCCGTCAATGCCTTCGGGAACGTGGAGAAGATGCCCACTCCCGGCGCGGCGATGTCGACAAAGGTCGGATCCTCGTCCGAGAAGTCCGGGACATCGCCCGAGCGGGTCAGCGCGCCGACGCCGAGCACGTGCGGCAGCGCCGCGGGCCAGCTCGCATACGGCCACGGTGTCGTGTAGGCCTCGTCGGCGTTCCCCACCGCGGCGACGACGACAGCTCCCTTCTTGATGGCGTAGTCGACCGCCTGGGCCTCGACCTTGGAGTACGTGTCGAGCGAAGGGTTCATCGGATCGCGGACGGCGCCGAAGCTCAAGTTGACGACCCGCGCACCCTGGTCGACGGCCCATCTGATGCCCGCGGCCTCGGCCTTGAGCGGGATCGTGCCGTCGGCGGCGACGACCTTGGCGACGAGCAGCTGGGACGAGTAGGCGAGGCCCACGATGCCGCCCGAGTTCAACGCTCCGTCGATCTCGCCGGCGACGATCGTGCCGTGACCCTGCGTGTCGAGACACGCGCTGCCGCCGACGAAGCTCTTCGCCCTGAATACCTGTCCCTGGAAGTCGGGCAGCCCGCAGTCGACACCCGAGTCGATGATGGCCACCTTCACTGAGTCGAGCGAGGGTGGCGCGGACCACGCGTCGAACGCGGCGTCCTGGCTCAGATACCACTGCTTCCCGAAATAGGCGTTCGCAGGAGTGAACGCTGCAGCAGCGGGGGTCGCTGCAAGCGCAGCGAACACCGCGCCGAGCAGCGCGATCCGCAGCTTCTTCACTACCTTACGGTAGCCGCCTGGACGCGGATCCGCACGGGCGCGGCCGCATATTTTGCAGTGGCCAGCCGGTACTGGGTGGTCACCTTCGCCCGGACCGCGAAGTGGAACGCGCCCGTTCTCGAGGCCGGAACGATCGACCGGAGCCGCTCCCACGAGGTCCCGGTTGTGCGGCTCTGCACGATGACACCGTGGACGCCGCGCACGACCCCGCTCAGGGCGACCTTCGTGCCCGGAGCTATCACGCGATTCGGCACGGGGGGTTGCAGCGAGAGGACGTCCACGCTGAACCACGACGAGCGGAGCCCGAGCGCCGAGGCCGTGCCGGCGCCGGAGGCGGTGGACTCGCGCTCCGTCCCACGCCAGAGCGAGGTGAGCTCGAGCGTCTTCACGCGGTGCGACGAATTGCGCCTGACGCTCACGTCCACGACGCGACCCTTGGCTCCGAGCGCGTGCCCGAGGGTCTTCGCGGTCACGGGCACCGGCCCCCAGTCGTGGTACGGGGAGATGGTGTCGTAGGGATCGGCGACCGAGACGAGATAGGGACGACCGGGAGCGCCGAACGCGTCGGCCGCCGACTGTGTGCGTCCACCCGTGCTCGACGAGAAGAGCGTGTCGGCCACCTCGCCGTCGTAGAGCACCACCTGGCCGGACGTCTCCTCCACGGCCCGCCGCGCGGCAGGCGTCTCAGCGGCAACGCCGAGGTAGGCCTGGCTGCGCCCGTCCGCGTAGACGTCGAAACGCCCGGCGGCATTCTGATTGGCGAGGGCGTACGAGCGCGCCGCGACCGCCTGCGCGTCGAGCGCCGCGGGAAGCCAGCTCGACGGCATCTCCGACGGGACGACGCCGTAGAGGTACTGCTCGAGCGGCAGGGCGTTGATCGCGCGGAGCTTCTGGTCCGGCACGTCGACGAGGATCTGCCCCCGGTAGCGGCGGCCGAGGGTGAGCGTTGCTCCGGCCGCCGGCGAGAACGTGAGCGGCGGCGTGAGCGCCTGCTGCGGGCCGCCGTCGACGGCGAGCTCGAGGTCCGGGGCGATGGTGGTCTTGCCGGCGGGGAGCGTGTGGTCGACGCCGTCCCCGTCCTCCACGTCGATCGGCTGCTGGGACGAGAGCGTGAGCTTCTTCTTCCCCTTCGCGAGCAGGACTCGGATCGAGGTGTCGGTCGTCTGGCCTAGCGTCGTCCCCGGGTAGTACGCGGCGAGAATCTGCTCGTACGTGTAGCTGTGCTGGGCGTAGCCCTGGGCCCCCCACTGGCCCATGCCGACGCCGTGCCCGTAGCCGTGGCCCCTGACGAGGAAGAGCGTGCCCGAGCCGGAGGCGGCGACGTACTGCGGGCCGGTCGGTCGCGCCGCGTGCGGCGCCGAGACGAGCGCGACGGCGGGGACGAGCGCGGACAGGGCGAGGAGCGGGCGAGCCAGGGCGTCACTGAGGGTAGCCTGCGATCCGTCCGGGCGACCTGTAGAATCCGGGCGACGTTTGTGAGGCGACGGAGCCTCGGTGAGCACACAGCGGTGCTTGCCGGGGCTTTTTGCATTTCAAGGAGGGAGAATGGCGTACGTGGAGAGCAGGAACCGGGCGACATCCGACCCGGGAACGCGCAAGGAGGTGCTGGCGGAGATCGAGTCCCGCGGCATCGAGGACGTGCTCCTCTGGTTCACCGATCTCGAGGGGCATCTGAAGAGCTTCGCCATCACGCTCAGCGAGGTCGAAGGCGCCCTCGACGACGGGATGGGCTTCGACGGCTCGTCGATCACCGGCTTCAACGCGATCGAGGAGTCGGACATGGTCGCGATCCCCGACCCCGAGACCTTCCGGGTGCTGCCCGAAGGGCAGACGGCACGGATGATCTGCGACGTCGTCACGCCCGACGGCGAGCCGTACGCCGGCGACCCGCGCTACGCGCTCCGGCGCGCGCTCGACCGCATGGAGGCGATGGGCTTCGACACGTTCAACGTCGGCCCCGAGGCCGAGTACTTCCTGTTCAAGGACGAGACCGGCACCGAGACGCTCGACGAGGGCGGCTACTTCGCGCAGACGACCCTCGACGCGGCCACCGGAGTGCGCCGGGACACGATCCGAGCGCTCGAGTCGATGGGGATCCCGGTCGAGTACCACCACCACGAGGTGGGCCCGTCGCAGCACGAGATCGACATCCGCTACGCGGGCGCGCTCGACATGGCCGATTTCATGCTGACCTACCGCCTCGTGGTCAAGGAGGTAGCGAAGCAGCACGGCTACCACGCGACCTTCATGCCGAAGCCGCTCTTCGGCGAGAACGGCTCGGGCATGCACACGCACATGTCGCTCTTCACCGACGGGCACAACACGTTCTTCGACGGGGACGACAAGTGGCACCTGTCCGACACGGCGAAGGCGTTCATCGCCGGCCAGCTGCGGCATGCGCGCGAGCTGTCGGCCGTCTTCGCGCAGTGGGTCAACTCGTACAAGCGGCTCGTGCCGGGCTACGAGGCGCCGGTCTACGTCGCGTGGTCGCAGCGGAACCGCTCCGCCCTGATCCGGATCCCGCTCTACAAGCCGGGCTCCGAGCAGGCGACGCGCGCCGAGATCCGCTGCCCCGATCCGGCGTGCAACCCGTACCTCACCTTCGCGGCGTTGCTGCATGCCGGGCTCGAGGGGATCGAGCAGGGCTACGAGCTGCCCGACCCGATGGAGACGAACCTCTACCACCTCACTGCCGAGCAGCGGCGCGAGCGCGGCATCGTCTCCCTGCCCGAGACGCTCGGCGAGGCGATCGACGAGCTCTCGCAGTCGCAGCTGATGCGCAAGGCGCTCGGCCCGCACATCTTCGACCGCTACGTCGAGCTGAAGCGGAAGGAGTGGGACGAGTACCGCGTCCAGCTCACCGACTGGGAGATGAAGAAGTACCTCGCAGTCCTGTAGTTCCTTGAATCTGGTCGCCCTCCCCTGTTAGATCGGTCACGGTCAATAGGGGAGGGCACATGCGCATAGAAGGTTCCGTCACCGCGATCTCCTGGATTCCGTCGGAGGCGATCGAGGGACTGCCGAAGCTGCCGTTCGAGCTCGGCGTCGGACACTACGACCAGCCGCCGCCTGATCGGCTCTCGGGCGGCGACCTCGGGCGGCTCCGCGACAGCGACCGCTTCCGCGAGGCAAACGAGTTGAAGGCATGGGTCGAGGTCGAGGACGGCGCGATCGTGGACGCGGGCTACGAGGGAGGCGGCCTCGTCGGCTCGACGACCTTCCGCCTGGGGCCGAAGGCGATCGTCGTCCCGGGAGTGGCGTTCGAGGTGCTTCGCACCGAGCCTGAGATCTCAGGAGACCGCGCCCGGTTCGTGCAGACCGTGGGCGGGCGCGCGGGATTCCCGGCGCCGCGGCGCGTCAAGGGCGGGCCGGTGTTCCGGATCCACTCCGCCACGGCGTGGACGAGCCTCGCGCTCACCCTGCACGCCGACGGCCGCGTCGAGCACGAGCTCGTCGGCGCGAGCCCCTTTCCGCGGCACTGGATCTACGACAACGAGGGCCTCCTTGCCCAGAAGAGCGGCACCGTCGACTTCAAGACGTGGTACCGCGAGTCGCACGGCGACAACACGCCGTGGGGCGATGCCGAGTCCCCGGCCGTCGTGGCGGCGGCCGAGAGCGCGTTCGAGCGAGCGTTGTCGCGCGCGCTTCTCTCCGGCGACACGAAGCTGGAGAGGCGGAAGCTGGACGACGGCGCAGTGCTCGTGGAGCAGGGCTCGGCGGGAGACGACCTCTATCTCGTGCTCGACGGCGTCCTCGGAGTCGAGGTCGGCGGCGAGCAGGTCGCGGAGATGGGGCCGGGAACGATGCTCGGCGAGCGTGCGTCGCTCGAGGGCGGGATCCGCACCGCGACGCTGCGTGCGCTTACGCCCTGCCGCGTCGCCGTGATCCCCCCGGGGCTCGTCACCGATCGCGAGCTGACGGCACTCGCGGCCGACCGGCAGCGCGAGGGCTGAGCCAGCTCGACCTGAGGTAGCGGCTGCGGCGGGCGGACGTGCTCCGTCCGCCGCTGCCCGCATCGTTTCGGGGTGGCCGGTCTGGGCTCGCCGTTGCTGCTCCTGGTCTTCCTCGGCGCGTCTGTTGCGACCTGGATGGCCGGGATCGCGCTCTCGAAGGCCACGGATGCGCTCGACGCGAGGCTTGGCCTCGGCGATGCCCTCGGAGGGCTGGTCCTGCTGTCGGTCGCCGGCACGCTTCCCGAGCTGGCGATCACGATCTCGGCCGCCGCGGAGGGAAACCTCCAGCTGGCGGCCGGGAACCTGATCGGAGGCATCGCGATCCAGACGATGGTGCTCCTCGTCTGCGACATCGCCGTCGGGCCGCAGCGGCCCCTCACCTATCTCGTCGGCAGGCTGACACCCGTGCTCGAGGGGCTGCTCGTGATCATCCTCGTCGCCGGGGTGGAGATGGGAGCGTTGTTGAAGCCCTCGACCGCGATTGCCGGTCGGGTCAGTCCGGCCTCGCTCGGAATCGTCGTCGTCTGGCTCGTCGGCCTCTACACGATTCAACGCGCGGCCAAGGATCCCCGGTGGAGCATCGAGATGCCCGGCAGCCACCCAGGGCGCCGCCGCAGCGAGCGGGCGAAGGACCAGGCTCATCCGTATGCGGGGTCGTCCACTGGCCGGATCGCGGCGATCTTCGGGCTCGCGTGCTTCGTCACGCTCGCTGCCGGCGTCGCCCTGGAGGTGAGCGGCAACGACCTGTCCAACCGAATCGGGGTCAACGGCGTCATCTTCGGGGCCACGGTGCTGGCGACCGCGACCGCACTCCCGGAGATCTCGTCCGGCATCGCGGCCGTGCGGCTCGGCGATCACGCGCTCGCGATGGGAGACGTCTTCGGCGGCAACGCCTTCCAGGTCTGCCTCTTCCTGGTCGCCGACATCGTCGCAGCCAAGCCCGTCCTGCCGTCTGCGGGGAACCTCAACGCGTGGCTTGCCGCCCTCGGAGTGGCGCTGACCGCGATCTACGGCTTCGGCGTGATCAGCCGGCCGCAACGTTGCCGCTTCCGGCTCGGTCCGGACTCGATCCTCGCGCTGGCGCTGTTCAGCCTCGGCATCGCCGGGCTCTTCTTCGTCCGGCCGTAAGTCCGCTCCTACGATAGGCGCGTGGAGACGACCGACCGGCACCTGCGCCTGCTGACCGAGACGATCGCCACGGTCAACTCCACGCTCGATCTCGAGGAGGTGCTGCACCTCGTCGCCAACGAGGTCGCTGCGGCGCTCGACGCGGACGCCTGCTTCGTCTACCTCTACGACGAGGCTGCCGGCGAGCTGGTCCTGCGCGCCACACACGGCACGCCGCTCGACGAGATGACTCGCCGGCCGCGCCTGCGCCCGGGCGAGGGGATCACCGGCACGGCGGCGGCCGATCGCCGTCCCGTCTCGATCCCCGCGAACGCCGACCTCGACCCGCGCTGGAAGGAATTCCCGAACCTGCCCGAGTCGGAGTACGAGTCGATCCTCGCCGTCCCCATCCTGGCGCGGGAGCAGCTCGCGGGCGCGCTCAACGTCCGCACCCGCGAGCCGCGCGAGTTCCGGGCCGACGAGATCGAGCTGCTGCAGGCGATCGCTGGCCAGGTCGCGCAGTCGATCGTGCACGCGCAGCTCTACGCCGAGGCGCAGCGGCGCGTGGCCGAGCTCGAGGCGCTCGCCCGCATCTCCGAGGCCGTGTCGGAATCGCTCTACCTCGAGGAGTCGCTCGAGGCGATCGTGAAGACGACGATGGACGCCGTGCACGCAACGGGCGCGGCGCTCGTCCTCGAAGACGGCCGGATCGCCTGGCCCGAGGGGCGACCCGGCACCCACGCCGTGCGGACGCCCCTGCGGTGGAAGCGGCGCGAGATCGGCCAGCTCGTGGCCGACCGCGACACGCCGTTCACCGACGAGGAGCGCGCCCTGCTCGAAGCGATCGCCCACCACGCCGCCGTCGCGCTCGAGCACGGGCGCGCGGTCATGCGCGGCGTCCTCGCCCAGGAGATCCACCATCGCGTCAAGAACAACCTCCAGACCGTCGCCTCGCTCCTGCGCCTGCAGGCGCGCTCGGAGGGCGTCGACCCCCGAGAGGCGCTCGAGCACTCCGTCAACCGCATCCTCGCCATCGCCGCCGTGCACGAGGCCCTCACCGAGCAGCGGGAGGAGGACGTCGACCTCGCCGAGCTGATCGACCGGCTGCGCGCGATGCTCGTGCAGGGGCTCGGCGCGGGGCGCGACGTCCAGGCCCGGCTCGAGCCGGTTCCGCTCGCCGGCACTCGCGCGACCGCGCTCGCCCTCGTCTTCTCCGAGCTGCTGCAGAACGCGCTCGAGCACGGCGCCGGCACGGTGCGGATCGACCTCGCCCGGCGGGACGGCGACGTCGTCCTCGCGATCGCCGACGAGGGCTCCGGCGCCGACGGCGCCCCGGCGGGCACCGGCCTCTCGATCGTCCGCGCTCTCGTCGCCGACGAGCTGCAGGGCAGCTTCGCCTTCGCGGGCGCCCGGGCCGAGGTGGTGTTCCCGGCTTGAGCGAGTGGTCGGAGGTGCTGATCCACGTTCGTCGTGGAGACGAGTTCCTCGTCGCACACCGCTCGCTCGAGGGCGGCGGCTACTGGCACACGATCGCGGGAGGCATCGAGCCGGCCGAGCCGCCCCACGCCGCAGCCCTCCGCGAGCTGCGCGAGGAGACGGGGCTGGAAGCGGACGCGCTCGAGCCGATGGGCGACTTCGCCTACACACGCGAGGCCTGGGAGCAGGAAGCCGGCTCGCGGGTCCACGTGCACGCATTCCTCGTCGACGTCGAGCCCGGTTGGGAGCCGGAGCTGAACGAGGAGCACGATGAGTACCGCTGGCTGCGGCGCGAGGAAGCTGCGGAGCTCCTCTTCTGGCCCGAGCCCGCTGCATTGCTGCGGTCGCTGCCATGAGCCCCCTCTGGCACTTCAGCGAGGATCCCTCGCTCACCCACTTCGTCCCGCGGAACGAGAGGGTCTGGGCGATCGACGACCGGCACAGCTGGCTCTACTGGTTCCCGCGCGACTGCCCGCGGGCGTGCTTCTGGGCGGTCGAGCCGACCAGCGACGACGACGTCGAGCGCTGGCTCGACGGCGAACGCGGCCGGCGCGTCGCCGTGATCGAGACGACCTGGCTCGAGCGCATGCGGGACGTCACGCTGTACGCCTATCGCATGCCGCCCGAACCGTTCGATCTCGTCGAAGACGACCGCTTCTACGTCGCGTCGAAGCCGGTGGACGCGATCGAGCGCGTCGAGGTGAGCGACCTGCTTGCCCGGCACGCGGAGGCCGGGATCGAGCTTCGCATCGCGCCGTCGCTCTACCCGCTCTGGGACAAGGTGACCGAGACCTCGCTCGACTTCAGCGGCATCCGGCTCCGGAACGCGGTGCGCACATGAGGATCCTGGTGGCGGAGGACGAGACAATCATCCGGCTCGACCTGCGCGACCTGCTCGAGCGGGCGGGCTTCGAGGTGTGCGCCGAGGCGAAGGACGGCGAGGAGGCGGTCGAGCTGGCGCGCTCCCAGCAGCCCGATCTCGCGGTGCTCGACGTGAAGATGCCGAAGCTCGACGGGATCGAGGCGGCGCGGCGGATCCTCGAGGAGCGGCCGATCCCGATCGTGATGCTGACCGCGTACGGACAGGAGGAGCTCGTGGCGCGGGCGGTCGAGGCGGGCGTCTTCGGCTACCTCGTGAAGCCGTTCCGCGAGCAGGACCTCCTCCCTGCGATTGCGGCCGCACGCGGGAGGCACGACGAGCTGCAGGAGCTGCGCGCGGAGGCGGAGTCGCTCTCCGACGCGCTCGCCGCCCGGAAGGTGATCGAGCGGGCGAAAGGGCTCCTGATGGAGAAGGAGCAGCTCAGCGAGCAGGAGGCGTTCGCGCGGCTGCGGAAGGCGAGCCAGTCCTCGGGCCGCCCGCTCAGGGTGATCGCGGAGGCCGTCGTGGCGACCCTCGCCGCAGAGACGTGAGCGGCCAGAGTCCGAATGCGGCGCTCGTGTGGCGGGTCTTCGCCGCCTTCGGCAAGGACGCGATGGCGGTTTCGGCCGCCCTCGCCCGCGACGTCGTCTGGCGCGTGCCCGGCCACACCGTGATGAGCGGCGAGTACCGCGGCCGGCGCGAGGTCGTCGAGTTCCTGCGCCGCACAGGGCTCGAGACCGGAGGCACCTACCGCAGCAGTCTCCACACCGTCTTCGCGGACGACGACTGGGCCGTGGCGATCTACCGCGCGACCGGGAGGCGGAACGGGATCGAGCTCGACGTCGACCAGGCGCTCGTGATCCGCTGCCGGGACGGCCTCTGGCAGGACGTGACAGCGGTGCCGCTCGATTCCGCCTTCGAGCGTTTCTGGGCCTGAGGCTAGGCCGGCGCCGCGAGCCCGCCGCTCTCGTCGGCCGTGAGCTCGGTCCCGCAGTAGCGGCACTTCGTCGCCCCGAGCGGCAGGCCGTCCGAGAGACAGGCAGGGCAAGCCTTCGTCGGTGCCGGCTCCGTGAACACCGCGACGCCGCGGCGCCGCTGGTAGACCCGATAGGGCACGACGATCGCGAAGTAGACGACCGCCATGAAGACGGCGAAGTAGATGATCGCCGAGACGAACGCACCGAGGTCGACGTGCTGGCCGCGGACGCTGAAGCCGAGCCCGTTCGAGCCGCCGCCGCCGGCTGCGTTCACGAGCGGCGTGATCACGCTGTCGGTGAACGCCTTCACCAGCGTGCTGAACGCGAGCGCCGTCGCAAGGCCCACGGCAGCCACGACGAAGTCGCCCTGCATGACGAAGCTCTTGAAGCCGCGGAAGACCGACATCGTCTCTCCTTTCGCTACTGGAAGGACGACTGGACTCTACGCCTGCGCCTGCTCGAACAGCTGCTCCCAGCGCTCGAGGAGCGCGGTGAGCGCCTCGCGGCTCCGCTTGTGCGCGGCGAGCACGTCGACGTCCGTCCAGTCCTCGGCGAGCCTCTTCTCGAGCTCCGCGACATCCACCTCGCGTGCCGCGATCTCGGCCTCGATCCGCTCGAGCTCGGACGGTCGCCGCGGCTTCGGCTTCGCGGCCGCCGGCTTCGGAGCCGGCTTCCCGGCCTCGACCGGCGGCTCCGGCTTCGCCCGCGCCTCACGCTCCTCGCGTGCGCGCAGCAGCTCGGCCCAGCCGCCGTCGTAGGCGGACAGCTTCCCGTCCTCGATCGCGAGCGTCCGCTCGGCGATCGCGTCGAGCAGCGCGCGGTCGTGCGAGACGAGCAGCAGCGTGCCCGGGAACGCGTCGAGCGCCGCCTCGAGCGCCTCCCGGCTCTCGAGGTCGAGGTGGTTCGTCGGCTCGTCGAGGACGAGGAAGTTCGCGCCGGAGGCGACCGTGACGGCGAGTGCGAGCCGCCGTCGCTCGCCGCCGGAGAGCACCGAGACGGCCTTCTCGTGCGCGTCCCAGCCGGAGAAGAGAAAACGGCCGAGCAGGTTCTGCGCGTCGGGCCGCGAGAGCCCGGTCATCGACTGGACGCATTGGAGAACGGAGCCGCGCGTGTCGAGCTCCATCTCCTGCTGCGAGAAGTAGCCGACCTCGACGCCGTGGCCGATGCGGAGACCATCGCCGCGAACGAGCTTCTCGAGCAACGTTGTCTTGCCCGAGCCGTTCGGGCCGACGAGGGCAACGTGCTCGCCGCGCTCGACGGCGAACGAGATCTGACTTAGCAACAGTCTGTTACTTGCCACGAACACGTCCAGCCCGTCCGCCTCGACCACGGTGCGGCCGCTGCGCGCGGGCTTGAGGAACTCGAAGCCGAGCCCGCGCGTCTTGCGCGAGAGGAGAGCGACCTCGCCGGCGGCGGCGGCGCGCTCCTGCTCGAGGCGGCCGATGTGGGTCAGCTTCGCCTGCGCCTGTCTCGCCTTGTTCTTCTTGTAGCGGAACCGCTCGACGAACCGCTCGAGCCGCGCGATGTCGGCCTGGACGCGCTCGACCTCCTTCTGCGCGTGCAGCATCCGCGCGGCCTTCTCGCGACGCCAGGCGTGCCACGGGCCGGGGAAGAACGTGCCGCGCCCCGCCTCGAGCTCGAGCGTCGCCGTGGTGACCGCCTCGAGGAACCAGCGGTCGTGGGCGACGAGGATGACTGCCGCGTCGAGCGAGGCGAGCTCGCGCTCGAGCCATTCGAGGTTCGCGACGTCGAGGTGGTTCGTCGGCTCGTCGAGGAGGAGCAGATCGGGATCGCCGCCCAGTGCGCGGGCGAGCGAGGCCCGCGTCAGCTCGCCGCCCGAGAAGGTGCGCAGCGGACGGTCGAGGTCCTCTTCCGCAAAGCCGAGCCCGCGGACGACCGACGCCGCGCGGTCGCGCCAGGCATAGCCGCCGGCGTGCTCGAGCCGCGCCTGGGCCTCGGCGTAGCGGTTGAGGGTCGTCTGCGCGTGGTCCCCCTGCGCCATCGCCTGCTCGAGCCGCCTCAGCTCCTCCTCCAGCGCGACGAGGTCGCGAGCGCCCGCGAGCACGTACTCGCGCAGTGTCAGCTCCTGCTCGAGCGGCGGCCGCTGGTCGTGCAGCGCCACCCGTGTCCCCTTCGCGAAGGCGAGCTCGCCGCCGTGCCTCTCGGTCTCGCCGGCGAGGATGCGCAGCAGCGTCGTCTTGCCGGCGCCGTTCGGCCCCGAGAGCGCAACACGGTCGCGGCGCTCGACGGAGAACGAGACGCCGTCGAAGAGGAGGGAGCCGGCGAGCTCCTTCCGGAGGTTGGAGGCGATGACGACTGCCATGGCGGAGCCACTGTAGATTCGGCGCATGGCGGTGGCCACGGCGTGGCAGATTCGCGGCAGCTACTTCGAGTCGTGCAACTGCGACGCGATCTGCCCCTGTCGCCGCATCGACGGCGTCTCGGGAGGCCGCTCGACCCACGGCATCTGCCTCGGCGTCCTGGCGTGGCTGATCGAGACAGGACAGGCGGCGGGGACGGACCTGGCAGGGCTGCCGGTCGCTCTGGCGATCCGCTACGACGACGACGAGCCGGGCTCTCCCTGGACGTGCATCCTCTACCTCGACGAGCGTGCGAGCGAACGGCAACAGGAGGCGCTCGAGGCGATCTTCACCGGCCGCCTGGGCGGCGACGCGTTGAAGCACTTTCCGTGGGCCTGGAAGGAGAGCAGGCTGGCCGGGGTGCGGCGGGGCGGGATCGAGCTCGACCACACCCGCCGCCGGCAGCTGCTCCGCATCCGCGACCACGTGACGGTCCGGATCCGCGACCGCTATCACGGTGAGGAGGCCGTGACCTGCGTGATCCCGGGTCACGACCGGAGCGGCGAGGAGCTCGTCGCCGACGAGCTGCGAGTGGAGGACGGGCCGCTGGCCTTCGACTACAGCGGCACCTGCGGCTACGCCGCGACGTTCGACTACTCGGGCTGATGGACGTTGCGACGGCGAGGAGCCAGGAGCTGCGGGAGCTCGCGCAGCGCGTCGCCGACGCGCTCCCGCCGGACGCGATCGAGGTCGTGCTGACCGGCAGCGTCTCCCGCGGCGTGGCCGACGACGTCTCGGACATCGAGCTGCTCGTCGTCACCGAGGAACAGCTCTCGCTCGAGGAGGCGTTCGAGCTCGCACGCCGCGCCGGCCTCGAGCAGCGGGACAGCTGGGGCGACCCGTCGACTCCCACGCGGCGCGTCTTCGGGTATCTCGACGGAGAAGCGGTCGAGACCGTCTGGTGGTCGCGCGAGCTCGCCGAGGAGCTCTATGCGACCGGCGGCTCGGCGGAGGCGCTCGCCAACGGGGTGGCGCTGCGGACGAGCGGGTTGCTCGCCGACTGGCAGGCGCGGCTCGCCGACTTTCCCGACGCGCTCGTCGCGGAGCGGGTGGAGAAGGCCGCCGAGCGCTGGGGCGGCTTCGCTCCCGCCGGCCTGCTGACGATCGCCCGCGGCGACGACGCGGCGCTGGCGCGCATGGCGTGGCTGGTGGACGCGGCGCAGCGCGTCCTGGCGATCGTCTTCGCGCTCAACCGCGTCCCGCAGCCGACCGCGAAGCGCCTCGCGGCGCGTGTGGACCCGCTCGCAGTCAAGCCCGAGCGCCTTGCGGCGCGGATCGACGCGGCGCTCGCCGAGCCTGACCCTCGCACCGCACTGCGGCTGATGACCGAGCTCCAGCTCGAGGCGGTTCGGCTCGCTCCGAGCGGACCGAACGTGGACCGCGCGCGAGCGTGGCTCGCCGACGCCCTCGAGGCGCTGCGGTGAACGAGCGCAGCGCGCGGCTCCACGCCGTCGCGGAGCGCGTCGCGACGCTTCTCCCGGGGCACGCCGAGGACGTCGTTCTCACCGGCTCCACCTCCCGCGAGACGGCGGACGAGCTCTCGGACGTCGAGCTGCTCGTGATCAGCGAGACGCTTCCGGAAAACCTCCCGCTCGACGAGCTTCAGACGTGGTGGTCCGGTATCGAGGGCGCGCACTGGTTCGGGGGCATGTTCGAGGGCGAATATGTGGAGCTCGTCTGGTGGACGCCTGCGTACGTCGAGGAGCGAGTCGCCGGCCTCGCCGCCGGGAAGTTCGTCGACCACCAGCGGCTGCGCACCGCCGAAGCGATCGTCAACGGGATCCCGCTGCGCGGCGACCGCCACCCCGGCTGGTGCGCTCGGCTCGCGTCCTATCCCGAAGGGCTCGCGGCGGCGATCGTCGACGACGTCGCAGACACCTGGATCGAACCCATTCGCTCACAGACCTCGTTGCTCCGTCCCGGCGACTCGCTCGTGCTCGCCGAGCGACTCGTCGACGACGCCCAGCGGCTTCTCCAGGTCGTGTTCGCGCTCAACGAGACCTGGGAGCCAGGCTGGAAGCGCTTGCCGGCGCGGCTCGAGCCGCTCGCCGTCAAGCCCGAGCGCCTCGCCGAGCGGATCGACGCGGCAATCCGCGCCCTCGACCTCCAGGCGATGCGCACGCTCGCCGCGGAGGCGCTAGCACTCGCGCCCCAGACCGAGAAGACGCGCCGCGCCCGCGAGCTGCTGCTGGAGCCGCTATGACCGTCCTCGCGCTGGACGTCGGCACCTCCTCGGTACGCGCACAGCGGTACGACGAGCGCGGCGAGGCGGCCGGCGAGCTGCGGCAGGAGGAGTACGAGACCGACGATCCTGCCGAGGTCGCTGGGGCCGTCCGGCGCGTGCTCGGTAGCGACGAGCCGGACGCGACCTCCTGCTTCGCGCACAGCCTGGTCGCGGTCGACGAGGGCGGAAGCGCACTCACGCCGATCCTCGGCTGGCGCGACACGCGCAGCGCCGGCGCCGCACAGTGGCTCGCGCGGAGGCTCGACGCCGAGGCCGTGCACGCGCGCACCGGCGCCTTCCTCCATCCGTCGTTCTGGCCGGCGAAGCTCGCGTGGCTCGCCGAGACCCAGCCCGAGACCTTTCGCCGCGCGGCCCGGTTCGTCTCCTTCGCCGACTACCTCCGCGGCTCGACCGAGACGAGCCTCTCGATGGCCTCGACTTCCGGCCTGCTGGACCTCACGACACGCGACTGGGACGAGGAGCTGCTCGCGACGCTCGGCCTCGAGCCCGAGCGGCTGCCGCAGCTC
>CAVVKA010000002.1:0-145214 GCA_963748755.1 uncultured Actinomycetes bacterium
GCAGACGAGATCGCGAACGAGGTCGTGGAAGGGCGCGGCCCCCGTCCGCTCCGCGATCAGGGCGAGCAGGACGTAGCCGCTGTTGCAGTAGGCGAAGCGCTCGCCGGGCGCGAACTTCGCCGGATGCCTGTCGAGGACGTCGAGATATGCCTCCGTCGTCGCGAGCTGCTGCGCCGGCACGGGTAGGAGGTACTCCGACAGGTCCAGATCGAGCTCCTCGTCGAGGTAGTCGCCGATCCCCGACCGGTGCGCCAGCAGGTGCTCGACCGTGACGCGCTCGTCGACCTGCGGGAGATCGTCGCCGAGAACCGAACGCGCCGGCGTCGAGAGGCTGAGGGCTCCCTCCTCGACGAGGCGCATGACCACGAGCGCGGTCAGCCCTTTCGTGCCACTCGCGATGCCGAACTGTGTGTCCGGCCCGTTCGGAAGTGCATGCGCGCGGTCGGCGAGACCATAGGCGCGGACGACCTCGATGTCGTCGCGGTCGTCGACCCGGACCACCCCGGAGAACCCGGTGTCAGCCGCGATCCGGTCGAGGTCGCGCGCGAGTGCGCTCACACCGGGCCTACGCGCGCGAGATGTAGCGCTTCTCGCGCGGGTCGACCTTGAGGCGGTCGCCGACGTTGACGAAGAGCGGCACCTGGACCACGCCGCCCGTCTCGAGCGTCGCAGGCTTCGTCACGTTCGAGACCGTGTCGCCCTTCACGCCGGGCTCCGTCTCGACGACGGTCAGCTCCACCGACGCCGGCATCTGCACGCCCGACGGCTTCCCGTTGACGGCGAGCACCTGAACCGTCGCGTTCGGCTGCATGAACGGAAGCTCGTCCTCGAGGTCCGAGTGCGGGACGGCGAACTGCTCGTACGTCTCCGAGTCCATGAAGTGCACGTCGGAGCCGTCGTCGTACAGGTACTGGACGTTCTTCGTCTCGGTGTGCACCCGCGGGAACTTCTCGCCGGCACGGAACGTGCGGTCGACGACAGCGCCTGCGTCGAGGCTCTTCAGCTTCGTCCGGACGAACGCGCCGCCCTTGCCCGGCTTGACGTGCTGGAACTCGACGATCCGCCAGACCTTGCCGTCGAGCTCGATGTGCATCCCGTTCTTGAAGCTGTTCGTGTCGACCGTCTCGGCCACGGCGCACGATGGTAGCTACGTGACCTGGGTCAGCTCCTTCGTGAAGCGGACGGGATTCTCCATCCCGCCCTCCGTCACGATCACGTCGTCCTCGATCCGGATCCCGAAGCGGCCGGCGAGGTAGACGCCCGGCTCGACGGTGACGACGTTGCCGGCCGCGAGCGTGTCCGAGCTCTCGCTCGAGAGTCGCGGCGCCTCGTGCACGTCGAGGCCGAGGCCGTGCCCGAGGCCGTGCCCGAAGGTGCCAGCGAAGTCGCTGGCCTCGATGACGCCGCGCGCGGTCGCGTCGACGGCGACGCCCTCGGCGCCTGCGCGAATCGCGTCGAGCCCCGCCTGCTGGGCGGAGCGGACCACGTCGTACGCCTCCCGCATCTCGGCATCGAGCTCGCCGGTGGCGAGCGTCCGCGTGTAGTCGGAGGCGTAGCCGTCGACGAGGCAGCCCGTGTCGATCACGACGAGCTCGCCGGCCTCGATGACCCGGTCGCCGGCGCGCGCATGCGGCCGCGCTCCGGTCGGCCCGGAGCCGACGATCGCCTCGAAGGCCTCCGCCTCGGCACCTTCCTCGTGGTAGAGCCTCGTGATGTCCCAGGCCACGTCGCGCTCCCGGCGGCCGACGAACGGCACCTCGCTCACGAGCCGCTCGAACATCCGGTCGGTGATCGCGCAGGCGCGCCGGAACGACTCGAGCTCGCTCTCGTCCTTGACGGCGCGCAGCTGCTCGACCAACCCCTGGCGCGGCACGAGCTCGAGCCCACCGTCCCGCAGCTGCTCGGCGAAAGACCACGGGAGCACGTTCGCCTCGAAGCCGAACCGGCCTTCGAGCTCGTCCGCGACCCAGGCGATGAGCGAGCGCTTGGTCTGCACCGCCTCGACGCCCTCGACGGCCTGCGCGCTCTCGATGTAGCGGAAGTCGGTGAAGAGGCGCGCCCGGTCCGGCTCGACGAGCAGGGCGACGTTCGAGCTGTCGAGGCCGGTCAGGTAGAGGACGTTGACCGGGTTCGTGATCAGTAGCGGCTCCTCGAGGAGCTCGCGTAGACGGTCGATCCTGCCGCTCATTGGCTTTTCTCCTTCAGATGCTCGAGTGCCATCTTGTAGCCGTCGGGGCCGTGGCCGACGAAGCGTGCTGCGACTAGGTCGGAGACGACGGACTTCTTCCGCCACTCCTCCCGCCCGTCGACGTTCGACAGATGCACCTCGACGATCGGGATCGTGAGCGGCTCGAGCGCGTCGTGGATCGCCCACGAGTAGTGCGTCCACGCAGCCGCGTTGACGACGATCGCGTCGACGGTGTCGTACGCGTCGTGGCACCACTTCACGAACTCGCCCTCGTCGTTCGTCTGGCGGCACTGCACCGTCAGCTCGAGCTGTCGCGCCCATTCGTAGATGCGGCTCTCGAGCTCCGCGATCGTCAGGCCTCCGTAGAGCTTCGGGTCCCGGCGCCCGAGGATGTCCAGGTTGACGCCGTTCAGGACCAGGACCCTCATGCGATCAACCTATCGAGTTCACGCCGCACGTCAGCCTCCGGTACGGCAACGCCCCAGCGCGGGCCGCCGTCCCCGAGTAGGACGAGACGGAGCTCTCCCCCGCGCGCCTTCTTGTCCCGGTGCATCGCCTCCCACGCGCGCTCCCGGTCGACCCGCACGGGCTGGGGACGCAGCACCTCCTCGACCACGCTCGTATCTCGGCCGGAGAGGCGCAGCGCGGCCAGGAGGCCCAGCGCGACAGCACGACCGTGAGTCAGGCCCTCGTAGCCGGCCGCCGCCTCGAGGCCGTGCGCGAACGTGTGACCGAGGTTGAGGATCGCCCGCTCGCCTCGCTCGTAGGGATCGCGCAGGCACACGGACGCCTTGAACGCGGCGCAGCGGCGGACGAGCTCGTCGTCGGGGAGCTCCCAGAGCGGCTCGCCGGCGAGGAGACCCGTCTTCACGACCTCGGCCATCCCCTCGAGGCGCTGCGGCTCGGGCAGCGTCTCGAGCAATGCCGGATCGATCACCGTTCGTGCCGGCCAGTGGAAGGCGCCCACGAGGTTCTTGCCCTGTGGCAGGTCGATCGCCGTCTTGCCGCCGATCGCGGCGTCCACCTGCGCGACGAGGCTCGTCGGCACGGGCGTCCACGCGATGCCGCGCAGATACGTCGCCGCTGCGAAGCCGGCCGCATCGGTCGTGCAGCCGCCGCCGAGCGCCACGATCGTCCCGCTCCGGTCGAGACGCAGGTCCTGCCAGAGGCGGTCGAGCGCCGCGAGCGTCTTGGCCTCCTCGCCCGAGGGGAGCTCGTGGGTCTCCGCGAGGCGCGTCCCGAGTGCGAGCTGGGCGTCCATGCCGTGGATGCCGGCGACGTGCGGATCGGAGACGAGCGCGACGGCGCCATCCCCGGGAACGAGCTCGGCGAGCCGCTGCAGCGCGCCGCGCTCGATGTGGATGCCGGCGGCCGCGAGGACGACGTCGTCTCGATCACGGGCGACGATGTCTGCGACCTCCGCGTAGATCGGCCGGCGCTCGTCGTAGAGCCGCTTGAAGTCCTCGTAGCTCCGGGCCAGCGGTCGGTCGCTCCCCTCGACGCGCTTCCACGCCACCTCGACGTCGACGTCGAGCCAGACGACGGTCGCCTGCTGCTGCAGCAGCTCGCGCACCTGGGGCGTCGTGACGGCGCCGCCTCCCAGGTCGACGACGACCGGCTCCGTGCGCTGGAGCACGTCGCGGAGAACCTCGGCCTCCCGCGCCCGGAATGCGGGCTCGCCCTCCTCGAACAGCTCGAGCGGGACGTCGTCGTCGGTCTCGACGTGCGGCGGCCCGAGCGTCCGGGCGATCGTCGTCTTGCCGGCGCCCATGAAGCCGACGAGCGCGAGGTGCTTGTCTAGCGGGGGGCCCAGTCGATTCGCTCCAGATACGCGCGCCAGGCGGCCACGAAGTCGCCGAGCGCGTCGCCGCCGAACTTCTCGCGTGCGGCGCGCGCGAGCTCCCACGCAACCGCGGCCTCTGCCACGACTGCGAGCGCCTCGACCGCCGATACGTCACTGCGCTCGACGAGCGCGTCGGCGGGCTCGCCCGTCTCCAGATCGACGGAGCGAAGCGGGCGCATGAGCGTCGGCAGCGGCTTCATCGCGGCACGGACGACGACCTCCTCCCCGTTCGAGACGCCGCCCTCGATCCCACCTGCGCGGTTCGTCTGCCGGTGGAGGCCGCGCTCGTCGCGCGCGATCTCGTCGTGCGCCGCCGAGCCGCGCAGCCCAGCGAGCGCGAAGCCATCGCCGATCTCGACTCCCTTCACCGCCTGAATCCCCATCAGCGCAGCGGCCAGCCGCGCGTCGAGCCGGTCCTTGCGCCGCGCATACGAGCCCAGGCCCGGCGGGACGGCGCGCGCCCTCACCTCGACCCGGCCGCCGAGTGTGTCCTGCTCCTTCCGCGCCTCGTCGACGGCGGTCGGATCCGCCCCCGCCTCGGGGAGCGCCACTCCCGCCACCGCGACGCCGATCTCGTGGAGGAGCGCCTTCGCCACGGCGCCCGCGGCCACGTAGACGGCGGTGTGCCGTGCCGACGCGCGCTCGAGCACGTCGCGAACGTCGGCGAGGCCATGCTTCTGAGCGCCGGCGAGATCCGCGTGGCCGGGCCGCGGGAGCGTGACCGGCTTCGTGCCCTTCCCTTCCGGCTCGCCCTGGGGCCGCCATGGACTCATTCCCCACGTCCAGTTCTTGTGGTCGCGGTTTCGGACGACGAGCGCGAGCGGCGTGCCGAGCGTGCGGCCATGGCGAAGGCCCGCGAGCACCTCCACCTCGTCGGCCTCGATCTGCTGGCGCGGGGAGCGGCCATAGCCCTGCTGGCGCCGCCGCAGGTCGGCGTCGATCGCCGCCCTCTCGAGGACGAGGCCCGCCGGCAGGCCCGAGACGATTGCGACGAGCGCCGGGCCGTGCGACTCTCCCGCGGTCGCGAGCTCGAGCGTCATGGCGAAGAGCGTAGTGCCCTAGAGGCGGGCGAGCACCCGCGAGACGAGGCTCCGGTGGCCGCGCGGCCCTGCCGTGAGGAGGAAGCGGCCGAGCCGGCTCGACTCACGGGGGTCGAGCGAGATCGCGGCCTGCGCCTCCTCGCCCCGCCAGACGCTGAGCCGGGCGTGCCGCGGCTCGGTCAGATAGACGGAGACCCGGAGGCCGCCGTCGCCCACGTCGGGATGGCCCTGGAAGTACTCGACGATCTTCGTCCGTTGCGACTTTCCGCAGTGCGGACAGAAGCGGAACTCGTCCTCCACCCCTCCCCCGCATGCTCTGCAGCGGCGCATCGTGCTCGTTCTATGCCCCGTAGCGCGTCAGGTCAAGCCGACGGCGCGCCGCATCGCATCGACCGGCGCCGGACGCTCGGTCCACAGCTCGAAGCTTGCGGCTCCCTGCGCCACGAGCACCTCGAGCCCGTCGAGGACGCGCGCGCCGGCTGCGGCCGCTCTCTCGGCCGTCACGGTGCGTGGATACGGGAGGTCGACCAGCGTCTGCCCCGGTCCCAGCTCGAAAAGCAGCTCGTCCCGCACCGGCGTCGCGTTGATCACGAGATCGGCGCCGCTCACCTCGGGCGGCCACTCGCCGCGCCGCGAGAAGACGCGCGCCTCCGGCAGCGCGTGTCGGAATGCCGCCGCCGCCCCGCCATCCCCCACGATCGCAGGCTTGTAACAGTCTGTTACTTGCTCGAGAACCGCGGCGTCGGTCGAGAAGCCGCGTCCCCGCACGATCGTGTTCACGGACGGCAGCTCGCTGCCGAGGGCCCGCGCGGCCTCGAGCTTGTACGGCGCCGTGACGTTCCCGTGCTCGACCTCGCGCAGCGCCGCCTCGAGCTCCTCCCGCAGGACGTCGCGCAGGACGTACTCCCAGTCGAGACCGGCCGCTGCGAAGGCCGCGTTCTGCATCCGGGGCGAGAGCGAGTGCGCCACCGGATGACCCAGCAATACGACCTCAGTACCCGTAGGCGGCCTCGTGCTGCTGGAAGTCCTGAGCGTTGTTGGTGAAGTAGTGGTGCTTGTGGTCCGGCTTGCGGACGAAGTAGAGATAGTCGACGTGCGCGGGATGCGCAGCCGCCTGGATTGCGGCGAGTCCCGGATTGTCGATCGGCGTCGGAGGCAGGCCCGGCGTGAACCGCGTGTTGTAGGGATTGTCGCTGTGGATCTCCGAGTCCGTCAGCGACTGGGTCGGTGGGATGTGCAGCCCGTAGCGGAGCGTGGCGTCGATGCCGAGCGCCATCCGGTCGTGCAGCCGGTTGTAGATGACCGCCGAGACGAGCTTCCGCTCGCTCGGCACCTGCACCTCCCCCTCGATCATGGACGCGATCGTCAGCACGTCGTACGGCGTGAGGTTCTTGCTTCGCGCGTAGGAGAGGTTCACCGTCCGCCACTTCCCGGCGAGCTCCTGAAGCTGTGCGTCGATCAGCTGGGACGAGGTCGAGGCGCGATCGAAGTTGTAGGTGTCGGGAAAGAGGAAGCCCTCGAGCGGCAGCTTCTTGGCGCCGAAGCCGGGGATCGAGCGAGGACGCGCGGTCGCGGCCAGATACGTCTTTCCCGAGAGCCTCACCTTGCGGTGGCTCTCCTTCGTGGCGATCTTCGCGACGACCTGCACACGCTCCGCCATCTGGACGCGCGTGAACCCTTCGGGGAACACGACGCGGAACTGCCGCAGCTGTCGATTGGTGGTAGTTGGCGGCGCGTCGGCGCCCGACCCGCCGCAGCCCGCGGCACCCGCCGCGACCAGCACGGCGCAGATGCCTACGAGCGCGCTGCGCACCAGTCGAGGTAGCTCGAAAGGAGATGGGCGGCGGCGAGCGCGTCCTCGGGCGCGGTGCCGGCCGACCGTTGAGCGAGATCGGTCGTGAAGCGCTCGTCGTAGAGCTCGACCGGGACGTCGAGCACGCGGCGGAGCTCCTCGACGAACCGCTCGGTCTCGGCGGCCTGCTCCCCGTGCGTGCCGCGCAGCGTCAGCGGTAGGCCGACGACGACGCGCTCGGCCTCCTGCTCGCGCACGAGCCGTGCCAGCTCGGCGAGCCCGCTCTCGCCGGCCGCACGCTCGACGACGCCGAGCGGCCGCGCGAGCGCCCCCGTCGGGTCCGAGACCGCGACTCCGGTCCGCGCGGAGCCGTAGTCCAACGCCATCACCTTCACGCGGGCATCTTTACGGCGCGACGAGCTCCTTCGCGGCGGCGAGCGCATCGGCGATGCCGTCGGGGTTCTTCCCGCCTGCCTCCGCGAGCGTCGGCTTGCCGCCCCCGCCCCCGCCGATGTGCTTGCCGAGCTCGTGCACGACGTGCACGGCATCGAGCCCGCGCGCGACGAGCGACTCGTCGAAGTTGACGACGAGGAACACCCGGCCGTCGTCACGCGACGCGACGATTGCGCCGTCCGCCTTCTCCTGCTGGCGGATCCGGTCGGAGAAGTCCCGAAGCGGGCCGCCCCTGAGGCTCTTCACCTCGATGAGAACGACGCCGCCCTCCTCGTCCTGGGAGACGATCTCCGCCTGCTCGGCTTGCTGCGGCCGCTTCGACTCCTTGCGTGCCCGCTCGAGCTCCCCGCGCAGCACATCGGCCTCTCGCGCCTGCTCGTGGAGCAGCGCGAACGCCTCGCCGGCAGTCACCGCCTCGATCCGGCGCGAGCCGGCGCCGACCGAGCTCTCGGAGAGGACCGCGAACGGCCCGATTTCCGCGGTCGAGCGGACGTGCGTGCCGCCGCAAAGCTCGATCGACCAGCCGTCGACGTCGACGACACGCACGACGTCGCCGTACTTCTCCCCGAAGAGCATCGTGGCACCGAGGTTGCGCGCCTCGGAGAGCGGTGTCTCGAAGATCCGCACCGGCCGGTTGGCGAACACATGCTCGTTCACCCGCTGCTCGACCTCCGCGCGCTCCTCCGGCGTGAGCGGCGACGGATGCGTGAAGTCGAACCGGAGCTTGTCGGGCCGCACGGCCGAGCCGGCCTGGCGGACGTGGTCGCCGAGCACCTCCTGCAGCACCTTGTGGAGGAGGTGCGTGGCGGTGTGATTGGCCATCGTGGGATAGCGGACGTTCCACGCGACGACGGCGCGCACCCGGTCGCCCTCCGCGAATCCGGTGCCCTGAAATACGAGCTCCTGGTCGTTCTCGAGGCGCAGGGCCTCGACGAGCTCGGCGCGCGAGCCGTCGTCCTTCTCGATCGAGCCCGCATCGGTGACCTGACCGCCGCCCGCCGGGTAGAACGGCGACTCGGCGAGCTTGGCCTGGAAGTAGCCCTCGCCGAGGTCGGCGTACGCCGTGATCGCGGTCCGGACGTCGACCTGCTCGTAGCCGACGAACTCGGTTCGCGGACTGCCGGAGAGACGCGGCTCGTAGCGACCGGTGCCGCCCTGCCGTGAGATCTCGCGGTGCTCCTCCATCAGCCGCGTGTACTCCTCCTCGTTCACGCCGAGGCCGCGCTCGCGGGCAAGCTCCTGCGTCAGCTCGATGGGGAACCCGTACGTCGCCTGCAGCTCGAAGGCGTCGTCCCCGGTGATCTCACCCTTGGCGGCGGCCTCCTCGAAGATCGCCATCCCACGCTCGAGCGTCTCGCCGAACCGCTCCTCCTCCGCGGCGAGGACGCGCTGGATCTCCTCGCGGTGCTCGACGAGCTCGGGGTAAGCCGGCCCCATCTGCTCGATCACGACGTCGGCGAGGCCGGGCAGGAACGGCGAGCTCATGCCGATGCGGAGCCCGTGCTGGACGGCGCGCCGGACGACGCGGCGCAGGACGTACCCGCGTCCCTCGTTCGACGGCGCCACGCCCTCGGCGGTGATGAACGTCATGCCACGGCCGTGGTCGGCGAGAACGCGATGCGCCTTCGTCGCGTCGAGGGTCTCGCCGTAGGCGACCCCGGATTGCTCGGCGACCCAGTGCATGATCAGCTGGTAGCCGTCCGTGTCGTAGACGGATGCGACGTCCTGCACGACGCGCGCCACGCGCTCGAGCCCCCAGCCGGTGTCGATGTTCTTGCTCGGCAGCTCGGTGAGCGTGCCGTCGCCGTGGAGCTCGTAGGACATGAAGACGAGGTTCCCGAACTCGAGGAAGCGCTCGCAGCGCGTGCAGCCGGGCTTGCAGTCTTCGGTGCCGCAGCCGACCTCCTCGCCCCAGTCCCAGTACATCTCGGAGTCGGGGCCGCACGGGCCGGGGCCGCCCACCGACCAGAAGTTCTCGGACGAGGGCAGCGGCACGATCCGCTCCGACGCCATGCCGATCGCCTCCCAGAGCCCGATCGCCTCCTCGTCGGGGCCGAGCCCGAGACCCGGGTCGCCGGCGTGCACGCTGATCCAGACGCGGTCCCAGTCGAGCTTCAGCCGCTCCTGCATGAACTCGGTCGCGTACTCGATCGCGCCCTCCTTGAAGTACCGGCCGAACGAGAAGTTGCCGAGCATCTCGAAGAAGGTGAGGTGGAACGTGTCGAGACCGACCTCGTCGATGTCGGGGGTGCGGAACACCTTCTGGCAGGTCGTCGTCAGCGGCGCCGGAGGCGCCTCGCGTCCCAGGAAGTACGGCATCTGGGGCTGCATGCCGGCGCTCGTATAGAGCGTCGAGCGGTCGTCGGCACGCGGGATGAGCGGAGCGGACGGGCATCTCAGGTGGCCCTTCTCCTCGAAGAAAGCCTGGAACCCCTCCCGTAGCTCCGCCGTCGTGCGCATGCGGCCATTCTAGGAGTGGTGCACTGGAGGCCCGCCGCCGAGGTCGTTACCCTCGGACCGTGCCGCTCGAGGTCTTGACGCCGGTCGCACCGCGGCGCCGCAGGCGCCGCTACCGCGCCGGGAGGGTCACGCTGCTCCTGATCGTCCTGCTGGCTGCCGCCGGTTCCGGCGTCTGGTTCGGGCGGCACGAGGCGACGGCGGGACAGCGTCCGGCCTTCGCGTCGAACCAGCCGCAGACGACTGCGGCGTCGACCGTCTCGCACCCGCAGCTCTCACCGCAGCGACCGGAGCGCCTCCTCTACGGGACGCCGCTCCTCGTAGGCGCGCACGTCCGCGTGCGCGCGCCGGCCGCGATCCTCGTCGACGCCGAGACCGGACGCGTCCTCTGGGCAGAGCGGCCGCACGAGCGGCGGAAGATCGCGTCGCTGACGAAGATCATGACCGCGACCCTGGCCCTGCACGAGGTGCCGTGGCGCAGCACCGTCACCGTCGCGCGCTCGGTCACGCGCGTGCCGCTCGTGCGTGAAGGGCTCCGCACGGGTGAGCACGTCAAGGCGTGGAAGCTCTTCTACTCGCTGCTGCTCTATTCCGGGAACGACGACGCGAACCAGCTCGCGATCTCGAGCGCCGGCTCGGTGCACGCGTTCCTCCGCCAGATGAACGAGGAGGCGCAGAAGCTCGGGCTGCGCGACACGCACTACACGAGCCCGAGCGGGATCCGCGACCGAGGCAACTACTCGACGCCGTGGGACGTCGCCGCGCTGACCCGCTACGCGTTCCGGAACCCGCGCTTCGACGCGCTCGTGCGGACGAAGCGCGTCCAGGTGCGGTGGGCGGCGCCCACCAACTCGAAGATCTACGTCAACAACAACTTCCTCCTGCACGCCTTCTCCGGCGCGAACGGCGTCAAGACCGGCTACACGCACGAGGCGGGCTGGTGCCTCGTCGCCTCGGCGACCCGGCACGGACGGAGACTGATCGCGGTCGTCCTCGACTCGCCGAACCTGTACGCGGACGCGAGACGGCTCCTCGATCTCGGGTTCTCCCACCCGTAGCTACGGTTCCTGCCGCGGCGCCGGTACCGGCGTTGCGGGGTCGCCGTGGAGAAGTGCGCATGAGATTGCCGTCGTTCGCAGCCGGGACCGACCTTGCCGTTGATCTCGGGACTGCGAACACCGTCGTCTTCCGCCGGGGAGAGGGCATCGTCCTGTTCGAGCCCTCCGTCGTGGCCATGGACCAGCAGTCGGGCCAGGTCTACGCCGTCGGCGAGAAGGCGCGGCAGATGCTCGGTCGCACGCCCGCGACGATCGTCGCGACCCGGCCGCTGCGCCACGGCGTGATCGCCGATTTCGAGACGACCGAGCAGATGCTGGGGCACTTCGTCCGCCGGGTCGGAGGCAGCGGGCTCCGGCGCGCGGTGATCGTCTGCGTCCCGAGCGGGCTGACGCCGGTCGAGCGGGACGCTGTCGTCGAGGCAACGCTCTCGGCGGGGGCGCGGGAGGCGCATCTGATCGAGGAGGCAATGGCCGGCGCGATCGGTGCCGAGCTTCCCGTCGAGGAGGCCGTCGCCTCCCTCATCCTCGACGTCGGCGGTGGGACGAGCGAGATGGCCGTGATCGCACTCGGGGGGATCGTCGTCTCGAGGTCGCTACCGGTAGGGGGCTACGACCTCGACGACGCGATCGTGCGCTTCGTCCAGGACCAGCACCGGCTGCTCGTCGGTCACGAGCAGGCCGAGCGGGTGAAGTTGGAGATCGGGAGCGCGCTCGAGGGCCACGCCGCGGTGGCCGAGACGGAGGTCGCCGGCCGCTACATGTCGACCGGGATGCTCGCCCGGATCACCCTCGGCGAGGACGAGGTGCTCCAGGCACTCCAGCGACCGCTGTCGCGGATCGTCTCGGCACTCAAGGAGCTGCTCGAGCAGACGCCTGCGCAGCTGGCATCGGACATCGCCGATCACGGCGTGATGCTCGTCGGCGGCGGCGCGCTGCTACCGGGCTTCGCCGAGCTCATACGCGGCGAGACGGGGCTTCCCGTGAACCGCGATCCCGAGCCGCTGACAACGGTGGCCCGCGGCGCGGGAGCGGCCCTCGGGGAGCTCGACGCGCTCCGACGCTCGCAGCCCCGCCAGCGTTCCCGCCGCGGACGCCGCTGATCTCGCCGGCAGGTAGTTCGCATCACGACCCAGGTTCAGCGCGAACGAGGCATCTGCCGATAGAGGCTGCATGGAGAATCCCACCGTCGAGGAGCTCCGCGGGGAGCTGGCCGTCCTCGAGGCCGAGGCGGCGCGACTCTCGCTAATGCGCGGCCACCTGCAGCACCAGATCGACTTCGGGTTCGAGACCTCGTCGACGAGGGAGCGTGAGCGAGAGGTCTCCGACGAGCGTCGCGAGCTGCACGGACGGATCGACTCGCTCCGAGAGCTCCTCCGCACGAAGCAAGGCGCCTAAGAATCAACCGGGCCGCGGGGGCCGGCGTTGGTCCCTCGTTGGTATGGAGATCTACTCTTACCCGGCCATGATCCGGTTCGGCCGCTCGGTGGCAGTAGTCGGTATCGCGCTCGCGATCGCGGTCGTCTTCGGCTGCGGAAGCGCCCGCGGTGTGCCGGCGCAGGGGACGGTTTCGCCGTGTGGGAAAGCGACAGCTCCAACCTGGTCTCCAGACGGGACGCAGATCGCCTGGTACGGCTTCCGCTGGCCCTTGCCGCCCAATCACCATGCTGTCGGGAGCTACAACATCCTGCGGGCGATCTGCATCTCGGATGCGGACGGGAAGCATCTCCACCGACTCGTCAACACGGTCTGCAGCGAGCACTGCTCCAACGCGTTTGGCGACCCACCGGGAAGGCTCGACTGGGTCGCGCCGACGCTGCTCCTCTCGGCCAGCGACCTGGGGATCTTCACGGTCTCGATCGGCCGGAAGCCGAAGCTCCTCACCAAGACCGGCCCTGTTCCGTTCTCCACCGACACGGGCGGTGATCGCGTCGCCAGCGGGGCCTCGCCCCTGAGCTGCACTCACTGCTCCGGGCCGGTCAAGGTCGTCGGCGTTCCGTCGGGCGCCGTCGTGGGCGTGGTCGGCGGTACGAAGGTCAACAACACCGACCCGAGCCTGTCACCCGACGGGACGCAGGTCGTCTTCACCCGCAACCCCGCGAAGGACTCCGGCCCGGGGCCTTCGATCTGGACCGCCGACGCCGACGGAAGCCACCTCCAGCGGCTGGAGCTGCACGGCGAGGAACCGCTCTGGTCGCCCGCCGGCGATCGAATCGCCTACCTCGCCCCCACCAGGTCGGCTCGGTTCGCGTGGCGGCTCGTGGCGCCGCAGGGCGGTGCGAGCACGACGCTCCTGCGCAACGGCCCCGGCACCGTCTTCGGCTGGTCCCCGAACGGCCGGTGGATCGCCTTCCCGGACTCGCAGGGGAGGCTCGCCGTCATCGACGTCACGACGGGAAAGGTGCGCAGGCTGCTGAAGCTTCAGCTCCCGTATGACGCGTCGAGCGTCGTCTGGTCGCCGGATTCGCGGCAGCTGCTGGCGGTCTGGCGGGCGCCGACCCACTCGAACTGTCCGAGCGGCCTGTGGCGAGTGCCCGTCGGCGGGGCGAAGCCGCGCCTGGTCCACGGCTGCTGACACGCGGCCGGAACGCCTCCTGAAGCACGAGCCGGATCAGGACGGTCGCTAGCCCCATGCGTACCCTGGAAGCGTGATCGAGGTCTCCTGCGAAGCGTGCGGTTGGGTCGCGATTACGAGCCAGCCCGTGAACGACGTCTGGCGTGAGCACGAGGCGGGGTGTCCCGCCCTTGGTGGTGCCGTTCGCCACCTTCCGGATCTGCCGCCGCTGCGGCGCCTCCTGCCGCCGGTGAACCTCTGCCGTCACCGGCCGGTGCGGCGTCAGATCGCCGTCACTCCGGCGGGCGTGAAGAAGTACGCGGTCATGTGCGAGCTCTGCGGTCGCCTCGTCGGCTGACCTTGCTAGCACTGGCTTGGGCCAGTGTTCCGGAATGACCCCTGAGGCGCTGCTTGTCCTATCGTCTGGACCATGCACGGGCTACTTCGGATGCCGAGGTACAAAGTTCGGGGCCTGATAGTTGGGGCCGTGGTTCTCGTGGGGATCGTCGTCGCGGCCCTCGTTCTGACCCACAACGGCCACCCGCCTCAGCACACCTACTGGCTACACCAGTAAGCAGCTTCGGCCTGTCACGCTGGCCTGGCCCAGCGTCCTCTCGCCTGACTCCTAGCGGGTCAGGGACTCCTCGTCCTCGGCGATCGTCTCGCGGATCTTCTCGAGCGAGCGCCGGATCAGGCGGGAGACGTGCATCTGCGAGATCCCGACCTGCTGGGCGATCTGCGACTGCGTCAACCCTTCGAAGAAGCGAAGCTGGAGGATCTTCCGCTCCCGCTCGTCCAGGACCTTGAAGCCGGGCGCGAGCACCGCGCGATCCTCCGAGACCTCGTACTGGTGCTCCTCGGTGCCGAGTGACTCGAGCGGGTCGAGATCGTCGTCCTCGCCTCCCCCGCCCCCCACGGACAGCGAGAGGGACGTGTAGGCGCGGCCCGACTCGAGTGCCTCGAGCACTGCCTCCTCCTCGACGCCGGCGGCCTTCGCGAGCTCCGGGATCGTCGGAGAACGGCTCAGCTGGACGGTGAGCTGCTCGACGAGCCGCGAGAGCTGGACGTTGAGCTCCTGCAGGCCGCGCGGCACGCGCACCGACCAGCCCTTGTCCCGGAAGTGCCGCTTGATCTCGCCGATGATGTTCGGCGTCGCGTACGTGGTCAGCTCGACGCCGCGCTCGAGATCGAAGCGGTCGATCGCCTTGATCAGCCCGATCGCGCCGATCTGGACGAGGTCCTCGAGCTGCTCCCCGCGGTACGAGTAGCGCCGCGCGAGCGAGCGGACGAGCGACATGTACTGCTCGATCAGCTTCTCGCGCGCCTGGAGGTCTCCGTCCTCGTGATAGCGGCGGAGGAGGATCTTGTCGTCGATCCGCGTCATCCGCTCGTCCCCGCGGTGGCCATCCGCTTGGTGAGCTCGACCCAGGCGCCGCCGTCGCGCTCCTCGACCTCGTGCGTGTCGCAGACGGTCTCGAGGACGCGCCGCAGGTCGAGACCGCCGTGCGACTCGCCCGCGTGCACCTTCTCCGGCGGGAACGGGCCGAGCGACGCGTGCAGCACACCGTCGTCGGCGAAGAGGGAGACGACGAGGTCCTCCGCGTCGTCACGCAGTGCGAGCAGCGCCTCGATCCCGACCTGCAGGTCGTCGAGGTCGTCATACGTCACGTCGAGCCGCATCGCGAGCCCACCGGTGACGAGGTGCGCGATCGGCCTGAAGTCCTCCTCCGCCGGGATCACCAGCCGGATCTCCTCGGTGGTCATGCTCCGGCGTCCCGCAGCTCGCCGGCGAGATCGCTCTCGCGGCGGGCCGCGGCCTCCTTCCCCGCCTCCACCGCATGGCGCCAGTCGTGGCGCGTCTTGAAGTCTGCGGCACCGAAGCTGACTCCTGCGGCGAAGCCCGAGACCCTTTGCACGGGACGCGTGATGGCCAGGGTGACGGTACGGACGGCCGTGTCGACGCTCTCCGCCGCGTCCACGACGCTGTCTGTCACCCGGTCCACCTTGTCGAGCTGCCCGTTCACGCGGTCCACACTGCCTCCGACCTTGCCGATCACCGGAAGAACCGAATCTCCCGCTCCCCGGATGAACGCCGAAACCCGCGCGGCGGTTCCGGCCAGCCGTACGAGGAGGTACGCGAAGGAGAGGCCGACCGCGAAGAGGAAGACGGCGAGAGCGAGCCGCCAGAGGTCCCCCCACGTGAATGCCACGACCAGCATCCTGGGCCGATCTTAGTGCGATGCCGTGATCAGCCCATATCCGACGACGGCATCGCCGTCGTAGAGCACCGCCGCCTGCCCGCCGGCCACACCGTAGGCCGGCTCGTCGAGCTCCAGCCGGAAGCCGCGGGTCGTCGGCTCGACGCGGGCCGGCACGGCGGGCGAGCGGTAGCGGAGCTTCGCCTCCACTCGCTCGGCCTCCGCGTAGAGGCGGCCGCGGGCGTTCACGTGGGTGCGTGCAAGCGAGGAGCGGGGGCCGACGACGACCGCGTTCCCGGCCGGCCGCGTCCCGAGGACGTACAGCGGCTCGGGCGCGGTCACCCCGAGGCCGCGACGCTGGCCGGGTGTGAAACGCCAGAAGCCGTCGTGACGGCCGAGCTCGCTCCCCTGCTCGTCGACGATCGAGCCCTCCTCCGGCTCGAGCCCGTGCCGGCCGAGGAAGGCGCGGTAGTCGCCGCCCGCGAGGAAGCACGCCTCCTGGCTTTCCGGGCGGCGCGCGGCGGCGAGGCCGGCGCGCTCGGCCTCGGCGCGCGTGGCCTCCTTGTCCTGCTCGCCGAGCGGGAAGAAGACACGCGCCAGGTGCCGCGGGTCGAGGGCGGCGAGCATGTAGCTCTGGTCCTTCGCCGAATCGGCGCCGCGAGCGAGCAGGAGCCGGCCGTCGCGCTCGACGACTCGCGCGTAATGGCCGGTCGCCAGGCGCTCGGCGCCGGCCCGGCGCGCGAAGGCGAGCAACTCCGCGAACCGGAAGCCGCCGTTGCAGCGCGTGCACGGGTTCGGCGTCTGGCCGCGCGCGTAGCCGCGCACGAAGGGGGCCACGACCGCGCGGCGGAACTCCTCGCGCAGATCGAGCGTCACATGCGGGATGCCGAGCCGGTGACACGCCTCGCGCGCCGCGATCACGCTCTCGGGCGAGCAGCAGGCGCGCTCGGAGCCCGGGCCATCCGGATCGAGCCACAGGCGCAGCGTCACGCCGACGGCGTTCGGCAGCGAGCGAAGGAGGGCGACCGCGCTGTCCACGCCGCCGCTCATGGCGACGGCCACACGTCCAGGTGACGGCTTCGCCCGGAAGGCCGGCCCGAGCGCGTTCGCGAGCGCATCGGCCGCGAGTGTCTCGCCGCCGACGGCGGCGGCCTCGAGCAGCGTCAGTCCCGCGACGTCGCGGTCGAGCCCCGGCGCATCCGCCTCGACGATCCGGTCGCCGTCGACGAGCAGGCGGACGGCGGCCCACTCGCCGTTCCGGCTCGAGTCTCCGAACAGCTCGCGCATGGAGCCACCGTAGACGAGGAGGGCTTGGCGGGGCGGTGCTCGTCGCAGGGGTGCGATGGGCGTCGCGAGGCAAGGACGCAGGGAGCGCCGATAGCGGTGTCCTATCGGCGCGACCGAGGACGCAGCAGCCGGCGCAGCCGGCCGACGAGCGAAGCGAGGAGTCGCGGCGCCCAGCGCGGCCCTGCGGCACAGCCGCTGCTCCGCCAAGTCCTCTTAGGCCCGGCCCCGGCGTTCGAATCGGACGATGTGATCCTGGTCTCCCAGGTGGGTGCCGTGCCCGCTTCGGCAATGCCTCGTCGGGACGCCGGCTCCCTTTCACGTAGCGTTGGATCTACATGTGCGCCCGATTCGGCGCACGGGGCCGAGCACGGAGACTTTAGCGCGGGGAGGGCCGGTGGGACGGTGCTCGTCGCAGGGGTGCCAGGAGTCGCGGCGCCCAGCGGCCCTGCGGCACAGCCACTGTTCCGCCGGCCCCCCTCCCAGCTACTCCGGCTGGGGCGGCTCGAGCAGGCGGATGCCGAGCTCGCGCAGCGCCGAGTCGGGGTACGGCGTCGGCGCGCCCGTGAGCGGATCGGAGCCGCTCGCGACTTTCGGGAACGCCGTCACCTGCCGGATGTCCGGCTCCCGTGCGAGCTGGGCGATGAACCGGTCGATGCCCATCGCGAACCCGCCGTGCGGCGGCGCGCCCATCTGGAGCGCATCGAGGAGGAAGCCGAACTTGTCCTGCTGCTCCTCCTCGCTCATCCCCATCACGCGGAAGACGGCCTGCTGCACCGGCGACTCGTGGATCCGGATCGAGCCGGAGCCGAGCTCCCACCCGTTCCAGATCAGGTCGTAGTGCTGGCCGCGCACCTGCGCCGGGTCGGACTCGATCCGTTCCTCCTCGCCCGGGACGGGCGCGGTGAAGGGATGGTGCATGAACGTCCAGCCGCCGAACTCCTCGCTGTGCTCGAAGAGCGGGAAGTCGGTGACCCAGTGGAAGACGTCGAGGCCCGAGTCGATCAGGTCGAGCTCGTGCCCGAGGTGGAGCCGGAGCAGCCCGAGGACACGCGCGGCGACGGGCTCCTCGTCGGCCACGAAGAGGGCGGTCGATCCCTCCTCGACGCCGAAGGCCTGCAGCTCGCGCTCGGACAGGAACTTCGAGATCTGGGTCAGGTTGGCCAGCCCCTTGGCTCCCCACTCCTTCGCGAGCTCCTCGAGCCGTGCCTGCTCGCTGCGCGAGAAGGTCCGCGGCACGACGACATAGCGCACACAGGGCGCGTTCTTGAAGACGCCGAACTCGGAGTCGCGCGTGACCTCGGTCGCGTCCTGGATCTCCAGACCGAAGCGGAGATCCGGCTTGTCGGTGCCGTAGCGCAGCATCGCGTCGGTGTACGAGAGGCGCGGGAACGGCCGCTGCGGGGGCTCGACGCCGGCACCCTCGAACGCGCCGACGACGGACGCCTCCATCACGTCGAGCACGTCCTCGCGCTCGACGAACGCCATCTCGAAGTCGAGCTGCCGGAACTCGAACTGGCGGTCCGCACGGAGATCTTCGTCACGCCAGCAGGTGGCGATCTGGTAGTAGCGGTCGATCCCGCCCACCATGCAGAGCTGCTTGAAGAGCTGCGGCGACTGGGCGAGGGCGAAGAACTTCCCCGGCTGCAGGCGCACCGGCAGGAGGAAGTCGCGGGCGCCCTCGGGCGTGCCGCGGGTCATGCTCGGCGTCCAGACGTCGACGAAGCCGCGCTCGTCCATGACCCGGCGGATCGCGGCGATCGCGGTGTGGTTGAGCCGCAGGTTGCGCTGCATCCGCTCGGTTCGCATGTCGAGCCAGCGGTAGCGGAGGCGGAGGGTCTCCTCGACGTTCTCCTCGTCGAGCTGGAAGGGGAGCGGAGTCGAGCGCGAGACGATCCGCAGCTCCTCCACCTGCACCTCGATCTGGCCGGTGGGCAGGTTGGGGTTGACGGCCTCGGGAGACCGCGGCGCGACCTCGCCGGTCGCCTGGAGCACGAACTCGTTACGGATCTCGTGGGCCGTCTCGGCTGCGGCGGCCGAGTGCTCGGGGTTGATGACGAGCTGGAGCTTGCCCGTGTGGTCGCGGAGGTCGACGAAGACGAGGCCGCCGTGGTCGCGGCGAGTGTCGGCCCAGCCGGCGACCGTGACGCGGCGGCCGGCGTCGTGCGCCCGCAGCTCGCCGCACATCGCGTCGCGCCACGCCACTAGATCTCGCTCAGGTCGTCCACGACGCGGTCCTCCTCGCCGCGCCGCCGCACCTCGTACGTGTCGTCGCTGCGCGCGACGACGACGGTCTCCGCGGCGAGCCGCTGCGCCTGCGTGAGCTGCCCCTTCATCGAGCGGCCAGCGTAATCGGTGTCGACCGAACGGCCCGCTGCCCGCCACTTCGCGATCTGCGGGAGGAGCCGCCTCCGCAACTCCGGCTCCTCGAAGGCGACGAAGACGTCGAGCCGCGGCGCCTCGGCGGTCACGCCCTCCCGCTCCATCGCGAGCACGAGCCGTTCGAGCCCGGCTCCGAACCCGATACCGGGGGTCGCGGGGCCGCCGACAGCCTCGACGAGGCCGTCATAGCGGCCGCCGCCGCAGATCGTCGAGTTCACGTTCTCCTCGGGCCCGACGAACTCGAAGGTCGTGCGCGTGTAGTAGTCGAGCCCGCGGACGAGCGCCGGGTCGAGCACGTACGGAACGTCGTAGGCGTCGAGGTGCGCCTGCACGGCGTCGAAGTGCTCCCGGCAGGCATCGCAGAGCGCCTCCCCGATCTTCGGTGCGTCGGCGAGAGCGGCCAGAACCTGTTCGTTATTGACGTCGAAGACCTGGAGGACGCTCGTGGCGCGCTTGTGTGCGACCTCCTCGTCGACCAGCTCGGGATGCGCGTCGAGCCACTCGTTCAGCTGCGCCACGTATTGCGGACGGCAATTCGCGTCGCCGATCGAGTTGAGTCGGAGCTGCCATTCGCTCACGCCGAGCCGGCGCAAGAGCTCCGCGTAGTACTGGATCACTTCCGCGTCGATGGCGGGATCCGCCGAGCCGATCGCCTCGAGCGACAACTGCCAGTGCTCCCGGTAGCGACCGCGACCCGGGCGCGAGTAGCGGTACATCGGGGCGATCGCGTACGCCTTAAGCGGCTGCGGCTCCTGGGCGAGGCCGTGCTCGACGTAGGCGCGCGCGATGGGCGCCGTGCCCTCGGGGCGCAGCGTGAGCGAGCGGTCGCTGCGGTCCACGAACGTGTACATCTCCTTGTGCACGACGTCGGAGGCCTCCCCCGCCGTGCGCTCGAAAAGGGCCGTCTCCTCGAACCCGGGCGTCGAGACGCGCGCCCAGCCGTACTGCGCGCACTGCTCCTCGATCGTGCGGATCGCGCGCCACCAGAGGTGGTCGCGCGGGAGGACGTCGTGCGTCCCGCGCGGCGCCTGGAACTTGCTCATGCCCCAGCGTCGCCGAAGGCCGCGCGGTCGTCCGGCCGGGCGTCGGCGGCTTCGCCGCCGGCGCTTGCAGCCTCCGCGCGCAGCTCTGCCAGGAACGGATTGCGAGCGAGCTCGACGCCGAGGGTCGTTTCGGGACCGTGGCCCGGATGGACGACCGTCTCGGGCGGAAGGCGCTCGGCGAGCATGCGCACCGAGTCGAGCAGCGTGTCCCAGTCGGCGCCGGGCAGGTCGACGCGGCCGACCGATCCGGCGAAGAGCAGGTCGCCGCTGAAGAGCTCGCCGCCGGCATAGAAGGCGACGTGCGCCGGCGAGTGGCCGGGCACCGCGAGGCACTCGAAGGAGATCCCTGCAACTTCGATCGTCTCGCCGCCGCTCACGAGGTGCTCGGGCGCGTGGGGACGTCCTGCGACGCCGACGGGCGCGAACTCCGGGAAGCGCTCGAGCCGTTCCCGCTCGCCCTCCGGCATCCAGACCTCCGCACCGGTTCCCTCGGCGAGGTCGGCGACGCCGCCGAGATGGTCGAAGTGGCCGTGGGTGACGAGGATCCCTGCGCACGACGTGCCGAGACGCGCGAGCTCGAGCCGGAGGTCCGCCGCGTCGCCGCCGGGATCGATGACCACGCACTCGGCCGCGCCCCGCTCGCTCCGGACGACGTAGCAGTTCGTCTGGAGCGGACCGAGCTCGTATCTGTCGACCGCGAGCGGCACCGCGCGAGTCTAGTGCCTCGCTGGTTAGGCGCTCCGCAGCTGCGGGAATGGCCAGGCGTGCACCACTGGAGGCTCCCCGAGATCGAGCTGCCGCACGGAGCGCGGTCGCCAATCGTCCTCCACTCGAGGGAAGGCGCCGAGCGGGCAGTCCTCATCGAGCTGCGTGCGGGCGAGGCGCT
Organism: uncultured Actinomycetes bacterium; assembly: GCA_963748755.1. Lineage (GTDB taxonomy): Bacteria > Actinomycetota > Thermoleophilia > Gaiellales > Gaiellaceae > Palsa-739. Next base: position 21,176 of record CAVVKA010000002.1, read on the forward strand.
CGGGAACCACGGTGGCAAGGAGTCCGCGCTGTTGCTCGTCCTCGACGGGACGGTCCGTGTCGAGGCGGGCGAGGAGTCAGTCGAAGGCGACGCCGGGGCGCTCTTCCACTTCGACCCCGACGAGCGGCGCTCGGTCACGAGTGAGGGTGGCGCCAGGATCCTGCTTCTTCTGGCCCCCTGGCCCGGCGAGGGGCACTACCGCGGCGAGCGGACCGAGCGCTCGGGCGTCAGCGCTTCTTAGCCGGTCGCTTCGCCGGCGGCTCGCCTGCGCGTCGCTGCCACCGGTTGTACGAGAAGCGGTCGATCATGAAGGTGAACGGGATGAAGAGCACCGTGTAGAGGGCGGTGATCTCGAGGGCGAAGCCCAGCCGGTTGCCCCCATTCTTCGAGCCGGAGAGATAGAAGAAGACGAAGATGACGGCCCCGATGATCAGCGCGCGTTTCGTCGCGCGCTGCCATGACGGCTGCGGCGGGACACGCCCCGGCTTGCGGCCACGCTGCTGGACAGCCTTCGACTTGGGCCTGGCGTCTGCGCGGTAGCGCTTCTCGGGCGTCGTGGCGATCTCCTCGGGCGGCTCCTCGAGCTCGTTCCCCTCGTCGTCGACCCAGACGGTCTCGTACTCGTGCCGGCGTTCCTTCAGCGCCCGGCGCCGCTGCTTCCTGGTGGGCATCGGCGGCTAGCGTAGCTCTCCTCCGACGACCACCCTGGCGACGACGCGACCCCCGAGGTGGTAGGCGAGGTACCGCCAGTCGGGCGCGTCGAGGAGCGTGACGTCGGCCCGGAAGCCGGGTGCGAGGCGGCCGAGCCGGTCGGCGCGCGTCAGCACGTGAGCGGCGTTGACCGTGCACGCGGCGAGTGCCTCCGCCGGGGCCAGATGCAGCTGCGTCGCGGCGAGCGAGCAGACGAGCGGCAGGCTCTCGCAGAAGGCGCTGCCCGGGTTGAAGTCGGTGGCGAGTGCGACCGCGGCGCCGCTGTCGACGAGCGCCCGGGCGGGCGGCATCGGCCGGTCGAGGAAGAGCGCGCTCGCGGGCAGGAGCACTCCGACGACCTCGCTTGCCGCGAGCATCCGAATCCCCTCCTCGCCCGTCGCCTCGAGATGGTCGACCGAGCGGGCCGCAAGCTCGATGGCGAGCGGGATCGCGCCTGCCTCCGTGAACTGGTCTCCGTGGATTCGCAAGGCGAGACCGGCGGCGCCGCACGCCTCGAGGTACCGCCGCGCCTGGGCCGCGTCGAAGGCCCCGCGCTCCAGGAACACGTCGGCCGCCTCCGCGAGCTTTGCCGCCTCGGGCAGCACCTCGGCGAGCGCGAAGTCGAGGTAAGCGTCCGCGTCGCCGAACTCCGGCGGGACCGCGTGCGCGCCGAGCCACGTCGCGACTCCGCCCGCTGCGCGGATCGCGCGCAGGGACGCGAGCTCCGTGTCTCGGTCCAGCCCGTAGCCCGACTTCGCCTCGAACGTCGTCGTGCCCTCGCGGAGCAGCCACGAGCGGTGCAGCTCGACGGCCGCGAGCAGGCCGGTCTCTCCGGCGGCGCGCGTCGCGCGCACGGTCGAGAGGATGCCGCCTCCGGCTGCGTGCAGCTCCTCGTAGCTCGCCCCACCGGCCCGGAGCGAGAACTCCTCCACGCGGTCGCCGCCGAACGCCGCATGCGTATGGCAGTCGACGAGGCCGGGGACGGCGCACATGCCCCGCCCGTCCAGCTCGACGACGTCGCCGTCGAGCGCCGGCAGGTCGCGCATCCTCCCGACGGCCTCGATCGTGTCGCCGGCGCAGAGGATCCACGCGTCCTCGAGCACCTCCACCTCGCCGAGCGCCTCCCCGCGCAGTGGAGCGCCGGTTCCCGCGGGCGTGGCGAGCTGCGCGAGATCGCGCAGAAGCAGGCGCGTACGACTCGGAGTCACGACTCGCGAGGGACGCGCGGGATCCGCAGGCCGCTCTCCTCTGCGGCGGCGAGCGCCTCGGGATAGCCCGCGTCCACGTGCCGCATCACGCCGGTGCCGGGATCGGTCGTCAGCACGCGGTCGAGCCGTTCCGCCTGTGCGTCGGTCCCGTCCGCGACGACGACCATCCCCGCGTGGATCGCGTTGCCGATCCCCACGCCGCCGCCGTGGTGGACACTCACCCACGTCGCTCCCGCCGCCACGTTGACGAGCGCATTGAGGATCGGCCAGTCGGCGATCGCGTCGGAGCCGTCGCGCATGGACTCGGTCTCGCGGTACGGCGAGGCCACGGACCCGGCGTCGAGGTGATCGCGCCCGATCACCACCGGCGCCTTGACCTCGCCGCTACGGACGAGCTCGTTGATCGCGAGGCCCGCTTTCGCGCGGTCGCCGTAGCCGAGCCAGCAGATCCGGGCGGGCAGCCCCTGGAATGCCACCCGTTCGGAAGCGAGCTCGAGCCATCGCTGCAGCAGGGGATCGTGTGGGAACAGCTCCCGCAGCCGGTCGTCGATCGCCGCAATGTCCGCCGGATCGCCCGACAGCACCGCCCAGCGGAAGGGGCCGATCCCGCGGCAGAAGAGCGGCCGAATATAGGCCGGGACGAAGCCCGGGTATGCGAACGCCTCCTCTACGCCACCTTCACGCGCCTCACCTCGCAGGTTGTTGCCATAATCGAAAACATAGGCGCCGCTCCGGACGTACTCGAGCAGGGCCTCCACATGGCGCACGATCGACGCGCGCGCGAGCCGGAGGTACTCGTCCGGATCAGACGAGCGCAGCGCAGCCGCCTCGTCCACCGAGTAGCCGCACGGGACGTAGCCGTTCAGCGGATCGTGGGCGGCCGTCTGGTCGGTGATCAGGTCGAACTCCTCGCCGCGCGCGACGAGCTCGGGCACGACGTCCGCTGCGTTCCCGAGCAGGCCGACAGAGAGCGGGCGCCGGTCGGCGGCCGCTGCCCGGATCCGCCCGAGCGCGTCGTCGAGCGACTCCGTGGCCTCGTCGAGATACCGCGTCTCGAGCCTGCGCTCGATCCGGCGCGGATCGATCTCGATGCAGAGGATGGCGGCCCCCGCCATGGTGCCGGCGAGGGCCTGCGCCCCGCCCATGCCGCCGAGCCCGGCCGTCAGGATCGTCCGGCCGCGTAGATCCGGCGAGCCGAAGTGCTTCTCCCCCGCCGCCGCGAAGGTCTGGTACGTCCCCTGCAGGATCCCCTGGCTGCCGATGTAGATCCACGAGCCGGCGGTCATCTGGCCGAACATCGTCAGGCCCTCGGCCTCGAGCCGCCGGAACTCGTCCCACGTCGCCCATCTCGGCACGAGGAGCGAGTTCGCGATCAAGACGCGCGGTGCTCCCTCGTGCGTCGTGAACACGCCGACCGGCTTGCCGCTCTGGACGAGAAGCGTCTCGTCCGAGCCGAGCTCGAGGAGCGCTGCGACGATCGCGCGCAACGCCTCATGATTCCGCGCCGCCTTTCCCGACCCGCCGTAGACGACGAGCTCTTCGGGCCGCTCGGCCACCTCGGCGTCGAGGTTGTTGAGCAGCATGCGCAGCGGTGCTTCCGTCGACCATTGGCGCGCGTTCAGGTCGGTTCCGCGCGGTGCACGAATCGAGGCGAGGTCGCCCACGAGCGTCTCCACGCGTTCGGCGAGGCTCGCGGTCGTGCTCACGCCAGCTCTCCCGCCTCCGCCTCCACCGCTGCGAGGAGGGAGCCGTCGCAGATCGCCGCGGCCACCGCCTCGATGTCGCCGGAGAGCGGCCGGTCGTCGCGCAGCCTGGGCGACAGCTCCCGCACCGCCGCCCTCGCAGCCCGGCCGCCGGCTCCCGGCTCGAGCGGCGCGTGGAACTCGACCGCCTGCGCGCCGGCGAGCAGCTCGATCGCCACTGTGCGCTCCGAGTTGGCGAGCACCTGCCAAGCCTTGAGGCCGGCGGCGTTCCCCATCGAGACGTGATCCTCCTGGCCCGCGCTCGTCGGGATCGAATCGACGGACGCCGGATGGCAGAGCACCTTGTTCTCGGAGACGAGCGAAGCGGCCACGTACTGCGGGATCATGAAGCCGCTGTTGAGGCCGCCGTCGGTCGTAAGGAACGCGGGCAGGCCGTCCGAGAGGTTGGGATTGACGAGGCGCTCGATGCGCCGCTCCGAGATGTTGGCGAGCTCGGCAGCGGCCATCGCCAGCACGTCGAGCGCGAAGGCGAGCGGCTGCCCGTGAAAGTTGCCGTTCGACACGAGCTCCTCGTCGTCGACGAGGACGAGCGGGTTGTCAGTGGCGGCGTTGAGCTCGACGCCAACGGTGTACTCGGCGTACTCGAGGAGATCGCGACACGCGCCGTGCACCTGGGCAGCGCAGCGCAGCGAATACGCGTCCTGCACCTTGTCGCACCAGCGGTGCGCCTCGATGATCGCCGAGCCGTCGAGGAGGCGTAGGACATTCGCGGCCGCAACCATCTGGCCCCGCAGCGGACGGAGGGCGTGGATCTGAGGCAGGAACGACGTGCGCGATCCCTGAAGCGCCTCGAGCGAGAGTGCGCAGGCGACGTCGGCTGCCCGCGCGAGCCGCCGTGCACGTACGAGCGCGAGCGCGAGCATGGCCGCCATGAACTGCGTGCCGTTGACGAGCGAGAGCCCCTCCTTCGCCGCGAGCCGGACGGGCTCGAGACCAGCCCGCGAGAGCGCGTCCGCTCCCGCGAGCCGCTCGCCCTCGACCCACGCCTCTCCCTCGCCGACGAGCGGCAGTGCGAGATGCGCGAGCGGCGCAAGGTCGCCGGAGGCACCGACGGAGCCGCGGCTCGGGACAACCGGCAGCACGCCACGGTCGAGGCAGGCGAGAAGCAGCTCGACGGTCTCGACGCGGGCTCCCGAATTGCCCTTCGCGAGCGCGTTCGCACGGAGCAGCATCGCCGCGCGGACGATCTCGTCGGGGTACGGCTCGCCGACGCCGGCGGCGTGGGAGCGGAGAAGCCGGAGTTGCAGCTCGGCGGTCTGCTCTTCCGGGATCGCGACGGCGACGAAGCGGCCGAAGCCGGTGTTGACGCCGTACGTGTGCTCGCGGCTCCCGTGCGCGGCACGCTCGACGAGCTCGCGGGCGGTGTTCATCTTCTGTCTCGCCCGGTCGGCCAGCTCGGTGCCCACTCGCTCGACAGCGACTGCCCAGACGTCGTCCACGGTCAGGTCGTCGCCGGTGAGGCCGATCGCCGTCCGCTGCGCCACGATGCGAGTCTAGGACGCGGCTCGCTCCGCCCGTTGCTCTACATGCCCCCGGGGGGGTCGCAACCCCCTGCAGAAACCGTAGCCGCGTGAGCGCGACTTCTCCGTCGCAACTTCCTGGCACCTTGCGCGCGCTACTCGTCGAGGAGCCGGAGCTCGAGGACGTGCGACGGGTCGAGGCCGGCCACGCCGAGGAGCGAGCCCGCGGCCGCGACCGCCGCGGCGGCCGGCAGCAAGCCGACGAGCTCGGCCCCGGTGACGTGGAGCCCCCTCGCGGTCGCCTCCCGTTGCACTGCAGCCACGACCTCGTGCAGCGGCGATGCGGTGCTGTCCTCGACGTTGAGGCTCACCTGGACGTGGCCGGCCCGCGGCAGGCGGAGACCGAGCGCGCGGACGCCGGGCAGGCCGCCGTCGCGCTCCCGCACCGATCGTGCCACTTCCCGCGCCGCGTCGAGGTCGTCGCCGTCCATGTTGACGTTGAAGGCGATCAGGGGCGGCCGCGCGCCGACGAGGACGCCGCCGACTCGCTCGTCGAGCAGCGCCGGCCCGAAGTCCGGCGCCAGCTCACCGGCGTCGATCCGCCGCTGCAGCTCGTCCGGGCCGCCCCGGCGGAAGAAGGCAGGCCCACGCCCGGGAGCGAGGTCGGCGTAGAGGAAAACGGGCAGGGCAAGCTCCTCCCCGACTCGCCGCGCGAGCTCGAGCGCAGCGGTACGTGCGCGCTTGGTGTCGGCCTCGCGGATCGGGACGAGCGGAACCACGTCCGCGGCGCCGATGCGGGGATGTGCGCCCTCGTGACGGCGAAGATCGATCCGCTCGCGGGCGCACGCAATGCCTGCGAGCAGGGCGGCCAGGAGCTCCTCTTCGCTCCCGACGAGCGTGTACACCGACCGGTTGTGATCCTCGTCACTGTGGACGTCGAGCAGGCGAGCGCGCGCCGCGAGCGCCTCGCCGATCGCGTCGATCGTCGCGCGGTCGCGCCCCTCGGAGAAGTTCGGCACGGCCTCCAGCGGCAGCATCGAGGCGGACCCTACGCTCCGCTGCCATGACCGCTCGCAAGTCCTCCTACCGCTCGCTCGACTCCCTCCAGCGCGACCTCGGCCGCTGCCGGGCCTGCGTCGAGGCCGGCTACCCGCTCGAATCGCTTCCGGTGCGCGTGCCGGGCGCCGGACAGCGTGCATACATGTTCGGGCAGGCGCCGGGCGTGGTCGAGGGCGAGGAGCGCCTGCCGTGGCGCGGGCGAGCAGGCCGGACGCTCCGCCGCTGGCTCGAGCTCGAGGAGGACGAGTTCTACGCGACCTTCTACTGCGCCTCGGTGACACGCTGTTATCCCGGTCGTGCCGCTTCGGGTCGCGGCGACCGGACGCCGACGCCGCGCGAGCAGGAGCTCTGCTCCTTCTGGCGCGACTGGGAGCTCGAGCTGTTGCGACCGGGCCTGATCGTCACCGTCGGCGGGCTCGCGCTGCGCCGCCTGCTGGGCCTCCCCTCCCTCACGCCGTGCGTCGGGGAGCGCTACGAGCTGCACGGGACGCCCGTCGTCCCGCTCCCCCACCCGTCCGGCGCGAGCGGCTGGCTCAACGAACCGGCGAACCGCGCCCGGCTCGAGAAGGCGACGGCCCTCGTCCACGAAGAGCTCGCCCGCCTCGAATAGGGCCGGGGGACGGACGTCGTCGAGCGCGCATGCGGCTGCCGCGCGTAAGCGATGAGCATAGGACTCCGTCGCTACATTCAGTAGGTGAGCGCGGTCCCCTACCGCCGCACATTCGCGCGGCTCCTCTCCTTCCTGCGGCCCTACAAGCGCGGCGTCGCGACCGCGATCGTGCTTGCGGTCGGCTCTCAGGCGGCCCAGATCGCGCTGATCTGGGTGACGGGGAGGCAGGTCATCGACCAGGCGCTCCTGAAGCACGACACGCACCGGCTCTGGCTATACGTCGGCGTGATCGCCGGGCTCGGCCTCGTCTCAGCGGTGCTGATGTCCGGCCGGCGCCTCATCTCCGGCAAGCAGGCGCTCGACGTCGAGATGGATATGCGCCAGGGCCTCTATGCCCACCTCGTACGCCTCTCCTTCGGTTTCTACGACCGCCACCAGACAGGCCAGCTGATGTCGCGCGCGACAGTCGACCTGCAGGGCGTCCGCTTCTTCCTCGGGTACGGCCTGATCTTCTTCTTCCAGAACGTCCTCACGGTCGCCTCCGTGACGATCGTGCTCTTCTTCTTCGAGTGGCGGCTCGCGCTGATCGTGCTCGCCGTGACGCCGTTCCTGGTCGCGCTGGCCTACCGCTACAGCCACGTCGCGCATCCGACGCTGCGCGACGTGCAGCAGAAGCTCGCCGACGTCGCGACGGTCGCCGAGGAGAACATCGTCGGCGTCCACGTGGTGAAGGCGTTCGCGCAGGAGCCTGCCGAGGAGGCGAAGTTCGCGGCCCGCAACAACGCCCTCTTCGCGCAGACGATCCGTGCCAACCGGCAGCGCGCGACCTACGTGCCGCTCCTCTCCTTCCTGCCGCTGTTCGCGCAGGCGGCAGTGCTGCTCTTCGGCGCCAGGATGGTCGCCAACCACACGCTCGCGGTCGGCTCCTTCGTCTCCTTCAACCTCTACCTCGGCATGCTCGTCACGCCGTTGCGCTCGCTCGGGATGTGGATCGGCCAGGCGCAACGGGCCACCGCCTCGGGTGAGCGGATCTTCCAGGTGCTCGACGAGCCGGAGGAGGTCGCGGACAAGCCCGGCGCCGTCGACCTGCCCGCCGGCGAAGGCGAGATCCGCTTCGAGGACGTGTCCTTCTCCTACCTCGAGGGACGACCGGTGCTCGAGCAGCTCGACCTCGCGCTCGATGCCGGCACGACGCTCGCGCTGATCGGGCACACGGGTGCCGGCAAGACGACGCTCGCCTCGCTCGTGCCGCGCTTCTACGACGTGGACTCGGGGCGAGTGCTCGTGGACGGCGTCGACGTGCGCGACGTCACGCTCACGTCACTCCGCAGCGAGATCGGCGTCATCCCGCAGGACCCGTTTCTCTTCTCGACGACCGTGCGCGAGAACATCTCCTTCGGCCGACCGGCGATGACGGATGCGGAGGTCGAGCGCGTCGCGCGGCTCGCGCAGGCACACGAGTTCGTCGAGCGGCTGCCGGAGGGGTACGAGACCGTCATCGGCGAGCGGGGCATCACGCTCTCGGGCGGGCAGCGGCAGAGGATCGCGATCGCGCGCGCGCTCGCCCTCGACCCGCGCGTCCTGATCCTCGACGATGCGACCGCATCGGTCGACGCGACGACGGAGGCACAGATTCGCGCCGGCCTGCGCGAGGTGATGCGCGGCCGGACGACGCTGATCATCGCGCACAGGCTCTCGACGATCGCGCTCGCCGACGAGATCGTGGTCCTCGACCGTGGCCGGATCGCGGCACGTGGCACGCACGAGGAGCTGCTCGAGACGAGCCCCGTCTACCGGGAGATCCACGACCACGGCCTACTGGAGCGGCAGTTCGCGGACGCCGTCGAGGCACGCGCCGACGTGGAGGAGGTCGCGTGAGGGTCCATCAGCCCGGCGGCCACCTCATGCGCCAGCGCAGCGCGGAGGTCGAGGACTGGTCGTGGAACACGACGCGCCGCCGGCTCGGCGTCCTCTGGCGGCTGACCGACCCGTACCGCGTCCGCACGGCCTTCTCCGCCTTCTCGTTGCTCGCGGCGACGGCGACGGCCCTCGCGCCTCCCTTCCTCGCCAAGTACGCCCTCGACGATGCCCACGACGGCAACACGGGCTCGCGGCTCTGGCTGGTCGTCGGGGTCTTCCTCGCCGCCGGGCTCGCGAACTGGGGGATGACGTACGTCGAGACGTACATGACGGGCTGGGTCGGCGAGCGGATCCTTGCCGACCTGCGCAAGCAGCTCTTCGGGCACCTCCAGCGGCTCTCGCTCGGCTTCTACGAGCGCAATCGCGCGGGTGTCCTCATCAGTCGGATGACGAACGACGTGGAGGCGATCGACCAGCTCGTCACCGACGGCGTCACCACGCTCGCCCAGAGCACCCTGACGCTCGGCGGGACCGCAATCCTCCTGCTCGTCCTCGACTGGCGGCTCGCGCTCGCGACGCTCGCCGTGATCCCGTTCATGAGCATCGCGACCGCCCTCTTCCGGACGCGCTCGGCGCGGGCCTACGCGGCGGTCCGGGAGCGGCTCGGCCTCGTCACGGCGACGCTCGCCGAGGACATCGCCGGCATGCGGATGGTGCAGGCCTTCACGCGCGAGGAGCTCGCGACGGAGAACTTCCGCACGGTCGCGCTCCGCTATCGCGACTCGAACATGGAGACGGTGTTCCTCAACGGCGTCTACTTCCCGTTCGTCAGCTTCCTGGCGACGCTCGCCCTCGCGGTCGTGCTCGGCTATGGCGGCGACCTCTACTTCCGCCATGCGATCTCGCTCGGAACCTTGTTCGCCTTCATGCTCTACGTGAACAACTTCTTCGACCCGGTCCAGCAGCTCTCGCAGCTCTACAACACGTTCCTCTCCGCGGCGGCGGCACTCGACAAGATCATCGGCGTGCTCGACGAGCAACCAGACGTCGTCGACCCGCCTGGCGCGCAGCCGCTGCCGCACATCGAGGGGAGCGTCCGCTTCGAGGATGTCCATTTCGCCTACGGCCTCCGCGGCGGCGAGAGGGGCGAAGAGGTCCTGCACGGCATCGACCTCGACGTCCCGGCAGGGACCACGGTCGCCCTCGTCGGACACACCGGCGCCGGCAAGTCGACGATCGCCAAGCTCCTCGCGCGCTTCTACGAGCCGACCGGCGGCCGGATCACGATCGACGGCCACGACCTCAACGACGTGACGCAGGAGTCGCTGCGCCGGCAGCTCGGGATCGTGCCGCAGGAGGGCTTCCTCTTCGCCGGCACCGTCGCCGAGAACATCGCCTTCGGGAAGCCGGACGCGCGGGCGGAGGACATCGTCCGCGCCGCGCAGACGGTCGGCGCGCACGAGTTCATCCTCCGCCTCGAGGACGGCTACGAGACGCAGCTCGGCGAGCGCGGCTCGCGCCTCTCGCTCGGCCAGCGCCAGCTCGTCGCCTTCGCACGCGCGCTGCTCGCCGACCCGCGGATCCTGATCCTCGACGAGGCGACGTCCTCGGTGGACATCGGCACCGAGCGGACGATCGAGCAGGCGTTGCGGACACTCCTCGCCGACCGGACGTCGTTCGTCATCGCGCACCGGCTGTCGACGATCCGCGACGCCGATCTCATCGTCGTGCTCGAGCATGGACGCGTGATCGAGCAGGGATCGCATGAGGAGCTGCTCGCCCGCCGCGGCCTCTACACCAGCCTCTACGGCGACTGGGCAGCGGCGTAGAACCGCGTCATCTCGATGCGCTGCATGAGCGTCGGGTGGTTCTCGAGCAAGACGTAGTCCCACCGCGGTGGGCTCGGGTCTTCGAGCGTCTCGGAAGCGAACAGCCGGAAGAGCTGCCGCCCCGCACCGGGGTCATGTGTCGCGCGCAGCGCCGACCAGTCGGCCTCGGCCTCGAGGTGGCGCGTCACGGCGTTCTGCAGTGGCAGCGCCACGAGCTGGAGGACGACGTAGACGAGGATCGCCGCCGGAACCGCCGCCGGCACGGCCATCCCGCCGCGGCGCCTGGTCGCGAGCGCGAGCACGAACGCCGACGGGAAGGCGAAGAGCGCGTACCAGCCGATCGACTTCCAGATGTGGTTGTGCGCGAGATGGCCCAGCTCGTGGGCGAGCACGAAGCGGTCCATGCGCGGGGTGAACGGGCGTTCGACGATCGGCTTCCAGAGAAAGACGCGCCGACTCGCGCCGAGGCCGGTCGCAAACGCATTCGGCTCGTCGAAGCCGCTCAACACCCGCACCGGCACGTGGACGTGCTCGATGCGCTCGAGCCTCGCGGCGTACGCCGCGTGGAAGGCGCTGCCGCCGAGCAGCCACGGTGAGACGAAGGCGAGGAGGATTCTCAGCCCGACGAAGACCGGCGCGGCCGGCAGCCACCAGCGGTCGCCGATCCGCGGCAATCGCGCGAGATTCATCACGATCGCAAGCGCGGCGCAGAGCAGGACGAACTGCGCCCCCAGCGCGAACCACTTGCCGACGGTCGCCTGCACGTAGCTGCCGGACAGCCCGTGGTTGTGGCGCCACCAGACGTCCAGCACCGAGAACGGCAGCTCTGCGATCCAGACGAGGGCGAAGCCGATCATGCCGAGGAGCATCCCGGTGCCGATCGGGCCGGCCGCGGACTCTCGCGTCCAGCGCACGCCGTAGCGGGCGAAGACGCCGAGCACGCCGAGCTGCGTGATCGTCTTCCCGAGCCAGAAGAGGCGCTCCACGCCGCTGAAGTCCTGCGCGCGGTGCAGCGCCTGCGGCGGGAAGAGGGACGCCTCGTCTAGGTGCGGCAGGTGATACGACGGCAGGGACGACCGCCAGAGCAGCCAGACCGCACCGGCCCAGGCTGCGGCGAGGACGAGGAGGAGCGCCGCGCGGCCGCGGGTCACTCCGGCGGCGTGTCTTCGCCCTCGAGCGGGCTTGCGTGCGGATAGCGGTCGGTGAGCAGCAACCCGTAGGCCTCGGTCTGCGCGTCGTAGCGAAGCGCGTAGGCCGAGAGGTTCCGCAGCCCCCACGGAGCCGAGCCCTTGATCAGCGCGTAGAACCACGTCAGGACCGCGGAGGCGACCAGGGCTCCGCCTAGCGCGGTATCCACGAGGAGGGCCGGGATCGCGAGCAGGATCCGGAACCCCGTCTTCCAGCGGTTCTGGCGTTGCGGCCCCTCGACCTCCAGGTCGAGCGGATACGTGCCCGCCGTGCCGGTGAAGCCCGGGAACGGGTTCCCCACGAGCATGAGATAGGCATACACATGCAGCCGGTAGCGGACGTACGCGGTGAGGAAGCGGTGGAGCCCGCCGGCGGGCGTGCCGCGGACGAGCGTGACGAACCACTGCGCGATCGCCGTCAGGATCGCGGCGACCGACCAGAGCGTGAGCCAGATGAGGTGCGGAATCGAGAGCAGGAGCCGGAAGAAGACCGTCAGCCGCGATCGCCGCAGGTCGTACGGATCCCCGACGACGCGCACCGGATGGCGCGGAGGCCGGTCGGTGACCGCCACGAGCATCTCGGTTGGGTCGGCGTTCGGGTAGCGATCGGTGACGAGCAGGAGGTATGCGGTCGTCTGCGCCGTGTAGCCGATTGCATACGCCCCCGCGTCGCGCAGCCCCTTCGGCATGCGGCCGCGCGCGAGCGAGGCGAACCAGCCGAGGACCGCACAGACGAGCAGCAGGGCGCCGCCGCCCGTCGCGTTTCTCGACCGGTTCCCGGAGGAGCGCACGTTGCCGCCGGTCAGCCCACCCAGCGTGCTCGAGACGAGCAGCGCCGGGATGAAGAGCAGCAGGCGGAGGAAGATCGTCCAGCGCCGCTGCGTGACGGGCTCCTCCGGCAGGCGGATGTCGATCGGGTACTCCCCCGCCTCTCCCATGAAGCCGGGATAGGGGTCGGCCACGAGCGAGAGGTAGGCGGCGAGGTGGGCCTGGTAGCGGACGTAGGCGCACATCAACCTGTGGAACCAGCGCGGCGGCCGGCCCGTGAAGATCGAGATCAGCCAGTTGACGAAGCCGGTGATGACCACCCACGCGGTCCAGAGGAAGAACCAGATGAAGTGCGGGATCGCCAGCAGCAGGCGGAAGAAGACCGTCAGGCGGGTGCGGCGATAGTCGTCCTCGACGACGAGACGGACCGGATGCGGATCGTGCATGGCCCATCTATACGCCATCCGTCAGACTGCGCACAGGGATGGACGAAGCGAAGCTCGACGAGGAGACAGCGGAGCGGATCGAGCAGCCGGTCTCGGAAGAGGCCGAACAGGAGACCCGTCTCACGCCCACCGAGGCGGTCTCGCGCATGCGAATCAACGTCCCGGTGCGCGGGAACCGCAAGCTCCGAACTCTGATCGAGCGCGTCAACGCCGACGATCAGCTCAAGGGCTGGTGGCACGTCTCGAACGTCAACGCCGTCTCGCGAATGGCGATCAACGACCACTCGTGGGTGCACATCCAGATCGTCACGAACATCGCGCTCAAGCTCCTTCGCCAGCTGACGAAGCACGGCATCGAGCCTGGCCTCGTCCGCGACTTCGGGCTCGAGCAGGACGACGCGGAGGTCGTCGTCGTCCTCGCCGCGCTCCTCCACTGCGTCGGCATGTCGATCCACCGCCACGGGCACGAGGACTTCTCGCTCTTCCTCTCCGAGCCGAAGCTGCGGGAGCTGCTCGACGGCCTCTACGAGGAGCCCGACCGCACGGTGATCGTGTCGGAGGTGCTGCAGGCGATCATCAGCCACCGTGCCGACGGCCAGCCGCTCACCGTCGACGCCGGCATCGTCCGAGTCGCCGACGCGCTCGACATGGCGAAAGGCCGCTCGCGGATCCCGTTCGAGAAGGGCAGCGTCTCGATGCACTCGCTCTCGGCGGCCGCGATCGAGGACGTCACGATCTCCGACGGCGAGGACCGGCCGATCAAGATCGAGATCCTGATGAACAACTCATCCGGGCTCTTCCAGGTCGACGGCTTGTTGAAGTCGAAGCTGCGCGGCAGCGGGCTCGAGCCGTATGTCGAGGTCATCGCGCACATCGACACCGAGACGGAGCGGCGCCTCGTGCCGATGTACCGGCTCGAGATCTAACGTCAGGAGGCGATCGTGTACAGGCAGCGCATCAGCCAACAGGTCTTGCACGGGCAATTCCGTGAGTACCGGAAGATCGCGGACGAGGTCATTGCGCGTCGAGAGGAGCTCGGCCTGGCGGTGCCGGTTCTGTGGGCACCCACGTTCGGCGTCGCAAACGAGGTCGTGTGGGAGATCGACTATCCGGATCTGGCCAGCTTCGAGCGAGAGAACGACGCGTTCTACGCGGACGGCGAAGCGATGGAGCAGTGGCGGCGGCTCTGGCAGTTGGTGGTGCAGGGCTCGACGCACGACGAGCTCCTGCAGCAGGCGCCGCGCATCAGATAGCTGCCCAGAACGACCCGGCTACACTGGCCGCTGACCCGTTGCGGGGTCGTCTAATGGTAGGACGCCTGACTCTGGATCAGGAAGTTGGGGTTCGAATCCCTGCCCCGCAGCTTCGTCCAGTCGGCCCGCTCCGCCGCCGTCGCGCCGGTCGAGCACGACCACTCCGAAGCCTCAAGTACGCGCCCGATTCGGCCGATTCTCTCCGGGTCGGGGGGTCGGAGTCTTCTCGGTTCGCCCAGCGTGGAGGCCGCAGGATTCTCCGGGCCAAGGCCACCTCCCCCTCGCGCCTTGACCCGCGATCCCCCGACACAAAGGCGCTCCCCTACTCGGCCTTCGTGTGGGCCATCTCCGGCTCCCCCACGGGCCATCCGTAGTCGGACTCGGCGGCGAGAGGGCTCGACGCGTCGTCGGACGGCTCGTAGACGTGCCCGAGGTCGAGGTTGAGCTCGGCGGCCCGTAGAGGCAGGTCCTCCACCGTCGGCGCCTGCCGCGGCAGCCGGAACGCGCTCGGGTCGGCCTGCGCGCGTTCTCTCACCAGTACAACGCCATAGCCGAGGGCCGCCAGCAGCAGGCAGACGATCGCCGCGCCGAGCCCTTCGGTCATCCACAGGACGCCGAAGCCGAACCCCACCGCGCATCCGAAATACCGCAACGAGCTGTTCACGTCCACCTCCTCGGAGTGATGACTGCCTGACGACGATTCGAGGCGGTGCGGCAGACACCTTCTCCTGACACTCCGAAGTCAGTCGATCGCGCGTCGGTAAAAGCCGCGCACGCCGACCGCGATCAGGACACTCACGGAGAAGACGAGCACGAGCAGGCAGATCCAGGGCGTGATGTGCGGCACGCTCGGCACGAGCGCCCCGCGCAGCGACTCGCTCACGTAGGTCATGGGGTTCGCGGCGGTGACGACCTGGAACCAGCGGATCCGATCGAGAGAGGGCCACGGGTACTGGCTGCAGCCGGTGAAGAGGAGCGGCGTGAAGACGAGGGAGAAGAGCAGGTTGATCCGTTGCGGTTGCACGAGCGTCCCGAGCAGCAGGCCGAAGCCGGCGCCGACGAGCGCTCCGAGCAGGAGCCCGGCGACGAAGAGCGGGAAGCCGGACCAGCGCCACGGGATCGAGCCGAGGATGAGGATCCCGACCGGGAGCATGATCAGCGTCGCGACGAGCGAGCGCAGGATCGCGAAGAGCACCTTCTCGGCGGCGACGAAGGACGTGGGCATCGGCGCGAGCAGGCGGTCCTCGATCTCCTTCGTCCACCCGAACTCGGCCACGAGCGGGAAGGCGAGCGTCTGCATCGCGGTGATCACGGCCGTGAGCGCGAGGAGTCCCGGGAAGAGCAGGTCGGCGTAGTGTCTCTTCGTGAGGTCGAGGGTGCCGAGCACCTTTCCGAACACGAAGAGAAGGAACAGCGGCTGCAGGATGACCTGCGCGAGGAAAGCGGGCAGCTCGCGCCACGTGACGTAGAGGTCCCGGCGGAGAACCGCGCGGAAGGCACGCCACTGCGTCGCCTGCTCGATCGCGGGTGCGGCCACCGCACTCATTTTTCCGCTCCAGCGCCGGCAAACCCGGCACTTCCGCTCCTGGTGAGCTCCGTCGAGCCTACGCTCATCGCAGCGTCCGCCCGGTGAGGTCGATGAAGACGTCCTCCAACGTCGGCGTGCCGAGCTGCACGTGCTCGAGCGTCAAGCCGTGCTCGGCGAGGACGTCCGAGGCCGGCGCGACGAGCAGCGCCGCGTCGCCGGAGAGGTAGAGGCGCACACGCAGCGGCTGGGAGTCCGGCGCAGGCGAAGGAGCCTCGGGAGCCCCATCCTCCGCCGCGGCCTGGACCCGCTCGACCCGGTCGACGCCGGTCAGCGCCGCAAGTGCCTCGACGACGGCGCCGTCGGCCGGCCGGTCGGCGGCGAGCTCGAGCGTCCCCTCCCCTTCGAGCGAGCTGATCAGCGCCTGGGGCGTGTCCAGGGCGAGGAGCTTCCCGTGATCCATGATCCCGACCCGATCGGCGAGCAGGGCAGCCTCGTCCATGTCATGCGTCGTGAGGATGAGCGTCACGTCCGACGCGTGCAGCTCCCGTAACCGGTCCCACACGAAGAGCCGCGCGGCCGGGTCGAGCCCGGTCGTGGGTTCGTCGAGGAAGAGCACGCGCGGCGCGTGCATGAGGGCGCGGGCGATCATCACCCGCTGGCTCTGGCCGCCGGAGAAGAAGTCCGGCTTGTCCCCCGCGCGGTCGAGGAGCCCGAACTGGTCGAGCAGCTCGTCCGCCCGCTCCTCGCGCTCCCTCGCCGGCACCCCGTGGTACGCGGCGTGGAAGACGAGGTTGTCGCGAATCGAGAGCGAGCGGTCGAGATTGCTGCGCTGCGGCACGACGGCCACCTGCTGCCGGGCGCCGACGGGATTCCGCACGACGTCGACTCCCCCGACGAGCGCGGTACCGGCCGTCGGCCGGACGCGGGTCGTCAGCATGCCGACCGTCGTGGTCTTCCCGGCGCCGTTGGGGCCGAGGAGGCCGAACACCTCAGCCGGGCGGACACCGAAGGAGACACCGTCGACGGCGTTCACGGGCGCCTTCGGATACCGCTTGACGAGATCGACGACCTCGACGGCGAGGCCCGCGGATTCACGAGAGTGCGACGCGCCGGCCACCTCGAAATCGTAGGGCGCGAAGGATCCGGCCGTCGATTCCCCCGAAAAGCCGGAGGTTCGGCACACTGGGGGAATGCGGCGCGGGGTCTGGTCCCTCGTTCTCGGCGTTCTGCTGGCGGCCCTCGGTGCCGCCTCGGCGTACGCGGCCGGCACCACGACCACGACGACGACGACGTCGACGACGACCACAGCTGCGGCGACGACCACCACGACCGCGGCCACGACGACCACCGCCGCGACCACCACATCCGCGGCGACCACGGGCACGACCACGACCACGGCGCCGCCGACCTCGGGGCGGCTCGCGCCCTCACGCCTTCCCGCTGGCTGTGTGGGCGCGGGCGCGGCGGCAATCGCCGAGCCGGGTCGCCCGATCCTCGCGCTCGGAACCCCTGCCACCAGCCGTGGCTCCTCGGCTTACCCGGCCAGGGCCCCGATCGTCCGGTTCGGCTTGGTGACCGCGACCGGATCGACGTGCGGCAACGCGCATGTCGCCCTCGAATCTGTCGCGCTCTTCGGAGGGGTCGTCACGGCCAGGAGCATCGCGGCGACGCATGGAAGGGGCACGGTGAATGGGCTCCAGATCTACGGCTCGTCCGTGAGGCTCAGGCCCGGCCATGCCCTGCGCATCGGGAGCTGGGGAGAAGTGACCCTGGAGAAGACTGTCGGGCGGCTGACGGCGCCGCTCGTCGTGCAGCTCCTCGCGCCACACCACTCACTGCCCGCCGGAACGACGATCGCCTTCGCCTTCAGCGCCTCGGTCGAGATCGCCCAGAAGCCGGCGTCCAAGCATCACTCGGCGGCAGGCACCGGCAGCCGGAAGACGAAGCGACACAAGAAGCGTGTGGTGGCGCAGCCGCTCACCGCGACGCCCGGGCTCGGCTACAAGCCGTCGCACTACGTATTCCCGATCGACGGCGGCGCCTCGTACGTCGACACCTATGGCGCGGGGCGCAACGACATCTACGACGGCTGGCACCACGGCGACGACCTGTTTGCGCCGCTCGGCACCCCGGTGGTTGCGGTTGCGAGGGGAACGCTGAGCCTCGTCGGCTGGAACGAGCTGGGCGGCTGGCGGCTCTGGCTCACCGACCGGAAGGGCAACTCGTTCTACTACGCCCACCTCGCCGGCTACGCGCGCTGGATTCTCACGCACCACCACGTGCGCGCGGGCCAAGTGATCGGATTCCTCGGCCGAACCGGCGACGCGTTCACCACGACGCCTCACCTCCACTTCGAGATCCATCCGCACCAGCCGGCCCTAGTCAAGCTCGGCTACGACGGCGCAGTCGACCCGACGAGGTACTTGCACATCTGGAAGATCGAGCGCGTGCCCGCGGCCGAGATTCCGCAGCCGGCGAGCCTTAAGGCTCCGGTCGGCACTCCCAGGCAGGAGGCCGCGGTCGTCTGGCGGCAGTTGCTGGTCGCCCGTCACCTGGTGCCGGCCAAGGCTGCGCCGTCCGTCGCGCCCCAGATACGACGGGCGTTCCCCCACCCGCTGAACCTGGCGGCAGCGGGGCCGGCGCTGCAACCGCTTGCCACCCTCCCCACCTCGGAGCGCCTGGCGGCAAATCGGAGCAACATCCCATTGCTCGTGGGCAGCACGCTGGGCGGGTTGCTCGGGCTCACGGCCGCGGCCGGTGCATTCGTCTTGCGCCGGCGGCGCAGTCCCGCTGCGGCCGCCGCGGAGAGCTCCGGCTAGCCGCTCTCGTCAGGCCGGTCGCGCTCTCGCTGCTCCTCAACGCTGCCGTCCGGAGCCGGTGCGCCGCCCGGCCCTGCCATCGCGACGCCGTCTTCGGAGACGACGTCCTCGGGACGAGCGTGGCGGTATTCGTCGCTCTGAACGCCGCCGCGCGGATCGCCCGGCCGGTCGAGCGCATGGACGTCTCCCTCCTGCCGCGCCGCGCTGGGCTCGTCTCCGCGCTTGCCGAAGAGCCGCTTCCACATGAGCCGGAGCTTGCCCAGCCCCCCGCTACACTAAGCCTCCGCCTGGCGCATTCGTCTAGTGGCCTAGGACACCGCCCTCTCACGGCGGCGGCACGGGTTCGAATCCCGTATGCGCCTCTTCAACGTCCGGTCTACGACTGAAGCGCGGGCAATGCCTCGGCCATGGGTGCAGCCCGGGCCGGCTCGGCGGCGCTCTCCTCCATCGGCACGCGCACAGCCCGTTCATCGGCCTGCGATCCGCATCCTTCAGCGGAGGCAGCCGCCTCCAGCTTTGCCCCTTCCGCAATCGGGCGCGCGAGCGTAACCTCGCAGGGGGCGGGCCTCGGTCGCGGCCCCCTTCTCCGGGGCCCGCCCCTCGAACACTTAGACGTCGGTCTCGGCCGGTCGGTTCGTTAGATCGTGTGCCGACCTAGCAGAGTCTTTACGGACGATCCGTCCGGGTTCGAGATCCGAACGCTGCCCCCGCGAGTAGTAGTAGAGGCACCAAGAGAGCCGGCCACGATGCCGGCCAGTTCCCGACAGGGGCGGCCATCAGTCCTCACAGCGGGCCGTCCCGCTCCTCGCAGGGGGCGGCTGCCACGGCCATAGCGGCCGCCCCCCACACTCCGAGCCGAAGAGAGTCAGCGGTGCGGGGAAGCCGGCGCCGTTTTCGACCTGTCGGCCCCGGGAATCCTGCGGGTCCTGTGGAGCTCCGCTGGCGAAGCCTCAAGAAGATCGTTCGGCTCTGGGCCGATCTCTTCGCCCGTCACAACCTTCTGACGTATGCGAGCGCAATCGCGCTCCGGACGTTCATCGCGGCCGTCGCATGCACGCTCTTCGGGCTGGGCATTCTCAGCGCCGCCCACGAGCAGCGCCTTTGGCGGCAGACGATCGGGCCGGCCATCCAGCCGAAGGTCCTACCGGACGTCTACGCCGGCATCGACCAAACGGTGAACCGCGTGTTCTCGACTTCGAGCGCGGGGCTGCTCGCCCTCGCGTCGGCGCTGGCCGTCTGGGAGGTGTCGGGGGTGATCCGCGCGGCGATCGGCGCGCTCGACCAGATCTACGAGACGCCCGAGCGGCGCCCCTTCTGGATCCGCTTCCCGCTCTCGTTCGGCCTCGCGATCGTCTTCCTCGCCGCGCTGCTCGGGGCAATCTCGATCGTCTGGGCCGGACACGTCTCGGGCGGCTGGAGCGTCGCGATCCTCATCCTCCGCTGGCCGGCGGCGGCCGCCCTCGTCGCGCTCGCGTTCGAGCTGATCGTCCGCTGGGCGCCGGCCCAGCATCGTCGTACGCGCTGGGCCAGCCTCGGCTCCGTCCTCGTCGTCGTGGGCTGGATCGGCGAGACGCTGATCTTCGCCGCGTACGTCAGCTCGGTCGCCGACTTTCGCACCGCCGTCGGCAGCCTCGAGGTGTTCATCTTCCTCGCGACGTACTTCTACATCGCCGCGATCGTGCTGCTCGTCGCCATGGAGCTCGACGAGCTCGTGCGCCTCGACCTGCAGCGGCCACGGGCAAAGCAGGAGCTCCTGCCGCTCGTGGCCGGGGTCATCCGCGGCGCTTAGGAGGTCAGCTCGGCGACGAGCGGCCCGGTGTCGAGCGGGTCGAAGCCGAGCCGGCGTGCGATGTCCTCGGTCGAGGGGCGCGTACCCTCGGCGAAGAGGCCACGGAGGATCTCCCCGGTCTTCTCGCTGCGCCACCACTCGTCCCCGACCTCGCGCCGCAGGTGCGCGCGCAGCTGCGCCGAGCGGATCCAGGCGCGGAGATAATCGGCGGAGTAGAAGCCCGCATCCATGTCGGCGAGGTAGCCCCGTTCGTCGTAGCGCAACCCGGTCGCCTCGGTCAGGAGCGTGGCGTAATCGCGCGGCGAGCTCCCCCGCTCCTCCGGGAACGCGCCCCAGAAACCGAGCTCGTACCGAAGCTTCGCGGCGTAGCGCCGGTACAGGAGGGAGTCGAGGAATGCCGCCGCCTCCGCGTTCTCGGCGGCCTCCTCGTCGGAGAGACCGAAGTACGCCGCATGCCAGCCGGCCTCGCCGACGATCGAGTCGACGACGTACGAGTAGATCTCCGTGAGTGCGTGGTCGCGCGAAAGCGCCCGGAACGTCCACTCGAGGCGCGGGTCGCACCCCGCGTAGTGGAGGGCGTGACCCGCCTCGTGGAGGAACGCCTCGTAATCGGAGAGACCGCCCTGCGCACGCGTGATCAGGTGGACGACCTCGGGCGGGTTGGCGGCGATCACGCACGCTCGCGGGTTCTTCTGCGGCCGGTCCTCGAGGTCGAGGCGGATGTTCGGGATCGCCTCGAGATCGAACCCGAGCGCCCGAACCGTGTCGACGCACACCTGGACCGAGCGCTCCTTGGGGTAGGTCGACTCGAGCGGCGAGAGGCGACGCAGCCAGCGGATGTGCGCGCTCGTGGGAAGCTCGCCGTGCTCCGGGCCGAGCAGCCGTTCGAACCAGCGTCCGCGCAGCCGCTCGTACTCCTCGGCGGTCGCGTCCGCCGCTCGGCGCAGCACGCCCTCGAGCTCGCGCAGCGAGATCTGCTTCTCGGCCTCGCTGCGCGCGACGGCGTCGGGCTCGCCGGACAGCTCGGTCTCGAGCCGGTCGCGGGCGACGAGCAGCTCACGGCGGCGGTCGTTGAAGGTCGCGTGGAGCGCCTGCACCAGCTCCCCGAGCTCCTCACGCTGCGCGTAGCCGGGCAAGACGGCGAGCTTCGCCTCCGCCGCGTTCAGGGGAAGCTCGTCGCCGTCGAACGTGAGCCGGGCCGCGAGGAGCGCGTTCTCGAGCTCGTCCTCGCGCGCGGCCAGCTCGGCTTCGACGATCCCCGCTTCGCACGACCTGCGCAGCCGGTAGAGCCGTTCCCGCTCGTCCACGTCGGCCGCAGCGGCCTCGGCGCCGCGCAGAGCTTCGAGCTGCCCGAGAGTGAAGAGGTCGGCGTGCCGCGCGACGATCGCCGCCTGCTCCGACGTCTCCTTCTCGCCCACGCGAACAGCGCGGACCTCCTCGGCGGCCTCGGAGTGGTACGCCTCGTAGGCGTCCTCGTACTCCTCCGGGCTGCGAACCGTGGTCGTGCTCATCGTGGGGCGTGGGAGTGCGCGAGCATGCGAACCGTCGAGAGTAGTTGCTCGAGCTCGAACGGCTTCGGCAGCACAGCCTCGGCCTCGCTCAGCGCCGGATCTGTGATCTCGACCGAGCCTGTGACGAGCACGACCGGGATCGGCGGCTGCCGAGCATGGCATTCGCCGACGAGCGCGTCGCTGCGCTCGTTGTGCAGGTGGACGTCGAGCACCACGACGTCGACGTCTTCCTCCGCCAGCATCGCGCGTGCCGTCCCGAGCGAGCTCGCCTCGAGCACCTCGTGACCCTCGAGCTCGAGATTGACCCTGCACAGCAGCCGGATCGACGGCGCGTCGTCGACGACCAGGATCCGAGCAGGCGCCGCTTGCCCCCCGGTATCGCCCATCGAGCGAGTCTAGCCCGTCGAGGTCGGTACGTAACTAGGCCGCGCGAGCGCTCGTTGACCACTTGAAGTGTCGAAGGACTTCCCGCAGCCCGGACCTCGTGGGCGGCGCGGCGTCCAGAGCGCCGATCCCGCCGGCCTGCCCCTCCCGACGCGGCGCTTCCGCCGCCGCTCGTGGCTCGCGTTCCAGCGTGCTCTCGACCCGCTCGCGCCGCCGCGAGCCCTGCCGCCGAGCCTGATCACACCGCGACGGCGGCCGCCGCCCGCAGGCGGCTGAGAGTCGTCTCTCGGCCGAGGAGCTCGATGCTCTCGAACAGGCCCGGCGAGACCTTCGACCCGGTCACCGCGACGCGGACGGGCTGGAATGCCTGCCGCGGCTTCAAGCCGAGCCCGTCTGCGGCCGTCCGCAGCGCCGCCTCGATCGCCGGTGCCTCGAACGGCTCGAGCGAGGCAAGCGCCTCGTCGGCGGCCGCGAGCATGGGCGCCCCGCCGTCGAGGTCGGCCGGATCGGGGTCGACGTCGCCGAACAGGAAGCCCGCGAAGCCGGGGAACTCCGCCAGCCGCGCGATCTTCTCCTGTACGAGCGGCGCCGCGCGCGTGACGAGCTCCGCGTCCCAGTCGTAGCCGTTCTCGCCCAGCCACAGGATAAGGCGGTGCGCGAAGTCCTCGAGTGGGAGCTCGCGCAGATAGACGCCGTTCATCCAGTCGAGCTTCGCGTAGTCGAACTGGGCCGGGCTCGGGCTGACGCGTTCGAGCGAGAAGCGCTCGATCAGCTCGTCGCGCCGCATGATCGTCGTCTCGCCGTCGGGCGCCCAGCCGAGCAGCGCCAGGAAGTTCAGGAGCGCCTCGGGGAGATATCCGTCCTTGCGGAACTCGTCGACGGTAACCGCGCCGTGGCGTTTCGAGAGCTTCTTCCCGTCGGCGCCGTTCACGTTCGGCACATGGGCATAGACGGGCACCTCGGCGCCGACTGCCCGGATGAGGTTGATCTGCTTCGGCGTGTTCGAGATGTGGTCCTCGCCGCGGATGACGTGCGTGATCCCGTCCCATACGTCCTCCAGCGGCGACGCGAAGTTGTACGTCGGCCGGCCGTCGGATCGGACGAGCACGAGGTCTTCGATCGTCTCGTTCGGAACATCGACGCGGCCACGCACGACGTCGTCCCAGCCCGTCGAGCCTTCGTCCGGCATGCGGAACCGCACCGCGCCGTCGTCCTCGTACGCCTTGCCCTCGTCGACGAGCCGCTCGGCGAGCGTGCGGCAGTCGTCCATCCGGTCGAGCTGGAATGTGTGCGGCCCGTCCCAGTCGAGGCCGAGCCAGCGGAGGGAATCCTGGATCTGGTCGACCGCCTCCGCGACCTCGCGCGAGGTATCGGTGTTCTCGATCCGGAGCCGGAACTCGCCGCCCTCGTGCCGGGCGAAGAGCCAGTTGAATAGCGCGGTGCGGACGTTGCCGATGTGGAGCAGCCCGGTCGGGCTGGGAGCCATACGGACGCGGACGGCCATGGCGGTAGCGTAGGCCGAGTGCGGGAGCGGACGCTGACGCTGCGGGAGCTCAATCGCGCCACGCTCGCGCGCCAGCTGCTGCTCGAGCGGCGGAAGCTGTCGCCGGCCGGGGCGATCGAGCGGCTCGTCGGCATGCAGGCGCAGTGGCCGCCGTCGCCGTACATCGGGCTCTGGACGCGGATCGAGGGCTTCCGACGCGAGGCCCTCGAGCGTCTGCTGCGCAGGGGTCGGGTGTTGAAGCCCACGGTGATGCGCGGGACGCTGCATCTCGTCACGACGCGCGACTATCCGGTCTTCTACGCGGCATTCAGGGAGATGAGCACCTGGTTCGGGCCGATGCACCTCGAGCGCGCAGTCGGGTCGATCGACGGCGCACGCGCACTGTTGCGCGACGGCCGCGTCGATCACGAGGAGATCCTCGCCCACCTGCGCGCCGCTCATCCCGATCTCGAGGAGCGAGACTGCCGCCGGATGGTGTACGCGGTGCGCCGCCACGCGCACCTGTTGCACGCCCGCGAGACTGCTGCTTGGACCACCCGACCGGCCGCGATCTTCGAGGCGTACGACGAGCCCGCGCGCGTCGAGGCGACCGTCGCCCGCACCGAGCTCGTGCATCGGTACCTACGCGCGTTCGGGCCGGCGACGAGGGCCGACATGACTGCCTGGTCCGGCCTCCGCGTCCGCGACTACCACCACGCGCTCGACGGGTTGCCGACGCACCGCGCCGAGGACGGACGCGTGCTCTACGACGTGCCGCGCGCGCCGTTGCCGGACGGCGACGCGGCCGCTCCCGTTCGGTTTCTGCCGAAGTGGGACAACGCGGTGCTCGGCTTCGCCGACCGGACGCGTGTGATCTCGGACGAGATCCGCAAGAAGGTCATCGGTAAGAACGGCGACGTCGCGCAGACCGTCCTCGTCGACGGCTTCGTCGCCGCCACCTGGTCTGCGGATCCGAAAGGGAAGGTGACCGTTCAGCCGTTCGAACCCCTGCCGCGCGTATGGCGCCGGGAGGTCGCAGACGAGGCGGCGCGGCTGGAGGCCTGGCTGCGCTGATGCAGATCGGCGCCCACGTCTCCTCCTCCGGCGGTATCGACAAGGCAATCGACCGTGCAGTCGAGATCGGCGCCGAGTCGGTGCAGGTCTTCACGCAGAGCCCGCGCGCGTGGCGGCCGACGAATCACGATCCGGCGAGCTTCGATCGGTTCCGTGAGAAGCGAGCCGAGGCCGGGATCGGCGACGTCCTCTGCCATGCCGTCTACCTCACGAACCTCGCGTCGCCGGACTCCGTGACGTACGAGCGCTCGGTGGCGTCGCTGCGGAACACGACCGAGGTCGCCTGCGCCATCGCCGCGGACGGCGTCGTCTTCCACGTCGGGTCGCATCTCGGTAGCGGGCTCGAGGCAGGGCTCGAGCACGTCGTGCCCGCGCTCGAGCAGGTGCTCGAGCTCTGCACCGACGAGACCTGGATCCTGATGGAGAACTCGGCGGGCGCCGGCGGCACCATCGGGCGCTCGATCGAGGAGCTCGCGACGATCTGGGAGCGGCTCGGGCGCCACCCGCGCCTGGGGATCTGCCTCGACTCCTGCCACCTCTGGGTGTCCGGGACGGACGTGACCGATCCGAGCGCGCTCGACGCCCGCCTCGACGAGCTCGATTCCGCCGTCGGGCTCGATCGGCTGCGCGCGCTGCACGTCAACGATGCCGCCGCGCCCCTGGGTTCCAACCGCGATCGGCACGCCAACATCCTCGAGGGCGAGCTCGGCGAGAAGCTGGGCGTGTTCCTGTCGAACCCGCGGCTGCAGGGCCTACCGGCCGTGCTCGAGACGGCAGGCCCCGAGAATCGCGGCCCCGACGCGAACGAGATCCGCAAGACGAAGGAGCTGCACGCCCGCTGGCTCGCCTGAGGGAGAACCGGTACCGCTGGGTCGTGCTCGCGGCGGGGACGCTCGCGCAGGCGAGCTTCTCCGCCTCCTCGGTCGGGTTGCCGGCGCTCGGCCCGGCGCTGAAGTCGCGTTACGGGCTGACCCTCGGAGAGACCGGAGTCGTGCTCGCGGCGATCGGGATCGGGATGCTGTTCACGCTCC
This sequence comes from uncultured Actinomycetes bacterium, assembly GCA_963748755.1. Lineage (GTDB taxonomy): Bacteria > Actinomycetota > Thermoleophilia > Gaiellales > Gaiellaceae > Palsa-739. The sequence goes on from CAVVKA010000002.1 coordinate 46,928, forward strand.
TCCCCTGGGGGCTGGTGGCCGACCGCGTCGACGAGCGCTGGGTGATCGCGACGGGCCTCACCGGCGCAGCCGCCTTGCTCGTGGTCGCCTCGACGACGCACAGCTTCGGCACCGTCACCGGCGCGCTCGTCGGTGTCGGCGCGCTCGGGGCGAGCGTCAACGCCGCCAGCGGACGCGCGATCATGACGTGGTTCCCCGCGTCCGAGCTCGGGCTCGCACTGGGCGTCCGCCAGACGGCGATCCCGATCGGCGCCGCGATCGGCGCCGGCGTCCTCCCGGTGCTCGCGTCGGCGGGCGGCACTCGGCTCGCCTTCGTCTTCCTCGGCGCCGCCTGCGGAATCGGGGCAGCCATCGCCGCCGCCTTCATTCGCACCCGCGCGCCGGGAGGGCCCGAGCTCGGCGACGTCTCTCGCCCGGTCCGCGACCCCCGGATGTGGCTGCTCGGCGGCTCGACCGGCCTCTACCTCGTGGCACAGATCGCGATCATCAGCTTCGTCGTCCTCTTTCTCCATGAGCACCGCGGCGTCTCGACTCACGCTGCGGCGCTCGTGCTCGTGGCGATCTACGTGCTTGCAGTGGCTGCCCGCGTCGGCTCCGGAACGATCTCGGACCGGCTCGGCAACCGCCTGCTGCCGTTGCGGACGATCGGCGTCGGCCTGACGATTTTCACGGCGGGCGTCGCCGCCGCCACCGACGCGCCACTCGCGCTGCTCATTCCGCTCTTCATCGTCGCCGGAACGCTCAGCATGGCGTGGAACGGGCTCGCCTACGCCGCGGCTGCCGAGGCGGCCGGCTCGGCCCGCACGGGCGCGGCGCTCGGCTTTCAGCAGACGCTGCTCGGCGTCGTGGTCGCCGGGGCTCCACCAGCGATCGCCGCCGTTGCCGAGCACAGCTGGCGGCTCGCGTTCGTCCTCGCTGCGGCCGCCCCGGCGCTCGGGGTGCTGATCCTGCGAGCGCTGCCGGAGCCCGCTAGGAGACCCGCGCGAACACGCGAAAGGTCGGTGAACCTGCGGGCAGCTCGCCGAACTCCGGATTGACGCAGCCGAGCTCGCTCTCACGCTGCGAGAACGTCGACTGCACCGCCGCGTCGCACATCGGCAACGGCCGGCGCAACGCCCGCACGGCGCCGAACCCCTCGTGCCTCCGCTCCGCGGCTGCGAGCATCTCGACGTCGATCTCCGCCTCGAAGACCTTCTGCAGGCAGCCCATGTACGTATGCCCGTGCTCCTCGTACGCGTAGACGAAGGGACAAGACCGCTCGAGGCATGACGCCGGATAGACGACCTTCTCGCAGTGGACTGCGCAGCGCCTGCACTCCGCCTCGTCCTGCGGGTGCAGCGGGAGACTCGCGGTCGCTTGCTCGGGTGTCATGACCACATTGTCCGAGCGGATGCCGGGCTGCGCAAGACTTGACAGGGAGCCGCGGGAGCGCTAGGCGGCGGCGGGGAGCTCGGCATCTGCGCGCGCTCCTCCTGCCAGGTGGTCGCTCTTTAGGCTTGCGCGGTGATCCGGAAGCTGCTCTGGGCGTCGCTCCTCCTCGCTCCCGTCACGATCGCGGTGGACAAGCTGACGGGCGCCGGCGACGTCACGCTCTTCGTGCTCGCAGCGATCTCACTCGTCCCGCTCGCGTGGTTGATCGGCGAAGCGACCGAGCATGCGGCGGAGCACACCGGCCCGGGCATCGGCGGCTTCCTCAACGCGAGCTTCGGGAACGCACCCGAGCTGATCGTCGCGCTCTTCGCCGTCGGAGCCAACCTGCCGGTCGTCGTGCGGGGCTCGCTTTCGGGCAGCGTGATCTCGAACCTCCTGCTCGTGTACGGGGTCACGCAGGTGGCAGGCCCCGACGGCGCGCGGATCGACCGTCGCTCGCTGCTCGTGCAGATCGGGCTCGTCGGAGCCGCGGTCGTTGCGTTCGCGGTCCCGACGGCGCTCGGCTACACGGGGACGCCCGAGCGCCACACCGTCGTGGTCGCCTCGATACCCGTAGTGATCGTGCTGCTGCTCCTCTATCTCACCGTGGTGGGCCGCAACCTGCGCCGTCACCGGAAGAGCGCTCGCGAGGAGGAGCCGAGCGAGGGAACGTGGCCTCTGTGGGTGGCGCTCCTGGCCCTCGCCGTTGCGACGGGCGTAACGGCGTGGGTGAGCGAGATCCTCGTCCACTCGCTCCACGCGTTCGCCGCGGCAGTCGGCCTCAGCGAGTTCTTCATCGCCGTGGTGATCGTGGCGATCGTCGGCAACGCTGCCGAGCACGGCGGGGCGATCCTCATCGCGCGCGGCGGAAAGATGCAGCTCGCGACCGAGATCGCGATCTCTTCGAGCGCGCAGGTCGCGCTGCTCGTCGTGCCGGTCGTGACGCTCCTCTCCCTCCTGTTCTCGCACCATCTCGCGCTCTCCTTCCGGTGGACGGAGCTCTTTGCGATGGCGGGCGCCGCCGTCGTGGTCGCAGCGACGGTGTGGGACGGGCGCTCGCACCGGCGAGAAGGCCTGCTCCTGGTCGCGGCGTACGCGGCGGCCGTCGTCGGCTTCCTCCTCGGAGGCGGCCGGTAAGGATGGTGTGAGCTTCGGTTTCCCCTAGGCCCGGAATTCGACTACCCTCGAAGCCATGGCCGTGAGGGAGGAGTCGAAGGGCGAGCTTGCCGTGCCCGCGAACGCGGCGGTCGAGGCGCGCGAGCTCACACGTCGCTACGGCGAGGGCACGACTGCAGTCTGGGCGCTGCGCGGCGTCGACATCGACGTCGCCGCCGGTGAGCTCGTGGCCGTGATGGGCCCGTCCGGCTCGGGCAAGTCGACGCTCATGCATATTCTCGCGGGGCTCGACAAGCCGACGTCCGGCACCGTGAGGATCGCCGGCACCGAGATCACGACGCTCGACGACACGCACCTGACCCGGCTGCGCCGCGAGCACATCGGCTTCGTCTTCCAGTTCTTCAACCTCCTGCCGATGCTCGACGCCGAAGAGAACGTCGTCCTGCCGCTCTCGATCGCCGGCGAGAAGCCCGACAAGGCGTGGCTCGAGTCGCTTCTGTCGGAGATGGGCCTCGGCGACCGGCGGCGCCATCGTCCGTCCGAGCTGTCGGGCGGTCAGCAGCAGCGGGTCGCAATCGCCCGCTCGCTCGTCACGCGGCCGACGATCCTCTTCGCCGACGAGCCGACGGGCAACCTCGACTCGAAGACAGGCGGCGAGATCCTCGAGCTGATGCGTGCGTCGACAGACTCCTACGGCCAGACGACCGTGATGGTCACCCACGAGGCCCGGGCGGCTGCGATCGCCGACCGAATCCTCTTCCTCGCCGACGGGCAGATCGTGCGCGAGCTCGGCAAGCACACCGAGCCCGCCCAGGTGCTCGAGGTGATGAACACGCTCAGCGCATGATCCGCGTCGCGCTGAGGGGCATGGCGCGCCGCAAGCTGCGCACCGCGCTGACCGCGATCGCGATCGTGCTCGGCGTGGCGCTCATCACCGGTACATACGTCCTCACCGACTCGATCAAGGGAGCGTTCGGCGGCATCTTCACGTCGGTCTACCGGGGCACCGATGCGACCGTGACCGGCAAGTCGGCGTTCACCCTGAGCAACAGCGGCACCACCACTGCGCCGCCCTTCGCCCAGTCGCTGCTGCCCCGCATCCGCCAGCTGCCGGACGTCGCGCACGCCGTCGGCGGCGTCGGCGGCAACGCGCATCTCGTCCTCAACGGGAAGGTCGTGCACTTCGGCGGCGCACCGAACCTCGGCTTCAGTGTCGATCCGACGCAGCCCGCGCTCAACACCCTCACGCTGGTCGACGGGAACTGGCCGGGGCAGAACCAGGTCGTGATCGACCAGGCGACCGCGCAGAAAAAGGACCTGAAGGTCGGTCAGACGATCGGCGTACAGGCCAACGGACCGACGCTCCGCATGCGGATCTCCGGCTTCGTGCACTTCGGAGGCGCCGCCAGTCTCGGCGGCGCGACACTCTCCGGTTTCGACCTGCCGACGGCGCAGCGGCTCTTCCAGCGTGTCGGGAAGCTCGACCAGATCCGCGCCAAAGCCAAGCCCGGCGTGACTGCCGGTCGGCTCGCCGCGCAGATCCGCACCGTCCTCCCGCCAGGCACGCAGGTGCGGACCGGGCAAGCGCAGGCGAAGGAAGACGCCAAGGACACCGAGAGCTTCCTCAACTTCCTGCAGGACTTCCTGCTCGCCTTCGGCGGGATCGCGCTCTTCGTCGGCTCGTTCGTGATCGCGAACTCGCTGTCGATCACGATTGCGCAGCGCACGCGGGAGCTCGCGACGCTGCGGACACTCGGCGCGTCGCGACGGCAGGTGCGGAGGCAGATCGTGGTCGAGGGCTTCGCGATCGGCACCCTCGCCTCGGTTGCCGGGATCGCGGTCGGCCTCGGGCTCGGCGTCGGCCTCTTCAAGCTGTTCGACGCTGTCGGCTTCACGCTGCCGAACAACGGGCTGGTCCTCCACCTGCGCACGGTGATCGTCGCGCTCCTCGTAGGGATTCTCGTCACGGTGCTGGCGAGCCTCAGACCGGCTATCCGCGCCACCCGCGTGCCGCCGATCGCGGCCGTGCGCGAAGGCTTCCAGCTGCCACCGGGGCGGTTCGCCAAGTACCGGCCCGTAGGCTCGGGGCTGCTGACGGCGATCGGATTCGGCCTCCTCGTCTACGGCCTGTTCGCCCACGGCCTCGGGACGAAGCAGATCCTCCTGTCCATGGGCATCGGGACGCTGCTGATCTTCCTGGGAGTCGCGCTCCTCTCAGCTCGGCTCGCGCGTCCGCTCGCGTGGGCGCTCGGCGCGCCGGCGAGCAGGTTCGGCGGCGCCGCAGGCGCGCTCGCCCGCGACAACGCGCGGCGGAACCCGCAGCGGACGGCCTCGACCGCCTCCGCCTTGATGATCGGCCTCGCCCTCGTGACGCTCGTCGCCGTCATCGCCGCCGGAATCACGAAGAGCTTCCGCGGCGCAGTGGACGACCTCTGGATCAGCGGCTACGCGATCACGGCCCAGAACAACTTCGACCCGATCCCGATCGCTGCCGGCAACGCGGCTGGGCGCACGCCCGGGGTTCAGGCGATCGCGAACGTGCGAGGCGGCGATGCGCTCATCTTCGGGAAGGTGCACCAGGCGACCGCGGTGAATCCGGGGAGCTCGCAGATCTTCCGAATCAAGTGGCTCGACGGCGGCAGCAATGCGGTGCTCGCGCGACTCGGCGCGCACGGCGCCTTCGTGGACGACGGCTTCGCGAAGTCGCACCATCTGACGATCGGCTCCGGGCTGAAGCTCACCGCTCCGACCGGCGAGACCGTCCGCCTGCACGTGACGGGCATCTTCAACCCACCGACGGGAGGTTCCCCGTTCGGGGCCGTCACGATCTCCGATGCCGCCTGGGACAGGATCTACGACTCGCCGCAGAACCTCTACTCGTTCGTCCGGATGCGCGGCGGTGAGACGGACGCCGACCAGGCGGCGCTCGAGCGCCGGCTGAAGGCTTTCCCGAACGCGAAGGTTCAGACCAAGAAGCAGTTCATCGACAACCAGATCAGCGGGCTGAACTCGATCCTCAACGTGCTCTTCGTGTTGCTCGCCCTCTCCATCGTGGTGAGCCTCTTCGGGATCGTCAACACACTCGTCCTCACGGTGTTCGAGCGGACGCGGGAGCTCGGGATGCTGCGCGCGATCGGAATGACGCGGCGGCAGGTGCGGCGCATGATCCGCAGCGAGAGCGTCATCACCTCGCTGATGGGCGGCGTGATCGGGATCGCGCTCGGCCTCGTGCTCGGAGCGCTGCTGGCAGCGCGAGTCGACTTCATCGTCTTCGCGCTCCCGTGGGTACAGGTGATCATCTTCGCGGTCGCCGCGATCGTCGTCGGCCTGATCGCGGCGATCTTCCCCGCCCGTCGCGCGGGCAAGCTGAACGTCCTCGAGGCCCTCCAGTACGAGTAGCTACTCCGGCGCGCGCCACGGCCCCGGCTCGCGCGTGACCGGGTAGCCAGACCAGACCAGCTGCTCGACTGAGCCGTCCGGCCCGCGCACGATCCGTAACGCCTCGCCGTGCTCGGGCCCCGAGACCGTGCGCCAGCGATCGTCCGTCTCACGCTCGAACAACGAGGACGGCTGCCAGTCCGGTGTTCCGTCGAAGCGAGCCTCGAGCTTGCCGTCGCGCCAGCGCAGCACGACCCGCGCCGCCTCCATGAACCAGATCCCGAGCAGCGGCCCGACGTCGTCGGGCGGCGGCTCGCCGATTCGCCACGCCTCGGGCGCGACCGGCCACTCCTCGACCGTCGTCCCCAGGAGCGCGACGCCGAGCTCGCCGATGTCCGCCTCGCTCTCGTTCGTCAGCTCCGCGACGACGACCTTCTCCTTGGCCGAGAAGAGGAGCTGAGCGATGAACCCGGGCATCGAGCCGCTGTGGCCGGCGAGGATCCGGTCGCCGTCTCGGTACAGGCCAAGACCGAGCCCGTAGCCCGACTGCCAGCGCTCGTGGTCGGAGATCACCTGCACCGTCCGCATCTCCTCGGCGCTCGACGGCGCGAGCACGGACTCGTCGGGACCGGCGAGGAACGCACCCCAGCGGCAGATGTCGCCGGCCGTGCCCCAGAGCTGGCCCGCGGACGCCCACGCGCCGGTCTCCACGCCGATCGTGTCCCAGACGCCGTCGGCGTACGGCTGGGCGAGGTAGCCCTTCGCCGCCGGCGGTTCCGGCTCGAAGCTCACGCGGGTCAGTCCGACGGGCTCGAACAAGCGCTCGCGAACGTAGTCCATGTACGGGACACCCGAAGCGCGCTCGACCACGATGCCGAGCAGCGCGAAGGCGAGGTTGGAGTAGTGGAACCGCGCGCCGGACGGCAGCACGACCTCGGCCTGCGCGAGCGTCTCGAGCAGCTCGTCCGGCTGCGCGAAGCGGAGCGTCAGCCATGAGTCGTCCTGCGTCTCGCGCTGCAGGCCCGAGGCGTGCGCGAGGAGCCGGCGGATCGTCGGCGTGTGCGCGACGCCCTCGATGTGTCGGTCGAGCGTGTCCTCGAGGTCGAGCTTGCCCGCGTCGCGGAGCTGCATGATCGCGACCGCGGTGAAGGTCTTCGTGATCGAACCGATTCGGTACTGCGTGTCGGGAGTGGCCTCCACGCCGGCCTCCGAGTCCGCAACACCGACCGCGGTCTCCCACACGAGGTCGCCGTCGCGGAGCACGGCCGCAGCGATGCTCGGCAGGCGCTTCTCGCGCTGCACGCTCCGGACGCGCTGGTCGAGCTTCGCGACGAGGCTCTCAGGCGTGGACAGAGAGCGCCTCCTGTATTCGTTCGACGGCATGCTCGATGTCGTCGTCGCCGATGTCGAGGTGTGTAACGGCACGCAGCCAGCCCGGGCGAAGGCCGCCTACGCCGACCCCGCGCTCCAGAAGCCGCTCGCGCAGGCCCGCCTCGTCGGGGAGCGGGACGAAGTTCGTCTCGACCGACCCAGGATCGATGCCGATGCCGTCGGCGAGCCGCCGCGCCCGGGCATGGTCGTCGGCGAGCCGCTCGATGTGATGATCGAGCGCGTACAGCATCGAGGCGGCCGCGATGCCGGACTGCCGCAGCGCCCCGCCGAAGAGGAACTTCCCGTCCCAGGCCCGCTCGATCGTCTCGGCCGAGCCCGCGAGTACCGCCCCGAACGGACAGCCGAGGCCCTTGGAGAAGCAGACCGTGACGGTGTCGGCGAGCCCGCCCCACGCCGCGGCCTCGATGCCCGCGGCCACCGACGCGTTGAAGAGGCGCGCGCCGTCGAGGTGGACGGCCACGCCGCGCGAGCGGGCTGCCTCCACGGCGGCGCGGAAGTCGTCGAGCGGCCAGAGGCGACCGCCGGAGCTGCGATGCGTGTTCTCGAGCACGAGCACGCTCCCCGGCCCGAACTCGTCGAGCTCCTCGATCTGCTCCGGCGTCGGCCTTCCCGCCTCCGCCACGAGGCCTTGCATGACGAGGCCGGAGTGGACCGCGGGTCCTCCCCACTCGTAGATGAGCACGTGTGTGCGCTCCTCGGCGACGACCTTGCAGCCGGGCCGGCTGAGCACGCGCAGCGCGGCCTGGTTCGCCATCGTCGCCGTCGGGAGGAAGAGCGCAGCCTCGTGCCCGAGCAGCTCGGCCATCCGGCGCTGCAGCTCGTTCGTCGTCGGATCCTCGCGCAACTGCTCGTCGCCGACCTCGGCGGCCGCCATGGCCGCGAGCATCCCCGGCGTCGGCTTCGTAACGGTGTCGGAACGGAGGTCGATCACGTTCGAGGACGCTACCGTAGCCCGATGGATCTGACCCTTCTCGACCGGACGCTGCAGGAGCGTGGCGAGCCGGCCTTCCGCGCCCGGCAGGTGTGGGAGTGGACGGCTCGCGGCGCGGCGGGCTACGACGCCATGACGAACCTGCCGCAGGCCCTGCGGGCCGACCTGGCGTCGGCTGTGCGCTTTTCGACGCTGGAGGTCGAGACCGAGCGCGAGTCGCGCGACGGCACGGTGAAGACGCTCTTCCGCACCGGCGACGGACATCCGGTCGAAGCGGTGCTGATGCGCTATCGCGACGGCCGGCGCTCGCTCTGCCTCTCGTCGCAGTCGGGCTGCCCCCTCACGTGCACGTTCTGCGCGACGGGCGCGATGGCCTTCGGTCGCAACCTGACCGCCTCGGAGATCCTCGACCAGGCGCTGCATTTCCGGCGGCTCGTCGCGGTCGACCATGCCGTGTTCATGGGGATGGGCGAGCCGATGCTCAACCTCGACGAGGTGCTCGCGGCGGCGCAGCGGCTGCCCGACCTCGGGATCACGCACCGGCGGACGACGATCTCGACGGTCGGCTGGCTGCCCGGCCTCAGGCGCTTCGTCGACGAGGTGGACAAGCCGATCCGGCTCGCGCTCTCGCTTCACGCGCCCGACGACGAGCTGCGGTCGCGGATCATGCCCGTGAACGAGCGCTACCCGGTCGCGGACGTCGTCGGAGAGTGCCGCCGGCACGCCGAGGCGACGAACCGCCGCGTCTTCGTCGAGTACGTGATGCTCGCCGGCGTGAACGACGCGCCGGAGCAGGGACGTGCCCTGGCGTCCCTCCTCGGTCGCGAACACTTCAAGGTCAACCTGATCCCATACAACCCGTGGGCTGCAAGCGCCGGCGGCCGAGCCGCCGACGCGCGGCCGGATACCCCGCCCACGGCGGCAGGCGGGCTGTACGAAGGCTCGTCGCGCGAGCGGATCGCGGCCTTCCGGTACGAGCTCGAGCGCGCTCGCGTGCCCGTCACCGTGCGCCTCACGCGTGGGCGCGACATCGAGGCGGCGTGCGGACAGCTCGCCGCCACGCCGCGGGTCAGACCCCGCTCGGCGCCTGTGTCGCAGTCGGAGCCGGCTCGGCGTCGGGCTGCGGGTGCTCCTCGAAGCCGTACTTGACGATCGGGTGCTTCGCCGCCCGAACCTCGTCGAGCCGCTTCACGGGCCGGTGATGCGGCGCTTCCTTCAGTAGCTCCGGCTCCTCGGCTGCCTCGCGGGCGATCGCGAGCATCGCGTCGCAGAAGGCGTCGAGCGTTTCCTTCGCCTCGGTCTCGGTCGGCTCGATCATGAGCGCCTCGGGAACGATGAGTGGGAAGTAGATCGTCGGCGGGTGGAAGCCGTAGTCCATCAGCCGCTTGGCGACGTCGAGGGCGGTGCAGCCGTGCTCCCTCTTCAGGGTCCGGGCGGAGACCACGAACTCGTGCATGCAGAGGCGGTCGAACGGCAGGTCGTAGGCGTCCTTGAGGCGCGCGAGGACGTAGTTCGCGTTGAGCACGGCGACTTCCGACATCTCGCGTAGCCGCGGCCCCCACATCCGGATGTACGCGTAGGAGCGGACGAAGACGCCGAACGGCCCGGTGAAGCCGCGCACCTTGCCGATCGTCTGCGGCCGGTCGTAGTCGAGGCCGAAGCTGCCGTCGCTCCGCTGCACGACCGCCGGCACCGGCAGGAACGGTTCGAGGATGTCGCGCACGGCGATCGGGCCTCCGCCCGGCCCGCCTCCGCCGTGGGGCTGCGAGAACGTCTTGTGCAGGTTGATGTGGACGATGTCGAAGCCCATGTCGCCCGGCCGGGAGATCCCGCAGACGGCGTTGAGGTTCGCGCCGTCGTAGTACATGAGCGCGCCGGCGTCGTGGAAGATCGACTGGATCTCGTCGATGTTCTCGTCGAAGAGCCCCAGCGTGGACGGGTTCGTGAGCATGAGCGCCGCCGTGTGCTCGTCGACCTTTCCGCGCAGGTCGTCGACGTCGATGTTCCCGCGCGCGTCGGTGCGCACCGGCGTGAGCTCGTAGCCGGCCATCGTGACCGAGGCGGGGTTCGTGCCATGCGCCGTGTCGGGGATGACGACCTTCCGGCGCTGCTCGCCCTCGCCCCGCGCGCCGAAGTACGCGCGCACGAGGAGGAGCCCCGTCAGCTCGCCCTGGGAGCCGGCTGCCGGCTGGAGCGAGACTGCGTCGAGACCCGTCACCTCCTCGAGGATCTCCTGCAGCCGCCACATCAGCTCGAGCGCGCCCTGCGCGCCGTCCTCCTCCTGCAGCGGATGGAGCCGCGCGAAGCCCGGAAGCGCCGCGAGCCGCTCGTTGATCCGCGGGTTGTACTTCATCGTGCAGGAGCCGAGGGGATAGAAGCCTGTGTCGACGCCGAAGTTCCGCGTCGAGAGCTCGGTGAAGTGGCGGACGAGCTCGAACTCCGGGACCTCCGGCAGGCGCGGGGGATCCGCCCGGCGCAGATCGTCCGGAACCTCCGGCGGCGGCAGCTTCTCGTAGCGAGGCAGCGCCGAGGCCCGGCGGCCGGCCTGCGACTTCTCGTAGATGAGCTTCACCTCGGAGTCCTCATTGGGCCACCTCGGCGAGCACGTCGGCGAGGCGGTCGATCTCGTCGGGCGTGCGCCGCTCGGTGATCGCCACGAGCAGGACGTCGTCCATTCCCTCGTAGTCGCGACCCAGCGCGTACCCGGGATGGACGCCCCGCTCGCACGCCGCCGCGACGACCTCGCGCGCATTCCGTCCGACTCGGACGGCAAACTCCTTGAACGTTGCCTGATCTGCGAACAGCGGCTCGAGCCCCGCGCGCTCTTCGAGGCGTTGCTTGGCGTAGGCAGCCAGCGACAGGCAGGTCTCCCCCAGCTCGCGCAGCCCCTGCGGCCCGAGCCACGTGAGATAGACGAGACCGCCGAGCGCGAGCAGCGTCTGATTCGTGGTGATGTTCGAGGTGGCCTTCTCCCGCCGGATGTGCTGCTCCCGGGTCTGCAGGGTGAGGACATACCCGCGTTCGCCCGCGGTGTCTACCGTCTCACCGACGATGCGCCCCGGCATGCGCCGGATGAAGTCCTGGCGCGCCGCGAGGAAGCCGTAGTGCGGTCCTCCGAAGGATGGGAAGTTCCCGGCACCTTGCCCTTCACCGAGCGCGAGCGCGGCTCCGTAGCGGCCCGGTGCCTCGAGCACCCCGAGCGACAGGAGGTCGACGTGCGCGACCGGGAGCGCACCGGCCTCGGCAGCCGCGCTGACGAGATCCGGCGCCGGCTCGAGGCAGCCGAAGAAGTTCGGTTGCTGAAAGATCACCGCGGCGGCGTCCACGGCGGCGCCTTCCAGCTCGTCCGGATCTGTCGTCCCTCCGCGGTGGGGCACCTCGACGACCTCGAGGCCGAATCCAGCCGCGTATGTCTTCACGACCTGCCGGACCTGCGGGTTCGTTGCCTCCGTCACGACAACCTTGCCGCGGCCGGTGGCGTGCTTTGCGACGTAGCACGCGTCGGCGGCGACGCTCGTGCCGTCGTAGCCGGACGCGTTCGAGACGTCCATGCCCGTCAGCTCGCAGATGGCTGTCTGGTACTCGAAGATCGCCTGGAGCACACCCTGGCTCATCTCCGGCTGGTACGGCGTGTAGGCGGTCAAGAGCTCGCCCCGCTGGAGGATCGCGTCGACGACCGCCGGGACGTAGTGGTCGTACATCCCTGCGCCGAGGAAGGACAGCTCGCGGCTCGCGTCGGCGTTCCGCTCGGCGAGAGCCGAGACGTGCGCGAAGACCTCCTGTTCCGACAACGCGGGCTCGAGCTCGAGCTCACGCCCGAGGCGAACCGCCTCGGGCAGGTCGCGGAACAGCTCGTCGACCGTGTCGACGCCGATCGTCCCGAGCATCTCCTCCCGGTCCGAGGCGGTCAGCGCGAGGAACGGGTGCTGCCTCACTGATCTGCCAGCAGCTGCCGGTAAGCGCCGGCGTCGAGGAGGGCGTCGGCCTCGCCGGCGTCGGCGACACGGATACGAAGCAGCCAGCCGTTGCCGTACGGATCCTCGTTCACGGTCTCCGGTGCCTCGACTACCCGCTCGTTGACCTCGAGCACCTCCCCCGAGAGCGGCGCGATCACGTCGGAGACCGCCTTGACGGACTCGACCTCGCCGTAGGACTGGTCCTTCGTCACGGTCGCGCCGACCTCCGGCGGCTCGAAGTGGACGAGCTCGCCGAGCGCGTCGGCGGCGAACCATGTGATCCCGAGCACGGCCTCGTCCCCTTCGAGACGGGCCCAGTCGTGCTCCCCGTGGTACCTGAGTTCGTCGGGATAGCTCTCGGCGGCTGCCACTCAGTCCTCCTTCCTGTAGATCGGCTTCTTGACGACGCGTGCCCGGCGCGGGCGACCCCGGACGTCGATCGTCAGCTCGGTCTCGGGCCGTGCCTGGGCTGTGGGCACGTATCCCATCCCGATCCCGATCTCGAGCATCGGCGAGTGCGAGCCGGACGTCACCTCGCCGCCTCCCTCGATCGTCATCCCCTGCCGAGGGATCGCCTTCTCCTCCATCACGAACGCCACGAGCCGTCGCTCGGGGCCTTCCGCCTTGATGCGGCGGAGGACGACGGCCCCCTCGAACTCCTTGTCGAGCGCGCACGCCCACCCGAGGCCCGCCGAGATGGCGTCCGTCTCCGGCCCGATGTCGTTGCCGTGCAGCGGATAACAAACCTCGAGGCGTAGCGTGTCGCGCGCACCGAGCCCACATGGGACTGCGCCACGCTCGAGCACCGCGTCCCAGAGTCGGACGACGTCCTCGCTCATGCAGAGCAGCTCGCAGCCGTCCTCGCCCGTGTAGCCGGTGCGATTCACCATCACCTCGACGCCGTCGAGCGAAGCCTCGGCGAAGGTGAACGGGCCGGCCGGCGGCAAGCCGAGCCGCTCGATCGCTCTCGGTCCTTGCACGGCGAGCAGAGCGCAGTCGTCGGAGACGTCGCGGACGTCCGAGCCGGGGATCTCCCGCTCCTTCAGCCACGTGTAGGCGTTCAGGCGATTCGACGCGTTCACGACCAGGAGGTAGGAGTGCACGCCGAGCCGGTAGACGATCAGATCGTCGATGATCCCTCCGGTCTCGTTCGTGAGCAGCGTGTACTGCGCCTGGCCCGGCTCGAGCCGGTCGAGGTCGTTCGAGAGCGCGCCCTGTAGGAGCTCGTGGGCCTGCGGCCCCTCCACTTCGAGCTCGCCCATGTGCGAGACGTCGAAGACGCCGGCGTCGGTGCGGACGGCGCGGTGCTCAGGGATGACGCCCTCGTACTGGACGGGCATCTCCCAGCCGGCGAACGGCACCATTCGCGCTCCGAGCTCGACGTGCCGGTCGTGGAGCGGCGTTTGCAGAAGGGTCGCGGGCATGGGCAGAGCGATCCTAGTTCGTCGTCGCGCGGCCCCGGCTCAGTCGAAAACTTCCTCAAAACGGAGCCGCCCCGGCTTATTCCTGAAAACAAGCCGGGGCGGCGGACCGGGTCGTGGGGTTGACTCGTATACGGTCAACCCTGTTGAGGGCATGCACGATGTGCCCCGTTCCCGCAGGCTCAAACCTGCCGCCCGAAAGCTCGTGAGATGCGCGCTCGGCGGGCTATTCGCCGCGCAGGAAGGACGGGACGTCGAGCCCGTTCTCGGCCTGCTCGGGGCTGCCCGTCGGGACGGCGACCTGGGCCTCCGGCCGGCGGCGGCGGCGCCCCCCGCCGAAGCCGGTGGCGATGACGGTGACTCGCACCTCGTCGCCCATCGCATCGTCGATCACCGCGCCGAAGATGATGTTCGCGTTCGAGTCGGCCGCGCTCGTCACGACTTCCGCCGCCTCGTTGACCTCGAACAGGCCGATGTCGGGGCCGCCGGTGATGTTGAGCAGGACGCCGGTCGCCCCCTCGATGGAGGACTCGAGCAGCGGCGACGACACGGCCGCCCTCGCCGCGTCCGCCGCGCGGCTGTCTCCGCTCGCCACCCCGATCCCCATCAGCGCCGAACCTGCCTCGCGCATGATCGTGCGCACGTCGGCGAAGTCGAGGTTGACGAGGCCGGGGACGGTGATCAGATCCGTGATGCCCTGGACTCCCTGGCGAAGGACGTCGTCCGCCATGCGAAACGCGTCGACGACCGAGGTCTGCTTCTCGACCACCTGGAGCAGGCGGTCGTTCTCGATCACTATCAGCGTCTCGAGCTTGTCGCGCAGGCTCTCGATCCCCTGCTCGGCCTGTTGCGAGCGCCTCCTACCCTCGAACCCGAACGGCTTCGTGACGACGCCTACCGTCAGCGCCCCGAGCTCACGGCCGAGCTCGGCGACGATCGGCGCGCCGCCCGTTCCGGTCCCGCCGCCCTCGCCGGCGGTGACGAAGATCATGTCCGCGCCCTTGAGCGCTTCCTTCAACTCGTCGCGGCTCTCCTGGGCGGCGGCGAGCCCCACGTTGGGATCCGCCCCCGCGCCGAGGCCGCGGGTGGCGGCCGAGCCGATGTGGATCTTGACGTCGGCGTCGCAGACCATCAGCGCCTGGGCATCGGTGTTCACCGCGATGAACTCGACGCCCGAGAGGCCCGCGTCGACCATCCGGTTCACGGCATTCGTTCCTCCGCCGCCGACGCCGACGACCTTGATCACTGCGAGGTAGTTCCCGACCGCGTCCTTCGTGCTCATGAGCTTCGAACCTGAACCTTCAGTAGAGGATTGGGGCTGACTTCAGCAACAACGCGGCGGAGCGTACGTGCCGAAAGGCTTGGTGTCAACCAGAGGTGGAGCTCACAACTATCGACCTCTACTAGAGCTTGCGGGTGCGATTGACAGAGGCGAACCGCTACCCGAGACCGGCCGGCCGGGGATGCTCACGTCCAGGAAGGTGGAGCCCGACGGTAGCCTCGCAAGCACGCGTTCGGCCACCGCAACCTTGAGCTTGATGTCGCCGCCGTCGCCGAGCAGGAGCTCGAGGCCCGACCGCAGACGGAACACGAGCTCGCCGGTCCCATCCGAGGCCGAGTCGACGCGCGCGCCGAATGCTCCGGCGAGGCCGACGGCGTGCGCGGCCGTGGCGGCACCGCCCGCCGAGAGCTCCGCGCCCGTCGGCACACGCATGCGAGTCGGAATCCAGATTCGCGGCAGCCTCGGGAGGGCGCCGGGGAGACGCTCGATCACACGTCCGCGAGCGGAGACGAGCCAGCTGTCGGGACCACGGCGCAGGACTGCGGCGGGGCGTTCCGGCACGATGGTGAGGCGGAGCGTGTGCGGGAAATCCCGGTCGTAGCTCGCGCTCAGGACCGTCGGGAGCGCAGCGACCCTCCGCAGCACACTTGCGCCGTCGAGCCCGACGAGCGGCTTGCCGGCGAGTGAGGCGAGCGTCTCGCGAACCTGGCGGGCGACCTGAGGAGAACCGCCCTGGACCTCGATCCGGTCGATCGCGAAGAGCGGCGTCTCGCGAGCGACGAGGTACGCGCCGAGCGCGAATGCGAGGACGCCGAAGCCGACGGCCAGCGACCGCCGCGTCGGAATGAGACGGGCCATCCACACCCGTGGATGAACCTGGAACTGGATCGGTCGCCACGGCAGCGCGATGGTCTCCACGCGCGCGATGGACCGAGCGAGACGAGCTCTTGCCGGCATCTTCCCGAAGTTCGTCGCGGGCCTGGACCTTCCTACGGCTCGGGCAGCTCGAGCTCGCCGAGAAACTCCACCTCGTGCTCGAGGCGGACCCCGAACTGCTCCTGCGCACGGCGCCGCGCCTCGGCCATGAGCGCGAGCGCATGGGCTGTCGTGGCGCCATCGGCGTTCTCGATGAAATTCGCGTGCTTCGGGGAGACCTGGGCGCCGCCGATCCGGTGGCCCTTGAGGCCGCACGCCTCGAGCATCCGGCCTGCGCTCAGCTCGTGCTCGGGATTCTTGAAGACGCTGCCGAAGGTGCGCCGGTTCGTCGGCTGCGCCTCCTTCCGGCGCGCGTTCAGGTCGCGCACCCCTGCCTTGATCTCCTCCGGCGGTCTCGGCCGCAGCCGCAGCTCGGCGCGGAGCACCACCTGCCCGTGGCGGAGCGCCGAGTGCCGATAGCTCAGCCCGAGCTCGGCGGGAGTGAGCCAGCCGGTGCCGTCAGCGGTCGCGACGAGCGCTCGCTCCACGACTCCGGCGAAGTCGCCACCGTACGCGCCGGCGTTCATCCAGATGCCACCGCCGATCGTGCCGGGGATGGCGCAGGCGAACTCGAAGCCGCCGAGCCCCGCCGCGCGGGCGCGGTGCAGTGCGACGGCGTTCGCCGCTCCGCCCCCCACGCGCAGCACGTCACCGTCGACCTCGGCGGTCGCGAGCTCGCCGCCGAGCTTGAGGACGAGCGCGTCGACGCCGTCATCCGCCGCGAGCAGGTTCGAGCCGAGCCCGACCACCGCGACGTCCACCGAGCGCTGCCGCGCCCACCGCAAGAGCTCCTCCACCTCCGTCTCCGCCTCCGGCCTCGCGAAAGCGCGTGCCGGGCCGCCCGTGCCCAGCGTCGTGAAGCGCGAGAGCGCGACGCCGTCCTCGAGGTTCACGACAGCGCCTCGAGGATGAGCGGCACGGCGCGGTCGACGTCGCCCGCACCGACCGTCAGGACGGTGTCTCCCGGTCGAGCCCAGCAGGCCACGAGACGAGCAGCGTCCTCGACCGCCGGCGCCCAGCCGAGGCGCATGCCGGGGCGCACGCGGGCGAGCTCGTCGACGATCAGGCGGCCGGTCACTCCCGGCAGGGGCTCCTCGCGTGCCGGATAGACCTCGGTCACGCACACCGCGTCAGCGCCTGCGAGCGCCGCGGCGAAGCCGTGAGCGAGGTGGAGCGTTCGCGAGTAGAGGTGCGGCTGGAACAGCGCCAGGACTCGTCCGCCGTCGCGGATGGCCGCGAGGTCGGCTGCGAGCTCGGCCGGATGGTGCGCATAGCTGTCGAGGACCGTGACGCCGCCGGCCTCGCCTTTCGGTTCGAGCCGGCGCCCGACACCGCCGAACTCGACGATCGCGGATTCGGCGTCGGCTCGCGGGACGCCGGCAAGCTCGAGGGCAGCCAACGCCGCGGCGGCGTTGCGCCGGTTGTGCGCTCCCGGTACCCGAAGCTCGAGCGCTACGGGCTCGAGCGCCTCCGCGCGGACGACCTGCGGTATCTCGCGCAGCCAGCCCTCGAAGAACGACGCGACCTCGGCCCGGGAGGTGAAGGTCGTGTGGTGGTCGAGGTCGATGTTGAGCAGGACCGCGATCTCGGGCCGCAGGGCGCCTACCGAGCGGTCCGATTCGTCGCCCTCCACGACGAGCCAGCCGGAACCTGCCCTGGCGTTGCCGCCGAGCTGCGGCACGTCGCCGCCGATGAGGAAGGCCGGATCGAGCCTGAGTCGGTCGAGGCAGAAGGCGATCATCGCGCTCGTCGTCGTCTTCCCGTGCGCGCCGGCCACGACGATCGCGCGTCGCTCTGCGACGAGCTCGGCGAGCAGGTCGGCGCGCGGACGTCCCTCGACGAGCCCTGCGAAAGCGGTCGAGACGAAGACCTCCCATCCCGCCGGTGGCGCCGGCGGCTCGGGAGAGATCTCGACCGGGATTGCCTCGAGATGGCGCACGTACGGCGTCTCGGCCCGGTCCCAGCCCGCGACCTCGGCTCCCCACGCGTGGGCGAGCAGGGCGTAGCCGCTCATGCCGGCGCCGCCGATCCCGGCGAGCCAGATCCGCCTACCGGCGAATGGCTGCGAGGGTGATGAGCTCATCCGCGATCTCCTCCGCTGCATCGGGCTTCGCGACCGCGCGCATCGCCACGGCCATGGCGGCGAGACGATCGCGGTCCTCGAGCAGCTCTTCCACGACCCGAGGCGCGCGCACGGCCTCCTCCTCGGGAACGACCACCGCCCCGTCGGCGTCCGCGAACCAGCGCGCGTTCTTCTCCTGGTGCTGCCCGGTCGCGAAGGCGCCGGGCACGAGCACGGCCGGCAGCCCCGCGGCGGCGAGCTCCCAGACGGAGCCTCCTGCTCGCGCCAGTGCGACGTCCGCGGCGCCGTACGCGACGCCGATCTTGTCCATGAACGGCTGCAGGATGTAGTCCGGGCGGGAGGCGCGGCCGCGCAGCTCGGGGTAGTCGCGCTCGCCGCAGAGGTGGATGACCGCCGGCCCGCCCTCGGCCCACGCGTCGAGCGCCAGATCGTTGAGCAGTCGCGCCCCGAGCGAGCCTCCGAAGACGAGCACGACGCGCGCGTCCGCCGACAACCCGAGCCGGCTCCGTGCCTCCTCGCGTTCTACCGGGCGCGAGGCCGCAGGGATCGGCCGGCCGACCGGCCGGTACTTCTCCCCGTGCAGGCCGAGCGGCAGCGCGAGGAAGACGCGTTCCGCGAGCGGCGCGGCGAGCCGATTGGCGAGGCCGAGGTGCGCATCCGCCTCGCTCAGGGCGCACGGGATCCGCTCGAGCCGCGCGGCAAGCACCATCGGCCCAGCCACATAGCCGCCGGCGCCGAGCACCGCGTCTGGCCTGCGGCGGCGGAGGATGCGGCGGCACGCGACCGGCGCCGCGAGCGCCCGGCCCGCGGCCCGGGCGAGCTCGAGACCGGGCCGGCGGGGCAGTCCCGAGACGGCGAACGCGTCGAACTCGTAGCCCTGCTCAGGAACGAGCCGCGCCTCGACGCGATCCGGCGACCCGGCGAACGTCACCAGCCCGCCCCGCCGCCGCAACGCTTCCGCGACTGCGAGTGCCGGCGCGACGTGTCCGACCGTCCCGCCGGCGGCGATCAGGAACCGCAGCTGCCGCTCGTGCTCCATTGCCACGGGCGATGTTAAGGAGCACGCCGACCCCGACGAGCAGGACGACGAGGCTCGAGCCGCCATAGGACACGAACGGGAGCGGGATTCCGGTGAGCGGGGCGAGCCCGACGGCGGCTGCCATGTTGATCGCCGCCTGCCCGCAGACGAGCGCCGTGATCCCCGCCGCCAGCCGCTTCGCGAACGGGTCGCGGCACGCGATCGCGAGCCGGATCCCCGCGTAACCGAAGGCGCAGAAGGCCATGATCACGAGCGTGACCCCGACGAGGCCGAGCTCCTCGCCGACGACGGCGAACATCATGTCGGTGTGCGCCTCGGGCAGGTAGTAGAGCTGCGCGATGCCGTTCCCCAGGCCGCGCCCGAAGACCCCGCCCGAGCCCATGCTGATCAGCGCCTGGACGTTCTGGAGGCCCGCACCCGTGGGGTCCTTCCACGGGTCGAGGAAGGTGAGCAGTCGGTCTCGCCGGTAGGGCGACGACCAGGCGGCGATGGCGGCCAGGGCGAACACGAGGCCGTAGGCGGAGGCGAGCAGGCTCATCCGCGTGCCGGAGACGAGCAGGATCGCCCCGACGACCAGGAGCAGCGTGAGCGCGGTGCCGAGGTCCGGCTCGACCAGCACGAGCAGGCCGAAGAGGAGGACGAGCAGCCCGAGCGGTCGCGCGAGCTCCTTCAGAGTTCGGGGTGGCGGGCGTCGCGAGAGGTAGGCGGCCGTCCAGATCACGACCGCGAGCTTGGCGAGCTCCGAGGGCTGGAAGACGAGCGGGCCGACGGTGATCCAGCGGCGCGCCCCGTTGATCCGCGCCCCGACCGCGAGCACGCCGAGACAGAGGACGAGCGCCGTCACGACGAGACTCGGAGCGAGGGCTCGGAGCTTCTCGAGATCGAGGCGTGAGACCACGACGAGCAGCGCGACCCCGACGATCGAGTAGATCACCTGCCGCTCGACGTAGCCGAGCGGATTGCCGTTGCCGAGCGCGGCCGATCCCGAGGTCGCGCTGTAGACCATGACGAGCCCGAACAGGACGAGAGCCGCCGTGACGAGCACGAGGAGGTTCCACTCGAGCTGGAGCCGCTTCGAGCCTCCGCTCACGGGAGCTCCTCCACGAGCCGGCGGAAGATGTCGCCGCGCTCCTCGAAGTTCGCGAACTGGTCGTAGCTCGCGGCAGCCGGGGAGAGAAGCACGACGTCGCCGGGCTGGGCATCGGCCGCGGCGCGGGAGACGGCTGTGGCGAGGTCGCCCGCTCGCACGTACGCGCGTCCGGCGTCGTCGAGCGCTGCGGCGAGCTCGTCGCTCGCGGCCCCGACGAGATAGATCGAGCGGACGCTCGCCGGCAGGTTGCGGGCGAATGGCCCGAAGTCCTCGCCCTTGAGCGAGCCGCCGAGGATCAGGCGGAGCGGGGCGTCGTAGGCCGCCACCCCGCGCCGGGCGGCGGCGGAGTTGGTCGCCTTCGAGTCGTTGATCCAGCGGACGCCGTCCCGCTCGCGGACGAGCTCGAGCCGGTGCGGGACGCCGGGGAACGTGCTGAGCGCCTGCGCGACGGCCTCGTCGGGCACGCCCGCGGCGCGCGCAGCCGCCGTCGCAGCAGCGGCGTTCTCCCGGTTGTGGCGACCGGGGATCAGCGGCTCCGCGGGGAGTGGGTCGTCGGCGGAGAACTCGATCCCGTCGATCCCGAGGCCGCGCGGGACGATCCTCGCGCGCGCCCGTTCGAAGACACGGAGCTTGGCCGCGCGGTACGCCTCGAAGCTGCCGTGGCGGTCTAGATGGTCGGGCTCGAGGTTGAGCAGGACGGCGACGTCGCAGGCGAGCGTGTGCACGTCCTCGAGCTGGAAGCTCGACAGCTCGCACACGATCCACGAGCCCTCCTCGGCGGCCGGGGCCGCGTCGGTGAGGGCGCGGCCGACGTTGCCCGCGACCTCGACACGGCGCCCGGCGGCGCGGAGGATCGCGCCGATGAGCTCCGTCGTGGTCGTCTTCCCGTTCGTGCCGGTGACGCCGATGAGGCGCGAGCCGGCCGGCAGCAAGCGGTAGCCGAGCTCGACCTCGCTCCAGACGGGAAGGCCGCGCGCGCGTGCGCCCGCAACGAGCGGTGACCCGGCCGGTACGCCAGGGCTCTTGACGACCAGATCCACCCCTTCGAGCAATGCCTCCTCCTCCGTTCCGAGTCGGAGTTCGACGCCGAGGTCGCCGAGCCTGCCGGCGTCGACGTCGGCAGAGCGGTCGGCCGCGACGACTTGGACGCCGCGGGCAGCGAGCGCGACTGCTGCCGCGAGACCGGATCGGGCAAGCCCCACGACGAGCGCCCGTCGCGGCAGCCATGCCTTCTCGGGAGTGGGCTCTTCGGGACGGGTCCCGCTCACGACGCACGTTCCCCCCCATGGGGGGGTGCGAGCCCCCTGCGGTCAGCGTAGGCGCTCGGACGTGTCGGCACTTTGTCGGGTTGGTCGAGGATGGGATACGTGTTCGCCGTCCGGCTCCCGCATCCTCAGCCGAGCCGGGCGCTCACGACGGCCTCCTCGCCCACGCGCCCGACCTCGACCTGCTCGAACCCGGCCGCCGCGAGCGAGTCGCCCAGCTCCGCTCCCGCCGCGGTGTCGGGCTCCGCGAACGAGACGCGACCGCCGGTCGACAGCACGCGCGCGAGCTCCTCCGCCGCCGCGGCGAGTGCCCCCTCGTCGGTCGCGATGCGCCCGACGGCCGCGGCCACAGCGCTGTCCGGAAGCGGCAGCACCGGCGCCTCCCCCATGAGGTACGCCACCCCGCTCGCCCCGACTGCGTGTGCCTCGCCGAGCAGCTCCTCGAGCTCGTCCACCTGCGACCGGACGACGTAGACCCAGCCGTCGCCGACGCGCTCGTGCGCTCCCAGCGCGAGCGACCCGCCCCCCAGTACGAGCACGTTCTCCTCCGGCGCCAGCTGCGCGGCGTCGAGGAGTGCCCGCTCAACCTCACTGCTCACCTCTGGCCGAAGTAGTAGCGGTAGTAGAGCGCGAAGCCGACCGCGCACAGCAGCCCCGCGATGATCCAGAAGCGCACGGTGATCTTCGTCTCGGACCACGCCTTCATCTCGAAATGGTGATGGATCGGCGCCATGAGGAAGACGCGTCGCCCGAAGCGTTTGAACGAGAACACCTGGATCATCACCGACAGTGCCTCGATCACGAAGATGCCGCCGATGAGGAGGAGCAGCACCTCGACCTTCATCATGACCGCGAACGCCGCGAGCGCGCCGCCGAACGCCATCGAGCCGGTATCGCCCATGACCACCTCGGCCGGGAACGCGTTGAACCAGAGGAAGCCGACCGCCGCCCCGATCAGCGCCGCCCCGACGATCGCGAGGTCGAGCTTCGTCAGGTTGCGGTGACCCACGTGGCCCGACCGGACGTACGAGACGACGTTCATCGCCATGAAGGTGAAGAGGGCGATGATTGCCGTCCCGCCGAGCAGCCCGTCGACGCCGTCGGCGAGATTCGTGCCGTTCGCCGCGCCGGCGATCACGAAGAAGAGAAACACGTACCAGCCATACGACAGGGGCACGGTGAAGTCGAGCACCGGGACGTAGACGTCGGTGCTCAGGTGCAGGTGGCGCGCGACGATCGCGACCACGACCGTAACGCCCGCGAGCAGCACGAGCTTCCAGCGTCCGGACAGACCGAGCGAGCGTTTGTGCGTGAGCTTGATGAAGTCGTCGAGGAACCCGATCGCCCCGCAGGAGAGGGTTGTGAAGAGCACCGTCAGGGCCTGCAGCCGGAAGTGGGTGACCGGCAGGAACGCGATCGTCGCCGCGAAGAGGATCAGCAGGCCGCCCATCGTCGGCGTCCCCTGCTTGGCGAAGTGATGTCGCGGTCCCTCCTCGCGGATCTGCTGCCCGAACTCGTTGCGGCGGAGGAAGTCGATGAACCTCGGCCCGATTCCCACCGAGATGCCGAGCCCGACCGCGGCGGCGATGAGGACGCGGATCACGCTTCGGGCCTCAGCAACGCCTCGGCTACGACCTCGAGGCCGACCGAACGCGACCCCTTGACGAGGATCGCATCGCCCGGCCGCACGAGGGCGAGCGCGGCCTCCCGCGCCTCGGCGGCGGTGCCGGCCCACTCGTCCGGCTCGTAGGAACGGGCGAGCTCGCCGACGCCGAGCACGAGATCCACGCTCGCCGCCTCCCGCCCGACCTCCTCGTGGTAACGGGGAGCTTCAGGCCCGAGCTCCGCCATCTCGCCGAGAACCGCGACCGTCCGACGCCCGTCCGCCCGGTCGAGCAGGTGCGCGAGCGCCGCGCGCATCGCCACCGGGTTCGCGTTCCACGAGTCGTTGATGAGCAGGCCGCCGCCCGGCAGCTCCATCTCCTGCGAGCGCCAGAGCGAGAACGCGACCTCCACGGGCTCCTGTGGCGGCTCGACCCCCAGGGCCTCGGCGGCAGTCAGCGCCGCCGCCGCGTTCGCCGCCTGATGACGCGCCGCGAAGCCGAACACGACGTCGTGGCCTTGCCAGCGCACGTGCGTGCAGCCGTCGCGTACCTCCGCCTCCGGTTGCCCAAAGCGGCGCACGTCGAGCCTCTCCGGGACGAACGGCTCGAGCTCGGGCGCGTCCTCCGGCAGTACCGCCACGGCGCCGTCCGGCAGCTCGTCGAGCAGCTCCGCCTTCGCGCGGGCAATGTTCTCGAGGCTTCCCATCTGCTCGAGGTGAACGGGCGCAATCGACGTGATCACGCCGAGGTCGGGCCGCGCGGCCCTGGCGAGGTCGCGAATCTGGCCGAAGCCGCGCATCGCCATCTCCGTTACGACGGCCTCGGTCTCGGTCTCGATCCGGCAGAGCGTGAGCGGGAGGCCGATCTCGTTGTTGAAGCCTTCCGGAGCCGCCACGGTGCGCAAGCGGGTGCGCAGGAGCGCAGCGAGGATGTCCTTCGTCGACGTCTTCCCGACCGAGCCGGTGATCGCCACGACGCGAGCATCGCTGCGGGCGCGGACGGCACCGCCCAGCGCAGCGAGCGCGGCATGGGCGTCGTCGGGCACGAGCGTCGCCGCGGCACCGCGTGCGCGGGCGTCGTCGAGGAACGCCTCGCCGCCCGAGACGGCGACGAAGAGGTCTCCGGGCCGGATCCGGCGCGAGTCGACGTCGACGCCGGTCACGGCCTCGGCGCCGCCCTCGAGCCTGCCCAGCGAGAGCGCCCGCACCTCGGCGAGCGGCAGCGAGATCAGGGCGTCGCCTCGAGCAGCATCTTGAGAGCCTCCCTCGCCGCCTCGCGGTCGTCGAAGGGAATGGTTCGATCCGCGAACTCTTGCCCCTGCTCGGCTCCCTTGCCGGCGATGAGGACGACGTCCCCCGGCTGCGCCAGCTCGACTGCGCGGCCGATCGCAGCGGCGCGGTCGAGCTCGATCTCGATCTCGCTTTCCGCCCCGGACACGATCTCCGCGGCGATCGCCCCCGGGTCCTCGCTCCGGGGATTGTCGGAGGTGACGATCGCGACGTCGGCGAGCTCCGACGCGAGTCGGCCCATGACGGGCCGTTTACCGCGGTCGCGGTCGCCCCCCGCACCCACGACGCAGATCACGTGCCTCTCCCCCGCGAGCTCGCGGGCCGCGCGCAGCACGTTCTCGAGCGCGCCTGGCTTGTGCGCGTAGTCGACGATCACGTGGAACGGCTGGCCGGCGTCCACCGACTCGAAACGTCCGGGAACGCCCCGCACCGACTCGAGGCCATGGCGGATCGCGTCGTCGCCGATGCCGAGCGCTCGCGCCGCATTCAGCGCTCCGAGCGCGTTCTCGACGTTGAAGCGTCCCTGGAGCTGGAGGCGGATGCCTTCGAGCGCGGTCGCGTCGTCCGCCGAGAACGTGATCGCGCCCGACAGCTCCGCCGCGAGCCGCCGTCCATATTCGTCGCCGACGTTGACGACCGCGACCGGCCGCGGCTCGACGAGGAAGAGGCGCCGCTTGGCCTCGAAGTACGACTCCAGGTCCCCGTGGAAGTCCAGGTGGTCCTGGCTGAGGTTCGTGAACACCAACGCCGCGAAGCGCACGTGGTCGAGCCGGTGGAGCACGGAGGCATGTGACGACGCCTCCATCGCGCACGACCGGTCGCCGGCGTCGAGCATCTCGCGGAACACGCGCTGCAGGTCGATCGCCTCGGGGGTCGTCCTCACGACGCCGCGCCGCTCGCCGCCGACCCGCGCCTCGATCGTCCCGAGCAGCCCGGGACGCCGGCCGGCGGCGGCGAGGATCGCGAACAGGAGGTGGCTTACCGTGGTCTTGCCGCTCGTGCCGGTGACGCCGACGACGTCGAGCTCGCGCGTCGGCTCGCCGAAGAAGACGTCCGCCACCGGCGCCATGGCCGCGCGGGAGTCGCGGACGACGACCTGCGGCACGGGCAGATCGAGGGTGCGCTCGACGACGAGCGCGACCGCTCCCCGGTCGACCGCCCCGCGAGCGAAGTCGTGGCCGTCTGCACGCTCGCCCGGCACGGCGAAGAAGAGCGCGCCAGGCCCGGCAGCGCGGGCGTCGTAGGCGAGATCGCGCACCTCGAGCGAAGGGCTCCCGACCACCTCGACCGGCTCGAGCGCTGCGACGAGGCGCTCCAGGTCCATCCGCCAGAATGTACTTGTGCGCGGTGACGAGCACGCCGGCTCGGTCACCGGCTTCGTTCTGGCGGTCTTCGCCTTCTTCGTGGCGATGGCCGGCACCACGCTCCCGACGCCGCTCTATCCGCTGTTCGAGCAGCGCTACGGGTTCGGGCCACTGCTCGTGACGGTGATCTTCGCGATCTACGCCTTCGGCGTGATCGCCGGGCTGATCCTGTTCGGGAACCTCTCCGACCGGCTCGGCCGCAAGCCGCTGTTGTTCCTCGGGCTCGTGCTCTCGGCGGCGAGCGCGCTCCTCTTCCTCCTCGCAGGGTCGCTGGCGCCGATCTACGTCGGGCGCATCGTCTCCGGCTTCTCGGCCGGGATCTTCACCGGGACCGCGACCGCATACGTGATCGACCTCGCGCCCACCGGCCGCCGGCTCGCGAGCTTCGTCGCCGTGTTCGCGAACCTCGGTGGGCTCGGGGCGGGAACGCTCCTCTCCGGCCTGCTCGCGCAGTGGGCGCCGGACCCGCTTCGGACCCCGTTCGCGGTCGACCTCGGCCTCGTCGTCGTTGCGACCGCCGGCCTGCTGCTCGCGCCGGAAACGGTGCAGCGTGGCCCGCTCCGGTTCCAGCTGCAGCGGCTCGGCGTGCCTCCGGAGGTGAGGAGCGTCTTCGTCCGCGCCGCGCTCGCCGGCTTCGCCGGATTCGCCGTCTCCGGCGTCTTCGGGTCCGTCGCCCCGGAGTTCCTCGGCCTCGGTCTTCACCACGACAGCCCCGCACTCGCCGGCCTGCTCGTCTTCGTCCTCTTCCTCATGTCGGTCGCGGGGCAGGTGCTCGTGCTGCGGCTCCGCAACGCGCTGGCGGCCGGCTGCGGCCTGCTCGTCGCCGGCGTCGCGCTGCTCGCGATCTCGCTCGCGACCGACTCGCTGGCCGCGCTGTTCGCGAGCGCGGCCGTAGGCGGCCTCGGGCAGGGCGTGGTCGTCAGCGCCGGTCTCGCCGCGATCGCCGAGCGCGCGCCCGCGGAACGTCGAGGCGAGACCGCTTCGAGCTTCTTCGTCGTCCTCTACTTCGGCCTCTCGGTGCCGGTGATCGCCGCCGGCGTCGCGATTCACTACACGTCCCTGCGCTCGGCCGGGATCGGCTTCTGTGCCGCAGCCGGCGTTCTCTCACTGGGCGTGCTGCTGGGCCAGCTCCGCTCCGGCGCTACTTGATCCTCAGGTCGGGCGGAACCTCGAGGTACTGGAGGTCGAAGGAGGCGATCTGCTCGAACGCGGGCGCAGCCACCAGGCCGCCGTAGATCTGCCCGTGCGGCTCGTCGATCGTCACCAGCACGACAAGGCGGGGGTTCGAGGCCGGCACCATGCCGACGAACGTCGCCACGTAGGCGCCGGGGATGTAGCCGTTCGGTCCAGGCTTTTGCGCCGTCCCCGTCTTGCCGGCGACGGCGTAGCCGGGAATGGCAGCGAGCTCTGCGGTTCCCTGGTCCGAGACCACCCCTCTCAGCATGTTGCGTAGCTGCGCGTCGACCCCGGGCTCGAGAATCCGCCGTCGCTTGGGTGCCGGCCGCGGCTCGCCGGCGACGTGGTCGACCAGGTGCGGCTGGATCCACTCGCCGCCGTTCGCGATCGCTCCGTAGACGGATGCGAGCTGGACCGAGGTGACCGAGACGCCCTGCCCGATCGGGACGGTGCCGATCGTCGAGCCCGACCACGACGGCAGGATGCCGGGGCTTTCGCCCGGGAAGTCGATCCCGGTCCGGCGGCCGAACCCGAACCGCCCCATCCACTTCTTCAGTCCACCCTCGCCGAGGTAGCGCTCGGCGATCAGGTCCGTGCCGATGTTCGACGAGCGCTGGAGGATCTGCCTGACCTGCAGCGTCTCGGTCCCGTGGGACTCGTCGTCATGGATCACGCGGTCCGCGACGTGGAGGGAGCCCGGAACGCGGAACTCGGTGTTCGGGGTGATGTCGTGCTGCGCGAGCGCGCCGCCGATCGTCACCACCTTGAAGACCGAGCCCGGCTCGTAGACGTCGTTCACCGCGTGCTCGACCGTCAGATCGTGTGCGTACGCCGCCGGGTAGTCGTTCGCGTTGTACCCAGGCTCCTGCGCCAGGGCGAGGATCGCGCCCGTGTGCGGGTCGAGGACGATCGCGGTCGCATCCTTGGCACGGAACTGCCTCACCGTCTGCTCGAGCACCTGCTCGGCGTTCGCCTGGATGTGGCTGTCGAGCGTCAGGAAGACGTCGCGGCCGTCGCGAGCGGGAAGCTCCTGGATCGTGTTGACTGCCTTGCCGAGAGCATCCCGCACCACGGTTGCACGCCCGGGCGTGCCGGACAGCTGCTTGTTCAGCTCGTGCTCGAGCCCGGAGAGGCCGGTGTTGTCCGTGCCCGCGTAGCCGAGCGCCGAGGCCGCCACCGTGCCCTGCGGATAGAAGCGCTTCTGGTCCGGGGCGAACGTGAAGCCGACCAGGTGGCGCTTCACGAGCTTCGCAGCGAGCTTCGGCGGCGCCTTGCGCTCGACGTAGACGAAGCCTCGACTGCGGTCGGAGAGCTGCCGGTACAGCGGGCGGAACGGGATCCCGAGCACCTTCGCCGCGATCCGGGCCTCACGGCGTGGATTGGAGATCTGCATCGGGTCCGCGTCGATGTCCGTCGCGTGCTCGCCGATGGCGAGCGGACTCCCGAGCCGGTCGTAGATCGTCCCACGCCCGGCCGGCACGACGATCGCCTGCTTCGCCTGCGTCTGCGCCATCGCGGCGAGCGAGGATGAGCGAACAGTCTGGATCCAGGCGGCCCGCGCGCCGAGGGCGGCGAAGGTGAGGAGGATGACGAGGAGGAGAAGACGGAGCCGGGAGTTGACGACCCGGACTTTCAAGGGCGACGGGCTGTGAGGTCGAGGTACGAGGTGTTGCCTTCCGACGCCTGGATGAGGCCGAGCCGGCGCGCGGCTGCCTCGATCCGCGGCGGGGAGCTGTCGGTCGAGAGCTTCGAGGCGAGCGCCTGGTTCTGATTCTCGAGCCGCACGCGTTGCTGGTCGAGCCTCGATACGGCGACGTGCGCGCGCAGGACGGCGACATTGACCGCGACGACGCCGAAGAGGAGAAGCGCGAAGAGGATCATCCAGACGATGTGGCCGCGGACGCGAGGCTGCGCAAGCCTGCGCCGAGAGCGTACGGGCGCAGCCGGACGCCGCCCGACCGCACTTCGCCCAGCCGGACGCTGCTTGGTTGCGGGGCGGCGAGCCGGCCTCCGCGGTGCCGGTGTCGGCTCGGCCACCTCGGCCGGTGCGAACCAGTCGACCGCCGCCATGTCTAGTCCTCCGCTCCGGTCTTGACGGCCGCACGCAGCCGCGCGGAAGCCGCGCGCGGGTTGGCGGCGACTTCTGCCTGCCCGGGACGGATCGGGCGCCGTTGCAGAGCGCGCAGCTCGGGCTCGTGGCCGCAGACGCAGACCGGGAAGTCCGGCGGGCAGGTACAGCCCTTCTCGCGCTCGCGGAGGAACCGCTTCACGATCCTGTCCTCGAGCGAGTGGAAGGAGATGACGGCGAGGCGGCCGCCGGGCCGCAGCATCTCGAGAGCGGCCGGCAGGGCGTGGCCGAGCGAGTCGAGCTCGTCGTTGACCGCGATCCGCAAGGCCTGGAAGACGCGCTTGGCCGGGTGCCCTTCGCCGAAGCGCGCCGGTGCCGGGATCGCCGCCTTGATCGTGTCCACGAGCTCGCCGGTGCGCTCGAACGGCTGCTCGCGCCGGCGGCGGGCGATCGCCCGCACGATCTGCTTCGCGTACCGCTCCTCGCCGTAGCGGCGGAAGGTCGTGACCAGGTCGCGCTCGCTCCACGTGTTGACGACGTCGCGCGCGCTGATGTCGTGCGTCGGGTCCATCCGCATGTCGAGCGGAGCGTCGGCCGCGTAGGAGAAGCCGCGCTCCGGCCGGTCGAGCTGCATCGAGGAGACTCCGAGGTCGAGGAGGATCGCGTCCGCCTGGACGCCGTTTCCCGCGAGCTGTGGCAGGACGACGCCGAAATCGCCCCGCAGGAGACGCGCATTCACGGTCGTACGCTTCGCGAGCTGCTCGAAGTACGTTCGCGCGGTGGGGTCGCGGTCGATCGCGACCAGCTTGCCCTTGGCGCCGAGATCGGCGGCGAGGATCGCGGCGTGCCCGCCGGCGCCGAAGGTCGCGTCGACGACGGTCTCCCCCGGGCGCACGCCGAGGCACTCCCGCACCTCCTCGGCGAGAACGGGGACGTGGTCAGCTTCCCTGGGCTGCAAGACGTTCGGCAACATCCTCAGCACTCCCTTCGACCTCGGCGAGCTCGCGCTTCCAGGCCGCGCGGTCCCAGATCTCGAGGTGGTCGTTGACCCCGGCGACGACGACGTCGCGGCCGAGCTTCGCGTGGTCGAGTAGCGCGGACGGGATGCTCACGCGCCCCTGCTTGTCCGGCTCCGTCTCGCTCGCGCCGGAGAAGAAGTGGCGATGGAGGCGGCGTCCCTGCACGCTCAGCAGGTCGAGCGAGGCGAGCCTCGAGTCCACGAGCTGCTGCCACGCCGTCTGTGGCCAGGCGTGCAGGCAGCCGTCGAGGCCGCGGGTGACGACGATGCCGTTCTCGAACGCCCGCCGGAACTTCGCCGGCAGTGTGAGGCGGTTCTTGTCGTCGATCGTGTGCTCGTACTCGCCTAGGAGCATTGGGGCCTACTCTCCCTATCCCACCCGATCGTGGTCCACTGATCCCCACCTTACCCCACCAGATCCCACTTTGTCTAGGGCCGCGTCCCGATCCGGGGAGCCGCTGCACGGCGAATCGACGAACTTCGCGGCTCCGCTGCCGCCCCACGTCGCCGCTGCCGGCTCGATGACCGCGCGCCAGCTCGAGGCCGAGCGGAGGCGCGAGACACCGGTTCAGCTAGGCGTCTGGCCGTTCGGCGGCGCGGAGGCGGCCCGCCAGCGTGCGCAGAAGCGTCTCGGCGAGCCGGGGCTCGGCACGGAGCAGCTTTGCGAAGCCCGGCCGGTCGATCGTCAACGCCAGCACCTCTCCTTCGGCGCGGACGTCGGCCGAGCGTGGAGCGCCGTCGAGCAGCGCCATCTCGCCGAAGTAGTCGCCGACTCCTAGACGACGCGCCCGTCCACCCGCGCGTTCGACCTTCGCGGTCCCGTCAAGGAGGACGTAGAACGACCGGCCGGAGTCGCCGGCGCGGACGATCGCGGAGCCGGGAGCGAAGCGGCGAATGCGCGCCAGCTTCGCGACCTGACGGAGGTGGCGCTTCGAGAGCCCGTCGAACAGCGGAACCTCGGCGAGCGTGGCCAGCCAGACGCGTTCCACTCGGTTGGGATCAGCTGGCGCCGACAGCGCCACGCGGGCGGCGGCGCCCGCTGCGAGCTGGCTCATGGGCTGACCCTACCGCGCTTTCGAGCCGGCTCCTAGCTAACCGCTCTCCAGGTCGGCGGCTGTGAGCTGACCCTCGTAGGCTCCGCGGCCCGTCAGGACCGCGGCGCCGCACTGCGCGCCCAGCGCGACAGCCTCGTCCACCGGCCTCCCCAGCCCGAGCCCATGCGTGAGCCCTGCGGCAAAGCAGTCTCCGCAGCCGTAGGCGTCGGAAACGGGCCCCGGCACCGGCACGGCCCGGAACGGACCGCCCGGACGGATCCAGCCGCCGAGGGCGCCGGCCGTCGTGACCACGATGTGTGGCTCCGGCTCGAGCTCTCCCGACTCGAACCGCTCGGCCGCGTCCTCCCCGCTCCCGACGAGGACGTCCACTTCGATGCCGGTGCGACGCAGCGTCGCGAGCTCGCGGGCCGTGGCGACGAGCAAGGGACAGTGGCGCGCCGCGCGCAGCGCGGCCAGGTCGCCGCTGACGAAGTAGACCGCCGCGCAGCGCCGGAGCTCCTCCCACGGGAGCGAGCCGTCCTCGCCGGAGGGCAGGAGCTTGTCGCCGAGCACGGTGATCGTCCGCTCGCCGGTTTCGTCGACGTGCGTGAGCGCCCGGCGTTGCGTTCCGGGGGCGTGACCTGCGTGCACCGTGACGCCGCGCCCCTCGAGCTCCTCGCGCGAGCGGCGGCCGAGCTCGTCGTCGGCAAGCGAGGTGAAGAGAAGGCACGAGCCGCCGAGGTTGGCGAGCTGGACGGCAGCGACGGCACCGCCGCCGGCCGGCTCCTCCCACGTCTCGAGCGCGTGCACGATCTCTCCCGGCGCGGGCGCATGGTCGACGCGGGCGAACTCGACCCATTCGACGTGGCCGACGACTGCGACATTCATTTGCTCTTCCTAAGGAGGAGGCTCGTGGGGGAACCATGGGTTCCCCCACGTTGGAGCTCCACCCACTCCACGTGACCCACCACTGCGAGCTGCACATCTCACATCTTGAACCCCGAGTACGTTTCACTCGATGGTGAGCGGCGTTCCTCCCTTCGAGCGGTTCTACGAGTCCCACAGCGGCGAGGTGCTGGCATTCCTGCGCCGCCGAGCGGGACGAGACCGGGCGGACGACCTCTTCCAGGAGACGTTCCTGCGGGCGCTGCGCGCCTACAACCGGCTCGAGCACGGCGAGCACCTGCGCGCCTGGGTGCTCACGATCGCCGGCAACGCGGTCGTCGATGCGGCGCGGCGGGAGCGACCCACCGCGGAGCTGACTGTCGAGCCGGCGGACGAGGACACACGCCCGGCCGTCGAGGAGCTCGCGCCGCTGACCGACGACCTGCCGCCGAAGGAGCGTGCGGCGGTCGTCCTCCGCTACGGCTACGACCTCGATTACGACGCCATCGGCGCCGCGCTCGGATCGAACGAGGAGGCGGCGCGCCAGGCGGCCTCTGCCGGAGTGCGGCGGCTGCGAAAGGAGAAGGGAGAACGATGAACCCAATCTCGGCTGGTCCAGTCCCGACCGCCCTCGACGAGCGCTTCCGCACGGCGGCGGCCGCGTCGGGCGAGCTCGACGTCGCCTATGACGTGCTCGAGGACACCCCCGTCGGGCGGCTGCTCGTCGGCGTCTCCGAGCGCGGGCTCTGCCGCGTCGGCTTCGATCCCGAGCCCGAAGCCGAGCTCGAGCGGCTGGCCCGGCGCTTCGGGCCTCGCATCCTCCGTGCCCCGAAGGCGCTCGACCGCGTCCGTGGCGAGCTCGACGAGTACTTCGAAGGCCGCCGTCAGGCCTTCGACCTGGAGCTCGACCTGCGCGCAAGCCCGGAGTTCCACCGGCGAGTCCTCGAGGAGCTGAATCGGGTCGAGTACGGGCACACGACCACGTACGGCGCGCTCGCGACCCAGGTCGGCGCTCCGCGCGCGGCGCGAGCCGTCGGCACGGTCATGAACCGCAACCCGCTTCCCATCGTCCTCCCCTGCCATCGCGTCGTGGGAGCGAACGGCAGCCTGACCGGCTACGGCGGCGGGCTCGACCGCAAGGAGTGGCTCCTGCGGCTGGAGGGCGCCCTTCTCTGAGCTGCCGCAGAGCGTCCGGCGTGTCCGCGATCATGCCCGCATGACACTCCTCGCTCTCGTCATCAAGGCGCACACCGGAATCCGGCTCGCCGAAGTCGGAGAAGCAGTGGGAGCGATCGGCGGCCTCGCGCTCCTGCTCGGAGCCGTCACGCCGTTCGGCCGTCGCGCCGGCCAGGCAATCGGGGGTCTCGCGCTGGCAATCGGCCTCGTGCTCCTCGTCATCGCGACCCGTTGGGGCCACTTCCACTAGGAAGGACCAAGCCCGCCGGCACGTGGCGGAGCTTGTAGCCGACGCCCCAGACGTTCACGACCCAGCCGGCGAGCCCCGCCGCCGAGAGCTTCCGGCGAACCCGCGACGCGTGCGACTCCAGCGTCCGGGTCGGGACGTACGTGCGGAAGCCCCAGACGTCGCGAAGCAGCTGCTCGCGCGTGAAGACGCGGTCTGGGGCTGACGCGAGCTTCACGAGCAGCGCAAACTCCTTCGCCGACAGCTCGACCTCCTGCCCCGACACCGTGACCCGTCGCGCAGCGCGATCAATCGCGAGCGATCCGATCTCGACGAGCTCGACGCGCGGCGGACAGCGGCGTAGGAGCGCATGGATCCGCGCGAGCAGCTCCTCGTAGACGAACGGCCGCGCAAGGCAGTCGTCGGCGCGGGCCAGCGCACGGACGCGCGCGGCCGGGTCCGCGCCGCCGAGCACGATCACCGGGCAGTCGGGCACGATGCCGCGGTCGAGCGCCGCCGCGTCCCCCAGCACGAGGACGTCGGGATCCGCCGTGCGTGGCAGCTGCTCGGCGCGCTCGCAGGCGACCACGTCGAAGCCGTCGTTGCGCAGCTGGCGCTCGAGGAAGCCGCGGACCGCCGGTTCCGGCTCGGCGAGGAGGAGTGCGGTCATGGCAGCGAGGCTAGGCGCGGCGATCCGCCTTCGCCAGATGTCCTTTCGAGCGAAAGCGTGACGAAATGCTCTACAGCCGACCGGAGCGGACGACGCCCCAGAGCAGCCAGATCCCGAGCACGGCCGAGAGGGCGAAGCCGGCGATCGAGATGATGTTCACGCCGAGCACGTGCGGCCCGGCCTTTGCGAAGATCCCGATCAGGCTCGAGCCGATCAGCCCGCCGACGACGATGAGCGCGATCACGAGGCGGTTGAAGAGCGTGTCGAGCTTCGCGAGCAGGTCGTCGAGCCCCTTGTGCACGAAGCCGACCTCGATCTGGCCGTCGCGAATCTCCTCCATGAAGTCGTGGAACTGGTACGGCGCCTCGGCGATCACCTGGGCGTACCGGAAGACCTCCTTCCGAGCCCGCCGCGCCACGCGCTCGGGCCTGAACCGCTCGAGCATCAGGTCGCGCGCGTACGGCCGCGCGACCTCGAAGACGTTGAAGTCGGGATAGAGCTCGACGCCGACCGCCCCGAGGGTCGCGATCGTGCGATCCAGCAGGAGGAAGCGAGCCGGCAGGTGCAGGTTCATGTGGTAGATGAGCTGGAAGCCCTCGCGGATGATCTGGATCGGGTCGATCTCGCTCAGGCTCGCGCCGTAGTAGCGGTAGTACAGCTCGCGCAGCTCGGCGAGGAACTCCCCCTCCCGGTCCTTCGGATAGCGCACACCCAGGTCGGCGAGCCGCCGGGGGAGCTGGTCGATGTTCTCGTTCGCGGCGTCGATGAACAGGCCGGTCAGCTTCGACATGTCGTCGTCGGTGAGCGTCCCGACCGCGCCGAAGTCGACGAGGCCGATCGAGCCCGCCTCGGTCGGCAGGAGGATGTTCGCCGGGTGCGGGTCGCCGTGGAAGAAGCCGTGGCGGAAGATCATCGTCATCCACGCCTCGGTGATCCTGTATGCGAGCTCTCGCCGCTCCTCGAGCGTCGTCGCCGCGAGGTCGATGTCGGCGAGCTGGATCCCGTCGATCCACTCGAGCGTCAGCACCCGCGGCCGGGTGTACTGCCAGTAGACCTTCGGCACGTGGACATGCGGGTGGCCGGCGAAGTGGCGGTGGAAGTTCTGGGCGTTGCGGGCCTCCTGCCGGTAGTCGAGCTCCTTCCGGATCGACCGCGCGAACTCGTCCACGAGCTGGCGCGTGTCCACGAAGTCGAGCGCCCGGATCCGTTCGCGGGCCAGCCGCGCTGCCTGGTAGAGGAGGCCGAGGTCGGCCTCGATCTTCCGTGGCGCGCCCGGACGCTGCACCTTGACAGCGACCCGGCGCCCGTTCGGCAGCGTCGCGCGGTGCACCTGCCCGATCGACGCAGCCGCGACCGGCGTCGGCTCGAAATCGAGAAAGAGGCGCTCGAGCGTGTTTCCGAGCTCCTCCTCGATCACCCGCTCGGCCTGCTCGAACGGGAACGGCCGCACGTCGTCCTGCAGCCCGCGCAGCTCGATGACGATGTCGGGCGGAACGACGTCGGGTCGTGTCGAGAGGAGCTGCCCGAACTTCACGAAGGTCGGCCCGAGCTCGTCGAGAACCTCACGCAGGTGCTGGCCGCGAGCGGAGTGCGCGCCGTGCTCGGCCGCGACATTCGAGAGCCGGTCCTCGGCCGACCGGCCCGGCAGCAGATCGCTGAGCTTGTGCGCCTCGAGGAAGTAGCCGAAGCCGTGGCGCACCATGACCTGCGCGATCTCCGACAGGCGACCGATGCTGCGTGTCGTGCTCACCGGAGAAAGGCTACGCGGCGCGCCTGCCGGCGGCTAGGCGGCGGCGGGCCTCGCGCCTGCGCGTCCACGGCCCCGGCGGGACGAGCAGCGACTCGGCGTGGAGGTACGCGAGCCCGACCGCGGGCAGGTCGGCGAGGTGCTCGACGCAGATGTAGCGGGGCCGCCACTCCGGGAAGAACTTCCGGTTGAACGAGTACAGGCGCTCGAGCTGGAAGAGCTTGTCGACGACGAGGAGCCCGCGGCGAACAACCCGACGGACGGGCGTGGTCACCCGTTCCGGCGCGAGGAAGTCCGTCAGCGCGCAGAAGTTGAGGGACAGCTCGCTCGCACCCGTCTCGCGCGCCCAGGTGAGCGTTCCCACGACGAGAAACTCGGTCAGGCCGTTCGGGGCGTTCCCGCGGCGGCGCATCGCGCTGAGCGACCAGCCGCCGACGCTTCCGGCCCGCGGCGAGGGCGCGAGGTGGAGAAAGCCACCGACGCGGCCCTCTGCATCCTCCGCGACGGCGAGCACGGTGCCGGGCACATCGAGGTCGTCGATCGCCATCGAGAAGCCGCGCTCCGGCCGGCCACGGCGCCACGTGGCCGAGATGTCCTGGACCTCGGCCTGGAGCGCCGGCGGCACCTCGTCCGCCGCCACGATGCGGAACGAGTAGCCGGCCTTCTGGAGCCGGGAGACCGACTGCCGCACCTTGCGGATCCCGCGTCCCTCGAGCGAGAACTCCTCCGGCCGCAGGACCGCCTCCTCCCCGATCGGCACGGGCCTGAGCCCGAGCGCGCGATACCGGTCGAGGTTCTCGCCGGAGGCGCCGACGACAGCGAGCCGCCAGCCGTGGGCGCGCACGCGGCGGCGCAGCTCCGCCAGAAGGTCGTCGATCTCGGCGTCGTCCCCGACTGGATCGCCGCTGACGAGCGCCGTTCCCCCAACCACGCGGTAGGCGAGGAAGGCGCGGCGGGACGGCGAGAAGAGGTAGCTCTTGTCGCGCCGCAGGGCGAAGAACGAGAGGCTGTCGCTGCCGTAGGCATCGACGAGCGCCCGCACCGTGCGGCGCTCGCCCACCGTCTGCGCAACGGCGTGACCGAACGGCCGCAGCGAGAAGTAGAGGGCGAGGAAGGCGAGGACGATGCCCAGACCCAGCAGCGCGTCGCCGGTCCGATGCGACAGCTCGATCCCGCGCAGCTCGGCTCCGCCCGCGACCGCTGCGACCCCAGCGAGGCCGGCGGCGAGGCCGAGCAGCGGTCGGACGCTCGCGGGGTCGCCGGGAACGTCGAAGCGGCGGCGCCAGCGTACGAGCGCGAGGAGCAGGAGCAGGGAGACCGTCGCTTCCTCGATGTCGAGGCCCTTCGCGAGGTGCGCGACGGCGGAGGCCATGACCACCGCGACCCCGAGCTGCCAGGCCCGCTGCCGGCGCCTCGCGAGCGAGCGTGAGAGCCAGATCAGCCCGATCCCGAAGACCACCGTGAGGACGCGCGCCGCCTCGGGCCAGCCCGGCGGCAGGATGCCCTGCACGAGCTCGAGGCGGTTCGCCATCTCGGGCGTCAGCGCAGAGACGAGCCCGATCACCCCGACGAGCGCGGCAGCCCAGGCAAGCACTTTCTCCGCACTGAGCTGACGGAGCGTCACGCGGCCAGGGTACAACGGGCGCATGAGGGAACCGGGAGAGCCTCTCGCCGGGCACGAACCGGGCGACGTCGTCCGGATCCTGCTGCCGCGGTGGATGACGCTGGTGCTCGGCCTGGTCGCGGTCGGGCTCGTACCCTGGATCCTCTATCTGACGTTCACGCTGCCGTCACAGCACGTCACGTCCCACTACGACCTCGTCTGGATCGGCTTCGATGTCGGGCTGACCGCGTCGTTCGCAGCGACGGCGTGGGCGACGTTCCGTGGCTCGCAATGGCTCGTGCCGCTGGCCGCGGCAACCGGGACGATGCTCGTCTGCGACGCCTGGTTCGACATCGTCACCTCCCGCAGCGGCGGTGAGATGTGGGAGGCGGTCGCCGAGGCCGCGCTGGCCGAGCTGCCACTCGCGGCGCTCTGCGGCTTCATCGTCTACGACGCCGAGACGTTCCTCGCCGCCACCGTCAATCGCTTCAGGCGCTAGCTAGGCGCCGGAAGGAAGGTCCGGCGGGCCTTCGAGCAGGCGCAGCCGGTGTTCGAGCTGCGCGACGCGTAGCTCGAGCTCGTCGAGCTCGTCGCGCGTGACGAGGTTGAGCTCGTCGGCGATCCCGCGCAGCGCCGACAGGGCGCTCTCCGAGAACCGCTCGCGGCTGCCGCGCACGCGGCTCGGCAGCTCGGTGACGAGCTCCTCGAGGGTGTCGAGGAGCAGCTTGCCGCTACCGCGCGCGGCCATGCGGCCTCGAGCGCCGCCGTTGGCGCCGCTTCTCGCGGCGCGCGCTCGCGGTGGCAGGCTCGGGCGTCGTGATCGCATCGATCAGGCCCGGCGTGGCCTCCGCGGAGAGCGCCGCCTCCGACTCCTGCAGCGCAAGCGTGCCGGGGTCGAGCGCCGGACCGCCCTTCGGCCGCCACGGCCGGCGCCGCGCAGGCGTCCCACCGTCCGGCTCGGGGCCTTCGTCGCCGGCGAGGTGCTTCCGGCGCGCGTACTCCGGCTCGCGCTCCTTCCAGATCGTGAGCAGCGGCGCGGCAAAGAAGATCGAGGAGTAGGCACCCGACGTGACGCCGACCATGAGCGCGAAGGCGAAGTCCTTGAGCGTCGGGCCGCCGAGGATCAGGAGGCAGATGATTGGCAGCAGCGTGATGAACGTCGTGGCCAGCGAGCGCCTGATCGTCTCCCAGAGCGAGACGTTGGCGATCGTCGCGAACGGCGAGCGCCGCATGAGCGGGATGTTCTCGCGGATGCGGTCGAAGATGATGATCGTGTCGTAGATCGAGTACCCGAGCACGGTGAGGACGGCGGCGACGGTGTCGACCGAGATCTCCTTGCCCACGAGCGCGTAGACGCCGACGGTCACGGCTATGTCGTGCAGCATCGCGAGGATCACCGGCATCGCGAACTTGAAGTCGAACCTGATCGCGATGTAGATCGAGATCAGGAGGAGCGAGACGATGATCCCGTAGATCGCGTCGATCGCGATCTGGTGGCCGAACGTCCCCGAGACGTTCTTCGCACCGCTCCCATAGGCGCCGAGGTTGCTCTTGAGGGCCTGGCTCAGGTTCGTCTGCTCGGCACTCTTGAGCGCCTTGGTCCGGACCTGCCATTGCTTGAAGTCGCCGTGGACCGCCACGCCCTGGCCCTGGACGACGGCGTCGCGCTGGCCCTGGCTCGCCATGAACTTCTGCACCGCTGCCTGCGAGTACGGCTTGTGTGTCTTGAAGGTGACCTGCGTCCCGCCCTTGAAGTCGATGCCGAGGTTGAGCCCTCGCACGCCGAGCGAGACGATTCCCGCCAGGATCACGACGCCCGAGAGCGCGAACCACACGTAGCGGCGGCGCATGAAGTCGATCTGCAGCCACTTCGCGGTCTGCTGTCCCTGGGCGCCCATGAACCGCGGGCTGTCGAACCAGCGGAAGCCGCTGAGCAGGCCGAGCATCGCACGTGTCGCGGCCACCGCCGTGAGCAGCGAGATCACGGTGCCGATCAGGAGCATCAGGGCAAAGCCCTTCACGTCCGCGACCGCGATCAGGAAGATGACCATCGCCGTGATCACGGTCACGACGTTCGCGTCGAGGATCGTGTGGAAGCCCTTGCCGTAGCCCGCCGAGATCGCCGCGCGCACCGATCGCCCGGCGCGCACCTCTTCCTTGATGCGTTCGAACACGACGACGTTCGCGTCGGCCGCGACGCCGATCGTGAGGATGAGGCCGGCGAAGCCCGGCAGCGTCAACGTCACGTTGAAGAGGAGGATCGCCGCGTAGTAGAGGAGGCCGTAGATCGCGAGGCCGAGCACCGCGACGAGCCCGAGGAAGCGGTAGAGCAGGAGCAGGAAGAGCGCGACGATGAGCAGGCCGGCCGCGGCCGCGAGGAGCGCCTGGTGGAGCGAGCTCTTGCCGAGCGTCGCCGAGACCTCGGTCCGCTCGATCTGCTTGAACGTGTACGGCAGCGACCCGCTCTCGAGGACGAGCGCCGTCGACTTGGCCGCCGCCGTGCTCGGCTCGGTGATCTGCGCATTGCCGACGATGCCGAACTCGAGCTTCGTGTCCGTGTAGTCGATGTACGGCGTCTCGTCGAGCTGACCGTCGAGCACGATCGCGTTGTGTCCCGCGTACGTGGTGACGACGTTCTGGTCGTTCGAGCCCAGCTGACCCGCCTGGCCCGCGTTGATGCGGCCGCGGTTGTACTCCGCCTCGGTGATCCGCTTGAACTCCTTCGAGCCGTGGCCCGTGAACTGCAGCGTCACGATCGCCTGGCCGGTGTTCGGGTCGACGTCCTGGGTGATCCCCGACTCGACGAGATCGTTCCCCGTCAGCTCCGGCGGCCCGTTCGGATTGACGACGGCGCCGCTCGGCGTCACCGTCCGCGGGGTGTACTTGAACAGGTACCAGTACTTGCCGCTCTTCGCGGTTCCGTTCGAGCCGGCTCCGGGGCAGCCGTTCCCGCTCGCAAGCTTGCAGAAGACCGGCTCGCGCTCCGCGGGCAGCGTCAGCACCTGCGTATGCGCCGGCTGCTTCCCGCCCTTGTAGGACAAGAACAGTTGATGGCGGTTCGGAGCTCCGAGAGGAAGCTCCCCCTGCACGAGCGAGTGGAAGGTCTTCGTCTTCGTGACCTTCTTGCCCTTGACCGTCGTCGCGACCTTCTTCGTGACGGTCTTGAAGAGGAAGTACCCCTCCGGCGAGCCCTTGTTCGCGTCCTTCTTCACCGCCGTGAGCAGGGCGTAGAGCGACGGTAGTGGCGCCGGCTGCTGGTTCCCCTGCACGGTCGGCGGCTCGAGGTTCGGCTCGAAGTCGAACATCTGCAGCTGCCCGGTCGTGCCGATGATCCGAGCCGCCTTGGCCGGATCGTGGACTCCGGCGAGCTGGATCACGATCTCGTTCCCGCCCTGGACGGCGACGTTCGGCGAGGTGACGCCGAGCTTGTCGACGCGCTTGACCATGATCTGCTGGGCGGTCTGCATGCCCTGCGTCGACAGCTGCTGGTTCTTCTCCGGGGTGGCTCGGAGGACGACCTCGAGGCCGCCCTGCAGGTCGAGGCCGAGCGTCGGCTTCTTGTACCCGGGCGAGCCGGGAACGGCGAGCAGCACCGCGCCGACGAGCGCGGCTGCAATCGCGCCCATGAGCAGGAGATAGTTGCGACGCTCTCTCACGAAGGATCCTTCAAAACCCGCGGAACAGGTTAGCCGCGCTGCTCCTCATTCGATGTCTCGCCGTCGGAGCCTTCGCCGAAGGCCGAGCGCCACTTCTCCGGGCCGTCGTCCTTCGGCTCCTCGGCAGCGCCGGCATCGCCGGCCTCGGCGGCCTCGCCGAGCTCCGGTTCGCGCGTCACACCGGCGATCGCGCGTCGTGCGACGCGTACCTCGGTCTTCGGCGCGATCTCGACCGTGACCTGGTCCTCGTCGATGTGCGAGACCGTGCCGTAGATGCCGCCCGCGGTGAGCACCTCGTCGCCGACGTTCAGCTCGCTGAGCAGCCGTTGCTGCTGCGACTGCCGCCTCCGCTGGGGCCGGACGACGATCAGCCAGAGGAGCAGGAACGCGACGATGATGATCAGGAAGAACCCGGATCCCCCGCTAGCCCCGATGATCATTCGTCAGCTCCTTCCGGTCGTCGGAGCGCCTCGTCCTTCCAGGTGAGGAACTCGCCGCGCTCGATCGCCCGTCGCGCGGCTGCGACGAGATCGAGCAGGAAGCGGAGATTATGCAGACTGAGCAGCCGCAGCCCGAGGATTTCCTGCTGGTTGACCAGGTGGCGGATGTAGGCCCGGCTGAAGCCGGAGCAGGCGGGGCACGGGCATCCCTCCTCCAGCGGTCGCTCGTCGCGGGCGAAGCGAGCGTTGCGAAGGTTGAGGCGACCCTCGCTCGTCAGCGCGCTGCCCGTGCGCGCCGTGCGAGTCGGCAGGACGCAGTCGAACATGTCCACGCCGCGGGCGATCACCTCGAGCACGCCCTCCGGGTCGCCGATGCCCATGAAGTAGCGCGGCTTCTCCTCGGGCAGGAGCGCGGCGGCCTCGGTCGTCGCCTCGAACATCGGCTCGCGGTGCTCGCCCACGCTGAGCCCGCCGATCGCGTAGCCGTCGAAGTCGAGCGCGACGAGATCGTCCGACGAACGCTGCCGGAGCTCGCCGTCGAGGCCGCCCTGCGAGATCGCAAAGCGGAGCTGGCCGGGCGCGCGCGGAAGGTGGCGCTGACGCTCGGCCCACGCTGTCGTCCGGCGCACGGCCTCCTCGAGCTCGGCACGGTCGACGCCGGCGGGCAGGCAGATGTCGAGGCACATGGCGACGTCCGAGCCGAGCAGCTCCTGCACCCGCGCCGACAGCTCGGGGGTGAAGCGCTCGGGCCGGCCGTCATAGACGGAGCGGAACGTGACGCCGTCGTCGTCGGCCCCGAGCAGCGTGTCGCGCAGCGAGAAGACCTGGAAGCCACCCGAGTCGGTGAGGATCGCCCCGTCCCAGCCCATGAAGGCGTGCAGGCCGCCAAGCTCCGCGATCAGCTCTTCCCCGGGGCGGAAGTGGAGGTGGTACGCGTTCCCGAGCACGATCGCGGCGCCGAGACCGCGCAGCTCGTCGGGATCGACGGCCTTGACCGTCCCCTTCGTCCCGACCGGCATGAATGCGGGCGTGCGAACCTCGCCGTGTGCCGTTCGGAGCATCCCCGCGCGCGCGGCCCCCTCGCGGGCGGTGACGGTGAAGACGTCGCTCACACGGCGAGGGTAGTTTTCGTGGCCGGACGGGGGAGGAAGGAGACGCGATGGCAAAGGACGAGCCGCTGACGGGGAACCCGTACTTCTTCGCCGAGCGGCGACCCTTCCGCGAGGCGGAGCTCCTCTCGTACATCCGCCAGGAGCACCGGCGCGGCCGGCACCTCGGCGAGATCCTCGACGATCCGTTCGTGCGCCGGAGCTCGCCGGATCTTCTCTGGTCGACGCTGCGCGACACGGCGCTGATCGAGCTGCTCGACGAGGACGTGCGCGAGGCGATTCAGGGCCGAAGCGCCGAGATCTCGAACCAGAAGTAAGCCCCGGCCGCGGCTGCTACGAGCGACACTCGGCCGGAGCCACCCCGAGTCTCTGTGACGAGGTCCGGCCCAGCACCGAGAACGTGAGCGTGACGGTGCGCGCCGGGCACGTCGCTCCGCGGACGAAGACTTCGGCGCTGCTCCGAGCACGGATCGTGTAGGGCAGGCGCACAGGAGTCACCGGCCCCTCGCGGCCGAGGAAGCCGTCCTCGACGCGCAGGATCGTCAGATCCGCGAAGCCCGAGTTGTGGACGTCGACCACGCGGAAGCTGCCCCGGGCGCCTCCGCCGACCCCGCCGCCGACCGAGTTGAGCGGGTGGTAGAGGCGGTAGGAGGCGAAGACGAGCAGCCCCGCGACGGCGAGCGCGGCCCAGACCCGCCACGAGGGCTGCGGCAACGGCAGCGTCCTCCCGACGGCGTAGCGGCGCACGAGCCACGTCGTCAGCGGCAACGCGAGCAGCCCTGTCAGCGCCACCGGGCGCAGCGCGAGATAGGGCGCGAAGCCCGTGCCCGCGACGACGAGAGCCACCACACCGAACGAGACGGGTGCATCGGTCGCATCGGCCGCCGTCCCTCGGATCCACCACGCGGCGACCAGAACTATCGCCAGCGCGGCGAGGACGTCGGCGTCGAGGCTCCAGGCGCCGGTGACGGGGAATGGCCCCGGCCGCAGAAAAGG
This sequence comes from uncultured Actinomycetes bacterium, assembly GCA_963748755.1. Taxonomy (GTDB): domain Bacteria; phylum Actinomycetota; class Thermoleophilia; order Gaiellales; family Gaiellaceae; genus Palsa-739. The sequence continues at coordinate 90,327 of CAVVKA010000002.1, forward strand.
CCGTGGCAGTAGGCCGAGCGCGTCGAAGCCGAGCGCCACCAGGCCCAGCGTCAGAGAAGCGCCGATATAGCCGAGAAGCACGGCCCACAGCAGCCGCCAGAAAGTCGGTCGAACCCGCTGGTCCCGGGCATCCATGACGAGCCCGCTCACAGGTCGAGCGTACCGCGCCGAAAGCCTCCTGTCAGGCCCGAGCTCGGAGGAACCACTCGTGGATGCGCGTCGCCATTTCCTCGTCCCGAGTGGGCTCGGGCGGCCCGCCGAGCTCGTGCTCGCGGATCCGGCCGAGCTCGGCGACGAGGGCGCGCCGCGGAGCGTTGCTGCCGAGCAAGGTCGCGATGCGGACCGAGTAGGGAGCGAACTCGTCGAGCTGGCCGTGGAGCTCGTGCTCACCGCCGTTACGCCAGAAGTCCCGCCACTCGTTCGCGCCGCGCGGCCTCATCGGTTGTGTTTGACCGCTTCGACATTGTGGCCGTCGGGGTCGAGGACGAAGGCGCCGAAGTAACCCGCGTGGTACTGCGGCCGCTCGCCGGGTGAGCCGTTGTCGCGGTAGCCGGCGGCGGTCGCGACGCGATGGAACTCCGCGACGGTGTCGTCGTCGGCGACGGGGAAGGCGAGATGCACGTTCTCGGTGGGCGGCCGGCCGTCGGCGACGAGCGCGAACGAGCGGTCGTCCGCCCAGACGTGGAACCGCCCCTCTCGGTCGTCCGTCACGTCGAGGGAGAGCACCGGGGCCACGGTCTCCCAGAACCGCCGGCTCGCCCCAAGGTCTCGGATACCGAGCCAGAGGTGGTCGATCGGCGGCCCGCCCAGGTCGTCCCTGAATCCGGTGCAGGCCTCGACGCTGTTCCCGTCGGGATCGAGGAGGAAGCCGCCGTAGTAGTTCGGGTGGTACTGCGGCCGGAGCCCAGGCTCGCCGTCGCTCGGGTAGCCGGCCTCGACCCCGCGCCGCCAGAAGGCGTCCACCTCCTCGCGCGACGGAGCGGCGAAGCCGACGTGGAGGTTGCGTGCGACCGGATTGTCCTCATCGGCCTGGGCGATGCCGAAGTCGTCCCATTCCAGGAACTCTTCGCCCTTCGGCTCACGCCCGAGGAGCGTCCGGTAGAAGCGGCGGCTGCCCTCGAGATCGGAGACCCGGATCGTGACGTGGTCGAACATCAGACGATGAGCATTGCATCGCCGAAGGAGTAGAAGCGGTACCTCTTCTCGACGGCGATCCGGTAAAGGCGGCGCGTCTCCTCGATCCCCGCGAACGCCATCACGAGGGCGAGCAGCGTCGAGCGAGGCAGGTGGAAGTTCGTCAGGAGCCCGTCGACGCGCCGGAACTCGAAGCCCGGCGTGACATAGAGCTCGGTGCGCCCTGCGAGCGGGCCGCCGCGGGCGAGCGTCTCGAGCACCCGTACGGTCGTCGTGCCCACCGCGAGGACTCGGTCGGCCGCGCGGATCCGCTCCCAGGCCTCCGGCCCGACCGCATACCGCTCGCCGTGGATCCGGTGCTCCTCGAGCCGCTCCTCGGTCACCGGCCGGAACGTGTCGAGGCCGACGTGGAGCGTCACGCGCACCGGATCGAGACGGGCGAGGAGCTCCGGCGTGAAGTGCAGTCCGGCCGTAGGCGCAGCCGCGGAGCCCGGCTCTCGCGCGTACACGGTCTGGTAGCGGGAGGGGTCGCCGAGCGGCTCCGTGATGTACGGCGGCAGCGGCGTCTCGCCCGTGGGCTCGCCGTCGAGCCGGAGGCGCCAGCGACCCTCGCCGAGGTGCTCGATCAGCTCCACGGGGCCGTAGCGGCGGCCGGCGCGGAGCCGCCGCGTCGGCCGCGCGAGGGCTTCCCACGTCCCGTCTTCGAGCCGCTCGAGCAGCAGCACCTCGCCGCGAGGCGACTCGAACGGGATCCTGGCGGGCACGACCCTCGTGTCGTTGACGACGACGAGTTCCTCACGCAGCTCCTCCGGCAGCTCGTCGAAGGTGCGGTGGCGAACGGCGCCCGTCTCGCGCTCGTAGACGAGCAGCCGCGACGCGTCGCGCCGCTCGGCCGGATGCTGCGCGATCAGCTCCGGCGGTAGCTCGTAGTCGAGCTCGGAGAGGTCCATCCGACGCGAGTTCTATCGTCGCCCCGTGGACCTAGACGCCATAGCCCGCGCGCAACAGCGGATCCAGGACGCCGCAGCGGGCCGCACGGACCCGGCAGAGTTCGACGCGACGCTGCAGCGGGCTCGGCACGCCGTGGAGTCGCTCGCGGCGACGACCGCCCGCTTCGAGGCGGGCCTGCCCGAGGCGATCCAGGACGGGCTCCGCCAGCACTTCCGGCCGAGCGCCCGCCACCTCGCCGAAGTGCGCGGCCTCACGAACCAGGCCATCCGCCGGCTCGAGCGGATCGAGGGAGACCTGCTCGCCGAACGGCACGCGCGCGTCGACGACCTCGCCCTGCTCGTCGATCTCATCGCCTCCGGCTGGCGGAGCGTCGAGGAGCGGCTGGCGAAGCTCGAGGAGGGACTGACGCGCGACGGCGCCGTGGTCTACCGCCTCGAGGACCGTCAGGCCGGCTGACGGGTCTGCACAGGTAGGACGAGCACGAAGCGGCTGCCGCGGCCGGGCTCGCTGTCGAGCTCGAGCCGGCCACCGAGCGCGAGAGCGAGCTCGCGCGCGATCGCCAGGCCGAGCCCGGTGCCGCCGCCGTCGCCGGACCAGAAGGCCCGGAAGATCCGCTCCTCCTCCCCGGGCTCGATACCCGGCCCGGTGTCCTCGACCGCCACCGTCACCTCGCCGTTCTGCGCGGCGAGCCCGAGGTCCACGCGTCCCCCGGCCGGAGTCCAGTGGAGCGCGTTCGCGAGCAGGTTGGTGACGATCTGCAGCACCCGGTCGCCGTCGGTGATGAGCACGGCTCCTTCTCCGAGCTCGAGGTCGTACTCGATCCCGCGTGTCCGCGCCTCCTCGGCGAACGTCGCGTAGGCGCGCTCGCAGAGCGCTCGCATGTCGACCTCCTCCCGGAGCACCGCAAAGCGGCGTGCGTCGAGCTTCGCGAGATCGAGGACGTCACCAACGAGCCGCTCCAGCCTCAGCGCCTCCTCCGAGATGACCTCGAGCGAGCGCCGCCTCGCCGTCTCGTCGTCGAAGACCTCCTCCCTCAGCGCCGCGACGTGGCCGCGAATCGCGGTCAGGGGAGTGCGAAGCTCGTGCGAGACCGACATGAGGAAGTTGCGGGAGAGCTGCTCCGACTCTGCAAGCCTGGCCGTCATCTCGTCGAAGCGAGCGGCGAGCCGTTCGACCTCGCTCCCGCCGGTTCGCTCGGGCACCTCGACGTCGTAATGGCCGGCGGCGACCTCGTCCGCGGCCGCCGCAAGCGCCTCCAGCGGCCCGGCGATCCGGCGCGAGAAGTAGAGGACGAGGACACCGGCGACGGGAATCCCGATCCCGAATGCGAGCGCAAGCTCCCACGCGAGCTGGAGCCACCGGCTGCGCAGCGCCGACTCGGGCTCCGCGACCACGAGCGCCCCGGCACGGATAGGTCCGAGGTCGACCGCCTGCGCAACACCGAGATAGGCCGTGCCGTCCACGTCGAGGTTGAAGGCCGGCGGCTTGTCCTTCTGGAGGGCCCCGGGGGGCACGACGCTGCTCGGCAGCTCCGGCAGCGGGCCGCCGCGAACCAGCAGGGAGGCTCCGGGAACGGCGGGGACCCAGAACACCTTGTCACCGCCCAGCGCAAGACTGAGGTTCGCGAGCAAGACGTGCCCGGTACCGGCCTTCTCCTCGTATAGCTGGACGATCCCGGCCGACTCGGCCCGCAGCTCCGAGGCCGCGTGCGTGCGGGTGTAGCTCTGGAAGAAGTGAACGGCGATGAGCGTCGCGACGACGCCGGCGAGCACGATGCCGAGCAAGAACAGCGCCGGCAGCCGGAAGCGCAGTGACCTGAGCACAGCGCTCCTAGTCGGCTGCCGCGGCAGGCGCCGGAGCGGCCTTGTAGCCGATCCCCCACACGGTGACGATCGGCGCCGCGTCGCCGAGCTTGCGCCTCAGCTGTCGCACGTGGACGTCGACGGTGCGGGTGTCGCCCGCGAACGTGTAGCCCCAGACCCGCTCGAGCAGCTGGTCGCGTGTGAGGACCAGGCCTTTGTGATCGAGGAGCTCCCACAGGAGGTCGAACTCCTTCGGGGCCAGCCGGATCTCCCGCTCTCCGACGCGGCACTCCCGACGGCCCGCGTCGAGTACGAGCTCGCCATGACGCATGACCCCGGCGTCGGGCTTCGTTCGTCCGGCGCTGCGCCGGAGGATTGCCCGCACCCTGGCCACGAGCTCCCGTGGATTGAACGGCTTCGTGAGGTAGTCGTCGGCGCCGACCTCGAGGCCCGCGATCTTGTCGAGGTCGTCGTCGCGCGCCGTGAGCATCAGCACGGGCATGGTGCTCGTCTCGCGGATCCGCCGGCAGACCTCCAGCCCGTCGAGATCGGGCAGCATCAGATCGAGGATGACGAGTGAGGGAGCCTGGGTTCCGACGAGGCTCAACGCTTCGCGGCCGCTCGCCGTCACCTGCACCGTGAAGCCGTCCTTGCGGAGGTAGGCGGCGACGAACGAGGCGATCGCCTGCTCGTCCTCGACCACCAGAATCGTCTGCGAGTCTCCAGCCACCGCCGTCACCCGCGCCCGACCCGGCGTTTCAGGAGCTTCTCCGGCAACGAGCGGAAGTGCCCGCCGTCGAGCGAGTACGTGCCGTCGGCGTGCCGGTAGACAGAGGAGCCGCGGAGCCTCACGTTCCCCTGGCCTCCCGCGAAGAGGTAGACGCGCGAGCCGCGCACCACCACGCGATAGAAGCCGCCCACCGCACTGAAGCGGAAGTTGCTGCCGCGGTACTCCTTGCCGGTGAAGCCGTGCCAGCGGATGGCGCTCGTGGAGACGTCCGCCCCTGCCACCTGCGGCGCGCCGCGGCCTGCCGCCGAGGGCAGCTGATAGATGTCGACCCGGGCCTCCTGCGAGACGTGGCCGAGCACGAAGCCCTGCATGACGACGGTGACGACAGGGCGGCCGTTGACGCCGCCATCGGTCGTAGCCTTGCGGACGACGAGGTAGCCGGGCTTCCCAGTTCCGTGCGCGAGCGCGGACGCCGCTGCGGGAAGCGTGAGCACCGCGAGAATCGCAAAGCTGAGAAGCATCCGCCGCATGCCGCTCCCAGGGTACGCACGGCAGGAACGTCCGACAAATCCGCGAAGCTGCGTTGTCATGACAGACGACCGCCTGCAGCGACGCGCCGACGGGCTCGCGGCCCGCGTCGAAGCGCTCGCCCAAGCGCTGCGCGCGAGCGGCGTCGCGGAAGAAGCCTCGGCACAGCTCCTTTCGCACGCGTCGACCGCCGTCCTCCATGCGCTCCGCCTGGAGCTGCTCGTGGAGCAATCCGAGCCCGCGGCCGAGCCTCAGCGACGGCTCGAGCCCGTCATCCGGCTCGCCGCCTAGCCGTACTCGTAGAACCCGCGGCCGGTCTTCCGGCCGAGAAGCCCGGCGTTCGCCATCGCGACGAGCCGTGGAGGCGGAGCCATGCGCGGCTCGCGCACCTTCTCCCAGAGCGCCTCGCTCGCGTGCACGTGCACGTCGATCCCCACGAGGTCGACGAGCTCGCACGGCCCCATCGGCCAACCGGCGCCGTGCTTCATGCCCGCGTCGAGGTCGGCGGGCGTCACGCGCGCCTCGTCGAGCACGCGCACGCAGTCGTTGAGGAGCGGGATCAGGATCCGGTTGACGACGAAGCCGGGCGTGTCGTGGCAGCGGATCGGGTGCTTGCCGAGCCGCTCGCCGAGCGCGTAGGCGGCCTCGAACGCTTCGTCGGAGGTGCGCTCCGCGCGCACGATCTCCACGAGCGGCATCAGGGGCGCCGGGTTGAAGAAGTGCATCCCGACCACGCGCTCCGGGCTCGAGGTCGCGCCGGCGATCTCCGTCACCGAGAGCGCCGAGGTGTTGGTCGCCAGGATGGCGTCGGGACGGCACACGCGCTCGAGCTCCGCGAACAGCTCGCGTTTCGCGGCGAGCTCCTCGACGATCGCCTCGATCACGACGTCGCAGTCCGCGAACGCAGATAGGTCGGTCGTCAGCGTCAGCCGGCCGATGTCGAAGGACTCGATCTGGCCCTTCTCCACCTTGCGCGTGAGAAAGTGCTCGATCCGCCCGCGCGCCGCCTCCCCGAGCTCGTCGGTGACCTCGCGCCCGACGGTCTCGAGGCCGGCCTCGACCGCAAGCTGGGCGATCCCCGCGCCCATCGCTCCAAGCCCGACGACTCCGACTTTCACGCGCCGGAGCCTAACCGGCACGCCAACGGCGGGCCGGGGTCTTCCGGCCGGGCGTCGCCGGTTTCACCGGCGGCGCTCCAGCTCTAGATCACGGGTCACGCCCGAGCCCGCGCGAGGCGCTCCGCGCGCTGCGACTCCAGGCGCTCGAGACTCAGCCGCGGGCGGTCGTAGATCAGCTCGTCGCGCGCGTTGTGCAGCGCGACCCACAGGCTCGCTGCCCAGGCGATCTCCTCCTCGTCCCGCGAAAGCTGCGCACCGCGCGCTCGTTGGTACGCCTCGAGAAACGCGGCGGAGCTAGCTACGGGCGCGAGGGTCGGCTTGCCGTGACTCGCGAAGACGCCGGCCGCAGTTCCCACGATCGCGGCTTCCGGGAGCCAGGCGAGGCTGTCCCAGTCGTGGACGACGAGCGGCTCGCCGCGCTCCCAGCGCATGTTCTGCGCCTCCCAGTCGACGTGCCCGACAATCGGCTGCAACATGCAGTCGACGAGCTTGTCGCGCAGCTGACGCTGCGTCTCGTCGATCCATCCGGGGACCGACGCCCTGGCCAGGCGCTCGGGCAGCGAGTCCCAGCGCACCCACTCGGGATTCGGCAACGGCGGCGGAGGATCGAATGTCGAAAGGCGGCCGATCAGGTCGGCGAGGAGCACGGCCGACCTCGCCGCCGCCGCGGGGCCGTCGTCTGTCTCGAGCTCGCCGCCGCCGACGAACGCTTCCGCGTGCACGACGACCCCGTCGGCGAAGACGGGATCGGTCAGCGGCCGCGGGCAGGGAAAGCCGTGGCTCGCGAGCAGCCCCTGCGCCCGGAGGCAGGCTCCCGCTCGCCCGCATTCGTCCGCCCGCCGCTTGAGGACGACCTCGCGTCCATCCCCTATGCGTACACCGACTACTTCGGACAGATGCGAGAGGACGAACAGCGCCTCGACCGCCGGCGCGCCCAGCCAGGATCGGCACCACGCATCGACCCACGCTGGCAGCTCCGGCGGCACGGACCGTGGAGCGTAGACCCATGGCGGCCCAAACCACTACGACTCCTGCGACTAGCGCAGATGGGGGGCCGCTCCGCGGAGCAACCTGATCGGCCCGATCTTCACCTACTGCCGCCCGGCCGAATCTCGTACCACGCGGGCGGCTGGTGAGCCGCTCGAGCTAGACCCGCTCGATGACGGCGGCGATGGCCTGGCCGAAGCCGATGCACATCGTCGCCAGGCCGTAGCGCGCCCCGCGCCGCTCGAGCTCCGAGACGAGCGTCGCCGTGATCCGCGCGCCCGTGGCGCCGAGCGGATGGCCGAGCGAGATCCCGCCGCCGTTCGGGTTCACGTCGCCGGCCTCGTAGCGCTCCTGCAGCCCCGTGTCGGCGAGGAACTGCCCCACGACGGAGGCGAACGCCTCGTTCACCTCGATCACGTCGATCTCGTCCCACGTCAGCCCGGCCTTTGCGAGCGCCTTCGCCGACGCCTCCGGATTGCCGTGCAGCATCAGGTGCGGATCCACGCCGACGAGACCGAAAGAGACGAATTGCGCCCGCGGCTCGAGCCCGAGCGCGGACACCTTCGCCTCCGAGGCGACCAGCACCGCCGCCGAGCCGTCGACGATCTGGGACGAGTTGCCGGCGGTCACGACGCCCTCCGGGATGAACGCCGGCTGGAGCGCCGCCATCTTCTCGAGCGTCGTCTCGCGCCGCACCGCCTCGTCCACGGCGAAGCGGACGCGAGTGAGCGTGGCCGAGCCGCCGGACTCGTCCGGCTCCGGCACGTCGAGCTCGATCGGGACGACCTCCTTGTCGAAGCGGCCCTCGTCGATCGCGCGGGCGGCGCGCATGTGCGATTCGTAGGAGATCCGGTCGAGCTCCTCGCGCGGCAGCTTCCACTGCTTCGCGATCTCCTCGGCCGAGATCCCCTGCATCACGATCTCGTGGCGTTCCCAGACGAGCGGCGACATCGAGCCGTTGTTCGAGCCCATCGGGACGCGCGACATCATCTCGACGCCGCCCGAGACGACGAGGTCGAGTTGCCCCGACCAGACCGCCGCGGCGGCGTTGAAGTTCGTCTGCATCGACGAGCCGCACTGGCGGTCAACGGTCGTGCCCGCCACGGAGACCGGCCAGCCCGCGGTGAGCGCGACGTTGCGGCCGATGTTCCAGGCCTGTTCGTCGACCTGGGTGACGCAGCCCCACTGCACGTCCTCGATCTCGCCCGGATCGACGCCGTTCCGCTCGACGAGGCCGTTCACAACCTGGGCCGAGAGCTCGTCGCCGCGAATGTGCGAGAGCGTGCCGTTCTTCTTGCCGATCGGACTGCGGACTGCGTCGACGATCATTGCGCGGGACGGCGCCATGCAAGAGACTGTACCTCGGTCGATGCTGCGCAAGAACGCGAAGATCGAGCTGCTGAAGCGGGTTCCGCTGTTCGAGCGCTGCTCGCAGCGCGAGCTCACGCAGATCGCCTCCCTCGCGGACGAGCTCGACCTGCCGAAAGCCAGGAACCTCACGAGCGAGGGATCCGGTGGCTTCGAGTTCATCGTCCTCGTCGAGGGAGAAGCCGACGTCGTCCGCAAGGGACGGGTCGTCAACGAGCTCGGCCCCGGCGACTTCGTCGGAGAGATTGCCCTCATCACAGCTCAGCCGCGAACGGCGACGGTGAAGACGCGCGGGCCGGCTCGAATCCTCGTCCTCACCGCGTCCGGCTTCCGGACGTTGATGCACGACGTTCCGTCGATCCAGGACAAGGTGCTCGCCGCGCTCGCGGCTCGCTTGTCACCGGACGAGCTCTAAGACGCGCGGAGCTGCGGCACGCGCGGCTCTGCGACGTGCGCGAGGTACGTCGGCGCGGCGAGCTCGAGCACGAGCCGCTTCCCGGGCGTGTCGCCGCGGCCGACCTCCGCGAACGAGTAGCCCACGTCGCCGCCGAGCACGACCCGCCCTTCCTCCGTCTCGACCACGACGATCTGGTGCCCGTCGGTGTGGCCAGGAGCCGGGACGAGCCGCACGCCCGGCAGGATCTCCGCCTCGCCGTCGTGCTCGACATACGTCGCGCCCGGGAAGTCGACCCACTCCCGCACCGTGTAGTCGTCTTCGGTGCGCGCGGCGGCGAGCTCGCGCCGCTGCACGTGGATCGGGACGCCCGGGAAGAGCCGGTTGCCGCCGCAGTGGTCGAAGTGAAGGTGCGTGTTGACGACGACAGCCACGCGGCTCACCAGCTCGGCAGGCAATGGGTGCGGCGTCGGCTGCCACTCCTCGTCGAGCTCGGGCGTCGAGTCGATCATCCCGGTGTCGACTAGGACGAGCCCATCCGCATGCTCGATGGTGTCGGAGAAGCCGGGCCAGCGATCGCCCGAGAAGACGACCTCGCTCGTCAGGTGCCGACCGATATCGTCACGCCTGACCACGAACTGAGCATATGGCGACGACGACGAAAGAATGGATCGAGGTACGTTCGCCCTACTCCGGCGACGTTGTCGGTCGCGCGCCGAAGTCGGGTGCCGACGATGCGCGGCGGGCGATCGACGCTGCGGCTCGGGCATTGGAGTCGCCACTGCCGGCGCACGAGCGGGCGGCGATCCTCGACCGGGTCGCCGGCCTCCTGCGTGAGCGACACGAGGACATGGCGCAGACGATCTGCGCCGAGGCCGGGAAGCCGATCAAGACGGCCCGCGTCGAGGCCTCGCGCGCGGCTTCCACGTACACGTTCGCGGCGGTCGAGGCCCGCAAGCTCGGTGGGGACGTCGTCCCCATGGACGCGTCGGAGGCCGGCGAGGGCAAGGTCGCATTCACGCTGCGCCGGCCGATCGGCGTCATCGGCGCCATCTCGCCCTTCAACTTCCCCTGCAACCTCGTCGCGCACAAGCTCGCTCCCGCGCTCGCCGCCGGCTGTCCGGTCGTCCTCAAGCCGGCGAGCGCGACGCCCCTCTCGGCCCTCCTCCTGGCGGAGCTCGAACAGGAGGCAGGCCTCCCGGACGGCTGGCTCAACGTCCTGGTCGGCCCGTCCGCCGAGATCGGCGACGTGCTCGTCGAGGACGAGCGAGTGCGGCTGATCACCTTCACCGGCTCGAGCGGCGTCGGGTGGAGCATCGCGGAGCGCGCGGCGCGAAAGCGCGTGCGGCTCGAGCTAGGCAACTCGACTCCGGTCGTCGTGGCCGCCGACGCGGAACTCGACCTTGCGGCGACGAAGCTCGCCGCGAACGCGTTCTCCTTCGCCGGCCAGAGCTGCATCTCCGTCCAGCGGATCTACGTCGAGCAGCCCGCCCTCGACGGCTTCCTCGAGCGCTTCCTGCCGAAGGTGGAGGCACTCGTGGTCGGCGACCCTGCGGACGAGGCGACCGACGTCGGTCCGGTGATCGACGAGGACGCGCGGACCCGCATCGCGGAGTGGGTCGAGGAGGCGCAATCACAAGGCGCGAAGCTCCTCGCCGGCGCCACCGACGGCGACCTGCTCCGCCCGATCGTGCTCGCCGAGGCTGCCGAGACTGCGCGCGTCGTCTGCGACGAGGTCTTCGGCCCCGTCTGCGTCGTCAACGCCGTCGACTCGGTCGAGGAGGCCTACGAGCGCGCGAACGGGACGGAGTACGGGCTCCAGGCGGGGATCTTCACCGGCTCGATCGCGACGGCGCTCGCCGCGGCCGAGGCGCTCGAGTTCGGCGGCGTGACCGTCAACGAAGCGCCGACCTTCCGGGCCGACCAGATGCCCTACGGCGGCGTCAAGGGATCGGGCAACACGAAGGAAGGCCCCGCGTACACGATCCGCGAGATGACCGAGGAGCGGCTCGTCGTCCTTCAGAAGTAGCGCCGCCCTACGTTTCCGCTTTCGCCTGCCCGGGGATGCCGCTCCCGTGATCGGCGTCGCAGTCGCATTCATCGTCATTGGCATCGTCTTCCTGTTCCTCGTGCCCTGGGTCGGCATCGCTGCGGGAGCCGTGGGGCTCGTCCTCGCGGTCCTCTGGGTGGCGGGGTTCGGGCGTCGGGCGGCCGCGCGCGACACACCCGCGGGCGAGCCTCCCGCCTGAGGACGCTCCGTTTGCTCGCCAGACAACGAATCCGGCGACTTTGTGACAGCGCCCGCTACGATGTAGGATCGAACCCCGGGCATCAGGGGAGCCTGGCGGAAATCGGCTTCGGATAAGGCCTTTTGGGGTCCGCGGGAGGAGACGGATACGGACGTGATCGAAGAGAGAACTGCCCAGTTGCAGCAGTGCATGTATCAATACTCACGGGCCATTTACCGCTCCGTGAAGGACATGATCGATCCGTATTCCGACCAAGAGACGCAGCTGGAATCGCGCCGCGGCGTGCTCGTGGCGTGCGAGCAGACGATGGAGCGGCTGGCGTGCGATCCCCTGTACTTCGCGAAGCCCGAGCGGGCGCTGTTCCAGGACATCCGGCGCTACTTCCCCATCACCGCGCAGGCGCAGGTCGCCTGGGCGGTGCAGCAGGGCGTGAAGGCCGCGGTCGACTTCATCGAGGAGCAGATCGAGTCGGGCCTGCTCGACGGCGGCGTCGCGCGCTGCCGGGCCACGACGCGCAAGGGCAAGCCGTGCCAGCGCACTCCGTTGCCCGAGCGCGACTACTGCCCGTCCCACCAGCACCTCGAGACCAAAGCCGCCGCGTAGCCTTCTCCACAGGCTTTCCACACGTGCGATCCACAGGCGCGCGGCGATAGGGTGCTGCCAGGTGCCCCGCCGGCAAATGTCCTCCGCGCCTCTGGCGGCTGCAAAGCGGCGCGATGCGGCGTCCTCGGTCGCCCCGATAGCGTCGGCTATCGAGGCTCCCTGCGTCCTTGACTCGCTTGCTTTTCGCTCACCAGTGACGCGGCAACATTCACCGGCGGAGCACTAGGTGTCGCACGACACGGACAAGCTGATCCGGCAGCTCTCGCTCGTCGCCTTTCTCATGGCCGAGCGGCGGGCAATCACGGCGCGCGACGTGAAGTCGAACGTCGAGGGCTACTCCGAGATGTCGGACGAGGCGTTCGCCCGCCGCTTCTACTCCGACCGGGCCGAGCTGCTCTCGCTCGGCGTTCCTCTGCAGTCGCAGCGCGACGAGTTCACCGGCGAGGAGCTGTACACGCTGCGATCGGAGCAGTACTTCCTTCCGCAGCTCGAGCTCGAGGACGAGGAGCTCGCGGCGCTGCAGACGGCCTTCTATCTCCTCGAGGGGAAGTTCGCCTACGCCGAGCCGCTGCGCCTCGCGCTCCAGAACCTCGCGCTCGGCCGGCCGGGCTTCAGCGAGGCGCGCACCGAGACGGCGAGCCGCGTGGAGGTGCTCGACCCCGACTACTCGCCAGAGACGCCGGGCCGGCTCGCCAAGCTCGAGAACGCGATCTCGAAGCAGCGGACCGTGCGCTTCGACTACTGGTCGATCTCCCGCGACGAGGAGAGCGAGCGCACGCTCAACCCGTACGCCCTTCTCAACGACAACGGGCTCTGGTACGTCGTCGGCCACGACCTCGACCGCGAGGAGATCCGCACGTTCCGCGTCTCGCGCATCCGCGGCGACATCAAGTTCGCAACGCGGCGCGAGCGCGACTTCCGCGCGCCGGCGGACTTCGACGTCGAGCAGTACCGCGGCCGTCCGCCGTGGCAGATCGGCGACGTCGTCGGCACGGCTCGGATCGAGGTGCGCGGCGACACGGCCTGGTGGGTGAAGCGCGCCTACGGCTTGACCGGACGGCTCGAGAGCGGGGTCTTCGTCACCGACTACTCCTCCATCCCCCAGCTCGCCTCCTGGGTGCTGCGCCAGAACGGCCGCGCGGTGCCGCTGGAGCCGGCGGAGCTAAAGCGCGACGTCGCGCAGGCGCTGCGGCGCGTGCGCGACCGGCACGAGGCGGAGGCTCCGCAGCCGGCGCGCGAGAAGCCGGCGGCGAGCGGTGACGGAATCGTGGAGCGCCCCGCAGGGCCGGTGGCTCCCGAGCGGTTCGCCGTCCTGCAGGCGCTCCTTGCGTATCTCCTCGCAGCGTGCGGCGAAGAACGCGACGCCGAGTTTCCGGCGTCGGAGCTGCTCGAGCGCTTCCCCTCGATCCCGGCGGACGAGCTCGAGGAGCACCTGTCCCTGCTCAACCTCGTCAACTTCGGCGGCGGCTGCTACACGGTCTATGCCGAGCTGCGCGGAGACTCGGTGCACGTCGACAAGGAACTGTGGGGCGACACGTTCCGCGCCGCGCCGCGCCTCACGCCGCTCGAGGCGCGCGCAATCCGCCTCGCGCTCGAGTACGTCGGGCCGATGATCGCGGCCGACGCGCACACACCGCTTTCACGGGTCCGCAAGAAGCTCGAGGAGACATTCGGGCAGTTCGAGCTAGCCCAGACCCCGGAGCCGCACGTCGGTAGCGAGGAGGTCGATCTCGTCTCGAGGCTCGCCCGCGGCATGCGCGAGCGGAAGCTCGTCGAGATCGAGTACCAGAAGGAGGCCGACTCGGAGCCCTCGACGCGGCTCGTCGAGCCGTACTCGCTCGAGCGGCAGCTGCCGAACTGGTACGTCCACACCTGGGACCGAACGAGCGACGGAGCCCGGTCGTTCCGCCTCGACAGGATGCGGAGCGCGAAGCTGACGCGGGAGCGGTTCGAGGCCCGCGAGGGGTTCGAGCCTACGCGGCTCCGTGACGCGCGCACCGCGAAGGTGCTGTACGACAAGGAGATCGCGCGCTGGGCGATCGAGCGGGGCGCGCGGCCGCTCGCCGACGGCACCGCCGTCCGCGACCTGCCGGTCGGCAGCGACGAGTGGCTCGAGAGCGAGGTGCTCTCGCTCCGCGGCGACGCCGTCCTGCTCGAGCCGGATGACCTGCGGCTGACGATCGCCGCGCGCGCCAGGGCCCTGGCGAAGGAGCTCGGCGTAGAGCGCATGCGCGTCCGCGCCTGAGACGTCCGCCGGGCGCTATTTCGGGATGAAGCTCATGCCGCCGTTGCTTTCGAGGATGCCCCACTGCACGTCCTCCACGGACGCGATCTGCTGCGCGCGCATCTCCTCCGCCACATCGTCTTCCGTCAGCCGTTCGCGCTTCAGGTTCTTCTCGATCAGCTTGCCGTCCTGAAGGATGACGATCGGCTCGCCCTCGAGTATCCGCCTCGCACGCCTGGAGCGGAAGCTGAGGTAGGAGACGCCGACTTGCACCGCTGCAATCGTCGACACGGCGATGACGGCACCCGTGACCGAATAGTCGTCCTGCGTGAGCCCCTGCTGGATTGCGTCGCCGAGGACGATCAGCAGGACGAGGTCGACCGCGCTCAGCGAGGAGAGCTCGCGCCGGCCCATCACGCGCATCAGGAAGACGACGAAGGCGTAGAGGACGACCGCTCGCAGCGCGATGTCCATCAGGGAAAGACCGTGAGGGCTCGATGCACGGTGATCAGCGGCCGATTCCCGTCGTAGAGCGTCACCGTCTGGTCCTGCCGGCCGACGCTGGTCGGGTTGACCTGGAAGTCGACGAAGAGCACGTACGACCGGCCACGCGAGATCTTCCCGAGGGTCAGGCCGAGCTTGCCGTCGTCGCTCGTCTCGCTGACGGGCGAAGGCTCGATCGTGTTGATGGTCAGGCCGTCGAGCCAACCCCGGTCGAGCACGAGAACAGCCCGCGCAAGCCTCTTGCTCGCGGTGACGCGGAACCGAGCCTGGTACAGGAGCCCTCCCCGCACCCGTGCGGGCGCCGAGATCGACAGTCGTGCCGCCGCCGCAACCCCGGCCGAGGTCTCGGGCCGCTGGCCGAACACGTTGGCCAGCGCGAGTACCGGCACGACGCAGACGAGCGCGAACAACCCGCGTCTCACCCAGATGTCGTTCCGGCGTGGCCCTAGGTCGCGATCGCGTCGTAGAACGATGGTGTCCGGGATCCTGGACACCCAGGTGTTGTCAACGGCGACGACCAGAGCTAAACAATCGTGCTACTGCCCCACCGGCAGCGTGAGGGTGAAGACCGCGCCGGGCTCGGGCCCGGAGCTCACGTCGATCGAGCCGCCGTGGGCCTCCGCGATCGAGCGGGCGATGAAGAGACCAAGCCCCGTTCCCGGCTTCGAGCCGCCCTCCACGTCGACCCGCCCGAACTTCTCGAAGATGCGGGCCTGCTGCTCGCGGGGGATCCCGGGACCAGCGTCCCGCACCGCGATCCGAACCGCGCCGTTCGCCGCTGCCGCCGATACGCGCACCTCCCGCCCCTCCGGCGAGTACTTCACCGCGTTCTCGATCAGGTTGCCGAGCACCTGGCGGATGCGGGCCCGGTCGCCGCGGATCGCCGGCAGCGCTGCAGGGACGGAAGCGACGACGGGCACCTCCTGCTGCGCGAGCGCCGCCACCTCGACCGCCTCGTCGACGACGCGGCCGAGGTCGACCTCCTCGAAGCGGTAGCTGAACGTCCCCGCCTCGATCCGCGACGTGTCGAGGACGTCGCCGACGAGCTCCGCGAGCCGTGTCGTCTCGTCTCCGATCAGGGCGAGAAACGACTCGCGCTGCGGCGCCGTCAGCATCCGCCAGCGGTCCTGGAGCGTCCGTGCCGCACCGATCACCGCCGCCATCGGGCTGCGCAGCTCATGGGAGACGAGCGAGACGAAGTCGGCGCGGAGCTCCGAGAGTCGGGCGAGCTCCTCGACCCGTCTTCGTTCCGCCTCGTAGGCCCGGATGTTCTGCACCGCGGTCGCGACGAGGCGTCCGAGCAGGGCGACGAGCTCGACCTCGTCGTCGCTGAAGGCGTCGGGCCGGTCGCGCGACAGGCTGAGCATTCCGATCGTGCGCGCGCCGAGCAGGAGCGGCGTTACGAGCTCGCTGCGTAGGCCGAGCGCGAGGAGCTGTTCGTCAGCGGGCGAGTCTCGCGCGGAGAGGTCGCGCCGCACGATGATCCTGCCGTCGATCACGCGCTCGAGCAGTGAGCCCTGGATCGGGTCGCTGTTACCCGGCGGGAAGACGTCGGCGGCGCCGCGGCCGGCCGTCGCCATGGTCGTCGCGGTCTCGCCCTCCACGAGGACGATCGCCGTCCGCTCGAAGGGCACGAGCCCGCGCAGCTCGCGGATGAAGGCGCCGAATGCCTCGTCGAGCTCGAGCGAGGAGCCCAGCGCGCGCGCGCAGCGGTTCGCCGTCTCGAGGACGTCGACTCGATGGCCGAGCTCGTCGCGCAGCCGTTCCGCCTCGGCGGCACGCAGCTCGGCGCGGCTTCGCTCCTCGTTGATCGTGTCGCGGAGGCGGCCGACGACGATGCCGGACAGCATGCCCACCAGGATCCGGACGAACGCCGAGCGCCAGCTCAGGCCCGGCCCGAGGTCGTCGATCACCATTGTCGCGCCGGTCATCACGGCGCCCGCGACGACGCCCCCTGCGAGCCCGAAGCGGAGGGCCGCCTCCGCGATCGGGATCAGGTAGAGCGCGCGAAACGGCTGACCCGACTCGAACGAGAAGACGGCGATGATCCCGATCCCGACGAGCGCGTCGCAGGCGATCAGAAGCACCCGGGCGCGGACGCGCGCCGCTCGCCCGAGC
Organism: uncultured Actinomycetes bacterium; assembly: GCA_963748755.1. Lineage (GTDB taxonomy): Bacteria > Actinomycetota > Thermoleophilia > Gaiellales > Gaiellaceae > Palsa-739. The sequence continues at coordinate 107,037 of CAVVKA010000002.1, forward strand.
TCGATCACGCTGAACGCGCCGGAGACCACGGTCACCGCCGCGAAGAACCCGACCACGGCCCAGCCCCACGCCTTGTACGACGCCGGCATCCTGGTCAGACCGACGGCGACGATGGCCGCGACGACGAGCGCCGCCCGCAGCAGCACGAGCCACTGGCCGGGCCGCCTAGGCACCGCGTTCCTCCAGCCGTGCCAGCGCCCAGGCCGCGACCTCGCGGGTCGTCTCGTCCGGATCGTCGAGATAGGCCGTCACGGCGTCCCGTTCGCCGCCTCCACCCACGTTGCCTGCCGCGACGAGCGCGTTGAGCCGCAGGCGGCGGCCGTCGTTCCGCGGGACGTACAGCCGCGCAAAGCGGCTCCGCAGCTCGTCCGGGTCGCTGCGCAGCCACTCGAGGAGGGAGACGTGCGGGGTTGCCTCCTCCGGCAGTGGCGCCCCGGCGCGCCGCTTCTCGACGCCGCGATTCCACGGGCAGACGTCCTGGCAGATGTCGCAGCCGTACACCTGCGCGCCGAGCTCGGCGCGGTAGTCGGCGGGCGGCGGCGCGGCCGCCTGCGTCCAGTACGAGAGGCAGCGCGTCGAGTCGAGCGTCCCGGGCTCGTCGAGCGCACCCGTCGGACACGCGTCGACGCAGAGCCGACACTCGCCGCAATCGACATCCAAAGCCGGCGTCGGCTCGAGCTCGGCGTCGGTGATGAGGGTGCCGAGAACGACCCACGAGCCGTGGCGGCGCGTGATCAGGAGCGTGTTCTTCCCGTAGAAGCCGACGCCGCTCCTGGCCGCAGCCTCGCGGTCGACGTGCTGGTTCGCGTCGACGAGGACGCGGTAGGCGCCGCCGAGCCTCTGCCCCAGCTCGTCGAGCTTCTCCCGCAGCCGTGCGTAGGCGTCGAACCACGTGTACCGCGGCAGCCGGCCCTGACCGGCCGCGCGTTCCGGCTCCGGGAGCCAGTAGCAGAGCGCCGCCGAGACGACGGTGCGGGCGCCCGGGAGCAGCGTCTCGGGATGGCAGGACTCCTCGGGCCGGGCCATCGTGAAGCGCATGTCGGCGAAGAGCCCGCGCGCCCGCCGCTCGCGGATGTGGCGCTCGGTGCCGACGTAGGGCTCGGCCGGCGCGGCGCCGATCGCGTCGAGCCCGAGCTCCCGGGCCAAGGCCTCGAGTTCGCGTGCGGTCACGCGGATAGTCTGCCGCGGTGCGCGCGGTTCGGATCCACGAGGACGGCGGGCCCGAGGTACTCGTGCTCGAGGAGGCGCCGGATCCTGAGCCCGCGCCCGGCGAGGTGCTCGTTCGCCTCCACGCCTCGGCGCTGAACCATCTCGACGTCTGGATCCGCAAGGGGCTCCCGTCCGTGCCGAAGCCGCGCATCCTCGGAGCCGACGGAGCGGGAGTCGTCGAGGGGCTCGGCGAGGGCGTGAACGGCTTCGAGCTCGGGGATCGCGTCGTTCTCAATCCCGGGATCGAGGCGGGCGGCGGCCGGATCCACGTGATCGGCGAGCACGGCGACGGGACGAACGCCGAGCTGATCGCGGTGCCGGCGACGAACGTGCATCCGATCCCAAAGGGGCTGAGCTTCGAGCAGGCAGCGGCATTCCCGCTCGTCTTCGAGACCGCCTACCGGATGCTCGTGACGCGCGCCCGCCTACGCGAGGGCGAGTGGGTGCTCGCGTGGGGCATCGGCGGCGGCGTGTCGACCGCGGCGCTCGCGATCGCGAAGGCGCTGGGGGCGCGCGTGCTCGTCACCTCGTCGAGCGACGCGAAGCTCGAGCGCGCGCGCGAGCTCGGCGCGGACGCGACCGTGAACCACGCCTCCGGCGACGTGAAGGCCGCGGTGCAGGAGGCCACGGACGGCCACGGCATCGATGTCGTGGTGGAGAACGTCGGCGAGGCGACCTGGGCCACCTCCCTGCAGGTCGCCGCGCCGGGCGGCCGGATCACCGTCTGCGGCGCGACGTCCGGACCGAACCCGCCTGCGGCGCTGCACCGGATCTGGTGGAAGCAGCTCTCGATCCTCGGCTCCACGATGGGAACGGCCGTCGACTTCGCCGGCGCCTACGAGCTCGTGGCCGGCGGCCGCGCGCTGCCGGTGGTCGACTCCGTGCTCCCGCTCGAGGAGATTCGCTCGGCGCACGAGCGGCTCGAAGCCGGCGAGCAGCTCGGCAAGATCGTGCTCACGATCTAGACGATGCGGGAACCCCGACGCCTCGACCGGTGTACAGGCTCTGAAGAGCGTCGACGAAAGGAATCACATGCGCAGACTTCTCCTGCTCGGGCCTGCCGCGCTGCTCGCAGCGCTCTCCGTGACCTCCTCCGCAGCAGCCAAGGGCCCCTCGACGGCCTCGGTGACCGGGCCTGGTCTCGACCATGCCATGCCGGTCAAGGGCGACGGCGAGATGGGCACCGACACGGCGCTCGGAACGCTCGTGCAACTCGGCGGCTACTTCCCGCAGGTGTTCGGCCAGATTCCGGACCCGACCACCCAGAAGCGACCGGCGGCCGATCTCGGCCCGCGCTACCGCGTGACGTATCGGGTGCCGGGGCCGAATGGGATCAGCACGATCGTCCAGGATGTCTATCCGTACGCGAAGACGCCGGCGACATACATGGCCGCGGGTCAGCGGTTCTGGGACGGCCAGCGCACCCACGGTGGCTGGGTCGTCTCGGACACCGGGCTGAAAGCCGCTCTCGTCGAGGCAGGTCTGCCCGGGTCGCCGCCGGCATCCGGCGGATCGCTCCCATGGGCATGGATCGGCGCCGGCATCCTCGCCGTCGTCGTCCTGCTGGTGCTCGCGCTGCGCCGACAGGGCATCGCGCGGCTCCGGACGGTGAAAACCACCGCCTGAACGATGACAATCCGTCTGTGCAGTCCCCGGGCGAGGAGACGCTCGTCGAGCGGGCGCGCCGGGGCGACCCGGCCGCGTTCGAAGAGCTCGTTCTCGCCTACCAGTCGCTCGCCTTTCGCACGGCGTTCGTGATCGCAGGCGACGCGGCCGACGCCGAGGAGGCCGCCCAGGACGGGTTCGCCAAGGCGCACCGGGCGCTCGGCCGCTTCCGCAGCGGGGAGCCTTTTCGCCCGTGGTTGCTCGCGATCGTCGCGAACGAAGCCCGGAATCGCCGCCGAGCCCGGGGCCGCCGGGCCGCGCTCGCCCTGCGTGCCGTTGCGGAGCCGGGATCCCCTGGGGAGGATCCGGAAGAGGTCGCGCTCGGAGCCGAGCGCCGAGAGCGGCTCCTGGCGGCGGTCGAGCGGCTGCGGGACGACGACCGCGACGTGCTGGCGTGCCGCTACTTCCTCGAGCTCTCCGAGGAGGAGACGGCCGCCGCGCTCGGGATCGCTCGCGGAACCGTCAAGTCGAGGACGCACCGGGCCCTCACCCGGCTGGAGGAGGAACTCCGATGACCGCTCTCGAGCTCGAGCTCCACGATCTCGCGGCACACCTCGACGTGCCGCCCGCTCCGCACCTCCTCGGGACGGTGGTTGCGCGACTCGCCCGCCGCCGGCGCCGCCGTCGCGCGCTGGCCCTCGCGGTTGCGATCGCCGTCGTGGCGCTCGCAGTTGCCTTCGCCGTACCGGGGTCGCGGGCGTCGCTGCTGCGGTTCTTCCACATCCGCGGTGCTGCGGTCACCCTCGTCGACAGGCTCCCGCCGCTCACGACCCACCGGCCGCTCGGCCGGCCGATCCCACTCGACGCTGCACCCTTCCGCCTGCTCCTGCCGGGCGGCCGCCGGCCCGAACAGGTCTACGCCGGCAACGGCGGCTACTGGCTCCGCTACCCCAGCCTGCTGCTGCTCGAGTTCGAGAACGGTCACGGACTGGAACTCCTGAAGAAGGCCACGCTCGGCACGACCGACGTCGAGTACGTCCACGTCGGCCGAGACCCGGGCATCTGGATCGGCGGCCGTCATGCCCTCTACCTGCCCGGCGGTCAGCCCCGCGCCGCCGGCCACGCGTTGATCTGGCAGCACGGGAGACTGACTCTGCGGCTGGAAGCGGCCGTCGGGCGCGAGCAGGCGCTCGCGCTCGCACGTAGCGTCCACTGAGATCCGATGCCGTTCCAGAACAGGGTGACGCCGCTCGGCGAGCTCGTCGCGACGCCCGAACGCGGCCTCGTCTACGGCAACCGTGGCCGCCTCCACGACGAGCGCGGAGTCATCCGCCGCCAGTGGCAGGTGAAGCGCTGGATCTCCTGCCGCCTGGAGTTCCGCGGCCGGCACCGCGCCGGTGGGCCGATGGCGCCGAACCGCTATACGGGGCTGTTCTTCCTCGACGAGGCAACCGCGCTCGCTGCGGGGCACCGGCCGTGCGCCGAATGCCGGAACGCCGACTATCGGAGCTTCCTCGCGCTCACGGGCGCGTCGGGTGCGGAAGACCTCGACGAGATGTTGCACGTGGAACGTGGGCGCCTGCACGAATCGAAGCTGGACGAGCTCCCGGACGGTGCCTTTGTCCTGCTCGACGGGGCGCCCTGGCTCGTCCTCGGCTCGGAGCTCTTGCGCTGGACGGCGGGCGGCTACTCCGAGCGGCGACCGAGGTTCGGCGGCCGCGTCGACGTCGTCACGCCGCCGACGAGCCTGCGCCTTCTCACCGCAGGCTGGAGCAGCAGCCTGCCACGCGTCCACCCGAGTCGCCCGGCGTAGCGCTCTCGGGACGCCTCGTGAGTCTCAGGCCGCATCGCGTGCGGCGCGACTAGAGGCTGCTGAGGGACGATCGCCTCGCCTATACGATCGAACGGCCGTGGAGGGCTTTCCGTTCGTCCATTACGAGACCGCCCGCTTCAGCGACCTCGACGGCATGGGGCACGTCAACAACGCGGTCTTTTCCGTGTACATCGAGCAGGCGCGGCTCGCGTGGTTCGGCCGGCACGCCGCCGACGAGCCCATGCCGCTGCAGGACGTGATCCTGGCCCGGACCGAGATCGACTTCCGCTCGCAGGTCGGATTCGGCGACACCGTCGCGATCGGCGTGCGGCCGTCCCGGGTGGGCACGAAGAGCTTCGAGCTCGAGTTCGAGCTGCGAGTCGGCAGTCGGCTCGTAGCCGAGGCCAAGAGCGTCCTCGTCGGCTACGACTACGTCTCCCATCGCAGCGTCGAGGTGCCGGAACGCTGGCGCCGTAGACTGCAGCCCGCGGAAACGCCGGCGTGAGGGCTCAGCAGAGAGGGCATGCTCGCCTGGGCCGGCGTTCCGGAATGACCCCTGAGTGCTCGCTGTGAAAACCTCCGGGTTCGCGGCTCGCCCGATCACTTTCATCAAGTCACCTCGGCCGTCGCAGATGCCGCCCCGTCACGGTTGCGGTGGCGCGCGACGTAGATGGCGAACGGCGCGGACCCGACCAGGTATCCGGTGGCGGCGATGAGGAAGACCATTCTTGCCCCGACCGCGTTGATCAGTGGACCGGCGGCAATCGGGCCAAACGGACCGGTGAGGAACATCAGCCCGAACGCGGCGGGCAGCACCAGGCTACGGAGCGCCGCGGGTGTGCTCGTCGTGATGACGGTGAAGATCGGCGCGCCGGTCAGCGGTCCGAAGATCCCCTGCAGGACCAGCACAGCGGCGACCCCTGCCGCGGGTAGAGGAATCCCGAGCAGAAACTTCGGGATCGACGCGAGCACGAGTGCTCCCGCGGCGACGTGGAGCGCCCCGAACCGACGGACGACGCCCGAGACGACGGGCATCCCGAGCAGCGCTCCGGCACCAATCGCGGCATAGAAGACACCTGCGATACGGGCGTTCTGGTCGTAGTCGGAAAACGCAAATACGGGCAGCGTCGTCACGAACAACGTAAAGAAGAACTCCATCGTCAACATGCTCACGCACAGGACGACGAGCAGTCTGCTCCGAAGGATGTGCCTGACACCGGTAAGCAGCCCGCGCTCCTCGGCCTCGCTCATCGGCTTCCTCCGTGGCACGAACAAGGCGACGGCGATCGCGGCGACTCCGAAGGTGGCAGCATCGACGTACAACACGTTCGGCGCGCCGAGTGCGGCAATCAGGACGCCCGCCAGCGCCGGGCCGACGAGGGGCGCGGTCGTTTGCGCCCCGTCGAGGTACGCGTTCACGCGAGCGACGAGGCTCTCCTCGTCACCGACTACCTCGGACAGGACCAGCCGCTGCGCGGGCATGTGCGCCGCCAAGCAGACGTTCGTGAGGCCGACCAGCCCGACCAGCAGCGGGAACGACAGCGCGTCGAGGCTGTAGAGCGCGGGGATTGCAGCGAGCAGCGGAAGTCGCGCCGCGTCGGCGATCACCATCGTCCGTCTTGCGCCGATCCGGGCGATCAGCGACCCCGCAGGGAGGGGCAGCGTGACGAACGGGATGCTGCCGATGCCGAGAACGAGCCCCAGCTTCGTTGCAGACCCAGTCGTCGCAAGCACGAACCACGGGAGCGCTAGTACGGTCATCGACGAGCCGATCGACGACACCCACTCCGCGGCGACGATCGCACGGATCGGAGTCGAGCCAACCCGACTATCCACGATCGCTCCTCAGCCAGAGCACGTTCGGCCCCATGAGGTTCTCCAGCACCCATTGCGCTTCGTAGCCAGCCGAGCGTGGGAACTCATTCGGCCTCAGCTTCTCCGCGACAAGGCGCGTGTACAGCCCTTGACCAGGATGACGATGCAACTCCAACCTCCACAGACGTAGAACAAGCACAAGCTCCGGCACGAGCCGAAGCGAGAACGTCGCGAGATCAGGCAGCCGTCTGCATCACCCGTTATCTAAGCCCCACGGACAGCAGAGCGCAAGTCGTCTGGGCCGGCGTCCTCACGCCCGAGCGAGTTCGCTCGTGAGGAACGCCTAGCCGAAGCCGAGGATGAACTTCGCGTCGTCGGACATCCGATCCGGCGTCCAGGGCGGATCGAAGGTCAACTCGAGCTCGACGTCCTGAATGCCCTCGACCTGGCGGATCGCACTGTCGATGTCCTGAGCGATCAGCGGCCCTGCGGGGCAGCCCATGGAGGTCAGGCTGTACAAGACCTTGGCCTTGGAGTCCTCCACCTCGACCTCGTAGAGCAGGCCCAGGTCGACGATGTCCATGCCGAGCTCGGGATCCTCGACGGTGCGGAGAATCTCGAGAACTTCCTCCCGCGTCGCCATGCGACCAGTGTAGAGGCGACCGGTGCCGGGGCGCGTACGATTCCGGCGTGCTCGGCGGCGTCGGCAACGCTGGCTTGACCGTTCTCCTGCTCGTCGCGGCGATCGGACCGGTGCTGGCGTTCGCCTGGTTCGCGTGGTGGTTCCTCCGCGCGGGCAAGCGTTACGACGAGCGCGAGCGGGCGGCAGGACGCCGCCCGCACGGCTTCTGACGCGCGCCGCCCTTACGTCGCGGGCGCGATGTTCTGGTTGACGCTGAAGACGTTGCCCGGGTCGTACTGCGCCTTGACGCGCGCGAGCCGGTCGTAGTTCGCGCCGTACATGCCGCGGACTCGATCGGGTTCGTCCATGTGGAAGTTGACGTAGCCGCCGCCCATCGCGTACGGCTTGATCGCGTCGGAGTACGACCGCGTCCAGTCCCTGATCGCGCCGGCATTCGCCGGATCGGGGTCGACGCCCGCGAAGACGCCGCCCCAGACCGCGTCGCGGTACGACCACGCGGTCTCGTCGTTCCCGACGCGCGAGGCTGCTCCGTCGATCGCGTAGAGGTGCATCGTCGACTTCCACGTCGGCATCTGCGGGCCGTACTCCGTGTGGACGGCGATCGCCTCGTCCGGGATCTCGCGGATGAACTCCCCACGCCAGTACCACTGGTCGCCCGGCGGGTAGACGGCGTCGAAGGCCGTGTTCCACATCGGCAGCGGCACCGGCGCGATTCCGTCGAGCAGCGGCGTGCCGAAGGAACGAGCCTCACGCAGCGCCTCGGACTCCTCCTCCCCAGCCTGCGTCCAGACGATCCCGCACACCTTGCGGAGATGCAGTTCCTCCGGGAACGGAGGCCCCGGCGGAATCGACAGGAAGGCAAAGAACCCGCTGAGCTCGTCGGGAGCCGCAGGCAGGAAGTCCCTGTACCACGTCAGGAGCTCGGCAGCGTCGCCGATGTCGTACAGCACCGGCCCGGCCAGGACGGTCGTGACCGGATGGCAGCGGAACGAGAACGACGTGACGACGCCGAAGTTGCCCCCGCCGCCACGGGTCGCCCAGAAGAGGTCCGGCTCACGCTCGGAGTCGATCTGGACGATCGAGCCGTCCGCGAGCACGACCGTGGCGGCGACGAGGTTGTCGATCGTGAGCCCCATCCCCCGCGTCAGGTGGCCCATGCCGCCGCCGAGCGTCAGCCCGCCGACGCCGGTGGTGCCGATGATCCCGACGGGAACCGTCAGACCGTGCTGGTGGGTCGCGTCGAGGACGTCCTTCAGCAATGCGCCGCCACCCACCCGCGCCAGCCGCGCCGACGCGTCGACCTTCACGTCGTTCATCTGGGAGAGGTCGATCACGAGCCCGTCGTCGACCGAGCCGAGGCCGGCGCCGCTGTGGCCGCCGCAGCGCACGGCGATCCGCAGGCCGTGCTCCGTCCCATAGCGAATCGCCGCGGCGACGTCCGCGTCGTCGACGCAATAGGCAATCGCCGCAGGCCGCTTGTCGATCATCGCGTTGTAGAGCGCGCGCGCCTCGTCGTAGTCGTCCGCGCCCGGTTCCACGACGCGTCCCTTGACCGCCGAGGCGAGACCCTCGACCGAAACAGCCATCTTCATCCTCCCTGTCGGTTGCGGCCGATGCTACGCCGCGCTCCTGCGAAAGGGAACCACAGTTCGGCGTGCGATCAGTACCCCATGAGCCGCACTTCCTCGCGCCGCTCGCGGGCGAAGAAGTGGATGCCGTCGACGAAGCGCACCCAGTTGCAGCGGGTGCACATGACGAGCGAATGGGTGCGCGCGCTGTCGGCGTGGAAGCGGACGCCTCGCAGCAGGTCTCCGTTCGAGACCCCGGTCGCGGCGACGATCACCTCGCCGGGCGCGAGGTCCTCGGTGCGGAAGACGCGCTCGTAGTCGACGATCCCTGCCTCACGGAGCTCGTCGATCTCCCGGCGGGAGGTCGGCCAGAACTGAGCCTGCAGCTCGCCGCCGAGGCACCGCAGCGCGGCGGCCGAGAGCACCGCCTGCCGGGTGCCGCCGATGCCGATCGCAAGGTGGTCGTTCGTGCCGCGGATCGCCGCGGAGATCGCGGCAGTCACGTCCCCGTCCTGGATGAGCTTGATCCGCGCTCCCGAGTTGCGGATCTCCTCGATCAGGTCATGGTGCCGCGGCCGGTCGAGCACGATCGTCGTCACGTCGTTCACCCGCCGCCCGAACGCCTCCGCGATCGCCTCGATGTTCTCGCCGACCGGGCGGAGGAGGTCGATGGCGCCCCGGGCGCGTGGCCCGACAGCCATCTTCCGCATGTAGATGTCGGGCAGCTGCGTGAAGCGACCGGAGGCGCCGACGGCGATCATCGACATCGCGCCGTTGCCGCCGCGCGCGACGACGCCCCGACCCTCGAGCGGATCGAGCGCGAGGTCGACCTCTCTGCCGCCTGCACCGACGATCGCGCCGGGCATGAGCCCGCCGGAGTCGTCTAGCGACCCGAACACGACGCGACCACTGATGGGCAGGACGTCGAGCGTCGCCCGCATGCCGGTCGCAGCAGACTCCTCGGCCGCGGCCTCGTCGTCCCGGCCGAGCCAGCGGGCCGAGACGAGCGCCGCCCGCTCCGTCGCCCGCAGGTAGGACTGGCACTGGCAGGGCCGCTCCTCCTCGGCCCCGTACTCGGCGGTCTCGCTCATCGCGTGACCGTGCGACTCTGTTCGGCTGCGTCGAGGACGAGGTCCGCGACCGTCCGCGCCGCCTTGTCCGCGTCCTCGTTCTCGATCACGGGCACCCCGGCGCGATGCGCCCGCTCGACGAGGAGCTCCTGCAGGCGGCGAATGTCGGCGAAGCGCTCCAGATAGCGCGACTCCGGGCGCTCCGAGTCCTCGTCGCGGAAGCGGAAATGGCGGATGTGCTCGTCCTCGTCCTCGATCGAGAGCATGACGAACGCCGAGACGACCACCTCCGGCCGCGGCAGCTCGACCATCCCCGGCACCAGATGGACCCCCTCGAGCACGAGCGACCAACCCTCCTCGAGGGCTCGCTCGGAGGAGGCGCGGACACCGACGAGGACGTTTCTCGCCTGTTCCCGGAAGCCGAACTCGAGCGGGTCGTCGGCATCGGGATAGACGTCGCCGGCCTCGAAGCTCGACTGGTGGATCGACGGCATGAACGCCCGCGAGAAGAACGCCCGCATCGTCTGCCGCACGAAGTCCGTCGACGTGACGCGCGTGATGCCGAAGCGGTAGGCGAGCTCCGTCGCGACCGTCGACTTGCCCGTCCCGGTCGCGCCGCCGATGAAGAGCATGATCGGCAGGTCGAGCTCCCGGAGCTCCTGGTAGCGGCGTAGCCGCTGGATCGACTCCCGTCCCTCCTCCTCGCCGAGCACCTCGACCGCGAGCGCTTCGAGGCGTTCGAGCTCGATCCGGTCCCGGCCGCGTTCGCGGAGCTCGTCGTGGACGCGGCTCGCAAGCGCATATGCGCGGTGCCCGGCCACCCCGGCTGCCATCAGCGACCGCGCCATCAGCCCCCGCGAGTACGGGAGCCCGAGCTCGCCTCCGCCGAGCGGGAGCGGCATGATCCGCCGCGGCTCGTTCACCCGCGCCCCTCGCCGGCGGCGGCTCCCGCCCGGCTGACGAGCGCGAGGACGCGCTCGTCGAGCTCGTCCGAGACGACGTCGTTCGCGGCGAGAACGACCTCCGCTCCCCGTGCGAGGGCCGCCTCGGCGACGACGTCTACCGCCGCCGCCTTGAGCTCCACCAGGTACACCTCCGCCTCGACGCGCTCGAGCTCCTCGCGCAGCGCGTCCCGCCGCGCCAGGTTGCGGGAGACGTGGACGATCTCCGCGTCGAGACCGTCGGTCGGCGCGGGACCGGTCGTGAAGAGGGCAGTGCGGCGGCCTTGCAGCGGCTCCGCCGGCCGCAGGCGCAACTCGGCCGCGACCACCGGGACGTCCGAGATGGAGGAGATCGCGTCGCGGTCGGCGCCGCCGGTGTCCACGACGAGGTCGGAGACGAGAACGCGGTACGCGTTCAGTCCGGCGCGGGCGTCGTGACTCCCGTTCGTGACGAGGATCCGCGCGTCCGCCTCGACCGGCGGCAGAGCCGCGCCGCTGCCGTCGAAGACGAGCAGCTCCGGCTCGAGCTGCGCGGCGAGCCGTGCGCCCTCGAGGACGTTCGAATAGAACGGGGCGCCCGCGAGCCCTGCACCGGCCCGGCGGCAGCCGATCGCCGGCACCCCCGCGAGCACAGCGGCCTCGAGATGGTCCGATGCCGCGTGCCGTCCCGAGCGCGAGAGCTCCAGCAGGTCGTCGAGCGTCGGCGGCGCCTCGAAGAGCTCGGGCTCCGCCGGCCCGCCACGGCCCATCGCCACGAGGACGAGGCGGCGGTCGCGGGCGAGCAAGCGCGCGACGTGCCCCGCCACGGCCGTCTTCCCGATCCGCTTCCCGAGGCCGATCACGGCGAGCGCGGGCGTCTCGAGCGGCTCGAGCTGCGGTGGGTCGAAGCGGAAGTCGGCGCCGACGTAGGGGAGCCCGAGCGCGAGCGCGCGCGACGCCCAGAGCATCCGCTCGCGCGGCCCGAGCACCGGCTCGTCGGAGAGATCGACGACGAGATCGGCCTCCACCGCCTCCAGCGCTTCGACGAGCGGGACGCGGTATTCGTCGTCTCCCTTCAGCTTCTCCGCACCACCGACGAGGAGCGCGGCGACGACGTCGTACGGCAGTGCCTCCAGGGCATCGCGCACGACCGGCGCGTAGTGCTCGCCGTCTATCAGGACTATCGCCCTCACGCCGCTGGCCGCCTCTCGCTTCCGCGCCGCAGAGCGGCGCGCGCTTGGCTTCTTTGCCGGCGCCGCCCCAGGAACGTGAGGGGGCGCTCGGTCACGTGGAGCGCACCTCGTCCTCGATCCGCGTCGTGTATTTCTCGTACGTCTTCGTATCGGTCGAGAACTGGATGATCCGTTCCTGCCCGTGGAACGGGTAGCGGCGCCACACGTCGACGTGTGTCCCCTCGACCTCGACGACGTTGTAACAGGCCCGCCCCTTGCCTCTCAGCCGCGAGGAGGAGACCGTGCCCGCGTTGACCACGAACAGGTCCTCGAGCCGCCACGCATAGGGAACGTGCTTGTGGCCCGCTAGGACGAGATCGACCTGCGCGCGCTGGAGCGTTTCGAGCGTGTCGCCCGCGTCGTTGACGATGTTGCGCTCACGGCCGGTTCCCGGCACCGGCAGCAGGTGGTGGTGGAGAACGAAAACGCGCAGCCCGGCGGGCTCGCTGAATTGCTCTTCGATCCAGCGGTAGCGGCCGCGGCCGATCTGGCCGTTGTCGAGGTCCGGCTCGGTCGAGTCGACTGCCACGATCGCCGTGTTCCCGACCCGGAGGACCGAGTTCCTGTCCCCGAACAGCTCCTCGAAGTGGACGTAGCCGACGTTGCGCGAGTCGTGGTTGCCGGGGATGACGACCATCGCCTCGCACTCGACGCGGTTCAGGTACTCGCGCGCGAGCACGTACTCGTCCTTGAAGCCGTTCGAGGTGAGATCGCCGGAGATGACGACGACGTCGGGCTCCAGCTCGTTGACCTCCGCGATCGCGCGCTCGAGGTGCTGCGGGAGGAAGAACTGCTGCCCGCAATGCAGGTCCGACAGCTGCACGATCCGGAACATCGCGCGGAAGGCTAGATGGTCGGTGGATCAGAGCGACATTGCGAGGAAGCGCTCGATCATCGCGTTCACCTGCTCGGGCACCTCGAGCTGGTGGAAATGCCCGGCGCCGACGGTGATTCCGACCTGCAGGTCCGGCTTGATCTCGCGGAGCCGGAGTGCGTCGGTCTCCTCCCGGAGCTCGGCGCGGATGAGCAACACCGGGACCTCGCAGCGCGCGAGAGGGTCGCGCCCGTCCCATTGGCTGACGCCGCGAATGACCGCGGCCGCGACCGGCTGGGCGACGACGCACATGTGGTCGACGATCCAGCGTGCGAGCTCCTCGTCGCGTGCGCCCATGTCGTGGACGTACGCCCGGCGGATCTTCTCGCCATCCGGCCCCTCGAGCTGCTCCGCGAACCGGCGGAAGAACTCGATGCTCGAGGGCAATGGGGCGATCGGCCCGGGGTCGACGAGGACGAGAGCGCTCGGCAGCGCGGGGTACCGGCCGCCGAGCTCGACGGCGATCATGCCGCCGAGGCTGTGGCCCACCACGACCGGCTTCTCGATGCCGACTGCAGCGCAGAGTGCCGCCAGGTCGTCGGCGAGCTCGGGAATCGAATAGCCGTCGGCGGGAGCGTCGCTCGAGCCGACTCCGCGCAGGTCGAGCGCGGTCACGGCGTTCGTTCGCGCGAAATGGTCGAACTGCGGCTCGAAGGCGGTGTGGTCGCAGCACCAGCCGGGGACAAAGAGGAGCTCGGGCTCGCCGGTCCCGGCGCGCTCGTAATACAGGCTCAGCCCCGCGACGTCCACGTGCGGCATGACGCCGCGATCGTCTCACGGGCGCGTCAGAAGATCCAGCTCACGGGGTAGTACAGGGCTGCCGCGACGAGGCCGGCTGCCGGCAGCGTCAGCAGCCACGCGAAGGCAATGTTGCCGGCGACGCCCCACCGGACGGCCGAGAGCCGGCGAGTCGCCCCCGCCCCCATCACCGAACCCGTGACGACGTGCGTCGTCGAGATCGGGAACCCGAAATGAGTGCCGATGTAGAGCGTCGTCCCGGCGGAGACCTGCGCGGCGAGGCCGTGCTCGGGAGCCATCTTGTAGATGCGCTGGCCGAGCGTGCGGACGATCCGCCAGCCGCCGACGTACGTCCCGGCCGCGATCGTCAGGCCGGCCACGATCTTGACCCAGGTGGGGATGTAGAAGCTCGAGATGGAGCCGTGCGTGTAGAGGGCCAGCGCGATCACGCCCATCGTCTTCTGGGCGTCGTTCGCTCCGTGGGTGAACGCGACCCACGTGCCCGACAGGAGCTGGCCGTAGCGGAAGCCGCGATTTGCCAATCCCGGCGGGGCTTGGAAGAAGAGCCGGTAGATCAGGACGACCAGCAGGAATGCGCCGGCGAAGCCGGCTACCGGCGAGATCGCGGCGGGGACGATCACCTTCTCCCACAGGCCGTGCCACAAGACGCCCTTGGTACCGACCTGCACGAGGGCGGCGCCACACAGGCCGCCGACGAGGGCATGCGTCGAGCTCGAGGGAAGCCCGAACCACCAGGTGAGGAGATTCCAGGCGATCGCGCCGAGCAAGGCCGCAAGAAGGGCCTGATTCGCGACGAGGTGAGTGTCGACCAGGCCCTTACCCACCGTCTTCGCAACCGCCGTCGTCACGAATGCGCCGGCGAGGTTCGCGGCGGCCGAGATGAAGACCGCGGTGCGCGGGGAGATCGCGCGCGTGCCGACCCACGTTGCGACGTAGTTCGCGGTGTCGTGAAAGCCGTTCGTGAAGTCGAACGCGATGCCGACCGCGATCACGACGATCAACAGCGTCATCGGGCGCTACCGGTTCTTGACGAGAATCGCCTCCAGGACATCCGCGGCGTTCTCACAGGCGTCGACGGCCTCCTCCAACCCCTCGTGGATGTCCTTCCACCGGATCACGGTCAGCGGATCGGCCTGGCCGGTGAAGAGGGAAGACACGGCGTCGTGCGTGAGCCGGTCCCCCTCGTCCTCGAGCTCGCGGAGCTCGATGAGCTCGCGCCGCGACTCCTTGAACCCCTCGAGGCCACGGACCGCCTCCGCCAGCTTCCCGGCAGCCCTGCAGATGACCTGCGCCTGACCGTGCGCCTGCTCGCGGATCTCGGTCACGCCGTACGAGACGATCCTCCCCGCGGCCTCGTCGACGTGGTCGCAGATGTCGTCGAGCGCGCCCGCGAGCCGGTACATGTCGTCCCGGTCGAATGGGGTGACGAAGGTGCGGTTGAGGAGGTCGACGAGCTCGTGCGTGAGCCGGTCGCCCTCGTGCTCGAGCTCCTTCACGTCGCGTACGAGGTCCTCCGCGCCTGCTGGGAAGCGATCGAGGAGCTCATTGAGGCGGTCGGCGACGGCCACGTTGTTCTCGGCCGCCCGGTTGTAGAGGTCGAAGAACTCGCGCTTCTGGGGGACGAGCGACAGACGGGCCACGGCAGGCGGTTGTGTATCACGACCGCGAGCCCCGAAGCGCAGTAGGCCGTTCGTGCCGATTGTCTCGGCATCCGACGGCGCAGCTACCGTGACTGGCGATGGAGCTTGAGCTCCCGGTCTTTCAGGCGTATCGCGGCGCCGAGCCGCCGCGGTTCGCGAGCCCCGCAGAGCTCGAGTGCGCAAAGGTACTCGACTACTACGACGTCGCCTGGGAATACGAGCCCCGCACCTTCGTGCTCGAGGAGGACGAGGCCGGGCGGGTGACCGAGGCCTTCACGCCCGACTTCTACCTCCCGGACCAAGAGCTCTACGTCGAGATCACCGCGATGAAGCAGTCGCTCGTCACTCGCAAAAACCGCAAGCTGCGCAAGCTGCGCGAGCGGTATCCCGAAATCCGGATCAAGCTCTTCTACCGGCGCGACCTCGAGCGCCTCGCCCAGCATTTCCACCTCGACCTCGCCAGCTGAGCCCGGCTACTTGCCCGGCGACGACCGGATCGGAGAGATCCACCTCTCCGCGGCAGAGATCGCGGTCCGCGTCCGGGAGCTCGGCGCCGAGATCGCGCGTGACTACGCGGGTCAGGAGCCGATCCTCGTCGGTTCGCTCAAGGCGAGCCTCGTCTTCGTCGCCGATCTCTCCCGGGCGATGCCCATCCTCCACGCCCTCGACTTCGTCGAGCTCGCCGGCTACGGGAGCGCTCGCATGGGAGGGCACCAGCAGATACGCGTGCTCAAGGACCTCGATCTCGACGTCCGCGACCGCGACGTGCTGATCGTCGAGGACGTCGTCGACACGGGCCTGACGCTCAACTACCTGGTCCGCACGTTCGACCTCCGCGGCCCGGCCTCCGTCGCGGCCGTGACCTTGCTCGATCGGCCGTACCGGCGCCTCGTCGACGACCTTCCCGTGCGTTACGTCGGCTTCGCCGTCCCTGACGAGCTCTACGTCGGCTACGGCTTCGACCTGGAGGAGCGGTACCGCGAGCTGCCGGACCTGCATCTCCTGAACCTCAGCTGACTCGCCCGTAACCGCCGCGCCCGCCGCAGCGTTTACGACTTGAAACTTGCAAGGCCTCGAAGCTCGGGGGACACCTCCACCGGGGTCCCGCACAAAGGTCGTCTCCCGACGACGCCGGCCGCCTCTCCGGGGGCGGCCGGTTGCTTTCCATCGCCGCGCAGCCTCGACGGCGGCCACTACGCTCGAAAGGTGGTCAGCGAGGGCAAGTCGGCACCCGACTTCACGGCGATGAGCGACGCCGGCGAGCGGGTCAGTCTCTCCGACTTCCGCGGCCGCCCGGTGGTTCTCTACTTCTACCCCAAGGACGACACACCCGGCTGCACGGCGCAGGCGTGCGGAATGCGCGACGCGTACGCGGAGCTCGAGCGTGCCGGCGCCGTCGTGCTCGGCATCTCGCCGGACGACGCGCGCTCGCATGCGAAGTTCAGGGAGAAGTACGACCTCCCGTTCACGCTCCTCGCCGACCCCGAGCACGAGGTCGCCGACCGCTACGGCACCTGGGGCGAGAAGCGCTACATGGGCCGGACGTACTGGGGAGTCAGCCGGACGACCTTCCTCGTCGCGACCGACGGGACGATCGCCAACGTCATGCAGGACGTCAAGCCCGACCAGCACGCCGACGACGTTCTCGCGGCTCTCGCCGCCCTCTGACCTCGACAAATCCCCCGGCGGGGGGAGTCCGTACAGCGGCCTACGGAACCAAGATCGGACTACGGCTCATGCAGCTCCTCGTGCGCGATCCCTCGTACACCGACCGACTTGCGGCGTTCCTGACGAGCGTCGGCCGGCGTGCCGTCGTCGGCGCGCCGGACCGCGTCGACCTCGACGAGGTCCCCGGAGACACCCAGCATCTCGAGCTCGAGCTGTATCTCCGCGTCTGGAGCGTCCTATATCCCGACGCCGACGTCGAGCTCGCCGTCGGCTAGGAACTGTCCCGGCTTTCTGCGACGCTAGTCGCGTGCTCCGTTGGCTCCTCTCGCTCTTCGGTCGTGGGCGGCGGGACGAAGCCTCCCCCATCCGCGAGGCCGAGGCATACGCGCGCAGCTACGGCAACCGGACCGGCGAGATCGTCAGTGTCGTCCGCCAGGAGCCGAGACCGATCCCTCGCCGCACGGGTGACATGACCGGCGAGCTGCTGCGCCGCGCCTTCGAGGCGAGGCTCGACGCGCGCGCGAAGCCCTCCTAGCCCGGTTTGATTTCGGCGGCCAGGGCACAAACGCGACATGGGATTTCTCATCGGCCTCATCGTCACCGTCGTGGGCTTCATCCTCGCACTCGCCGTGCATCCGACGCATCCAGGGTCGGTGAACGTCAACACCGTCGGCTGGATCATGGTCGTCGTCGGGCTCGTTGCGTTCTTCGCCGATCTCGTGCTGTGGTCGTCGTGGGGGCCCGGCTACCTTCGCCGGACGTACGTCGGCCAAGGGCCCGGCTACGGCGCGTACCCCAGACGCTGGGGATACCCGCGCCGGCGCGTGATCGAGGAGGAAGAGGGCGGTCCGCAGGGGCCGCCGCCGGGCTACTAGAGCCGCCGCCGAACGGGTGCGGGCAGCCTCGGACCTCCGGTTGCTTGCAGCTATCCGAACGGGTGTGTGCGCGCGCGCAGCGTCGACCTACGAAACGACTGCGGCGAACCGCGCCGCTCGAGTCGAGGGGGACACGATGGCGCGCAGTGCGACACAAGGCGAGGCAGGCATGTGGTAACCGCGGCGGCGAGGCCACACGTCTTCTGGATCGGGGACGATCGGCAGCGCGTTCTCGGTTGGCCGATCGGCAGCGCGCTCCTGGAGACCCTGGGCGAGATCAACCCGGACTTGCAGGACACGCTCGCGTCTGAGCGCGCCCGCCTGAGCGAGCACGGTTACCCGGAGGACCTTCCGCTGCCTGCGTTGTGGTGGAGCCCCGAACCGAGCGCGGAGCGCGCGACGGGCAAACGGCGCCTCACCGTGATCAAGCGCCTGAGGCGAGGCAGGGCCGAGGCCTCGATTTGGCGCCGAGTGCGTTGGCGGCTGGCCAGCGTGCATCTTGACGGTCGCGACTGTCCGGACATAGGTTCCGAAGACCCATGAGCACCAAGGCAGCGGCTATCTGGGCAGGGATTAGTGCCGGAATGATGGTGATCGGTGCGATCGGGCCTTGGGCGACCGCGTTCGGAGTGTTCTCCGTGGCCGGCACAGACGGCGACGGTGTGATTGTCTTGCTTGCTGGTCTAGTAGTCGGTGCGATGGTTTTGCTTCGCTACCTGAGAGGGGGTGGCGTCTGGACGCTCGCCGTCGCCGCGCTGGCGGCTGTGGCAGGTGCTGCGACGTCGATCTATGACATGGCGGACATTCAGAATGCGATCAGCAATAGCCACGGGCTGGTGAGCATCGGCTGGGGTCTTTGGATCGACTGCATCGCTTCCGTCAGCGCCATCGTCGCCCTCGTCTTCATGTGGCGGACCAGCGCCCAGACCGCCGAAGGCGTGGCTTCCGAGCCTACTCTGCCTCCCCCTGCGTAGAGATCCGGCGTGGCGGCGCAACTCCACACGAAGCTCAGGGCGCTTTTGGCGACACTCGGCTTAGTCGTGATCGCCCTCGGTACGGCCGCGTGTGGCGGAAGTTCCACGCGCACCGCGACCGCCGGAACGAGCGCATCGTCTGCGACGCTGACGACCTCCCCCGGCCCAAGCGACGCACGAAGAGCCGCCGACAAGGCGACCGCCGAGGCCTCAACGCTACAGCTCGGCGACTTCCCGACGGGATGGCTGCAGGAGGATAAGACGTCGGACTCAGGGGGAACTTGCCCGTCCGTCAAATCGGCGAAGCGCGCAGCATCAGCAAGGGCGCAGGTGCCGGAATTCCACAAAGGCGACAGCGACTACGTCGAGGACGAAGCCTACTTGTACGCGACAGTCAGCCAGGCGCGGCACGCATTCCCGGCGTTGAGCGGCAGCGCGACACGCGAATGTATCGCAGGGAAGCTGCTACCGGTGCTTCGAAAGAACGCCAACGGGGTGACGTTCGGAGAACCTACGACCGGGCAGGTTTCCGCTGCTCCTGTCGGTGATGACTCGGTTGCCGGCAGGGTGACCGTCCCGTTCGCCGCTTCGGGCCTCAGCTTCAGCCTTAACA
The DNA here is from genome assembly GCA_963748755.1 of uncultured Actinomycetes bacterium. Taxonomy (GTDB): domain Bacteria; phylum Actinomycetota; class Thermoleophilia; order Gaiellales; family Gaiellaceae; genus Palsa-739. Next base: position 126,315 of record CAVVKA010000002.1, read on the forward strand.
TCGACCTTCGGTTCGTTCGAGTCAGCAGAGGCATCCAAATCCTGTTGCTCTGGACGGCCCCGGGCACGTTCAACGCTGCGCTCGAGAGCAAGCTGACACGAACAGCCACCAATCGGCTCAAAGCACAGCTCGCCCACGCATGATCAAGCCGTTTGCGAGTGGGGCACAGATTCGGCGTGATCTGGCTATGCGGATGAGAGGACTTGAACCTCCACGAGCCGAAGCCCACACGGACCTGAACCGTGCGCGTCTACCAATTCCGCCACATCCGCGCGGACGCTCAGTCTAGCCAGGCGCCTTGCCCCGGCTGAGCCTGGGGTGCACGATGTGGCCCTCGAAGTCGAGTGCGGGGGCACTGGTGTCGGGTAGCGCGATCGCAGACAAGGAACTGCTCGAGCGGGAGGGCGAGCTGGCCGTGCTCGCCGACGCGCTCGCGGGCGTCGACGCCGACGCGGGTGGAGCGCTTGCACTCGTATACGGCGAGGCCGGAGTCGGCAAGACGGCACTCGTCCGTCGCCTCTGCGAGGAACACCCGGAGATGCGGGCCCTGTGGGGCGCTTGCGAGCCCCTCTTCACGCCGCGCCCCCTCGGCCCATTCGCCGACGTCGTCGACGAGCTAGGCGTCGGCCTGCGCGAGCAGGTACTCGGCGGTGCGCAGCCATACGAGATCGCCTCGGGGCTCGTGCAGGAGCTCGCCCGGGAGCCCGGCGCGATTCTCGTCGTCGAGGACGCGCACTGGGCAGACGAAGCGACCCTCGACGTCCTGCAGCTCCTCTCCCGCCGCCTGGACGGACTGCCGGCTCTCGTGGTGGTGACGTATCGCGACGACGAGCTCGAGCGTACGCATCCGCTCCGTACCGTCCTCGGCGAGCTGGCGACGACATCGGCAGTGCTCCGGGTCCCCGTCGCCCCGCTCTCGCCGCCGGCGGTGGGTCTGCTGGCCTCCGGCCATTCGGTCGACCCCGCTGAGCTGTACCGGCGTACGAGCGGAAATCCTTTCTTCGTCGGAGAAGTTCTCGCAGCTCCCGGAACGGAGATTCCGAACAGCGTCCGTGACGCGGTCTTCGCGCGTGTCGCACGGCTCGATTCGCCGGCACGGGAGCTGCTCGACGCAGTAGCGGTCGTGCCGCCGCGCGCAGAGCTCTGGCTGCTCGAGGCGATCGCCGGCGACGGGATCGCCGCGCTCGACGGATGTCTGGCGTCCGGAATGCTCCGGCTCGAGGATCGCGCGGTTGCGTTCCGGCACGAGCTCGCGCGGCTTGCAGTCGAACACTCGATCAACCCGCATCGCCGGGTCGAGCTGCACCGGCTCGCGTTGCGGGAATTGCGCGACCGGCCGGGCGGGGGGCTCGATCTGGCGCGACTTGCGCATCATGCGGAGGCGGCGGGAGACGCGGCCGCGGTGCTCGAGCTCGCACCCGCCGCCGCCGAGCACGCCGCCGGTCTCGGCGCTCACCGCGAAGCCGCGGCGCAGTACGCACGGGCGCTGCGCTTTGCGGACGGCCTCGACGACGAGGCACGGGGGACCCTCTTGGATCGTCGCGCCTACGCGTGCTATCTCGTCGGCGAGTTCGACGCCGCCGTCGAAGCCGAACAGCGGGCCGTCGAGTGTTTCCGCCGGGCCGGCGACCGACGCCACGAGGGTGACGCCCTCCGGTCGCTCTCGCGGCTCCTGCGGTACGTCGGCCGCACCGCCGACGCGATGAGCGTCGGCCAGGACGCGGTCGCGATCCTCGAGTCGCAATCGGCCGTACGCGAGCTTGCGCTCGCGTACGCCAATCTGTCGCATCTTCATCAGCATCTCGAGGATGAAGAGGAAGCCGTTGCCTGGGCCAAGCGCGCGATCGCGCTCGGCGACCCGGAGGCGGAGGTCTACGCGCTCACGAACATCGGCAATGCGACGACACTCGCGGGGCGGTCGGGTGCACGAGAGCTCGAGCGCGCGCTCGCTCTCGCACTCGCAGCCGGGCTCGACGAGCACGCCGGGCGCGCGCTGATCGGGTCGTTCTGGTGGTCGCCTCGGGGACGCAGGTACGAAAACGCGGACCGGGACCTCGAGCGGGCGCTGGCGTTGTGCAACGAGCGCGGCCTCGAGCTGTGGCGCCTGTTCGCGTTCGCGTTCCGGTCGCGACTGCAGCTCGATCGAGGCGAGTGGGGCGACGCCGCCGACTCCGCAAGTGTCGTGCTTCGCGATCCTCGCAGCGCGCCGGTGCCGAGGGTCCTCGCGCTGTCGGTGGCAGGGCTGGTTCGCGCGCGGCGCGGCGATCCGGAGGCGTGGCCGCTGCTCGACGAGGCTTGGACGCTCGCCGAACCCACCGGGGAGCTGCAGCGAGTGGAGCCGGCCGCCGCCGCGCGGGCGGAGGCTGCCTGGCTCGAGGGTCGCACAGACGCCGTCGTGGAGATGACCGAAGCCCCGCTCGCGCTTGCCGTGCGACGGCGCGCCCCGTGGATCGTCGGGCAGCTTGCGTGCTGGCGGCACCGGGCCGGCGTGCGCGAGGAGCTGCCGCTCGAGGTGCCCGATCCGTGGGCAGCCGAGCTGAAGGGCGACCTCGAGCGGGCGGCGACGCTCTGGGCCGGGCTCGACGCACCGTACGAAGCCGCGCTCGCCCTGGCCGGCTCCGACTCCGAACAGCTGCTCGTTCGGTCGCTCGATGAGCTGCAGGGCCTGGATGCGCGTCCCGCAGCGGCGATCGTGAGCCGGCGTCTGCGGCAACATGGTTTTCGCGGGCGGCCCCGAGGGCCTCGCGCCTCGACTCGCAGCAACCCGGCCCACCTCACCGAGCGAGAGCTCGAAGTGCTCGCCCTGCTCGGCCAGAGCCTCTCCAACGCCGAGATCGCCGATCGCCTCGTCCTTTCCAGGCGCACGGTCGAGCACCACGTCGCGGCGATCCTGCGCAAGCTCTCCGCGCGGACGCGCGTACAGGCCGGAGCTGAGGCCCAGCGCCTGGGGCTCGCGGGCAACGGCTCACAAGATAGGTAGCGCCGCCCGCCAATCTGGGCAATCGCACCGATGCGCTCCACGAGGCGCCCTCGTAGCCTCGACGCAGACCGTCCCGAGAGGAGGAGTGGAGTGCCGCGGTACCTGGTCGAGCGCAGCTTCCCGGATGGCTTCCAGCTCCCGAGCGACGGCGAGGGAGTGCAGCGCTATCGCGACGTCGCCGAGCGCAACGCCGACCACGGCGTCACATGGCTGCACTCGTACGTAAGCGACGACCGAACGAGGGCGTATTGCGTCTACGACGGGCCGAGCCCGGAGGCGATCCGCAAGACGGCTGCACGTAACCGGCTGCCCGTGGACCGGATCACCCCGGTGCGCGTCCTCGATCCCTACTTCTACACGGACGATTGGAGGTCGTAATGACAAAGCTGTCTCGCCGGTTCGGCCGGCGATCCGTGGCGTCCGGCGCCGCTCTGCTCGCGCTGGGCCTCGTGGCCGGGGCTCTTCAGTTCAGCTCGACTGCGAAGGCGGACACCTCGCCACAGTGCTCGGACGCGGTAGCGAGCGCCCCAACAGGACCTGCGACGGTGTCCATCGCAGCGACCGGCGACTTCGGCAACGTGCTCGTCGTCGGCTCGGGAGACTACGCAGGCTGCTCCCTCTATCTACTCACCTCGGACCAGCTCCACCGCCTCGCCGGCTCGAACTACGCCTGTAGCGACGCGCCGAACGCCATTCCGGGGTCCCCCGCTTGCGACACGGTCCTCTGGCCGGCGCTCCTCACCGACGGAGCCCCGATCGCCGGACCGGGCGTCAACTCCAAGCTGCTCGGGACGGTGACCCGCACCGACCTCCCCGGTCTCGGCGTGCCATCCGTCCAGCAGGTGACCTACGCCGGACAGCCGCTGTACCGGTTCTTCCTGGACGAAGACGTCGGCGAGACCGAAGGCGCGAACCTGTTCGACCCGGTGACGAGTCCCACGGGTATCTGGTATCTCGTCAACTCACGGGGAACACCGGCCACGGGGCCCGCCATGCTGCAGCTCGAGACCGCGCCGGTCGCACGCACGGGGTCCGCCCAGACGGTGCTCGCCGCGGCGATGGACCAGGACTTCAGCCTCACGGGAGGTGCGTTCCCGTTCCCGGTCTACACCCTGAGCCGCGGGCACGGAAACGGTCCTGACCACGGCAGTCGTTGTGACGCTCTGTGCGAGCAGTACTGGCCGCCCGTCCTCACGGTCGGCCGGCCGCAGGCCGGAGCAGGCGTCGACGCGCACTTCCTCGGAACGACCATGAGGGACGACGGGACGCAACAGGTGACCTACAGGGGCCGACCCCTTTTCCTCTCCGCGAACGACGCGGTCATTCCGCCCCTGCCGTACAACGGCGCGGCGGAGGGCATCAACGGCGCCGGTGCGCAGACGGTCTGGGGCACGTTCAACACGATCCCACCCGTGCACTAGCGCTCGCCACAGCTCGGCCAAGAGAAAGCCTCGGCCGCCCTCGGTCGGGGCTTTCTCTTGCACCTCGGCCGAGCTTCCGAACTGCCGCCGAGCGCGCGTACCATGCCGGCTCTTGAGCCGCTCCTTCCTTCTGCTCGCCCTCGCCGTCGCCGCCGGTCTCGCACTGCTGGTGGGCGGAGGCGCGGCCGCGCGGCCTCGCCCCGCAGGAAGGTTCGTCGAGGTCGTAGTCACCCTGCCGCGCCCCTCGTTGGCGGTGGCGGTCGCAACTAACCGGACGCTCGCAGCCACGGCGCACCGGAGCCACTCCCTCGCCGTGCGAGCGCCCGCCGCAGTCTCGTATCTCCGCACGCTGGCGGCAGCGCAACGCACGCTCGCGGCGAGGCTCGCGATGGAGATACCAGCAGCCCGCATCCGGTGGCATTACGCCGTCGCGCTCGACGGCGTCTCGGTCGTCCTCCCGTCTTCCGACCTCGCTCGCCTGCGCGCCCTGCCAGGCGCGACCGTGTGGCCGTCCGTCACCTATCACGCACTCCGGGACACGCCCGCGTCGGCCGCGTCGGCCGTGGCGAATCCGGGCCCTTCGCTGATCGGCGCCACGGCGCTCTGGGGACCGACGCTCGCGACGGCCGGCGAGGGGATCAAGATCGGGCTAGTCGACGACGGGATCGACCAGGCGCATCCGTATTTCAAGCCGTCCGGCCTCTCGTATCCGCCCGGTTTCCCGAAGGGGAACACCGCCTACACGTCTCCGAAGGTGATCGTGGCCCGTGCGTTCGCCTCGCCGTCGACGCACTGGAAATACGCCGCGCGGCCGTACGACCCCGTGTTCTCCTTCCATGCGACCCACGTCGCCGGGATCGCCGCGGGCGACTACGGCACGCCGACCAGGCCCGGCGGCGCCACTCACATCTCGGGCGTCGCACCCAAGGCGTACCTCGGCAACTACAAGGCGTTGACCGTGCCGACGGGGGACTACGGCCTGGACGGCAACTCGCCCGAGATCGCCAAGGCGATCGACCAGGCGGTGGCGGACGGGATGAACGTCCTCAACCTCTCGATCGGCGAGCCCGAGGTGCAACCGCGGCGCGACATCGTCGTTCGGGCGCTCGACAACGCCGCGGCCGTCGGAGTCGTACCGGTCGTCGCAGCCGGCAACGACTTCGACGAGGCCGGAGCGGGCTCGGTCGGCTCACCGGCCAATGCCCCCGCCGCGATCACGGCCGCGGCTTCGACCCAGGGCGGAGACGGGACGCACCCGGATCACATCGCCTCGTTCTCGTCCGGTGGGCCGACGCCCGTGTCGCTCCTGTTCAAGCCCGACGTGACCGCACCGGGCGTCGACGTCCTCTCCTCCGTCCCCGCACATGACTTCGAGCGCCTGGACGGGACGAGCATGGCCACGCCCCACGTCGCCGGCGGCGTCGCCCTCCTCCTGCAGCGACATCCCACCTGGACGGTGCAGCAGGTGAAGTCCGCGCTGGCCTCGACCGGAGACACGGTGCATCCCGCGAGCCACTCCGGCGAGGTCTCGGTGCTGCGCGAGGGCGGCGGCCGGATCGACCTGGTCCGCGCCGACCAGCCTCTGATCTTCACCGATCCGACCTCGGTCGACTTGGGGCTCGTCCGGCGCGGCTTCTCGGACACGACGCAGCTGGCGACGACCGACGCCGGCGGCGGGACCGCGCCCTGGACGGTGTCGATACACGCGCAGTCGATGCCGCGGGGCGCGAGCCTCGAGCCGCTCGCGACGACGCTCGTGGCCGGAGCCCCGCTCGCTGTACGGCTCACGGTTTCGCAGACGGCGAAGGCCGGCGACGGCACCGGCTTCGTCGTGCTGAGCCGGGGCAGCGACGTGCGGCGGATCGCGTTCTGGTTCCACGTCGAGGTGCCGAGACTGGGGCTCGACCCCCATCGGACGCTGCGAGCGCCCGGCACCTACCACGGCGATACCGCCGGAAAGGCGTCGCGCGTCTCCTCCTACCGGTATCCCGCGGGCGGGATCGCACCGGGGGTGCCGACGAGGCTCGGCGGGCCGGAGCAGGTCTTTCGGTTCACGCTCCGGCGGCAGGTCGCGAACTTCGGCATCGTCGTCGTCGATCAGGCACGCGGCGTACGGGTCTCGCCGCGCCTGGTGGCGGGCGTGGACGAGAACCGTGTCGTCGGCTACATGGGGATCCCGGTGAGCCTGAACCCGTATCAGGGATTCGACCAGGCGGAGCCCGTCGTGGGAGACGTGCTACCCGACCCGGGCACGTACGCGTTCGTGTTCGACACGCCGACGGGCGCGAGACCGGGCGCCTTCACCTTCCGCTTCTGGGTCGACGACAGGTCACCGCCGTCGCTCAGGCTCCTCGATCGCAAGGACGTGGTCGGGCGGCCGATCCGCGTAGCCGTCCACGACGCCGGCTCCGGGGTCGATCCGCGCCTGTTCCACGCGAGGGTCGGCGGCAAGCCTGTTCGCCTCAGGTATTCCCGCGGCGTGCTCTTTCTCCGGACGAAGGGCCTTCGCCCGGGCAGGAAGACGGTGACCGTCGCGGCGTCGGACTACCAGGAGACGAAGAACATGGAGGACGTGGGGCCGGTGCTCCCGAACACGCGTGTCCTGCGCACGACCGTCACACTGCGACGCTAGATGTGGCAGGCTCACCCCGCCCGGTGAGCCGCCTGCCCGAGAAGCTCGATCTCGCACTCGTCACGCGCCTGCGTCAGGTCGTCGCGGGCGAGGTGGCGACCGAGAGCGAGTTGCGGGCGCTCGCCGACGAGGCCGTCGGCTGGGTACGGGCGACCGAGGCACAACTCCACGCCGCCGAGCGACGGCTCACGGAGCTGAACACGGATCCGGCCAGCCCCCTTGCCGCGATCGCAGCCGAGGTACGCCGGGTCGAGGCGCTCTCGCGTGAGCTACAGGAAGCCCGGCGGCTGATCGAGGGCCTCGAGCTGCGAACGCGGGAGCTGCGAACCGCGTGGCTGAAGCATCACGCCGAGGCGGGCTCGCCGTTCGCCCCGCGCGACTAGCGCGAGCGGCGTTCCCGGTCGTCGATCGTGGGGAGGTTGGCGAGGTCGCGCTCGACGCTGGCCGCGAACTCGTCTGCCTCGTCGTCACGGACGACGCGGAGGCTCGCCTTGCGCCTGGCGCGCTGCCTGCTACGGCGCGAGTCGACCCCTAGCCGCTCACCCAGCCGCGGCCACTCAGCGCCCGCGACCAGTACGACAGCGACCGCGAGCAAGGCGATGTACAGCCAGCTCACGCCGCGAGTCTAGCGCAGCGGAGCCGCCCCGAACCTACCCCGGGTCGAGCGCGTCGACCTTCGTCCGGAGATAGGCCAGGTATGGGTCCGCGTCGAGCGGCCCGCCCACCACTCGCTCGAGCAGCTCCGCCGGCTCGAAGGAGCGACCCCAACGGTGGACGTGCTCCCGCAGCCACTCGCGGAGCGCGCCGAACTCGCCGCGCTCGAACTCTTGGTCGAGGTCGCCGAGGTCACTCGTCGCGCGCTCCCAGAGCTGGACCCCGATCACGTTCCCGAGCGCGTACGTCGGGAAGTAGCCGAAGTTGGAGTCGGACCAGTGGACGTCCTGGAGCACGCCGTCGACGACGCCCTCCGGCTCGACGCCGAGGTACTCGCGGAGCTTTGCGTCGAACGCCTCCGGCAGCTCGGCCGGGGTCACCGAGCCCGCGAGCATCTCGCGCTCCAGCTCGAAGCGCAGGACGATGTGGAGCGAGTACGTGACCTCGTCGGCCTCGACGCGGCACACGGTCGGTGCGACTCGATTGAGCGCGCGGTGGAACTCGTCGAGCGGAACGTCCGCAAGCTGTTCCGGGAACGTCTTCTGGAGTAGCGGGTAGAAGAAGCGCCACGTCGAGAGGCGGCGCCCGACGACGTTCTCCCACAGCCGGCTCTGTGACTCGTGGAACGACGACGATGTGCCTTCCTGCAGCGGAGTGCGGAAGTACCGCGCGTCGACCTGGCGCTCGTAGATGCCGTGCCCGAACTCATGCAGGCACGAGAGGATCCCGCCCAGGTTGTCCCGGTCGAAGCGCGTGGTCAGTCGGATGTCCGACTCGGAGAAGCTGACCGCGAATGGGTGGACGGTGTCGTCCAACCGCCACGCCTTGTCGTCCATCCCCCAGCGTGAGAGCAGATCGAGGGAGAAAACTCGCTGTTGCTCCGGCGGGAAGTCGCCGTGGAGGCACGAGTCGTCGACCGGCTCTCGAATCCCTGTCACGACGGGCACGAGCTCGGCCTTCAGGCGCGCGAAGACCGTCTCCACGTCGGCGGTCCGCATACCGCGCTCGTGATCGTCGAGGAGCACGTCGTATGGGTCGTCGAAGGGCTCGTGGCACGCGACGTACTCCTGCGTCAGCGCGACTCGCCGCTCGAGGTGCGGGCGGAGGATCTCGAAGTCTGCGGCCGCGCGCGCCTCGAGCCAGGCGGCGTAGCCGAGCGAGCCCGCCCGTCTCATCTCGGCGCGCAGCTCGCTCGGGACACCGCGCTTCTTCTCGTAGTCCCGCCGCGTGACGCGGATGACGCTCGCCTCGAACGACTCCGGCTCAGAGCCCTCCTCGAGCTCCCGCAGCTCCTCGAGCAGCGAGCCGAGCTCGGGCGCCGTGTAGCGCTCGTGGGCGAGGCGGGTCAAGGTCGCGAGCTGCTCCGCCCGCGCGGGCGCGCCGAGCGGCGGCATCTTCGTCTCCTGGTCCCAGCTGAGCACGTAGCCGGCGCGCTCGAGATCGGAGATCTCTCCGAGCCGCCGCAGGAGCTCGTCGAAGCGTGGACCGAGGTCGGGCACGAACGCGGAGATTAGCGGCGGCGCGAGCACGCAAACAAGAAGCTCCCCGGGTTGGACTCGAACCAACAACCCTCCGGTTAACAGCCGGATGCTCTGCCAATTGAGCTACCGGGGATTGGCGGCGGCCATTGTAGCCGGGCCGCTCGCGACCTCAGGCAAAGGCGCGAATCTCGTCGCGGAGCTTGGCGAGCGTCTGCTGCAGCTCGACCAGGCGCTCGCCGTCGGCATCCGCAAGCTCTCGCTGCAGCCCGCGCTCGCGTAGCCGGAGGAGAAGCTGGCTCGCCGTTTCGAGCGTGATCTCCTCCTCGTCCCGCAGTGCGTAGAGCTCGGCAAGCAGGGCGGTCAGCTCGCCGTCGGCCGCCTCCTGCCCGAGCAGGTGCGACCGAGCTCGGCGGTGCAGCTCGTCGTCGAAGTGCTCCGGCCCGAGCAGCTCGAGCTCCGGCAGGAGCGACTCGTGACCCGCCACCCCTGCAAGCACGCTGCGCTCGAGCCGAGAGCCTGCGTCGAGGAGGCGCGGCGACACGACTCCCGCGGTGCGCGCACTGCCACGGGCCGGCGCCAGCCCGGACTGCGTCTCGGGCGGCAGGTCGAGAAGGTCGGCCGCGACCCGGATCGCCTCGAGGTGCTCGGGCGAGTCGGGGAGCGAGGTGAGGAAGCCGCGGATCGCGGCGAACGCGCTCTCGCGGTCGGTTGCCCGTGCATGCTCGAGCCGGACCCGGTGCACGGGATAGCTGACCGGCCTCGCGAGCTGCTCCTGGAAGACGGCCGGATCGTCGGCGGGATCCGTCCCCGCCTGCAGCGGGACCACCCGGACGGTGAAGCCCTGCCGCACGGCGAGCTCCATCCCGCGCAGCGTCGCGTCCTGCCCGGCGGCGTCGGCGTCGAAGCAGAGGAAGAGCCGCTTGGTCAGGCGCGCGAGCTCGCGCAGCTGAGCCTCGGTGAGCGCCGTGCCCATCGAGGCGACGACCGGCGCAAAACCTGCCTGCCGCAGCGCGATCACGTCGGTGTTCCCCTCGACGACGACCGCCCTGTCCTCTCGGGCAATGGCCTGCCGGGCCGTGTCGAGCCCGTACAGGAGATCTCCCTTGCGGAAGAGCTCGCCCTCCCGGGAGTTGACGTACTTCGCCTGCAGCGGGTCGTCGTCGTGGAGCTTCCGCGCCTGGAAGCCCCGCACGCGGCCCCGCGCGTCGGCGAGCGGGAAGACGATTCGGCGCTGGAAGTAGTCGTTGCCGCGGCTGTTCGTGAGGCCGACCGCGAGCAGCTCCTCCTGGATGTAGCCCTCCTGGAGCGCGCGCGACGAGAGCCGTGCAGCGCCGGGGGCATAGCCGAGCCGGAACTCGCGGCAGACATCCTCGCCGAGCCCGCGGGAGGCGAGGTACTCGCGCGCCCCGGCGCCTGCCTCCGACTCCCAGAGCATGCGCGCGTAGAACTCGGCCGCCCGTTCGAGCAGAGCTCGAAGCCGATCGTCGCGCCGGCGCTTCTGCTCCTGCTCGGGAGACGCCTCCTCGTACTCGAGCTCGACGCCGAAGCGCCCCGCGAGCAGCTCGATCGCGCCGACGAAGTCGAGGTTCTCGCTCTTCTCGACGAAGGTGATCGCGTCGCCGCCCTCGCCGCAGCCGAAGCATTTGAACGTGCCGCGCGCCGGTGAGACGGTGAAGCTCGGCGTCCGCTCGGAGTGGAAGGGGCAGAGCCCCTTGTACGTGCTGCCCGACTTGCGGAGGCGGACGACGTCCTCGACGAGCGGGAGGATCTCCATCGCCGCCTTGACGCGCTCGACCGACTCGTCCTTGATCCGGGCCACTAGTCCAACTCTGCCGCGTAGCTGAGGGCAAAGCGGTCGGTCATGCCGGCGAGGTAGTCGGTCGCGTCCTGGGCGTCCATCCCGCGCTCGTCGACGAGCTCGTCGAAGATCCGGCGCACCGCTGCCCGAGCGGGGCCGTGATCCTGAACCTGGTACACGCGCTCGAACATGAAGCTGCGCAGGGTGAGCATCGCCTCGCCGACCTCGTCGCTCTGGACGATGTCGCCGGCGTGCGCGGAGCTCTCGACGACGTCGTGGACGAGCGCGTCGATGCGCCGCGAGCCCGTGTCGCCGAGCAGCGCGATCGACCCCGCCGGCAACTCGGTCGGATCGAGATGCCCGGCCCGCACGGCGTCGTCGATGTCGTGGTTGATGTACGCGAAGCGGTCGACGAGCCGGACGATGCGGCCCTCGAGCGTCTCCGGCTCCTCCGGGCCGGTGTGCTTGAGGATGCCGTCGCGGACCTCCCACGTCAGGTTGAGTCCGCGACCGTCGCGCTCGAGCCGCTGGACGACGCGCAGCGAGTGCTCGTTGTGGCGGAAGCCGCCGAGCCCGCGTTCACCCAACAGCTCGTCGAGCGCCTGCTCGCCGGCATGGCCGAACGGCGGATGGCCGACGTCGTGCCCGACCGCTATCGCCTCGGTGAGGTCCTCGTTCAGGCGCAGCGCGCGCGCGACCCCGCGCGCGATGCCCGCCGCCTCGATGGTGTGGGTGAGCCGGGTCCGGAAGTGGTCGCCTTCGGGATCGACGAACACCTGCGTCTTGTGGCGCAGCCGCCGGAAGGCCTTCGAATGGACGATGCGGTCGCGGTCGCGCTGGAACGGCGTCCGCAGGCGGCACTCCTCCTCAGGAGCCTCGCGCCCGCGCGTCTCGTACGAGCGCACCGCGAGCGGCGAGAGCCACTGCTCCTCGTGCTCGCGAACCGCGTCCGCGAAGCCGTCTGCGACCTGTCCGGCGATCTCCGGCATCGTCGTGCCAATCTAGCCCGCTTGCCGGAGGGGCGGGGAGTGGCCCGAACGGTGGATACTTGCGCCGATGCGCCTGCGCCGCAGCCCCGCCGACCAGCCCGTCGTCGTTTGCGGCTCGGGCAGCCGCCGGCTCGGCGCCGCGATCTGCGCGGAGCTCGGCGTGGAGCCGGCAGCCGCGGAGACGCTGCGTTTCGCCGAGGGCACGATCTTCGTCCGCCTCCTGGAGAACGTCCGCGGCCGCGACGTCTACGTCGTCCAGTCGACGATCTACCCCGCGAACGACAACGTGGTGGAGCTGCTGTTCTGGCTCGACGCATGCCGGCGGGCGAGCGCCGCTTCCGTCACGGCGGTGGTCCCCTACTTCAGCTACGGCAAAGGGGACAAGAAGGACGAGCCGCGCGTCTCGATCCGGGCTCGCGTGCTCGCCGACGCGATCGAGGTCGCCGGAGCCGACCGCGTCGTGACGATGGACCTGCATGCGCCGCAGATCCAGGGCTTCTTCCGCGCCCCGGTGGACGATCTCTACGCGATGCCGATTCTCGTGGAGGCAATCCGGCGTGCCGGCGTGAGCGACCCGGTCGCTGTCTCCCCGGACTCCGGGTACGCGAAGATGGCCCGGCGCTTCGCCCGCCGGCTCGGCGGCGGCTTCGCGCTCGCGGACAAGACGCGCTCGGGCCACGACGAGGAGGCGGAGGTGTTCGGCCTGCTCGGCGACGTCGCCGGCCGGGACGCCGTCCTCGTGGACGACTTCGTGGCAACGAGCGGGACACTCGTCGAGGCCGCCGAGCGGCTCGTCGAGCGGGGCGCGCGCTCCGTGATCGCCGCGGCGACGCACGGGCTCTTCTCGGACGACGCACCGGCGAAGCTCGCGGCCAGCCCGATCGAGCGCGTCATCGTCACCGACACGGTCGAGAACCACCCGCAGCCGCTCGGCGCCAAAATCGAGATCGTGTCCGTGGCCGGGCTCTTCGCGGAGGCGATCAAGCGCATCCACGGGCGCGAGAGCATCAGCGTGCTCTTCAAAGAATGATCGGGACGGTGCCGCCGTCGGCGCTCCAGGCGGCGCCGGTGACGTAGCTCGCGCGCGGCGAGCAGAGAAAGGCGATGACGGCGGCGATCTCCTCGGGCTCGGCGAGCCGGCCGAGCGGCCGCCCGGCGGCGACCTTGGCGAGCACCTCCTCGCGCTCGCCCTGCTGGTCTGCGAGGCCGCCGTCGCCGAGCCACGCCTCCGTCGCCGTCGGCCCCGGCGTGACGGCGTTGCACCGAATCCCGTCCTTCGCATAGAGGTCGGCCACGAGGCGGGAGAAGGAGAGCAGCGCCGCCTTCATCACGGAGTAGTCCGGCATTCCCGTAGACGGGCGCTTCGCCGCCGTCGACGAGACGTTGACGATCGTCCCGGCCCCCCGCTCGCGCATTCCGGGGAGAGCGGCCCTCGTCGCGCGGACGGCAGTCATCAGGTTGAGCTCGTAGGACGCCTGCCAGATCTCGTCGGTCACGTCCTCGAGCTTCCGGATCTCGCTGTAGCCGACGTTGTTCACGAGCACGTCGAGGCGTCCGTGCCGCTCGATCGTCTCGCCCACCACGCGCTCAGGCTCGCCCGGCCGGGAGAGGTCGGCTCGAATCTCGCCGCCGCTGCGGCCCGTCGTCACGACCGTCGCCCCCTCGTCCCGAAGCAGCTTCGCCGTCTCGAGGCCGATCCCGCCAGTCGATCCCGTGACGAGGCAGACGCTGTCGGCGAGCCCGAGATCCATGGCTGGCTAGCGTAATGCGTCGTGACCACTCTGCTTCTCGTTCGCCACGGCGAGACCGACTGGAACGCCGACGGGCGCCTGCAGGGACATACCGACAGGCCGCTCAGCGACTTCGGCCGCCGTCAGGCGCGCCAGCTCGCGGGCGAGCTGGAGGGCGAGCAGATCGAGGCGATCTACTCCAGCGATCTCTCGCGCGCTCGCGAGACGGCGGAGATCATCGGCGAGCGGCTCGGCCTGCCGATCGTGCTCGAGCCCGACCTGCGGGAGAAGGACTGGGGTACGTGGGAGGGACTGGCTGCCGTGGAGCGCGACCGCGTGGAGTTCGTCGGCGAGTCGACCGAGGCACACCAGGAGCGGATCCTTCGCGCGTTGAGGCGGATCTCCGAGCGTCATCCCGGCGAGGGCCGCGTTCTCGTGGTCACGCATGGCGGCTCGATGCGACGCGTCCAGACGGCCGCGTTGGGCATGGCACTGCCGGTCGTCGAGAACTGCGGCCGCTGGCTTTGCACGTACGAGAGCGGCTCGTTTCGCGCCCTGAGCTGAACGCGTTTACTCGCCGGTGCGGCGTCAAGAATCAGGACCAGCCCGCGCGAGGACCGCGGCACTCGAGCTCTCCTTCCAGTCACGGCGGGAGTGCGCAGCGCGACGGCCCTATTCCCGGCCCACCCTAGCCGGGAGTGGGGCCTTCGCCGAATTTGTTGTTGAAGCGAGGGGGAGGTAACCCGCACAGATGGGCCCCTCCGGCCGGCTCCCTCCCCGCTCATGCCCATCGGGAGAGATTGGGCATCTCCAGGGTGCCAGATTTTGCTGTGCTTGGAGCGGAAGCGGCTACGCTCCGAGAGCGGTGGAGGACTACACGGGCAAGTACAAGGGCGAGCAGGTCGAAGTCGCGCTCTTCGGCGGCGAGTACCAGGAAGGCGTCCTCACCGCGTACTGCTACGTCGACGAGGTGGCGCACATCGAGCTCAACGGGCACATCCTCGTCCCGCTCCAGAACATCGCGTCGCTTCACTGCTCGAGCCGCTGCGACGCGCCGCAGAACGAGGACTGGCCGCCGCGCGGACTGCTCGAGGACGACGGGCAGGAAGACGCCGGCGAAGACCGCTAGCGGCGGGTGAGCGTGCTTCTCGCCGCCCGCAACCTCGTCAAGGCCTGGCTGCTCGTGCTGGCGCTCGCGGGGATCTTCGCCTCCGTCGGCTGGCTGCTCGACGGGGTGCGGGGGCTCTCGATCTTCGTGTTCTGCGCGCTCCTCGTCGCCGCCGGCGCGTACTGGTCGTTCGACCGCGTCGTGCTCGGGATGATCGGAGCGCGCGAGCTACCGGTCGGCGAGGCGCCGCTTCTCCATTCGACGCTCGAGCGGCTCGCCGCCCGGGCGGGGATCGCCAAGCCTCGCCTGTATCTCATCCCGGACGGACTGCCGATCGCCGCCGCAACGGGACGCGGAGTGCGCAGCTCCACCCTCGCCGTCAGCACGGGTTGCGTGGCCGCCTGTACGCCGGCCGAGCTCGAGGGTGTGCTCGCGCACGAGATCGCCCATGTGCGCCTCCACGACGTGCAGGTGCAGACGGCGGCCGCGGTCGCCGCCGCGGTGATGCTCGAGACAAGCCGGATCGGCGGCTGGCTCGAGCGGGCGCTGCTCTTCGTCCTCGGGCCGGTCGCGGCGGCGTGCGTCCACCTGCTCGTCTCACCGAAGCGCGAGTTCGCAGCGGATCGCTACGCAGCGAAGCTCTGCGACTCCCCGCACGGGCTCGCCGACGCGCTGACGCGGTTGGAGCAGGCCGCCGAGCTCGTCGAGTTCGAGGCCAGTCCGGCCACCGAGCCGCTCTTCACCTTCAACCCGTTCGCGGAGCAGGGGCTCGCCGCGCTGTTTTCGACGCACCCGCCGATCGCCCAACGGGTGCGCCGGCTCCGTGAGCTGGATCCGAGCTGGCGCGACCGTGCCCACAGCGACGTCGCGGCATAAAAAAGGGCCGCTCTCGCGGCCCTTTTCAGAAGATAAATCGGCGGCGACCTACTCTCCCGGGAGGTTGCCCTCCGAGTACCATCGGCCCTGGCAGGCTTAACTTCTCTGTTCGGAATGGGAAGAGGTGTCTCCCTACCGGTATGACCGCCGAACTGTCAAGGCCCGCATTCCCCGCGGGACCCTCAAAACTCCATAGCGACTCGACCGGCGTTCAAATCAAGACCTCGGGCAATTAGTACGGGTCCGCTGAACGCATCGCTGCGATTACACGTCCCGCCTATCAAGGTCGTAGTCTTCGACCGCCCTTACTCCCTCGAGGGGATGGGAGCTCTCATCTCGAGGTGGGCTTCCCGCTTAGATGCTTTCAGCGGTTATCCCATCCAGACGTGGCTAATCAGCAGCGCCGTTGGCACGACGACTGATACACCAGAGGTCTGTTCGTCTCGGTCCTCTCGTACTAGAGACGACTCCTCTCAAAGCTCCAGCGCCCATGGTGGATAGGGACCGAACTGTCTCACGACGTTCTGAACCCAGCTCGCGTACCGCTTTAATGGGCGAACAGCCCAACCCTTGGGACCTGCTCCAGCCCCAGGATGCGACGAGCCGACATCGAGGTGCCAAACCCTTCCGTCGATGTGGACTCTTGGGAAGGATAAGCCTGTTATCCCCGGAGTACCTTTTATCCGTTGACCGACGGCACGTCCACCAGTTACCGCCGGATCACTAAGGCCCGCTTTCGCGCCTGCTCGACATGTCTGTCTCGCAGTCAAGCTCCCTTATGCCTTTGCACTCTACGCACGATTTCCAACCGTGCTGAGGGAACCTTTGCGCGCCTCCGTTACATTTTGGGAGGCGACCGCCCCAGTCAAACTACCCACCTGACGCTGTTCCCGCCCCGGATCACGGCAGCGGGTTAGAAGCCCAGAACACGAAGGGTGGTATCCCAAGGTTGGCTCCACGAGGACTGGCGTCCCCGCTTCACAGCCTCCCACCTATCCTGGACAACGAATCCCGAACTCCAACGTCAAGCTGTAGTAAAGGTTCACGGGGTCTTTCCGTCCAACCACGGGTATTCGGCATCTTCACCGAAACTACAATTTCACCGGATCCCTCGTTGAGACAGCGCCCAAGTCGTTACTCCATTCGTGCAGGTCGGAACTTACCCGACAAGGAATTTCGCTACCTTAGGACGGTTATAGTTACCGCCGCCGTTTACCGGGGCTTGGATTCAAGGCTTCGCCCGAAAGCTAACCTCTCCTCGTGACCTTCCGGCACCGGGCAGGAGTCAGCCCCTATACGTCGTCTTACGACTTCGCAGAGACCTGTGTTTTTGGTAAACAGTCGCTTGGGCCGTTTCACTGCGGCCCCCTCGAGCTAGGCCCGTAAAGGGCTTCACTCTACCGGGGCGTCCCTTCTCCCGAAGTTACGGGACCATTTTGCCGAGTTCCTTAACGAGGGTTCTTCCGATCGCCTTGGTATTCTCTACCTGCCCACCTGTGTCGGTTTTGGTACGGGCACGTCCAACCTCCCTAGAGGCTTTTCTTGGAGGCATGGTTTCAGGCACTTCGGCCCCTAAGGGCCTCGGCATCCCGTCTCAGGCTTAACGGCCGGCGGATTTCCCTACCAGCCACCCTACGCGGTTACCCCAGGTCGACCAACGCCTGGGTTGCCCTAACCTACCCCGTCCCCCCATCGGTGATAGCGGTTGGGACGTGGTACAGGAATATCAACCTGTTGGCCATCGCCTACGCCTGTCGGCCTCGGCTTAGGTCCCGACTAACCCTGAGTAGATTAGCTTTACTCAGGAACCCTTGGGCATTCGGCGGGCGAGTTTCTCACTCGCCTTTCGTTACTCATGCCAGCATTCTCACTTCCCAGCGCTCCACGGCAGGCTTACGCCGCCGCTTCTCCGCCCTGGGAACGCTCCCCTACCACTCCACGCAAGCGTGAAGTCCGTGGCTTCGGTTCCATGCTTGAGCCCCGTTACATTGTCCGCGCCCGACCACTTGACCAGTGAGCTGTTACGCACTCTTTGAATGGTGGCTGCTTCTAAGCCAACATCCTGGTTGTCTGTGCAATCGGACATCGTTTCCCACTTAGCATGAAATTAGGGACCTTAGCCGACGGTCCGGGCTGTTTCCCTTTTGAGCACGAAGCTTATCCCCCGCACTCTGACTGCCACGCTATGGAGTAACGGCATTCGGAGTTTGCCTGACTTCGGTAAGCTGGTAGGCCCCCTAGGCCAAACAGTGCTCTACAACCGTTACTGAACGCGTGACGCTATACCTAAATATATTTCGGGGAGAACCAGATATCTCTGAGTTTGATTAGCCTTTCACTCCGACCCACAGCTCATCCCCGCCGTTTTCAACCGACGTGGGTTCGGTCCTCCACGGGGTCTTACCCCCGCTTCAACCTGGCCATGGGTAGATCACTCAGTTTCGGGTCTAGCTCCCACGACTGAATCGCCCTATTCAGACTCGCTTTCGCTACGGCTCCGTTTCCTTAACCTTGCCGTGGAAGACTAACTCGCTGGCTCATTATGCAAAAGGCACGCCGTCACGGATTACTCCGCTCCGACCGCTTGTAAGCACACGGTTTCAGGTGCTATTTCACTCCCCTTCCGGGGTACTTTTCACCTTTCCCTCACGGTACTAGTTCACTATCGGTCACCGAGTAGTACTTAGCCTTACGGGGTGGTCCCCGCGGATTCCGACCGGGTTTCCCGTGCCCGGCCGTACTCAGGTACTCGTCAAGGAAGGCCGCGTGCTTTCGCCTACAGGACTATTACCTGCTGTGGTGTGGCTTTCCATCCACTTCGACTAACACGCGACTTTGTAACTTCCCGACCCGCCGGCAGGCGGATCAAGACGAGCCCTACAACCCCCGCGCGACAACGGCTGCCGCCTATCACGTCGCATGGGTTTGGGCTGATCCCCTTTCGCTCGCCACTACTAAGGGAGTCGAGGTTTCTTTCCTTTCCTCCGGCTACTTAGATGTTTCAGTTCGCCGGCTTACCCTCCGCACCCTATGGATTCAGGTACGGATACCGCCGCATTACCAGCGGTGAGTTTCCTCATTCGGAAATCCCGGGATCGCAGAATGGTCAGCTTCTCCCCCGGGCTTATCGCAGCCGCCCACGTCCTTCATCGGCTCTCGGTGCCAAGGCATCCACCGTGTGCCCTTGTTCTCTTGATCAGAAGAACACCGGTATAGATGTCGCTATGGAGT
>CAVVKA010000003.1:0-623042 GCA_963748755.1 uncultured Actinomycetes bacterium
CGCCGACGTCCCGCTCTGGAGCGACGCCACCTGCTCGAACGCGGGCGCCGGCTGCACGACACGCGAGCGCGCCGCGCTCATGGTCGGCACCTCGGGAGCGTTCCGCGTCCTCTACGAGAGCGAGCGGCCGCAGCCGAAGCCGGGGCTCTTCCTCTATCTGGGCGACGCGCGCCGTGTCGTCGAGGGAGGGGCACTCTCCGACGGCGGCAACCTGTACGAGTGGCTCGAGCGGACACTCGCCCCAGCGTCAGGATCGCTCGAGGAGCGCGACCCGCGCGACCACGGGCTCGTGTTCCTGCCCTTCCTCGGCGGCGAGCGCTCGACCGGCTGGAACCCCGACGCGCGCGGCGCGATCCACGGGCTGACGTTCGAAACGACGCCGCTCGACCTTCGGCAGGCCGCCTACGAGGCCGTCGCGTTCCGCTTCGCCGCCATCGCCGAGCTGCTACCGGACGTGAGCGAGGTCGTCGCGACGGGGGGCGGGCTGCTCCACGACCGCGACTGGATCCAGATCATGGCCGACGCGCTCGCGCGACCGCTCCATGTCTCGGCAGTTCCCGAGGCTTCTCTCCGCGGCGCGGCCGTCCTCGCCCTCGAGCGCCTGGGACAGGAGGTGGGGGAGGCGCCGATCGAAGAGATCGTCGAGCCGCGGCCGGACCGGGCCGAGGCCTTTCGGGCCGCGCGCGAGGAGCAGCAGCGGCTGTACGACCTTCTCTACGAAGCGCCGGCGTGAGCCCGAGCCAGGCTGCGCGCGGCGGCCGCGATCCCGTCGGCGTCGATGCCGGCCTCGGCGAGCAGCTCGGCGGGCTTGCCCGAGTGCGGCATCTCGTGCACCGCGAGCCGGGCGACCGGCGGCCGGGCGTCGGAGTCGGCCAGCGCCGACATCACCGCCTCACCGAGACCGCCCTCGGCCCAGTGGTCCTCGGCGGTCACGATCGGGCACGTGAGCGAGCGCAGCGTCTCGGCGTCGAGCGGCTTGATCGAGTAGAGGTCGATGACACGCGCCTCGATTCCCTCCTGCGCGAGCGCGTCCGCGGCCTTGAGCGCTTCGTGGACGGTGATCCCCGCGCCGACGATCGCGACATCCTCGCCCTGGCGCACCGTCCGCGAGCCGCCGACCTCGAACTCCTCGTCCGGCGGATAGAGGACGGGAGTCGCCGGGCGCAGCGTGCGCAGGTACGAGATCCCCTCGAGATCGGCCATCGCGGCGACGAGCTTCGCGGTCTGGTTCGCGTCACACGGATGCAGCACGGTCGAGCCGTGCACCGCGCGCATCGAGGCGATGTCCTCGAGGGCCATCTGGGACGGCCCGTCCTCGCCGATCGACACGCCCGCGTGCGAGCCGCAGAGGCAGTAGCTCGCGCGGCTGATCGCGGACATGCGGATGAAGTCGTACGCGCGTGAGAGGAAGGCGGCGAAGGTCGAGGCGAACGGACGCCAGCCGAGCACCTGCATCCCGACGGCCGTCGCGACCATCTGCTGCTCGGCGATGTACATCTCGAAGTAGCGCTCCGGGATCGCGTCGCGGAACTCCTCGGCGTAGGTCGAGTTCGAGACCTCGCCGTCGAGGGCGACGACGTCGCCACGCGCCTTGCCGAGCGCCGTAAGGGCGTCGCCGTACGCCTTGCGGGTCGCCACCTCGTCTCCGAGCTCGTAGCGCGGCAGCTCGAGGGTGCCGCCCGGGAACTCGTGCTTCGCGGCGCCGGTATCCGGCTTCGCCACGTCGATCGTGAGGTTGCGGACGCCGCCGAGCGTGGCGATGACCTCGTCGGAGTGGTCGAGCGCCTTGCCGTGGAAGCCGTTCTTGTCCTCGACGTCGGGGTCCCCCTTGCCCTTGATCGTCTTGGCGACGATGACGACGGGCTGCCCGGCCGTATCGATCGCCTCGGCGTAGGCCCGGTCGATCGCCTCGACGTCGTGGCCGTCGATCTCGATCGTGTGGCAGCCGAAGGCGCGGGCGCGGTTCGCGTACGAGTCGAGGTCCCAGCCGTGCATCGTCTCGCCGCGCTGGCCGAGCCGGTTCACGTCGAAGATGGCCACGAGGTTGTCGAGCTCGTAGAACGCAGCGTGCTCGAGCGCCTCCCACTGCGAGCCCTCCGCGATCTCGCTGTCGCCGCAGAGCGTCCACACCCGGAAGGGGAGCCGGTCGAGCCGCTTGCCGGCGAGCGCCATGCCGACGGAGTAGGGAAGGCCCTGCCCGAGCGAGCCGGTCGCGACGTCGACCCAGGGGATCCTCGGCGTCGGGTGTCCCTCGAAGATCGAGTCGAACTGCCGGTAGCTGAGTAGCTCCTCTTCCGTGATCGCGCCGGCGGCCCGGAACATCGCGTAGAGGAGCGTCGAGGCGTGGCCCTTCGAGAAGACGAGCCGGTCGTTGTGCGGGTCGCGCGGGCTGTCGAAGTCGTAGCGCAGGTACTTCGCCATCAGCACGGCCATCAGGTCGGCAGCGGACATGCCCGAGGTGGGATGGCCGGAGCCGGCCTTCGCAGCCGGCCGGATCGCATCGACCCGGAGTTGCTGTCCCAGCTCGCGCCAGAGCTCGACGTCGTTCATCGCTACGACCTCTCCCTTCGCCGGAGACGGAAACCGAAGCCGATTCTATGTACGGTCCGTCGCGTGAAAGTTGCCGTGGCGTTCGACCACCGGGGCGTCCATCTGCGCGAGTCGATCCTCGGGACGCTGCAGGAGGAGGGCCACGAGATCGTCGACCTCGGCACGGACACCGACGCCGTCCGCATCGACTACCCCGTGAAGTCGGCCGAGG
This sequence comes from uncultured Actinomycetes bacterium, assembly GCA_963748755.1. Taxonomy (GTDB): domain Bacteria; phylum Actinomycetota; class Thermoleophilia; order Gaiellales; family Gaiellaceae; genus Palsa-739. The sequence continues at coordinate 2,762 of CAVVKA010000003.1, forward strand.
TCGGCGCAGCGCTCAAGGACGGACAAGCCGAGCGCGGTGTGCTCGTCTGCGGCTCGGGGGTGGGTGCGGCGGTCGCCGCGTGCAAGATCGCGGGCATTCGGGCAGCCATCTGTCATGACGTCTACTCCGCGCACCAGGGAGTCGAGCATGACGACATGAACGTCCTCTGCCTCGGCTCGGAGGTCGTGGGGCCGAGCCTCGCGGCGGATCTCGTGCGCACGTTTCTCGCCGCCCGGTTCGACGGAGAGGCGCGTCACGCCGCCAGACTGGAGATGATCAGAAGGATGGAAGAAGGGATGCGGAATGGCTGAATCGAGACTTCACCAGCTGAGCGCGCGCGGGCAGTCGGTCTGGATCGACTACCTGTCGCGCGACCTGCTCGAATCGGGCGAGCTGAAGCGGATGATGGAGGAGGACGCCGTGGTCGGCGTGACGTCGAACCCCACCATCTTCCAGAAGGCGATCTCGCAGGGCAACTCGTACGACGAGCAGGTGAAGGAGTTGCTCGAGCACGAGCAGGATCCGAAGGAGATCTTCCTCCACCTCGCGGTGCGGGACGTCGAGTCGGCGCTCGACCTGCTCGAGCCCGTGCACGAGGAGAACGCGCAGGACGGGTACGTCTCGATCGAGGTCGACCCGAACCTCGCCTACGACACCAAGGCGACCTACGACGAGGCGATCCGCCTGCACGAGTGGATCGACCGGCCGAATCTCTACGTGAAGATCCCGGGGACGGAGCCGGGCCTGCAGGCGATCGAGGACTGCATCGCCGGCGGCCACAGCATCAACGTCACGCTCCTCTTCTCGCTGCAACGGCACCAGGAATCGATGGAGGCCTACGTCCGCGGGCTGGAGCGCTTCGTCGAGAACGGAGGCGACCCGACTGCGGTGCGCTCGGTGGCGAGCTTCTTCGTCTCGCGCGTCGACACCGAGGCCGACAAGCGGCTCGAGGCCATCGGCTCCGAGGAGGCGCTCTCGCTCCGCGGCAAGCTCGCGATCGCGAACGCCCGCATCGCGTACCAGCACTACAAGCAGGTGTTCAGCGGCGAGCGCTGGGCGGCACTCGAGGCCAAGGGCGCGCTGCCGCAGCGCTGCTTGTGGGCTTCCACCTCCACCAAGAACCCTGCGTACCGGGACGTCCTCTACGTCGAGGAGCTGATCGGGCCACACACCGTGAACACGATGCCGGAGGAGACGATCCAGGCCTTCCAGGATCACGGCGAGGTGCGCGGCGACACCGTCGAGGACGACCTCGACGAGGCCCGCGCGCTGCTCGAGGAGAAGCTGCCGGCGGTGGGCGTCGACTACGACGACGTCGTCGCCACCCTCGAGAAGGAAGGCGTGCAGAAGTTCTCGGACTCGTTCGCCGAGCTGCTCGAGGGCGTTCGCGCGAAGCGCGAGGCCGTGGCCGCCTAGCGGTGAAGCGCGAGCGGCTGATCGAAGGGATCTGGGAACGCGACTCCACGGTCTGGACCGGAAGCGACGAGGCCAAGTGGCTCGGTTGGCTAGACGAGCCGCTCCACATCCAGGAGCGGCTCGACGAGATAGTTCGCTTCGCTGAAAACCTCCAGGAGGAGGTCGACGACGTCGTCCTCTGCGGGATGGGCGGCTCGTCACTCGCGCCGGAGGTGCTGCGGCGCACCTTCGAGGTCGACCGGTTCCACGTCCTCGACACGACGCATCCCCGCGCGATCCGGGCGCTCGAGGAGGGGCTCGACCTCGAGCGCACCCTCTTCGTCTCGTCCTCGAAGTCCGGCACGACCCTCGAGACGCGGTCGCACACCGACTACTTCTGGGAGAAGACCCGCAAGCGGGCGAACCTGTTCTGCGCGATCACGGATCCCGGGTCGGAGCTCGAGCACCTCGCGCGCGAGCGCGGGTTTCGGGGCGTCTTCGCGGGCGAGCCGTCGATCGGCGGCCGGTACTCGGCGCTCTCACCGTTCGGCATCGTGCCGGCGGTGCTGATGGGCGCCGACGCCGCTCGCCTGCTGGAGCGGGCTCAGGAGATGCGCGAGGCCTGCCGCTCCGGCGAAGGCAATCCCGGCTACGAGCTGGGGAGCCGGTTCGGCACCGGCTGGCAGGAGGGCCGCGACAAGATCTGCATCGCCGACACTCCCGGCGGCTTCGGCCTGTGGGCGGAGCAGCTGATCGCGGAATCGACCGGCAAGCAGGGGAAGGGGCTCGTCCCGGCACCGGGCGAGTCGCCGGAGGGAGCCGACCGGCTGGAGGCCCAGCCTCAGCTGCCCGATCCGTACGCGCTCGGCGCGGAGTTCTTCCGCTGGGAGTTCGCGATCGCCGTCGCCGGCGCCTACCTCGAGATCAACCCGTTCGACCAGCCCGACGTCCAGGCGGCGAAGGACAAGACGAACGAGGTGCTGGCGACCGGGAAGGAGCCGGAGCTCGAGCCGGAGGGCTCGATCGAGGAGCTGCTCGCCCAGAAGCAGGAGGGCGACTACGCGTGCGTGCAGGCGTTCATCGAGCCGACGGCGGAGAACGACCGGCGCATCTCGGGCCTCGTGGAGCGGCTTCGCCGCGAGAGCGGGCTCGTCGTCACGCACGGCTACGGCCCGCGCTATCAGCACTCGACGGGCCAGCTGCACAAGGGAGGCCCCAACACAGGCCTCTTCCTCCAGGTCGTCGACGACCAGGGGGACGAGCTTCCCATCCCCGGCAAGCCGTTCGGCTTCCGGCGGCTGATCCGCGCACAGGCCACGGGAGACCTCGAGACGCTGAAGGAACGCGGCCGTCGCGTGGCGCGCGTACGAATGGAGGATCTGTAGCGATGCAGCTCGGAATGGTGGGCCTCGGCCGGATGGGCGCGAACATGACGGAGCGCCTGCGCGCGGCGGGTCACGACCTCAAGACGTTCGACCCGAAGGTCGACTCGCGCACGGCGGCCTCGCTCGAGGAGCTCGTGCAGCAGCTCGAGACGCCGCGGTCGGTCTGGCTGATGGTGCCGGCGGGCATCGTCGACTCCGTGCTGGACGAGCTTGCCCCGCACCTCGCGGAGGGCGACACGGTCGTCGACGGCGGCAACTCGTACTACGTCGACGACCTCCGCCGTTCCCGCGAGCTGCGCGACAAGGGGATCCACTACGTGGACGTCGGGGTCAGCGGCGGCGTGTGGGGCCGCGAGCGCGGCTACTGCATGATGGTCGGCGGCGACGACGAGGCCGTCGGCCGACTCACCCCGGTATTCGAGGCGCTCGCGCCCGGCCTCGAGGCTGCGGTGCGCACGCCCGGCCGCGACGGTGAGGCGGCCCCGGAGGAGCAGGGCTGGCTGCACTGTGGCTCCTCGGGCGCGGGGCACTTCGTGAAGATGGTCCACAACGGCATCGAGTACGGGCTGATGCAGGCGTACGCCGAGGGCCTGAACGTCCTCAAGCACGCGAACATCGGCAAGCACGCGCAGGAGACGGACGCCGAGACGACTCCGCTCCGCGACCCGGACCTCTACAAGTACGACCTCGACGTCGCGGCGATCACCGAGCTCTGGCGACGTGGCTCCGTGATCGCCTCGTGGCTCCTCGACCTGACGGCGCAGGCCCTGCACGAGACGCCGGAGCTCGACGAGTACGCGGGCCGCGTCAGCGACTCCGGCGAAGGCCGGTGGACCGTGCAGGCCGCGGTCGAGGAGGGCGTGCCCGCACCGGTGCTCGCCGCCTCGCTGTTCGACCGCTTCGCCTCGCGCGGCGAGGCCGACTGGGGCAACCGCGTGCTCTCCGCGATGCGGAAGGGCTTCGGCGGACATCTCGAGAAGAGCCCAGAACAGTGAGCGAGGAACAGTGACCGAGACCGCGGAGCAGCCCACGCAGGAGCAGAACCCGCTCGCCGAAGGCCTCGCCCTTCGGCGGACACCCGACCCCTGCGCGCTCGTCATCTTCGGCGCCTCCGGCGACCTGACGCACAAGAAGCTCATGCCGGCGCTCTACGCACTCGCCGTGCGCCGCCTTCTGCCCCCACGGTTCGCAATCGTCGGCGTCGCACGCACCGAAGGCGACGACGAGTCGTTCCGCGAGGACATGGCGACAGCCGTGAAGCAACATGCCCGCGATCCGTTCCGGCAGGAGACCTGGGACGAGCTCGCTGCGCAGCTCCACTACGTCGCGACCGACTTCGCCGACGCCGGCGGCGAGGACCAGCTGCACGACTTGCTCGGGCGGCTCGACGAGGAGCAGGAGCTCGGCGGAAACCGCGTCTTCTACCTCGCGGTGCCGCCGCCGGCGTTCCCCGAGATCGTCGAGGCGCTCGGCAAGCGGCGCGACGAGCGCGGCTGGACTCGCCTCGTCGTCGAGAAGCCGTTCGGCCACGACCTCGCCTCGGCGAAGCAGCTGACCGCGACCTTGCTCGAGTACTTCCACGAGGAGGAGATCTTCCGGATCGACCACTACCTCGGCAAGGAGACGGTCCAGAACATGCTCGCGCTCCGCTTCGCGAACGGGATCTTCGAGCCGATCTGGAACCGCCAGTTCGTCGACCACGTCCAGATCACCGTCGCCGAGTCGATCGGGATCGAGGCCCGCGCCGGCTACTACGAGCACGCGGGCGCGATCCGGGACATCTTCCAGAACCACCTGCTCCAGCTGCTCGCGCTGACCGCGATGGAGCCCCCGATCGACTTCACGTCCGACTCGGTGCACAACGAGAAGGTCAAGGTGCTGCGCGCGCTCCACACGCCCGGGCCGAAGTCGGTCGTGCGCGGGCAGTACGGGCGCGGGTTCGTCGAAGGTGAGGAGGTCGTCGCCTATCGCGAGGAGGAGGGCGTCGCGGCCGACTCGATGACCGAGACGTTCGTCGCGGCGAAGCTCTACGTCGACAACTGGCGCTGGGCGGACACGCCGTTCTACGTGCGCATGGGCAAGCGGCTCGCTCGCCACGAGACGACGATCGCGATCCAGTTCAAGGCCGCGCCGCACCCGCCGTTCGAGGAAGCCGCGGCGGAGGGGCTGCGCCCGAACGTGCTGGTCGTCCACGTGCAGCCCGACGAGGGCGTCTCGCTCGCGATCGGCGCGAAGGTGCCGGGCCAGGGGATGACGATCCGCACCGTCCACATGGACTTCCTCTACGGCGGCGCCTTCCGTACGGGGATGCCGGAGGCATACGAGCGCCTCATCCTCGACGTCATGCTCGGAGACTCGACGCTGTTCACGCGCGCCGACGAGGTCGAGGAGCAGTGGCTACTCGTGGACTCGATCGTCGCTGCCTGGCAGCGCGACAAGCCCGCGTTCCCGAACTATCCCGCGGGCTCGTGGGGCCCGCCCAGCGCCGACGAGCTCCTCCACCGGGACGGCCGGTCGTGGCGACGGCCCTGAGCGAGCTGGCCTGGTTCGGCGAAGACGTCTGTCTCGGCGACGTCGACACTGCGCTCGCCCACTTACGAGCTCAGGCAGCGGCCGAAGCACCGAGCATGCGGACCTCGGTGATGACGCACATCGCCTGGGTGCCGTATGGCTGGAGGGAGCAGGCCCGTGCGGCGCTCGAGGGGATGGCCGAGCTGCATCCGTCGCGGACGATCCTCCTCTTCCCGGAGCCGCACGCCGACGACAACCGGATCGACGCCCGCGCGGAGGTCGAGCGGTGGGAGGTGCCCGACACCGACCGCGGCCTCGTGACGGAGGTGGTCGAGCTCACGCTGCGCGGCTCGCGGGCGGCGGCGCCGGCGAGCATCGTCGAGCCGCTCCTCGTCTCCGACCTGCCCGTCTTCCTGCGCTGGCGAGGCGAGCCGCCCTGGGGCGCTCCCGAGCTCGAGCAGCTCGTCGGCGTCACCGACCGGCTGATCGTCGACTCGACCGAGTGGGGCGACCTGCCCGAGCCGTACCGGCGCCTGGCGGAGCTGTTTCCGCGCTGTGCCGCCTCGGACATCGCCTGGGCGAGGACCTCGCGCTGGCGGGAGCATCTGGCGACCCTGTGGCCGGCGGTGGCGGACGTGCGGACGGTTCGCGTGCGCGGGACGGCGGCACAGGCATGGCTCCTCTGCGGCTGGCTGCGCTCGCGGCTGGGGCGGCACGAGATCGAGCTCGAGCACGACGAGGCCGAGAAGCTGGAGGGTGTGGCGCTCGACGGGGAGGCGGTCCCGTTCCCGCCAGGCGACCCGCCGGCGCCGAGCGACGTCCTCTCGGACGAGCTCGAGCGCTACACCCCCGACCCCGTGTACGAGGCCGCCGTGCTGGCGGCCACCGAGGCGGGTCGGTAGCTGGTCCCCCAACGTCGCTTGTAACAGTCTGTTACTTGCTTTCCTGTTGCGCCTCCGGCGCAACGGCGCGAATGCTCGGTGACAGAGTCACCGCGATCCTGGCGGGGTGCTCTCCTTCGCCCCGCGGATCCCGGCACGCCTGCTCGACGAGATCGAGCGACAGTCGCGACGCGCAGTCCCAATCGCCGAGATGAACCGCTGCGTCGGGCGCGCAGCTGCCCGAATGGAGCTCTACCGGCCGAGTTACGAGCAGGTGCGAGTCCTCTTGCATAGAGCTCGCCGCCTACGTCGACGGGGGCCGCCCCCGGTCACGACGGTGGCGCGGCAGGTGGCCTTTCGGGTCAGACCGCCCGAGGCGATCGTCCTGCGATTCCTCGCACCGCCGGCGCCGCGCCTTCGCGACCGTGCACCACCCAAGTAACAGTCTGTTACAAGGAAACACGGGTGTCGCCGAGCCCTCGCTGCAGAGAGGCGAGCAGGCGTCCTGCGGCGAGGACCCGTGCGTCGGCGCCCGCCGGCGCCGCGAGTTGCACCGAGGCCGGCAAGCCGTCCTCCGCCGAGCCGCACGGGAGCGCGAGCGCCGGCCAGCCGAGCGAGCTGAACGGATACGTGAGCGAGATCGCCCCCGCTCGGATCTCGAGCTCGTCGACGTCTGCAGGCGGGGCGACGAACGGAACCGTCGGCGTCAGGAGCAGGTCGAGCTCGCCGACGGCCGCAGCAACACGCTCCCGGTAGTCGGCTCGCACGCGGTCGGCCGCGGCAGCCTCCTCGTCTCGCACCCGAAGGCAGCGCTCGACCTTCTCGCGGACGTTCTCGCCGTACAGATCCTCGTTGCCGAGGAAGAGCGCGCGGTGTACGTCGGCCACCTCGCGCATGAAGTCCGCCCGGTTCGCCGGCGCGAGCGGCAGGTCGATCTCGCGCCGTCGGGGGAAGAGGGCTGCGGCCCGCGTCACCCGCTCGCGCACGAGCGGTTCCGCCTGGTCGAGCCACGCAACCCCGACCTCGAGCGCCTCGAGGGACTCGAGCTCGATCGGCTCGAACCCCGGAGCCAGCGTCTGCATCAGCCGCTCGCAACCCTCCACGGACGAGGCCATCGGGCCGACGACGTCGTAGCTCGCGGCGAGCGGGAAGCAGCCCTCGACCGAGACGAGCCCGTGGGTCGGCTTGAAGCCGACTGTCCCGCACCACGCCGCCGGGATCCGGAGCGACCCCGCGGAGTCGCTTCCGAGCGCCAGCTCGACGTCACCGGCGGCGATTGCGGCAGCCGATCCGCCGCTCGAGCCGCCCGCCAGCCTTCCCGGCGCGATGGGGTTCGGGACCGTCCCGTAGTGCGGATTCTGGGACGAGACCCCGTAGGCGAACTCGTGCAGGTTCGCCTTCCCGGCCAGCGCGTAGCCGCCGGCCTCGAGCAGCTGCACCGCATCCGCGCTCACCGCGGGCACGTGGTCGGCGAAGAGGGCGGAGCCGTAGGTCGTGGTCAGCCCCGCCGTGTCGAGCAGGTCCTTGACCGCCACCGGCTCGCCCGCAGCTACCTCTGGCGGGCGTGCCAGCCAGATCCCTTCCACTACTGGAAGTGGAGGTAGAGCAGCGCGATCCCGATACAGCCGGCGAACAGCAGCACGAAGACGCCGAAGAGCATCCAGCCGAGGCGGACGTTCCGGCGCGCGAGCCCGGGATCCATCAGACGACGGCGTCCACTGCCAGCGCTGCGAACAAGAGCGCGAGGTAGAGAAGCGAGTAGTGGAAGAGCAGCAGGGCGCGTGGCCGCGTCGTGTCGCGCCGCAGGCGCTCGGCGAGCCAGACGAACACGGCACCGAGCCCCAGGGCGGAGGCCACGTAGAGCGGGCCGGCCCCTCCCCAGCCCCACGGCAGCAGCGTCGCGGCAACGAGCACGACGGAGTAGAGGACGATCTGCCGCGCCGTTGCCCGATCGCCCCGGACCACCGGCAGCATCGGCACCCGCGCGTTCGCGTAGTTGTCCTTGATCAACAGCGCCAGCGCCCAGAAGTGCGGCGGTGTCCAGATGAAGACGATCGCGAAGAGGAGCAGCGCCGCTATCCCGACGTGGCCGGTGGCGGCAGCCCAGCCGACGAGCGGCGGCACGGCGCCCGCGGCTCCGCCGATCACGATGTTCTGCGGCGTGGAGCGCTTCAGCCAGCGCGTGTAGACGAGGACGTAGAAGAGGTTGCCGACGAGCGCGAGCACCGCCGTCAGCACGTTGACCGCGCTCGCGAGCAGGACGAACGAGAACGCCGACAGGGCGAGCCCGAACTCGAGCGCCCGGCTCGGCGCGACGCGGCCCGACGCGACCGGGCGCGAGCGCGTCCGGTCCCCCATCAGCGGGTCGATGTCCCGGTCGAGGACGTGGTTGAGGGCCGATGCGCCCCCGCACGCGAGCGCGAGCCCGAACATGGCGGAGAGCGCAAGCGCCGTCCCCGGCCAGCCCCGGGCGCCGGCGATCATTCCGCAGAAGCCGGTGATCAGCAGGAGCGACATGATCCGCGGCTTCGTCAGCGTCACGTAGTCCCGCCAGGAGCGCTGCAGGCTGGAAATGCCCGCGGCAAAGCCGCGGGCGTCCGGCCGATCCGTCGCCTTCGGCGACCGGGGTCACGCGCTCGCCGCGGAAGCTCTCGGCGCCGACGACCACGAGAGCCGCCAGCGCGAAGGCGGCCAGCCCCGAGTGCGCGTGCGCCGAGGGAACCGCGGCGGCTCCGGCGAAGAGCGCGGCGGCGGCGAGCGCCGCCGGCACGAGCCGCCGGTGCGCGTACCAGGCCGAGACGATCAGCGCCGCGAGCGGCGGAGCGACGAGCGCCGCCAGCAGCCGGTGCGCAGTCCCCAGCCCCTCGGCACCGGAGATCACCGCCAGGAGCATCCCGGCCGCCGCGACGAGCGCCGACAGGCGGAGCCAGGGCCCGGGCGCGACCGCAGGGAGCGCGGTCTGTCGGCCGCGCGTCGGCGGCTTTGCCGCCGACGGTTGCAGCCACTGCGCCAGCTCTGTCTTCACGTGCCCTGCTCCGCGAGTCTCCGCCGCAGGTCCCGCAACGGTCGCGCGCTCGTCACGTACGGGACACTGTCGAAGTTGTATGCCGGCGGCGGCGAGGTCGTGTACCACTCGAGCGTGTCGGCGAGCCACGGGTCGTTTCCGGCGCGGACGCCCTTGCGCAGGACGTGCGCCTGCCAGACGTTGATCAGGAAGATGAGGGTCGCGAGGGCCATCACCCCGGATCCTGCCGAAGAGATGAGGTTGTAGACCTCCCAGAGCCCGCCGTGGTGGTACGTGTAGATCCGGCGCGCCATTCCGAGCAGGCCGAGCATGTGCTGCGGCAGGAAGGTGAGGTTGAAGCCGACGAACAGCAGCCAGAAGTGCCATTTGCCGAGGCGCTCGTCGAGCATCCGCCCGAACATCTTCGGCCACCAGTAGTAGAGGCCGCCGAAGAAGCCGAAGGCCGAGCCGCCGAAGAGGACGTAGTGGAAGTGGGCGACCACGTAGTACGAGTCGTTCACCTGCCAGTCGACGGGAAACGCGGCGAGGAAGATCCCCGACAGCCCGCCCATGGTGAAGAGCGCGATGAAGCCGAGCGCGAACAGCATCGGCGTGTCGAGGATGAGGTTGCCGCGCCAGGTCGTCGCGAGCCAGTTGAAGATCTTGATCCCCGTCGGGACCACGATCACCATCGACGAGATCATGAAGAACGAGTCGAGCCCGACCGGCATGCCGGTCGTGAACATGTGGTGCGCCCACACGAGCATCGAGAAGAACGCGATGCCGAGCGTCGAGAACGCGACCGCCTTGTAGCCGAAGATCGGCTTGCGCGAGAAGACCGGCAGGATCTCCGAGATCATCCCGAAGACGGGCAGCACCATGATGTAGACCTCGGGGTGCCCGAAGAACCAGAACATGTGCTGGTAGAGCAGGATGCTTCCTCCGTGCGAGGGGATGAAGAAGTGCGTCCCGACGGTGCGGTCGAGCAACAGCAGGGTCACTGCGGCGGAGAGTGCCGGCAGCGCGAGGAGCAGGAGGATCGCGTACGTCTCGATCGCCCAGACGAAGAGCGGCATGCGCATCCACGTCATGCCGGGCGCCCGCATGTTGTGGATCGTGACGATGAAGTTGATCGCACCGAGGAGCGACGACAGCGAGAGGATGTGGATGCTGAGGATCCAGTAGTCCTGGCCGTGGCCGGGGCTCGTGAACGGCTGGTTCTCCGAGAGCGTCGGGTACGACCACCAACCGGCGTGCGGCGCGCCGCCCTTCGCGAACCAGCTCAGCCAGAGGACGATGCCGCCGAGGAGGAAGAGCCAGTACGAGAGGGCGTTGAGGCGCGGGAAGGCCATGTCGCGCGCGCCGATCATCAACGGCACGAGGAAGTTGGCGAAGCCCGCGAGGATCGGGACGACGACGAGGAAGATCATCGTCGTGCCGTGCATCGTCATGACCTCGTTGTACGAGTTCTTCGTCAGGAACTTCTCGCCCGGCGTCGCGAGCTGCGAGCGCATGAGCAGCGCGAGGATCCCACCCGCGACGAACCACATGAGGGACGTCGCGATGTACAGGATCCCGATCCGCTTGTGGTCGACCGTGACGAGCCAGCTCGCGATGCGGCCGCTCTTCCAGCCGACGGGATAGACGGCTTCGCTTCTAGCCGCCACTGGTCCCTCCCGTGGGGCCGGCCTTGTAGATGTGCTTCTTCACGTAGGCGATGAGCGCGGCGATCTGCTGGTCGTTCCAGGTGTCGCCGACGGGCGGCATCGCGCCCTGCGATCCGGTGAAGCCGTTGCGGAGGATCCCCCGCAGCCCCGCCGCCTGCTTGAGGAGCGAGTTGCCGGCGATCGCCGGCCCGTACCCGCCCTGCCCGAGGTTGCCGTGGCAGGTCGCGCAGACGCCGGTCCACTCCTGCTTCCCGATCGTCTCCGGCGCGGTCCTCGTGGTGTAGGTGTTGTAGAAGGCGCGCGATTCGGCGACGACGGTCGCGCTCATCGAGGCGTGGAAGACGCCGCAGAGCTCGGCGCACTGGCCCGAGTAGCTCCCGGGTGCGTCCGCTCGGAACCAGAAGTGGTTCGTCCGGCCAGGGATCGCCTGGATCTTGCCGCCGAGCGCCGGGATCCACCAGCTGTGGATCACGTCCGGCGACACGACCTTGAGGTCGACGACGGAGCCGACCGGGACATGCAGCGTCCCGATCGAGCGGGCCTTGTTCGGATAGTCGAACTGCCAGTAGTACTGGTGGCCCTCGACCGTGATGTGGATGGGGTCGGCGGCGGCCGGCGCGGAGTCGATGCTCGGGAGCTCGTAGAAGACGAAGGCGGCGACGATGGCGAGGATCGCGACCGGGAAGGCGGTCCAGATCAGCTCGAGCCGCGTGTGGCCGTGTACCTGGGCGCCCTCGACCGCGCGGGGACGGCCGCGGCTCCGGTACTTCCAGACGAAGACGACGAGCAGCGACTCGACGAGGACGAAGATCGCTCCCGTGAAGCCCAGGATGAGGTAGTACGCGTGCTGGGTGTGGCTCGCGTTGGGCGACTCCGGGGTCACCGGGGTGAAGCCTCCGTTCGCAGCTGCGGCAACGCCGGCCGTCGCGAGCGCGACCAGCACGGCTAGGACGAGGGACGGCAGCTTGCGGCGCACCCGCCGGGCATTCTATGAACGTGTCCCAGCGCACGCGGATCGAACTGCCGGACCATGTGCCGCCGGTCTTCGAGGTCTACGTCGGCGGCGTCCGCCAGGTGCCGGGACGCGACTTCCAGGTGGAGGGAAGATCGCTCGTCTTCCCGCGTCCACTCGCCCAGGAGGGCCGGCTCGGCTTCTGGCGCTGGGCGTCGATGTGGCTCGGGGTCGCAGGCTCCTACCGCAAGCACGAGTCGATCGACGTCGCCTACGAGGTCGACGGGCGCCGCGAGGTCGAGACCGGCCTCGAGCCGCAGCCGTACGAGTCAGGCTGAGGCGGAGTGCGGCGCCTTCGCAACCGGCTCGAGCCGGTAACCAACGCCGTAACGCGTCTGGATGAACGTATGGGTGGACGCGGGCCGGTCGACCTTTTCGCGCAGGCGCCGGACGAAGACGTCCACCGTGCGGTCGCGGTGCGACTCGCGGCGGCCCCACAGCTTCTGCAGCAGCTCGTCGCGGGTGACGACACGGCCACGGTCGAGGGCGAGCTGGTAGAGGAGACGGAACTCCGTCGGGGTCAACTCGGCGTTCCGGTCGTCGACGTACGCCTGCACCTCGAGCGGGTCGATCCGCAGCTCCTCGATCTCGATCGGCTCGCCACGCGGCGTCTCCTCTCGCTGGAGCGCCCGTCGCGACGCCGCGCGCACACGCGCCACGAGCTCCTTCATCGAGAACGGCTTCACGAGGTAGTCGTCGGCGCCGATCTCGAGCGCATGCACGCGATCGTGCTCGGTGCCGCGCGCGGAGACGACGACGATCGGCGTGCCGATCCCCTCGTTCCGCGCCATCTCGATCAGCTTCCAGCCGTCCACGCCCGGAAGCATGAGGTCGAGGACGCAGACGTCGGGGTTCTCGTAGCGGAGCCGCGCGAGCCCCTGCGTGCCGTTGCCGACCGTGACGGGGTCGAAGCCCGCGGCGCCGAGATGCCGTGCCATCCCCTGTGCGATCACCTCGTCGTCCTCGACGATCAGAACCTTGGGCATGCTTGAGTCCATTATCGGCTGGAGCCCCGTTGGCGAAGGGTAGACGGGTGGTGAAGAAGTGGTGAATGAGGAACGGGCCAAAGCAGTCGCTGCGGGCTGCGCTGAGCCGGTGGTCATCCTCGACAGCGAGCGCCGGGTCGTCGCGGCCAGCGAGGCGGCGACGAAGGCTCTCGGCGGATCCGAGCCAGGCAGCCGGCTCGACGAGGAGCTCGCGACCGCCGATCCCGACCTGCTCGTCCTCTTTCTCGAGGCACCGCCCGAGCTGCCCGCATACCAGGAGCTGCGCGCCGGCTTCACGGCGGCCGTCTCGCACGAGCTGCGCACGCCGCTCGCGCGGCTGCTCGTGCTGCTCGAGAGCGCCGCTCTGCCGGATTCGGATGTGGGCGAGCTGCTGGAGCAGGCGCAGCGCGAGGTCGAGCAGGCCGGCGAGCTGATCGATGACGTGATCTTCCTCGGCGAGCTCGAGACCGGACGCGAGGTCGTTTCGCTCGGACGCACGCACGCCCAGCCGATCGTGAAGGAGGTCGTGGCGTCGTTCGCCGAGCGCGCAAACCACGCGGAGGTGACGATCGAGGTGCAGGCCGACGGACGCGTGGACCTGCCCCTTCGGCCGCGGATGCTACGAGTCGTGCTCGAGAACCTGCTCGCAAACGCGATCCGTTACGCCGGGCAGGGAAGCACCTGCGTCGTCGAGGTGACCGGGTCTTCCGACAGCCCGCTGATCCGTGTCTCGGACGACGGGAAGGGTGTCGATGCCGCCGACCTGCCACGTCTGTTCGAGCGCTTCTACCGAGGCGACCAGGCGCGCACGAGCCGCGGTACGGGGCTCGGGCTCGCCATCGTGAAGCATGTGGTCACGTCAGCGGGCGGCGAGGTGGAGGCCACGAGCGAGCCGGGCCGCGGCCTAGCCATTCAGGCGCGCTTCCCGCCCGCCTAGCCGAAGCGGCCGGTGACGTAGTCCTCCGTCCGCTTGTCGGAGGGAGCCGTGAAGATCTTCTCGGTCTCGTCGTACTCGATGAGCTCGCCCCAGCGCTCGCCCTCCTCGCCCCGCGAGATCGAGAAGAACGCGGTCACGTCGGCGACGCGGGCCGCCTGCTGCATGTTGTGCGTCACGATCACGAACGAGTACTCACTCTTGAGCTCGAACAGCAGCTGCTCGATCTTCTGCGTCGCGATCGGGTCGAGAGCGGAGGCCGGCTCGTCCATGAGCACGACGTCGGGCTCGACTGCGATCGCGCGTGCGATGCACAGGCGCTGCTGCTGGCCGCCTGACAGCCCGAGCGCGCTCGACTTCAGCCGGTCCTTCACCTCGTCCCAGAGAGCAGCCTGCGTGAGGGCCCGTTCCACGCGCTCGGCGAGGTTGTCCTTCATCCCGAGCACCTTCAGGCCCCAGGCGACGTTGTCGTGGATCGACTTCGGGAACGGGTTCGGACGCTGGAAGACCATGCCGATCGTCCGCCGCACGGCGACCGGGTCGACGTCCCTCGTCGCGATGTCCTGGCCGTGGTAGCGGATCGCCCCCGTCTGGCTGAAGCTCGGGACGAGGTCGTTCATCCGGTTCAGGCAGCGAATGAAGGTGCTCTTGCCGCACCCGGAGGGGCCGATGACCGCCGTGACGAGGTTCTTGTACACCTCCATCGAGACATCCTTCAGCGCCGGCTTCGAGCCGTAGATCGCGGTCAGCTCCTGGATGTCGAAGACCTGTTCGAGCCGCTCGCGCGGCGGCAGCGGTTGTCGCTTCGTCTCGACGCGCACGGCGTGCTCGATCGTACTCGACACGGACACGGATTCTCCCCTCACCTCGCTCATCATCAGGCGGCCCGCCCGAGCTTCCGCCGACTACGAGTTGCGAGCCAGCGGGCGCACAGGCTCGTGACGAGGATGAACATCAGCAAGACGAATGCGGCTGCCCAGGCACGCGCATGGTCGGCCGGATCCGGCGACTCGGACAGCTCGAAGATCGCAATCGGCACGCTCTGCAGAGCGTGGGCCGGGTTCCAGGCCGCCCCGTAGCTGACTCCGATCGAAGAGGTGAAGAGCAGCGGCGCCGTCTCACCGCCGACCCTGGCGACCGCGAGCACCGCTCCCGTCAGGACGCCGCCGATCGTCTGCGGCAGGATGATGCCGAGCGTCGTCCGCCAGCGCGGAACGCCGAGGCCGAGCGAAGCCTCGCGCAGCGTGTCGGGCACGAGCGCGAGCACCTCGATCGTGGCGCGGGCGACGAGCGGCAGCATCAACACGGCGAGCGCGAACGAGCCGGCGATGCCGCTTTGCCCATGCCCGACGACGAGCAGGCCGAAGACGAAGATGCCGATCACGATCGCCGGTATCCCGTTGAGGACGTCGAGGGTCAGTCCCACGCCCCTGCGAATGGCTGCGGGGGCGAACTCGTTCACGTAGATCGCGACGAGGATCCCGACCGGCAGCGCCATCAGGGATGCAAGCCCCACGATGACGAGGCTGCCGGAAAAGGCGTTCGCAAGCCCTTGCGCGACGCCGGGACCCGCGAACGGGACCTGAGCCTTCGTGAGCAGGTCGAGGTTGAGCTCGCTCGCGCCTCTCTTGGCCACCGACCAGACGACGATGCCGAGGATCGTGACGGCGACCGCGGCCGCGAGCCAGGCGAGCAGCTCCATGCCGCGGTTGGCGAGCCGGCGCCGGCGCAGCCGGTCGTTCGGGCGCTGGAGCGCGCTGAGATCGACCGCGCTCACTTGAGCGCCAGTCCCTGGCGCCTGGCCACCCGGCGCACGATGACCTGCGCGAGAAGGTTCACCACGAGCGAGAAGACGAGGAGGATCAGGGCGAGATAGAAGAGTGACGAGATCTCGAGCTGAGACCCCGCGTTCGAGAATTCGTTCGCGAGCTCGGCGCCGATCGTGTTCCCCGGGCCGAACAGGTTCGCGTGGATCGGACCGTTGAAGGCGCCGATGACCTGCGCCACGGCGATGGCCTCGCCCACCGCGCGGCCCAGGCCGAGGATCATGGCCGCTGCCACGCCGCCCCGGGCATAGGGGAAGACGACTCCTCGCACCATCTCCCAGCGCGTCGTCCCGAGGCCGAGCGCCGCCTCCTTGAGCTCGGCGGGCACGCCGAGGAAGAGCTCGCGCGAGATGCTCGAGACGATCGGCAGGATCATGATCGTCAGCACGACCATCGCGGTGAAGATGGTCGAACCGGTGCTCGAGGGGCCGAAGACAGGGATGAAGCCGAGCGCCGAGTGCAACGCCGGCATGACGTGGTCGCGCAGCACCGGGCCGAGCACGATGATCCCCCAGAGCCCGATCACGACGCTCGGAATCGCGGCGAGCGTCTCGACGAGTGCGGTGACCGGGCCCCGGATCCAGCGCGGCGCAAGCTCCGTGAGGAAGAGCGCGATGCCCAGGGCAAGCGGCGTGGCGAGCAGGAGGGCGCCGATCGAGGTGACTGCGGTCCCGAAGAGCAGGCTGGCGGCGCCGAAGTGGCTGTGGACCGGGTCCCAGACCGCGTGCCGGAGAAACCCGAGACCGAACGTCGAGAGCGCCAGCCGCGCCCCGTCGACGACCTTGTAGGCGATGAGGCCGACGAGCACGACGGCGCCGAGCGCCGCGAGGCCGGCGACCCCCTGCAGGATGAGGTCGCCAGGACGCGCCCGCCGCCCCGTGAAGGGGCGGCGGGCGGTGCTGCCGGTCGCGTCGAACGTGCTCATCTCGAAGCGATCAGTGGATCTGCTTCAGCCTCTTCTGGGCCGCCTTGACGACGAGCTTCGGCATGGGCGCGAAGATCTTGCTGCGAATGGCCGCCTGCTGCTTGGCAGCCAGGGCCCACCCGATGAACGCCTTCAGCTCGCTCGCCTTCGCGGTGCTCTTCGGGACGATGACGTACGTGAAGGTCGACATCGGCCAGGCATTCCGGTACTTCTTCGAGGCCGGCGGGTTGGTGATCGAGATCCCGGTGTTGCCCGGAACCTTCTTCAGCACCTTTGCCGCAGACTCGATCGAGTTGATGCTCGGGTAGGTGTACCTACCGGCTGCGTTCTTCATCCTCACCATGTGCAGGTGGTTCTGGATGACGTAGAACGTCGAGACGTAGCCGATCGAGCCGGGGGTCGACTTCACGAGGTTCGCGACGCCGCTGTTGCCGTTGCCACCGACGCCCGCGGGCCAGTTGACGGCCGTCGCACTACCGACCTTCGAAGCCCACTTCTTGCTGACCTTGGACAGATAGTCGGTGAAGACGAAGGAGTCACCGGAGCCGTCGCTGCGGTGTACGACGGTGATCGTCTTGTTGGGAAGGTTGAGCTTCGGGTTCAGCTTCTTGACGGCCCGATCGCTCCAGTTCGTGATCTCTCCGAGGTAGATCTTCGCCAGCACGGCACCGGTCAGATGCAGCTGAAGACCGTTGATGCCCGGGATGTTCTCGATCGGTCCGGTCGCGGCCAGAGCCCACGGGATCTCGACGCAACCCTGACAGGCCGCTGCCTGGTCGGGTGTCAGCGGCGCGTCGCTTGCGCCGAAGTCGACGGTGCGGGCCTGGATCGCCGCGATCCCCTTCCCGGAGCCGATCGACGAGTACTGGATCTCGACGCCTTTCGCCGATGCGTAACTCGGTCCCCAGACCCCCGAGACGGCGGGGGCGATCAGCGACGAGCCGGCGCCGACGATCGTGCCGGCCGAGTGCTTCTTCGAGGCGGCACCGGCGCCCGCCGCGACGAAGGCCGAGACTGCGGCCGCCGCAGCCAGGGCAAGGACGATGTGCAAGAGCTTGCCGTTTCTCGGCATCTGTCTTTTCCTCCTCCTCAGGGTTCGCGAGCACGGTACGGCGGCCCCGGAGGAGCGTGGGATAACCCGCTGTTGCGAGGTGGAGACGAAGTGGTGACAGGCCCTGGCGCGACTCGGGGGGCCAGCGAGTACGCTGGCTCGCGATGTCGATCGACGCAGCGCTCGAGCAGACCGAGGCCCAGCTCCAGGAGATGGGGCAACGAGTCCTCAGCGCCGTCCACGGCGCGATGCGCGCGCTCGGGGAAAGGGACCGCGAGCTCGCCGACGAGGTGATCGCCTTCGACGACGAGGTCGACCGCTACTTCCTCGCCCTCGAGCACCAGATCCAGGCGCTCCTCGCGCTGCAGACGCCGGTCGCCCGGGACCTGCGCCTCCTGCTCGCGATGCTCCACGTCAACCTCCTGCTCGAGCGGAGCGCCGACGGGTGCGTGACGATCGCGAAGCTGTCGCAGCTCGTCTCCGACGTCGAACCGGATCCCGCCCTCGCCGAGACCCTGACCGAGATGGGCGAGCGCGCCGAGGAAATGCTGCGCGTGGCGCTCGACTCCTTCAGCCGGCGTGACCTGGCCGGCGCGGAGAGCCTCGTCGAGCTCGACGAGCTGATCGACCGCGCGAATCGCCGCTTCGTCGAGCGGCTCGTCGACGTGATGGCCGAGCCGGAGTTCCGCGAGTGGGGCTTGCGGATGGTCGTCGTCGCGCGGACCATCGAGCGGATCGGCGACCGCGCCGTGGACATCGGCGAGCAGACGGCGTACCTGCTCACGGCCGAGTTCCGCGAGTTCACCGACGCCTCACACCCCGTGAGCTAGAGCTCCTCACCTTGGACTGGCGCTTCTACAAGGCGATCTACGAGGTCTCGCTGCACCACCACTCGATCGGGATCGCGTTCTCGGACATCGAGAAGGTGAGCATCCCGGTGATGCTCGTCGTCACGGTCGGGCTCTGGCTGCTCGCGAGGCCCGGGGGAAGCGAAAAGTGGAAGCTCGCCGCGGTCAGCGCCCTCGGCTCGGCGGCACTCGCGCTCGGCGTCAACCGCCTGATCTCGTCCGAGATCTGGGACCGCCAGCGCCCGTACCTCGCCCACCACATCGCGCATCCCTGGATCAACTCGCACGACGCCTCCTTCCCGAGCGACCATGCGAGCGCGACGTTCGCAATCGCGTTCGCGGTACTCGCATTCGATGCGGTCGCGGGCGGGATCTTCCTCTTCTTCGCACTCGTGATCTCCGTCGGACGCCTTTTCATCGGGGCCCATTACCCGGGCGACATCGGAGGCAGCCTCCTCGTCGGGCTCGCGGCCGCCGCCGTGATTGCCAAGCTCGCGCGACCGGCAGTCGTCTTCGTCGTTCGGCGCGTCCAGCGGCTGACGGATCCGGTGCTGGCGCCGATCTGGCGGCTCCGGGCCCGATAGTCAGAGGTGCCGCGCTCGGCCGCGCTGCTCGGCGAGGCGGCGCAGGCGCCTCGCGAGCGCCGGCGTCAGCGCGCCGGGCTCGAGCTGCCAGCGCCAGTTTCCCTGCGCCTGGCCGGGACGGTTCATCCGCGCGTCGCTGCCGAGGCCGAGGACGTCCTGGGCCGGCACGATCGCGAGGGCCGCTCGGGATCGATACGCGAGCTCGATCAGCCCCCAATGCGGCTCGCGCGGATCGAGGCCCGTGGCGGCCCGTTGACGCGCCGGGAGCCCGGCGAACCAGCCGACGGCGGTGTCGGTGTCGTGCGTGCTCGTGTACGCAACCGAGTTGGGGCGATGGTTCTCGAGCCGGTGCGGGTTCTGCCTGGAGCTGCGGAAAGCCCAGAGGAGCACGACCATCCCAGGAAGCCGAAGCTCGTCGCGCAGCCGGCAGACCGGTGGAGTGATATGGCCGAGGTCCTCGGCGATCAGCCGCAGGTCTCCGAGCTCGCGCTCGACTGCGCGGAAGAGCTCGGCGCCTGGACCGGGCCGCCATCGTCCCACCCTCGCCGTCGAGTTCCTCGCGGGGACCGCCCAGTACGAGACGAAGCCGCGGAAGTGGTCGATCCGGCAAAGGTCGACGAGCTCGAAGGTGCGCCGGAAGCGCTCGCGCCACCAGCGGAATCCGGTCGCGCGGTGGACGGGCCAGTCGTACAGCGGGTTCCCCCAGCGCTGACCGGTTGCGCTGAGCGCGTCGGGAGGCGCACCGGCCACCTCACCGCGGGCGAACAGCTCCGGCCAGCAGTCGACGTCGGCACCGCCGTCCGAGACGTAGATGGGCAGATCGCCGATCAGCCCGATGCCGCGCTCGGACGCGTAATCCCGCAACGCCCCCCACTCCCGCTCGAAACGCACCTGGTCGGCGATGGCCTCCACGCCGGCGAAGCTCGCCCAGCCGCCGGACCAGAAGGGGTGGCGCGCCACGAAGTCCTCCACCTCGCCCGTGGTCACTCGCGCGGTCGGCCGGGCAAGGAGCTGGGGGGAGGCTGCGAACGCGGAGGGCGAGCGGTAAGGCGACAGGAACTCGTCCGGCGGGCCGAGCGGCAGCACCTGCCACCACGACTGGCCTGCCGCGGCGAGCCAGTCGACGAACCTGTATGCCTCCCGATCGAGCTTCCCGGACGGAAGCGAGGTCGTATGGAGGAGGATGCCGGCCGAACGCGGGAGCTCCACGTTTTGATCCTTCCTCATCAGTGAGACTTCGGGCGTGACGATCCCGAAGACGGCCCCCGCCCGCATCCAGATCCAGGAGATCTCGCCGCAGGTCGACTGCGGCCGCTATGCCGTCAAACGCACCGTCGGAGACCCGGTCGAGGTGACCGCCCGCATCTTCCGCGACGGCCACGAGACGCTCGGCGCGGCGGTTCGGCACAAGGGCCCCGATGCGACGCGGTGGTCGGAGACGCCGCTCGAGCCGCTCGGGAACGACGTCTGGGCCGGCTCGTTCGAGGTCGACCGGCCCGGTCACTGGAGCTTCCGGATCGAGGCGTGGGTCGACCGGATCGCGTCGTTCCAGGAGGAGTTGCGGCGCAAGGTGGCGGCCGGACAGGCCGACCTCGCCGGCGAGCTCTCGGAGGGAGCTGTGCTGCTGGACGAGGAGGAGCTGACGGTCGAGAAGGCGCTTGCGGCGCCTGCCGGCGCCCGCTCGGAGAAGGCGCGGTCGGCGACGTACGCGGTGGACGTCGACCGCGTCCTCGGGCGCTTCGGCGCGTGGTACGAGCTCTTCCCGCGTTCCTGGGGCGGCTTCGAGGGCGTACGCGCCCAGCTGTCGCGGTTCGCCGAGCTCGGCTTCGACGTCCTCTACTTCCCGCCGATCCATCCGATCGGGCTCACGAACCGCAAGGGCCGGAACAACTCCGAGACCGCGACGCCCGGCGACGTCGGCAGCCCGTGGGCGATCGGCTCCGAGGACGGCGGCCATGACACGATCGATCCGTCGCTCGGCACCGAGAAGGACTTCCGCGCCCTCGTCGCCGATGCGAAGGAACACGGGATCGAGATCGCGCTCGACTTCGCGATCCAGTGCTCGCCGGACCACCCATGGCTGAAGGAGCACCCCGAGTGGTTCTACCGCCGCCCCGACGGGACGCTGCAGCTACGCCGAGAACCCGCCGAAGCGCTACCAGGACATCTACAACGTCGACTTCGGGAGCGAGGACTGGCGCGGCCTCTGGCAGGCGCTGCTCGACGTCGTCCTCCACTGGGTCGCCTGCGGCGTCACGGTCTTCCGCGTCGACAACCCGCACACGAAGCCGCTCCCGTTCTGGGAGTGGCTGATCGGCGAGGTGCGGCGCGAGCACCCGGAGGTGATCTTCCTCTCGGAGGCCTTCACGCGGCCCGCGCCGATGACGGCGCTCGCGAAGGCCGGCTTCGCGCAGAGCTACACGTACTTCACGTGGAAGAACACGCGCTGGGAGCTGCTCGAGTTCCTGGGCCAGCTGCTCGAGTGGCGGGAGTTCTACCGGCCGAACTGCTTCGCCAACACGCCGGACATCCTCCACGAGTACCTCCAGTCGGGCGGCCGTCCCGCCTTCGAGGCGCGCCTCGTGCTCGCCGCGACCCTCTCCCCCTCGTACGGGATCTACTCCGGGTTCGAGCAGTGCGAGAACGTTCCCGTGCGTCCCGGCTCCGAGGAGTACCTCAACTCGGAGAAGTACGAGCTGAAGCGCCGGGCGCTCGACGGGCCGCTGCTGCCGCTCGCCGCGAGGCTCAACGCCGCCCGGCGGGCGAACCCGGCGCTCCAGTGGCTCGATCCGATCACGATCCTCGAGACCGAGAACGAGCAGCTCTTCGCCTTCCTCAAGCGCCGCGGCGACAACAGCGTCGTCACCGTCGTCAACCTCGACCCGGCCGCGACCCAGGTGGGAACCTGCGTCCTGCCCGTCTCGACCGGGCTCCCTCCGGCGTACCCGGTGCGCGACCTGCTGACGGACGAGAAGTGGACGTGGCGCATCGGCCGCAACTACGTCAAGCTCGCCCCCGGCGAGAGCCACCTGCTAAGGATCGGCGGATGATCGTCCCGAACAGCCACGTCCGGTGTCTGACACCGGCCATGTCCGGCGGAGCCATGGCCACGCGGGAGTTCGGGTTCGTCGGGCCGCCCGCTGAGCCGGTTCCGAAGGTAGACACGTCCTTGGAGGACGTGTCTAGGTGTCTGACACCTAGACATGGCCGGAGGAGCCATGTCTGAGCAATGGTTCGAGCGGGATCCGCTGTGGTTCAAGCGGGCCGTCTTCTACGAGATACACATCCGTGGGTTCTTCGACGGCAACGACGACGGCTCGGGCGACTTCCGCGGGCTGATCGACAAGCTCGACTACCTCGAGTGGCTCGGCGTCGACTGCCTCTGGCTGCTGCCGATGTACGAGTCGCCGCTCCGCGACGGCGGCTACGACATCTCGAACTTCTTCGGCCTCCATCCCGACTACGGCTCGGTGGACGACTTCCGCGAATTCGTCGAGCAGGCACACCAGCGTGGCATGCGCGTGATCGCGGACCTCGTCATGAACCACACCTCGACCGACCACCCGTGGTTCCAGGAGTCGCGCGCCGATCCGCAGGGCCCAAAGAGCGACTGGTACGTCTGGTCGGACACGGACGAGCGCTATCCCGAGGCCCGCGTCATCTTCATCGACGCCGAGCCCTCGAACTGGACGCTCGACCAGCTCCGCGGCGAGTACTACTGGCACCGCTTCTTCCACCACCAGCCGGACCTCAACTACGACAATCCGGAGGTTCAGGAGGCGATGCTCGAGGTGCTGCGCTTCTGGCTCGACCTCGGCATCGACGGCTTCCGCCTCGACGCCGTCCCCTACCTCTTCGAGCGGGAGGGGACGAGCGGCGAGAACCTCCCCGAGACGCACGAGTACCTGAAGCGCGTCCGCTCCGAGGTCGATGCGCGCTACCCCGACCGCCTGCTGCTCGCCGAGGCGAACCAGTGGCCGGAGGACGTCGTCGACTACTTCGGCAACGGCGACGAGTGCCAGATGTGCTTCCACTTCCCGGTCATGCCGCGGATGTTCATGGCCCTGCGGCGCGAGGACTCGACGCCGATCTACGAGATCCTCGACCGCACGCCGCGCATCCCCGACAACTGCCAGTGGGGCCTCTTCCTCCGCAACCACGACGAGCTGACCCTCGAGATGGTGACCGACGACGAGCGGGACTACATGTACGAGGAGTACGCGAAGGACCCGCGGATGAAGCTCAACCTCGGCATCCGCCGCCGCCTCGCGCCGCTTCTCGACGCCGGCCGTGACGAGGCTGAGCTGCTGCACGCGATTCTCTTCTCCCTACCTGGTTCACCCGTCCTCTATTACGGGGACGAGATCGGTATGGGCGACAACGTCTACCTCGGTGACCGCGACGGAGTGCGCACGCCGATGCAGTGGTCGGGCGACCGGAATGCCGGCTTCTCGCGTGCCGACTGGGCACAGCTCTACCTCCAGCCACTCATGGATCCCGTCTACGGCTTCCAGGCGATCAACGTCGAGGCCCAGCTGCGGACGCCGAACTCGCTCCTGCGCTGGCTGCAGCGGTTCATCGCCCTGCGCAAGGAGCACCCGGTCTTCGGGCTCGGCTCGTACGAGCCCCTCCCCGGTGACAACACGCGGATCTTCGCCCACATCCGCACCTGGGAAGAGGACGTGGTCCTGTGCGTGCACAACCTCGCCCGCTCGGCGCAGGCCGTGCAGCTCGACCTCTCGCACTACGCCGGTATGGTCCCCGTGGAGATGCTGGGCCGAACGGCCTTCCCGCCGATCGGAGAGCTGCCCTACCTCCTGACGCTGGCGCCTCGCGGGTTCTTCTGGTTCCAGCTCAGGCAGGAAGAGCAGGTGGAGTGAGATGGACGAGCAGTCGCTGATCGAGTACGTCACCCGGCAGCGCTGGTACGGCTCGAAGTCGCGGACCGTCTCGCATTCGGCGGTTCTCGACACGGTCACGATCCGGCAGGCCGAGCCACAGCTCTCGCTCGCTCTCGTCGAGATGCGCTTCGACACGGGCGTGCACGACATCTATCAGCTCCTGTTCTCGGGTGGCGGTGAGGGCTTGCCGATCGACTGTCTCGCCGAGGACGCGGGGATTGCGCGCGAGATCGTCAGCGCGATGCGGACGGGGCTGACGCTCCAGGGCTCCGAAGGGGTGGCCGAGTTCAGGCCTGCAGAGGACTTCTCGTTGCTCGAACGCGAGGTCGGCTCGGCGCGGCTCGTCTCGTCCGAGCAGTCGAACACCTCCATCGTGTTCGAGGACGCGCTCATCCTCAAGGTCTTCCGCCGCCTCGAGCCGGGCATCAACCCCGAGCTCGAGATGCTCCGCTTCCTCACCGAGCACGGCTTCCGCAACATCCCGGCACTCGGCGGCTGGTACGGATACTCGGGCGGGCCGCTGACGGCGACGCTCGGGCTGCTGCAGGAGTACATCGCAGGCGCGATCGGCGGCTGGGAGCTCGCGCTCGGCGAGATCGCGTCGGCGCCGGAGAGCTTCCTCGACCGGCTGAGCCGGTTGGGCGAGGTGACCGCCCAGATGCACACCACGCTAGGCGCCGACCCGAACGACCTCGCGTTCGCGCCCGAGGAGCCGAGCGTCGAGTCGCTCGCGCTCCTGACCGCGACGGTCGACGAGGAGATCGCGCGGGTCTTCCTCTCGCTGCCCGATGACGACGAGCGCCTCGCGCCGATTCTCGGCCGGGGCGAGGAGGTGCGCGAGCAGTTGCGTCTCCTCACGCACGCCGGCTCCAGCGGCCGCGTGATCCGCACGCACGGCGACTACCACCTCGGCCAGACCCTCTGGAAGGGGAACGATTGGATCATCCTCGACTTCGAAGGAGAGCCGGCGCGGACACTGGTGGAGCGCCGCCGCAAGCGCTCGCCGCTTCGGGACGTCGCCGGCATGCTCCGCTCCTTCGCCTACGCGGCGACGGCTGCGGAGCTCACGCGCGACGCCGACGTACCGGAGGACTGGGAGGAGCGGGCGCGTGAGCGGTTCCTCGAGAGCTATCTCGAGACCGTCGACCCGACGCTGCTCCCGCCTGGTGAGGCCGCGATCGAGCGGCTGCTCGCCGTGTTCGAGCTCGAGAAGGCGGTGTACGAGCTCCGCTACGAGCTCGACAATCGCCCGGACTGGGTGGGAATCCCGGTGGCGGGTATCGAGCGGCTCATGCACCAGGCCGCGGAAGCGCTGTGACGGTAGACCTCGGCGCCAACCCCCACAGCGTCCTCGGCGCCCACGAGGCCGAGGACGGCGTCGTCGTGCGCACGCTCCGCCCGGAGGCGCAGGCGGTGCGCGTCCAGCCTGCCCATGACAAGACCGCAGCGGTCGAGGCGGAGCTGAAGGACCCGGCGGGCCTGTGGGAGGCACTGCTCCCGAAGGCGCAGCTGCCGCTCGAGTACGAGCTCGAGGTCGAGTACCCGGACGGCAACACATTCATCGTCCGCGACCCGTACTCGTTCCTGCCGACCCTCGGCGAGCTCGATCTCCACCTGGCCATGGAAGGCCGCCACGAGCAGCTCTACGAGCGCCTTGGCGCCCACCTCCGCGAGCTGGACGGCGTCCTCGGCACCGCCTTCGCGGTCTGGGCGCCGAACGCACGCTCGGTCTCGGTCGTGGGCGACTTCAACTCGTGGGACGGCCGCCTGCACCCGATGCGTTCGCTCGGCTTGTCCGGGATCTGGGAGCTGTTCGTTCCCGGCGTGGACGAGGGAACGAAGTACAAGTTCGAGATCCGGACGCAGGAGGGCCGGCTGCGGCTGAAGAGCGACCCGCTCGCCTTCCACACCGAGGTGCCGCCGGCGAACGCGTCGGTCGTCTGGGAGGCGAAGCATGTCTGGCGCGACGAGGAGTGGCGCGAGCGCCGCGTGGCCTCCGACCCTCTGCGCGCCCCGATGTCGGTCTACGAGGTCCACCTTGGGTCGTGGCGGCGCAATCCACTCGAGGGAAACCGCCCGCTCACGTATCGCGAGCTCGCCGACGAGCTCGCGGACTACGTCTCCGACCTCGGGTTCACGCACGTCGAGCTGCTGCCGGTGATGGAGCATCCCTTCTCCGGCTCGTGGGGCTACCAGGTCACCGGCTACTACGCGCCGACCTCGCGCTTCGGGACGCCCGACGACTTCCGCTACCTCGTCGACCGGCTCCACCAGCGCGGCATCGGCGTGATCCTCGACTGGGTGCCGGCCCACTTCCCGCGCGACGACTGGGCGCTCGCCACCTTCGACGGGACGCACCTGTACGAGCACGCCGACGTGCGCCGCGGCTCGCATCCCGACTGGGGCACGCTCGTCTTCAACCTCGGCCGGTCCGAGGTGCGGAACTTCCTGCTCGCCAACGCGCTCTACTGGCTGCAGGAGCACCACGCCGACGGGATCCGCGTCGACGCCGTCGCCTCGATGCTCTACCTCGACTACTCGCGCAAGGCGGGCGAGTGGGTGCCGAACCCGTTCGGCGGTAACGAGGACCTCGAGTCGGTCTCCTTCCTCAAGGAGCTGAACGAGACGCTGTACGCGCGCGAGCAGGGAATCGTCTCGGTGGCGGAGGAGTCGACCGCGTGGCCCGGTGTCTCGCGGCCGACGTACCTCGGCGGGCTCGGCTTCGGCTTCAAGTGGAACATGGGCTGGATGCACGACACGCTCACGTACTTCCAGAAGGATCCGGTCTACCGCCGGTTCCACCACCACACGCTGACGTTCTCGCTCATGTACGCGTTCAGCGAGAACTTCGTGCTGCCCCTCTCGCACGACGAGGTGGTGCACGGCAAGCGGTCGCTGCTCGACAAGATGCCCGGCGACCGGTGGCAGAAGTTCGCCAACCTCAGGGCGCTCTACGCGTACATGTGGTCGCATCCCGGCAAGAAGCTCCTCTTCATGGGCGGCGAGCTCGGCGAATGGGAAGAGTGGAATGCCGAGGGATCGCTCCACTGGAACCTGCTCGAGCATGCCGAGCACGAGGGGGTCCAGGCGCTCGTCCGTGACCTCAACCAGGCCTACCGCTCGACCCCGGCTCTCTGGCAACGCGACTTCGACCCCGCCGGCTTCCGCTGGCTCGAGGCGAACGACGCCGCGAACAATGTCCTCGCGTTCGCGCGATTAGGGGAGGACGACTCGCCCCCGGTCGTCTGTGTCCTCAACCTCTCGCCCGTGCCGCGGCACGACTACCGCGTCGGCATGCCGGTGTGCTGCCGCTGGCGGGAGTTGCTCAACACCGACTCGGCCTTCTACGGCGGGAGCGGGATCGGGAATCTCGGCGGCGTCGAAGCCGAGGCGGTGCCGTGGCACGAGCAGCCGTTCTCGGCGAAGCTGACGCTGCCGCCGCTCGGCGCCGTGTGGCTCGTCCCGGAGTAGCCGGAGGTGCGGCGGTTGGGAGCCGTGCCGGCGGCTGACGGCACGGTGGAGGTCTGCGTCTGGGCGCCCGAAGCTCGCTCCGTCTCGGTCCGAGCGGGCGGGGAGACCGAGCTCGAGCGGGACGGTGAGTACTGGGCCGGACGGTTCAGCGGGGACGAGTATCTCCTCGTCGTCGACGGCGAGGCGTGGCCCGACCCGTGCTCTCGCTGGCAGCCGGAAAGCGTCACGGGGCCGTCGCGGGTCCTCCACACCGCGGGCTTCGACTGGAGCGACGGCGGCTGGGAGGGTGTGCCGCTCGACGACCTCGTGATCTACGAGCTCCACGTCGGCACCTTCAGCGAGCAAGGGACGTTCGACGGGATCGTCCCGCGCCTGCGCGGCCTGCGCGAGCTCGGCGTGACCGCGATCGAGCTGATGCCGGTCGCGACCTTCCCCGGGGAGCGCGGCTGGGGTTACGACGGCCTCTACACCTACGCCGTCCACCCCGCGTACGGCGGCCCGCACGGCCTCGCGCGCCTCGTGGACGCGGCGCACGCCGAGGGGCTCGGCGTGATCCTCGACGTCGTCTACAACCACGTCGGCCCCGGGAACGAGGCGCTGACCGCGTTCGGGCCGTACTTCACAGACCGCCACGAGACGTTCTGGGGCGACGCGCTCGACTACGGCCGGCGCGGCGTGCGCGAATGGGCGATCCAGAACGCCGAGCAATGGGTGCGGGACTTCCACGTCGACGGCCTGCGGCTCGACGCCGTCCACGCGATCTTCGACGACTCGCCGCTTCACGTCTGTGCCGAGCTGAAGCAGCGCCTCGGCGGGGCGCTCGTCATCTCGGAGATGGAGGTAGGCGACTGGCGGCCGATCGAGGAGTGGGGACACGATGCCCAGTGGGCCGACCGCTCGCACCACGAGCTGCACGTCCTCCTCACGGGCGAGCGTGAGGGCTACTACGCGGACTACGGCTCCGTCGCCGCGCTCGCCGAGGACCTCGCGGGCGCCGGCCGCGACCCTCGCCGTAGCGTGATCTGCGCCCAGAACCACGACCAGGTCGGCAACCGCGCAGTCGGCGACCGCCTACCCGAGGACGCGTTGCGCGTCGCCGCCGCCGTCACGCTCTTCTCCCCCTGCACGCCGCTCCTCTTCATGGGCGAGGAGTGGCTCGAGACGGCGCCGTTCCAGTTCTTCACCGATCACATCGACCCGGCCATCGCCGAGGCGACGCGCGAAGGGAGGAAGCGCGAGTTCGAAGACTTCGACTCCTTCTCCGGTGAGCAGGTGCCCGACCCGCAGGCGCTCGAGACGTTCCTCCGCTCGAAGCTCCACCCGTGCGAGCCGGACCCGCTCTACCGCGAGCTGCTCGCGCTGCGGCACGAGCTGCCGCGCGAGCTCGAGGCGGAGGCTGACGAGGAGGCGAAGGTGCTGCGGCTGCGCCGGGGCGACGCGACGCTCGTCGCCGACTTCGGCAACCGCCGCGTGGAATTCTCCCGCCGATGAAGGTCTGGCCGGGTAAACCGTTTCCGCTCGGCGCGACGTGGGACGGCGAGGGGACGAACTTCTCGCTCTTCTCCGAGCACGCCGAGCGCGTCGAGCTCTGCCTGTTCGACGGCGACCGCGAGACGCGGGTCGAGCTGCAGGACGTCACCGCGCACAACTGGCACTGCTACCTCCCCGGCGTCGAGCCGGGCCGGCGGTACGGCTATCGCGTCCACGGCCCGTACGACCCGCCCTCCGGGCATCGCTTCAACCCCACCAAGCTCCTGATCGACCCGTACGGGAAGGCGATCGAGGGGGCGGTCGAATGGGACCGCGCGAACGTCCTGCCCTACGTGCCCAGCTCCGCGGAGGACGCCGACCTCGAGCCCGACGACGAGGACGACGCCGACGCGATCCCGAAGTGCGTCGTGACCGACAACTCCTTCGACTGGGAGGACGATCGGCCTCCGGAGATCCCCTGGAACGACACGGTCATCTACGAGGTCCATGTGAAGGGGTTCACGAAACGGCATCCGGAGATCCGCGACGATCTGCGCGGCACGTACGCCGCGCTCGCCTCCGAGCCGGCGCTCGCCCACTTCCGCGATCTCGGCGTCACGGCGGTCGAGCTGCTCCCGATCCACCACATCGCCGACGAGGGCTTCCTCCACGACCGCGGCTTGACGAACTACTGGGGCTACTCCTCGATCGGCTATCTCGCGCCGCACGCCCTCTATGCAGCGACGGGCACGGCCGGCGAGCAGGTGCGCGAGTTCAAGGGGATGGTCAAGGCCCTGCACGGGGCCGGCATCGAGGTGATCCTCGACGTCGTCTACAACCACACGGCAGAGGGGAACCACCTCGGGCCGATGCTCTCCTTCAAGGGCATCGACAACCAGAGCTACTACCGGCTGATGCCCGACGACCCGCGGTTCTACATGGACTTCACGGGCACGGGCAATTCGCTCAATCCGGTCCACCCGTCGGTCCTGCGGCTGATCATGGACTCGCTCCGCTACTGGGTGCTCGAGTGCCACGTCGACGGATTCCGCTTCGACCTCGCCTCGGCGCTGGCGCGGGAGTTCTACGACGTCGATCGGCTCTCGGCCTTCTTCGACACGATCCACCAGGACCCCGTCGTTTCGCAGGTGAAGCTGATCGCAGAGCCGTGGGACGTCGGGCCCGGCGGCTACCAGGTCGGCAACTTCCCGGTGCTCTGGGCCGAGTGGAACGGCAAGTACCGGGACTCCGTACGCGACTTCTGGCGCGGCCAGGGCAACGTCGGCGAGTTCGCGCAGCGCTTCACCGGTTCCGCCGACCTGTACGAAGAGGATCGCGACCCGTTCGCCTCGATCAACTTCGTCACCGCCCACGACGGCTTCACGCTCCGCGACCTCGTCTCCTACAACGAGAAGCACAACGAAGCGAACGGAGAGGACAACCACGACGGAACCGACGACAACCGGTCGTGGAACCTCGGCGCCGAAGGGCCGACCGACGACCCGGAGGTGCTCGCGCTGCGGGCGCGGCAGCAGCGGAACTTCCTCACCACGCTCGTCCTCTCACAGGGCGTGCCGATGCTGCTCGGCGGCGACGAGATGGGCCGCACGCAGGGCGGGAACAACAACGCCTGGTGCCAGGACAACGAGATCTCGTGGTTCGACTGGGAGGAGGCGGACCGCGAGCTGCTCGAGTTCACGCGGCGGGTGATCGCGCTGCGGCGGGAGCATCCGGTATTTCGGCGCACGTCGTTCCTGAGCGGCATCGCCGGCGAGAGCGGGCTGCCCGACGCCTGGTGGTTCCGTCCCGACGGGCGGCGGATGACGCAGCGCGAGTGGACGAGCTCCGAGACGCGCACGCTGGGCGTCTTCCTCAACGGCCGGGAGATCCGCGAACGGACGGAGCATGGCGAGCAGCTCTTCGACGACTCGTTCCTGCTCTTGTTCAACGCGCACTCCGAGCCGGTCGTCTTCACGCTGCCGACGCGGCGCTTCGGCTCACGTTGGCAGGTCGAGCTCGCGACCGGCGAGGCCCCCGATGGGCCGCTCGGCGCGCGCGCCCTCGTCGCGGTGCAGGAGCTCTCGCTCGTGCTGCTCCGACGAGTCTGAACGCGCCTCGCGGGTAAGCACGGCCTTCGTGCCCGACTTTCGCTGCACGTACCGCGTCCAGCTCTCGCCCGAGCTCGGCTTCCGCCGGGTGCGCGAGATCGTCCTCCCCTATCTCCGCGAGCTTGGCGTCTCGCACCTCTACCTCTCGCCCGTGCTGAAGGCCCGCTCCGGCTCGATGCACGGCTACGACGTCGTCGACCCGACGCGCATCTCGGCCGAGCTCGGCGGCGAGGAGGAGCTGCGCGCGCTCTGCGAGGCCGCACACGCGGGCGGCCTCGGCACGATCCTGGACGTCGTGCCGAACCACATGGCGGCCTCCGAGGAGGAGAACCGGCTCTGGCGCGATCCGAAGCTGCGGGCGCGGTTCTTCGACTGGGATCCCGAGAGCGGCTGGTACCGGCGCTTCTTCGACGTCGGCGAGCTCGCCGGGGTCCGGGTCGAGGACCCGGAGGTCTTCGAGGCGACGCACGGCAAGGTGCGCGAGCTCTTCGCCGAGGGGCTGGTGGACGGGTTCCGCATCGACCATCCCGACGGCCTGGCGAATCCACGCGCGTATCTCGAGCGGCTCCGCCAGACCGGCGTCGAGCGGATCTGGGTGGAGAAGATCCTCGAGCCGGGCGAGTCGCTACGCGCAGACTGGCCGGTCGAGGGCACGACCGGCTACGAGTTCGCGAACGATGCGACCGCCCTCTTCGTCGACCCGGCCGGCGAGGAGCCGCTGACCGAGCTCTACGCGGAGCTGACCGGCGAGCGACGGCCGTTCGCGGAGGTCGCGCACGAGGCGAAGCTCGAGGTGGCACGGACGACTTTCGCACCGGAGTTCGAGCGACTCCGCAGGCTAGTCCCGCTCGGCGGGCTCGAGGAGGCGGCGTCGGCGCTCCATGTCTATCGCACCTACGTGGAGCCTCTCCGAGGCCGCGTGGCGCCCGAGGATCGCCAGGCAATCGAGGGCCTGCCGGAGCAGCTGCGGCAGATCCTCCTCCTGGAGGGCGAACGCTCTCCGGGAACCGACGAGTTCGTCGTCCGCTGGCAGCAGACGACCGGCGCCGTGATGGCCAAGGGCGTCGAGGACACCGCCTTCTACCGCTGGTTCCGGCTCACCGCGCTGAACGAGGTCGGCGGCGATCCCGACCGCTTCTCCCTTTCACCGGACGACTTCCACCGGGCGGCGCTCGACCGGCTCGAACGCCATCCGCACACCCTGCTCGCCTCGCAGACGCACGACACGAAGCGCGCCGGCGACGTCCGCGCGCGGATCGGGGCGCTCGCGGGGTTGCACGAGGAGTGGGCCGAGCGCGTTCGCCGCTGGCACGCGCTCACCGGCGGCATGGACGACGCGAACGAGGAGTACCTCCTCTGGCAGACCCTCGTCGGCGCCTGGCCGATCGTCCCCGGCCGGCTCGAGCTCTACCTCGAGAAAGCGCTCCGGGAGGCGAAGCGGACGACGAGCTGGCTCGAGCCCGACGAAGCGCACGAGCGCCGCGTGACGGACTTCGTGCGCAGCCTCTACTCGAACCAGGAATTCCTCGACGACTTCGAGCCGTTCGCGGCTCGGGTCGCCCGGGCCGGCGAGCATGCCTCGCTCGGCGCGCTGCTCCTCCGTCTCACGAGCCCCGGCCTGCCCGACCTCTACCAGGGCGACGCGCTCGCGTCGCTCAACCTCGTCGACCCCGACAACCGGCGGCCGGTCGACTGGCCGACACACGTCTCCGTGCTCCGCGAAGCGGAGCCGACGCGGCGGACCCTGAAGGCCCATCTGATCCGGCGGGCCTTGCATCTGCGCAGGGAACGGCCCGAGGCCTTCGCTGGCGAGTACGAGCCGCTCGACCTCGGGCCCGACTGGATCGGATTCGTGCGCGGCGGCGCAATCCGCGTCGTCGTGCCCCTCCGTGCCGGCGACCGCGCCGACGGAGGCGACCGCGACCTCCTGCCGGAGTACGACCAGGAGCTGAGCGTCGTCGTCTGAGGCGTCTACGAGCCGCTCAGTCCGGCGCCTTCACCGCAGGGGATCCGGGAAGACGCCGGACTGGGCTGGCCGCGGCCACCGAAGCGGCCGAGGCGGGAGGGGTTCGATGCAGATTGAATCGAACCACGACACAATTAGAGGCGCCTAAGAGCGCCTCAAGAGTTTTCGCCGGTCCCACGGCGCGCCGCGCCGTCGAGGCTCAGGCGCACGAGGGCGCCGCCACCAGAGGCGTTCTCGGCCTCGACCGTGCCACCGTGCGCCTCGGCGACCTCGCGGACGATGGCCAGCCCGAGACCGGAGCCCGGCATCGAACGCGCCGCCACCGAGCGGTAGAAGCGATCGAAGACGAGGGGCCGATCCTCCTCGGCGAAACCGGGCCCGTGGTCGCGCACCTGGAGCTCCCCTCCGGCGAGCGAGACCTCGACCGAGCCGCCCTCGCCGCTCCACTTGCCGGCGTTCTCGAGCAGGTTCCAGACGGCGCGCTCCATTCGCTCGCGGTAGCCGTCGACGACGGTCGGCTCGAGGCGGTCGGCCTCCCACTCGACCGCGGGGAAGCGGGCCCGAGCCCGTTCGAGGGAGTCCTCGACGAGCTCGTCCAGCTGGAACTCGGCCTTCTCGACCTGCGCGCCGCCGCCGCGGGCGAGCTCGAGCAGCCCGGCGATGAGCGACCGCATCTCCTGCGACTCGCGGTCCAGGTCGTCGAGCAGCCTCCGCCGCTGGTCCGGCGCGAGCTCGATGTCGCCGCGCAGGACGTCGATGTTCGTCTGCAGGCTCGTCAGCGGCGTGCGCAGCTCGTGCGAAGCGTCGGCGACGAAGCGGCGTTGCGTCTCGAGCGACTCCTCGAGCGCGGCGAGCATCGTGTTGAACGACGCACCGAGGGCGGCGAGCTCGCCGCGCCCTCCCTCCGGTACGCGCTCGCTCGGCTCGCCCGTCTCCGCGATTCGCTCGGCCGCCGCGGTCAGCCGGCGCACCGGAGCGAGGGTGGCGCCCGAGACGAGGGCGCCGGCCGCCGCGGCGGCGCCGATCCCACCGAGAGAGACGATGATGAGGATCAGCCGGAGGCGCTCGAGGGCGCGGTTCGTCTCTTGCAGATCCTTGTACACGATGACCGCGCCGGGAGGACCGAAGAGCACGGGTTGCGGTGCGACCAGTTCGCGAAGGTGAACCACCTGGCCGACCGCACGAACAGTTATGTCACGAAAGAAGCCGGGTCGTGTTCCGGCCGCTACAGCAAGGACGCGGGCGTCCGGTTCGACGTGAAAGCTGGCCGCCTGTACCCGGCCCGTCGGGTCTATCACCTCGGCAAGGTTTCCCCCGAAGTCCTCTGGGCCCGTGTACGCGGTCGGGTTGGCCTGGACTGCTTGCACCGCCTTCTTGAGTGAGCTGTCGAGTTGAACCCGCAACTCGTGCCGCATCACGAAGTACGTCGTCGCGCAGGCGAGCGCCACGACGACGGCCACCACACCGGCGGCCACGAGGGTCAGACGTGCACGGAGGGTCACGGCTCGCGCAGAACGTAGCCCGTGCCGCGAACGGTGTGGATCAGCCGCGGCTCGTCCTCGGCCTCGGTCTTTCGGCGGAGGTAGCCGACGTAGACGTCGAGCGCATTCGAGGAGTGGCTGAAGTCGTAGCCCCAGACGCGCTCGTAGATGAGCGAGCGCGGCAGCACCTGGCGCGGATTGCGCATGAACAGCTCGAGCAGGTTCGCCTCCGTCGTCGTCAGCTCGAAGCGCCGGCCACCGCGCCGGGCGTCCATCGAGCCGAGGTCGAGGCTCAGGTCGCCGAAGCGCAGCACCGCTCCCGGCTCCTCCGGCTTCGAGCGGCGGAGGAGCGCGCGCAGCCGCGCGAGAAGCTCCTCGAGGTCGTACGGCTTCGGGAGGTAATCGTCGGCGCCGGCGTCGAGCCCTTCCACCCGGTCGCCGACGGCGTCGCGCGCGGTGAGCAGGAGGATCGGGATGCGGTTTCCCTCCCGGCGGAGCCGGCGCGTCACACCGAGACCGTCGAGCCCGGGCATCATCACGTCGAGGACGACCGCGTCGGGTGTGCGCGTGTCCACCGCGGAGAGCGCGGAGTCGCCGTCGGATGCCAGCGCGACCTCGTAGCCGTGCAGCTGCAGCGCACGCTCGAGCGCCTCGCGCACCGCGCGGTCGTCGTCTACGACGAGTACGAGCATTTCGGCTCTAAGTTTGCCGTCAGATATGAGATCCGGTTAAGCGGCGGGCAGATCGACGACGAAGGCAGCTCCGTCGCCGGGTTGCGACCGGACCGTGAGCCGTCCGCCCATCCGGGAGACGAGCTCGCGCGAGATGAAGAGACCGAGGCCGCTGCCGCCGACTCCGCGGGTGAGGGCGGGATCGAGCCGGTAGAACTTCTCGAAGATCCGCTCGTGCTCGGCCGGCGGGATGCCGAGCCCGCGATCGCGGACCTCCAGGCGGACTCGACCTTGGCCTCCTGCAAGCTCGACCACCACATGCCCTCCGTCCGGCGAGTACTTGACGGCATTGTCGAGGAGGTTGACGAGCACCTGCCGGAGCTTGTCCTCGTCCGCGAGCGCGACCGCAGGAGCGCCGTTCTGCTCGAGCCGTAGCTCGATGTGCTCGGGCGTGCGCAGCCGGGCCGAGTCGAGGACGCTCTCGGCGAGCGGCCTGAGGTCGGTTGCGGAGGTCGTCAGGTCCACACGGCCCTCTTCGAGCTGGCCGGCGATCAGGATCTGGGAGACGATCGCCGTCAGCCGCTCGGTCTCGCTGACGATGATCTCGAGGAAGCGGTCGTGCTGCTCGGCCGGGATCTCGATGTCGGTGCGCCGCAGCGTGCGGGCGGCGCCGTACACCGCGGCGAGCGGCGTGCGGAGCTCATGCGAGGCGGTCGCGACGAAGTCGCTCCGCGCCCGCTCCAAGGCCTGCTCGTCGCTGACGTCGCGCAACGCGTAGACGATGCCCTCGTCGAATGCCACGCCGGTGACCGCGACCCACCGGTCGCCCGCCGCCGTCCCGAGCGGCACGGTCACCGGTCGCGCGCGCTCGGGTGTCTCTGCGTCGGCGAGCTCTGCCAGCCGGGTCAGCTCCTCCCAGGCCGGCACGGCCTCGGCCGGCTTCCGCCCGATCGCATCCGCCTCCCGGACGCCGGTGATCGCGGCGGCGGCCGCGTTCCAGAAGCGGACCCGGCCGTCCCGGTCGAGCAGAACCACGCCGTCGCCGACGTAGGCGAGAGCGAGCGCAGCCTCCGCCCGGCGCTCCGCCTCGCGGTAGAGCCGCGCGTTCTCGACCGCGATGGCCGCGCGCGCGGCGAGCTCCTGCGCGAGCTCGAAGTCGGAGTCCTCGAGCGCCCTCTCCTCGGAGACGAGCGTGAGGGCGCCCAACGTCTGCTCGCCCGTGCGAAGCGGCACGGTGATCGCGCTGCGAATCGAGATCTCCGCGAGCGCCTCCGCCGCGCTGGGATCCCGCCGCACGGCTTCCTCGAGCAGCTCCTGCGGCACCTCGCGGAGGAAGACCGGCTCTCCGGTGCGGATGACCCGGGCCGTCAGGTCGAACTCGTCGTCGACCCGGACGGTACGGCTGCGTTCGCGGAACGACTCTGCCCAGCGCTTGCGCTCGGGATCCTGGTGGGCGACCACGACCTGGTCGATCTCCCCCGTCTCCTCGACGAGCATCGAGATCGAGCACCAGTCGGCGAGCAGCGGCACCGCGAGCTCCGTCAGGCGCTCGAGCGTCCGCTCGAGCTCGAGCGACGAGGTGAGCAGCGCTGTCGCCTCGCCGAGGAAGGAGAGCCGCTCGCGCAGCGTCTTCTCGGCTGCGGAGAACCGCGCCCGCTCGAGGGCGAGAGCAGCCTGCCGCCCGAGTGCGATCTTGAGCGCGCGCCGGTCGGGCGGGAAGTCCTGGTCGGTCGGGAAGGAGAAGACGAGGCCGCCGATCGGGCCGCGCTCTCCGGAGAGCGGCACACAGACGAGCCCGTGCCCCGGCTGCGAGCGGCCGGCCAGCTCCGGGTAGCGCTCGTCCCGCTCCGCCTCCGAGCGGATGAAGACGCCCTCGCCCGTGCGCACCGCTTCCGAAAGCGGGAAGTTGCCGCTCACTGGGAAGCGCCGGAACGGCTCGATGTACCGCAGGTCGTACCCGCGGGATGCGATCACCTCGAGCCACTCGCCGTCGGCGCTCAGCGTGGCGATCAGCCCGCCTCGAGCCTCGGCCGCGCGAACGCCTTCCGTGAGGACTGCGTCAAGCACCTCCTGCGGGGTGTGCACAGTCGCGAGCGCATCCGCGACGTACTGCAGCCGCCCTGCCGCATCGAGTGCACTCCTGCTCTCCCGCACCACCCGCTCTGCCCGCTCGCGCGCAGCCCGCTCGCGCCCGAGCACCTCGCTGCCGAACAGGGCCGCCACGACGAACACGACGAGGGCGGTGGCGCCTTCGGCATTGAGCTGGCTGCGGTCGTAGCGCGAGGCGAAGAAATGGAAGAAGGGATAGACGGAAGCGCCGACCGCGGCGAGGCCGCCGACCCGGCCCCCGGCGGCGGTGGCGAGGATGATCGCCACCGTGTACAGCAGCCCGGGGATGACGGTGCGGACGCTCGTGAAGGCGAGCAGCGTGACGAGCCCCGGGGCGCCGAGCGCGACCGCGGCGGCCGTGACGTAACGCATCGTCAGGTGCGGCGACCGGGCCGCATCCGCGTGCCCGTGCGGCGCGGCGTCGGCGATCACTCTCGCTCCGACAGCTCGCGATTCAGTTGCTCGCGCTCGCCGCGCGCGATGCGCTCCAGGACAGCTCGCACGACTCCGGCGAGCTCGATCGGGTCGAACGGCTTGACGACGTAGCCGACCGCGCCGAGCTCCTGCGCGCGCAGGCGATCCTCGTGCGCCGCACGCGCCGAGAGGAACACGACCGGGATGTCGCGCGTCGCGTCGTCGGCGGCGAGCCGCTCGGCGACGCTCCAGCCGTCGATGCCCGGCATCATCACGTCGAGGAGGACGAGCGACGGTCGCGCGCGCCTGACCTCCGCGAGCGCTTCGGCGCCGTCCGGCGCCTCGGTCACCGCGAGGCCGTCGCCCTCGAGGTTGACGCGGCAGATCGTGCGAATCGCCCGTTCGTCGTCGACGAGAAGGACCACGGGCGCCTGTTCCTCGGGCCGGCCTCCGCCGCTACCGCCGCCGGGGTCGGGGCGATGTCGGACGCGGCTGCGCCACGTCCCCTGGACGAGATGCGGAGGCCGGTGCGCGCGGGACGCCCGAATTGCTTCGGGCTTCCTGGGCGCTTCGG
Source organism: uncultured Actinomycetes bacterium (assembly GCA_963748755.1). Lineage (GTDB taxonomy): Bacteria > Actinomycetota > Thermoleophilia > Gaiellales > Gaiellaceae > Palsa-739. The sequence continues at coordinate 40,936 of CAVVKA010000003.1, forward strand.
ACTTGCTCGACCTCTCGCGCTGTGCCGCCGTCACGGTCCCCCCGGGGCGTCGGTGACTGAGGGGGCAAGTGTGCCCGAACGTGGATCCCCGCGCCAGACGGCTTAGCGAAAGTCAGGCTGAGCCGCCGGCGAGCGGCCTTCCGCCAAGCCCTCCTAGGGAATTTGGTGCTCGCGGTTCCAGTCCTCCGCTAGCTCGCGGAGGCCGGGCCCACGGACCTTGATCGCGTCGCGCGCATGCAGCCGCATCCGCGCCGCGAAGTCCGGGTCGCCGGCCCGGAGCAGCGAACGCGCCGCGTACTGCGCGCCCGTGACGAGCGCTGCAGCGTGGGCGCCCGGCGCAGAGTGGTGCTTCCGCCAGTAGCGGTGCCTGCCGCGCCACATCTCGTTGATCCGGCGCTCGGGGATCCCTGCGCTGAACTGCGACTCGTGATGGACGACGGTCACCTGCGGGAAGTACTGCGTGCGCCAGCCCGCGCGGCACAGGCGGCGCGAGAGATCCGTCTCCTCGGAGTAGATGAAGAACTCCTCGTCGAAGAGCCCGACTTCCTCGAGCGCCTCGCGGCGGAGGAGGAGCGCGGCGGCCATGGCCCAGTCGACGTCGCGCGTCTCGGTCCCGCCGGACTGGACGATCCCCGCGCGGCCCAGCGTGAGGAGGCCGAGAGCGGCGGCCGTCGGAGACGGAAAGCGCCAGGCCGAGGGTTGCGAGCGCCCGTCGGGGTAGACGAGCCGCGGCCCCAGCGCGGCGACCCGCGGGCTCGCGTCGAGGTGGGCGACCATCCGCTCGAAGCCCCAGTCCTCGCTCGTCGTGTCCTCGTTGAGGACGAAGACGTAGCGGCCGGTGGTGGCGCGGATCACGGTGTTGTGGTTGGCGCCGAAGCCCGCCCGGTGCCGCTGCTCGATCACGCGGACGGTGGGGAAGCGCTCGCGAACCGCGGCCGCCGACCCATCCTCCGAGGCGTTGTCGAGGACGACGATCTCCACCTCGCTCGCAGGCAGCGACTCGAGGCAGGCGAGGAGGAGCTCGCGCGAGTTCGTGTTGACGAGCGAGACGGAGACGTCCGGCACTACGAGCTCTAGGCCGTCTGCGTCAGACCGGCCGTCCAGGAGGGAGGCATGTTTCTCAAGACCTCGACGCTCTCGAAGCGGATCGGATCGCGCACGCCCGTCTCACGTGCCCACTCCGCCATCCGGCGCAAGCCCTCCTCGAGCGGCACGGTCGGCTCCTGGCCGAAGACGCGGTGCAGCTTCGCATGATCGGAGAAGGCGTGGACGACCTCCTTCCGCGCCGGCAGGAACTCGATCTCCGGCTCGGCGACGTCGAACGCCCGCGCGACCTCGTGGGCCAGGTCGACGACGCTGTACGGCGTATCGGCGCCGACGTTGAAGACCTCATTTGCGGCTTCCGGGACCTCGATCGAGCGGGCTATCAGCGGCGCGACGTCGTCGATGTGCGTGAAGGCCCGCGTCTGCAAGCCGTCGCCGAAGACCGTCATCGGCTTCCCGGCCATCACCTGGTTCATGAAGATCCCGATCACGTTCCGGTACGGGTCGGCGAGGTTCTGCAGCTCGCCGTAGACGTTGTGCGGCCGGAAGATCGTGTAGTCGAGCCCGAACATCCTCTGCGCTGCGGCCAGGTCGAGCTCGACCGCGTACTTCGCGATCCCGTACGGATCCTCGGGCTCCGGGACGACGTTTTCGGACATCGGCGTCTGCGCGGGCCCATAGACGGCGATCGAGCTGGCGAAGACGAACCGCTCGACGCTCTCGGCTCGGAGCGCGGCGTTGAGCACGTTGACCGATCCGAGAACGTTGTTCGTGTAGTTGAAGCGCCGGATGAAGTGCGAGAGCCCCTCGGCGGCGTAGGCGGCGAGGTGGAAGACGTGCGCGAACTCGTGCGTCCGAAACAACTCGTCGACGAGCTCGGGGTCGGTGACCGAGCCGTCGACGAACGTTGCCTCGGCGGGCACATTCGCCTCGTAGCCACCACTGAGGTCGTCGACGACGATCACCTCGTGGCCGGCAGCGAGAAGGTGGCGGGCGACATGGGCGCCCATGAAGCCGGCGCCGCCGGTGACCAGGACCTTCATCGGAGCGTGAGGCTAGCAGTGCGGACTCGCGCATCCCGTTCCCGGACTGGGTTCATAGACTGGGGCCATGCGGCGTCGCCGCCGGGCCGTCCTCCGCTTCGCGCTCGGCGTCGCGCTCGCCGCCGCGGTCTTCGCCGAGGTCGTCCCGCGCATCGCGAGCTACGGGAGCGTCGCGCACCGGCTCGCGACCGTCTCCGTGCCGTGGGCGCTGGGTCTCGCGGCTGCAGCACTGCTCGACGTCGTGACGACCGCGCTGCCGTGGCAGGCGGTTCTCCCGCAGCTGTCGTTCCTCGGGGCGCTCGCCTTCACGCAGGCCTCGACGGCGCTGACGACCGTCTTCCCGGGAGGCGCTCCGCTCGGAATGGCGCTCTCGTTCGGCTTCCTCCGCAGGCTGCGCGTGGATCGCGGACACGCCGGCTTCGCCGTCGCAGTCACCGGCATCTGGAGCCAGGTGACGATCCTCGTCTACCCCTTGGTCGGAGCAATTCTCGTCTTTGCGACCGGCCGTCTGTCGGGCTCGACGGCCGCGATCGCCGGCGCGAGCGCCGTCGGCGGCGCGGTCATCGTGGGGATCGCGGTCGCGGCGCTGCGAAGCGCGGCGGCGGCCCAGCGACTCGGCGACGTCGCTGCGCGCTTAGCGACCCGGGTCGCGCGAATCCTCCACAGAGACCCTCCGGACTGGAGCGGGGAAGCCCTCGTGAGGCTGCGCGCGGAGCGGCTCGTACTGCTCCGGCGCCGCTGGCCGATGCTGACCATCGCCACGCTCGCCAACCAGTTGACCGCCTACCTCGTGTTCGAGCTGTCCCTCCGGGCCGTGGGGGTCCCGTTGAGCAGCCTGCCGCCAAGCGAGACGTTCCTCGCCTGGGCGATCGGACGCGTGATCAGCTCGTTGCCGCTCACGCCCGGGGGCATCGGGGTCGTGGAGCTGGGGATGATCGGCACGCTCGTCGGCTTCGGCGCCTCGAACACGCATGTCGTAGCGGCTGTGCTGCTCTACCGCGGGGTGATCGTCCTGCCGACCCTCGTCATCGGGCTGCTCGCCCTCCCCTTCCTACGCCGCCTGGCCTCGGCGCCTTCGGCCTGAGGGCTAGGGGAGCGCCTCGGCGATCTCCTTGCGTGGATCGTCGAAGCGCAACCGCTCCCGGACCTCCGCGACGATCCACTCGAGCCGCCGGAAGACGAGCGAGTCGCGCCGTTCGGCCTCGAGGCGGCGGCGCGTCCGGACAAAGCCGCGGTCGATGTAGTCGAGCCGCGCGAGCGGCGCATCGGGATAGAGGCGGCTGAGCGCACGCTGGAGCGGGTCGTGACCGAGCACGGCCTCCGCGTAGCCCACCGTCTCGCCCGGCAGCGCGTCGAGCACCGCGTCGGCACGGACCAGCCCCTCCACGAGCGCCCAGGGATGCGCGTCGAACACGCTCGCGGCGCTCGCGGGATACAACCACTGCCGTCTCAGCATCGTGTACGCGACCTCCGCCACGCTCCGGCGCACCTTGAGGACGTTGAAGTCGCCGAGCCCCTCCCAGCCGCCGATCACGAAAGGCTGGACGACGTCCTTGTACGCGAAGCCCTGCCGCAGCGCAGTGCGGTCGAGGTAGCTCGTCAGGTGGGCGAAGGAATCCGGCGCCGAGCCGAGCAGGCTGAAGCGCTCGTCAGCCGGGGCCAGGTGTTGCAACCGCTGCGGCACACGGTCGCGATTGAGGATCTCTCCGTCGCTCGTCCAGGCCGGCTCTGCGAGGCCGACCGCACGTGCCGCCGCGCCGTACAGAAGGCTCGAGAGTGAGCGCGGCAGGGAGACGACGAAGAGCGACCGGCGATCCTCCGCGTGCGTCCAGTCTGCGTGGCGCCTGGGCGACCGGAGCCGGTTCACCTGGGCAGCGTACGGATCGGTGTGGAGCGGTTCATATGAGATCCATGTGAATGGGGACGGCGAGGGTCTCGGGGCACCGGCCGCAGATACCCACGAGCTTTGCGCGGAAATCGCGCGGCTCCGGGCGACTCAGTCTCGAGCCACGATGCCGTTCCGCCCCGAGCAGAGGACCGCCTGGATCTCGAGCCGGTCGTCGAGGACGATGACGTCCGCGCGCCCCCCTGGCTCGAGAGACCCGATGTCGCCGCGGCCGAGGAAGCGGGCCGGCACCTCCGTCGCCGCGCCCACCGCCTGCTCGAAGGGGACGCCGAGCGCGTGGAGGTTTCGCACCGCCTCGATCATGGTCAGCACCGTGCCGGCAAGCGTGCCGTCCTCGCGCCTCGCGACTCCGTCCTCGACCGCGACGCCGACCTCGCCGAGCTGGAACGTGCCGTCACCGCCGTCGGCTCCGGCAGCCGCCGTCGCGTCGGTGATCAGCGCGACCCGGCCGGCCGCGCAGGCCCAGACCAGCCGGACGGTCTCGTCGGCGAGATGCCGGCCGTCCACGATCGTCGCGATCACGACGCCGGCGCGAGTCAGGGCCGCTCCGGCGATCCCGGGATCGCGCGCGGCGAGGGGGCGCATTGCGTTGAAGACGTGCGTGACTCCCCCGACCCCGAGGTCGAAGGCTCGGTGAGCCTCGGCCGCGCTCGCGTTCGTGTGTCCGGCCGAGACCGCGACGCCGCGCTCCCGCAGGCGCTCGACGAGTGCGTCCGCACCGGGCAGCTCGGGCGCGAGCGTCATCTGGGTGACGACACCCGCAGCGAGGAGCCGGTCGAGCGGCGCGACGTCGGGCGATCGCAGGTGGCGGAGCGGATGCGCCCCGGGGTGGTCGGGTGAGAGGAACGGCCCTTCGAGGTGCGCGCCGAGGATCCGCGGGCCGGGCGCGGCGGTCGGCATCGCCTGCAGCGCCTCGACCGTCGTCTCCTCCGCCGCCGAGATGAACGTCGGCTGGTAGGCGGTTACGCCGCCGAGCAGCAGCGCCTCACCCGCGCGTCGGTAGTCGTCGCCCGAGGCGGTGAGGAAGTCGACCCCGCCGTAGCCGTTTACCTGAAGGTCGACGAAGCCGGGGATCGCGACTCGTCCGCGCGGGCCGCGAGCGAGACCGGCCGCCACGACGCGGCCGTCCTCGACGTCGACGTCACCCGGAACGAGCTCGCCCCGCACGAGCGCCGCTTCCACACCGAGCCTCATTGCCCGGGAGCATCCCGGACCGACAACCCGGACGCTGGCCGACCGCTGGGCATCATCGTTTGCGATGCCTTCGGCGCGACCGTTAGGGTCGCTTCAAAGGAGGTAGTAATGGCACTGACGATCGGCGACACCGCGCCCGACTTCGAGGCGCAGACAACCGAAGGGACGATCAACTTCCACGATTGGATCGGCGACTCGTGGGTGGTGCTCTTCTCCCACCCGAAGGACTTCACCCCGGTGTGCACGACCGAGCTCGGCTACATGGCGAGCATCAAGCCGGAGTTCGACAAACGGAACGTGAAGATCATCGGCCTGTCCGTCGACGCCGCCGAGGACCACGAGGCGTGGGCGAAGGACATCGAGGAGACGCAGGGCACGGCGCCCAACTATCCGCTCATCGGCGATCCTCATCTCACCGTGGCGAAGCTGTACGGGATGCTGCCGGCGGGCCTCGAGGGCGAGGCGAAGGGACGGACTCCGGCCGACAACCAGACCGTGCGCAACGTCTTCGTGATCGGCCCGGACAAGAAGATCAAGCTCGTGCTCGTCTACCCGATGACGACCGGCCGCAACTTCGACGAGGTGCTGCGGGTGATCGATTCCCTCCAACTCACCGCGGGCCACAAGGTGTCGACGCCGGCCCAGTGGCAGCCGGGAGACGACGTGATCATCGCCGGCTCGGTCTCGAACGACGAGGCGAAGGAGCTGTTCGGCGAGTGGGAGGAGCCCAAACCCTACATCCGGATCGTCCCCGATCCCTCGAAGGTGCCCGCCTGAACCTGAGCGACCGAGCCATCACGTAGCCGAGGGGGCTCCTGAAATCGGGGGGCTCCGTCGGACCTGCTCCCTAGACTCCCCCTCCGAGTACGGCACCCGGGTACGGCGTCTACCGCGAGGAGGAGCGACCATGAAGCGTCGGTTGAGGGCACCTAGCCCGGCGCTCGTCATCTCGCTGATCGCGCTGTTCGTCGCGCTCGGCGGAACGAGCTATGCCGCGATCACCTTGCCGAAGGCGAGTGTCGGCGCGAAGCAGCTGAAAAAGAACGCCGTCACGGCCCTGAAGATCAAGAACGGCGCGGTCACGGCGGCCAAGCTCAACACCCACGGGCTCAACGTCCCGAACGCGAAGCACGCTGCGAGCGCCGACTCGGCGACGAGCGCCACCAACGCGACCAACGCCGCCACGGTGGGCGGTCAGACCGTGAAGGTCATCCAGTGGAAGGCGCCGCCCGGCACCGCGACCCAGACGATCTTCAGCGCGGAGGGATTGACGATCACCGGGAGTTGCGACGCTTCGAGCAACATCACGGTCGATGCGAAGGGAACGAACGCACAGAACTCCGAGTTCCGGCTCCAGGGCAACGCCAGCGCCACCGCCTTCTTCAAGAACGTCCACCAGTTCGACGACACGTCGAGCGCCTCGCTGGTCGACGGCGACGGCGCACACCGTGAAGGCTCGGGACAGATCGTCTACGCGACTGTCGACGGGCACGTCGTGACCATGTCCTACGGCTTCGACTGGGGAAACAGCGGCTCGCCCACGTACTACAACAAGTTCGTCGGTTGCACGCTGTACGGCAGAGCCGACTACAGCTGAGGACACGGGCGAGTCGTAGGGCTTGACTCCGGTCGTTGCGGAGTTGAGAGTCCCTCGCGAACGTCACGTACGCCGTCTACTCGCGAGGAGGGGCATTGATAAAGCGTCTGAGGGCACCCAGCCCGGCTTTCGTCATCTCACTGATCGCGCTGTTCGTCGCGCTCGGTGGGACGACATACGCCGCGACGAGCCTGCCCAGGAACAGCGTCGGCACGAAGCAGCTGAAGAAGAACGCCGTGACCGGAGTGAAGATCAAGAAGGCATCGGTCACGACCGCCAAGCTCGCCAACGGCTCCGTCACACATGCCAAGATCGCCGGCGGTGCCGTGAGCGGCACGAACATCGCGTCGGGCGCCGTCGGAACAGGCAACATCGCCGCGAAGGCGATCACTACCGGGCTGATAGCGGACAATGCGGTTACGACTGGCCAACTCGCCGACGGCTCGGCGACCACGGCGAAGATCGGCGACAAAGCGGTGACGACGGGAAAGATCGCCGACGACGCCGTGAACTCCGGCCAGATCGCCGACGGCCAAGTAGGTACGAGTGACCTGGCGGCCGGAGCGGTGACCGCAAGCAAGCTCGGCACCCTGACCGTACGGAGCGACACCCTGGACATCGCGGACGCTTCGAGCGGACTGCTCCTCGTCAGCTGCCTCTCCGGCGAGAAGATCGTCGGAATGGGCTATCTCTGGAGCGCCGTGAACACGGGGCTCCATGTGCAGGACCAGTTCTTCTTCCTCCAGTCGGCAGCAGTGCGAGGCTGGAACAATTCCGGCGCCACCAGGACGCTGACCGTGCAGGCCCTCTGCCTGTCGGCGTAGCGGGACGAAAGAAATGATGCCGCCCGGCCCGACAGGGCCGGGCGGCCCCCCTTTTGGCGGTACCGATACCCCGTCCGGGGGAGGCGCCGCGAGCCGGCTTCGCCGATTCCGTGATGGTGACTGTGGCGCCGGTCTCTTTCCGCGAGCGCGACGACGACCTGTCCGCCGACGAGGTCGGCCGCCGCTACCGCACGCTGATCGAGCAGCTCCCGCTCGTCGTCTACGTCGACGAGCTCGACTCCATCAGCTCGAACATCTTCACGAGCCGGCAGATCGAGCCGATGCTCGGCTACAGCGTCGAGGAGTGGGCGACGGACGGTGAGCTGTTCAAGCGATTGCTCCATCCCGAGGACAGGGAGCGGGTGCTGGCCGCTCACGTGCACACGCAGACGACCCACGAGCCGCTCAGCCTCGAGTACCGGCTGATCGCCCGCGACGGCCGCGTCGTCCACCTCCGCGACGAGGGCGTGATCGTGCTCGACGAGGAGGGGAAGCCGCTCTACCTGCACGGCTACCTCCTCGACATCACGCGCGAGCGCGAAGCGGAGAAGCAGCTCCGGCAGCTCGCGCTCTACGACGCGCTGACCGGTCTCGCGAATCGCGCCTTCTTCCACGAGCGCCTCCGGCACGCGATCAAGCTCCGCCACGACGACGGGCACGCGACCGGGCTGCTGTACATCGACCTCGACGACTTCAAGGGGATCAACGACCGCTGGGGGCACGACCTCGGAGACGAGGTGCTGCACGAGATCGGCCGGCGGATCGAGCACGCGGTGCGCCCCGGCGACACGGCGGCCCGCCTCGGCGGCGACGAGTTCGCCGTCGTCCTGACGGAGCCCGTCACGCCGGAGGAAGCGGTCGGCGTCGCCGAGCGGCTCCTCGAGGAGATCGGGAGGCCGCTCGAGAGCGGCTCGGGATCGCTCTACACGAGCGCCAGCGTGGGCATCGCCTTCGGCAACGACGACGAGGCGCTCATCAGAGAGGCCGACATCGCCATGTACCGCGCCAAGAACCACTCCGAGATCGGTTACGCATTCTTCGACGCCCAGCTCGACCGCGTCGCCGTCGAGCGCTCCCAGAGGATCGCGGAGCTGCGCGAGGGCATCGGTCGCGAGGAGTTCCGGCTCGACTACCAGGCCGTCGTCGATCTCGAGCGGAACCAGATCACGGGATACGAGGCGCTCGTCCGCTGGGAGCATCCGACCGCAGGCGAGCTTCCGCCCGCCGAGTTCATCCCGCTCGCCGAGGAGACTGGCCTCATCGTCGGCCTGGGCGAATGGGTGCTCACCGAGGCATGCACCGAGGCGACCCGCCTCTACCAGCTGCACGGCCGCCCGATGCACATGTCGGTGAACGTCTCGGCGCGCCAGCTCCACCACCCCGACTTCTTCCGCCACGTCAGCCGCGCACTCGACTCCTCGGCCCTCCTGCCCAGCCTCCTCACGCTCGAGCTGACGGAGAGCACCCTGCTCGCGTCGGACGACCGCGTCGCCCGGACGCTCCAGAGGATCAAGGAGCTCGGGGTCGTGCTGGCCCTCGACGACTTCGGCACGGGCTATGCGTCGCTCAGCTACCTGAGGCAGTTCCCCATCGACGTCGTCAAGATCGACCGGAGCTTCACGGCGAACGCCGGGAGCCAGAACGGCGATCTCGTCCTGCTCAAGGGCATCATCGACCTCGGCCAGGCACTGGAGCTCAACCTCGTCGCGGAGGGGATCGAGACTCCCGAGCAGCACGCGCTCGTGCGCCGGCTCGGCTGTCAGCAGGCGCAGGGGTTCTACTTCGGCCGGCCGTCGCACCCTGCCCAGCGCGATCTGGACAGCGGGATCGGCTAGCGCCTAGCGCGCCTTCTCTGCGGGGTAGCGCTCGAGACCGTCGTCGGGGATCGGCTCCCACTCGCACGCGTTGTCGACGTACGTGTGCCACTGAGGCCGGATCCCATGACCCGGGTCGAATAGCCCGAGGCGCACGCTCCCGACCTCTCCGGTCTCGGGGTAATTGCTCCAGAGCGCGCTGCCGCAGACAGAGCAGAAGCACTTCGGCCAACCGTCGCCCGGCGCGTACTCGCGGATCAGCTCCTCGCCGGCGAGGAGACGGAACGACCCGGGCACGAGCCGCGCCTGCGCGGAAGCGGCAGTTCCGGTGCGGCGCTGGCAACGCGTGCAGTGGCAGTAGCCGGCGCCCTGCGGCTCCTCCGCGACCTCGAACCGCACGCCTCCGCAAAGGCAGTGCCCGGTGTACGGAGGCCCGCTCACTGCAGGAGGGGCGACGGCGGGATGCGAGTCTCGCCGGTGACCTGGATCAGGAGCGCGACGTCGTCGACGTAGCACCAGCTCCAGTCCTCGCCCGGCTCGAGCGAGCGGATGATCGGGTGCGACGTGGCGTGATGGTGGGCGGTCGCGTGCCGGTTCGGCGAGTCGTCGCAGCAGCCGACGTGGCCGCAGGTGAGACAGATGCGCAAGTGGAGCCACTTGCCGCCCGTCCGCAGACAATCCTCGCAGCCCCCGACCTCGGCGGGGAGCTCGCGCAGCGCGACCTCGTCCACGTGGGTGCAGACGCCGGCGCTCATCGCACTGCCGCCGGCTGTGCGGCCAGGTGCTCGTGCACGAACTGGACGGCCATGGAGCCCTCCCCCACGGCGGCCGCGCACCGCTTCGTCGAGCCGGAGCGGACGTCGCCGGCGGCGAAGATGCCCGGCACGCTGGTCTCGAGCAGGTTGTCGGCTCCGGCAGCGTCGCCGGTGAGGAGGAAGCCGTCGGCGTGCCGGGCGACGGCGTCACCGAGCCACTCCGTGCACGGCCGGGCGCCGAGGAAGAGGAACAGGAACGAGAACGGCAGGCGAGTGCCGTCGGTGAGCGTCACCGCCTCGAGGCGACCATCGCGGCCGTGGAGCTCGGCGATCTCGCTGCGATCGCGAACCAAGACCCCGTACCGCTCGAGCTCCTGGATCAGGTAGTCCGACATCGTCTCGCGCAGATCGGAGCGGCGGTGGAGAAGCGTGACCAGCGCTCCGCCACGGGCGAGCCAGACTGCGGCCTGGCCGGCGGAGTTGCCGCCGCCGACCACCGCGACCCGGGACGCTCCGCAGAGCTGTGCCTCGGGTGGCCCGGCCGCGTAGAACACGCTCAGCCCCTCGTACTCACCGAGCTCCTCGAGCGGGAGCCGCCGATAGTCGGCACCGGTCGCCAGCACCACTGCGCGCGCGCCGATGTCATGTCCCTCCTCGAGATGCACGAGGTGGCGACCGTCGCCGGGGTCGAGCCCGATCGCGCGGAACGGAGTCGCGGGCCGCGCGCCGAACTTGCGCGCCTGGGAGACCGCGCGGCTCGTGAGCTCGTTGCCGCTGATCCCGGCCGGGAAGCCGAGATAGTTCTCGATCCTGCGGGACAATCCGGCCTGGCCGCCGAGCGCCGTGCTCTCGACCAGGAGAGTGTCGAGCCCTTCCGAGGCACCGTACACGGCCGCGGCAAGCCCCGCCGGGCCGCCGCCGACGACGAGCAGATCGACGTCCTCGCGCCGTTCGAGCTCGCGGCCGATCCCGAGCGCCCGCAGCACGTCTCCGCTCGAGGGATGCTGCAGCTCGGCGCCGCCAGGGAGCCGAACGAGGGGAGGCTCCTCGCCACCCGGGGGCGCCTCCTCGTGCCAGGTGAACGGGAGCCGGTTCGCACGGGCGAATGCGAGCATCCGCATCGTGGCCTCGGAGCTGCGAGGCCCGACGATCTCGAGCCCGATGCCCGCGACCCGCTGCAGCGCTTCCCTCCGCTCGATGAACGTGGACAGGACGAGATCGCTGAGCGGAGCGTCATCGAAGAGCAATCCGCGCAGGACGTCTCGGTCGACGGCGATGTATCGCAGCGGCTGCGTCACGACCGCGGTGACGAAGACGGTCTGGCCGGAGAGGAGGTTCAGCTCGCCGAGGAAGCCGGAAGGGCCGTGCCGGACGAGCTCGTTGCCGGCGGCGTCGAGAATGGCAACCTCGCCCTCCTCGATCGCGATGAATGGATACGTCTCGTCACCGACGCGGTACAGGACGTCTCCGATTCCGGCCGTCCGCTCCTCTCCCAGCCCTCCGAGCTTCGCCAGCTGGGAGGCCGAGAGCAACGGACTGGCGGGCGCGGCGGCCATGGGGCGAGCGTAGCCGCGCGCCGTCATCCCGCGTCGCCCGGCGTCCGGGCATGCGAGGGCGGGCTCCGTCGTTTGCGGCTACATGAAGCCACGCCTCGTAGGGATCAACCACGTCGCGCTGCAGGTCGACGACATCGAGGAGGCCGTCGCCTTCTACACCGACCTCTTCCAGCCCACGGATGTGAACCGCGACGTGCCCGGTGCCGCGTTCCTCCGGATGGGCGACCAGTTCATCGCCTTGTTCCAGCGAGGGCCGCGCTCGGAGGAGCCGCACTTCGGCCTCGTCGTCGACGACGAGGAGGCGGCACGACGCACGCTCGAGGAAGCAGGCGTCGAGGTGCTTCCAGGCCCGTTCTTCGACGTCCGCGACCCGAGCGGCAATCGTCTCCAGATCGTCCAGTACGACCGGGTCCAGTTCACGAAGACCGATCGCATCCTCGCCGGGATGGGCCTCGAGCTCGGCAAGTCGCAGCAGGCGCTCGGCGAGCTGCGAGCGCAGGGCCTCGCCGACTAGCGAACGAGCTCGGCGAGCTGCCGGCGCGTGTGCTCAGCCTCCCGCTCGAGGAGGGGCGCTTGCGCCCCCGCGGCCTCGAGCAGGAGCTGCCGGCGGCGCTGGTCGTCGATCTCACGAAGCAGCTCGTCTACGCGGCGCCGGTGCGCCGTGCGGGCGTCGCCATCCGTCATGCCGCCTCCGGCAGCTCCGCGACCTCGGCTTCCTCCACCTGCCGGCGTGCGGGCCGGAGGAAGACCCCGGCGATGACGATCCCGGCGACGAGCAGGCCGCCGAGGACATCGAACGAGGTCTGGAAGCCGTTGACCGCCGCGGGTGCGCTCGTGATCGCGAGCGCATGTGAGTGCGCATAGCTCGACGAGGCGGTTGCCGCGATCGTGCTGACCGTCGCGAGGCCGATCGCGCCGCCGATCTGGCGGCTCGTGTTCACGAGCCCCGAGGCAACGCCCGCGTCGGAGCGGTCGACGCCGGTGAGGCTGGCGATGGTGACCGGCACGAAGGAGAAGCCCATGCCCGCGCCGCCGAGGACGAAGGCCGGGAAGAGATCCCAGAAGTAGTGGCCGTCCACCGGCAGCCGTGCCAGCAGGGCGAGCGAGACCGCCGCGAGCCCGAGGCCGGTGACGAGCGTCGCCCGGACGCCGGCCCGCCCGACGACCGCCTGCGCCACATTCGACGTGACGACCACCGTCAGGGCGAAGGCGACAAAGGCCACGCCGGTCTGCACGGCCGAGTAGTGGAGGACGTCCTGCAGATAGAGCGTGAGGAGGAAGAACTCCGAGAAGGCAACGGCGCCGACGATCGCCATCGTCGCGTTCGCCGCCGACAGCGCGCGCAGGCGGAAGATCCGCAGCGGCAGGAGCGGTGAGCGCGAGCGCGACTCGATCGCGACGAACGCGGCGACGAGCGCCGCCGCCCCGCCGAGCAGGCCGAGCGTCACGGGCGAGCCCCATCCGTCCGAGGTCGCGCGGGTCAGCCCGTAGACGAGCAGCATGAGCCCGCTGGTGACGGAGGCGCTGCCCGCGAGGTCGAAGTGCCGGTGCGCGAGGTCCGCGCGGCTCTCACGCAGCAGGAAGGGGGCGAGGGCGATCGCCGCGACGCCGACCGGGACGTTGACGAAGAAGATCCACGACCAGCCGAGGTACGAGGTGATGACGCCGCCGAGCAGGACGCCCGCGGCCGCGCCGCTACCCGAGGCGGCGCCGTAGATCCCGAGTGCGCGGTTGCGATCGCGCCCCTCGGCGAACGTCGTCATCAAGAGCGAGAGCGCAGCCGGAGCGAGCAGCGCGCCTCCCAGCCCCTGCAGGGCGCGGAAGCCGACGAGCGAGCCCGACGACCAGGCGATGCCGCAGAGCAGCGAGCTCACGGCGAAGAGCGCCAGGCCCGCGACGAACATCCGCCGCCGCCCGAGCAGGTCGGCGAGCCGGCCGCCGAGGAGGAGCGCTCCGCCGAAGAGAATCGCGTACGCGGTGATCACCCACTGCAGCCCGGTCTGCGAGAAGCCGAGATCGGACTTGATCGACGGGAGGGCGACGTTCACGATCGCCACGTCGAGAATGACCATGAACTGAGCGGTGACGATGAGAGCCAGAGCGCTCCAGCGCCGCCGCGGAGAAACAGGATGAAGCGTGGGAAGCAAGCAGATCCTCCAATCGTTGGTATGACCAACTATACACGAGAGGAACGCTTGGTCGCGCTACCATATCCAGGAGATGAGCATCGACATCAAAGCCCATACAAAGGCCGATCCGCGGCTTCCAGCCGAGCTGGTCGCATCGAACCTCTTTCTCCTCAAGCGCCTGGGCTTCACGGCGAAGGGCCGCTCGCTCGAGGTCTACGAGCGGGAGGGGCTGAACCCGTATCACCACGCGATCCTCGCGCTGCTCGACGAGGGGGCGCCCGAGACGCAGGCGGCGATCGCCGACGCGCTCGGCTACGACCGCGGCACGCTCGTCGGGCTCCTGGACGAGCTCGAGGAGAAGGCCCTCGTGGAGCGCAAGCGCGATCCCGACGACCGGCGTCGCCACCTCGTGCGCCTCACCGCCGAGGGAAAGCGGATGCTCGCTCGACTGCGCACGGTTTCCGCACGCCTCGAGGACGAGTTCCTCGCGCCGCTCGATGCGGAGCAACGCGAGACGCTCCACGCGCTTCTGCTCCGGCTCGCCGAGGTGCACGAGCCGCGCTGCGCCCCGCCGTCCGTCGATCGCTAGCGCAGCGCGCGGATGCGGGCCCTGGCCGCGGTCTCCAGCCCGTTCAGCGGCTGGCAGATGACGCAGTCGTAGACGCGGGCGGTGCCGTCCTTGCTGCCGGTGAGGATCCAGCTGCCCGTCGGGCTGAAGCTCGCCCCGGTCAGGGGCGCGCTGTCGCGGCCGAGGTAGAAGAGGAGCTGGCCGGTGTCCGCGTTCCAGAGCCCGGCGGTGAACTGGCTCGCGGTGACGATCCAATGGCCGTCGGGGCTGAAGCTGCCGGCGTAGACGGGGAAGAAGTGACCGACGAGAACGTGCAGCAGCCGGCCGCTCCCGACGCTCCAGATGCGTCCGGTGTGGTCGTAGCTGACGGTGACGAGCTCGTGGCCGCTCGGCGAGAACTCCGCGTCGTCGACGAGCGAGCGGTGGCCCTTCAGCGTGTGGAGGAGCCTCCCCGTGGAGGCATCCCACAGCTGGGCGACCGTGCCCCTCGTCGTCGCCACGACGCCGCCGCCCGGCGAGAGGACGGCATGGAGCGCCGTCGTCCGGATCGTGCTCACGGGCTTGCCGGCGTCCGTGTAGACGCGCACCGAGCCCGCGAGCCGGACGAGGAAGCGGCCGTGTGCCGCCGAGATCTCGAGGATGCGCCCGCCCACGTGACTGGCTACGTCCTGTGTATCGCTCCGGCGGCCTTCGAGAACGGACCCGTCCGCCGTTCCGAGGAGGAGCCTGTCGCCGCTCCCGAATGCGATTGCGGTGGCTCGCAGACCGGTCTGCCTCGTGGTGCGCAGGCCGTTCCTGCTCGAGGTAGCGACGTTCCCGCGGGCATCGACCGCCGCGACCACGTTCCGCTGAGCTACGACGGCGACGATCGGTGCCGACATGGCGATTGTGGCGAGCACCTGCCCCGAGGTGGTGAGGATGCGGGCGCGGCGGCCGGAGACGCTGACGGGGTCGCTCCCGGCGAAGAGCGCTTGCACCGGTTGTCGGCCCTCGAAGATCGGGCTCAACGTCCCCTGCGGCAACGCATCCCAGAGCCGCGCGGTGCCGCCGCTCGAGCCGGTGACGACCGTGCGTCCGCTCGGGTCGAAGCCGATGCTGGTAACGGGCTCGCGGTGGCCCGCGAGCGGCGCAAGCAAACGCCCGTCCTGGCTGTAGTAGATGCGTCCGAGCCGGTCCGCCGAGGCCGTGGCGATCTCGCTGCCGTCCGGGCTGAAGGCCGCGGCGTTCTGCGCGCCCGTGGCGCCCACGAGCAGGAGCTCGCGCTGTCCCGTGGCGACGTCCCAGACGTAGGCGGCACCGTCCTGGCTCGACGTCACGAGCGTCTGTCCGTCGGGGGAGAAGCGCTCCGAGAGGACGTAGCCCTGATGCGGCAGGACGTGGAGGAGCTTGCCGGTGCGGGCGTCCCAGATCCGCGCGGTGTGGTCGTAGCTGCCCCCTGCAAGCAGCCGCCCGTCGGGGCTGAACGCGAACGAGCGGATGTTGCTCTCGTGCAGACGCTGGACGACACGACCCGTGCGCGTGCTCAGGATCGCCGCGGTCGTTCCCTTGCCGAATCGCGTGGCGACGGCGAAGACCCGTCCCGCCGGGTCGAGGGCGCTCGCGACCACGCCGCCAGGGAAGCCGATCGTCCTGATCCGTCCCGTCGCGAGGGTGAGCAGGCGGACGTGGGTTCCGCTGCCGGCGAGCAGCGTCGTCCGGTCGAACGAGAGGGCGGTGACCGGGGACGGCGTGGACACCGTGCGCACCGGGAAGTCGCGCCCGACGCGCCAGAGAGCGACGCTGCCGTCGAACGCGCCGGTGGCGAAGAGACGGCCGTCGGGGCTCCAGGCCGCCTCGGTCAGCCGATGCTGCCGCTGGAGCAGGGCCAGCGGGTGACCCGCGCGATCGTAGAGGCCGACACGCCCGTTGCTGCTCGCCACCAGCAGCCGCTCGCCTCGAGGAGCGAAGGAGGCTGCCACGATGTTCCCCCCGAGCCGCAGGATCCGCGCCTCGCGAACCGCGCCGAGGCTCGAGCGGAGGACGTCGGCTGTCTGGCGTCCGGGCGCGAGGTCCGCCGCCTGCAGCGCGAGGTGGAGGCTGACCTGCGGATTCGTCGGGATGTCCGCGAGCGCGCGGCCGGCGAGCTCGCCGCCATGGGCGCGCCGCGCCTGCGTGCGCGCGTCGCTCCGCTGCACGAGCGCGTACGCGGCCACACCGGCGACGACGGCCAACGCGACGAGGCTCGCGGCGATGACCGCCAGCAGGCGGCGGCGCTGGCGCCTGGCGCGGATGCGCTCGCGTTGCAGCTGGTGCTCGGCCTGCCACGCGAGGATCGGCGGCCCGAGCACGTCGTGGAAGATCTCGTAGCGCGTCGGCGCGCCCGGCATGCCGTTCACACCCCGGACGATCCGCTCGCGGCCGAGCGTCTCGAGCAGCCGGCGGAGCTGGGCATCCTCGACGTCGGCGTACTCCGCGAGATCGGACGGCTCGTGCGAGACCTTGCGGCCCGAGGGCGTGACAAGCTGCCGCACGACTCTGGCCGCCGCCTCCTGCTCGGCGAGGGGCAGCCGATCGAGGGCTCCCCGAACGTGCTCGCGGACGACGGCGCGTGCTCCGCCGATCGCGCGGAACGTGGCGAGGCGCAGCTCCCGTGAGCCCGCCTCCCGCTCGCGCTCCCACAGCCGTTCCAGCACGAGCTGGAGGTACGGCGCCTCCACCCCGGCGTCGGTCGATGCCTCGTCGAGCACCGCGTCGACGAGGGGCTCCTCGGCCGTGAACGACTCGCCCGTCAGCTCGCTGTAGCGGGCCAGCGGGCCGAGAATCGCGGCCCGCCCGGCCTCCCGGTCGAGCCGGTCGAGCCGAAGCAAGTTGGAGTAGAGCTCCGGGATCCGGCCGGCGAACTCGTCGAGCTCGGCCAGGGCGTCGTCGCGCAGCGCGAGCAGGACGTTGACGCGCAGCCCGGGACGGCGCAGGAGCTCGGGCAGCGTCGCGCTCAGCGGTCCCTCGACACCGTGGTAGAGGATGTACTCCTCGAAGTTGTCGAGCAGGAGGTGCAGTTCTCCCCTCTGCTGCGCCGCCGCCGCCACCGCGTCGACGAGCCCCGCCGTCGCGCCGAGCTCGCCGCACTCGGCTTGTAGCGAGGCGATCAGTCGAGCCGCGGGATCCTCGGCCCACGCGTCGTGCACGACGACCGGCGCCCCGCTCAACTCTCTCAGCCGGCGAGCGACACCGGCGCCGAGCAGCGAGCTCTTGCCGACGCCACTCGGCCCGTAGAGAACCGTGAGCCGGTTCGCGAGCACGTTCGCCGCCACGGCGGCGATCTCCCGCTCGCGGCCGAAGAAGAGGAGCGCGTCGAGCTCGGAGTCCTCGAACGCGGCGAGGCCCTTGTACGGGCTCTCCGGAACGCCCGTCACTGCGCGACCGCTTTCTCGAGCACCCGCTGGAGCTCCGCCACGTACGCGGCGGGCGCCATGTCGACCACCTCTACGTCGCGCCGGCGCCAGAACTCCCGTTCGAGCGGCTGCGGGCCGGGATGCACCGACCACGAGCGGTACGGCAGAGGCTCGCTGCCCCAGAGCCGCTCGAGGACGACCCGGAGCGTCCAGGTCGAGAGGGTGTACCCCAGCAGGAGCAGGTGCGTGCGACGCAGGCGGGCGGCGAGCGAGACGGGCAGCCTGCGCGCAACGTCGCCGTAGTGGATGAAGTCGTCCTCGGTGACCGCAAAGCTCTCCCAGGCCCGCTCGGTCGACCGGTCGATCCGGCCCTGCAGGTGGAGGAGGACGGTGCGCTCGTCGAGAGCGAGCTCGCCGGTATACGCGTTCGGCCGCTCGATCACGGTCGCGACACCCGTCGGCGCGATGTGGCAGAAGCTGCCGCGCATCTGCCCCGCAGCGAGGTAGCAGACGGTCTCGTACGGCTCCTCGACCTCCTCCAGCGCACGCTCGAGCGCGAGCTCGTACCCGGTCGTGACGAGCAGCGGCTGCGCCGTCTCGCGCTCGCGCAGCAACGCCGGCAGGCCCGCGAGGAACCGGTGCACGGGCGAGGGCTCCCCGTCTCCCTCGACGAGCGTGTGGAGCGCGTCGTACAGCGGGCCGGAGCCGTTGAGCACGGCTACTGCCTGGGAGATGCGGGCAAGCTCGGGCGTCACCGCCTCCACGCCGAAGCGCCGCGCGAGCTCCGAGGCGAGCGGCTCCGAGTCGGAGCCCACGACGACGGTGACCTTGCCGGCCAGCAGCGCCGCGGCCACCTCCTCGAAGTGCTCGACCTCGGGGATCGCGCCGCGGTCGACGGCGAACGTCTCCTGGCGAAGGATCGAGGCGTGGACGCCGCGCAGGAGCGGGCTCGGCTCCAAACCCAGCTGCTCGACGAGGAGCTCACGACCTTCGCGGTAGATCTCGAGCGCCTGCGCCTGCCGGCCGGAGCGATAGAGCGCGAGCATGAGCTGGGCGCGCAGCCGCTCGCGCAGCGGATGCGCGCGGACGAGCGCCTCGAGCTCGGAGACGACCTCCGTGTGGGCGCCGATCGCGAGCTTCGCCTCCGCGCGCTCCTCGACGAGCGCCAGGTGAAACTCCTCGAGACGCGCGATCTCCTCGCGCGCGAACGCCTCGTACGAGAACTCCGCCAGCGGTTCTCCGCGCCAGAGGGCGAGCGCGTCGTCGAGCAACACCGCGCGCCGAACCGGCTCGCTCGCGCGCGCTGCGTCGACGAGCGCCCGGACGCGCGCCAGGTCGAGCTGCTCCGGGCCGAGACGCACGAGGTAGCCCGGCGCCTGCGTCTCGATCACGTCGGGGCCGAGCGACTTCCTCAGCTGCGCGACGAAGTTCTGGAGGGACGCCACGGCGGTTGCGGGTGGATTTCCTGCCCAGAGCGCCTCGACGAGGCGATCGAGCGAGACGACCTGCCCCGCCTCGAGCAGGAGCATCGCCAGCAGCGCTCGCTGCTTCGGCCCGCCAAGCGAGATCGACTCGGTTCCTTCTCGAGCCTCGAGCGGACCGAGGATGGCGAATTCGACCACCGCGCGAAGGTTGTAGCACCCTCGTCGGCGCCGTCCTAGCCGCCGTTAGCCGGCGGTTAGGGCGCCGTTGGCGCCGCCGCCGACCGTGGCGCCATGAACATCGCGCCGCGCCGTCTCCGTCCAGCCGCGTCCCTCCTGTCCGGCGCAGCGGTCGTCGCTGCACTGGCGATCGTCTTCGGAGCCGTGCTCGGCCCGGGCCGGGCCGGCACGTTCCCTCTACTCGCCGGCTTCGAGGCGCGCAGCTACGCGCCCGGCGAGGCCGCATTGCTCGACATCCGGGGCGGGGAGACGAGCCGCGTCACCCTCCAGCTCTTCCAGGCGGGTGCCGCCGGAACGCCGGGTGCTGCAGCGGCGACCGGCTGGGACAAGCACACGTTCGGAAAGCCGGTCACGGCACCGCAGCTTCTGCACCGCCCGGCGGGCCAGGGCCGCTGGCTCGTACGCGTCCGCCTGGGCACGAGCTGGTCGAGCGGCGACTACGTCGCCCGCCTGAGCTGGGGCGAGCACACCGACTACGCGCCCTTCGTCCTGCGCCCGAGCCGCCTCGGAGCCCAATCCGTGCTCGTCGTCGAGCCCACGAACACGTGGCACGCGTACGACGTGGTGGACGGCGACAGCTGGTACCTCGACGCATCCGTGCATGCGATCGATCTGACGCACCCGTTCGCAACTTCCACCGTGACGGGCCACCCGGTTCCGCCGGGCCTGCCGCAGCAGTTCTCGCACTACGACCTCGGCTTCCTGCGCTGGTACTGGCACAGCGACTACCGAGCCGACTTCATCTCCGACGACGATCTCGAGCATCTCGCCGGCGCCGGAGCGCTGAGCCACTACCGTCTCATCGTCTTCCCGGGCCACGAGGAGTACGTGACGTCCCACACCTTCGACCTGATCACGCATTACCGGGATGCGGGCGGCAACCTGGCCTTCCTGTCGGCCAACAACTTCTTCTACCGGGTCAGGGTCTCGCAGGACACGATGACCGGTCGCACGCCGTGGCGCGATCTCGGTCGGCCCGAGGCGGCGCTCGTCGGCGCACAGTACGCCGGCTGGGACGAGGGCAAGTATCCGAACAGGCCCTACCGCATCGTCGACACCGCGGCCGCCCCGTGGCTGTTCAAGGGAACGCATCTCCACGACGGCAGCCTCGTGGGCAACTACGGGATCGAGGTCGACGAGCCGAACGCCGCATCGCCCGCGCACACGCACGTCCTCGCCGAGATCCCGAACGAGCTCGGGCCCGGCAAGCCGGCCGAGATGACGATTTACACCCGCGGCGGCTCGACGGTCTTCGACGCCGGCGCCATCAACTTCGGCGCGAGCGCCCACTGGCCGGCGCTGTCACGCTTCTTCTCCAATCTCTGGAGCCATCTCAGCGGAGAGAGCAGCGATACCTAGAAGCCTGGCGGCCGTCGGCGTCATCGCCGCGGTGGGCGCTCTCGTCTCGTGCGGGGGCAGCCGGCCGCGGCCGCCGACGACCTCGGCGCCGGCGTCGTCGATCCCCGCCACGACCTCGGCCGTGACGCGGCCGACGAGGCCGCCTGCGACGAGTGTCGGGCTGCCGTGGCCGACGTACGGAGCCGACAACGCTCGCCTCCGCGCGGTCGCTGCGCCCGGCGTGCGGCCGCCGTTCCGGCGCCTCTGGACGTTCCACGGCCACGCGCTGCTCGAGTTCCCGCCCGTCGTCGGCTACGGCAGCGTCTTCGAGGAGGCGTTCGACGGGCGGCTCTACGCGCTCGACCCGGCGAGTGGCCGCGTGCGCTGGCGCTACAACGCCCACCGCTGCGGCTGGTCGTCGCCGACGCTCGCCGACCATCTCCTCTTCGCGACCTTCATCGGCAACGGGGAGTGCAGGGCGCGCCTGGCGGGCGGCGACCTGTTGGCCTTCTCCCCCGCCACCGGCCACATTCGCTGGCGGCGCGCGATCGGCCCGTCCGAGTCGTCACCGCTCGTTGCCGACGGCAACGTCTACGTCGCCGACCAGGACGGGCATGTCTACGCCTTCGCCGCCCGGACGGGGCATCGCCGTTGGCTCTTCGACACGGGCGCCCCGATCAAGGCCTCGCCCTCGTTCGCCTACGGACGGATCTACATCGGCAACTACGCGGGGGAGATGTTCGCGTTGTCGGCGCGGACCGGCCGGCTGCTCTGGCGCAGCGCCGGGCACGGCAACTTCTACTCGACTGCCGCCGTCAACAGCGGGCGCGTCTACGTCGGGTCGCTCGACGGCCGGGTCTACGCGCTCTCGGCTCGGACCGGAGGCGTCGTGTGGAGCTTCGGAACGGGGAGCTACGTCTACGCCTCGCCTGCCGTCTGGCGCGGCCTCGTCCTCGTCGGCTCCTACGACCACGACTTCTATGCCATCGCAAGCGGCACCGGCTCGCTCCGCTGGACCTTTCGCGCCGGGGCGCCCATCTCCGGCGCCGCCTCGGTCGTCGACGGCATCGTCTACTTCTCCAGCTTCGGCCGCCGGACGTATGCGCTCGCCGCAGCGAGCGGCCGGCTCCGCAAGGTCTGGCCGGACGGTGAGTACTCGCCCGTGGTGGCCGGCGAGGGCCGCCTCTACCTCGTCGGCCTCGGTCGGATCTACGCGCTTGCTCCCGCCCCGTAGGCAGGTGCGGCAGGCGGCCGCTCTACGCTTCCCACGATGGCCGAGCGTCTCGACCGCCGACGGTGAGCGCCGAGTACGACACTGCGGAGCGCGATCTCGAGCAGGCGGGCATGACGCTGTCCCGGCATCCGTCGGAGGCAGGCGTCGACTGGCGGCTCACGCTCTCTGGGGGAGAGCACGTCGAGGGGTGGGAGCCCGGGACGAGCGGACTGTCGCCACCGACCGAGGTCCTGCGTCTGATCGAAGGCATCACGGCCGGGAAGGAGCTCGTCGCAAAACCGCCTCCGCGGCCGCAGTCAGGCGAGCCGCCGGATGAATACACGCGGTTCGACCAGCTGACGCGTCGGCTGCTCAGCGGGTCGGCCTCTCGCCCGTGGCGAGCCGGATCCGATGCAGCATGAACCAGGCGGACTTCTGCGTCACACCGAGCGTCCGTGCGAGCTCGCGTGAACTGATCCCGCTCTGCGGGTTCGCCGCCGCCCAGATCGCCGGCAGCCACTTGTGGAGGCCGAGCGGCGAGCCCTCGAAGATCGTGCCGACCTTGACCGAGAACTGCCGCTTGCACGCCTTGCACTTCCAGAGCCGGCGCGTCGAGATGTAGGAGTGCTCGGCCGACCCGCAGCGCGGGCAGGCAGGCCCCGCCGGCCACCGCAGCGAGAGAACGTAGTCGTTCGCCACGTCGTCGTCGGAGAAGTACCGGACCGCCTCGGCGAGATCGCCCGGCCGGCGTATATCGCCTGGTTGGGCCATTTAGGTGACTCTACTACGTCAGCCGGTGTGGCTAGTACGCGGGCCGGCAGCGCACAGCCCACCCGCTCGACAAGTTCGGCCTACGAAGAACCCCTCGTTCAGGGGAGAAGGCGGTTTTAGGGGCCGCCGATGTCTGGTGTCAACAGGGCCGCATTGCCGCACGTTATCCGTGCACCATTGGATTCCCCCCATCGGAGGGATCGCCCGATCCCCGGAGGGGGGACGCCGCCGCGCCCTGCCGCGACGAAGTTGAGCTGACAGCTTTTCCTGCGTGAGCGCCGCGGTCGCACTGCGGATCTCTCGGCCCCCGGCCCCACGCACCTCACTCAACCGAAGGCGGCGAGCATGAGGCTTTTCACAAAGAGGCGGATCGCAGTTCTCGCCGCGCTGCTGATTGCCGCCATCGCGGCGATCGGCAGCTGGGCGTACTTCACGGCCAACGGCGCCGGTAGCGCCACGGCGAGCGTCGGCACCAGCTCGAATCTCGCGCTCCACGGCTCGACGTCCGGGACGCTGTACCCCGGCTCGACGGTGCCGATCAGCTTCACGGTGGACAACCCCTCGAGCGCCAGCGAGCAGCTTGGCACGGTCTACCTCGCCGGCGTGAAGGCCTGCACCGGCGCCGGCTCCTCGTGGGACCCGTCGCTGAACAGCGGCGCGGGTGGCTGCTCGAACAGCGGCACCGAGCAGACCACCTGTGAGTCCGTCGACTCCGGCAACGCGGGCGACGCCAACGCGAGCAACTTCTACCTGGCCGACGTCAGCGAGAACCAGGTCATCGCCGGCAACGCGAACGGCGTGAGCGCCACGAACGGCGGCGCGCTGAAGATGAACAACCTCAACTCGTCTCAGGACAGCTGCAAGAGCGCGAGCCTTTATCTGCAGTTGGCAACGCGGTAACGAGATGACACTCGTGGCAGGAGCGGCCGTCCTGGCCGCTCCTCCACGGTCGGGAGCCCGATTGTCCGGTCGGCTTTCCATAGGAGCTCCGAACGAGGCCGTCGCTACGGCTTCGTTCGCGTCTTCCGAGATCGGCTGCCCCGGCAGCCGTCACGGGCCTGGGCGCCCGAATCGGACGCGGACGCCCAGGCCCGCTCATTTCCACGGCGGAGGCCAACGGTGAGTCGCGCGCGGAGAAGGATCGTCCTGCTCGCACTGCCGCTCGCCCTCATCCTCGGCGTCGCCGCGGCGATCCCGTACTACACCAGCACGGGGTCCGGGAGCGCGACGGCGAGCGTGGGCGGGCTGACCGCGCCGACGATCTCCAGCGCCACCGGCGGTATCGGATCGGTTGCGCTCTCTTGGTCGACGGTCTCGCCGCCCACCGGCGGCGCCGTCGCCTACTACGTCAGCCGCGACGGTGGCGCTGCAGGCGGAAGCTGCCCGGCCGCCGCCTCGCCGACGAGCGTGACCAGCTGCACCGACTCCGGTCTCGCCGCAGGCACCACCTATCACTACACGGTGACCGCTGTCTGGCGCAGCTGGACGGCCACGAGCGCGGTGACCACCGCCAACACGACTGCGCGGACGATCACGCTCACCGCCTCGACCGGTTACGTCGGCGACACCGTCTCGATCTCTGGCCAGGCGTTTCCGGCAAACGCAGCGGCGAGCGCCACGTACAACGGCGCTCCCGTCACGCTCAGTCCTGCGACGTCGACCGACGGTAACGGCTCCTTCTCGGGAGCGACCTTCGTCGTGCCCGCCAGCCCCTCCGGCGGCAACACGGTCGTGGCGACGGCCGGGGGGCAGACCGCCAGCGCGACCTTCACCGTCAACCCACGGATCACGGTCAGCCCGACGAGCGGTGCCTCGGGGAGCACGGACACGATCTCCGGCACGGGCTTTGCGGCGAGCAGCGCGCTATCGGCCACGTTCAATACCACCTCTGGTCTCATGCTCGCCGGGACGACCTCCACAGACGCCGTCGGCAGCTTCGGCGGCGCGACGTACACCGTGCCCCCAATCGGGTCCGGCACGTACACGGTCAGGGCGAGCGACGCCTCGGCCGATAGCGCGACCGCCCTCTACACCATCAAGGGCACGACGATCTCTCGCACCTCGGCCGCGTGGAACCTCGCCTCGACGTGGATCGGCTCCGCGAAGACGGGGACGATCACGACGAGCACGTCCTTGACGATCGTGACCGGCAGCGGGACGAGGTTCACGACCGAGCTGCAGGCCGGGGATGCGGTCTACCTCGGCGACGGCACGACGCTGGTCGGGACGGTCTCCTCGATCCAGAGCGACACGTCGCTGACGCTGCAGGCGAACGCAGCCTCCACGAACGCGGGCGTCGCCTACACCGGCAGTCGCGTCCCGACGTCGCTGGATGCCGTCACGATCGACGTCGGGAACGCAGTCACGATCCCGGCCGGCTACGCCGCGTTTGCCCAGTCGCTCTCGATCGGGCCGGCCGCTCCGCTCGGCTCGCAGTCGCTGGCGCTCCTCGCGAGCACGTCGTCGCTCACGGTCTCCGGCAACGTCGACGTGATGCAGCCGAGCAATGCCAACAACACGCAGCTGATCGTCGACGCTGGCACCGCGACAATCGGCGGCAACCTCGACCTGAACTCGACCGCGCCGAATGCCAACAAGTGCGACCGCGTGCGGCTCACGTCCGGGACGGTGACCGTCTCCGGCGACGTGAACGTGAACGACCCGAATCAGAACGGCGTGCCCTCGTGCAACACCAACGGGGGATTCGGCTCGCCAGGAGCGATCACGCAGATCGACATGAGCGGCGGCGCGGGCACCCTGAACATCGCCGGCGCCCTCAACGTCGCCTTCCCCGCCGTCCAAGCGGCCGGCCTCGCCTCGGCGGCGACGAGCACGATCGTCTTCAACGGGACGAGCGCGCAGACGATCCCCGTGCCCGCGTCGGGCAAGTGGGCCTACGGCGCGGTGACCGTCACCAACACGAGCGCCGGCGGCGTGTCGTTCGGCGCGGGCTCCGTGGCAGGCGACTTCACGGGCGACCTCACCATCGGAGCCGGAGTTACCCTCGCGGCCGGCGGGTACAGCGAGGTCTTCTCCGGCAACCTCACGAACAACGGGGCGTTCAGTGCAGGCACCGGGTCGGTCACCTTCGCGGGCACGACGCCGGAGACGATCGACGGCTCGAGCTCGACCGCATTCAACGACTTGAGGATCAACGGGACGAACACCGTCACGCTCGCCCGGAGCGCCACGGTCGCCGGCAACCTGGCCGTGTCCTCGGGGACGCTCGACCTGGCGACGTTCACGCTCAACCGGACGAGCACCGGCGGCACCTTGTCGGTCTCGAACGGCGCCACGCTCGCGATCGGCGGCACGAACACCTTCCCGGCCAGCTACTCGACGCACACACTCGGCGCGAGCAGCACGGTCAACTACGAGGGCGTCGCGCAGACGGTCACGACCGAGACCTACGGCAACCTGCTCTTGTCCGGAAGCGGCACGAAGACGATGCCCTCCGGCGCGCTGGCGATCACCGGAACGCTCACGACAAGCGGCACGGTGAACGCCACCGCGCAGGCCGCAGTCACCGTAGGCAGCGACGTCACGGTCGGGAACGGGACGACCTTCACGACGGGCGCCTTCACCGATTCGATCGCCGGCAACTTCACGAACAACGGCACCTTCACGGCGACAGGCAGCACCGTGGTCCTGAACGGCACGGGAGCGGAGGCGATCGACGGCTCGTCCACGACGAGCTTCAACAACCTCACGCTCTCGAACTCGACCACCGCGGTAAGCGCGGCGACGGACCTCGACATCAGCGGAACCTTCACGCTCTCGACCGGCGCCGTGTTCACGCCGGCAGCCGCGGTCGTGATCAACAGCGCCGGCGCGGCCGGGACGATCACCGGCTCGGGGAACGCGCAGGTGACGCGGACCGCGGCGACCGCGGACTTCGTCAGCCAGTACAAGTTCTCGACCTACACGATGGCGAACCTGGTCGTGGAGTACAGCGCCTCCGCGACGCAGACGATCTCCAGCACCGTCACCTACGGCGGCCTCACGCTGAGCGGCAGCGGCACGAAGACCGCCGCGGCCGGCCTCACCGTGACCGGCGACCTGACGATCGCCTCCGGTGTCACGTTCGCTGCGTCCTCGTTCAACCACTCGTTCGCCGGCAACTTCACGGACAACGGCACCTTCACGAGCACCGGCACGGTCACCCTCAACGGCACCGGAGCACAGTCGGTCGGCGGCAGCACGACGACGGCGTTCAACACGCTGACCGTCAACAAGAGCTCCGGCACGGCGACGCTGGCGGCCGACGCGACCGTCGCAGCCAAGCTGACAGTGGCCGCGGGAACGCTCGACCTGAGCACATTCACCCTGGACCGCGCCTCAGCCGGCGGAACATTGACGGTCTCGGCCGGCGCGACGCTGCGGCTCTCGGGCGTCGGCAACTTCCCCGCCAACTACTCGACCCGCACCCTCGCCGCGACGAGCACCGTGGAGTACTACGCCTCGAGCGCGCAGACTATCTCGGCGGCAACCTACGGCAACCTGCTCCTGACCGGCTCGGCGGCGAAGACCGCCGGCGGAGCCCTCACCGTGAAGGGCAACCTGACGATCGGCAGCGGCGCGACCTTCGCCGGCTCGACGTTCGCGCACTCGGTCGCCGGCGACTGGTCGAACAGCGGCACGTTCACTGCGGGGACGAGCAAGATCACGTTCAACGGCTCGAGCGGCCAGACGCTGACCGGCGCGACGACCTTCAACAATCTGACGCTCAACGACGCGGCCGGGCTCACCCTCCAGGACCAAGAAACCGTGGGCGGCACGCTCGCGCTCACCTCCGGCGTGGTCGCGACAGGCGCAAACACGCTGATCGTCTCGACGGGCGGAACGGTCAACCGGACGAGCGGCTACGTCAACGGCACCGAGCAGCGCGGCTTCACCACCGGCGCCGGCAAGAGCGCGACCTTCGACGTGGGCACCGCTTCGACGTACTCGCCGATCAGCGTCGCCTCGCTCGGCGTCACGACCGGCGGGACGCTGACCGCATCCTCGGCTGCTGCGCAGCAGCCGAACTACGCGACGTCCGGTCTCAGCCAGAGCCAGTACGTGACGCGCTACTGGACGCTGACCCCGGGCGGCGGGCTCGTCGTCTCCGGCTACAACGCGACCGGCACGTTCGTTGCCGGCGACCTCGTCGGCAGCCCGACGACCGCGAACCTAGCCCTCTCCCGATACAGCGGCGGGACGTGGACGGAGCCGACGAGCTGGTCGGCGACGAGCACGACCGCGACCGGCGCCGGCTTCGGCACGGGCTTTGGTGACTTCGCGGCGGGAATCCCGGTGCCGACGCAGCTCGTCTTCACGACGCAGCCTGTAGGCGTGGTTCCGGGGCTCGCGTTCACGACGCAGCCGCAGGTGTCCGTCGAGGACGCGTTGGGGCACGTCATCCCGAGCGATTCCTCCACGGTGACGCTCTCGATCACGAGCGGCACGCCGACCTCGGGCGGCCCGGGCACCCTCTCGGGCTGCTCGCAGTCGGAGACGAACGGCGTGATCACCTTCTTCGGCTGCAAGATCAGCGCCTTCGGAGCGGGCTACCAGCTCCACGCCGTCGACGGCAGCCTAACCGCGGCCGACTCGAGCGCATTCGACGCCAGCATGGCCGTCAGCTCGGTCGCGTTCGTGAAGGACACGGCCAACGTCACCACGGATGCGACGTCGAGCTTCAGCCTGCAGCCGAACGCGGTCTACGTCGTCCACGTCTTCCGCCACTCGTCCGCCGGCGACAGCGTCACCGGGATCAGCACGAGCGGCTTCGTCGGAGCCTCGGCGCTGACGGCGGTCGCGCCGACCGGGGCCGTGCCGACGACGGGCCAGAATTGGAACTCCTCCGACTACCAGTGGGCGTGGTACCTCACGACCGGCGCGAGCCCGAGCGGGACCGGCACCGTGACCGTCAACTTCACCAAGGGTCTCGGCGCCGGGCAGGTCACAGTGATCGACGTGACGCAGATCTTGGGCGCGAACACCTCGTCGCCGCTCGCGCAGGCGTCCAACGCCGCAACCGCGAACAGCACAACCGCGACGGGCAACCTCGGCAGCGCCGTGGTCAGCACGTTCGATACGAAGCTCGTCCTCTTCGGCCAGCAGGCCAACACGACTCCGAGCTCCCTGAACCTCGCCAACCTGTTCGTGTCCAAGCAGAACGCGGGAACGGGCGCGACACTCTGGGACACGAATCCCCTAATCCAGAACGACAACATCACGGTCACGAACGGGCAGTGGGCGACGCTCACGCTCGAGATTGCCCACGCGTAGCGCGGCCCGCGGATGGCAGGCGGGACGAACGGCCGGTGCCCGAGTCGTCGTACCACTGACCCCGATGCCCCGGCATGAGTCGAACTTGCGGCGGACCAGCCCGCGCGACGGTTGGCTATCGCGTCAGCGTCACCTTGCGCAGCCCGGCGGGGCAGTCGAGATCGAGGCCGCGGAAGCGCGCCAGGCGCATCGCGGTCACGTGGCCGGGCACGACTGCGGTGAGCGGGCTCAGCCACTCCGGCACACCGCCTGCGAGCGGCAGCCTCGTGCGCGCGCGGCGCAGTAGCGCTCGCACGTCCGAGATGACCAGGACGCGTGCACCCCGCGTCGCGCGCGCGCTCGCCGCAATCGTCGCGGTCGTCGACCCGGAGCTGATCGTGCTAGGCGGTGGCATCGGCCGCGCGCCCGACTTCGCCGAGGAGGTCAGTGCTCGTCTCGCTGAGCTTTCGCCGGTCCCGGAAGTGCGCCCGAGCGGCCCTCGGCCTAGACGCTGTCGTTGACGGCTGTCTGGCAGTGGGTGGCGACCAGTTGTGGGACCGCGTTCTCGGCTCCCGTCTCGCCGGTACCGGTATCTAGCTGCCAGGGGCGGACCGTTCGATGCCCCCGGTGGGCCTCCAGTCGGGCTTTAGCCGGGGAGTGGCGTGCTCGGCGTGAACATCGACTCGTTGAACAGGCCCGCCGAGGGTGCCGACGCCAACGCAAACACGGGTAGCACGCCGCCGTTCACGTACGAGCTGGAGATGTAGTCGCCGACCATTCGGCCCTGGTTCGTGCCGGCGAGCCAGGATGGGAGCATTGGCCCGGCGAGTTGCGTTGGCAGGCTCCAGGTTGAGCCGCCGTTGGCGGAGGTGACGTACCCGACGTCGAGTTGGCACGTGGAGGAGGTGCAGGCGGCGTTCGGGTAGTAGTAATAGGCAAGGCCGAGATGGGCTGTTGCGCCTGAGGTGGCGCGGTTGACCGCGAGGCCGGGGATGAAGTGGTCGACGGTGCTGGCGACGGCGTCGATGGGGATCCGCATCACGGCGGACCAGCTCGGATAGCTCGCTGGTGTTGTAGTACTCAGCACGAGGTCGTTGCTCGAGCAGTTGGCCCGGAAGCGACAGTCCTGCCAGACGACGTACACCTTGCCGGCCGCGTCGATCTCCGCCGTGGGGAGCGGCTCGCTGCGCAGGCCGCCGGCGACCGGATGGTCGGTGATCGAGGAGACGAGGACCGAGGTGCGCCAGGAGGCGCCGCCGGTGACGGAGCGGTAGGAGCGGACGGAACCGAAGGACGGGGTCGCGTAAGGGACGATGACGGTGCCGTTCGGCTGGACCACCGGCTGGCCGCCGAGTCCGTGGGTCGAGTCACCGCTCGCGAGCGCAGGCCCCCAGGTGAGACCGCCGTCCGTGGATGTGCTTACGAGGATCAGGTCGCCGCTCGACGGCCGATCCCACTCCGTATAACAGTGGCCGAAGAAGGGGCTCGAGGCATTGTTGTCGCAGACGATCCAGTTCTTGTCGACGCCGGACGACGTGACCATCCCGGGCGCGCTCCAGGTGTGGCCGCCGTCGAGCGAACGACTGGTGATCACTCCGACGGCGGAGTTGCCGCTGAGAACGAGCGACGAGATCAGCCAGACGTTGTGACGCGCGTCGAACGAGACCGACGGATCGCTCGCACGACTGAACCTGCCGCCTGCGACGAATGTCGTGATCCCCGGCAGGAGGCCACTTTGCCACGTTGCGCCGTTGTCATTCGAGGTCGCGAACCCGATGTCATTCGAGCCGCCGTCGAAGAAGCGGCCGACCTGGAACGCCGAGACGATCGTCGAACCAAAGGAGAACGTGTCGGGCTCGACCTCCGTGCGGTGCTGGCTCGTACTGTTGGTGAACGGATCCGAGCTCAGCTGCCTGAGCGACACGGCGGCGGCGGCCGGAGCCGCGCCGACGGCGGCGACCGCGGCGGCGGCCGCGAGGACCAGGAGCATCAAGCCAAGGGGGGCCTTCATGACGGATCTCCTTTGCGACGAGGATGCGAATGACTACGGGCCAACCCGCGAAGCGGAATCCGCCCGCGAGTCGCCTCCACAGCATCCCACCGCGCTCGGGCTCGTGGTAGACGCCGGGTATCGGATCGAGTGCCCCCGGCATGAATCGAACATGCGCACGCGGTTTAGGAAACCGCTGCTCTATCCACTGAGCTACGGGGGCCGCGGGACATTGTGCCCGCCCGCGGCACGTGGGAGGATCGGCGCGATGAGCGATGTCTCCTCGATCGCCGACCTGCTGCACGAGGCCGCCGAGACGCATCACGTCGTCTACCGCATCGTGGACGGCGACGATCCCGACTGGGCCTCGTGGTACGCCGACTGGCTGCTCAGGCTCTCGGAGCTCCCGCAGCTACTCGGTGCCGCCCCTGTCGCCAGCCACCTCGTCTTCGAGCTCGTCGCGCTCGACCGCGACTACACCGCCGAGCCTCGCGAGGAGCGCTGGGAGGACTGGTACGCCGAGCGCCTGCTCGAGCGCTTCCGCGGCGCCTAGCTCTCCGCCCCGACCTGTTCCACCGAGCGGCTGAGCGCCTCGTCGGCGGCACGCGCTTCGAAGAGCTCCTCCCCGTGCTCGGCGAGGTAGACCGCGCCCGCGGCACCTGCTCCCATCGCGACCGCCGTCACGACCGGGCCGCGCAGCCGGATCCCCAGAGCCTCGTCGAGGGAGAGGCGCCCCGGCCCGCTGTCCGCCAGCGCCGCCAGGGCGGCGAGGATCACGACGGGGTACTCGACCCCGCCTTCCGTGACCCAGAGGCCGTTCTTCCTGTGCACGTGCCTGATCGCGTTCGTCATCACGCCGGAGAGCATGCTCACCGCGGCTGGTGTGAAGAGGCCGAGCGCAAGCAGCGCGCCGCCGCCCGCCTCGGCGACGCCCGCGAGGAGCGCGCTCTCACGCCCCGGACGCAGGCCGACCTGCTCGAACATCTCTCCCGTTCCTTCAGGCCCGCCACCGCCGAACCAGCCGGCGAGCTTCTGCATCCCGTGGCCGACGAAGTAGCCGCCGAGCGTCGCGCGGAGCACCAGCTTGCCGAGACCGGTCATGCGCTCCGGCTACCCCCGGGCCGGAAAGGAAAACGCGCGGAGGTACAGTCCGCCGCGATGAGCGACTTCAGCCTCGAGGCGCTGCTCGGCTCGCGGCGCGGCGAGGATCTCGACCTCTGGGCGAACACGATCAACCCGCAGTTCGTGCGCGTCTTGAGGACGATCGGCTTCGATCGCACGTGGGCGCGCGCCGAGGGCGCGCACCTCTACGACACCGACGGGACGCGCTACCTCGACCTGCTGGGCGGCTTCGGGATGTACGGGGTCGGCCGGAACAACCCGCGAATCCGGGCGGCGCTCGTCGAGGCGCTGGAGCTCGAGACGCCGGGGATGCTCGCACTCGGGACGACGCTCCTTCCCGGCCTGCTCGCGGAGGCTTTGATCGGGCTCGCCGGCGGCCGGATCGAGCGCTGTCTCTTCACCAGCTCGGGCACGGAGGCGGTCGAGTCGGCGATCAAGCTCGGCCGCGCCGCGACCAAGCGGACGCGTGTCCTCTCGGCCGAGCACGGCTTCCACGGGCTCACGCTCGGCTCCCTCTCGGCGAACGGCAACGAGGAGTTCACGGCGCGCTTCCGGCCGCTTCTGCCGGGATTCGACCAAGTTCCGTTCGGCGACCCGGACGCGCTCGAGGCCGAGCTGCGGCGGGAGGACGTCGCGCTCTTCCTCGTCGAGCCGGTGCAGGGCAAGGGGATCAACCTCCCGCCGGAGGGCTACCTCGAAGGAGCGCAGGAGCTTTGCCGCCGCTACGGCACGCTCTTCTGCGTCGACGAGGTGATGACCGGGCTCGGCCGGACCGGCCGCATGTTCGCCTTCCAGCACTGGGGGCTCGAGCCGGATCTCGTGACCGTGGCAAAGACGCTGTCGGGCGGCTACGTGCCCGTCGGCGCGCTCCTCATGGCACGCTCGGTGCACGAGGCGGTCTTCGACTCGATGTCGCACGCGATGTCGCACGGCTCGACCTTCGCGCCGAACGAGCTCGGGATGGCGGCCGGCCTCGCGACACTGCACGAGCTGCGGGAGCGGCGCCTCGTGGAGCAAAGCCACCGGCTCGGCGAGCGGCTGCTCGAGCTCACGCGGCCGCTCGTGGACGAGTTCGAGGTCGTGCGCGACGTGCGCGGGCTCGGGCTCGCGTGGGCAATCGAGTTCGGCGAGCCGCAGAGCGGCGGCCGTATGACGTACCGCATGATGGAGCGCGCGCAGCGGGGGCTCTTCGCTCAGCTCGTCGTCGTGCCCCTCTTCACGAAGCACCGGATTCTCACGCAGGTCGCGGGCCACGACGTGGCCGTGATCCGGATCCTGCCGCCGCTCCTCGTGACCGACGAGGACGTCGAGGAGTTCGCGGGCGCTCTGCGTACGACGATCAAGGGCGCGCAGCGGATGCCGCGCTCGCTGACGAAGCTCGCGCTGTCAGCGGCCGGCGCCGGCGTGCGCGGCCGCTAGCTCGCGGATCCGCACCCGCTCCTCCTCGAGCACGTTCGGGTCCGCCAGGCGCTGCTCGGCGGCGAGAGGAAGCTGGCCGAGAACCGCGTCACGGTCGAAGCGGGCGACGAACCGGTCGGCGAAGTCGACTCCGACCCGGCCCACGCCGCTGCTCGTGGCGCAGATCACCCAGGTGAAGGCGACGTCGAGGTGCGGCTCGCCGCGCCGGGCGTTCGCCCAGTCGATGACGACCGGCCCGTCGGGCGAGAGGATCACGTTCGCCGGGTGGAGGTCGAGATGGAGGATGCGGTTGCCTACGCCGAGCGGCGGCAGGCCGGCCGGCGCCTCGAGCTCGTGCAGACCGTCGTGCAGCCGGGCGAGGAGCCGAGCCTGCTCGTCGATCGTCGCGGGCCGCTCCGCCATCGCCTCGAACATCGTCGGCCCCTCGATCCGCTCCAGCACGAGCGAGTCCGCGGCGATCTCGAAGATCTCGGGAACCGGATAACCGCGCTCGCGCGCGTGGCGCATCACGAGCGCTTCGCGCCGGGGGTCGCCTCCGGCCTTGAAGCGGCGGAGCACACGACCGTCGCCGAGATCGAGGATCTCCGAGGCCCGGCCCGCAGCGATGAGACGCGGCTCCATCCGGCTCACCCGCGCTCGACCGGCAGCCTGCGCTGCGACCACTCGCTCCACGAGCCTGGGTAGAGCCGTCCCTCGCGGCCGGCGAGCCAGGCTCGGTGGAGCGTGACGCAGGCGGTGACGCCCGACCCGCAGTAGGCGACGAGCTCGCCGGCGGGCAACTCCGGTAGCGGCTCGTTCCACGGCGCGCTCGCCGCGCCGGGAATCCGGCCGGGTGGGTCGTCGATCTCGTTCGGCTCGCCGCGCCAGCGGTTCGCGGTTCGCGCGTCCACGAGCGCGAGCGAGGAGTCGGCGAGACGGCGCGCAATCTCCTCCGCGGCGATCGTGTCGCCGCTCGGCTCGTGCGGGACGAGCTCGGCCGGCTCGATCGTCTCCTCACCGGCCCGCAGCTCGCCACCCCAGGCCTCGATCCCGCCGAGGAGGACGGCGCAGTCGTCGTGGCCGAAGTGACGCAGCAGCCACCAGAGCCGCTCCGGGCCGCCGCCGTTGCCGTAAACGACGACGTAGACACCTTTCCCGATCCCGGCGTGGCCGGCGGCAGTCGCGAACCTCTCCGCCGAGGGCAGCGGGTGCCGTCCGGCGTCCGGCACCGAGAGATCCGAGAGGTCGTCGTCCACGTCGAGGAAGGACGCACCGGGAATGTGGCCGGCGAGGTAGAGCTCGCGCCCGCGCTCCGGGTTCCCGAGCTCCCAGCGACAGTCGACGAACCGATAGCGCATGTCAGCTGGCTCGGCTCGGTGTCCAGACCGCGGCGAGGATCCCGAGCCCGACGAGGACGCCGCCGCCGAGCCAGCGCTGCACGCGCGCGATCCCCACCGACCCTCGCAGGCGGTCGGCGACCGTCCCTGCGACGAGCGCATACATGCTGTCGCTGAGGAAGCCGAGCACCGTGAAGCTGAGACCGAGGACGAGCACCTGCAGCCAGGCGTGCCGTGCGTCCGGGTCCACGAATTGCGGCAGGAACGCGAAGACGAAGACGATCGTCTTGGGATTGGTCAGGTTCACGACGATCCCCTGTGCGTAGGCGCGACGGCGTGTCCGCGGCGGCGCCTCCGCCTCGAGCTGGTCGAGGCCGCGACCGAGCAGGCGCCGCACGCCGAGCAGGAAGAGGTAGGCGGCACCGACGTAGCGGACCGCATCGAAGGCGGCCGTCGATGCGAGGAGAAGAGACGAGAGACCAGCGGCGGCGAGCGCGACGTAGGCGATCGTGCCGGTCGTGATGCCGGCGACGGAGGCGAGCCCTCCGGCACGTCCCATCTCGATGCTGCGCGTCACGACGTAGAGCACGGCGGGGCCGGGCACGAGCAGGAGCGCCATGCCCGTGGCGAGGAAGACCGCGTAGGTCGAGAGGGACGGCACGCCGGCGACCCTATCCCGCGGCGTCGGCGGCGGGGGCGAGCCGAGGCTCCGGCAGCGGCGAACGGGCATGCGCATGCGCGAGCCCGAGGTGGCCGTGCGACTCCGTCCCGTAGCCGCCAGGCACCGGGATGTAGAACTCGGGATAGCCCCACATGCCGTGCTCGGCGACGTCGAGGCCCGCCGTCTCGACGTGCTCTTCGACACGGATCCCCCACAGCCGGTTCAGCGCCCAGAGCGAGCCGAAGGACGCGCTGAACGTGAAGGCGCCGACGGCGATTAGGCCGAGCGCCTGCACGCCGAGCTGATACGGCGAGCCGGTGTAGAGAAGCCCACCGTGACCGACGCCCACCGTCGCGGCGAGCGCGGGCAATGCGAAGAGCCCGGTCGCGAGCGTCCCCCAGACGCCGGCGAGGCCGTGCACCGCGACCGCACCGATCGGGTCGTCGATGCCGAGCCGCTCGACGAGCGGCACTGCAACGACCGCGACCGTCGCCGCCACGAAGCCGATCACGACAGCGGCCCACGGCGAGACGAAGCCGCACGCAGCGGTGATCGCCACGAGGGCGGCGAGCACGCCGTTCAGCATCATCGAGACGTCCGGCTTGCGGAGGACGAGCCACGCAACGCCGATCCCGCCGAGACCGCCGGCCGCCGCCGCGAGGTTCGTCGTCAGCGCGACGTAGCCGAAGAAGCCGACTTGACCCCCCGTCGCCACGCCGAGCGTCGAGCCCGGGTTGAAGCCGAACCAGCCGAACCAGAGGATGAGCGTCCCGAGCACGGCGTACGGCATGTTGTGGCCGGGGATGGCGTTCGCACGACCGTCGTGGCCGAACTTGCCGATCCGCGGGCCGAGGAGAAGCGCGCCGGCGAGCGCAGCGAGCGCGCCCTGGTAGTGGACGACGGTCGAGCCGGCGAAATCCTGCATCCCGAACCGCTGCAGCCAGCCGCCCGGCGCCCAGATCCAGTGCGAGACCAGCGAGTAGACGACGGTGAAGATCGCGCCGAAGGCGAAGTAGACCCAGAGCTTCGCGCGCTCGGCCATCGCCCCCCAGACGATCGCGAGCGAGACGCCGGCGAAGACGACCTCGAACAACCAGCCCGCCGCGCCCGGGATCCCGGTGAACGCCCCGAACGGCGCCTTCCCGACCGCGAGCAGCGCGCCGACCGAGGGCGCGAAGCCGTGCAGGCCGAGGATGCCGTTCCCGTTCCCGAAGGCGAGCCCGAAGCCCACCAGCCAGTAGACGAGCGAGGCGACGCCGAAGACGAGCACGTTCTTGCCGGCGATGTGCGCAGCGTTCTTCATCCGCGTCAGCCCCGCCTCGAGGAACGCGAAGCCCGCCTGCATGAACATGACGAGAACGGCCGCGACGACGACCCAGAGGGTGTTTGCGGCGATCAGCAGCTGGTGGTGAGTCATCCGAGACGCTCCCCTGTGCGGTGGTGGAGGACGTTCGAGATCGGCGACGCCCAGCAGAGGCCGTCGCCGGAGGAGTGGCCGGTGCGGGCGGCGTCGGCGATTGCGCCGACCACCCGCTGCGCAAGTGCGTCGTCGACGACGAAGGCGAGGAGCGCCTTCGGCAGGAACCGCGACTCGAACGTGCGGCCGCGGTACTCGTGCGTCACCCCGCGCTCGCGCCCGTGGCCGATCGCCTCGACGACCGTGACCCCAACGTGGCCGGTCTCCTCCTCGACCGCGTCGATCACCGTCTCGACCCGCTCTCTCACGACCACCGCCTCGACCTTGACCATCCTGCTCCTCTCGTGCGGATCACGAAAAAAGCCCCGCGACCGCTTGGGTCACGAGGCTCCTTCGCCCCCCGGCGGCCGTCTTCCCCGGCGTACCGCCTGGCGCTGAAGCTAGCACCCTCGTCGGCCGGCGCCATCTGCTTCTCTTCCTCGGTGCTGACGTGGAAGGACCTCGAGGAGGCGGCGCCGGAGATCGCGGCGCACGGGCGGGAGCTGATCGAGAGGTTCCAGTTCGTCCTCGTCGGCACGCTCACGAAGGACGGCTCGCCGCGGATCAACCCCGTCGAGGCCTACATCATCGACGGGCACCTGCTGCTCAACATGATCCCGCGCTCGCTCAAGGCCCTCGACCTGCTGCGCGACCCGCGGGTGTACGTCCACGCGCCGGTCACCGCGAAGGAGGGATCACCGGAGTTCAAGCTCGCCGGGCGGGCCGAGGTCCTCGAGGACGAGACGCTGCGCAAAAAGCTCGACGACCTGTTCTGGGAGCTGATCCAGTGGCGGCCGGCGCCCGACTCCCACTACTTCGACGTCCTCGCCGAGCGCGCCGCCTGGGTCACGTACGAGAAGGGACAGACGTCGATCCGCTGGCGCGCAGGCGTCGGGGGCGAAAAGCACCTGTACAGGCCGGACATTTGACGTTCGGCGCCCGAGCGCCTAGCCTGGGAAGACCATGTTGCTTACGAGCGTGATCGCACGGAATCCGGTCGGCGGGAGTCCTCGCCTCACCGGTCCGCGGGGACCTTTAGGTCCGCGCGCCGCCTGTCCGGCGGCCGTCCGTCCTCCGTTCGTTCCACTTCGACTTTCGAAGGAGCAGCATGCCCACTGTCGCACCATCCACAATCGATCTGGCTTCACGTCTAGACCGCGAGGCGCCTGCCGTCGAGGTGCACGACCTGCGGAAGACGTTCCGGCGCCGTGACCGCAAGGCGGGCCGCTTCGCCCGCAAGCGTCCGTGGCCGGCGCTCGCCGACATCGACTTCACGATCGCCCGTGGCGAGTGCGTCGCCATCCTCGGCCAGAACGGCTCGGGGAAGTCGACGCTCGTCCGCCTGCTCTCGACGCTCTTGATCAACGACGGCGGCGAGGCGCGGATCTTCGGCCACGACGCGTTCAAGGAGACGTCGACGATCCGCCGGCTCGTCAACCGCGTCTCGGTCGAGGCGAGCTTCTTCAAGAAGATGTCCGCGGCCGAGAACCTCTCGTACGCGGCCCGTTTCTACGGCATGACGCCCCGGCAGACGCGCACCGCCATCCCCGAGATCCTCGGCAAGGTCGGATTCCCGCCCGAGCGGCGCGGCGAGTCGATGGAGAACCTGTCGCGCGGCATGCAGCAGAAGGTCGCCCTCGCAAGGGCGCTCCTGACCTCGCCCGTGCTGCTCCTCCTCGACGAGCCGACAACCGGGCTCGACCCGCGCTCGAAGCTCGAGGTGCAGGACTTCATCCGCAAGGTCCGGGCGGAGCACGACGCGACGATCCTCCTCTGCACGCACGACATGAACGAGGCCGAGTCACTCGCCGACCGCATCGGCCTGCTCGACCGCGGCCGGCTGCTCTTCCTCGAGCCGGTCTCCGACGTGAAGCGGCGCTTCGGCGTCGAGACGCTCGAGCAGGCGTTCTTCGCCGCGACCGGGCGCGAGTTCGAGAACGAGGGACAGGACGACGACGACGAGTACCGGGAGGTGTTCGCATGAGCAGCGGCGTGGGCTCGACGGAGCCGCCCAGGAGCGGAGGCGCCGGCTTTGCCGGGGTCGGATCGGGAAGACGCGCGGTAGAGATGCGCAACCAGCTCGTCGGCCTGTTGGGGATCGTCGAGCGGAACGTCTACCTCACGAAGCGCTACTTCCTCTGGGACCTCGCGTTCATGCTCTGGACGATCGCGAACACGCTCACGATCGTCTTCATCGCGCGCGCGGCGAACCTGTCGCCGGCGCACGAGAACACGCTGGCGACGAAGCTGCTCATCGGCGCGGTGATCTGGGCCTTCCTCGGGATCATCTTCGAGTTCATGACCGAGATCGTCGCCTGGGAGCGCTGGGAAGGGACGATCGAGTACACGTTCATGGCGCCGCTGTCGCGGCTCGCACACCTGTTCGGACAAGGGGCGTTCGCGGTGCTCTACGGCCTGATCCGGGCAGCGATCCTCTTCTTCGCGGTCGCCGCGTTCATCGGCATCCACGCGCCGCAGGCGAACTACGGTGCCGCGCTCGCGCTGCTCGCGCTCGCCTCGTTGTCGTTCATCGGCGTCGGGATCATGACCTCGGTGCTGCCGTTGATCTCGCCGGAGAAGGGCGCGCAGCTCGGATTCGTCTGCCAGGGCGTGATGCTCGTCGTCTCGGGCGTCTACTACCCGGTGAGCGTGATGCCGGAGTGGATGCAGTGGATCGCCAAGGTCTCCCCGGCGACGTATGTGCTGCGCGGCGACCGGAACTCGATCGTCCACGGAACGGGTCTGGCGTGGGCGGACGTGTGGCCGCTGCTGATCATCGCGGTACTGGCGACCCCGGTCGGCCTCGCGATCTTCCGCGTCGGCGAGCGGCACGCGAAGCGGCACGGCAAGCTGAAGCGGAGCGGCTGATGGGGTGGTTCGCCGAGGACGCGGGCACGCGCTACGACGAGTCGAGCGAGCATGACTCGTACTTCGCGCCGGAGAGCATCGCCGCCACGCTCGACTTCCTCGAGCCGCTGGCGACAGGTGGAGCCCTCGAGCTGGCGATCGGCACCGGCAGGATCGCGGTGCCGCTCGCCACGCGGGGCGTGCGGGTCGCCGGCATCGACTACTCGCCGCCGATGATCGAGCGGCTGCGAGCGAAGCGCGACGACATCCAGGTGGAGGTCGGCGACTACACGACGACGCGGATCGACGGCGAGTTCTCGCTCGTCTATCTCGTCTACAACGGCATCAACAACGTCACGACGCAGGCGGGGCAGGCGGCGAGCTTCGTCAACGCGGCGGCCCACCTTGAGCCGGGCGGCTCCTTCGTGATCGAGGTCGGGACGCCGCCCCTCTCACCGTTGACCGTGTTCGACCTCGGCGATACGCACGTCGGCATCGACGAGTACGAAGCCGACACGCAGCGCCTCGTCTCGCACCACTTCTCGCTACGCGACGGGGAGTGGAAGCGCGGCTCGGGCGAGTTCCGCGCCGTCTCGACCGCCGAGCTCGACCTCATGGCACGCCTCGCGGGAATGGAGCTGCGTGAGCGGTGGTCCGACTGGGACCGGTCGCCGTTCACGGCCGAGAGCACGCAGCACGTCTCCGTATGGCGGAAGAGCTGAGGATCGGGCTCCCGATCGAGACCGAGCGGCTCGTGATCCGGCCGCTCCGCATCGAGGACGCCGGAGACCTCGGCGAGCCCGAGGAGTGGATCCGGGAGAAGATCGACCGCTTCGAGCGGGACGGAGGCATGAGCCTCTGGGCCGCGGTCGAGCGGGAGACCGGCCGCGCCGTCGCCCTCGCGGGCTTGCAGTGGGAGCAGATCGACGGCCGCCGCGAGCTCGATCTCGGCTGTGTCGTCGCCGCCGAGGCGCAGCGTCGGGGGTACGCGACGGAGGCGTCGGACGCGATCCTCCGCACCGCCTTCGCGACCGGATTCGAGCGCATCACGGCGATGACCGGCCCCGAAAACACCGCGGCGCTGCACGTCCTCGAGAAGCTCGAGTTCGCGCCCGACGGGGAGACGACGTTCGAGGGGCGGCAGTACGCCTTGTTCGTGCGGCGGGGTTAGCGTTCGCGCGTGCCTGCGCGCGCCCGCCGCTCCTGCCTCACGGTTCCCGCCTCGAGCGAGCGGATGCTCGCGAAGGCGCCCTCGCTCACCGCCGACGAGGTGATCGTCGATCTCGAGGACGCGGTCGCGGCCGAGGACAAGGAGCGGGCACGCGGCCTCGCCGTAGCGGCGCTTGCGCGCGGCCCGCTCGGCCGGACCACGGCGCTCCGCGTCAACGGACGCGCGACGCCGTGGTGGGAGGACGACCTGCGCGCGGCCGCAAAGTCGCGCCCCGACGTCGTCGTACTCCCCAAGGTCGAGTCCGCCGAGGACGTGTCCGCCGCGGCCGAGCTGCTCCCGCCGGGGATCGGCCTCGAGGCCCAGATCGAGACCGCGCGTGGTCTCGTGGAGGCCGACCGGATCGCGGGCGCTGGTCACGGCCTCGAGGCACTCGTCTTCGGGCCGGCCGACCTGGCTGCCACGCTCGGCGTGCCCGTGCTGACGATCGGCGCCGGCACCTCCGACTACGCGCTCGCGCGCGTGGTCGCGGCCGCTCGCGCTTCGGGCCTGCAGGTGCTCGACGGACCGCATGCCCGGCTCGGCGACGACCTCGGCCTCGTCCTCTCGGCGCGGCGCGCGCTCCAGCACGGCTACGACGGCAAGTGGGTGATCCACCCGAGCCAGATCGAGCCCGTCAATCGCATCTTCACCCCGTCACCCGCGGACCTCGAACGCGCAAA
Organism: uncultured Actinomycetes bacterium; assembly: GCA_963748755.1. Lineage (GTDB taxonomy): Bacteria > Actinomycetota > Thermoleophilia > Gaiellales > Gaiellaceae > Palsa-739. The sequence goes on from CAVVKA010000003.1 coordinate 82,673, forward strand.
GCAGCTCCTCGAGGCGGCGCGAGGCGCGGCCCGCTTCGAGGGCGAGCTCGTGGACGAGGCCTCGCGCAAGCTCGCCGAGGCGCTGTTGAGGCGGGCGGAGGTTCTCAGCTAGCCCGCAAAGGGTATTTCCGGCCCATGACCGGGCATCGGGAACTTTGGGAGGTTGCGCGCTTCTCCGGCCGGCAGCGCGGCTTCCAGCCGCAGTGCGACTGCTACCGCACCGACGACCCGCCCGCGCTGCACCTTCTGCTCGAGCTCGCGGGCGTCGACCCGGCCGGCGTGCGGATCGTCGCCTCCGACACGGCGCTCGTCGTCTCCGGCGTGCGCAAGCGGCCACATCCGGCGAGCGCCCGCTATCACCAGATCGAGATCGAGTACGGCCCGTTCGAGCGGCGGATCGAGCTCGGCGAGGGGGTCGACGCCGATGCGGCAACCGCGACGTACGAGGCAGGGATGCTGCGGCTCGAGGTCCCGCTGGCGAGGCGGCCCGGGGAGCAATGAACGAGATCGAGCTCACCGAGACGCCTCCGGCTCAGGTCGACGAGATCCCCACAGAGCTGCCGGTGCTGCCGCTCAAGGAGACCGTCGTCTTCCCGGACTCCATGACCCCGCTTGCGATCGGCCAGGAGCGCTCGATCCGGCTCGTCGACGATGTCGTCGGCGGCGAGCGCCTGCTCGCGCTCGTGACGGTGCGGGACGCCGAGGTCGATTCGCCCGACTGGGGCGACCTGCACGAGATCGGGACGGCGGCGATCGTGCACAAGATGATCCGCGTCCCCGACGGGACGCAGCGGATCCTCGTCCAGGGGCTGCGCCGGATCCGGATCGAGGAGCCGGTCACGGACGATCCCTACCTCGTTGGGCGGTTTTCTCCTATGCCGGATGAGACAGCGGAGAGCCGCGAGCTCGAGGCCTTACTGCGGAACGCGCAGGGTCTCTTCGGGCGAATCATCGGCCTGGCGCCGTACCTGCCCGAGGAGCTCCAGATCGCGGCCGCGAACGCCGACGACGCGAGCGGGCTCTGCAACCTCATCGCCTCGACCCTCCGCCTCAAGACGGAGGAGAAGCAGCTCATCCTCGAGCTCGCCGACACCGAGGAGCGGCTGCGCGAGGTCTCGAAGATCCTCAACCGCGAGCTCGACGTCTTCGAGCTCGGGACGAAGATCCAGTCGCAGGTGCAGTCGGAGCTCGAAAAGGGCCAGCGCGAGTTCTTCCTGCGCCAGCAGCTCAAGGCGATCCAGGAGGAGCTCGGAGAGGGCGATCCCGAGCAGGCCGACGCGAACGAGCTGCGCGAGCGGCTCGGCGGGCTCGACCTGCCCGAGGACGTGCAGAAGGCTGCGGACCGCGAGCTCGCGCGGCTCGAGCGGCTGCCGGCCGCGGCGGCCGAGTACGGCGTGATCCGCACGTACCTCGACTGGCTCGCGACGCTCCCGTGGGGCGTGACGACGCCCGACGACCTCGACCTCGACCGCGCCCGCCGGATCCTCGACGAGGACCACTACGACCTCGACAAGGTGAAGGAGCGGATCGTCGAGCACCTCGCGGTCTCCAAGCTCAAGCAGGACCCCGCCGGCCAGATCCTCTGCTTCGTGGGCCCGCCCGGCGTGGGCAAGACCTCGCTGGGGCAGTCGATCGCCCGCACGTTCGGCCGGAAGTTCGCGCGGCTCTCGGTCGGCGGCGTCCGCGACGAGGCGGAGATCCGCGGCCACCGCCGGACCTACATCGGCGCGATGCCCGGCTCGATCATCCGCGCCCTGCGCGACGCGGAGTCGATGAACCCGGTGCTGCTGATCGACGAGATCGACAAGATGGGCGCGGACGTGCGCGGCGACCCCGCGAGCGCGATGCTCGAGGTGCTGGATCCGGCGCAGAACTGCACGTTCCGGGACCACTACCTCGACCTCCCCTTCGACCTCTCGAAGACGCTCTTCGTCTGCACCGCGAACACCGCGGACACCATCCCCCCGGCCCTGCTCGACCGGATGGACGTGATCCAGCTCTCGGGTTACACCGAGGAGGAGAAGCTCGGGATCGCGGAGCGCTACCTCGTGCCGCGCCAGGTCGTCGAGCACGGGCTCGAGCCGGGCCGGATCGAGATCGGCGAGCCGGTGCTGCGGCTGCTCGCGCGCGACTACACGCGAGAAGCCGGTGTGCGAGGCCTCGAGCGACGGATCGGCGACCTCTGCCGCAAGGCCGCGGTGCAGGTCGCGCGGGGGAGCGAGGAGCAGATCCGCGTCACCGAGGAGCTGGCACGGGAGTGGCTCGGGCCGCGCCGCTTCTCGGGCGAGACCCGACGGCGTACCGCCGATCCCGGCGTCGCGACCGGCCTCGCGTACACGCCGGTCGGCGGCGACGTCCTCTACATCGAGGCCCAGGCGTATCCGGGGCGGGGCAAGCTCACCGTGACCGGCCAGCTCGGCGAGGTGATGCAGGAGTCGGCGCAGGCTGCACTGTCCTGGGTTCGCTCCCACACCGAGCAGCTCGAGCTCGAGGAGCGCTGGTTCTCGCGCCATGACGTCCACCTGCACGTGCCCGCCGGCGCGGTGCCGAAGGACGGGCCCTCGGCCGGGATCGCGATGGCCACGGCGATCGCGTCGCTCGTGCGGGAGACGCCCGTCGCCGACGACGTCGCGATGACGGGCGAGATCACCCTCACGGGGCAGGTGCTGCCGATCGGGGGCGTGCGGGACAAGGTGCTCGCCGCGCAACGCGCCGGGCTCGGGCGCGTCATCCTGCCGCGCGAGAACGAGCCCGATCTGGAGGAGCTACCCGCCGAGACGCGTGACGCCGTCCACTTCGTCCTCGTTGATTCCATCGACGAGGTCTTCGACGCCGCTTTCAGCTCGAACGGCGCCCGCGCTAACGGCCGGGTGCGAGAGGATAGGGAGCACCTTCAACCCACGACGGAAAGGATCGGCCGCAGATGATCAACACGAAGGACAGGGTCGCCGACGCAGCCGCGACCGCCCGCCCCTACGTCGAGCGCGCCCTCCGCGACAAGGAGCTGCGCGACAACGTCCGCAACGCCTACACCTCCGCGCGCGCCGTCTACGACGAGCTCGCCTCGCGTCGCCGGGTCTCCGACGCCGCGACGCGGCTCGCCGGGGACAAGGATCTTCAGGACGAGATCCGGACCGCGATCGACGAGCTCCGGAACGCGGCCGGCCGCGTCAAGGACGTGAAGCGGAGCGCGCCTGAGACAGGCCGCGCTGCCTGGAACGGCTTGCTCCTGCTCGCCGGCATCGCGCTCGGGATTCTCCTCAACCCGATCACCGGCCCCGCCGTGCGGCGGCTGCTCGCGCGCAAGCTATTCGGCAGCGGAAACGGGTTCGTCTACCAGGGGAACGGCACGAAGACGTCGTCCTAGGCCCGCGGCGGCGCGCTAGCTGCTGCGACCGAGGTGCTCCCGCGCGAAGGCGCGGAAGCGGTCGCGGGTGCCCTCGTCCGGAGCGATGGGCTCGTCGTCGGCGTACTGCGGATCGGAGGCGATCTCCTCTGCGACCGTCCGCACCTCTCGCTCGATCGCAGCGCGGTGGGCCGGCTCGCGTAGCAGCGCCTCGACCCAGCTCTCAGAGCCGTCCCAGTCGGGGACGTCGTGGTCGAAGAGGAGCTGGCCGAGCAGGATTCCGGTGCGGATGTAGGCGAACGTCTTGAAGGCGAGGATCCGGTGCGGCGTCTCGACCCGAGCCGCGAGCACCGGGTCGTCGCGCAGGACGCGGTCGACGATTCCGCCGATGGGCTCGTCTACGAGTGGGATCCAGAGCTCGTCGAGGTCGGGCACGAGCGGATTATGCCCGCCGAGGAACTAGCGTAGGCCTCGTGGCCGATCCAGACGATCTCCTGGCGCGGTTGGCGGCGGAGCCGGGGGAGGCGGCGCTCTTCCTCGACTTCGACGGCGTCCTTGCGCCCATCGTCGAGCGGCCGGAGGACGCAGCGCCGCCGCCGGAGACGCGCACCGAGCTCGAGCGGCTCCTCGGGCACTACGCGCTCGTCGCGGTCGTGAGCGGCCGGGCGAGCGAGGACGTGCGCGAGCGGTTGGGCGTGGACGGCATCGTGTACGTCGGCTCGCACGGGCTCGAGCACGAGCCGCAGGCGGACCGCTGGCGCCGCGCGCTCGCAGCGTTCGCGGCCGGCGCGCCGTGGCCACAGCACGAGATCGAGGTGAAGGGGCTCGCAGTGACCTTCCATTTCCGCGGTCGCGACGACGAGCAGCAGGCAGTGCGCGAGCTCGACGCGATCGCGGAGTCGGCCGTCTGCCAGGGCCTGATGGCGCGATATGGGCGCAAGATCCTCGAGGTTCTCCCACCGGTCGGATCCCACAAGGGAACCGCGGTGCGTCGCCTGCTCGAGGAGCGCGGGCTGCGCCGGGCGCTCGCCGCAGGGGACGACACGACCGACATCGACTCCTTCGCGGCCTTGGACGGGTTGGACCTGGCGGTGCGAGTGGCGGTCGCTTCGGCCGAAGCGCCGAGCGCGCTGCTCGACGCCGCCGACCTGGTGGTCGACTCGCCCGACAGCTTCCTCGCACTCCTGCGGCGGCTGTAGAGACCGACTTTGTGACACCTCGGTCGTCCGGGGACGAGGCTGTGCGAGACATGGCTAGGTGTCAGACACCTCGACAGGTCGGTTTGGGAGAGGCAGCGTCCCAATGGCGCCGCGGATCCGAAGTGGGACTAGTCCGTAATGGGCCCCACCCGGTGTCAGACACCGGACATGGCCGAAGGGCACAGGTGCGACTCAGACTTTGTGCACGCGCACCGCAGTGCCGTAGGCGCAGATCTCGGTCCAGTTGCCCCCCATCTCGGACGTGTCGAAGCGCATGGCGATGATCGCGTTCGCGCCCTGTGCCTCGGCCTCCTCGATCATCCGCTCCCGGACCTGCTCGCGGCTGGCGACCAACGCCTTCGTCATCCCCTTCAGCTCTCCGCCGAGGATCGACTTGAGACCGGCGCCGAGCTGCGAGCCGATGTTGCGCGAGCGCACCGTCAGCCCCATCACCTCGCCGAACACCTCGTCGACCTCGTAGCCGGGGATGTCGTTCATCGTCGTGACGATCATCGTGCTGCCTCCTTGTTGAGCACTTCCCAGGCCCGCCGCACGTCGTCCTCCGTCGTCCGTGCGTTGCCGATCGCGAGCCGGAGGACGTACCGCCCGTCGAGCCTCGTATGCGTGATGAAGATCTCACCCGACGCGTTCACGCGCTCGACGATCCGCTCGTTGTCCTCGTCCGAGCCGGTGCGTCGGAAGACGACGAGCGAGAAGCGCTGCGGCGCGACGAGCTCCCAGTCTGGGCTCTCCTCGACCCAACCGGAGAAGAGCTCGGCGAGACGGATGTGCTCGCGCACGATCGCGCGCAACCCCTCGGCGCCGTAGCAGCGCAGCACCGCCCAGAGCTTGAGCGAGCGGAAACGACGCCCGAGCGGCGGCCCGTAGTCCGACAGCGAGAACGCCTCGTCGTCGGTGCGCAGGTACTCCGGCGTGAGCGTGAACGCCTCGCGCCACTCCTCCGGCCGCGCCGTCCAGACGAGCGAGCAATCGGTCGGAACGAGCAGCCATTTGTGCGGATTGATCACCAGGCTGTCGGCAAGCTCGACGCCGGCGGCCGACCAGCGCTCCTCCTCGCAGATCCACGAGGAGCCGGCGTATGCCGCGTCGACGTGGAGCCAGGCACCGGCCGCATGCGCCCGCTCGGCGAGCCCGCGCACCGGGTCGACGGACGCGAACGACGTCGTGCCGACCGTCGCGACGACCGCCGCGACGTCCTCGAGCTCGTAGCCGTCGACGCGCATCCGCAGCTCCTCGTCGACCGGCACCTTGCGCAACTCCATCCCGAGCATCCGGGCGTCCTTCTCGACCGAGGAGTGCGCGTGCTCGGAGCAGACGACGGCGTTGCGGCCCGTCACGTGCCGCGCCGCGATCAAGGCCGCGAGCGTGGAGGTGGAGGCCGTGTCCTCGATGTGGCCGTGCCAGCCCTCGGGGAGGCCGAGCAGCTGCCGCACCCAGTCGGCGACGCGCAGCTCGAGCTCGGTCGAGGCCGGCGAGGCACGCCAGACGATCGCCACCTGGTTCAGCGTCGCCGCGAGCAGCTCCGCGAGGATCGCCGGCTCGGACGAGGTCACGGCGAAGTAGGAGAAGAACCGCGGGCTCTGCCAATTCGTCAATGCCGGCAGGAGGAGCTCGTCGAGGTCGCGCAGCACGTCTGCAAACGACTCCGGCTGCTCGGGTGCCGCTGCCGGCAGCTGCGCCGACAGCTCGCCCGGCTTCACCTGCGCGAGCACCGGCAGCTCGCCGACCCGCTCGAGGTAGCTCGCCGCCCACTCGAGCGCGGCCGCGCCGTCCTCGCGAAAGTCCGTCACTTTCCGCTCCGGCGCCGTACATGCCGGCGCCTCCGCACCTGGATGAGCTCCGTCGAGCCTACGCTCATTGCTGCTTCCGCAGCTTGTCGAGCTGCTTCCACGTGCGCGTGTTGACGACGTCGGCCTTCGTCAGCCAACCCCGCCGCGCCTGCGCGACCGCCAGCTCGACGTACGCCTGGGAGCGGACCTCGTGCCCGTCGGAGGAGACGACGAGCTTCAGCCCCGCCTCCTTCGCCGCGCGAGCGTGCACGTCGCGCAGATCGAGCCGGTCCGGCTGGCCGTTGATCTCGAGGAAGGTGCCGGTCTCGAGGGCACCCTCGATCACGCGCTCGACGTCCACGTCGCGCGGCGGCCGCTTCCCGATGCGACGGCCGGTGAGATGACCGACGACATCGACGTACGGGTTCTGCATCGCCTCGAGCACGCGCTCGGTCGGACGCGAGTCCGGCGCCTGGTGCACGGAGGCGACGACCCAGTCGAGCAGGGCGAGGTCCTCGTCCGCCACGTCGACCTCGCCGCTCGAGCGGATGTTCGCCTCGACGCCGGCGAGGATCCGCAGCTTCGGAAACCGCGCCCGCAGCCCCTCGATCTCCTCGAGCTGCGCCTGCAGGCGGCCCTCGCGGAGATAGTGCGAGTGGTCCGTGACGGCGTAGTACTCGTAGCCGCGCGCCACGGCGCCCTCGAGCATCTCCTCGAGCGTGCTCTTGCCGTCAGCCGACCAGTGCGAATGCGTGTGCAGATCACCGCGGACGTCCCGCGGCGCGACGAGCTTCGGTAGCTCCCCGTGCCGGGCCGCCTCGAGCTCGCCGGCGTTCTCGCGCAGCTCCGGCGGGATCGGCTGATAGCCGAGGAACTCGTACACGGCATCCTCGTCGGCGCTGCGGAACACGTCGCCCGTCTCGACGTTCGTCACGCCGTACTCCGAGATCGAAAGCCCGCGCCGCACCGCCTCCTCCCGCATCGCGACGTTGTGCTCCTTGGAGCCGGTGAAGTGTTGGAGCAGGTTGCCGAACGACTCCGGCGGGACGACACGCAGGTCGAAGCGCAGACCGTCCCGCGAGACGACCGTCGCCTTCGTGTCGCCCTGGGCCGCGACGTCGAGGACCCACTTCAGGCTCGCGAAGTGCTCCGTCAGCTCCGCCGGATTCGTGGCGCTCGCGATGATGTCGAGGTCGCGGAACGTCTCCTTCCGCCGCCGTACCGAGCCGGCCTCCGAGACAGCGATGGCCGCCGGCAGCTCGCCCAGCGCCGCGACGACCGCCTGCACCGCCGGCAGGCCCGCGCCGAGCAGGTAGCGGTCGGTCTCGGGGCTCTCCGCCTGGTACGCGAGCGCGGCGAGGATCTTTTCCTCGCTCTTCGGCCCGAGCCCCGCCAGAGCCCGCAGCCTCTCTCCCTCAGCCGCTGCCTTGAGCTCGTCGAGGGTCTCGACTCCGAGCTCGCGCCAGATGCGGGCCGCGGTCTTCGGCCCGAGGCCGGGCAGCTTCATGAAGAGGACGACCTCGGGCGGCACGCCCGCCTTCTTCTTCGTCAGCGCCTGGATCTCGCCGAGCTCGACGATCTCGACGATCTTCTCCTCGATCGTCTTGCCGATGCCCTGCAGCTCCTTCGCTCGGCCGTCGAGCGCGAGCTGGGCGACCGACCCGGCCGTCTCGCGCACGCGCGCGGCCGCGCGGCGGTAGGCGACGACCCGGAACGTGTCCTTGCCCTCGAGCTCGAGCAGGTCGCCGAGCAGCTCGATCTGGTCGGCGACCTCGGAGTTGCGAGGGAGTTCCGCCATGGTCGCGATGATATGAGCGTGCCCCGCGCGGTCGTCTGCCTGCCCACCTACAACGAGCGCGAGAACCTCGAGCGGACGGTGCGTGCCCTCGCGCACCAGGGAGTGGACGTCCTCGTGATCGACGACAACTCCCCCGACGGGACCGGAGAGATCGCCGACCGCCTCGCGAGCGAGCTGCCGTGGGTCGAAGTCCTCCACCGGCCTCGCAAGGAGGGACTGGGACGTGCGTACGTCGACGGATTCCGGCACGTGCTCGCACGCGGCGCCGAGCTCGTGCTCGAGATGGACTGCGACTTCTCGCACGACCCCGCGGATGTGCCACGGCTGATCGCCGCGGTCGAGGAGGGGGCCGATCTCGCGCTCGGATCGCGCTACGTCGCCGGCGGCGGCACCACCGACTGGGGGCTCCTGCGGCGGCTGATCTCGCGCGGCGCGTCGATCTACACGCGCATCCTCCTGATGCCCATCCACGACTCCACGGGGGGCTTCAAGTGCTTCCGCCGTCGCGTGCTCGAGTCGATCGACCTGGAGACGATCGACGCCGCGGGCTACGTCTTCCAGATCGAGGTGACGTATCGCACGCTGCGCAAAGGCTTCCGCGTCGTCGAGATTCCGATCAACTTCTCCGACCGCACGGCGGGGCGGTCGAAGATGAGCCGCGCAATCGTGCTCGAGGCGGTCTGGAAGGTGCCGGCGCTACGGTTGGCGGCGTTGGTGGGACGGCTGTGACCGAGCTCGGCGAGGCGACGTTCGATGCGGCGATCGCGGACGCGCCGCTGCTCGTCGACTTCTGGGCGCCCTGGTGCCGGCCCTGCAAGGCGCTCGAGCCGATTCTCGAGGAGCTCCCCGTCGAGGTCGCGCGCGTGAACGTGGACGACGAGCCGGGAATCGCGTCCCGCTACGACGTGCTCTCGATCCCGACGGTGATCCTCTTCTCCGGCGGGGAGGCGCGAGGGTCTGTGGTCGGCGTACGCCCCAGGGCGCACTTCGAGCAGTGGCTAGCGGAAGTGCTCCCAGCCGGCTAGCTCGTACGGCTCGCCGCCCAGCGTGAGCTCGACGCCCTCGCCCTCCTCGACCCGGCCGATCACCGCGAAGTCGAGCGGATCGGGAGTCGTCGCGAGCAGCTCGTAGTCCTCGCCGAAACCGATGTCGTCGAGCTCGGCCCCGGACGCGAGAGGAACGCGCTCGAGCTCGATCGTGAGACGGACGCCGGAACGCGCCGCGATGTGGCCGGCATCGGGCGCGAGCCCGTCCGAGACGTCGAGCATGGCCGTTGCGACGCCGGCCAGCCGCTTGCCCTCCTGCACGCGGTCCGGCGCCGGCGGCAGTCGCCCGGCCCGGAAGGCGACACCCGCCGCACCGAGCGGACCGGTCACGACGACGAGGTCTCCCGGGCGTGCCCCAGCGCGGCCGGGGACACGCTTCGAGCGCCCCAGGGCAGTCACCGAGAGAAGGACGTGGTCGGCGCGGGTCGTGTCCCCACCACGAACCGGCACGCCGCGCTCGTTCAGGCCGGCGTAGAGCTCGAGCACGTCCTCGAGCTCGGTCTCCGCGGGTAGGCCGAGCGAGACGAGGAGGGCGAGCGGATGGGCGCCCGAGGCGGCGAGGTCGCTGACGTTGACGGCGGCTGCGCGTGCGCCGAGCTCGCGCCACTCGAGCACGTCGAAGCGGAAGTGGACTCCCTCGAGGAGCACGTCCTGCGTCACGACGAGCCCGTCGATGACCGCGGCATCGTGCTCGATCCCCTCGGCGAGCCCGCGCCGCTCGAGCTCGCGAAGCAACCCGAACTCGCCGACCTCTCCGACGGTGGTCACGGCTCGGAGATCCGAGCGCGCCCGTCGAGAGTCTCCGGGTCGAGCGCCGCGAGCGCGTCGTAGAGCCGTGCATGGAAGGTTCCCGGGCCCTCGGCTCCGACCGCCGCATCCTCTGCAGCGACGCCGAATGCGGCGAGCGCCTCGGCGGCAGCCTCGAGCGGCTCCTCCGGCTTAGCGGCGAGGAAGCAGCCGGTGAGCGCCGTCGAGATACAGCCGGTGCCCGTCACGGCCGCGAGCAGTGGATGGCCGTTCGCCACCGCAAGCGTCCGTTCGCCGTCGGAGACGTGGTCGACCGGACCGGTGACGGACACGACCAGCCCGAGCTGCCGCCCGGCCTGCGCCGCGAGCTCCGCCGACTCGAGCCCTGCCGCCATCGACTCCACACCGCGTACCTCGGCCTCGGCACCGACGAGGGTCGCCACCTCGCCCGCGTTGCCGCGCAGCGCGGTCACGCGCACCTCGTCGAGGATCCGCCGCGCCGTGTCGGTGCGGTACGCGGTTGCGCCGGCGCCGACCGGGTCGAGGACGATCGGGATCCTTCTGGCGCTCGCCGCGCCGCCGGCCAGCAACATCGCCTCGATCCAGTGCTCCGAGAGCGTGCCGATGTTGAGCACGAGCGCGGATGCGAGCCCGACCATCTCCTCGACCTCCTCCCGCGCGTGCGCCATCACCGGCAGCGCGCCGATGGCGAGCGTCGCGTTCGCCGTCTCGTTCATGACGACGTAGTTCGTGATCTGGTGGACGAGCGGCTTCCGCTCGCGCAGCTCACGCAGCGTGGCTCCAGGTGAAGGGCTCATCGCCCCGCGACTCCGAGGACGTCGACCGGACCTTCGCCGTCGCCGATCTCCACGAGCCCCTGCGCAACGGCGCGCGACGCGGCGGCGGCGGCACCCACGGCGGCGTCGAGCAGCGGGAGCCCGCGGGCGAGCAGTGCGGCGAGCGTGGCGGAGTGGGTGCAGCCGGCGCCGTGCGTCGCGGCAAGGTCGCTCCACTCGACCGGGATCTCGTGATGCCGTTTGCCATCGAAGAGGTGGTCCACCGGCTCCTGCGCGTGTCCGCCGGTCACGACCGCGGCCGAGGCTCCGAGGGCCACCAGCGCCTCGGCCAGCTCTGGCGCCGGCGCCTCCGACGTGGTCAGCGCCCGCGCCTCGAGAAGGTTCGGAGTCACGACCGTCGCGAGCGGGAGGAGACGGTGGACGAGTGACCTCACCGCGTCGTCTTCCAGGAGCTGTGCGCCCGAGCTCGCGACCATGACCGGGTCGACGACGAGGGGCAGATTGCGCCCCTCGAGCCAGTCTGCCACCACGTCGATGGTCGCGCGGGAGAAGAGCATCCCCGTCTTCGCGGCGTCGATCCCGATGTCGCCTGCGACCGCGTCGAGCTGCGCCCGCACGAACCATGGCGGCACCTCGAAGACGGACGCCACCTCGCGCGTGTTCTGCGCGGTAAGGGCGACGATCGCCGACGTGCCGTGGACGCCCGCTGCGGCGAACGCCTTGAGGTCGGCCTGAATCCCCGCTCCTCCGCCGGAGTCGGAGCCCGCAATCGTGATGCAGCTTGGAATCAACGCACTCCCTTCGCCGGCATGACCCGGATCAGGTTCTACGGGTGTGATCTCAGCCTCTCCGCGAGGCACCCCGGTGAGAGAACGTTAGCGTCTCGTCGTGTCCCCGATGCCGCCCGCTCTCGCCGCCGCCGCGACGCCGCGGATCCTCGAGCTCCTGGGAGACGGCCCCGGCCGAGTGCTCGAGATCGGCTTCGCCGGGATCCACGCGCGGCTCCTCGAGCTTGCCGGCTGGGACGCCGTCGTCGTGGAGACGGATCCCGCGCAGGCCGCTCGCGCACGTGAGCGAGGAGCACGCGTCGTCGGCCGGGCGGAAGGACGGTTCGACGCCGTCGTCGCCCCGAGCGGAGCCGATCTCGCCGACATCGACGCGGCGAAGATCGTCCTCGTGGACGAGCGCGGCGGCGCTTCAATAGCGGGATGAACAGCGTCGCCACCTGGGACGACCTCCTCCTTGGGGACGAGCTCGCGCACCTCGCGACCGAGCCGGCGCGCGACGCGCGAACCGCGCCGGTGCCGGTGTCTCTGCAGCCGGCTGTGCGCGAGGCGCTCGCCCGCCGCGGGATCGACGAGCTCTACGCACACCAGGCCGAGGCCTACGCAGCCGCGCAAGGCGGCGGCAACGTCATCGTCACGACCGGCACAGCCTCCGGGAAGACACTCGCCTTCAACCTGCCGGTGCTCGACGCGCTCGCGGCCGACCGACATGCGCGCGCCCTCTACCTCTACCCGACGAAGGCGCTCGCGCAGGACCAGGCGCGCTCGCTCGGCGAGCTCGGCGTCGCCGCCGTCCGCGCGGCGATCTACGACGGGGACACCCCGACCGAGCGGCGGCGGCAGATCCGCGGCTGGGCGAACCTCGTGCTCACGAACCCGGACATGCTCCACATCGGAGTCCTGCCGCGCCACGACCTGTGGGGCGACTTCCTCCACAACCTCCGCTTCGTCGTGGTGGACGAGGCGCACGTGTATCGCGGCGTCTTCGGCTCGCACGTCGCGAATGTCCTGCGGCGGCTGCGGCGACTCGCACGGATCTACGGAGCCGAGCCGCAGCTCCTGCTCGCGTCGGCGACGATCGCGAATCCCGGTGAGCTCGCACAGGCACTGACGGGCGAGGAGGCGACGGTGGTGGAGGACGACGCAGCGCCTCGCGCCGAGCGAACGGTCGCGCTCTGGAACCCACCGCTCCTCGACGCCGAGCTCGGGCTGCGGGCGAGCGCGCTCGGCGAAGCCTCGCGCCTCTTGGCCGGCCTCGTCGGCCGGGGCCTGCGCACCATCTGCTTCGCCAAGAGCCGCAAGTCGGCCGAGCTCATCCACCGTTTCGCAAGCGATCGGCTGGACGCCGAGACCGCGGCCCGGATGGCTCCCTACCGGGCCGGCTACACGCCGCAACAGCGGCGCGAGATCGAGCGGCGGCTCGTCGAGGGGGAGCTGCTCGGCGTCACGTCCACCGACGCGCTCGAGCTGGGCATCGACATCGGCGACCTCGACTGCGCCATCTCGGTCGGCTTCCCCGGGACGGTGGCGAGCCTGCGCCAGCAATGGGGACGCGCCGGACGCCGGGAGCACGGCCTCGCGATCCTCATCGCCTCGGAGGACGCGCTCGACCAGTACTTCATGCGCGAACCGCCGGCGCTCCTCGAGCGGCGCGTCGAGGCCGCGATCCTCGACCACGCCAACCCGCGGGTGCTCGACGGGCACGTCGCCGCGGCCGCGTTCGAGGCTCCGGTCGACGACGGCGACGCCGCGACCCTCGGCCCGGAGGCGCTCGAGCGGGCGGCGCACGTGCCAGAGCTGCGACACACCCCACGCGGCTGGGTCTGGGCCGGCAAGGATGCGCCCGCTGCGCGCACGCCGCTGCGCTCCACGTCACCCGACGCCTTCCTCGTCGTCGACGCCTCGAACGGCGACGTCCTCGGCCTGGCCGAGCGCGAGCGCGCGTACTCCACCGTGCACGAGGGCGCCGTCTACCTCCACCTCGGCCGCCAGTACCTGGTGCGCGAGCTCGACCTCCAGGCTCGGCGCGCGCTCGTCGAGCCGTTCGACGGCGACTGGTACACGCAGGCGAAGAAGGAGACGCAGACGTCGATCGAGGAGCCGCTGCGCGTCGAGCGGCGACTCGGGCTCGAGCTCTCGTTCGGCCGGGTCTCGGTCACCGAGCAGGTGGTCGCCTACCAGAAGAAGTCGGCCGCGGACGGCTCGACGCTCGACACCGTCCCGCTGGAGCTGCCGCCGACCACCTTCGACACCGAGGCGGTCTGGTTCGTGCCGCGGCCGCACCAGCTGGAGGGGCTCGAGGCGATGCCGCTCCTGCTCTCCTCTCTCCACGCGGCCGAGCACTCGCTCATCGCGCTGCTGCCGCTCTGGGCGATGTGCGACCGCTGGGACATCGGCGGCCTCTCGACGAACCTGCACCTCGACACCGGCGCGCCCACCGTATTCGTCTACGACGGCCATGCCGGCGGCGTCGGCATCGCGGCCCGCGGCTTCGACCAGTTCGAGGGCTGGGTCGCCGACACGGCCGAGCTCCTCTCCGGCTGCCCCTGCGAGCGCGGCTGCCCGTCTTGCGTGCAGAGCCCGAAGTGCGGCAACCTGAACGAGTTCCTCGACAAGGCCGGCGCACTCACGCTGCTGACGAGGATGTCGAATTCCGGCTGACCCGTTCGTCGTAGAGACGTCAAACGATTCCCTAAGGAGGGACCCATGCAGTACCTGCTCCTGATCCACGACGACGAGGCTCAGTGGGGCGAGATGCCCGAGGACGAGCGCAACGCGATCTACGCCGAGTACGGGCAGTACACGGAGGAGCTGCAGAGCCGCGGCCTTCTCGTCGGCGCGAACCAGCTCCAGCCCTCCGTAACGGCAACCGTCGTCCACGTCGAGGAAGGCAAGACGTTGACGACTGACGGGCCGTTCGCGGAGACGAAGGAGGTGCTCGGCGGCTACTACCTGATCGACGTCGACACCCTCGACGAGGCGCTCGAATTGGCGGCGAAGATCCCGTCGGCCCGCTACGGCCACATCGAGGTGCGGCCGATCGTGATGCGCGAGGCGGAGGTCGCGTCGTAGAGGAGCTCGCCCGCGCCTACCGCGACGAGCGTGCGCGCTCGATCGCGATCCTCGGCCGCGTCCTCGGTGACCTCGACCTCGCCGAGGACGCGGTACAGGACGCCTTCGTCCGCGCGGCCGAGCGCTGGCCGCGCGACGGAGCGCCGCGCAATCCCGGCGCCTGGATCGTCACGACGGCCCGGAACTCGGCCATCGACCGGATTCGGCGCGAGCAGACCCTCGCGCGCAAGACGGAGCTGCTCGCGCGGGTCGAAGAGCTCCCCGACGACGAGGAGGCCGTCATTCCCGACGAGCGACTCGAGCTGATCTTCGCCTGCTGCCACCCGGCGCTCGCGCCGGAGGCGCAGGTCGCGCTCACGCTGAGCCTCGTCGGCGGGCTCGAGACGCCTGAGATCGCTCGCGCCTTCCTCGTCCCGGAATCGACGCTCGCCCAGCGGCTCGTGCGCGCGAAGCGGAAGATCCGCGACGCGGGCATCCCGCTGCGCGTGCCGGCGGAGCACCTGCTGCCGGACCGGCTGCGGCTCGTGCTCGCGACGATCTACCTCGTCTTCAACGCCGGCTACGGGCCGCCCGTACGTCGCGAGCTGTGCGGTGAGGCGATCCGGCTCGCCGCCGTCCTCGCCACCCTGATGCCGGACGAGGCCGAGGCCCACGGCCTGCACGCGCTGCTCCTCCTGCAGGACGGGCGCCGCGACGCGCGCGTCTCACCCAGGGGGGAGCTCGTGTTGCTCCGCGAGCAGGACCGCCGACTCTGGGACAGGGACGAGATCGAACAGGGACGGCGAGCGCTCGAGCGGGCGCTGTCGCTTCGCCGGGGAGGGCCGTATCAGCTGCAGGCGGCGATCGCCTCGCTCCACTACGAGGCGCCCGTGGACTGGCCCCAGATGGCGCTCCTGTACGGCCGACTCGCAGAGCTCAACCCCTCGCCGGTCGTCGAGCTGAACCGCGCGGTTGCCGTCGCGATGGCCGATGGGCCGGCGCCCGGGCTGGCGATCGTCGACGGCCTGACCGGCCTGGAGCGGTACCACCTCTGGCACTCGACCCGCGCCGAGCTCCTCCACCGGCTCGGCCGGGACGACGAGGCGGCGGCCGCCTACTCCCGTGCGCTCGAGCTCGCACCGAGCGAGACCGAGCGCACCTTCCTCCAGACCCGCCTGGCGGCCTCCGCGAACTAGGAGGGCTTGGCGGAAGGCCGCTCGTCGTCGGCGGGCGAGCAGCGTGCGCCGGCGGCTCAGCCTGACTTCGCCAAGCCCTCCTACTAGTAAGCGGCGGCCAGCACCTGCTTGCGCCGCAGCTTGAGCAGCGAGACGGCCTGAGACGTCGGCCGGAACGGGTCGTAGACAGTCGATCCGTCCTCCACCGACACCGCTGCCACCGGAACTCCGTCGACGTCCGCCACGATCCAGTCGCCCTCGTGCAGCGGCCGCTCGCTCAGGAGCGCGAGGCGCTCGAGCTCCTCGCGGCAGGCACTCAGCCGCAGCTGGATCTGTGTTCGCACAGGCTGAGACGGCTGGGTTCTGGCGGCGCGTGCCCGGCGGTATCTCGCCGCATTACGGTCGAGGTCTGCCATCCGGGCCATGGCGATCTGGCGCATCAACTCCGGGTGCATCATCACTTCTCCTCTCGGCGTGCTACCCTAACCACTGTTCGGAGATTACCAGTTACGTAACCTCCGTCGCAAGCATGATGGTTACGGATTTACATACGCAGCTCGACCTCGTCCGCGACTTCGTCAACACCTTCGACCTCGAGACGGGCATCGACGAGATCGCCACCCGCGACGAGTTGGCCACGTGGTTCTCGGAGCAGGGATTGGTCGACGATCTCGTCGAGCCGACCGGGCAGGAGCACGAGGACGCACTGGCCGTACGTGAGGCCATCCGCGAGCTCCTCCTCACGCACAACGGCCTCGAGGCGGACGCCGCGGCAGCCTCGAAGACGCTCGAGGAGGCAGGGCGCCGGGCGCACCTCGGCGTCCGCTTCGAGAACGGCCGCCCGGTCCTCGCCCCGGAGGACGACGGGGCGCGCGGAGCGATCGGGCGGATCGTCGCAGCGGTCGCCGAGCTCGCGCCGACCGACGAGTGGAAGCGGCTCAAGGGCTGCCGCGACGAGCACTGCCGCGTCGCCTTCTACGACAAGTCGCGCAACCGGTCACGCGCCTGGTGCTCGATGGAGGTCTGCGGCAACCGCGAGAAGGCGCGCAGCTTCCGCGTGCGGCACTCGACGGCCGCGGGCTAGTCGGAACGCGCTGCCGCGAGCGCAAGCTCGACCGCCTCGGCGGCCGTCTGCGCCCGCTGCGTCCCCTCCACCTGCCAACCCGGCTCGAGCACGACGACCTCCCGCCCGAGCGTGAGCGCGAAGCCGATCTCGGCGAGCGTGCCGAAGCGCCCGCCGACCGCGATCACCGCATCGCCGGAAGCGACGACCGCGAGGTTGCGAGCGTGGCCGACGCCGGTGACCACGACGTGGTCGAGCCACTCGTTCGCTCCCGTCCGCGCTTCGCCGGGGAGGATCCCGATCGTCGCCCCGCCTGCGCCCTTTGCCCCGCGCGCCGCGGCGGCCATCACCTCGCCGAGGCCGCCGGTGACGACCGTGGCTCCATGCTCGGCGAGCAGCCGCCCGACTTCCTCGGCGTGTTCCTCGTGCTCCGTTCCGCTGCCGATCACGGACACCTGGATCGCCATCTGCGCGATGCTAGGACAGATGAATGCGGTGCGAGAAGCACGCGGCGGCGTGCTCGTGGTCGGCGGCGGCTTCGCCGGGGCCTACGTCGCGCGGCAGCTCGGTCACCGCGGCGCAACGATCGTGAGCAAGGAGAACTTCATGCTCTACACGCCGCTGCTGCCCGAGGCCGCGTCGGGGACGCTCGAGCCACGGCATTGCGTGGTGCCCCTGCGCGTCATGTGTCCTCATGCGGGGCTCGTCCTCGGCACCGTCACCGGCCTCGACCTGGAGGCCCGGACCGCCGCCGTCGAGACGGATGAAGGACCGCAAACGGTCGAGTGGCGGGAGCTCGTGCTCGCGCTGGGTGCCGTGCCGCGGACGCTGCCGGTCCCCGGCCTCCCCGAGCATGCGATGCCGTTCAAGTCGCTCGCCGATGCGATCGGCCTCCGCAACCACGTCCTCCACCAGCTCGAGGCGGCCGACGGCGCGCTCGACGAGGCGGAGCGATCGCGTCGTCTCACCTTCGTGTTCGTCGGCGCCGGCTACGCGGGGGTCGAGGCACTCGCGGAGCTGTCCGACCTCGCCGAGGACGCGCTCCGGTACTACCCGGGCCTGCGTTCGACCCGGCGCCGCTGGGTGCTCGTCGACGCGGCGCCGCGGATCCTGCCGGAGATCCCGCCGCCGCTCGGCGACTACGCAGCGGCGGAGCTCGGCAAGCGCGGGATGGAGATCCATGTCGGCACCACGCTCGACTCGGTCTCCGCCGACGAGGCCGTCCTCGGAGACGGCACGCGGATCCCGACGAACACGCTCGTATGGACGGCGGGAGTCGCGCCGAACCCGGCTTTGCGCGAGTGGTCGTTGCCGCTCGACGAGATGGGCCGAGTCGAGGTCGACGAGCTGCTGCGCGTGCGCGGCCACGAGCACGTCTGGGCTCTAGGGGACTGCGCGCGCGTCCCGAACACGCGCAGCGATCGGCCCGATCCGCCGACGTGCCAGCATGCGCTCCGCCAGGCCCGGCGCCTCGCGAAGAACCTGACGGGAGCACCAGAGCCGTACGGCTACCGCATGCTCGGCCAGGTCGCGACGCTCGGCCGGCACAAAGGGATCGCGGAAGTGCTCGGCCTGCGCCTGCGCGGCTTCGTCGGCTGGTGGGTGACGCGGTCGTATCACCTGTACCAGCTTCCGCTCGCGCAGCGGAAGCTGCGAGTGGTCGTCGATTGGACCGTGGCGCTCTTCTTCCGGCGCGACATCGTCGAGCTCGGCCGGCTCGGCCATCCCGAGCAGCTGGGCTGATGGACGTAGCGCCGCTCTTCGGCCTGCGCCTGCGCACGCCGCTACTCGAGCTGCGCCTGCCGAGCCGACCGGAGCTCGAGGCGTTGCGCGAGGTCGCGCTCGCGGGCGTCCATCCGCCGGAGTTCATGCCGTTCACGGTCGCCTGGACCGACGACCCCTCGCTCTCGGACTTCGTCGACTATCACGAGATGCGTCGGCGGGAGTGGCGCGTCGAAGCGTGGCATCTCGAGCTCGGGGTCTGGGTGGAGGGAGAGCCCCTCGGCGTGCAGGCGATGACCGCCGCCGACTTCCCTGCGACGCGCACGGTGATGACCGGCTCGTGGCTCGGGCAGCGGTTCCAGAAACGCGGGATCGGCACGGAGATGCGGACGGCGGTGCTCGGGCTCGCATTCCGCGGGCTCGGCGCGCAGGTCGCTCGGTCCGGCGCGATCGAGGGCAACGCCGCATCGCTCCGCGTCTCGGAGAAGCTCGGCTACCGCGTGGTCGGCAGCGGAACGGTCTCCCCGCGCGGCGTGGAGCTCGAGCACACCGACGTCGAGCTACGCCGAGAGGACTGGCGGCCGCCGTTCGCGGTCGAGATCACCGGGCTCGAACCGTGCCTGCCGCTGTTCGGTCTTACGTAACGAGCTCGAGCCGCGGGTTGTCGCGCAGCCGCCGCCCGAACTTCCCCGACGGCTTGCCGTCGGTCATCACCACGTCGGCGGTGAAGTCGTTCGCGCCGCGGATGAGCGAGGAACCGACGCCGTACGCGTCCACCGGCACTCCCCGCTCCTCGAACGCACGGATCTTCTCGACCGTGAAGCCGCCTGAGACGACGATGCGCACGTGCCCGAAACCGGCAGCGTCGAGCGCCTCGCGGGTCTTCCGCACGAGCCGCTCGTTCACGCCCGTCGGCTTGAACTCTCCCATCTCGTCCCACAGGGAGCGGTCGACGAGCATCTCGGAGGTGTCGAGGCGGACGCCCCAGAGCCGCTCCCCGAGCGCCTGGGCGACCTCGAGCGCCGTTCGCACGGAGTCGTTCTCGAAGTCGACGAGGACGGTAACGGACATGTCCGCCGGCGCCCACTCCGCGAACGTGCGCGCCGCGAGGACCGTGTCGCCGCCGTAGGCCGCGATGAGGGAGTGCGGCACGGTGCCGATGGCGCGTCCGCCCCACCACGAGGCCTGCTCGTCGCTCGTGACGCCGATCTCGAAGCCGGTGACCTGCCCGGCCACGTACGCGGCGTAGCCGTCGCCGGCCTGCACCCGATGGTGGTCGAAGCGGGCCGGCATGAAGATGATCGGCTTCCCGTTCGCCGCCTCGAGCACGCGGACGACGTTCGTCGTGATCAGCGTTCGCCGGGCGAGCGTCCCGAGGTACGCGGTCTCGAGATGCGCGAACGTCGTGTAGTCGCCCTCGATCGTCAGCACCGTCTCCCACGGCTCCAACCGGTCGCCGTCGTGAAGCGCCCGGATCGTCAGCGCGTCCGGCTCGTCCGAGCAGAGCCGCAGGATCGCGATCGCCTCGTCCACACCGCCGAGCCAGGCGTCCTTCTTCTGGAACACCTGGACGACGACGCGGGGGTGTCGGTCGTCGGCGAGCAGCGTCGCGCGGGCGTGGTTGAAGTACGCGTCGGTGTACCACCCCGCACGCATCTTCTCGACGGGGAGGTCGAAGACCTCCGGAGCCAGGCGCTCTCTACGCGGCTTGCTCGGCATGCTCGAGCTCGAGGCACGCCGCAAGCGCGGCCTCGGCCACCTCGAGCTGCTCGGCGCTCGGCTCCGCGGTCGAGAAGCGGTGCTGAAGCTCGTGCCCCGGCTTCGCCAGCGCCTGTGCGAGCGGGTGCTCCGGGTTCCGCGTCATCCAGCCGAAGAGCTCCGTGGCCGCCGCGATCGCGCCGAGCTGGGCAGCCGCCTGCGCGTGGCGCCGCATCCGCTCCGGAGCAAGACCGGCGAGGACGTTGCCGACCACGGACGTGGCGACGAGCGGCCCGACGAGATGCCCGCCGCAGCGCTCGTGCTCGCGCGTCGCCCGGTTCCCGTGCTCGTAGCTCCCGATCGAGATGTGCTCCGCGCCGTGATACGCCGCGAGCTCGCCGGAGCGCAGCGCAAGCACCGCGGGCGCGAACGAGGCGAGCGCCGAGAGCAGCTCCCGCGCGACCGGCCGCAGCCCCGACTCGCGGAGACCGCGGACGAACACCGCGGCGCCGAGCATGGAGACGACCGTGCGCGGGCTCTCCAGCGGCAGCTTCGCCGCCGGGAGCTTCGCCTTGATCTGTGGGAGCAGCGCGAGGGCCTCGGCGAGGCGCGCCGGGCCGCGCAGGAGCGGGTTCTGAATCCGCGACGCCTGGAAGCGCTTCCGGGCGGACGCGACCTCGATCCTCCCGTCCTGGTGCCGGATCGCGCACGCCCACGAATGCGGCCCGTGCACGAGCACGCCGTTGGGAAGGGCCATGCCGCCGAGCCTGATCTTCTCCTCCGCCATCGCGCGACAACAGTAGCGACCGGTCGCCCCCGCACGAGCTCCACGAACGGGCGAAGCGCGGAGCCCACGACCGGTAACAGGTACCCATACGAAACCGTCACGCCGGGACGCGGAACCGCTGAGTCAAGCCGCAGCTCGTCGTTACAAAGACGTGCAGTACCTGCTACCGGTCTAACGGAGCTCGGCGCGGCCTTAGGCGTTCTGGGAGCGAAGCGCGGTGTCGCGAGCTAGGCGAGGACCGCGTGCGCCGCGTGGCGCAGCCAGCCGACACCGAGCTCGAGGTCGGAGACCGGGATCCGCTCGTCGGCGGAGTGGATGAGCGACGCCGCGACCTCGGGCGGCAGCTCGCCGGTGGACGGGAAGAACCCGTAGGCGACGGTGCCGAACGCCTCGCGCAGCCAGTGGCTGTCGGTGAAGCCCACACACGCGAGCGGGGCTGCACGCGCGCCCGGCTCGGTCTCGGCGACCCACTCGTCGAGCGCGCGCCACAAGGGCGTATCGAGCGAGGAGCGAGTGCCCCCGCGCGCCTCGATCCATTCGAGCTCGTAGTCGACGTCGCCGCCGAGCACGGCACGGATCATCGGCTCGATGTGCTCGGGGTGCTGGCCGGGCAGGAGGCGGCAATCGACCGTGACCTCGCACAGCGCGGGGATGACGTTCCGCTTCTGCGACGCCGAGATCATGGTCGGCGAGAAGGTGGGCGCGAGGAGCGCCTCCATGACCGCGGCGCCCGCGACCGAGTGCTGCCGAATGCGCTCGACCGCCTGGGTCGCCGGCGGCACCTCTCCGAGCACGACCGAGAGGAACCCCTCCGCCTCGGGGCCGAGCTGAGGCTCCGGCCGGAAGGCCGCCAGCCGCTCGATCAGCTCCGCCGCCTTGACGAGCGCGTTGTCGGCGATCCCCGGCATCGAGGCGTGGCCGGACCGGCCCTTGACCAGGAGCCGGAACGGCGCCGACATCTTCTCCGCCACGGTCGGCACGTAGATCGGCCGGCCGTCCTCGAGCTCGATCCGATCGCCGCCTCCCTCGTTGATCGCGAAGTCGCAGCGAACGGCATCGGGATGGGCCTCGCAGAGCCATTCGAGGCCCACGAAGCCGGCACCACCCTCCTCGTCGGCTGTCGCCGCGAAGATCAGGTCACCGCTCGGCCGGAACCCCTCGCGCGCGAGCGACGCGATCGCGACGGCATTCGCCGCGACCTCGCTCTTCATGTCGAGCGCGCCGCGGCCCCAGACCATGCCGTCCCGCAGCTCGCCGGAGAACGGCGGCACCGACCACTCGGCCGGGTCCGCGAGCACGACGTCCGTGTGGCCGAGGAAGAGGAGCGAAGGGCCGCCGCCGCCCGGGATCCGGGCGACGAGGTTCGCGCGCTCGGGCACCCTGGCGATCAGCTCGCAAGCGACGCCGTTCGCCTCGAGGTAGTCGCGCAGGAGCTCGGCCGCCGCGGTCTCGTTCCCGGGTGGGTTCGTCGTGTCGACGCGGATCAGGCGCTGGAGGAGGTCGGTGACCTCGTCGCGGAGCGAAGCGGTCCTCACCGGCGCGTTCCCAGCACGAGCACGTAGTTGCGGGCGAGGACACCGGAGGAGAGATAGTCGAGATAGACCTGCTCCGCGCGCGCTCGCGCCTCCTCATCCTGCTCCGCGAGCCAGGCCCGCAGGGGCGGCATGGATGTGGAGGCCAGCTCCCACAGCTCTTCGCCCGATCCGGCCTCGATCCGCCACTCCCCCGTCTGCAGCTCGAGGTCGAACGCGGCACCGAGGAGCGCCCGGACGTGCTCCTCCTTCGACCACTCGGTCGCGGCCTGCCCGTCCGGGAAGGTCCTGCCGGCCCTCTCGTGCACCTCCGCCCAGCCGTCGTCCTGCCAGGCGGTGAGCGCGAATCGTCCTCCCAGCCGGCAGACGCGCGCCAGCTCCTCGGCGGTGCGCTCGTGGTCGGGCGCGAAGATCACGCCGAAGGCGGACACGACGCGGTCGAACTCGGCGTCCCCGTACGGCAGCTCCTGGCAGTCGCCCTCGTCGAACCGGACGCTCAAGCCCTCGGCGTCCGCCGCGCGGCGCGCCTTAGCGAGCTGGTCGGGAGAGATGTCGATGCCCACCACATCCGCGCCGGCCCGCGCGGCCCGCAGTGCCACGCCCCCGGTTCCGCAGGCCACATCGAGCACGCGGGTGCCGGGCTCGATCGCGAGCGCGGCGACGATCCGGTCGTGGATCGGCGCGAAGGTCTCCGCGATGCGCTCGTAGCTCGCTCCACTCCACGTCTCGGCGGCAGACACGCGGCGGAGCATACTGCCGTCGTGGGCGACCTCTTCTCCGACGCCGCCGACCGGCACGCAAGCGAGGTCGCGCCGCTCGCGCAGCGGTTGCGGCCGGCGACCCTCGGCGAGTTCGTCGGCCAGTCGCACGTCCTCGGCGAGGGCTCGGCGCTCCGGCGCGCGATCGAGGATGACCGCGTCCACTCCTCGATCCTCTACGGCCCTCCGGGCAGCGGCAAGACGACGCTCGCGCGCATCGTCGCGGCCTCGACCGGCGCTGCGTTCGAAGAGCTGTCGGCGGTCTCGGCGACGGTGAAGGACGTGCGCGAGGTGCTCGCCCGGGCGCGAGAGCGGCTCGGCACGACCGGCACGCGCACGATCCTCTTCCTCGACGAGATCCACCGCTTCAACAAGGCGCAGCAGGACGCGCTGTTACCGGGCGTGGAGTCCGGGCTCCTGACGCTGATCGGCGCGACGACCGAGAACCCGTACTACGAGGTCAACTCCGCGCTCATCTCCCGCACCCAGGTGTACGAGCTCGAGTCCCTGACTCCGCAGGACATGGCGGTGGTCGTCCGGCGCGGCCTCGCCGAGGTCGGCGGAGCCGCGTCCGACGAGATCGTCGAGCTGATCGCGCAACGATCCGGAGGCGACGCGCGCACGGCGCTGAACATCGTCGAAATCGCCCACGAGACCGCGGACGGCGAGATCACGGCGGACAACGTCGAGGACGCCGCTCGCAAACCGCCGCTGGTGTACGACAAGGCGGGCGACCAGCACTACGACTACACGTCCGCCTTCATCAAGTCGATGCGCGGCTCGGACGCCGACGCGGCGGTCTACTACCTCGCCGCGATGCTCGAGGGCGGTGAGGACGCCCGCTTCGTCGCGCGGCGGATGATCGTCCTCGCCTCCGAGGACATCGGCAACGCCGACCCGCGCGCGCTCCTGGTCGCCGCCGCCGCCGCGCAGGCGGTGGAGCACGTCGGCCTGCCGGAGGCGCGTCTCAACCTCGCCCAGGCCGCGATCTACCTCGCCCGGGCGCCGAAGTCGAACGCGAGCTACATGGCGCTGAACCGGGCCACCGCGGACCTGCAGGAGCGTGGCGCCGCGCGGCCGCCGAAGGCGCTGCGGGACGGCTCCTGGTACGGCCGCCGGCTCGGGCACGGCGAGGGCTACGTCTACCCGCACGATGACCCGGCCGGGTTCGAGACGAGCTATCTGCCGGAGGAGCTCGAGGGCCGCCGCTACTACAAGCCGTCGGGGAGCGGCGAGGAAAGCTCGGACGAGAACGCCTCGTAGGCCTCGCTGCCGGCGTTCGCGATCGCATCGGCCTCGACGGCCGCGATGTCGCCTTCACGAGCCTCCAGCCGAAGCACTAGAGGATCCGCGCGCCGAGCGCCGACGCGACGAGCTCGACGGCGAGCTGCCCCGTCGCGTTCTCGCGGTCGAGGATCGGGTTGACCTCGACGACGTCCATCGAGTCGAGGAGTCCGGATTCCGCCACCGTCTCCATCGCGAGGTGCGCCTCGCGGTAGGAGAGGCCGCCTCGCACCGGCGTGCCGACGCCGGGCGCATAGTCGGGGTCGACGACGTCCATGTCGAGCGAGACGTGGAGGAACGCCGCGCCCGCGGCGTGCGCGATCGCCTCCCGCATGCACGGCTCGACGCCGATGCGGTCGACCTCGCTCATCGTGAAGACCTTCGCCTCGATCCGGCCCAGGAGCTCCCGCTCTCCGTCGTCGAGCGAGCGAACCCCGACGAGCGCAAGCTTTCCCGGCTCGACCGCCGGCAACGGCCAGCCGTCCCGCTGGAAGGAGTCGCCGGCGAGCCCGAGCGCCGCGGCGAGCACCATCCCGTGCACGTTGCCGCTCGGCGAGGTTGCGGGCGTGTTCAGGTCGCCGTGGGCGTCGACCCACACGACGCCGCCGGCACCGCGCACCTTCGCCATCCCGACGAGCGAGCCGAGCGCGACGGAGTGGTCGCCGCCGAGCACGAGCGGCAGTGCTCCGCGCCCCGCCGCATCCGCCACGAGCCCGGACAGCCGGTCGCAGAGGTCGAGGATCTGGTCGAGATACCGCGCGTGCGCATCTCCCATATCGGTCGTCTCGACGACCGGCGAGATGACGTTGCCGACGTCGCTGACTCGCACGTGGAGCTTCTCCGTGAGCTGCTGCTCGAGGCCCGCATAGCGGATCGCCGAGGGGCCCATGTCGACGCCCCGCCGCCCGGCGCCGAGATCGAGCGTCGCGCCGATCACGGCGATCTCGCGGGCAGACGCCTCGACGCTCACTGCGCGGAGGCT
Organism: uncultured Actinomycetes bacterium; assembly: GCA_963748755.1. Taxonomy (GTDB): domain Bacteria; phylum Actinomycetota; class Thermoleophilia; order Gaiellales; family Gaiellaceae; genus Palsa-739. The sequence goes on from CAVVKA010000003.1 coordinate 108,233, forward strand.
AACGCGCCCGGTGGAGAGGGGCCTGGCTACACTGACCGCCGCCCAGCCGCGGCGAGGTAGCTCAGCTGGTAGAGCACTCGGCTGAAAACCGGGGTGTCGCCGGTTCGAGTCCGGCCCTCGCCATGTTCATTGCGCTTCGCCCGCTTCGCTTGGGCAGGCTCGCTTCGCTCGCGTGCCCTGCGCTGTGCTTTCCGCTCGCCCCTGTGAGAGATTCGTCGCAAAGAGCGAGCTTCCGGCGGCGAGGGGCTTGATCTCCGTGGCGAAGCCTTCGTAGCTTCCGGCCTGTCACGGGTCGTTCACAGTTGCAGGGGGAGGACAGACACACATGAGCACGCTCGCCGCATCGTTCCGGGATGGAGGACCGCTGGAGCGCTACTTCGGCTTCGCCGCGCGAGGGACGACGTTCGCGCGGGACACGATGGCCGGCCTCACGACCTTCGTCGTGATGTCGTACATCATCTTTCTCAACCCGATTATCCTGACCGGGGCCACGCCCAAGTTCGGGCCGACGCTCGCCTTCTCGGCGGTGCTCACGAGCACCTGCCTCGTGGCCGGCGTGATGTCGATGCTGATGGGGCTCGCGACGAACTACGCGTACGCGATCGCGCCCGGCCTCGGCCTCAACGCGGTCGTCGCGTTCGGCCTGGTCGCAAGCGGCAAGGCGAGCTTCCCGGAGGCGATGGGCCTCGTCGTGCTCGAAGGCGTCGCGATGGTCGTGCTCGCCGTCAGCGGGCTGCGCGAGCTGATCTTCAAGGCGATCCCGCTCGAGCTGAAGAAGGCGATCGCAATCGGCATCGGCCTCTTCATCGCCTTCATCGGCCTCTTCAACTCGGGCATCGTCGCCTCCGTGCCGGCGAACGGCACGCCGGTCCAGCTCGGCAGCTTCACCACCTGGCCGATCTTCGTCGCGATCTTCGGGATCGTCTTCACCTTCGCGATGCGTGCGATCCGTTTCCGCGGCGACCTGATCGTCGGGATCATCGGGACGACGGTCGTCGCGACGATCATCAACTCGCTCGTCAGCCATCACCGCGTCTTCGGCACCTCGACGGCCACCTGGCCTGGCTGGCATCACCTCTACCAGAGGCCGAACTTCGGGCTGCTCGGGAACATCAGCCTGCACTCCTTCTCGAGCACGCAGCTCGGGATCGTCGCCTCGCTCGTCTGGGTCTTCTCCCTGTTCCTGAGCGACTTCTTCGACTTCTCGGGGACGGCGATCGGCGTCGGGAAAGCGGCTGGCTATGTCGACAAGGACGGGAACATCCCGCAGTTCAAGAAGGCGCTGATCGTCGACGGCCTGGCGGCCGTGGCGGGCGGCGCGGCGTCGGCCTCGTCGGCGACGACGTACATCGAGTCGGGGTCCGGCGTCGCGGCCGGCGGCCGCACGGGTTGGGTCGCGGTCGTCGCGGGGGTCCTCTTCTTCCCGTTCATCTTCATCTCGCCGCTGATCGGGATGGTGCCAACGCAGGCGACGGCCGCAGCGCTGATCGTCGTCGGCTGGCTCATGATCTCGACCCTGACCGAGATGGAAGGGGAGGCCGAGGGCGGCGGGGCCGGCTCGAAGCTCGCCGGCATCGATTTCCACGACCTCGCGATCGGGCTCGCGGCGGCGCTCACGATCGTGGTCATGCCGTTCACGTACTCGATCACGAACGGGATCGGCTTCGGCTTCATCACGTACACGTTGATCTGCGCGGCGCGTCGCGAGTGGAAGCGGATCCATCCGGTCATGTGGATCGTGAGCGCTGCCTTCGTCCTCTACTTCCTCGTGCCGTTCCTCCAGCTGCACGTCAGCTGGTTCGGCGGACATCTCGCCTAGCCAACGACGAAGAGGCCCCCGGCGGCGGTGACGCCTTCGGGGGCCTCGGGTCGTTCGGACCGGTGCGACCGTGTCGCGGACGACCGTTGCCCTGACCTTACTCCCTGTTCCCCCGGACGGCCGTGGCCGGCTCCGCCGAAAACTCCGCAAATTCCGCGAAGCCGCGGCGGCCGAGCTCCCGGCGCAGCCGCTGCGGCGCGACGTAGATCGGCGTCGCGGCTCCCTTCGAGAACGAGAGGACGAGCGTCCCGCCGGGAGCCACGACGCGCGCGAGCTCGTCGTAGAACGGGATCATGTTCGAGAGGACGACGAGGTCGAAGCTGCCGGCGGGATACGCGAGCGACGAGGCGTCGCCCACCTCGAAGCGGACGCGGGAAGCCGGATCGGCCGGCAGCTTCCGGCGGGCCTCCTCGATCATGGCCGGACTGAGGTCGATGCCGACGACCTCGGCCTCGGGATAGCGCTCGGCGAGCGCGAGGGCCACGACGCCGGTTCCCGTGCCGAGATCGAGGACGCGGCTCGGCGCGGGCACATCCTCGAGCGCGAGGTCGAGCGCCCAGAGGTGATGCGGGCCGATCCGCGTCTCCCACATCGGCGCGAGCCCGTCGAACATGGCGCGCAGTGGACGGCGGAAGAGCCGCCAGAGCAGCGGCCGCCGCACGACGGCGCCCGTGACGAGGCGCGCGAAGCGCTGGCCGTCGATCACCGCGCCGCGAGATCGAGGAGGACCTCGCTTCCCTCCTCGACGCGGAGGAGCTGCGCGGCGCTGCCCCGCGAGACTGCGAGGGCGAGGTTGCCGTAGCTGTCCTCGTAGAGGATGAGCGCGCCGCGCGGGGCGTCCGCGAACGTGCGCGCGGAGACGGCGTAGAAGCGCTCACCGCGGCTGGTGAGCTCGACCCGGGTGCCGGGCGCGAGCTCGGCGTGCTCGAGCTGATCGCGCCGGAGGTTGAGCGCGACGTTGCCGAAGCGATCGACGGCAAGCACGACCACCCGGATCCGGTTCTGTCCCACCTCCGGCGCCGGCACCTCGACCCGCACGAGCTCGCCCGGGTCGACGGGCGGGCCGAGCTCCTCGAGCGCCACCCCCGCGGCGAGGTGGGCGGCGGCCGGCGAGAACAGGTCGCGACCGTGGAACGTACGGGACACCGGCTGCAGCGAGTACTCCGAGTTCGCGAGCTCACGAGCCTCGGCGACGCCGCCGAACCGCTCGACGGCGGGCAGGAGCAACCCGTTGTCGGGGCCGACGTACAACCGTCCCTCCCGGTCGCGCAGCGCGAGCGCTCGTCGCCCGCTCCCCACGCCCGGATCGACGACGGCGAGATGGACTCCGGCCGGCATGTAAGCGAGCGTGCTGGCGAGCACGAGCGCTCCCTGAAGCACATGGCCGGGTCGTATCCCGTGCGTGACGTCGATCACGCGCGCGTCGGGGGCGATCGACGCGATGACGCCGTGACATGTCCCGACGAAGTCGTCCTGGAGCCCGAAGTCGGTCAGGAAGGTGATGAACACGAGACGGAACGTAATGCCTCGACGAGACCGTCGCGGTCGTGAGTGGCGGCGACGGCGACGACGTCCAGGCCGGCCCGCCGTGCCTCGGCTGCAGTCTGGGGGCCTATGGCCACGACGGGAATCTGCGCTCCGGTCGCGGCGAGCGCGCGGGCGGCGGAGCCGGACATGAGCAGTGCGACGTCGGCGCTCGGCGCATCGGGCCGCAGCTCGATCGTCCGGTAGAGCGGCAGGAAATCGGCTTCGAGCACGTCCCGCCGCGCGTCTTCTGCGGCGGCGAGCAGCAGCTTTCCCTCCAGCAGCTCGTCACGCAGGCCTTCCTGCGTGTGGGTCGCGGCGACGAGATCGACGGTCAGACCATGCGAGCGCAGCGCCTCGGCGGTTGCCGGCCCGATCGCCGCGATGCGGTTCGCCGCGACGCCGCGCCGCGCGAGCTCGCGCGCGCCGTTGCGACTCGTGACCAGGAGCCAGTCGTACGCGCGAGCGTCGACCGGCTCGTCGCCGAGCGGCTCGATGCGGATCAGCTCGCAGACGACCGCCTCGTGGCCGAGCGCCTCGACGCCGGCGACGAGCTCCTCACGAGTGACGAGCACTCGCACCGGCCAACTCCTCCCCGAGCGCCGCCGGATCCGACCCCGTGCGCCGCTCGATCCACGATCCGTCCTCTGCCGCGACGAGCCCTGTCAGAGTCGACCCGTCGTGGTGTGCGGCGACGGGAGCGAGGCAGCCGCCTCCGACCGCGGCCACCACGGCGCGTTCCGCCTCGACCCGCTCACGCGTCTCGGGATCGTCAGCCGCTGCCACGAGCTCCTCTTCGCCCGCTCGCACCTGGAGCGCGAGCGCGCCCTGTCCCGCTTCGGGCAGCATCGTCTCGGGCTCGAACCGGAGCCCGATCTCGTCCCCGAGCCCGAGCCGGTCGAGGCCGCACGCAGCGAGCACGATCGCGTCGAGGCCGCGCTCGCCCCTCTTGCGCAGCCGCGTGTCGATGTTGCCCCGCAGCGGCTCGATCGAGAGGGTGGAGTCGAGCGCCAGCAGCTGCGCCTTGCGCCGCACCGAGGCGGTGCCGATCCGCATTCCAGGCCTCAGCTCCGCCGCGCCGCAGAGCGCGTCCCGCGGGTCCTCCCGGCGGGGATAGGCGCCGATCGTGAGGCCGGCCGGATCGGCTGCGGTCAGGTCCTTCGCGGAATGGACGGCAACGTCGATCCGCCGCTCGAGCAGCGCCTCCTCGATCTCCTTGACGAAGACGCCGCGCGAGCCGATCTCGCCGAACGGACGCGAGCGGTCGCGGTCACCCGCAGTGGTGATCGGCACGAGCACGAGCTCGACTCCGGGCGCCCTGAGCGACGAGAGAGCGCGCTCGGCCTGGGTGAGCGCGAGCCTACTGCCGCGACTGCCGACGCGGACGAGCACAGGCCAGTCGCCTCCGCACAGGCGGCGCGCAGCCGACGCCGCGCGGCCGGACTCGGATGAAGGCCGTCGGCACCTGCAGCGGCAGAGGACGGCCGGTGGCGGGCCTGACGTTCAGCGCTCGTCCTCGCCGAGACCGAAGAGGTGCCGCACCGCCTCAGCATAGAGGACCCCATCGGCTGCCGCGGCCGCCTGCTTCATGCGCACCGTGGGCAGATGGAGGAGCTTGTTCACGATCTGGGCCGTGACCGCCTCGACGGCCCGCCGCTGGCTCTCGTCGAGCCGCCCGAGCAGCGATTCCGCCCGCTGCAGCTCGGCCTCCCGGATCTCCTCGGCCCGGGCTCGCAAGGAGGCGATCGCCGGCACGACGTCGAGCGACGCGTGCCACTCGTGGAACTTCTCGGCCTCGGCCGCGACGATCGTCTCGGCCCGCTCGGCCTCGCGGCGGCGCAGCGACAACGTCTCGGTAACGATCCCCTCGAGATCGTCGATGTCGTAGAGGTAGCAGCCGTCGAGCTCGGCGATCGCAGGATCGAGGTCCCGAGGCACGGCGAGGTCGACCAGCAGGAGCCGCCGCCCCTTGCGGCGCCGCAGCACATCCGCAACGGTCGCCGCCTCGAGCACCAGACCGGGAGCGTTCGTCGAGGCGATGACGACGTCGGCGTGCTCGAGCTCCTCCCCGATGCGCTCGCGCTCGGTCTTGCTGTTGGCGACGAGTGCGATCTCGGCGCCGCGGCTCCTGAGGTTGCGGGCAGCCTGCTCGCTCACCTTGCCCGCGCCGAGGAGGACGATCGAACGGCTCTCGAGACTGCCGAAGACCTGCTCCGCAAGCGCGGCCGCGGCAGCCGAGACGGACGCAGGGCTTTCGCCGATCGCCGTCTCGGACCGCACCTTCCTGCCGGCATGCAGCGCCTGCCGGAAGACCCGGTCGAGCAGCGGGCCGGTCGTGCCGAGCTCGTGCGCGACCCGCACCTGGCCGAGGATCTCGCCCTCGCCGGGAACGAGCGAGTCCAGGCCTGCGGCAACGCGGAAGAGGTGATGGGCGGCAGCCCGGTCCTGCAGCCGGTACAGCGCCGGCCCCAGATCCGGCCCCAGCGACGCGAGCGCGGCGACCGCAGCCAGCTCGGCCTGCTCCGCATCGCCGGCGGCGACATAGAGCTCGGTGCGGTTGCAGGTCGAGAGGCAGACCGCCTCGCGCCCGTCCGCCGCCAGCCGGGCGGCGAGCTCCTGCGCGTCCTCGCGGTCGAGCGCGACCTGCTCGCGCAGCTCGACCGGCGCGTGATGGTGCGAAGTGCCGACGAGAACGAGATGCATCATGCGAAATGGGTGGCGGGGAGGGCGAGCCGGATCACCACGACGAGCGCGAAGCCGGCGAGGGCGACGTAGGCGGCGCGGCGTCCCGTCCAGCCGCCGAGCAGGCGCAGGCCGAGATACGCGCACCAGACGAGCCAGGTGGCGACGGTCACCGCGATGAGCGCATCGAGGCGATCGCCCCGGACGACGAGACGCACGAGCCCGACAGCGGCGCCGAGCGTCAGGAGCGGCACCGACCACGCAACCGTGCGCAGCGCGAGGGAGTCGAGCGTCGCGAGCGCCGGCATCTGGCGGCGGAGGATCGTCGCGGGACGCGTCCTCAGCCGCCGCTCCTGCCAGACGTACAGCCCCGACAGCGCGGCGGCGAGGGTGAAGCCCGCGAAGCCGGCAAGCACGAGCCCCACGTGGACGACGAGGAAGAGATTCGAGTAGTGGCTCGCGCTGCCGATTCCCGTTCCGCCGCCGGCGCGCGCGACGACGAGCAGCGCCACCGCGAGCGGCATCACGACGAGGCCGAGCAGCCGGTAGGGCCGGCGGCAGCCCCAGATGAGGTACGCCGAGACGACGAGCCAGACGAAGAGACCGAGCGACGAGGCCCACGTCCCCCACGGGAAGCCGTCGTCACGGACAGCCTGGACGCCGAGCAGGGCCGTCTGCGCGAGCCATCCGAGCCTGACGCCCCACGTCGCCGCGCGGCCCGCTCGACCGGGATGCCGCACGTCGCCGAAGTAGCCGACCGCGGCCTCGCCGTAGAGCAGGAGCGCCGGCCAGAAGAGCAGCTCAGCCAACGCGCGCCGGCTCCCGCCGCGCCTCTTCGGCGTCGTCGTCGGGCACCCGGCCGGCGAGCTCGTCCACCTCACGCTCGAGCCGCTGCAGTTTCAGCGCCATGATCAGGACGTAGACGAGGACGACGGCGAACACGACGCAGTACGCGGCCGTGACGTATTTCTCCGCCGTGGTCAGGCGACTGCCTCTCTCAGCCGGCGCAGACGCAGGTCGAGCCGCTTGCCGCCGAGCTCGAGCCGGTAGAGCGTGTACGCGAGGACGAGCATCGCAGCCTGCGCGATGCAATACGTGACCAGGATCCAGCCGCCGAAGTTCGGCCCGTGGAGCGTGAACACCCTGGGGTGGAGGAATTCCTTGGCCAGCCGGATCGCGGCGAAGCTCACCGGGATCAGGACGACCCCGAACACCGCGTAAACCGCGCTGAGATTCGCGCGCTGCGGCCCGGGATCGACGGAGAACCGGAGCATGAAGTACGCGCAGTAGAAGAGGTAGAGGACGAGGAAGAGCACGAGCTCGTCCTCGCTCCACACCCACCAGCGTCCCCACGAGATCTTGGCCCAGATCGAGCCGGTGAGCAGCACCATCGCGCCGAAGATCAGACCCTGGTGCACGCAGACGTAGCTCTCGAGGTCGGCACGCGGATCGCGCTTCCAGAGATGCCGGAACGCTTTCCAGGCGCCGCCGGCGAAGCAGCGCGTACGCGGTGAATGCGAGCGAGACGTGGAAGTAGAAGATCCGCTGCGAGAAGCCCAGGCTGGCGTCGTTCGGCGCCACGAAGAAGACGAACGCGAGCGCCGTCGTGACGAGTACGAGCGAGCTCACGGCGAGGGCGGGCAGAGAGATCCGAAGCGTACGACCCACGGCAGGGATTGTCGCAGCAGCCGCGCTACTCGGCGACGACATACTCGAACGACGCCCAGCAGACCACGGCGAAGAGAAGGTCGTAGAGCGCAAGGAAGCCGAGGTAGCGGCCCGGCGAGGCTGCGACGGTCGCACCCACGGCTCCGACGACGATCGGTATGGCGAGCGGCAAGAAGAGAAGCGGCAGCAACAGGTCGCGGGCGCGCGTCACGACGGCCATCGCGCCGAGGAACGTCCCGACCCCGCAGATCCCGAGGTCGGCAAGCACGACCGCTGCCACCGTCGAGCCGTGGATCGGGTGGAAGAAGAGCGCATAGAGCGGCAGCGCCACGACTTCGGCCGCGGCGAGAAACACGAGCGTCGCGAGCGACTTCGCGAGCCAGATCGCGCTCCGGTCGCACGGCGCGAGGACGAGGCCGTCGAACGTCCTCTGCTCGCGCTCGGGGACGAAGGCACGCCCGAGACCGAGCAACGCGGTGAAGAGGATCGCGATCCAGAGAAAGCCGGTCGTCTCGAGCCGCGACGGCGTTCCCGGCAACGCGAAGTGGAAGATGACGAACACCGCCGCCACGAACAGGAGCATCGCCGGCAGCGTCTCTCGCGCCCGCAGCTCGAGCAGCAGGTCCTTGCGCGCCAGCGCCCCGACGTCGCGGGCGTAGCTCATGTGGCGAGCGCGAGCCGGCCGCTCGCAAGCGGCTCGACGTGCGCCGGATCGTGCGTGGCCAGGAGGACGCTCCTCTCCCCGCGCAGCTCGGCGAGCTGGTCGTCGAGGAGCCCGGCGCCCGCCTCGTCGAGCGCGCTGTACGGCTCGTCGAGCACGAGCAGCTCCGGCTCGTGCAGGAGGACGCGGCAGAGGGCCAGCCGCTGCGTCATGCCGCGGGAGTACGAGGCGACGCGCTCGCGCCGCGCGTCCCAGAGCCCGAAGCGCTCGAGCAGCATGCCGATCCGCTCTCGCCGCTCCGGCACCCGATAGAGGCGCCCGTAGAGCTCGAGGTTCTCGAGCGCGCTCAGCTCACGGTAGACGAGCGGCTCGTGGCCGAGATACCCGACCTGCGCCCGCGCCGCGCCCCGCTCGATCGTGCCTTCGGTCGGCTGGGCGAGGCCGGCGCAGATCCGCAGCAGCGTCGTCTTCCCGGAGCCGTTCGGACCGGTGACGACGAGGAAGCCGCCGCGCGGCAGCGCGAAGTCGATGCCGCGCAGGACGGGCTTCTCCCCGTAACGCTTGCCGAGCCGGCGTGCAGTCAGCACGCGGCCAGCATAGGCGCCCTCGCGCGCTTTACCGGCGTTTTACGGCGGCTTTGCCGAGATCGATCACCACGGCGTCAGGCTGCGATCCACCTTCAACCTGAGGAGATCCCAGATGTCCAGGAAACGACTCTTGCTGCTCGCTGCACCGGCCGTCGCGGCCTTTGCGGCCGCAGGCGTGGCGCTCGCCGGCAGCGGAGGCCCGGAGGCCTCGACCGCTTCGGCGACGTTCAGCGCCACGACCGTGTCGAACGCACGCCTGACGACATGCACGGTCGACAGCGGCGACACGTTCGCCACCACGATTGCGACGTACACGGGCACGTCGACGAGCAGCGACGCCCGGCTCAACGGAACATTCACGGTCCGCGCGACCAGCCTCGTGGATACGAACAACGGGTTGGGTCGAGTCGTCGGGATCTTCCGGATCAAGAACGAGAACGGACTCGGGGCGCGCGGCGCCATCAACGCCGCAGTCGCGGACGGCGACGCCAAGGGCTCGGCAGTGGCCGGCCTGCGCGATCCGGGCGGTCGCCTCTTCGCGACCCTCTCGTCGCCGTTCGACCCCGCCGCCGGCTTCGGCTCGGGCTCCTCGGGCTCCATCGGCACCGGAACCTCGGCCGGCAGCGGCGTCGTGGTCAGCGGTCTCGCGTGCCACCAGTGGCACCGCCACCCGCTGCGCTGGCTGCGGCGGCACATCCACCGCCGCCACCAGAAGTAATCAGCAGGTCCCCTCGGTTCAGGACACGGCCGGTAGCAGCTACCGGCCGTGTCTGTTTCTGCCGAGCGCGCTACAGAGCTGCGTCGACGATCACGAACGCGGCGAAGAGGACGCTGATCACTCCGTTCATCGTGAAGAACGCCGTGTCGAGTCTCCGCAGGTCGCCGGGTCGTACGAGCGAGTGCTCGTAGGCGAGCAGGACCGCGACGGCGCCGACGCCGAGCCAGTAAAGGCCGCCAACGGGAAGGCCCAGCCCTGCTGCGACGAGGCACCCGACCGCCCCCGCATGTGCAAGGCGAGCGCCGAGGAAGGCGCCGCGCACGCCGAAGCGCGTGACGATCGAGTGCAGGCCCTGACGTCGGTCCACCTCCTCGTCGAACAGCGCGTAGAAGAGGTCGAAGCCCGCGACCCAGAGCGCCACTGCAGCACCGAGCAGCCACGCCTGCCACGGCAAGCGGCCGGTGATCGCCACCCACGCGCCGACCGGCGCGAGACCGTCGACCGCGCCGAGCCAGAAGTGACAGAGCCACGTGTACCGCTTGAGGTACGGATAGACGACGAAGCCGACGACGGGAATCGGCCAGAGCCAGCGCACGAGCGGGTTCAGCTCCCAGACGGCGGCGAGGAAGAGGGCGAGCGAGGCGAGGCAGAAGACCGCTACCTGGGCGACCGAGAGCTGGCCGCTCGGAAGCTCCCGGCCGGCGGTACGCGGATTCCGTGCGTCGATCCCGGCGTCGATCAGGCGGTTGAGCGCCATCGCGAGCGAGCGGGCGCCGACCATCGCGAGCGTGATCCAGAGCAGATCGTGGCCCCTGGGCGTCCCGTCGACCACGAGGAACGCGCCAACATAGGCGAACGGCAGCGCGAAGACCGTGTGCTCGATCTTGACGAGCCGTGCGAACCGCGTTGGCAGCGGCGCCGGCGCCGACCCTGCCGTCACGTCTGCTCGTGTGCCGTCGGGGCGTCGGCGAGCAGCTCGAGCGCATGCGAGAGCGCAGGCTGGAGAACCGCGAACCCGTCGCGGCAGCCGCCGGTCGAGCCGGGCAGGTTGACCACGAGCGTCGAGGCGAGGACGCCGGCTATGCCGCGCGAGAGCAGGCCGTGCGGCGTCTTCGCGATCGAATCCGCCCGTAGCGCCTGGGAGATCCCGGGAGCCTCCCGCTCGACCACTTCGCGCGTGGCCTCGGGCGTCACGTCCCGCGGTGCGAGGCCGGTTCCGCCCGTCGTGAGCACGAGGCGCGCAGAGGCCGCCAGCTCCCGGATCGCCGCCGCGATCTCGTCGCGCTCGTCGGGAACGACGCGCCGCTCGACCTCGAAGCCGTCGGCGCGGAGCAGCTCGTCGAGGGCGTCGCCGCTTCCGTCCTCGCGCGTCCCGGCCGCGACCCCGTCCGACACCGTGAGCACCGCAGCTCTCAGACGACGGGCTCCTTCGTCTTCTCGACGAGGACGACGTCGACGATCCGCATCTCCTTGTCGACGGCCTTGGCCATGTCGTAGACCGTGAGCGCGGCAACCGAGGCCGCCGTCAGCGCTTCCATCTCGACGCCTGTCTGCGCCGTGGTCTCGACCACCGAGACGATCTCGACCGAGCCCTCGCGCACCTCGAGCGTCACCTCGACGTGCGTGAGCGGCAGCGGATGGCAGAGCGGGATGAGCTCGCTCGTCCGTTTGGCGGCCATGATCCCTGCGACCTGCGCCGTGGCGAGCGCGTCGCCCTTGGGAAGCTCACGCAGGATTCGCGTGGTCTCGGCGGCCATCCGGACCTCGGCCCGAGCGACGGCTCTGCGACGCATCGGCTCCTTGCCCCCGACGTCGACCATGCGGACCGCGCCCGACTCGTCGACGTGCGAAAGGTCGTTCATCCCGAGGATCGTACGGCGTCGAGGTCCGCGAGCTGAGCGTCGACCCATTCGCGGATGTCGTGCCTCCGGACGTGCTCCCGGATCGCATCGGCTCGCCGGCGCCGCTCGGCGGGGTCGAGCGTGAGCGCGGCGTAGAGGGCGTCCGCCTGGCCCGAGACGTCGAGTGGGTTCACCGACAGCGCCCACTCCCCGAGCTCCTCGTGCGCGCCCGCGTTCTCCGACAGGACGAGCACGCCGTCGCGCTCGTTGACGAGGAACGCCTCCTTGGCGACGAGGTTGAGCCCGTCGAAGACGGGGTTTGCGAAGAGGACGTCGAACTGCTTGTAGCCGGCGACCGAGCGAGGGAAGTCGTCGGCGAGATCGAGGTCCACGGGTTGCCAGCCCTCCCGGCCGAAGCGGTCGTTCACCTCGCGGGCCGCGGTCTCGACGGCGGCGAGGTACTCCACGTAGGCCGGGATGTCCTGCCGCGAGGGAGCGAGGAAGGCAGCCATGCCGACCCGCCCGTGCAGCTCCGGGTGCCGCTCGAGGAGCAGGGCGAACGCGCGGAACCCGCGCACGATGTTCTTCGACGGGTCCGTCCTGTCGACCCGGAGGACGAGCTTCTCCGGCCGGCGCGCTGCGAGCGTGGCCTCCCGCTCGAGCACGGCGGGATCCTCGCGAAGCCGGTCGAACTCCGCGGAGTCCACGCTGATCGGCCGCGCGACGACGCGTGTCGTGCGACCGCGGTGCTCGACCGTCCCGGCCTGCCGGTCGACGCGCGCGTCGAGCAGCCGCTCCGCCGCGAGCAGAAACGCCTCTCGCCAGCGCTTCGTGTGGAAGCCGACCACGTCGTTCGCTAGCAGCCCCTCGTGCACCGCGACCCGCAGCTCCGGAGGGAGTGCGTGCCAGTAGTCCGGCTCCGGCCAGGGAATGTGGACGAAGTGCGACGTCACGACTCCCGGTCGTGCTTCGCGTACGAGGCGGGGCGCGAGATACAGGTGGTAGTCGTGGAAGAGAACCGCGGCGCCCGGCTCGCGGTCGAGCTCCTCGAGGGTCGCGGCGGCCAGCGACTCGTTGACCGGCACGTAGCCGTTGCTCCACGCCTCGTGCAGCTCGGGCCCGAAGTCGGGAGCGGAGCCGAGCCCCCACAGATAGTGCTGGAGGAACCAGAGGGTCGGGTTCGCCAGCTCGTTGTAGAAGCGGCCGTACACGAGCGGATCGTGCGAGACGAGCCGCAGGCGGTACGAGGCGCCGTCCGCCGTCTCCTCGACGAAGGATCCGTCGCGCTCCGCCGCCACGACCCTGTCCTCCTCGCTCATCGCGCTCGCCACCCAGGTCACGTCGTGGTGGCCGAGCAGGCCGCCGAGCGCCGTGACGACCCCGCCGCCGCCGCGCCGCGCCACGCGCTGACCCTCCGCATCTCGCGCATACGAGACAGGCGCGCGATTGAAGACGACGAGGAGAGTCCGCCTTTGCGTTGTCGATGTTGGCAACGATCAGGCCGGCTGCTGCAGCCGCTTCACGAACCGCAGGCGTGAGCCGCGGGTGCCCGGCCGGGAGTTCAGCTCGAACTCGTCCGCGATCGTGCGGATGATCGCGATGCCGAGGCCCCCTTCACTGAGCTCCTCACCCTCGAGCGGCGGAGGCCGATCGGGATCGAAGCCCGTGCCGTCGTCGACGACCTCGACGGCGAGAGCATGGCCGCTGAGCTCGTAGGCGATCGAGACGAATCCCGATCCGTCCGCATACGCGTGCCGGACGGAGTTGGACACGGCCTCGGTCAGGGCGAGCTTGAGATCCGCAAGCAGGTCGTCCGGTAGCGAGACGATGTCGGCAAGACCGCTGAGCGCGAGACGGGCAAGGGCGATGTACTCGGCGCGAGCGGGCACGCGGAGCCGCACCGTTCGCATGCCCTCGAGCCCCTCGCCCGATCTCTCCATCAGCGCCGCCTCGTCCATTCCTACCTTGTGTTTCCCGTAGGTTCCGGGCTCTAAACCCGCCGATTTCTACCAGTAACATCGGAACACGTTCCCAGATGTTTACTGCTGGTCATGGCTTGCCCGGCAGGTCGGAGATCTAACCCGTCTCGTTTCCACGGGGAAACGGCCCACCCGAAGGCCGACCTAGACTGGGACGGCTGTGACGGCCGCCTCGCCCGCACCCGAGCGCCGACGTCCGCGGCCGGGATCGCTCGAGCGTCCCGTCAATGCACGTCTCTACCGTGGCACCTGGCTCCTCGTCGGATTGCCGCTGCTGCTGCTTGCGTTCAGCGTCGCCCGGCCGGCGGCTCTGCAGGCGCCGAACCTGCCGCCGGCGTTCGACGCTTCGCAGACCGCCTCGATCGCCACCGACCTCGCCTCCAACTATCCGCATCGGGAGCCCGGCACGCCGGGCGCCAGGGACGCCGCCGCCTGGTTCCGTCGGCAGCTCCACCCGTACGGCTTCGCGGTCCACGCCGAGCGCTTCACGGCCACGATCGAGGGCCGTCCCACGACGCTCGTCAACCTCGTGACGGAGAAATCGGGCATCGGCGCGTCACCGCCCGAGATCGTCGTCATGGCTCACCGTGACGACAGCGGCGCCGACGACGGGTTGAACGACAACGCTTCCGGCACGGCGGCGCTCATCGAGCTGGCGCGCACGTACGCGCCGACAGCCGCCGCGCAACCCGTCTCGCTGCCGTACACGCTCGTCTTCCTCTCGACCGACGGTGCAGCCGACGGCGCTCGCGGTGCGGCGCACTTCGCAGCCCGGCAGGGCGCGCGCGCGAACATCCTCGCCGTGGTCAATCTCGACTCCATCGGCGGTCACGGCAGGCCTCGACTCGTCTTCGGCGCCGATAAGCCGCTCTCACCTGCGCCCGGTCTCGTCGAGACGCTGCGAGCGGCGCTCGCGCAGGAGGGCAGCGCCGATCCGTCACGTCCGAGCGCTGTGCAACAGCTTGTGGGCCTCGGGTTCCCCTTCGACCCCTACGAACAGGCGCCGTTCGTGAGCCGCGGAATCCCGGCGGTGACGGTGACGACCGGCGGCGCACGACCCCCACAGGCGCAGGGACGTGGAGCCGGGAAGCTCGACGTCGGCCGCCTCGGGGTGGTTGGGCTCGCCACGCAGGACACGATCGACGCGCTGGAGCAGGGCGTCTCGCTCGCACAGGGTCCGTCGAGCTACATCTTCCTCGGCCAAAGGCTCATCCGCGGCTGGGCGATCGGGATCGTGCTCGTCGCAATGCTGCTGCCGTTCCTCGCGGCCGCCGTCGATCTCTTCGCGCGCTGCCGGCGGCGGCGGATCCGCATCGCGCCCGCCCTCCGCAGCTATCGCAGCCGGCTCGGCTTCTGGGCCTGGACCGGCGCGATCTTCCTCGTCTTCGGGGCACTCGGCTTCTGGGGCGACACCGGCGGACACGCGCCGTCGCTGAGCTCTGTCTCCTGGCCGGGCGGAGCGCTTCTCGCGCTCGTCCTCTTCGCCGCCGCAGGCTGGCTCGTCGCGCGCAGCCGCCTCCTGCCGCGCCGGCCGATTCGGCCGGAGGAGCGGCTTGCCGGCTACAGCGGGAGCCTGCTCGCGCTCGGCGTCGTCGGGCTACTGGTAGCCGCGACGAATCCGTTTGCGCTCGTCTTCGTCCTCCCGTCGCTCCACGCCTGGCTCTGGCTGCCGCAGGTGCAGGCTCGACACCCCGCCCTGCGCGCGGGCGTCTTCCTGGCGGGCTTCGCCGGGCCCGGCTACCTCGTCTGGTCGTTCGCCACCCACTTCGGCCTCGGCTGGGACGCGCCGTGGTACCTGGCCAAGCTCTTCGCCGTCGGCTACGCGCCGCTGCCGCTGTTCGTGGTCGGCCTCGCCTGGCTCGCGGTGGCGGGCCAGCTCGCCGCGCTCGTCGCCGGGCGCTATGCGCCCTATCCCACGACGCAGGACCGCCCGCGCCGCGGGCCGGTGCGGGAGCTCATCCGGACGCTGGTTCTGGCCCCGCGGCGCCGCACCGCGGTCGCCGAGGCGCGGCGCGCGATCGACGACTAGCTCGCGGGTCAGGCGCCGCCGAGGCGCAACCAGCTCACGGTCGTGCCGGACGCGAGCTCGCCGTTTCCACGTGGAACGTGGACGAGCGCGTCCGCGGCGGCAGCGTGGACGATCATGTGCGATTCCTGGCCGCTGACCGGCTCGAGCACGAGCGCGCTCCCCTCGACGCGCGACCGCGCCCGGACGAACTCGTCGCGTTCGCCGTTCCGCCGGAGACCGACGGCGAGCGTGCCCGGCTCGAACCGAGGCAGCGGGTCCAGGAGGCCTTGCAACGCTCGCAGCGCCGGCTTGACGAAGAGCTCACAGCCGACGAGTGCGGATACGGGGTTGCCGGGCAACCCGAAGACGAGGGTTTCGCCACGCACTCCGAACGAGACAGGCTTCCCCGGCTTGATCGAGACGCGCCAGAACACCTCGTCGACGCCGAGCTCTCGCTCGACCGCCCGCACGAGGTCGTGCTCGCCGACGGAGACGCCGCCCGAGGTGACGAGGACGTCAGCGGAGAGCCCCCGCTCGAGCGCCTCCCGCAGCGCCGCCTCGTCGTCCGCGACCGGCGGCTCGGAGACGACCTCCGCGCCACCCTCCGCCAGCGCCAGGGCAAGCATCAGGCCGTTCGTCTCGTAGATCTGGCCCGGGCCGAGCGAGTGGCCGGGGGTGACGAGCTCGCTTCCGGTGGCCAGCAGGGCGACGCGCGGCCGGCGCCGGCATGGCAGCTCGGCGATGCCGGACGCCGCCGCCGCCGCCAGGCGCCCGGGCGTGAGGCTCGCCCCTGCAGGCACGACGACCTCCCCGGCGGTGACGTCGCCACCACGGGGCCGCACGTGGGCCCCGGGCTCACTCGACTGCGAGATCTCCACACCGTTGTCGTGCTGGACAACATCCTCGATCGGAACCACGGCGTCCGCTCCCTCAGGCACGACAGCCCCGGTCGAGATGGCCACGGCGCAACCCGGCCCGAGCTGCGCAGCGAAGGGCCGCCCGGCAGCGGACTCGCCGGCGATCGACAGCGTCGCCGGTAGATCCGAGGCGCGAACGGCGAAGCCGTCCATCGCGGAGCTCGCGAAGGACGGGAGGTCGACGCGTGCGCGGATGTCCTCGGCGGTGACGCGTCCGCCCGCCTCGGCGATCGGCACGGGCTCCGGCCGCAGCGGCCGGGCGAGCTCCAACACCCGCTCCTGCGCCTCCTCGAGGGTGAGTAGTGAAGCCACCGTCGGTGCATACCGTAGTCGTGAGGAAAGGAGCCGAAGTCGCGGGGCGCTACCGGCTGGACGAGCTGCAGGGACAGGGCCCGATGTCGGAGGTCTGGCGGGCACACGACCGGACGCTCGACCGCACGGTCGCGCTGAAGATCCTCTCGCCCACCGCAGACCTCGCCCGGTTCCGGCGCGAGGCCCAGGCGGTCGCCGCGCTCGCGCACGAGAACGTCATGCGCGTCTACGACTACGGCGAGGACGAGGCCGGGCCGTTCATGGCGCTCGAGTGGCTACCGGGCGGGACACTGGAGCATCGCCTGGCGCGAGGCCCGCTGCCGGCCGACGAGGCGCATCGCGTCGCGACCGGCATCGCGGCCGGCCTCGCGCATCTGCATGCCCGCGGCGTCGTCCACCGTGACCTCAAGCCAGCGAACGTCCTCTTCGACGAGGAGGGACGGCCGAAGCTCGGGGACTTCGGCCTGGCGCGCAGCACCGCCGGTGCTGGCACGTTGACCGAGGCGGGGACGGTGCTCGGCACGGCCGCCTACATCTCGCCGGAACAGGCCGCAGGCGAGCCGGCCGGGGCCACCAGCGACGTCTACTCGTTCGGCGTCATCCTCTTCCGGATGCTGACCGGGGCGTTGCCGTTCACGGCGGCCAACGCGCTGGCTCTCGTCGACATGCACCGGCACGCACCACCGCCTGCCGTCGAGGCGCTGCAACCCGACGCACCACCCGAACTGGCCGCCCTGACCGCAGCGGCGCTGCGAAAGGATCCGACGGAGAGGCCGGCCGACGGAGCCGCGTTGCTCGACGCCCTTGGCCCTGCAGTCACCGTCTCTGCCGGGACCGAGGACACCCACGCGACGCACGTCCTCCCTCCGCCTCCACCGGGGCGTCCGCCCGGGCGATCCAGGCGGTGGGCCGCGGCGGTCGCACTGCTGTTGCTCGCGGCCGCGGGCGGCGTGCTGGCGTGGGCGGTCACGCGGCCTGCGGCGACGGCGCCTGCCGGCGTCGTCTCGACGGGATCGACAGGCCATGGCCGGAGCAGCAGCCGCGCCGTGACGACTCAGAGCACATCGCAGCCGACGACGACGGCCTCGGGCACCGGGCGAAGCACTTCGACCAGCCAGACGACGACCGCACGGACGAGCACCGCTCACACGACGACTCCCCAGACGATCACGCAGCCACAGCCCACCGCGCCGACGACCACCTTCGGGACGACTACCGCGCAGCCCACGACGACCGCTCCGACGACAACCGCCACTACGGTGCCGTAGTCGTGTCCGCGTAACGTCCGGTCCACGGGGTGAACTCCGCCGGAGTCAGCGGCGACGGGAAGGCGACCGGCGACCGCTCCGGCGCACGCTCCATGAACAGCCGCCAGGCGGCCGCGGGCAGGGTCGGGCCTGAGACGGCGGCTCCACGCACGTCGAGCATCGGGATCTCGCCCCTCGAGTAGCCGATCCAGACCGTCGTCTCGAGTGCCGGCGTGTAGCCGCAGAACCAGGCGTCGGCGTAGTCGTCGGTCGTTCCCGTCTTGCCGGCGTCGACGCGTCCCGAGACGTGAGCTCCCCCGCCCGTCCCGTGCAGCATGTTCTCCTCCAGGACGTGCGTGACGGTCGCCGCCACCCAGTCCGGGATGACCTGCGTGCGCTGCGAGCGGCCCCAACCGGCGTCGACCTTGCCGCCCGCGAAGACGACTCGCCGAATCGCGAGAGGACGGGAGTACACGCCGCCGGCAGCCAGCGTCGCGTAGACGGAAGCCATGTCGAGCGGCGTCACCGCGCTCGCGCCGAGGGCAAGGGAGGGCGTGGCCCGTAGCGGCGTCTGCACTCCGAGCTTCTGTGCCATCGCCACGATCGCAGCGGGGCCGACGTCGAGCGCGAGCCGCGCGTAGACCGTATTGTCGGAGTGCAGCGTCGCGCCGGCCACCGTCTCGGGCCCGGCGTACCTGCCGTCGTACGTCCGGACACGCCACCGAAGCGGCGGGTAGTAGAACGGCGCCGAGAGGTACCGCGTCGCCCACGGGTTCATCCCCTCCGCCACGGCGGCAGCGAGGACGATCGGCTTGAACGTCGAGCCCGCCTGGCGCTCCGCGCTGGTGGCGAGGTTGAACTCGTTGCCGGGGGCTCCGGGCGTCACGGCAGCCATCGCGCGAATCGCGCCGGTCGCCGGATCGATCGACACGATCACCCCGGCCGGATCGCTCCGCTTGTAGACCTCCTGCGCCAGCGCGTGCACGGCTGCGCGTTGCAGCCGCGGGCGGATGGTGGTGTAGATCCTCAGCCCTCCGGCGCGGACGGTGGCCGCACCGTACTCCTGCTCCAGGAGGCCCTCGAGGTAGCCGACGAGGTACGGCTCCCGGCTGACATAGGCCGGGCTCGGATGCAGGTGAAGGCTGCGGTCGTGAGCAGCCGCGGCGTATCGCGCTGCGGTGATGTCTCCACTCCGTTCGAGCGCGCGGAGCACCTGGTCGCGGCGCGCGAGTGCGGCGGTTCGATTGTGTAGCGGGTCGTAGTAGGACGGAGCCTGCGGTAGCCCGGCGAGGAGCGCCGCCTGCTCGAGCGTCAGGCGGCTCGCCGGAACGGAGAAGTACGTCTCCGCCGCAGCCTCGATCCCGTACGCGTGGTTGCCGTAGTAGACGTCGTTGAGATAGGCGGTGAGGATCCGCTGCTTCGGCCAGGCGCGCGCGAGCTTGATCGCGAGGCAGGCCTCGACGACCTTCCGCTGCAGCGTCTTCTCTCGCGACAGATAGAGGTTGCGGACGAGCTCCTGCGTGATCGTCGAGCCGCCCTGCACGATCCGGCCGGCGGTAACGTCGGCGACGACTGCCCGGACGATCCCTACCGGGTCGATCCCACCGTGCTCGTAGAAGCGCCGATCCTCGATCGCGATCGTCGCCTTCGGCATCCACGGGCCGATCGCGTCGCGCGCGACGGCCGTCCTGTTCTCCACTGCGGGCAGGACGCCGATCAAGCTGCCGTTCGCGCCGTAGACGAGCGAGCTGTCGGCCTCGCCCACCGGCCGCAGCGCGCTCAGGTCGCAGCTCGAGCCGAAATAGACGGCGCCGCCCGCCGCGGTGACCGCGAGCACGGCGACCGGGATCGCGATCGCCAGGACGACGAGCGTACGGCGGCTCCGCTTCCGTCGCTGTTGGGGTTTCCGCTTGCGGCTCACGCCCAGACGCCGAGCGCGCGGAGCCGCCGGTGTGCACGCAACCGAAGCTCCTGCTCGAGACGCTCGGCCGCGAGCTCGTCGGAGGCTGCGGCTCGCAATGTGACCGTCGCGGGATCGTCGAGCGAGCTGACATAGACGGCAGCGTCTCGCTCGTCCGCGACGTCCTCACGCAGTGCCTCGAGCGCAGCATCGAGGTCGGCGACGAGCGGCACCGGGACGGAGACCTCGGCGAAGGTCTCGCGGCTCCGGATCGAGGCGTTGACGATCGTGTCCGAGGCGAGCTTCTCGTTCGGCACGACGATGCGCCGGCGGTCCACCGCTCGGATGAACGTGTAGGTGAGGCCGATCTCCTCGACGACCCCGGAGGTGCCCTCGTACTCGACGCGGTCGCCGATGCGCACCGGCTGCGCGAGCGCGATCAGGATGCCGGCCACGAAGTTGCCGAGCGTCCGCTGCGCGGCGAAACCGATCACTACGCCCAGCAGGGCGGACGAGGCGAGCAGGCCGCCCGCGACCGCCCGCACCTCGGGGATGGCCAGCAGCGCCGAGAAGAGACCGATCACGAGGATGACGACGGTCACGATCCGGCGGAATACGCGATAGCGGGTCGCGGCCTCCGGCGCCAGCGGCCGGCGCTGCAGCAACCAGTCGATCGCGCGGGCGAACAGGGTGATGGCGACGAAGATCGCCGCCGCAATGACGATGTGCTTCCAGAAAGGGGCCATCCCCTGCCCCGAGTTCGCGGCGAGTGCGAGGAATCCTCAGTCCAGCGGGAGCGGGCGCCGGCCGGCGAAGCCGTCGTCGACTCGGTGCCACCAGGCGATCTCGTCCTCGCCGAGCTGCCAGCAGAGCAGGACCGTCTCGCCGCCCCGCAGCGCCGGAAAGTCGATCAGGCCGCTGTCGAGATCCTTCACCTGGGCGCCGTGGCCCGTGATCTCGTCGACGAGCCGGGCGAGTCGCCGCGCGACCGCATCTACCTCGGCGGTCGCCGAGGCGAGCTCCGCGGGCGGGATGCCGCCGCCGTTGCCGCGGATCTTCCGCTCGAGCTCCTCCTGCCGCTCGATCGCCGCGGCGTGCTCCTGTCGGCCGGCGACGAGCTGCTCGACGAGCGGCCGCACGTGATCGAGCTCGGCGTTCGCCTCTTCGGGCGTGAAGTGGCGCATGGGCTCCAGCCTATGCTCCGCGGTCGTGGAGGTCGACGCCGCCCAGACACGTCCGGGCCCCGGTCACACCCGCCTCGCCTTCTGGGCGCTCTTCGTGGGACTGATCGCCGCGCTCAACTACGCGGCCCGCTTCTCCTCCGCGGGCAGCGGCACGAGCAAGGGCGTCTCGCGCCAGGAGGTCTACTCGTACTCGACCTTTGCCGGCGGCACGATCGTCTACGCCGTCTGGCTCGGGATCATCCTGCTGATCGTCCTCGATCGCTTCGACCTGCTCGCGCTGCGGCGGCCCCGGCACTGGGGGAGAGCGCTCGGGCTCGGCGCCTGCGTCGTCGTCGGGATCTTCCTCTGGGAAGTGGTGGTCTCCTTGCTGCCTCTACCGGAGAGCCCGGGCAAGGAGCAGGGGATCACGAACGTGCCGTGGGAGCCGTCGCACGCCGGCGCCTTCGCCGCCAATTTCGTCCTCTTCGCGGTGATCGCACCCTTCGTCGAGGAGCTGACCTTTCGCGGTGCCGGGCAGTCGTTGCTCCGCTTCCTCGGCCGCTGGCCGTCGATGGTCCTCGTCGGCGTCGCCTTCGGCCTCGCGCATGGGCTCGTCGAGGCGCTGCTCGTTCTCGTCCCGTTCGGCATCGCGCTCGCCTGGCTGCGCGACCGTACGGCCAGCGTCGTGCCCGGGATGTTCGTGCACGCCGTCTTCAACGCGTCGGCGCTCGCCGCGATCGTGCTCAGCTAGTCGTCTTCGTCCCCGTTCTCGACGACGAACTGGTCGGGCGTGACGTCCTCGAGGAAGCTGCGGAATTTGAGCACCTCGGCCTCGAGCTGCTCCTCGTCGACCTCCTCGCCCTCGAACTCGATCGCCGATTCCGCGATCACGTCGTCGGCGGCGAAGATCGGCGCCTCGGCGCGGATGGCGAGTGCGATCGCGTCGGAGGGCCGGGAATCGACCTCGATCTCCTGCCCGTCCTGGATGACGGTGATCTGGGCGTAGAAGGTGTTCTCGCGCAGCTCGGTCACCGTGATCCGGCTGATCGACGCGCCGAGCTGCTCGAGCATGTCGCTCACGAGGTCATGCGTCATCGGCCGGACGGACGTCTGGCTCTGGAGCTTCATGAGGATCGCTGCCGCTTCGGGATGCCCGATCCAGATCGGCAGGAACTTGTTCCCGTCGGAGGTCTTCAGGAGGACGATCGGCTGCTTGCCGACCAGATCGAAGCTGACTCCGTAGATGAGCATCTCCTGCATCCCGGGCGACCTCGTATCGAATATAGCTCAGGCGGGGCGCCCGGAAACGCGGCGTATCCGGGCCCTCGCAGGTGGCGTTTGACACACGTGCGCCCGCTCTGGCTGGACGATATCGAGTCGCTCGAGGCCATCTCGCAGAACGAGGACGCCCGGCGGATCTTCCTCCGGATGTCCGCGCTCTCGCAGACGGGCCGGACGCCGAGCTTCGTCGTCGAGGTCGCTCTGGACGGGGAGCTCGACCCGGCGACGAAGGGCCGGCTCGTCGAGCTCGCCCAGGACGAGTCGTTCCTGCTCGCGGTGGAGGAGTACCTCGTCCGTACGCACCGACTTCACTAGCTAGATCGATCTGACGCCCAGGCCGATGCCGTAGCCCGCGCTCGTCCAGAGCACGGCACACCAGGTGCCGTACACGATCGAAGCGACCAGTACTCGCCGCTCTGGGATCGGCTCGTCCGTCGAGAGGTTCCAGATCGCCACGACGTCGACCGCGGCGAAGGCCAGGCAGGCGACGGCGTACCACCAGACAGACCCGCTCGTGACCCCCTTCGCCGCGCGACCCATGATGCGCCCCTGCCGCCACTTCTCGAGCCGCGACTCGGCGCGCCGACCGAAGTCGCCGTGGATCCATTGCACCCAGTGGCGGTTGAGCCAGACGCTCGCCCAGTACTGGACGCAGCTGTAGACGACCGCCGTGATCGCGAACGTGAGGAGTGCGGGCAGCACCGCAGCGAGCGCCGCGACGATCGGCCCGACCGCCGCGTCGTCGAAGAAGCCGATCACCGTGACGATCGCGCCGGCCGTTGTCGCCTCGACGACGCCCTTCAGTCGCTTGCCGGCGCGTACCCAAGTGGTCGTGGCCAATGGGCGATCCTGGATTCGAACCAGGGACCTCCGCCTTATCAGAGCGGCGCTCTAACCAGCTGAGCTAATCGCCCGCGCGGTGGGGGATTGTAGCCACCGCGTTCTCGAGAGACTCGGCCAGCTCGGCCAGCTCGTGCTCGTCGCCGAAGGGCAGCTCGACCCGCCCCGGTAAGACGCGCGCATGGCGTCCGGTCAGCTGCTCGACGGCGCTGCGCACCCGATCGGCGAGCGCCGGATCGACCGGGGCAGAGCGCGTGCGGGGCCGTTGCCGTGCTCCTGCCCACTTCGCCCGCTGCTCTGCCGCTCGCACCGAGAGCCCGCGGCGCACGATCTCGCGCGCGAGCGTGCGGCGGCCCTCGTGGTCCGGCACGGCGAGCACTGCCCGCGCGTGGCCCTCGGTCAGCTGCCCGCGCTCGACCATCCCGAGCACGTCGTCGGGCAGCTCGAGCAGGCGGATTCGATTCGATACCGACGGCTTCGAACGACCGACCCGTTCGGCCACCTCGCCGAGCGAGAGCGAGAACTCGTCGATCAGCACCGCGTACGCGCGAGCCTCTTCGATCGGCGTCAGTTGCTCGCGGGCAACGTTCTCGACGAGGCCGAGAAGGAGGGTGTCGCGGTCGTCCGCGGTGCGGACGACGGCGGGCACCGTCTCGCGGCCCGCTTCCCGCGCCGCCCGCCAGCGGCGCTCACCGGCGACGATCTCGTAGCCGCCCACGCCGCGCGGACGCACGAGCAGCGGCTGGATGACGCCCTGCCGCCGCACCGACTCCGCCAGCCCCGAGGCAGCTTCGGGCTCGAAGCGCCGCCGCGGCTGGCGGGGGTTCGGATGGATCGCATCGACGGGAATCTCGAGCAGCTCGGTCGGAACCGGCTGGCCGCCGATCAGCATCTCGAGGCCGCGACCGAGGCCGCGACGTTGCGGGGAGGACTCAGGCGCGCTCGACAAGCTCCATCGCCACCTTCCAGTAGGCATCGGCTCCGGCGGAGCGACGGTCGTATGCGATCGCGGGGAGCCCGTGGCTCGGAGCTTCGGCGAGGCGCACCGAGCGTGGGACCGAGGTTCGGAACACGAGCTCGCCGAAATGGTGGCGCACCTCGGCCTCGACCTGCTGCGCGAGGCGCGTCCGGCCGTCGACCATCGTGAGGAGGACTCCGCCGATGCCGAGGCTCGGGTTGAGCCGCCGCCGGATCAGCTCGATCGAGTGGAGGAGCTGCGCCAGGCCCTCCAGCGCGTAGTACTCCGCCTGCACCGGCACGAGCACGCGGTCGGCGGCCGCGAGCGCATTGACCGTGAGCGGCCCCAGCGAAGGCGGGCAGTCGAGGAAGACGAACCTGTACCGCTCGCTGCCGGAAGCGAGCGCCTGTGCGAGGTAGCGCTCGCCGTCGGAGCGGCCCGAGAGCTCTACCACGGCGCCGGCGAGATCCGGCTTGGCCGGAACGAGATCGAGGTTCGCGAAGGCGGTCGGGTGGACGAGCTCCGCCAGCGGCGCGCCGTCGAGCAGGTCGTAGCTCGAGCTCCCGTTCGCGCGCATCCCGAGACCCGAGGTTGCGTTCGCCTGCGGGTCGAGATCGATCACGAGCGCGCGCTCGCCGGCCTCGGCGAGACACGCGGCCAGGTTGACGGCTGTCGTCGTCTTGCCGACACCGCCCTTCTGGTTCGCGAGGGCGTAGATCCGGGACATCTGCCCGGCCATTGTCGCGGCGCCCCCGGACAGTCCCGCGGCCAGCAGATGTCCCTTCCGGCCATCAGCCCGGGGTCTGACCCCGATTTGGGGGTCTAAGCCGCGGAAGGCCGCTCGCGAAGCGGCACCGGGGTGCGGTCGCGAGGCGGCTGAAAGGCGTCTTGCGCCGCTTGGTTCACGCGAGCGGACGCCTCTTCGCGACGCCGGTGCGGCGGGGGAAGCCCGGCGGGGTCGCTGCCACCTTCACCACGACGGCCAGGCCGTCGTGCCGCTCCGGCTTCCCGCCGCCGAGTTGGTCCGACGCGGCGGCGAGCCGCCCGAGATCCGCCTGCTCACCCACCCAGAGGATCGCTGCCCCACCGGTGCGCACGAGCGGCAGGCACAACTCCGCCGCGACGGGCGGCTGCGCAAGCGCCTTCGCCAGTGCCACGCCCCATCGCTCGGGCTCTTGCTCCTCCGCGCGTCCCCATATGACCTCGGCGTTCGGCGGCGCCCAGCGGCCGAGGAAGTCGCACTTCCGCCGTTCGGCGTCCAGCAGCGACAACTCGCGCTCGGGCAACGCGGCCGCGAGCGGGATTCCGGGAGAGCCGCCACCCGAGCCGACGTCGATCACGGCTCCGTCGAACCGCTCGAGGAGCGGCAGTGCCCGCAGCGCGTCGTCGAGCAGCATCGCCCGCGCCTCGTCGAGATCGCGAAGCGCCGTCAGACCAGACGTCGTGACGACGGCGTCGAGCCAGTCACTCAGGAACGACGACGACGTAGCGGTTCGGCTCCATGCCCTCGGATGCCGTCCCGACGCCTCCGACATCCTTCAGGCGCAGGTGGACGACCTTGCGCTCGACGGCCGTCATGGGCTCGAGTTCCTCCCGTTCGCCCGACTCGCGCACCCGCTCCGCGGCCCGAAGCGCGAGTGCTTCCAGCGTCGCCTGGCGGCGGGCTCGGTAGCCCGCGGCGTCCACCACGACGTCCGTCTTCTCCTCGCCGTGGCCGCGATAGCCGATCACATTGAGGAGGTACTGGATCGCGTCGATCGTCTGGCCATGGCGGCCGATGAGCAGGCCGACGTCCGGGCCGGAGCACGTGACGACGATCGCCTCCGCCTCCTCTCGGGCGACGACCTCTGCGTCGACACCGAGCGCCGACACGATCCGCGCGACAAGCGCTCTAGCCTCCGCGGCCTGACCGCTCTCGTCGACGGTAGCCGCGGCGGCGGCATCCGCGGCCGCGGCCGGCAGATGCGCGAGGACTCGGGCCGGCTCGTAGCCGACGCCCAGGATGCCGCGCTCTCCTTCGGAGACGACTTCGAACTGGACCGCGGCCTTGTCGAGGCCGGGGTACCGCCGTTCGAGCTCACGCAGGGCCGCCCACTTTGCCTCGCCGACCGTCTCGCCGGTCGCCTCGGCGGTCAGATCCGCAATGTCGCTCATCTCCGGCTCGTGCGCTTCTTCTTGCGCCGCACCTGGCGAGCACGCTGGGAGGCCGACGGAGCCGGCGTCGGCGGGGGCGACTCGCTGCGCGCGCCGTTCCCGCTCGAGCCGTCATCCTTCGGCGGCGTCCGCGAGCTGCGGCGCTCGGGCGAAGGCGCCGGCGTCCGAGAGACCAGTCTCCGCGTGATCAGCCCCTGCCCGACCGTCCACAGGTTCGTCGTCACCCAGTACAGGACGAGCCCAGCCGGGAAGCGCGCGATGATGAAGACGAAGAAGAGCGGCATCACCATGAACAGCACGCGCTGCGTCTTGTCGGTCGTCGTCATCATGAAAAACGACGACGCCATCTGGCTCGTGACGTAGACGAACAGGAGCACGTACCCACCCCAGTGCGTCGTCGTGTGGGCCGAGATGTCCGGGATGAAGTGGAGGAACGAAAGGTCGCCGTGGAACTTGGCGTGGCGCAGCGTGTAGTAGAGGGCGATGAAGACCGGCAACTGCGCCAGCATCGGCAGGCACGAGGCAGCCGGGTTGATGTTGTTCTCCCGGTAGAACTTCATCAACTCCTCGTTCTGCTTCTGCTTGTCACCCTTGTACTTCTTCTGGATCTCCTTCATCTGCGGCGCGTGACGCTGCAGGCTCTGCATCGAGTGGATCTGCCGGATCGTCAGCGGCACGAGGATCATCCGCACGACGACCGTGGTGGCCACGATCGCCCACGCCCACGGCAGCCCGATGTTGGTGTGGAAGAAGTCGAGAACGTGCCGCATCACGGTCTCGAGCTGGCTGATGAGCGGGATCGCGAAGAGGGTCATCGCACCGGGTCGAAGCCGCCGCGGCTCCACGGATGGCAGCGCAGGAGCCGCCAGCCGGCGAGGAGGCTGCCCCGGACGAGGCCGTGGCGGCGAAGCGACTGCACCGCGTACTCGGAACAGGACGGGTGGTACTTGCAGGTCGTGGGAAACAGCGCCCCGAAGGTCAGGCGGTAGAGCCAGACGAGGCCGACTCCGAGGAGCGACGGCATGCGCGAGACAGCGCTCACGCCGCGAGGGCTCCGGTCTGCTCGAGCAACTCGTCGACGCGTTCGCCCAGCCATCCGAAGCCGTTCGTCTCGGCCGCCTCGACGAGACCCGCGCGAACGATCAGCACGTAGTCATGGCCTGCCGGCACGCGCTCGAGCCGCTCGTGCCAGACCTCGCGCAGGCGCCGCTTGATCCGGTTTCGCTCCACCGCGCCGCCTGCCGCACGGGGCACCGCGAACCCGATCCGCGGCTCCGCCGGCTCTTCCTGCGGCAGCCAGTAGAGGACGAGAAAACGCGACGAGACCGAGCGGCCGCGGCGGTGCACCGCGTCGAAGTCCCGGGAGCGGGACAGGCGGTTGGCGCGCTTCACGGGATGCAGCTTAGTGGCTCGGTCCTGCCGAGCCGTCTACGCAGAGAGGCGAGCCCGGCCCTTGCCGCGGCGACGCTTCAGGATCGCGCGGCCGGCCTTCGTGGCCATGCGCGCACGGAACCCGTGCTTGCGCTTGCGACGGCGGACGTTGGGCTGGTAGGTGCGCTTCACGACTGCGGAAAGGCTCGTCTTTGCCAGAAAAATCCCCGCCGGCGGCGGGGCGCGGCGGTCAGTATAGACAAGCTTCGTCCACCGGCTTGTCCACAGCCACCGACGGCTCAGGCATGCGGCCGGAGCGAGTTGCCCCCACCCCTGTCCACACCTGTGGAGGAATCTCGGCGGCCCGGAAGTCCCTGCAAACCCGCCGAGTTTGCCCCACGGAAGGGCGCTGTTATGCTGGCCGCCGGGCCGGAGACGGGGAGGATCAGGGCGTCGGTGGAGCACCAAGTCGAGCTGTCTGCAGAGAACCTTTGGGAGGAGATCTCGGGGCGGCTCAGGGCGGCGCTCAGCGACGGGACGTACAGCAAGTGGTTCGGCGACGTCCGCGGTCGGGAGCTCGATGACGACACGCTCGTCCTCAGCGTCCCGGACGGGTTCACCCGCGATTGGATCGAAGGCAACTTCCTCGGACTGATCGGCGCCGCCATTCGCGACATCCTCGGAGACGAGCGTGCGCTCGAGCTCCGAGTCGCCGACGACGCAAAGGCTTCGGCGGAGGATCGCGCAGACGGGGAGGACGTCGTTCCCATGGTCCAGCGCCGGCCCGGACGGCCGGAGAGCGGTGGCTTCAACGCGAAGTACACGTTCGACTCGTTCGTGATCGGCTCCTCGAACCGCTTCGCCCACGCGGCGGCGCTGGCCGTCGCCGAGGCGCCTGCGCAGGCGTACAACCCGCTCTTCATCTACGGCAGCACCGGCCTCGGCAAGACGCACCTCCTCCAGGCCGTCGCCCAGTACGTCGCGGAGCACTCGTCGGCACTCTCGGTGCGCTACATGACGAGCGAGGCGTTCGTGAACGACTTCATCAACTCGCTCCGCGACAAGCGGATCGAAGGCTTCAAGCAGCGCTACCGCGGTTACGACGTCCTCCTCATCGACGACGTCCAGTTCTTCGAGGGCAAGGAGCGCTTCCAGGAGGAGTTCTTCCACACGTTCAACTCGCTGTACGAGGCCGGCTCGCAGATCGTGCTGTCCTCCGACCGCCCCCCGCGCGACATCTCGACGCTCGAGGAACGGCTGCGGAGCCGCTTCGAGTGGGGGCTGATCACCGACATCCAGCCGCCCGACCTCGAGACGCGCATCGCGATCCTGCGCAAGAAGGTGAAGGTCGACGGCATCCACGTCCACGACGAGCAGGTGCTCACCTTCATCGCCGGCCGCGTCTCGTCGAACATCCGGGAGCTCGAGGGTGCGCTGACGCGCGTCGTCGCGTTCTCGTCGCTCACCGGGCGGCCGATGACGGTCGAGCTCGCCCAGGACGTGCTGCGGGACGTCTTCCCACAGGGAGAAGCCGCCGAGGTCTCGATCAAGCGGATCCAGGATCTGGTCGCCGAGCGGTTCAGCCTTTCGCTCGAGGAGCTCTGCGGCGAGAAGCGCTCGCAGAACATCGTCTATCCGCGCCAGGTCGCGATGTACCTCTCGCGCGAGCTGACCGACTCCTCGCTGCCGAAGATCGGCAAGGAGTTCGGGGGACGCGACCACACGACCGTCATCCACGCGACCTCCAAGATCTCCAGGCTCATCCGTGAGGACAGGTCTGTGTACAACCTCGTGCAGGAGCTCACCGCACGTGTGAAGCAGGTTCGCTGATGCTTGCCGCCTGTGGAACCCACCGGATCGTCCACAATGAACCTCCACATGCCACACGCAGGAACAGAGCGGCCGCGAGGACGTCTTCCACGTCGTCCACACTCCCTATGACTTCTACGAGAATCTCTAGATGATCGAAAGCGACATTGCAGTCGGGGCCGGGTTGAGGATCACCTGCACGAAGGACGAGTTCGTACAGGGTCTCACGCTCGTCGGCCGCGCTGTTTCGAGCCGCACCGCGATCCAGATCCTGTCGGGGATCCTGCTCGAGGCCCAGGGCGACGAGCTCCGTCTGGCGGCGACCGACATGGAGCTCTCGCTGCGCGCTGCGGTGCCGGCTCGGGTGGAGGGCGACGGCGCAGTCGTTCTGCCGGGCCGGACACTCGTCGACATTGCGCGGCTGTTGCCCGGGGACGAAGTGACGATCGAGCATCGCGCCGCCGAGTCGGTCGTCCACGTGGGCTCGGGCAGCGCGAGCTACACGCTGCACACCTACAACGCAGAGGATTTCCCGCGGCTGCCGGAGCTCACCGAGGCGGAGACCTTCACGGTCGATCGCGAGGCGCTGCTTGAGACCATCGGCCGGGTTGCCCGTGCGGCCTCCCGTGACGAGGCGCGCCCCGTGCTCACCGGCGTGCTCGTCCAGTTTGTCGGCGACAAGCTCGTGATGGCGGCGACCGACTCGTATCGCCTCGCGGTGAAGGAGACGTCGCTCGACTCGGCTGCGCCGGAGCTCGAGGCCATCGTCCCCAGCCGCGCGTTGCAGGAGCTGGCGCGGATCCCGGGCGACGGCGACGAGATCGCGGTCGGCGTGCAGGAGAACCAGGTTCTCTTCTCGGTCGGCGGCGTCTGGCTGACGACGCGGCGGATCGACGGCCAGTTCCCGAACTACCGCCAGCTTCTGCCGGAGACGTTCGAGCACGAGCTCACGATCTCACGGGTGGAGCTCCTCGACGTCGTACGTCGTGCCGCCGTGATGATCCAGCGGGCGACGCCGCTCCAGCTGCGCTTCGCCGACGGCGAGGTCACGGTCGTGGCGCGCACGCACGAGGTGGGCGAGTCGCAGGAGTCGATGCCGGTCGCCTACAGCGGTGAGCCGCTCGAGATCGGCTTCAACGCGGAGTTCCTGAAGGAGGGCCTCGAGTCGGTCGAGGGCGACGACGTGCGGCTGAAGCTGATCAGCCCGCTGCGCCCGGCGATCCTCACCGACGAGGCCGACGACTTCACGTACCTCGTCATGCCGATTCGCCTCCCCGGCTGAGATCCGGGCAGAACGCGAACGCGGGCTGAGCGGCGCTGATCGTCGAGACGGTCTCACTCCGCAGCTTCCGCTCCTACGAGCGGCTCGACCTGGGGTTGCAGCCGGGTCTCGTGCTCGTCGTAGGCGTGAACGGCGTGGGCAAGACGAACCTGCTCGAGGCGGTCCACGTCGCGACCCAGGGGTTCTCTCCCCGCACCCGCACCGACTCGCAGGTCGTGCGCTTCGGAGAGGAGGGCGCGCGGGCCGCGGTCGCGGGCCGCCGCGGCGATGCGCGGCTGGAGCTCGAGGTGACGGTGCGACTGGGAGAAGGGAAGCGCGCACGCGTGAACGGGGCACCGCTGCGGGCGGCGGAGCAGCTCCGCTCCATGGTCGCGACGCTCGTCTTCACGCCGGACCGGCTCGGCGTCGTGAAGGGCCCGCCGGCCGCGCGCCGCGCCTATTTCGACCGCGTGCTCGGCCGGTTCGCGCCGGCGCGGGCGATGCTGCCGGCGGAGTACGGCGCGGCCGTGGCGCAGAGGAACGCCGCGCTCCGCCGCGCGACGGCGGGCGTCTCGAGCCGAGACGCGATCGAGCCGTGGACCGAGCGCGTCGCGACGCTCGGGTCGGAGCTCGTCGCAGCCCGTCTCGAGACGCTCGCGCTCCTCGAACCGTCCTTCGCCGCCCGCGCCGACGAGCTGGGGCTCGGCGACGTCTCGCTGCGCTACGAGGGCGAGCCGCCCACGGCGGAGGGACTGGCAGCCGTGCTGGCCCGCGACCTCGAACGGGGCGCGACCTCGCTCGGCCCGCATCTCGACGACGTTCTGCTCTTTGCCGCGGGTCGCGACCTGCGCAGCTTCGGCTCGCAGGGGGAGCAGCGGCTGGCGCTCCTCGCCCTGCTCTTGGCCGAGGCCGAGACGATCGCCGACCGGACGGGCGTCCCGCCGCTCCTCCTCCTCGACGACGTCCTCTCGGAGCTGGACCCCGGCCGCCGCCGGGTCCTCGCAGCGCGCGTGCGGAGCGCCGGGCAGGCGCTCGTCACCGCCACCGACGCCGCGATGCTGCCCGCGGCTCCCGATCAGCTCCTCGAGGTGACACCGGGAACAGTGTTCGAGGCGGCCGCGTGATGGAGCCGCTCGGGGAGCAGATCCGGGCCGAGCTGAGCCGCGTGGGAGCCGACAGCAGCGCCGGAGATGCGGTCACGGCCTGGCCTGCCGCCGTCGGGGACGAGATCGCGCGTAATGCGTGGCCGGCCCGGACCCAGCCGGACGGGACGCTCGTCGTCCACGTGCGCGACGCGATCTGGGGCTTCGAGCTGACCCAGCGCGCGGGCGAGATCTCGGAGCGGCTGCCAGGCCGCCCGAGGCTCCGCTTCACACCGGGCCCGCTACCCGAGACGACTTCCGAGCCGCCTTCGCCGCCCCCGCCCGAGGCCTCGCCCGAGCAGGTGCGTGAGGCCGCCGCGCTAGCTGCCGGAATCGTGGATCCGGACCTGCGCGAATCCGTCGCGAAAGCGATAAAAGCGGCGTTCGCACGGGCGCCGGACGACCGCTCGGTCTGATACACTTCCGTGTGCCCGCAAATGCGGAATTTGCAGGGCTTTTTTCATGACTGAAACGGACTATACAGCCAGGGACATCACGGTCCTCGAGGGCCTCGACCCGGTCCGGCTCCGCCCGGGCATGTACATCGGCTCGACCGGCCTCCGCGGCCTCCATCACCTCATCTACGAGGTCGTCGACAACTCCGTCGACGAGTCCCTCGCGGGCCGTAACGACCGCATCGAGGTCACGCTCCATCCGGACAACTCGATCACCGTTCAGGACTGGGGCTCGGGAATTCCCGTCGACATGATGAAGGAGCAGGGACTGCCGGCGCTGACGGTCGTCCTCACCAAGCTCCACGCCGGCGGGAAGTTCGGCGGCGACGGGTACAAGGTCTCGGGCGGCCTGCACGGCGTCGGCGTCTCGGTCGTGAACGCGCTCTCCGAACGGCTTGTGGCCGAAGTGCGGCGTGACGGCAAGGTCTACCGCCAGGAATTCGAGCGCGGCGAGCCGACGGGGGACATGGAGGTCGTCGGGGAGATGGCCAAGGGCGACCCGACGGGTACGACGATCACCTTCCTGCCCGACTCCGAGATCTTCGAGGAGCTCGACGTCGAGGCGGCGACGATCACACAGCGCCTGCGGGAGACGGCGTTCCTCACCAAGGGCCTGTACATCAAGCTCGTCGACGAGCGAGCCGACGGGAAGACCGTCGAGTTCCACTACGAGAACGGCATCCGTGACTTCGTCGCGTACATCAACGAGGCGAAGGACCCGATCCACAAAGGCCTTGCTTATCTCGAAGGCGAGACCGACCAGGGCGCCGTCGAGGTGGCAATGCAGTGGAACTCCTCCTATCAGGAGTCGGTCTTCACCTTCGCCAACAACATCAATACCGTCGAGGGCGGCACGCATCTCTCGGGCTTTCGCAGCGCGCTGACGCGGACCCTCAACGTGAAGGCGCAGGAGCTGAAGCTGCTCAAGAAGGAGGAGAGCCTCGACGGCGAGGACGTGCGCGAGGGGCTCGCCGCGGTTGTCTCGGTCAAGCTGCGCAACCCGCAGTTCGAGGGTCAGACGAAGACGAAGCTCGGCAATCCCGGCGTCGAGGGTCTCGTCCAGACCACGGTCAACTCGTCGCTCTCGCAGTTCCTCGAGGAGAACCCCCAGGACGCGCGGGCGATCTGCAACAAGGCGATCGCGGCGATGCGCGCGCGGCTCGCGGCGCGGAAGGCGCGCGAGCTGACGCGGCGCAAGTCGGCGCTCGACGGCTCCTCCCTCCCCGGCAAGCTCGCCGACTGCTCGATCCGCGACCCGTCCCTCGCGGAGCTCTACATCGTCGAGGGAGACTCGGCCGGCGGCTCGGCGAAGGCCGGCCGCGACCGCACCTACCAGGCGATCCTGCCGCTGCGCGGAAAGATCATCAACAGCGAGAAGAACCGCATCAACAAGGTGCTGTCGAACAACGAGATCCAGGCGATGATCACCGCGATCGGCACCGGGATCGGCGACGAGTTCGACATCGAGAGCCTGCGCTACCACCGGATCATCGTCATGACCGACGCCGACGTCGACGGCTCGCACATCCGGACGCTCGTCCTCACCTTCCTCTACCGGCACATGCGCGAGCTGTTCGAGTACGGCCACATCTACATCGCGGTGCCGCCGCTCTACAAGGTGAAACTCGGGAGCCAGGAGTTCTACTTCGAGAAGGAGTCGCAGCTCGAGGACCTGCTCGTGCGCGAGCGGTTCGGCGACCTCGACGTCCGCGACCGCGGCGACACCGAGGTGAAGCTGACCGAGGCGCGGTGGAAGCGGTTCACGGGCGCCCTTGCGGAGTTCGAGGGGTGGTCGGCCCGGTTGCGTGCCGACTTCGGGCCGCATGCCGCCGAGCTCGTCGTAGCGCATCGGCTCGTCGAGCTCGACATCACGACGCCCGCGGCAGCCGAGAAGGCGATCGCTGCGCTGCCGCCGAACGGCTACAAGCTCTCCGTCCTCGAGCGGGACGAGACCGGCCTGCAGGTCAAGATCGTCGAAGAAGAGACCTCGGCCGCACAGACCATCGGTCTTTCCGCCGAGCTCTTGGCGTCGCCGATCTACGCGAACCTCCGGCGGGCATACGAGAAGCTCGTCGAGCTCGTCGGGCCACCGCCGTTCTCGGTCGCGCTCGGCAAGCACCAGGCCAAGCCGCAGACCTTCTCGGCGCTGCGGCACGACACGCTCGAGCTGGCAAAGGAGGTCGGGACACAGCTCTCCCGGTACAAGGGCCTCGGCGAGATGAACCCCGAGCAGCTCTGGGAGACGACGATGGATCCGGCGAAGCGCCTGCTCGTGCGCGTGGACGTCGACGACGCGAGCGCCGCCGACCAGCTCTTCTCGATGCTGATGGGCGACCAGGTCGAGCCGCGCCGCATCTTCATCGAGGAAAACGCGAAGGACGCCTTCCTCGATGTCTAGGGGCCACAGTTGTCCGAGGTAGAGACTGGAGCGCTGGGCCCCGGCCGCATCGAGCCGCGCGAGCTCGAGCAGGAGATGCGCTCGAGCTTCCTCGACTACGCGATGTCGGTCATCGTCTCGCGCGCGCTTCCGGACGTGCGCGACGGCCTGAAGCCCGTGCATCGCCGCGTTCTGTACGGGATGCACGAGGCCGGCCTGCAGCCGAACCGGCCGTACAAGAAGTCCGCTTCGACGGTCGGCGCGGTGATGGCGAACTACCACCCGCACGGCGACTCGGCCATCTACGACACGCTCGTGCGTATGGCGCAGCCGTTCTCGCTGCGCTACCCGCTCGTCGACGGGCAGGGCAACTTCGGCTCCATCGACGACGACCCGGCTGCCGCGATGCGCTACACCGAGGCCCGCCTGTCGAGGATCGCGACCGAGCTCTTGCGCGACATCGACGCGAACACCGTCGACTTCGAGCCGAACTACGACGAGTCGCGCCGGCAGCCGTCCGTCCTGCCCTCCCGCTTCCCGAATCTCCTCGTCAACGGCTCGACCGGCATCGCCGTCGGGATGGCGACGAACATGCCGCCGCATCACCTGGGCGAGACGATCGATGCCGTCGTCGCGATGATCGACGACCCGGACATCTCGGTCGAAGGGCTGATGAAGCACGTCAAAGGCCCCGACTTCCCGACCGGCGCGATCGTCGTCGGGCGGAGCGGCATCCGCGACGCCTATCGCACGGGCCGCGGCCGGATCGTGATGCGCGCTCGCGCCCACATCGAGGAGCTGCGCGGCGGCCGCTCCGCCGTCGTCGTGACGGAGCTTCCGTACGGCGTGAAGAAGGGCGGCGACACCGGCGTGATCGTCAAGGTCGCCGACCTCGTGCGCGACAAGGTGCTGACAGAGGTCTCCGACCTGGCCGACCACTCCGACCGCACCGGGATGCGCATCCAGATCGAGCTCAAGCGCGACGCGGTGCCGCAGGTCGCGCTCAACAAGCTCTTCAAGCACACGCCGCTGCAGTCGACCTTCGGCTACAACGCCGTGGCTCTCGTCGACGGCGTCCCGCGGACGCTCTCCCTCCTCGAGCTCGTCCGCCACTACCTCGAGTTCCAGCGCGAGGTCGTCACCCGGCGGTCGAAGGACGAGCTGCGCAAGGCGGAGGCCCGCGCACACGTCCTGCAGGGCTACCTCATCGCGCTCGACAACATCGACGCGATCGTCGCGCTCATCCGCGCGGCGGCGGACAGAGACGAGGCGCGGGAGCAGCTGATCGCCCAGTTCTCGCTGTCCGAGATCCAGGCGGAGGCGATTCTCGAGATGCGGCTTTCGCGCCTCACCGGCCTCGCGCGCAAGGAGGTCGAATCCGAGCACAAGGACTTGCAGGAAAGGATCGCCGAGCTGCGGGAGATCCTGGGCGACCCGGCGAGAGTCGACGGCCTCATCCGCGACGAGCTGCTCGAGATCAAGCAGATCTACGGCCGCAACGACGACCGCCGCACCGAGATCGTCGCCGCCGAGGAGGAGCTCGAGCTCGAGGACCTGATCGCCGAGGAGGACATGGTCATCGCGATCACGCGGTCGGGTTACATCAAGCGGCTACCCGTGACGACGTACCGCGAGCAGCGCCGCGGCGGCATCGGCGTCATGGGGATGGAGCTGAAGGAGGACGACTACATCGAGCACCTGTTCGTGGCCTCGACGCACGACTACATCCTCTTCTTCACGAACGTCGGCAAGGTCTATCGCCTCAAGGTGCACGAGCTCCCGCTCGGCTCCCGCCAGTCGAAGGGGCGCGCGATCGTCAACCTCCTTCCCTTCCGGCAGGAGGAACAGGTGCGGGCCGTGATCCAGACGCGCGACTTCGAGGAGGCCCGGTATCTCGTCTTCGCGACGAAGAACGGCGTCGTCAAGAAGACGGAGCTCGCCGCGTACAACACTCCGCTCAAGGCCGACGGGATCATCGCGATCAAGATGCGCGACGGAGACGAGCTCGTCGGCGTCCGCCACTCCTCGGGCGAGGACGACATCCTCATGGTCTCGAAGAAGGGGCAGGCGATCCGCTTTCACGAGACCGACGCCCGGGCGATGGGCCGCGACACGTCCGGCGTCGCCGGCATGAAGCTCCGGAAGGGCGACGAGGTGATCTCGATCAACATCGCCGAGGACGACGCCGACCTCCTGGTCGTGACCGAGAACGGCTACGGCAAGCGGACGCGCGTCTCCGAGTATCCGGTCAAGGGCCGCGGCGGCATGGGGGTGAAGACCGTGCAGCTGACCGAGGCGCGCGGCCATCTCGTCGGCGCGCGGGTCGTCCGTGACGGCTACCAGGTGATGCTCATCTCGACCGCGGGCACCGTGATCCGGATGCCGGTCGAGGACGTCAAGCGGCTCGGCAGGTCCACGCAGGGCGTGATCGTGATGCGTCTCCGCGGCGACGACGAGACAGTCTCCGCGCTCGCACCTGTCGTCGAGTCGGAGGAGACGGAGAGCGACGCTGAAGCGGACGAGCCCGAGCCCGCCGCCGGATGACCGCACCGCCGCTCTTCCAAAAGTAACGCTCGGGCTCTATAACTCTCGCACGGGGTCAGCAGCGACGCGGCGGGGGCAAATGGCGGTCAGTCGGCAGGTCGATCTTCTCGAACCGATCAATTTGGCGGAGCATCTCGACAAGGTCGAGCTCTACCTCGGCCAGGTCTGCCAGATCGCGGGAATCTCGAAGATGCAGCTCGACTACTGGACGAACAAGGCCCAGATCCCGACCAAGGGCAAGAAGCAGCGGATCTACGACATCGAGGCCCTCGAGACCGTGATGCTGATCAAGCAGGCGAAGGACAAGGGCCTGAACCTCGGCGCTGCGATCGAGGCGGCGCGGAGCTTCCGCGACCAGAGCCCCGAAGAGCGCTGACCCGCTAGCGGTTCGTGTGGAGCCGCTGCCACTCGACGTAGCGGAGCTCGAGACCGAGCATGATCGCGGCAACGAGCGGCGCCCGCGCCCACTCCCGGCCGGTCTCGACGAGCAGCGACGTCGGCGGCTTGGGCGTATCGCCCGGCAGCTCTTCCGCCGTCTGGTTGACGTTCACGCCGATTCCGAGCACCACTCGGCCGGTGCTCGCCTCCGGCAGGATCCCGGCGACCTTCCTGCCGTCGATCAGGACGTCGTTCGGATGGCTCAGCGCCGCGGCCACGCCCGCCTCCACACGAAGGGCCGCAGCGACGGCCTCCCCGGCTACGAGCGAGAGCTCCGGCCACAACGCCATCGGCGGCTTCGGCCGGAGCAGGACCGACAAGAGCAGCGCTTTGCCTGCCGGCGCCTCCCACGTGCGGCCGAGCCGGCCGCGTCCCGCTGTCTGGAGGTCGGTTGCGGCCATCGTCCCCTCGGCCTCGGCGCCGTCGAGCAGCCGCTGAGTGGAGGCGCACTCGTCCACGAAGCGGTACGGCCGCCCGAGTCGCCCGCGCAGCAACGGCTCGACCGAGCCGGGAGATAGATCCGACACTCGCATCTAGACTAGTGCCGCCGTGGGGAGGATCAGGCAGCCGCTGCGCGAGCGCGGCCTCGACTACGCGAGCCTCAGCGACCCGATCCTCGTGACCCGCGCCAAGGCCGGCGACTCCCGGGCGCTCGAGGCGCTCTGCGTCCGCCACGCGCCCCGGGTGGAGCGGCTCGCCCGGCACCTCCTGCGCGATCCGGAGGACGCTCGCGACGCTGGACAGGAGGCACTGGCGAAGCTCTGCATTCGGCTGCGGCAGTTCCGGGGCGAGGCGCAGTTCTCGACGTGGCTGCACAGGCTCGTGGTCAACACGTGCCGCGACGTGGCCGAGCGGCAGCGGACGCGCGTTCACGACCCGCTCCCCGACGAGCTCGGCGCCGACATCGAGCACGATCCCACCCGCGGCGTGCGGATCACGGAGCTGCGGCGAGAGCTCTGCGAGTCGCTGGCGGACATCTCGCCGGAGCAGGCACAGGTGATCGTCCTCAAGGACGCGCTCGGCTATACGTTCGAGGAGATCGCAGAGGCGGCCGGCATGCCCGTTGGGACGGCGAAGTGCCACGCGCATCGCGGCAGGAATCGGCTCCGCGAGCGGCTCGAACAGCGCGACGTGGCATGACCCTCACGTCCTCAGCCGCCTTCGGCGGAACGCTGAGAACGTGAGTGCGCTCCCTGCTGCGCCGTTCGGCCGGGAGGCGATCGAGTCGATCATCCCGCACCGGCCCCCCTTCCTGCTCGTGGACGAGGTGCTCGAGCTCGAGCCGGGGCGCCGGGTGCGCGGACGCTTCCACGTGCCCGCTGACGGCTGGTGGTTTCGAGGTCACTTCCCCGATCGCCCCGTGATGCCCGGGGTGCTGACGATCGAGGCGATCGCGCAGTGCGGTGCCGTCGCTGTGCTCGCGGACGAGGCGAACGCCGGCAAGATCCCGTTCTTCGCCGGGATCGACGACTGTCGCTTCAAACGGGTGGTGGAGCCGGGCGACGTGCTCGAGCTCGAGTGCGAGTTCCTGCGCGTGCGGGGGCCGATCGCGAAAGGGCAGGGTCGGGCGAGCGTCGAGGGAGACGTCGCGGCCGAGGCGATGCTCACGGTCTTCGTGGGTAGCGAGGGCGAATGATCGGCAGCGGCCGCAGCGACGTCCACGTCACGATCACCGGCCTCGGCGCCTACGCGCCCGAGCGGGTGATCACGAACGACGAGCTCGCACAGATGGTCGACACGTCCGACGAGTGGATCATGGAGCGCACCGGCATCCGCGAGCGCCGCATCGCCGCAGACGAACAGGCGCTGTCCGACCTCTCGCTGCCGGCGGCCCGCCAGGCGCTCGAGCAGGCGGGCAGCGACGGGACGGACGTCGATCTTCTGATCGTCGCCACCGTCACGCCCGACATGATGTTCCCCTCGACTTCGGCGATCCTCGCCGATCAGCTTGGCGCCAGGGACGCGGCGGCTTACGACCTCTCGGCCGGCTGCACGGGCTTCATGTACGCGCTCGCGCAGGCGTACGGGATGGTCGCGTCAGGGCTGGCGCGGCGCGCGCTCGTCGTGGGCGGCGACGTGCTCTCGCGCATCCTCGACTGGAGCGACCGCTCGACGGTCGTCCTCTTCGGCGACGGCGCGGGCGCCGTTGTGCTCGAGCCTTCGGAGGAGGCGGGCTTCCTCGCGTTCGAGCTCGGCGCCGACGGCTCCGGTGGCGAGCACCTTTGGCTGCCGGGCAGCGGCTCGCGCCGGTTCGAGGGCTCCGAGCGGCTCGTGAAGATGAACGGCCGTGAGGTGTTCAAGTTCGCGACGCGCGTCCTCGTCCAGTCTGCCGAGGCCGTTCTCGAGCGGCAGGGAGCGAGCGTGAATGACGTCGATGTCTACGTGCCGCACCAGGCGAACGTTCGTATCATCGATCACGCAACCAAGAAGCTCGGGATCCCGTCGGAGCGGGTGGTGATCAATGTCGACCGCTATGGCAACACCTCTTCCGGCTCGATCCCGCTCGCGCTCGCCGATGCGCAGGCGGACGGGAGGCTCCGACCGGGTAGCCTCGTGCTGATGACGGGAATGGGGGCGGGTCTCACGTGGGGAAGCGCACTCATGCGCTGGACCGAAGGACGCCGCACGTGAGCAAGGTCGCGTTCTGCTTCCCGGGCCAGGGCTCGTTCGAAGCCGGCATGGGCCGCGACTTCGCCGAGGCGGTGCCGGCCGCAATGGACGTCTTCCGGCGCGGGAGCGAGGCAACCGGCCTCGACCTGGAGCGCCTCTGCTTCCACGCCGACGCCGAGGAGCTCCTGGACACCGCAGTGCAGCAGCCGGCGCTCGTCGCGACGTCGCTCGCGATGCTTGCGGCCCTGCACGAGCGGGGTGTCAGGGCCGACTTCGTCATCGGCCACTCGGTCGGCGAGTTCGCCGCGCTGGCGGCGGCCGAGGCGATGACCCTGGAGGAGGCGCTGACGCTCGTGCGCGAGCGAGGGCTCGCGATGGCCGAGGCCGCGGCCCGCAATCCGGGCTCGATGGCGGCCATCCTCGGTCTCGCGGACGACGTGGTGGAGGGTCTTTGCCGGCGCATCCTCGGAGTCTGGCCTGCGAACTACAACTGCCCTGGGCAGATCGTCGTCTCCGGTGAGACTCTCGCCGTGGACGAGTGCATCGAGCAGGCACAGAGCCACGGCGCTCGCCGGGCCGTCAAGCTCAAGGTCTCCGGCGCCTTCCATTCCCCGCTCGTCGCGCGCGCAGCGGACCGCCTCCGCCCTGCGATCGAGAAGGTGCGCTTTCAGGAGCCGGTCGCGCCCTTCATGTCCACCGTGACGGCGCGGTTCGAGTCGGCGCAGCGGATGGGGCCGCTTCTCGTCGACCAGCTCACCGCGCCGGTGCGCTTCACCCAGTCGGCGACGGAGCTCATGCGCGACGGGGTGCGCACCTTCGTCGAGGTCGGGCCGAGCAACGTCCTCTCCGGCCTCGTCAAGCGAATCGACAGGAGCGTCAAGACCGTCTCGGTCAACAGCATCGAGGCGCTCGAGCGGCTTCCCGAGCTGCTCGCCGAAACGTGACGTTCTGCTCGCTCGAGGGCAAGCGAGCCCTCGTCACCGGTGCCTCGAAAGGAATCGGGCGGTCGATCGCAGAGGAGCTCGCTCGCGCCGGCGCCGAGGTGGTCGTCGGCTATCGCACCGGAGCGGAGGAGGCGGAGGCGCTCGCACGCGAGATCGAGGGACGGGCCGTCCAGGCCGACGTCTCGAGCCCGGAGGAGGCGGCGCGGCTCGTCGAGGAGGCCGGCGAGCTCGACATCCTCGTCAACAATGCCGGGCTCACGCGCGACGGCGTTCTCGCCCGCATGTCCGACGACGACTGGCGCACGGTGATCGAGACGAACCTCTCGTCCGTCTTCTACACCTGCCGAGCGGTGTGCCGGCCG
This sequence comes from uncultured Actinomycetes bacterium, assembly GCA_963748755.1. Lineage (GTDB taxonomy): Bacteria > Actinomycetota > Thermoleophilia > Gaiellales > Gaiellaceae > Palsa-739. The sequence goes on from CAVVKA010000003.1 coordinate 149,805, forward strand.
ATGATGAAGAAGCGGGCGGGCGCGATCGTCAACATCTCCTCGATCGTCGGCGTGCACGGCAACTGGGGCCAGACGAACTACGCGGCATCGAAGGCCGGGATCATCGGCTTCACGAAGTCGCTGGCGCGGGAGCTCGGCAGCCGCGGCGTGCGGGCCAACGTCGTCGCCCCAGGCTACGTGCGCACGCAGCTCACCGACGTCCTGCCGGAGGAAGCGACCTCGGCGATGCTCGACAACACGCCGCTCGGCCGGCTCGGGGAGCCGACGGACGTGGCGGGCGCGGTACGCTTCCTCTGCTCCGACGAGGCATCGTTCATCACAGGGGACGTGCTGCTCGTCGACGGCGGACTCGGAATGTAGTGAGCGCAGGTAACGGTTCCCTCAACGGACGCAGACGCGTCGTCGTCACCGGGCTGGGCGCGGTGACGCCCCTCGGGCTCGACGTCGAGTCCACGTGGTCGAGCCTGCTCGCAGGCGACTCCGGCGCCGCTGAGATCACGCAATTCGAGCACGCCGACTACCCCGTCCACTTCGCGTGCGAGGTGAAGGGCTTCGATGCGACCGAGTGGATCGAGCGCAAGCAGGCCCGGCGCATGGACCGCTTCACGCATCTGATCCTGGCCGCCGCGCGGCAGGCATGCGCCGACGCGGGCCTCGAGATCGAGAAGGAGCCGGATCGAATCGGTGCCGCAATCGCTACCGGCATCGGCGGCCTGCAGTCGTTCCAGGACTGTCATACCCAGCTTGTCGAGCGCGGCCCTGACCGCGTCAACCCGTTCTCGATCCCCTCGATCATCCCGAACCTCGGCGCCGGATGGGTCTCGATCGAGCTCGGCACGCGCGGCCCGCTCCTCTCCGAGTGCACGGCGTGCGCCGCTTCCAACATGGCGATCGGCGACGGGACGGACGCAATCCGGCTCGGCCGCGCGGACGTGATGCTCTGCGGCGGTACCGAGGCCGCCGTGACCCAGGTCGGGATCGCGGGCTTCGGCGCGATGCGCGCGCTCTCGCGGCGCAATGACGACCCTGTCAGGGCGTCCCGCCCGTTCGACGCCGAGCGGGACGGCTTCGTGATGGGCGAGGCGGGCGCGCTGCTCGTGCTCGAGGAGCTCGAGCACGCGAAGGCCCGCGGCGCGAAGATCTATGCGGAGGTCTCCGGTTACGGCCTCTCGTCCGATGCGCGGCACATCACCGAGCCCGATCCGACCGGGCCTGTGGCGGCGTTCAAGATGGCGCTCGGCGACGCCGGCGTCGGCGTCGACGAGGTCGACTACATCAACGCGCACGCGACCTCGACTCCGATCGGCGACTCGTCGGAGACGCAGATGCTCAAGTACGCGCTCGGCGAGGAGAACGCCTACAAGACGCCGGTCTCAGGCACGAAGGGAGCCACGGGGCATTGCCTCGGAGCAGCCGGTGCAATCGAGGCGACGTTCACCGTCCTCTCGATCCGCGACGGCAAGCTGCCGCCCACCATCAACTACGAGGTCGAGGATCCCACCTGCGATCTCGACTACGTGCCGAACGAGGCGCGCGACGCCGACGTCAAAGTGGCGGTTTCCAACAGCTTCGGCTTCGGCGGTCACAACGCCTGCGTCGTCTTCAAGCGGTTCGAGGAGTAAGCCCGCATCGAGCGGACCCGAGATCGTTGGGCGACCTTCGACTGCTACGGCACGCTGATCGACTGGAACGGCGGCATCGGCCGCGCGCTCGAGCAGCTGTTCGGCGTCGCACGGGGCGGGAAGCTATTGCACACGTACCACGAGCTCGAGCCGCAGATCCAGCGCGAGGATCCGGGCCGGAGCTATCGCGAGGTGATGGCTGTCGCCCTCGCGCGGCTCGGTGCTTCCGCAGGCGAGCAAGACGCGCTGGCGCGCTCACTTCCCGACTGGGAGCCCTTTCCCGAGGTGCCGACGGCGCTCGAAGAGGCCCGCGCGCGTGGCTGGCGGCTCGCCGTGTTGTCGAACACCGACCGCGACTTGCTCGACGCGTCGCTCGCCAGGATCGGCGTCGACTTCGAGCTGGCCGTCGTCGCCTCGGAGATCGGCTCGTACAAGCCGGCGCCGGCGCATTGGGACGAGTTCTTTGCGCAGAGCGGAGCTGACCGCGAAGGGCACGTCCACGTCGCCGCCAGTCTCTTCCACGACGTCGCGCCGGCCACGACGCTCGGCCTGCGGACGATCTGGATCAACCGGCTCGGCGAGGAGGCCGCACCACAGCCCGACGTCGAGCTGCACAGCTTGACCGGGCTTGGCGAGAGCCTCGACTCGCTCATACCGTGAACGTTCGTCCGGCCACGCCCGACGAGTTTCCGGCAATCGCCGCGTTCCTCGCCGAGGACGAGACGCACCATTTCGGCCGGCCGTCCCGTCTCGGGGTGCCTGACGTCACGGCCTGGCTTGCGAGCCCGGACCTGCCTCACGACACGTGGCTGTTCGAGGAGGACGGCAGACTCGTCGGGGTCGGCTGGGTCGAGAAGGAGAACGACACGGGCATCGCCGTCGGCGTGGTTCATCGCGAGTGGCGGGGGCGCGGCATCGGCTCGGAGCTGGTCGCGCGCAGCGAGGGCCGGCTGCGGGCACTCGGCGCGGAACGAGTCCACAACGTGACCCTGGCCCCTGACGTCGCGGCACGTCCGCTCCTGGAGTGTCGGGGCTACCGCGAGACGCGACGCTTCTGGGAGATGACGATCGAGCTGCACGACGACCTGCCCCCTGAACCCGTGCTTCCGGATAGTCTCCGAGTCGAGCCGTTCTCCACCGAGCACGCGGAGGCATTCCACGCGGCCCTCGAGGAGGCGTTCGCAGACCACTGGGAGTACCGGCCGGAGTCCTTCGAGGTCTGGTGGCAACGGCAGCTCGCGCAGCCGGATCACGATCCCTCGCTTTGGTTCCTGGTGCGGAGCGAGGAGCTTGTCGTCGCCGCTGCGCGTAACGACCCGAAGCGATCGGGCGGCGGTTGGATCGGGGCGCTCGGCGTCCGTCCTGCTTGGCGCGGTCGCGGCCTCGCGAAGGCCCTGCTGCTGGATAGCTTCCGCGAGTTCCACCGGCGTGGGGAGCGCCGCGTCGGTCTCGGCGTCGACTCCGAGAACGCAACGGGTGCGACGAAGCTGTACGAGAGCGTGGGCATGGCCGTTGACACCGAGCAGGTGGTTTGGGAGAAGCTGCTCGCATGAACGTCCGCCCGTTCGTCCAGGACGACGCGCCGGCCGTCGCGGAGCTCATCACCGCAGACGACGAGCGGTTCTACCCCGGCCGCCCCGGAGGCCTGACCGGCGCGGACATCCTCATGTTCCTCGAGTGGAGCAAGGAGGCGTGGGTCTGGGAGAAGGACGGCCGGATCGTCGCGAGCGCGACGTACGGGCTGCACGGCGACACGGCGAACTTCCGCGGCGTCGCCGGCGAGACAGGGCGTGGCCTCGGGACGGAGATCCTCGAGCGTGGCGAGGCGTTCGCGCGCGCGCAGGGAGTGAAGAAGATCCATACCGGCGCGGCCGAGCCCAACGCTGCGGCCCGGGCGCTCTTCGAGTCGCGCGGCTACCGCGAGGTGAGGCGCTTCTACGAGATGGCGATCGAGCTCACCGAGGAGCCGTCGGCGCCGCTCGTCCCCGAAGGGCTCGCCGTGGACGAGCTGCGTGACGACGAGTACGAGGCCTTCTACGAGGCGCTGAACGAGGCGTTCGCGGAGCACTGGGAGTGGCATCCACAGCCGTTCGAGGAGTGGCTCGAGCGCCGCCAGGGGCAGCATCGCGACGAGAACGGCCCAATCTGGTTCGTCGTCCGCGACGGGGACGAGCTCGCCGCCGTCACGCGCAACGATCTGAACGTCGCCGGCGGCGGCTACGTCGGTGCAATCGGAGTGCGGCCCGCCTGGCGCGGCAAGGGGCTCGCGAAGGCGCTGCTGCAGAGGACGTTCGCCGAGCTCTGGAGCCGCGGCACGACGCGCGTCACGCTCGACGTCGACTCCGAGAACGCGACCGGCGCCGTCCGGCTCTACGAGCGCGTGGGCATGCACGTCGAGGCATGCGGCGTGGCATTCGAGAAACCGATCGTGTGAGCCTGCTCCGCGCGAGATGCCCGGACTGCCGGACGCTCACGGCCGTCGCGGTCGACGACGGCTACGAATGCCACAGCTGCGGCCGGGCCTTCAGCGCCGGCCTGGTACGCGTCCCGCGTGCGTGGGGCACCGGCGGTGAGGCCATGGTGGAGGCGGCGTCGCTCGCGCTCGGCTATCCCGAGGTGGCTGTGGTCGAGGAGGAGACGCTTGCGATGCAGACACTCGCGGTGGCCTCCGACCTCCCCGTCCGTCCGCTCGTGCTGGGCGGCTGCTGCTGCGCACACGTGGGCGCGGTCGAGGGGCTCCACGCCCGCCACGGTCGCGTCGCCGTCCTCTGGCTCGACGCGCACGGCGATCTCAACACGCCCGAGACGTCCTCCTCCGGCGACGAGTGGGGCATGCCCTTGCGCATGCTGCTCGACCGGGGCACGATCGCCGCGGCCGACGTCGTCCTGTGGGGAACGCGGAACCTCGACCCTCCCGAGGAGGAGTTCATCGCGTCGGCCGGGATCGGCGACGACCCCGCGGTCCTGCTCGACCGCGCCCCGACGGTCTATGTCGCCCTCGACGGCGACGTGCTCGACCCGAACGAGCTCGCCGTCTTCATGCCCGAGCCCGGCGGGCCGTCGCTCGACGAGGTCGAGCGGCTGCTCGGGACGGTGCGGGAGAGCGACAAGCTCGTCGGCGCGGGCTTCACCGGCCTCGCCCCCGATCCCGCGAACGTCGCGAAGCTCGAGCGCCTGGCGGCGGCGCTCGGGTACTGAGCTCCTCCGCAACCTCCCTCCGGGACCAGAGGTCTAAGCTGGCAAGGTGGCCAAGATAGACGTCTCGGTCGAGACCAACGACCAACCGAGCCCTCCCCCGAGTCACCCGAACACCTGCCCGAGCTGCCACTCGCACTACCGCGACGACGAGCTCGAGCTGAGCCTCTGGGTCTGCGAGCAGTGCGGCCACCACTTCCCGATGCGGGCGCGTGCCCGCATTGCCTCCCTCGCGGATCACGGCTCCTTCACCGAGGAGGCGACGGAGCTGCACTCCGAGGATCCGCTCGGCTTCTTCGACCTCCGCCCCTACACGGAGCGCCTGGCCGAGGCCGAGATGAGGACCGGGCTCGCCGACGCGATGGTGATCGGCCGCGCCACGATCGGGAGGCGCCAGTGCGAGCTCGCCGTCATGGATTTCGCCTTCATGGGCGGGTCGATGGGGAGCGTCGTGGGCGAGAAGTTCTCGCGTGCCTGCGATGCTGCTGCCGAAGCGGGAATGCCGCTCGTCAGCGTCACGAGCTCGGGCGGCGCCCGGATGCAGGAGGGGATTCTCGCGCTCATGCAGCTCCCGAAGACGGTGGCCGCGGTGGAGGACCTCCACGACTCGGGACAGGCGCTCCTCAGCGTGATGGCCCACCCGACGACCGGGGGCGTGCTCGCGAGCTTCGCGACCCTCGGGGACGTCGTGCTAGCGGAGCCGAACGCCCTCATGTCCTTTGCGGGCCCGCGCGTGGTGCAGGAGATCACGCGCGAGAAGCTGCCCGACGATTTTGGTCGCGCTGAGCAAAACCTCAGGTACGGCCAGATCGACGCGATCGTGCCGCGTCCCGAGTTGCGACCCACGCTGTCCCGCCTCCTGAGGCTGTTCGATGCCCCCGACTGAGCACGAGCTGCGGCTGCGCGAGCGGCTCGGGCGCCTGAGGAACCTCTCGCTGCTCGGCGGGGCGCGCATCTCCGGCGAGCTCGAGCGCCTGCAGCGGCAGATCGCCCGGGTCTCGGAGGAGGCGACCGACGAGGAGGTCTGGCGCAAGGTCGAGCTCGCGCGTCACGACGAGCGGCCGTACACGCTCGACTACGTCGAGCGGCTGCTCGACGACTGGTTCGAGCTCCACGGCGACCGCGCGCTCAGCGACGACGGCGCGATGATCGCAGGCCTCGGGAAGCTCGACGACCGCACCATCGTCCTCGTCGGCCAGCAGAAGGGGCGAGACATCCACGAGCGGGCGAGCCGCCGCTTCGGGATGCCGAACCCGGAGGGATACCGCAAGGCCTGGCACGCGATGGAGCTCGCCGACCGGCACGGCTTCCCCATCCTCACGCTCGTGGACACCCCGGGCGCCTATCCCGGTGTGGTCGCCGAGCAGCACGGCCAGGGCGCGGCGATCGCGCGCTCGCAGGCGACGATGGCACGGCTGACGGTGCCGACCGTGGCGTGCGTGATCGGCGAGGGAGGCTCGGGCGGGGCAATCGCGATCGCGCTCGCCGACCGCGTGCTCATGCAGGAGAACGCGATCTACTCCGTCATCTCGCCGGAAGGCTGTGCGGCGATTCTCTGGCGCGACGCGGGCCAGTACAAGAAGGCGGCCGCGGCCTTCCGACCCGACGCGGTGCACTGCCTCGAGCTCGGTGTGATCGACGAGATCGTTCCGGAGCCGGTGGGGGGCGCGCACATCGATCCCGACATGGCGGCGCGGCTGCTCGGGCAGGCGCTGCGCGAATCCCTCGCCGAGCTCGAGGGAATTCCGGGCGACGACCTCCGTCGCCGGCGACGTGCTCGCTTCCGTTCGCTCGGCGTCTTCGTCTGAGTAACTTAGAATAGGTTTCCATAGGTTACGGCGGATCGAGACGCAACACTGTCCACAGCGTCCACAGGCTTATCCCCGCCGTGTATTCGTTGTGTAAACGACAGGAGTACGACTCGAAACTGGGAAGGTGAGGTGTTCCGGCCCGTTTTCGACCCTCCTGAGGAGGGGACGACGACCACATGGCGCCGCGCCCGATCTGGAGCGGAACGGTCTCGTTCGGGCTCGTCAGCATCCCGGTCCGGATGCTCGCCGCGACAAGCTCACGCGAGCTCCACTTCCACTTCGTCGACCGGCGCGACCTCGAGCCGATCGGGTACGACAAGGTGCGCAAGGACACGGGCGAGCACGTCGACCCGGACGACGTCGTCCGTGCCTTCGAGCTCGAGAAGGGCCGCTTCGTTCCCATCGAGCCGGAGGATCTCGACCGCCTCGACGTCGAGCTGACCCACTCGGTCGACATCTGCGACTTCGTCGCCCTCGACGAGATCGACCCGATCTACTTCCGGCAGGCCTACTACCTCGTCCCGCAGGAGGGCGGCGAGAAGCCTTACCGGCTGCTCGTGCGGGCGCTGGAGGAAACCGGCCGCGTCGGCATCGCCAAGGTCGTCATCCGAAACAAGCAACACCTCGCGTGCCTGCGTCCGTATCAAGGCGTGCTCGTGATCGAGACGATGTACTACGCCGACGAGGTGCGACAGCCGGCCGAGGTCGCGGGCGAGGCCGTCTCCGGCGCCGACCTCCGCAAGGCCGAGGTCGAGATGGCGAAGTCGCTCGTCGAGAACCTGAGCGCCGAGTTCGATCCAGAGCGCTACGACGATACGTACCGGTCGGAGCTGCTCGAGCTCATCCGCTCCAAGGCCGAGGGAGAGCCGCTGCCCGAGCCGCGCGAGGAGGAGGGGCAGGTCGTCGACCTGATGCAGGCGCTCCGCGAGTCCGTCGAGCGCACGCAGAAGGCACGTAGTAGAAAGACTGCGTGACCAGGAAGCTCTCGGAGTACGAGCGCAAGCGGGACCGCAAGCAGACGCCGGAACCCTTTGGGGGCAAGCGTGGGAAGGCGAAGCCCAAGGGGCCGATCTTCGTCGTGCAGCGGCACGACGCTCGCAGGCTCCATTACGACTTCCGGCTCGAGCGCGACGGCGCCCTGGTCTCGTGGGCAGTTCCAAAGGGCGTCCCGCTGGAGCCGGGCGAGCAGCATCTCGCCGTCCACGTCGAGGACCATCCACTCGAATACGGGAGCTTCGAGGGCGAGATTCCGCAGGGCAACTACGGGGCGGGCACGGTCGAGATCTGGGACCGCGGCACGTACGAGCTGCTGGAGGAGAAGCGCGACGGCGGGCTGACGGTCCGGCTACACGGCGAGCGGCTCGAGGGAACCTGGGCCCTCGTCCCTGCGCATCTTTCCGGTGACGAGAAGAACTGGCTGATCCTCCGCAAGCGCGAAGACGGAGCCGCGTCGGGCCGCCGCGTCTACAAGCCGATGCTCGCGACGCTGACAGAGGAGCTGCCGCGCGGCGAGGGCTGGGTGTTCGAGCCGAAGTGGGACGGCTACCGCGTGCTCGGCTACGTCCGAGGCGGTGAAGCGAAGCTCGTCTCGCGCCGAGGCAACGACCTGACGCAACGGTTCGCGCTCGTCGCCAAGGAGCTCGTGAAGGCGTTGCGCACACCCGATGCCGTCGTGGACGGGGAGGTCGTGGCGCTCGACTCCGCCGGCAAGGCGAGCTTCTCGGCAATGCAGCAGGGGAGCACCCGGCTCGCGTACGAGGTGTTCGACGTGCTCGAGGTCGACGGCGAGCCGCTCGTCGACCTGCCGCTGAGCGAGCGGAGGGCTCGGCTCGAGCAGCTCCTCGCCCCGAACCCGGTCGTGCAGCTCTCGGGCTCGTTCGAGGACGGCGAAGCGCTGCTCGAGGCGGCGGCCGAGCAGGGGCTCGAGGGTGTGATGGCGAAGCGCGCGTCGTCGCGCTACTCCCAGGGAGGGCGCGGTCGCGACTGGCTGAAGATCAAGACGCACGGCCGCCAGGAGTTTGTGATCTGCGGCTACACGAAGGGTCAGGGCCGCCGCAGCGGGCGCTTCGGCGCGCTCGTCCTCGGCGTTCAGCGGGGCGGCGAGTGGGAGTGGGTCGGGAACGTCGGCACCGGCTTCGGTGAGCGCGAGATCGACGAGCTGCTCGAGCGGCTCGAGCCGCTCCGGCGCGACACGTCCCCCTTCCCGAGCGTCCCCAAGATGCCGAGGGTGCGGAAAGAGGACGTCGTCTGGGTCGAGCCGAAGCTCGTCGCCGAGGTCGAGTTCGCCGAATGGACGCACGACGGGCACCTCCGGGCCCCGTCCTTTCAGGGGCTTCGCGAAGACAAGCCGGCGGAGGACGTGCGGCGTGAGCGCCCGGCCGAAGCGAGAGAAGGAAAGGTCAAGCTCTCCAACCTCGACAAGGTCTTCTGGCCGGACGAGGGGATCACCAAGGGCGACCTGATCGACTACTACAGGGAGGTAGCGGGCGTGCTCGTGCCGCACCTGCGCGACCGGCCCTTCACCATGCGCCGCTATCCCGACGGCGCCTTCGGCAAGGCGTTCTTCCAGAAAGACGCGCCGAAGGGCATGCCGGAGTGGATCCCGCGCTTCCACGTGCAGGTCTCGACCCGCGAGCGGCCGCCGAAGAAGCGGTGGATCGACGCGCCGATCGTGAACGACGAAGACGCGTTGCTGTGGATGGTCAACATGGGCTGCATCGACATGAACGCGTGGTACTCGCGCGTCGACCGGCCCGACCGCCCGGACTTCGTCCTCTTCGATCTCGACCCCTCCTCGGACGTCGGCTTCGGCGAGGTCGTCCAGGTTGCCCTGCTCGTCAAGCAGGCACTCGATGCGCTGGGGCTCGTCTCCTTCCCGAAGACGAGCAGCGCCGAGGGCATGCATGTGCTCGTCCCCGTGGAGCGGCGTTACACCTATGGGCAGACCCGCGAGCTGTGCGAGATCGTGGCGGGGGCGCTTGCACGCACCCACCGCGGGCTCGTGACGACCGAGTGGTCGAAGGCGAAGCGGCGCGGTGTCCTCATCGACGCGAACCAGAACGGCGAGGGGAAGACGATCGCCTCGGTCTATTCGGTGCGACCGCGGGCAGGAGCCCCGGTCTCGACTCCGCTCCGGTGGGAAGAGGTCGGCGAGTCGCTCGACGCGCGGCAATTCACGATGGAGGTCGTGCTGGACCGGATCCGCCGTCAAGGCGACCTCTTCGAGGGCGTGCTCACAACGCGGCAGCGCCTGGAGCCGGCACTCCGCGCTCTCCGCTGACGGTGTCGTTTCCGCCACGTCCGGTAGCAGCTACCGGACGTGTCTGCGACCGACAAGGTCCGCAGCACGCGCGTCCACCAGCCGCCGGAGCTGATCGACTCGTCCGTCGACTTCGGCGAGCACCGGCGAAGCGTCCACGAACGGAAAGTCGTCCGCAAATCGTACGGTCGTCGCGTAGCTGCTCCAGCGCCAGTCCTCCGCTCGACTGCACGCGCCGGCCTCGACGGGGTTGAGGGCGACATAGGCATAGGCTCCAAGCAGGTCACGCCCACTCTCGATGCGTCTGCTCCCGTAGCGCTTCCGGACGAGATGCCCGTGACGGCCGTGTCGGAGGTTGAAGTCCTTGCTGTACTCACGGTTCAGATGCTCCATCCCCAAGGGCAGCGAGTCGTTGGCCAGGTCGAGGAGCGCGTGCACGTGGGTCGTCATCTGGCAGAAGCCGATGACGCGCCAGTCGTGGCGATCAGCGACACGGATCAGTCGTCGGATCCACGTCAGTCGATCGACTGCGTCGACGAAGTACTGCCAGTGGCTCGTCGCATTTACCCAGACGTGATGAATGCCGGGCGCGCTGTCCCGGGGTTTCGCGGGCACGAACCCCAGCTTCGCGTTCAGGGCCTGGACCGGCAAGACGCTCGTGCAGACGGGTGTGATGCAGGCGTGTCCGGTAGCAGCTACCAGACGGGGCCGTTCCCGGCGTGTCCCTCTGAGAGTGCTAGAACGCTTGCATGGACGGGACGATCCTCTGGGACGTCGATACGCAAGCCGACATCATCGAGCAGGGAGGCAAGCTCTACTTCGCGGACGCGGAGGAGGCGAGGCCGGCGATGAGGCTGCTGCTCGAGGCGGCTCGCGCGTCGCGGGGCGTCGACGACTCGCGAGTCGCGGCGTGCCTCGCAGCCTGGCGCGAGGCCGGCGTCGGCTTCACGACGGCCGAGGACGCAGTTGCGTCACTCGCCTAAGGGATGGGTCGGTCGCTGCCGATGAGACGCTGAGATGGTGGGGCACTGGTTTCATGCTGCAGCGGATTTCGCCACGACCTGGCTGCCGCTCGCGTTCTTCGTGATCATCGCCCTGACGGCGTGGCTGCTCTGGAGGACCGCCGGCATGATGCCGCGGGTCAAGCCGTCGAACATGACGCACGGCGCCAAGTCCCAGACGAGCTGGGCGGACGTCGCCGGTGTCGAGGAGGTGCGGGGCGAGCTCGAAGAGGTGGTCGACTTCATGCGCGACCCGAAGCGTTTCGAACGGCTCGGCGCCAAGGTGCCGAAGGGGATTCTCCTCTACGGCCCGCCGGGCACCGGCAAGACGCTCCTCGCCAAGGCCGTCGCCCACGAGTCGGGCGCGAACTTTTACAGCGCCTCGGCCTCGTCGTTCGTCGAGATGTTTGCCGGCCTCGGCGCCGCGCGAATCCGGAAGCTCTTCGCCGAGGCGCGCAAGAACGCCCCTGCGATCGTCTTCATCGACGAGCTCGATGCCGTCGGCGCGCAGCGCAGTGGGCACGGGTTCAACCGCGAGCAGGATCAGACCCTCAACCAGCTGCTCGTCGAGCTCGACGGCTTCGAGAACGCGAAGCAGGTCGTCGTGATGGGCGCCTCGAACCGGATCCAGGACCTCGACCCGGCGCTGCTCCGCCCCGGCCGCTTCGACCGGTCGATGCTCGTGCCGCCCCCGGACCTGGCCGGCAGGGAGGCCATCCTCCGCGTCCATACGCGCGGAAAGCCGCTCAACCTGGACGACGTCGATCTCGCGACGGTCGCGCGGCAGACGTCCGGCCTGACCGGCGCCGAGCTCGCGAACGTCTGCAACGAGGCGGCCATCAAGGCCGGCCGCCGCAGCGCGTCCGCGATCACTCAGGCCGACTTCGAATGGGCCCTCGAGCGGGTCGTCGCCGGACTGCAGCAGCGCAAGATGCTGACCGAGAAGGAGCGGCGCATCCTCGCCTACCACGAGGGCGGCCACGCCCTGATGGGGCACCTGATGGGCTCCGTGATGGAGCTGCAGAAGGTGACGATCGTCTCGCGCGGCAACGCGCTCGGCTACGCCTTCTATCTGCCCGAGGAGGATCGCTACCTCCACACGAAGGAGGAGCTCATCGACCGGATGATCGTCGCTCTCGCGGGCCGCGCCGCGGAAGAGGTCGTGTTCGGTCGGGTCACGAACGGCGCCGCCAACGACCTCGAGAAGGTGACGGAGATCGCTCGCTCGATGGTGTTCGAGTGGGGCATGTCCGACACGGTTTCCTCACGCACGATGCGAGCCGACAACTACGCGCTCTCGGAGACGACGAAGCGGGTCCGCGACGAGGAGCAGGCGCATCTGACGGACGGCGCATACGAGGAGGCCGTCCGGCTCCTGCGGAAGCACCGGGCCCCGCTCGATCGAATCGCGGCCGCGCTGCTCGAGAAGGAGACGCTGGTCCGCGACGAGCTGCAGGCGCTCGTCGAGGACGTGGAGCCCGAGTCGCGTGCATCCGAGACCGTCGGTGTGCCGCGCGTCGTCGCCAGCGAGGCCGGCGACCTGCCTTCGCAGACCGGCTAGCCGCCTAGCTGGGAGAGGTCGATCGCGCCCTTCGGAGCCGAGAGGGAGACCGGCTTGTTCCAGTCGCTGAAGCTGATCGTGCCCGTCTGGCTCTTCTTGCCGCCGACGAGCGCGACCGGATACGGCTTGCCGGTCGCCGCGACGTAGAGCTTGCTGTCGTCCGAGGTGTCGCGGATCGCGACGACCTGGGCGCCCCGGTAGGTGGTCTTGCCGTCGTTGGCGAGCTTGCCGTGGTGGGAGCCGATCTCGGCGAAGAGGGCGCCGAGGCTCGTCAGCGGGGCGAGAGTTTGGAACCGGCCCTGCGTAGCCGGGGCCTTGAGCCACTTCCCGTGCAGAAGCTGCGCGACCGCGCTGCCGGCGAAGTGCTTGTAGAACGCGTCGCTGCCGCGGATGTAGAGGGTGTCGCCGATGCGGACGAGGTCGAACTTCAGGCCGTTCGTCGACATCGACCCCTTCGCGCCCCTGCTGCGCGTCATGGACAGGTCCAGGGTGATCGGTGTCCTGCCCGACTTGACGCTCCCCGAGACGTGCGCGGAGCTCGAGCTCGTGGCGGCCGCCTCGGCGTCGGCGAGGACGCGATCTGGAGGCTTCGACGCCTCCCCGTTCGGCTTCGCCGCCTTCTTGTGCCCACCGCAGCCTGCGAGGAGCACGGCCGCCAGGACGAGTGCAAGGGTCGAGGCGCGCATCGTGGCCGCGAGTCTTTCAAATACGATCGCCCGATGAACATGCCCAGGGAGATGCCGAGCTCGGTGCACCATGTGGGGGTCGCGGTCGAGGATCTCGACGGCGCGGTGGACACCTACGAGCGCCTATTCGGCGCAAGGCTCGAGCACCGTTCGCGCGTAGACGAGCAGGGCGTCGAGGTTGCGTCCCTCCGCGTCGGCGAGAGTCGCCTCGAGCTGCTCGGGGCGCTCGGCGAGGATACGCCGGTCGGTCGGTTCCTCGCGAAGCGCGGCCCGGGGATGCACCACGTCGCCTATGAGGTGGAGGACATCCGCGCGGCACTCGCACATCTCTCGGACGCAGGCGCGGAGCTGATCGACGAGACGCCCCGCCGCGGCGTGTTCGGCCTCGAGGTCGCCTTCGTCCATCCCGACTCCGTTCACGGCGTGCTCTCGGAGGTGGTCTGCGCAAGTGGCTGAGGAGCGGGTGCGGATCGAGCTCGGCTTCGCGGGCGGTCAGATCGTGGGCAGCTTCGTCGAGGCGCGTTCCGCCGACGAGCTCGAGTCTGCGCTCGGATCCACCGGGGCCGGCAAGCCGGTTGTGGCACTCGAGACCGAGGACGGGCCGCTCCACGTGGTCGTCGCGCAGATCGCGTATTACAAGCGGGTCGTGCGGGCGGGCCGTGTCGGGTTCGGCTCGGGCTAGCCCGGGAGTTAGCTCCGATGGGGTCCAGGGGAAATGAAGGCGGGATGGTTTCTCCCACCGAACGCGTGACTGCGCGCGAGTCGACCGAGCACGTGCGGGAGCTCGTCGCACGCGGCCAGCAGGGTGATCGCGAGGCCCTCGAGGAGCTCTACCTCATCCACTTCGACCGGATCTACAGCTACCTCCACGTCAGCGTGGGCAACCGGCACGACGCCGAGGACCTCACGACGCAGACGTTCCTCAAGATGCTGGAGAAGATCGGCAGCTTCAAGTGGCAGTCGGCGCCGTTCTCGGCCTGGCTGTTTCGGATCGCCCACAACCTCGCGATGGATCACTTCCGCGCCCGTCGCCGCTGGCAGCCCGAGGAGGAGGTCCCGGAGCCGCCGGGCGAGGAGGAGCCGTCCGCCGAGCTCGAGGCGATGCAGACCATCGGCCGCGAGTCGATGCTCAAGCTCATCGACCGCCTCTCGCCCGAGCAGCAGCAGGTGCTGACGCTGAAGTTCGTCTTCAACCTCCCGAATGCCGAGGTCGCCGCGATCCTCGACAAGACCGAGGGAGCGATCAAGTCGCTGCAGCACCGCGCCCTCGTCGCGCTGCAGAAGCAGATCGCCCACCAGTAGCCTCCGCGCGTGGCGCTGGAGGTCGGGATCGTCGGGCTGCCGAGCTCGGGCAAGACGACGCTGTTTCGCGCGCTCACGCGCGCCGAGACGCACGGCTCCGGCCAGGAGCACGTCGGCATGGCGCAGATTCTCGACGAGCGGCTCGACCGGCTCGCCGACACGGTCGGCGCGCGGAAGGTCACGCCCGCGGCCGTGCGTGTCGTCGACGTCCCCGGGACAGGACCTCAGTTGCTCGGCAACCTGCGACAGGTGGACGCGCTTCTCGTCGTCCTCGACGGGTTCTCTGGCACGCGCGTCCCCGCCGACGACCTCGAGACGCTCAAGCTCGAGCTTCTCGTCGCAGATCGGGACCACGTCGAGCGGCGCCTCGAGCGTGTCGCGAAGCAGGCGAAGTCGGGAGACGCCCGGCTCAAGGCCGAAGCGGCCGGCCTCGAACGGCTGCTCGCGCACCTCGACGCGGGCCGGACGTTGGCGGAGTGGGACGGAGAGCTGCCGCCCGAGCTCGAGCCACTGACCACGAAGCCGCTGCTCGAGCTCGTCAACGGTGCGCCAGGCGCCACCGGGATTGACCTCCAGCTCGAGGCGGAGCTCGCAGAGCTGCCGCCTGAGGAGGCCGCGGAGTTTCGCGGCGCGGGCGAGTCGGCACTCGGCGAGGTGGTACGCCGACTCGCGGAGACGCTCGACGTGATCACGTTCTTCACCGCCGGCGAGAAGGAGACGCGTGCCTGGACGCTCCGGCGTGGCGGGACTGCAATCGACGCCGCGGCGACGATCCATTCGGACATCGCGCGCGGCTTCATCCGCTGTGAGGTCGTCCGCTGGGACGATCTCGTGGAGGCGGGCGGCCACGCCGAGGCCGCGCGAGCCGGCAAGCAGCGACTCGAGGGGAAGACGTACGTCGTCGAGGACGGCGACGTCCTCAACGTCCGCTTCAACGTCTAAAGGCGCCGGCGGGTCGTACGCCCCGCCGGCACGTGCCGCTCAGCAGCAGCCGGTACCGCAGTCGCAGCAGTCGCAGTCGTCGCCGCGTTTCATCGCACGCCCCCTTTCATCGATAGATGTCGATACACTATATTGAGAAACGTCGATGAAGGTTCTGCCCATCCTCTGCTGCGGCCCCGCCACCGAGAAACTCGACCCGGAGGCGAGCGAGTCGCTCGCAGCGCGATTCCGTGCGCTGTCCGACCCCACGCGGGTAGCGATCGTGAACCGGCTCGCTTCGACCGAGGAGTGCTGTGTGTGCGATCTCAACGCCGCGTTCGAGCTGTCGCAGCCCACGATCTCGCACCATCTCAAGGTGCTCCGCGACGCCGGGCTCGTCGAATCGAGCCGTCGCGGCACCTGGGCCTATTACCGGCTGGTGCCCGACGCGGTGCGCGAGCTGCGGCATACGCTGGGTGGATGAGGTCGGGGGGATGAAGGCCCTCTTCGTCTGCGTCGAAAACGCCGGCCGCTCGCAGATCGCGCAGGCGCTGTACGAACGGCGCGGCGGCGAGGCCCGGTCGGCGGGCTCGCAGCCGGCCGCCGAGCTGCACGAGGCGGTCGTCGAGGCGCTCGAGGAGGTCGGGATCGATGTCTCCGGTCGCACGCCGAGGGCGCTCGGCCGCGAGGACGTCGAATGGGCCGACCTCGTCGTGACGATGGGCTGCGGCGATGCATGTCCCGTCCTCCCCGGCAAGGAGTACGTCGACTGGAACCTGCCCGACCCCGCCGGGCTCTGCCTCGAGGAGGCGCGCGAGCTGCGCGCCGTGATCGAGCAGCGGGTGGCTAGCCTCCCGCTGTGATCAGGACGACGCCGGCGAGCGCGACGATCACTCCGGCGTCCTGGGTGCGCTGCACCCGCTCCCCGAGCACGAGCCGCGCGAGCAGCACCGTCACGACCGGGTAGAGCGACGCAAGCACCGACACGACGCTGAGCAGGCCACGCGCGGAAGAGGCGGCGGCGAAGAGCGCGTTCCCGCCCGTGTCGAGGAAGCCGATCGCGATCAGGCCGGGCCAGTGCGCGCGAAGGCCCCGCGGCCGCAGACCGCGGGCCAGAGCCAGCGAGACGACGATCGTCACCGACGTACAGCGGAAGAGGAAGGCCGGCCAGAGCCAGTCGTGGGTCGAGGCCGCGTGCATCGGGACGAAGTAGCCCCCGAATGCGAGCATCGCGAGCGCCGCCCAGCCGACGCCGGCCGCGACCTGTCTGCGCTCCGGCCGCAGCTCGAGCGAGGCGGCCACGCTGCCGCCCACGGCGGCGACGAAGCCGATCGCCTGCAGGCTGTGGACATGGTCGCCGGAGACGGCGACGCCCCAGATCACCGGCACCCCGGCTGCGACTGCGGCGATCGGCGCCACGACGCTCATCGCCCCAGCCGCCAGACCGCGGTAGAAGGCGAACAGCCCGATCGTGCCCAACACGGCCGAGAGCGCCGCCCAGGCGACCTCGTTTCCCGGGATCCCTGTACCCCGCACGGCGACGGCGATGCCGAGCGCGGCGAGGCCGAACGGCTGCGAGGCGGCCATTACCAGGAGGCTGGGGAGGACTCGCGCCTTGACGCCGCCGAGAAAGTCACCGACGCCCCAGGTGAGGCTGGCGCAGAGCGCCAGTAGCGCGGCCCCCAAGTTCGGCGTCCTACTGGTCGGGCACCGGTCGCGTGGCCGCGACGGCGTCGAGCTGGTTCGCGTGATAGAGGACGGCCGCTTCGGCCGTGCGGGCTGCGCGGGCGTCGTGATGGCAGGCGACCGCGTGCAGGAGCTCCGCAGGAGCGCCGAGTCCCTCGAGCAGCCGAAGACCCAGATGCACGTGGCCCAGCAGCCGCCCTTCCTCGGTCGGTGCGAAGACCGGCGGCCGCCCGAGCTCCCGCGTCCGCCCGACGTCGTGGACGAGGGCGGCTGCGAGCAGCAGGTCGGCGCGGAGGCGCGGGTGGATCTGGGCGAGCTCACGGCAGAGCGTCGCCACGCCGACGGTGTGCTCCAGGAGGCCCCCGGCGTACGAGTGGTGGCCGGCCGGGGTTGCGGGATAGGCCCGGAGGGTGGCGTCGGCGAGTGTCCGCATCACGACGCCGCGGAGCGCGTCGTCGTGCACCTCGCCGATCAGGAACTCGAGGAAGCCCTCGAGCTCGTCCGCATCCCTGCGCAGGCCGGGCGTCAGCCCAGCCGGATCGACCCCCTCCGCCGGCTCGAGCGTCCGCACCTCGACCTGGAGCTCGTTCCGGAATCGCTCGACCCGGCCGAGCACGCGAACTGCGTCGCCCGTCTCGAAGCGTGCGTCGAGCAGGTCGACGTCGTTCCACACACGTGCGCCGATCCGGCCGCTCGGGTCGACGAGCTCGAGCGCGAGGTACGTCGAGCCGCTGCGTGTCCGCAGGCGTTCCTTCCGTGCGACGGCGTAGATCCCCTCAACCGTGCGGTTTTCCTCGAGCTCGACGATGGCCGTCACGAGCGGGAGTTTCGCATGGCTGGCTTGCGGGGACCGGTGCGTGGATGGCGGTTGCACTGCGCCAGAGCCGGCGGTTCGACGCGTCGAGCCCCGTCACCCGCTACTGGCTCGCCAACTGCGTCGGTTTCACGCTCGCAGGTGGCGGCCGCGGCACGGTCGAGCGGGTCCTCGCGGACGTCAGTCCGCACGATCCCTCGCTGCTCGAGGTCCGGATAGGCCACAGACGCCTACGGCGAGTGCCCACCTCGGCGGTGATCGCCGTCGTCCCGTCGGAGAAGGTCATCGTCGTCGACCGTCGCCGTCGTCTCATGCCGCCGGACCGGAGACGCGACCTGAGCCTGCGCCTGCGCTGGAGTGCCCGTGTCCTGCGGCGCGTCCTCGTTGTCGCGCTGGGCCTGCTGGCCGCGCTGATAGCCGAGCTCTTCCACTGGGGCCGCGGAGCCTGGCAGGCGGGATCCCCAGTGGTCGCGCGCACGAGCCGGAAGAGCGGTAGCGAGGCAGTCCGGTTGGTACGGTCAGTGCCGTGGCAGTCGTACGGCCGTTCCGCACGCTCCGCTACGACCCGGCTGTCGCAGGCGCGCTCGAGTCGCTCGTCGCCCCGCCGTATGACGTCATCGGGCCGGCGCAGCGGGAAGAGCTCCTCGGACGAAGCCCGTACAACGTCGTCCACCTGACCCTGCCCGACTCCGAGGAGGCGGCGGCAGCGAGCCTCGCGGAGTGGCCGGAGCGCGGAGCGCTCGTCCGCGATCCCGACCCTGCGTGCTGGTGGCTGGAGCAGGAGTACGTCGGCCCGGACGGCGTCGCCCGGCGTCGTGAGGGCTTCGTGGCGGCGCTCCGGCTCGAGCCGTACGAGAATCGGGTCGTGCTGCCGCACGAGCGCACGCACGCCGGGCCGAAGGAAGGCCGGCTGCGTCTGCTTCGTGCCACCCGGACCCAGCTCGAGCCGCTCTTCTTCCTCTGGGACGGGACGGTCGAGGTCGACGGTCTCGGCGAGCCCGAGCTGGAGGTGGATGAGGCGGGCGTCGTCTCGCGGCTCTGGCGGCTCGACGCGGAGCTCTCCGACGCACTCGCGGAAGAGTTGACCGACGCGCAGCTCCTGATCGCGGACGGCCATCACCGCTACGAGACGGCACTCGCCTTCCACGCCGAGGAGGGGAGCGAGGCATCCGCCTGGCTGCTCGCGGTGGTCGTCCCGACCGGCCAGGAGGGGTTGACGATCTTTCCCACGCACCGTGTCGCGCAGAGCGCGGGCGCGGCCTCGGGGACGCCGATCGAGCCTCCCGGCGACGACCTTCCCGGGCCGGTGCTCTATCGGGCGGGACGCTATGAGCTGCTTACCGCCGACGGCCTCGATCCCGAGGTCGTGGAGCGGGCCGGCCCGGGCGGAGTCACCTACACGCCGCAACGGGACGAGGCGGTCGCCACGGTCGATCGCGACGAAGCCGAGGCGGCCTTCCTCCTGCGCCCGACGCGCATCGAGGACGTCTGGGCCGTCGCGCGCCGCGGCGATGTGATGCCGCAGAAGAGCACCTTCTTCTATCCGAAGCTCACCTCCGGATTGCTCATGCTCCCGCTTGACTGATCTCCTCGCGACGCAGTGTCGGAACGCCGTTGCGGACGTCGAGGCGGTGCTCCTCCGGATGCCTACGCGCGCCGAGCGCGAGCCGGTCGTCGGCGCGGGTGAAGGCGGCGACGACACCACCGCGATCGATCGAGCTGCCGAGGAAGCCGTGCTCCCTCACTTCGCGGAGCTCGGTGGGACGATCGTTTCCGAGGAGATCGGGATCGTCGAGGGCGGTTCGACCTTTGTCGTCGTCGATCCGGTCGACGGCTCGCTCAACGCCAAGCGCGGCATTCCGTTCTTCGCCCTCTCGATTGCCGTCGCCGAGGGGGAGACGATGGACGACGTCGTCTTCGGGTTCGTCCACGACTTCGGCTCCGGCGAGGAGTGGACGGCTCGCCGAGGCGAGGGCGCCTGGCTGGACGGCGCGCCGCTCGGGGACGTGCTGCCGAAGGACGAGGTCGAGATCCTGTCCTTCGAGGCGACGCTGACCTCGCTCGTCGCTCGGGACTCGCCGAAGGTCGTCGACCTCGCGCACCGGTTGCGCATCATGGGATCGCTCGCCCTCTCGCTCTGCCACCTCGCCGCCGGCCGCGTCGACGCCGTCTGCTCGCTGAAGCCGGCCCGCTCCGTGGACATCGCAGCGGCGCAGCTGCTCTGCCGCGAGCTGGGTCTCGCGGTCGACCTGTTCGACCTCGACGAGGCGTTCGGGACCGCTCCACTCGACCTCGAGCAGCGTTCGCGGGTCGTCGCAGCGGGAACGACGGCGGTGTGCACGCGGCTCGCTCGCGCCCTGTCCGCATAGGCCTCTCCGGCTGGAACTACGCCCAATGGCGAGACGGCGTCTTCTACCCGCCGCGCCTGCCGGCGTCGCGCTGGCTCGACTTCTACGCCGAGCGCTTCGACACGGTGGAGGTGAACTCGACCTTCTACCGGTTGCCGCGCACCAACGCGGTGGCCCGCTGGGTCGAGCAGACACCTCCCAGCTTCCTCTTCGCGGTCAAGGCCTCGCGCTACCTCACACACATCAAGCGGCTGCGCGATCTCGGCCCGGGGCTCGAGCGCTTTCTCGAGCGGATCGAGCCGCTGCTCGACTCGCCCAAGCTCGGCCCGCTCCTGTGGCAGCTCCCGCCGACGTTCCGCCGCGATCACGAGCGGCTCGCTGAGGCTCTCGCCCGACTGCCGCGGCAGCTGCGTCATTGCGTCGAGTTCCGCCATGCGTCCTGGTTCGTCGAGGAGACGTACGTGCTCCTGCGAGAGCACGGCGTCGCCCTCGCGATCGGCGACCGTCCGCAGGTGAACGCCTTCCAGTCGCACGAGCTGACCGCCGACTGGACGTACGTTCGTTTCCACGGCGGCACCCGCGGGCGGCGGGGCAACTACAGCGACTCGGAGTTGCGGGAGTGGGCGGCGCGGCTGCGCGACTGGCGAAGGACGCACGAGGTCTTCGCGTACTTCAACAATGACTGGGAGGGGTTCGCGCCGAAGAACGCCCTTCGCCTGAGACAGCTACTCGGGTGCTAGGGCTTCGGCGTCGGCACGCGCACGGTCGGGCGTGACGTGGCCGTCCGGCTTCCGGCGGCGTTCACAGCCGTGACGCGCACGCGGAGCCGGTGCCGGACGTCGAGTTTCCTGAGCCGGTACCTCGAATGCGTCGCGTGCCTGATGCGGACGCAGGATCGACCGTGCGGGTTGCAGCGCAGCCACTGGAAGCGGTACTGCTTCGGCGCCTCGCTCCATGCGCCGCGGGCGGCGGTCAGGTGCCTTCCCACTCGCGCGCGTCCCGAGATGTGGGGTGTCTCGAGGCTGGCCGGCGCGCGCACGACGACGTGGCTGCGGTCGGAGAGGGCCGCCACGGTTCCGGCGATGTTCGTGCCGGCGACACTCGCCTCGAGCGTGTGCCCGGCGTCCGCGGCGACCGGGACGTACGCGGCCGACTTCGCACCGGGGATGGTCGTGCAGCCGGTCCCGTCGGCGGCGCAGCGGAACCACTCGTAGGCGACGGTGACGGTCGAGTTCCAGGTGCCCGGAGTCGAGGAGAGACTCCTGCCGACGGCCGCGATGCCGGAGAGAGCCGGCGCGGTTGTCGCACTCGGCACCGGCACGACGGGCGAGGTCGCGTTCGATGCGTTGGGTCCGGCGGACGTCCCGGCCGCGTTGTCGGCTCTTACCTCGGCGCGAACCGTATGCCCGGCGTCGGCAGCCGTGAGGCGGTAGGCGGCCGCCGTGGCGCCCGAGATGTCGGCGCAGCCCGCGCCGCTGGCCGCGCAGCGTTGCCACTGGTACGCGTATCCGCTCGGGGCGTGCATCCACGAGCCCTCGGTCGTCGAGAGGAGGAGGCCCTCGCCGGCAGCGCCGGTCACGACGGGCGCCGCGACCGTGCTCGGTGCAACGGACGGGGTGTAGCTCAGGAGGCACCCGCCGTCGTTGGCGTACTCCTCCTGCAGGTCGTACTGGTGACCGTTGATCACCTGGTTGTACGACTGTGCGGCGGGATTGTCGAATTGCCAGGCGCAGATGTCTCCGATCTCGGAACCGTCTGCACTGAGCCAGGCATTGCCCACGGGATCGGTGATCGTCTCGATCTGCTCGTGGCTGATCGTGTTGATCTCGACGTCTGCGTCGTCGTTGTTCGGTTTGCCCTGGTTGGTCTTCGCGCTGAAGCAGCCGGGGATCGCCGCGTCGTACGGCTGGTTGGCGTAGAGGACGGGCTCGTCGGCCCCGGTGAAGAAGTAGTTGTGGTAGGCGCAGAAGGCGTTCGTCGTGCACCCGCCGCCCTGCGCCGGCGTCTTGCTGTCGTAACAGGAGCCCACGCCGCTCGGCGTCATGATCACGAACATCCTCGTCGTGCCCGCGCGCCAGCCCTGTGCGGCCATGACGGCCTGGAGCTCGTCCTGGAGCTGCTGGTCGGTGAGACAGACAGGGTCGTGGAATGTCGTCCCGTGGGAGTCCTGGTAGAAGTCGTCGCAGCCGTTCGCCGGGAAGGGGTCGGTGTCGACGAACGAGCCTGCGAAGCTCGACTGGTAGTGGATCGCGGCCGCTTCGTCGTAGTACTGGGTGGCGACCGAGTAGACGTTCGTCAGGCTCCCGCTCGCGGCGGCGACATCCGCGAAGTAGCGGTCGATGAGGCTCTTGTAGTTGAGGCTGAAGAAGTAGCCGTTCGGGAGCCAGTAGATCGCATAGACCGCGTTCGTCCGCATCGTGAAGCACGGGAAGGAAGAGGCGGTGATCGTGCAGGGCGATACCTGCAGCGAGACCGGCCCGGTCGGATTCACCGCAGGCAGCAGCGGGTCGACGGCGCGCGAGAAAGTCGCTCCCGGTGCGACGCCGACCGAGGAGCCCGCGTGCGGCACGACACCGAGCGGAGAGCGAGCCGGCCCCGCCGCGACGCCGGCCGACGCCGAGACGGTGAGCGCGAGGCTCGCAAGCACGAGAACCTTCGCCAACCGGACCCCGATCCCGCTCATACCTCGTACAGAGTGCCCGATAGGGGCAGCCTCCGTACGATCAGTTGCGCTGCAATGCCTGCGCGTCGCGGCTGAGCTTGCGGAGTGCGGCCCGGAATGACGCGATCGAGCTTCCGAGCGTGCCGGCGTCGCTCTGGAGTCGCGTCAGCTGCCGGCCGAGATAGGCGGTCTGGCTCCCGATGTAGCCCGGGTCGAGCTGGTCGGTCGGTGTCGAGGTGAGATAGGTGTCGAGCGTCTTCAGCTCGCTTGCGATCCGCGTCGCGGTGGTGCCGAGCGATCCCGCTCCGGAGGAGATCGGGACCGCGTCGCCGCTCGCTGCCGTGGCCTCGTCGCCCACCGTTGCTCCTGCGCGGGCGAGAGCGCTTTCCGCTGCGGCCGCCGCTGCCGCGGAGGCGTGGGATTGGCCGAGCGACGCTTGCAGGGTGCCGATCCTGTGCTCGAGCCGGTGGGTGCGCGCGCGCACCGCCGCCAGGGCGGACTGGGCCGCGGTGCCGCGCTGGGCCTGGTGGCGCCAGCCGATCGAGAAGGCTGCCGCACTCACGAGGCCCCCGCAGAGGAAGGCGAGGCCCGTGAGGAGCCACACCGAGCGCGGCTGCCTCCGGCCGCGGCCGCCGTGGCTCATCGTCGCGAACGGAGCGCGCTCGTCAGGTAACGGCCAGCGCGTGGTGTCCGAGGTCATCGGCGAGCGCTTCGCCGTGTCGAGACGGCCTCCTGCTACGGGCTTCGCCTGCGCAACGTCCACCAGAGCCGCAGCGGGAACATGCCGAGCAGCGGTGCGCGGCGACCGAGCTCGGACCGGTCCTCGCGGTCGAAGGCCGCGGCATAGCGTGCGGCTTCCGCCGCGCTCGCGTACTCCTTCGAGCCGCCCGCGCCGCAATCGCGCTCGCAGGCCCACCGCATCGCCCGACCCTCGGCCTGGAAGCGGTACCGGTGTCCGAGGAGCCGACAGCTGAGCACGGGTCGAGCGTAACCGCGAAGGGCGGAGCGTCGTTGACAAGCCGCATGAGCGGCGAAGCTGCCACCGTCGAGACCGGCAGGATCGAGACGAACATCCCCGCGCGGCTCGACCGGCTGCCGTGGGCGAGGTTCCACTGGCTCGTCGTGATCGGCCTCGGGACGGTCTGGATCCTCGACGGGCTCGAGGTGACCATCGTCGGCTCGATCGCCCCGCGCCTCACCGAGAAGGGCAGCGGGATCGCGATCACGACCGCGCAGATCGGGACGGCGGCGGCGTTCTACGTCGGCGGCGCCTGTCTTGGCGCGCTCTTCTTCGGCCAGCTCACCGACCGCTTCGGCCGGAAGAAGCTCTTCCTGCTCACGCTCGGGGTCTACATCCTGGCCACGCTCGCCACCGCCGCCTCGTGGACGGCCTGGTTCTTCTTCCTCTGCCGCTTCCTCACGGGCGCCGGCATCGGCGGCGAGTACGCAGCCATCAACTCGGCCATCGACGAGCTGATCCCGGCGCGCGTGCGCGGCCGCGTCGACCTGATCATCAACGGCTCGTACTGGCTCGGCGCCGCAGCCGGGTCGGCGGTTGCGATCCTCTTGCTCGACAAGTCGTTGCTCTCGGCGAGCGTCGGCTGGCGGATCTCGTTCTTCCTCGGCGCGCTGCTCGGTCTCTGCGTCCTGTTCGTCCGCCGCAACGTCCCCGAGAGCCCGCGCTGGCTGTTCATCCACGGGCGCGAGGAGGAGGCCGAGGCAATCGTCCGCGACATCGAGCAGAGCATCGAGCGGGAGTCCGACGAGCACCTCGACGAGCCGGACCGCACGATCGCGGTGCGGCAACGCGAGAGGATCCCGTTCCGCGAGATCGCCAAGACCGCGTTCCAGCGCTACCCGCGCCGCGCAGTGCTCGGGCTCGCGCTCTTCATCGGCCAGGCCTTCCTCTACAACGGCGTCACCTTCAATCTCGGGACGCTCTACTCGACCTTCTGGAAGGTCTCCTCCGGCTTCGTCCCGGTCTTCCTGATCGTCTTCGCCGTCGGCAACTTCCTCGGCCCGCTGCTGCTCGGCCGGCTGTTCGACACCGTCGGCCGGAAGCCGATGATCGCCGGCACCTACCTCGGCTCGGCTGTGCTCACCGTCGCGATGGCCGCACTGTTCATGGGGCACTCTCTCGATGCGTCGCCGTGGACGTTCGAGGCCTTCATCTTCGGCATCTTCTTCCTCGCGTCCGCCGGGGCGAGCGCCGCCTACCTCACAGTGAGCGAGGTCTTCCCGATGGAGACGCGTGCGCTCGCGATCGCCTTCTTCTATGCGGTTGGCACGGGAATCGGCGGCATCGTCGGGCCGCTCCTGTTCGGCAACCTCATCGCCTCGAGCAGCCACCGCGAGGTGGCGCTCGCGTTCTTCATCGGCGCAGCCGTGATGGCGGTCGGAGGCATCGTGGAGCTGTTCTTCGGGGTCAAGGCCGAGCAGGCGCCGCTCGAGGACATCGCCGAGCCGTTGACGGCCGAGGAGGCCGAGCGAGTGCCGGAGCGCGAGCGCGAGGGGCGGCATCGCTACCGGCCGGGACCCGGCCTGGAGTACCCGTACTACTCGCCGGGCATGGTCGGGACCGCTCTGCGGCGGCCGTCGTCGCTGACCGAGCTGCAGCGCGAGGTCGAGGCGATCGGCCGCGCGGTGGACGAAGGCGGCCCGATCTCCCGCGAAGAGCTCTCCCAGGCTGTCGGGGCGCGGCGTTGGGGCCCGGGTCGCTTCCGCCGGGCGCTCGGCGAGGCGGTGGCGTCCGGCCGGGTCCGGCGTACCGGCCGCGGCCGGTACGAAGCGCCTGAGTCGGGCACCTAGGCGCTACGCTCGCCTGCGTGGCTCCTTCCCGCGACGAGGTCCTGAAGGCGCTCGAGCAGGTGATCGACCCGGAGCTCCGGCGTCCGGTCACCGAGCTCGACATGGTGCGCGATCTCGAGCTGCACGACGGCGTCGTCGCGCTCACGATCGTCCTCACGGTCGCCGGCTGCCCGCTGCGCGACTCGTTCGAGCAGCAGGTGGAGCAGGCGCTCGCCGGCGTCCCCGGGGTCACGGGAGTCCAGCTCTCCTTCGACGTGATGACGGCCGAAGAGCGACAGGCACTGACGCAGAAGCTCCGTGGCGGCGCTCCTGAGCGCGACGGTGTGATCCGGCTGCCGGCCGACTGCCGCGTGCTTGCGATCGCGAGCGGCAAGGGAGGGGTCGGCAAGTCATCGCTCGCCGCGAACCTCGCGGTCGCCTTCTCGGAGCTCGGTCACAGGGTCGGCGTGCTCGACGCGGACATCTATGGCCACTCGATCCCGCACATCCTCGGTATCCGCCAGCGCCCGATCGCCGTCGACGAGCTGATCGTCCCGCCGGTGAAGGACGACCTGAAGCTGATGTCGATCGGCTTCTTCCTCGACGGCAACGAGCCGGTCATGTGGCGCGGCCCGATGCTGCACCGCGCGCTCGAGCAGTTCCTCACCGACGTCCACTGGGGCGAGATCGACCTGCTCGTGGTCGACATGCCGCCCGGCACGGGCGACGTCTCGATCTCACTCGGCCAGCTCCTCCCACGGGCCGAGGTCGTCGTCGTGACGACGCCGCAGAAGCTTGCGCAGGACGTCGCCGCCCGCGCCGCCGCGATGGCGCAGAAGACGAACATGCGGCTGCTCGGCGTCATCGAGAACATGTCCGGCGACGTGTTCGGGAGCGGCGGCGGCGGAGGGCTTGCGAGCTCGCTCGGTGTGCCGCTTCTCGGCACCGTGCCGCTCGACCCGGCGCTGCGCGAACAGGGCGACGCGGGCGTCCCGGTCGTCTCCGCACAGCCCGAGGCGGATTCGGCCCGGGCGATCGTGGCGATTGCGCAGGAGATCGAGGCGCATCGCGTGCCGGCGCCGGGGATCGTCAAGTCGCTGCCCCTCGTGGGATGAGCGCGACCCAGGAGATCGTCCAGAAGGCCTACGGCCTGGCGCGCAGCGGCGATCACCGGCAATTGCGGACGCTGATTGCCGACGATGCGACGTGGCATCCGGCTCGCGAAGGCACCTGGAAACCCTGCGCTGACGGCGACGCGATCGTGAAGACGCTGATGTGGCGTACGGGCGGTGCGAACCGAATGCGGCCGGGTGAGACGATCGAGCTCGGCGAGCGCGTGGTGGTCCAGCTCCGCGGCAAGAGGCTCGAGCGACTCGGAGCCAAGGGACTGATCCCGAGGTTGTTCCAGGTCGTCGAGGTGCGCGACGGGAAGATCGTTCGGATGCAGGACTACCCGCGGCGCAAGGCGGCGCTGGCGGCGCTGGGCCTCCAGGGCTGAGCGGGTGGAGGCCGACGAGGGCTTGAGCCGTCTGCGCTCGCTCGGCTTCGACGACGCCGACGCACGCGAGCTGTGGACGCATTTCGACGCCGCCGAGCGCCGCGGCAAGCAGGGACACGGGCACGCGCGGATCCCGTGGCTCGAAAATCTCGAGGGCTACGACTCTGCGGCCGAGCCGTCGCTGCTCGAGGAAGAAGACGGCTTCCAGCGCTGGCACGGCGGCGGCGCGATCGGCTACCTCGTGCTCGGGCGGGTCGTGCACGCCCAGCTCGAGCGTCCGCCCGCGCACGCCCGGCTCGTCGTGTGCGAGCGGACGTTCCCGACCGGGATGCTCGGGCACTACGTCCGCCGGCTCGCCGACGGAGGCTTGGTTGCCGTGCTCACGGCGACGTCGCCACGGCGGCTCGGCCATCCGGACGGCGGGCCGAAGCTCGCCGGAACGAATCCGCTCGCGATCGGCATTCCCAGCAACAGCGGCGATCCGGTCGTCGTCGATGTCTCGATGGGGGCGATCACGTGGGGCGACGTCGTAGCCGGGCTCGCGCAGGAGGACGAGCTGGTCCCGTTCGGCGGCGAGCAGGCGCACAAGGCGTTCGCGCTCGCTCTCGGGCTGCAGCTGCTCGTTGACTCGCTCGTCCGCGACGAGGGACACGGCGCCCTGCTCCTGGTCGCGCGACCGGAAGCCGATCCGGTCCCGGCGCTGCGAGTGCTCGCTGCAGGCGCCCGCCTGCCCGGCGACCGCTAGCGCGGAAAGCGCGGGTCGTGCCTGAGCGATTCGAGGTCGTCCTCCTCGCCGGCGAGAGCGACATAGTCGGGCCGTGCCTCGCACGCGATCCGCAGCTCCTCGAGCGCGCGGTCGGCGTTCCCCGCACGCGCCTCGACGCAGGCCAGGTGGTATCGGATCGCCGGAATGTCGCGCTCGGCGAGCGCTTCCTCGAGGATGCTCCGCGCGGCATCCCATTCGCCGGCATTCCGCGCGGGCAGAGCCGGGAAGATGTACTCCCACGACGAGATCGTGTGGGCGCCCGGCTCGCCGCCGATCGCGAGCACGGTCGTCCCGGGCTCCTTTGCGATTGCGTGCCGCCGCTGCTGCGGATCGTCGAGGAAGACGATCGTCCCCCACGGCGCGTCGATCTCCTCGCCGTCGACCGTGAAGGTCGCGTGGCCGCGGATCACGACGTACGCCTCCTCATGTGTCTGCTCCGTGTGATCCTCGACGACCTCGTCGCCGGCATTGCCCGCCGTGTAGGCATTGATGCCGAACGCGGTGATGCCGAGGGGCCGGCGGACGGGCTGCCACAAGAGTGTGCCGAGGACGGGCAGCCCTTCGACGTCGTCGATCCGGAGCGTCTTCAGGACGCTTCCCGCAGCGCGTCGAGAACGACGGGGTCGATGGCGTCCTCGCCGTCCACCCGCTCCTCGAGGTTCTCGACGCCGGCCCAGGCGCTGAGCGACTCGTGGCCGACCCGGGCGAGCCGCTCTTCGACCTCTACGCGCAGCTCGCCCTCGAGCGGCAGCCAGTCCTCGCGCGGGCTCACCTCGAACAGGCGCTGGTGGAGCCCGTGAATGCGCCGCAATTCCTGGATCGGTCGCTCGTGGTCGTCGACCCGGAGGTCGACGAGGACGTCCGACAGCCCGGCGTAGCCCCCGTCCCGCTCCACGACGAGAAGGGACGCGGACTGCTGGCCTCGGCGGTCGCCGCCCGCCGCCTGCGCGGCCACGAGGCACTCGATGAGCCGTTGTGCGAGGGGGAGCCGCGTGCTTTCCTCGAACGTCGCCGCGAGCGCCGCCACCGTCTCCTCGCCGACGAGGATGTTGCCTTGCGCCGCGTAGCCGGGGCCGGTACGCCCGCCCGCCCAGTCGAGGCAATCGTCCCCCGTGTAGGTAGCGGCTCGGCCCTGAGCGTCCACGATCCCGACCTGGCGCTCGGCGCGGCCCTCGTCGGCGGCGGTGAGGCGCTCGACGGCTTCGTCGGCCGAGAGCCCTTCGCGCAGGAGCGCCAGGCCGTCCGGCCCGTAGCGCGGGTTCGCGTAGGCCTGCGTCGCGATCGCGCCCACCTCTGGCTCGGCCCACGGGACGACCGAGCCGACGGCGAGGAACTTCGACTGCACGGCGACGCCCCACTGCTTCGCCGCGAGGTCGCAGCCGACGATCGAATACGTCGCGACGAGCGGGCCCTCAGCCATACGTCAGCTCGGTCAGATCGAGCTCGAGCAGGTCGCGCCGCTCCTCGGGCACGAGGACGGCCGCCACCTCGGGCCGCGCGAGCGCAGCGCGCACCTCTTCGGGCGACGACGCACGCACGACGACCGGACGGCCCGCCTCGAACGCCTGGGCCATCGGCCGCAAGTCCTCGATGCCGCTGAGCACCAGCGCCTCCTCGGCAGGCACGGCGGGGTCACCCTCGACCGCGAGCTCGGGCACGCGCCGGCCGCTTCCGCCCCACCAGCGCTCCCTCATAGAGCTACCGAGTCGCCCGGCTCCAGCTCGTCGACCTGAACGTCGGGCGCGAGCTCGCGGAGCTGCGCGGGCGTGCCGACGAGCGGCGGGAAGGTGCCGTAGTGGCACGGGACGCAGCGCTTCGTCCCGAGCAGCTCGAGCGCGAGCGCAGCTTCCTTCGGATCCATGGTGTAGTGGCCGCCGATCGGCAGGATGGCGACGTCCGGTGAGTAGAGGCGGCGGATGAGCTCCATGTCGCCGAAGACGCACGTGTCGCCCGCGAAGTAGAGCTTCGTCCCGTTCTCGACGTCGGCGACGATGCCGACGGGCTCGCCCATGTACTCCAGGTCGTTGTTCGAGCTCGAGTGGTGTGCGTTCGTGAGCGTGAACTTGACGCCGGCCGCCTCGACGGTACCGCCCTTGTTCGGGTCGAGCACGTTCTCGACGCCCTGCTTGCCCTGCAGCCAGTCGGCGAGCTCCACCGGAGCGATGACGGTGCAGCCGTGCTTCTTGGCGAGCTCGACCGTGTCGCCGAGATGGTCGCCGTGAGCGTGCGTGAGGGCGATCACATCGATCCGCTCGGGCTCGAGCTCGGCCTCCGGACACTTCGGATTCCCGTTCAGGAAGGGGTCGATATAGACGCGCTTGCCGCTCGGGGTGTCGAACCGGAAGGTCGCATGGCCGAGCCAGGTGAGGGTCGTTTCGGGCATTTGCTCTCCTTGGACTGGGTCGCCGCGAGCCTACTCAGGAAGGACCGTCCGATGCGGCCCTGAACCTTTAGGGGTGGGTTCGCGGCTCCTGCCCCTGGTGCTCGCGACGGCTGCGCTTGCCGCCGGAGCCGTGGGACTCGGTGGGCTCGCGGTCTGGGTCGGCTTGCTGGCGGTTCCCGCGGCCGCAGCGGCGGCCTTCGTCGCGGTCGGTGACACGCTCGAGGGGCGCCCTGCGCTGCTGCGAGCTGTGACGAGCGGTGCCGCGCTCGCGCTCGTCGTCCTCGCTTCGGCGGTGCGGGAGAACGCCCCGACCGGCGCGGCGGCATCCCCTCTCGCCGAGTGGGCGCTGCTGTTCGCGCTGCTCGCCTACGCCGTCCCGCTCGTCGCCTGGGTGCTCACGCCGGTACGGATCGCGCACAGGCCGCTTGCCCAGCGCCGCCTGCGCTCGGCCGAGGTCGACGAGCTCCTCTCGCGCGCCGCCTGAGAGGGTAGGCGCGGCGGCACCCCGCGTGGGCAGGGCGCCGCCGAGCTCGGCCTACGGGAGGTTGACCCGGAAGGCGACCGTGCGCCGCGTCGACACACCACCCAGCACGGGGTCGCCGGGCTTCGTCGCCCGGGCGAACACCGCCAGCAGGTGCTGCTGCCGACGCCTGGCGGGGAAGCCGCGCCGCCGCTTCTCCGTCACCGTGACGGTGCCGTCCGGCCCGGTCGTGCCATCCGGCCCCTGGAACTGGTTGTACGGGATCGGAGTCGCGAAGACCGTCGCTCCCTGCACGGGCCGGCCGCCGCATGCGGTGATCCGGAAGTGCAGCTGGATGGTGTGCGTGCCGAGCGTCACCAGCCTCGGGGTGATGGTCGCTTTGTCGATGTTGAGCCGTGCCGGCAGCTGCAGCTCGGCGATCTGGATCGTCCCGGTGCCTGCCGGGCACCCGCCGGTCCCGGGGACGACTGGGGTCGGTGCCGAGACGAAGGTCGTCGAGCCGTCGGCGTTTGTCGCCGTGACCGAGACCCGCAGCGTCCCGCCGGCGGCGGCCTGGCTCAACTTGTATGCGGCGCCGGTGGCGCCGTCGATGGCCGCGCAGCTGTTTCCGTTCGCGTCACAACGACTCCAGGAGAACGCGAAGCTCGATGGGCTCTCGTTCCAGCTTCCCTGGCTTGCAGTCAGCGTCGAGCCGACCTGCGGCGTGCCCGAGATGCTCGGCGCCGCGGTGTTCGTGGGCGCCGTTGGGCTCGAGACCACCGCGGACGGCGCCGAGGTCGCTTGTGCGGAACCGCCACCGTTCGTCGCCGTCACCGTCGTCCGGAGCGTCTGTCCGACGTCCGTGGAGGTCGGCACGTAGGTCGCGGAGGTCGCGCCGGCGATCGCCGTGCACGAGGCCCCGTTCGGGTCGCACCTGCTCCAGACGTAGGTGTACGACGTCGGGCTCCCGTTCCAACTGCCGTTGGTCGTCGCGATCGTCTGCCCTTGCTGTGCGGCGCCGGAGAGCGTCGGCAGGGCCGTATTCACAGGAGCGGTGCCGGCGGCCCGCCCGCTACCCGGCCGCCCCAGGGCGGCGCCGATGACGAACGCGGCCACCGCGATCGTAATGGTCGCTCCCAGCATCCCTCGTCTCATTCGCCTCTCCTTCGTAGTCCGATGGACATTGCAGGCGGACAGCTACCCGGCTGCAAGAAAGGGATGCACGAAGCGAGCCGTCGCTTTGCAGATCTTTTTCACAAGGAGCGGTGGCGCCCCGCCGAAGGGCAGGGCGCCACCGTCATGCGCCTAGCGATGCGCGAAGCGGAACGCGACGACCCGACGGGACGACACGCCGTCGAGCAGCGAGTCACCCGGTTTCGTCGCGCGGACGAACACCGCAAGCAGGTGCTGGTGCCGTCCGGCGGGGAAGCCGCTTCGCCTCGGCTCCGCCAGCGTGACCGTGCCGTCTGCGGCTGTCGTCGCCTGCGTCGGCTCGAACTGATTGAACGGGATCGCGACTGCATAGACGATGGCCCCCTGCACCGGGCGGCCGTTGCACGCCGTGATCGTGATGTGGGTGTGGAGCGTTCTCGTCGAGCGGCTCACCGCCGGTGTGGCGGTGGCACTGGCGATCTCCAGCCGCGCGGGTGGTGCGAGCTGGGTGATCGGGATTGCGCCGGTGCCGAGCGGGCATCCGCTCGGGGGAACGACCGCCGACGGCGCGGAGGTCGCCGGCGTGGCTCCGGCCGCGTTCTGTGCCGTCACCGTCGCCCGGAGCGTGTGACCGATGTCGGCCACTTTGACCAGGTACGACTTCCCGGTCGCGCCCGCAATCGTCAGGCAGGCGCCGTCCGTGTCGCAGCGACTCCATGCGTAGTGGAACGACGTCGGGTTGTGGGCCCACGTTCCCTTGGTCGTGGTCAGCCTCTCTCCCACCTGGGCGGTTCCGGAGAGCGCCGGTGGTGTCGTGTTGGTCGGCTTGGTTGCGCTGCTCGCGGCTACGCCGGCGCCCGGTCGCCCGAAAACTGCGCCTAGCACGACGCCGGCGGCCACCGCCAGCGCCAAACCCAGCCGCGTTCGCGTCACGGTTCCTTTCAGCATGACTGGCTCCTTGGAAATTCGATTGTGCGGAGAGTCATATGTGTCCGCGAAGGGTCCGTTCAGAAACCTGAACGGACTATGCCTTGCAGACTTTTTTCAGGCGCCTTTCAGAGAGGTAACGCGTGCGCCGCATGCCGCGCGAGGTCGATCAGCGGCTGGACGGCGAAGAGCGAGCCGAACGAGACGACGAACGCCGCCCCGACCGCGACCTGCAAGAGCGTCTCGCGCGCGGGTGCCCCGCCGCTCACGGCGACGCCGCCGGGCCGCACCTGAAGCTCCTCTGCCGGCCGCATGTACATCGCACGCACGATCCCGAGGTAGTAGTAGAGGCTAACGAGCGTCGCGAGCACGCCGACGATGACGAGCCACACCCAGCCGTGCCGGTAGGCCGCGGCAAGGACGTAGAACTTGCCGACGAAGCCGCCACCCAGCGGCAGCCCGGCAAAACCGAACATGAAGAACCACATGGCGACGCCGAGGAAGGGCCGCTCCCAGCCGAAGCCGGCGAGGTTCTCGAGCGTCACCGGCACGCCGAGCTCGCGCTCCCGCGCGGCCACGACCGCAAACGAGCCGAACGCCATCGCCGAGTAGGGGACTAGGTAGTACATGAGCGCCCGGCCGCCGAGCGCGCTGCCTGCGCTGAGGCCGATCAGCATGAAGCCGGCGTGCGAGATCGAGGAGTAGGCGAGGATCCGCTTCACGTTTCTCTGCACGAGCGCCGCGAAGTTGCCGATCGCGAGCGAGGCGGTCGCGACGATGGCGAAGGCCCAGCTCCACAGGTGCTCGTCGTGCGGGAACGCAGTCGTCATGAGACGGAACGTGAGGAGGAGCGCCGCGACCTTCGTCGCCGACGACATCCAGGCCGTCACCGTGGTCGGTGCGCCTTCGTAGACGTCCGGCGTCCACATGTGGAAGGGCGCGGCCGACATCTTGAAGCCGAGGCCGGCGACGATCAGCGCGATTCCCGTGACGACGAACGCGTCGCCCGTCAGTCCCTGCGACGCGACCGTCGCCGCGATCCCCTGGAACGAGATCTTCCCCGTCGCCCCGTAGACGAGCGCCGAGCCGAAGAGCAGAGCGCCGGCACCGAAGGAGCCGACGACGAGGTACTTCAGGCCCGCTTCGAGCGACCCTTCGAGGTCGTAGTCGATCGCGCACATGACGTAGAGCGCGATCGAGAACCACTCGAGCGAGAGGAACAGCACCATGAGGTTCGCGGCGCCGACGAAGAACGCCATCCCGGCGCCCGAGGCCAGCAGGAGCGCGAAGAACTCCGCGACGTGGTCGTCGCGGCGAGCCGTGTCGGGACCGCGTCCCCAGCCCGGGACGTGCTCGACCGCGAGCAGTGTCGTCGCGAGCCCGACGGCGCACAGGATGATCTGGCCGAGCGCGGTCCAGCGGTCGCGGTAGAAGGCTCCCGACACGATCGTGTGCCCGTGGGCGCTGTCGACGTAGAGCCAGACGGAGAGGGCGATCCCGGCGGTGAAGCCGACTGCGGAGATCGAAGCCGCCGCGAGGCGCCGGACAGCGCGCGGCACGAGCACCGCGCAGAGGAGCGCGAAGAACGAGGTGCCGATGAGCGCGAAGACCGGGCCGAGCCCGAACCAGTCGACGTGCGGCGTGTGCAGGCTCACTTGAACTGGCTCCTGACGGCTGTGGTCGGCCGGTCACCGAAGAAGGAGTGGTGGCTGATGCCCGCAGGCCACACGGAGAGGAAGAGCAGCACTCCCACGAGGGGGACGATCAGCGCGAGCTCGCCCGGCCGCAGGTCGAGCGCCTCGTCCACGACCGTCGAGCCGCGAGCCTCGTGCAGGACGGCCGAGATCAGCCGCAGCATGTACATCGCGGCCAGCACGATTGCGCCGGCACCGATTGCCGACCACCACCACGCGCGCTGGAAGACGCCCGCGAGGATGAGGAACTCGCCCGCGAACGAGGCCGATCCTGGCACGGCGAGTGAGATGACGCCGACCGTCATCAGCAGCGTCGCGAGCGCCGGTCGTCCTCGCGCCATCCCGCCGAGCAGCCGGAATTCCCCCGTGGTCGTCCGTCGCTCGACGGCGCCCGCGACGAGGAAGAGGGAGGCTGAGACGAGCCCGTGCGCGACCATCTGCAGCACGGCGCCGTCGAAGCCGAGGTCGGTGCCCGCGAACAGGCCGAGCGCGATCAACCCCGATTGGGCGAGCGAGGAGTACGCGACGACACCTCGGAAGTCTGCCGAGCGGAAGGCGAGCAGCGATCCGTACACGAGTGCGGCGGCGGCCAGCGCGAGCACCGTCGTCCGGTAGAAGGACGTCGGCTCGGGGAACTTCGCGATCGCGATCCGCAGCATCCCGTACAGGCCTGCCTTGGCGATCACGCCGGAGAGGACCGCGCTCACCTCCGGCGGCGCCTCGCGGTAGGCGTCCGGCAGCCAGCCGTGGAACGGGAAGAGCGGCGCCTTGATGACGAAGGCGAGCATGAAGCCGAGGAAGAGCCAGCGGCTCGCGCTCGCCGGGCCGTCCACGAGGTCGAAGGTGCCGGCCTTCAGGCCGTAGACGACGATCGCGGCGAGCATCAGCAGCGAGCCCGCCATCGTGTAGATCACGAACTTGATCGTGGCCTCCATCCGCCGGGCGCCGCCCCAGACGCCGATCAGCACGTAGAGCGGGATCAGCATCGCCTCGAAGAAGGCGTAGAAGACGAGCAGGTCCTGCGCCTCGAACACGCCGACCGTCGCGCCGGTGAGGAGCAGCATCAGCCCGAAATACGCGCGCGAGCGGTCGCGGCCGACCCAGAAGCCGTAGCCGGTGCACGCGGCCATCACCACGACCGTGAGACCGACGAGCCAGAGCGAGAACCCGTAGACGCCGACGTGATACGAGACGTGCAGGTCGCCGAACCAGCTCGCACGCTCCCCCATCTGCAGGCCCGATCCTGAGAAGTCGAAGCGTGCCGCCTGCTCGATCCAGAAACCGACCTCGGCGAGTGAGAAGAGCAGCGCGAGGCTCCCCGTCGCGTAGCGGGAGAGCGGCAGCAGCCAGATGAGGAGCGCACCCGCGATCGGTAGCCAGATCAGGATCGAGGTGAGGGAGGAGGCGCTCATCGGGCGATCAGGAAGGCGAGGACGACGCCGGCGGCGCCCGCGGCGAGGAAGAGGACGTAGGTGCGGAGCAACCCGGTCTGGATCCGGCGCACGAGGCTGCCGGTGGCGAGCGTCGTCTCACCGAGGTCGGGCCCCGTCTGGAGCACGACGGGGTCCTCGAACTCGCGCAGCAGGCCGTTTGCGACAGCGACCGCGGGGGCGTAGAAGACCCGGTCGTAGAGCGCGTCGAAGTAGAACTTCTGCTCGAGCGTCCGCCGCCAGAAGGGCGCCGCCGGGATCGCGAGGCGGCGCTCCGAGTAGATCGCCCAGGCGACGGCGATGCCCGCCAGGCCGACGATCACCGTGGCGGCCGAGGTGTAGTACTCCTGCGTGTTGGTCGGCGCCGCGGCGGCGAGCGTGGGAGCCGCCGGTGCGAGCCAGTCGCTGAAGGGATGCCACCGCGGCGACCACTGCAGCCAGCCGCCGACCGTCGCGAGCACGGCGAGGATCCCGACCGGCACCAGCATCGTCCACGCACCTTCGCGGCCGTGATGGTCGTGGTAGTGCTCGCGCACGAAGGGGCTCGGCTCGCCCGGGAAGACGAGGAACCAGAGCCGGAACGTGTAGAGGCCGGTGAGGAACGCGCCGGCGATCCCGCAACCCCAGAAGATCCAGCCGTACCACGTGCCGAGCGCAGCCGCGGACGCGACGATCGAGTCCTTCGAGAAGAAGCCGCTGAACGGCGGGATGCCCACGAGCGCGAGCGCGCCCGCGAGGAAGCACCACTTCGTGAACGGCATCAGCCGTCCGACGCCTCGCAGCTTGCGGATGTCCTGCTCGTTCGCGACCGCGTGGATCGCGAGCCCGGCCGTCATGAAGAGCAGCGCCTTGAAGAACGCGTGCGTGAGCAGGTGGAACATCCCGTTCGCGTAGGCCCCCACGCCGGCGCCGAGGAACATGTAGCCGATCTGCGACATCGTCGAGTACGCGATCACGCGCTTGATGTCCGTCTGGACGAGGGCGATCAGGCCCGCGACGAGGAGCGTGAGCGCCCCCGTGCCGGCTGCAATGAGCTCGACGGTCCGCGCCTGCTCGAAGATCGGGTGCGCGCGCGCGATCAGGTAGACGCCCGCGGTGACCATGGTGGCCGCGTGGATGAGGGCGCTGACCGGGGTCGGGCCCTCCATCGCGTCCGGGAGCCATGTCTGGAGCGGGATCTGCGCCGACTTCGCCACGGCGCCGCCGAGCAGGCCGAGCGCGACGAGGTTCACTGTCCAGTTCGGAAGCGAAAAGACCGTGGCGTTGGAGAGCGTGTTGAACGAAAGCGAGTGCGTGTGCGCGATCAGGATGAAGAAAGCGAGCGCCATCGTCGCGTCGCCTAACGCGTTCATCACGAAGGCCTTCTTCGCCGCGCGCACGGCGCTCGGCCGGCTGTGCCAGAAGCCGATCAGGAGGTAGGACGAGAGGCCGACGAGCCCCCAGCCAGCGAGCAGCATCAACAGGTTGCCGCCTTCGACGAGCAGCAGCATCGAGAAGACGAAGAACGAGATGTAGGCGAAGTAGCGGCGCTCCTCCTCGTCGCCGTCCATGTAGCCGATCGAGTAGAGGACGATCAGCCCGCCGACGCCGCTGACGATCAGCATCATCACGGTGCTCAGCGGGTCGACGAGCAGCTGGAGCCCGACGTGGAAATTCCCCGACTGGAGCCAGGTCCATGCGGTCGTGAACTCCGTCGTGAGACCGTGACCGCTGCAGGCGGTGCCGATGGGGAGGTCGCTCGGGCTCATGCAGTCGTAGTTGAAGCCGCGGATGCCGAAAAAGGCCCAGACCGCACCGCCGAAGGCGACGAAGACGCTCATCGTCGCGATCCAGGCGGCGGCGACCCGCGGAATCCGCGTGCCGCAGAGCGTGATCAGGATCGTGCCACCGAGCGGCGCGAGTAGGCAGAGCCAGCTGCCGCCGGTCATCCGCGCAGCTCCGACAGGGAGTCGACGTCGAGCGAGAGGCGCCGCCGGTTGAGGGCGACGACGAGCCCGAGCCCGACGCAGACCTCGGCCGCGGCGACGGCCATCACGGCGAGCGCGAAGATCTGCCCCGCGCCGTTGTGCCAGTGCCGCGAGAGCGCGATCAGCGCGAGGTTGCCGGCGTTCAGCATCAGCTCGAGCGAGAGCAGCACGACGAGCGTGTTGCGCCGGATGAGCACGCCGAGCGCGCCGATCCCGAAGAGGACCGCGGCGACCGCGACGTACCAGGCGACGCCGGGCCCGAGCATCAGACGGCCCTCTGTGTGTGCGAGCCGAGGATGACACCGCCCACGGCGGCGATCAGCAGGACGACCGACGTGATCTCGAAGGCGAGCAGATGGTCGACGAGGAAGACGCGGCCGACCCACGCGGGCGTGCCGAAGGTCGCTCCGACGTTCGTCTCGTGGGAGAGGCTCCCGCTCGCCTGCATGCCGACGGCGACGACGATCTCGACGAGCAGCGCCCCGGCGGCCGCGACCGCTCCGACCGTCTGCCAGCTCGGGCCGCCCGACCACGGCGTCTCGCGTCGCGGGCCGACGTACGCGATCACGAACAGGAACATGACGACGACCGCGCCCGCGTAGACGAGCACCTGCGCGGCCGCGACGAACTCCGCGCTCAGCAGGAGGTACATGACGGCGAGCGAGGCGAGGTTCCCGATCAGCGCGAGGGCCGAGTAGAACGGGTTCGAGAACGAGATGACCGCGACAGCCGAGCCGAGGCAGGAGAAGGCGGCGACGACCCAGACGATCCAGACGAGCGCGTTTCCTGCCGAGGCGAGGATCACGAGTCGCTCTTGTAGAAGGGAATCGGCGTGTCGTAGAGGTCGGGATCCGCGACCGGGATCTGCTTGACGGGCGGCGCGAGGAGCATGTCCTTCGTGTAGATCTGGTCGTCGCGGTTGTGCTCCGAGATCTCGTACTCGTTGCCGAGCGTGATGGCGTCGAACGGGCACGCGAGCTCGCAATAGCCGCAGAAGATGCAGCGGCTGAGGTTGATCTCGTAGATCCGCGCGTAGCGCTCGCCGGGCGAGACCCGGTTGTCCGGCGTGTTCTCGGCGGCGACGACGCGGATGCAGTCGGCGGGGCACGCCGCCGCGCAGAGCGAGCAGCCGACGCACTTCTCCAGCCCGTTCTCGTGTCGCCAGAGACGGTGGCGGCCGCGGAAGCGGGGGTAGACCGGCCGCTTGTACTCCGGGTACTGCTCCGTGATCGGCTTCTTGAAGATCTGCTTGAACGTGACCCCGAAGCCCTTGAACGTCTCCAGCGGCTGCGGGCTCATGAGACGCACTTCCTCATGTGCCCGCTGGGGAGGGGGTGTGGGGGAACCGGGAGGTTCCCCCACAGGCGACGAAGAAGGGGGCTCGTGGGGGAAACATGGTTTCCCCCACGGGAGCGAGGCGAAGCCGAGCGACGGGGGGTCATCCGAACGCCACCACCAGGGCCGCCGTGACGACGGCATTCACCGTCGCGACCGGCAGCAGCACCTTCCAGCCGAACCGCATCAGCTGGTCGTAGCGCAAGCGCGGCAGGGTCGTCCGCAGCCAGATGAAGACGAAGAGGACGGCCATCGTCTTGAGCAGGAACCAGATCGGCCCGATGTCCCACGGCCCGTGCCAGCCCGAGAAGAACAGGGTCACCATCAACCCCGAGAGCGTGATCATGTTGATGTACTCGGCCATCTGGAAGAGGCCCCAGCGCATCCCCGAGTACTCGGTGTGGTAGCCCGCGACGAGCTCCTGCTCGGCCTCGGGCAGGTCGAACGGCGCGCGGCTCGTTTCCGCGATTCCGCCGAAGAAGAAGACGATCAGCCCGATGAACTCCGGCGCCGCGTAGGGCAGGAACGAGCCCTGGCGCGCGACGATCTCCGGCAGGTTGAGCGAGCGGCCGAGGATCACCACTCCGAGCACGCTCAGCGCGAGCGAGACCTCATACGAGACGAGCTGCGCGCACGTGCGCATCGAGCCGAGGATCGAGAACTTCGACTCCGACGCCCAGCCGCCGACGATGAAGCCGTAGATCCCGACCGAGCCGAGCGCGAAGATGGCGATCAGGCCGATCGAGACGTTCGCGACCTCGCCGTTGATCCGCCAGCCGTTCACCGTCCAGCCCGGCCCCCAGGGAATGAAGGCGAAAGCGGCGATCGCGGTGAAGGCCGAGACGACCGGCGCGAGGATGTACGGCAGCTCGATCGCCGACGCGGGCGCGAACGCCTCCTTGCGCACGAGCTTGACGAGGTCCGCGATCGGCTGCAGGAGCCCGAACGGCCCGGCGCGGTTCGGGCCGTAGCGGAGCTGCATCCGCCCCATCAGCTTGCGCTCGATCAGCGTCAGGTAGGCGAAGAGGCCCAGCACGATGTTGACGATGACGAGCGCCTCGATCAGCGCGATCCACCACGGTTCCTGCGGCGTCATGCGCTCACCACCTCGGCCTTCGCAATCTCCACCACGCCCCCGAGACCCTCCGCATGCTCGAGCGCGACGCGTGCGATCCCCGTGCGGAGGCGGCGGTTGACGCGGGCCGGCAGCGTGATCGCACTGCCGTTCGAGCCGACGGTGACGAGGTCGCCGTTCGCGATCTTGCGGCGCCGCGCGTCGTCGGCCGACAGCTCGAGCTCGGGCTGCGGCCGCTGGAACTGAAGCTCCATGACGCGCTCGACGGCGGCGCCGGAGAAGAGCGGCTTGTACGCGACGAGGCGGACCTGGCCACGCCCGGCCTTCTGCTGCGGCTCGGGCAGCGCCTGCCGCGCGACATGCTCCTCCGCCTCGGGATAGCCGCGCAGCGGCGCCCGCTCGCCGACCTCGCCGAAGGCGAGGCCGCCGTAGACGCGCTCGGAGACCTCGGCGAAGACCGCAGCGGGATATGGCGCCACGTCGACGCCGAAGCGCGCGGCGAGCTGCGAGATCCACTCGAGCTCGTCGGGACAGGGCGGCTCGACGGTGCGGCGCAGCCGCTGGAGGCGCCCCTCGAGGTTGACGAACGTGCCGTCGCGCTCGAGGTAGCCCGTGCCCGGCAGGACGAGATCGGCCCAACCCGCGGCTAGCCCGCCGAACATCGAGATCACGATCGTCGCCTCGGCCTGCTCGGCGAGCGCGCGGACGTTCTCGTCGGCGGCCGCCTCGTCTCCCGAGACGACGAGCAGGCCGATCGAGTCCGACGCCTCCGGCTCCTCGTCGCAGCAGGCGGCCCAGGCGTCGGTGACTCCGCGGCCGTTCGGCGTCTCCGGCAGGTAGAACGCGCCGCTGCCCTCGCGACCGGCAAGCCCGAGCTTCTCGGCGAGCTTCGCGACGGTCGCGCCGCCGCGGCCACCAGGCCCGCACCAGACGAGGACGACCCGCTCTGCGTCGGCGACGGCCGGGTCGTTCGCGTCGTCGAGGATCCGGGCCCCGTTGCGGCGCGCCGAGCGGATCCAGAGATCGACGACCGGCGCGCGTTCGACCACGGGCACGTCGCCGAGCACGACGACGGCGTCGGCGTCGCGGATCGCCGAAAGCGGGAGCCGGTACGCGTCGAGGGCGCCCGAGACCTCCTCCGGCAGCATCGCCTGATGCGACTCGAGCCCGACGCGCAGGAGCTTGGCGAGCGCGTACGACTCCTCAACCGTCTCCGAGCCGGAGAGCACCGTGACGATGCGTCCCTTCGCGTGCCGCAGCAGCCGTTCGGCCTCGTCGAGCGCCTGCTCCCACGAGACCGCCTCGAGGCCGCGCCGGCGCAGCCGCTGCAGCGGCTCCGCGAGCCGGTCCTCGGCGCGCAGGTGCGTGTACGCGAAGCGCCCCTTGTCGCAGATCCAGCCCTCGTCGATCTCGGGGTGGTTGCGGGCGAGGATCCGCTTCACCTTCCCCTCGCGTACGGTTGCGTTGACGTTGCAGCCGACGGGACAGAGCCCACAGACCGTCGGCACGTCGACGATCTCCCACGGCCGCCCTTCGAACCGGTACTGCGTCGGCAGGAGCGCCCCGACCGGGCAGAGCTCGGTCACGTTGCCGGTGAAGGCCCCGGAGTAGGGCAGGTCCTCGAAGGTCGTGATCACCGACAGCGCCCCGCGGTTGGCGGCGACGAGCTGGCCGTCCTCCGAGACGCTCTCGCTGAAGCGCGTGCAGCGGTAGCAGAGGATGCAGCGCTCACGGTCCAGCGCGATCGTGGGCGAGATCGGGATCGGCTTCTCGAAGGTGAGCTTCTCGAAGCTCATCCGCGTGTTGCCGGGGCCGTACCGGAAGGTGAGGTCCTGCAGCGGACACTCGCCGCCCTTGTCGCAGACCGGGCAGTCGAGCGGGTGGTTGACGAGGATGAACTCGAGCGTCGCGTTCTGCCCGGACGCCGCCTTAGCCGAAGTGCGCGCCGTCTTCACCACCATCCCGTCCTGCGCCGTGAGCGTGCAGCCGGTCTGGAGCTTCGGCATCCCCTCCACTTCGACGAGGCACATGCGGCAGGCGCCGATTGGTGCGCCGAGGCGCGGCTCGTAGCAGAACACGGGGATCTCGACCCCGGCCGCGAGCGCGGTCTCGACGATGCCCGTCCCCTTCGGGACGTGCACGTCGCGCTCGTCGATCGTGACGCGGACGAGCTCCGAGCTCATACGAGCGCCTCTTGGCCGGCGGGCGTGTGCGCGTGCTGGTCGGAGGGCGCGAGGATCCCCTCGAGCGACGACGAGCCGCCGAAGGGACAGCCTCCCTGCTCGACGTGGGCGACGAACTCGCCGCGCCACTTGTTGAGGTAGCTCGCGACCGGGTAGACGGCGAACTCCCCGAGCGCGCAGAGCACCTTGCCGAGGATGTTGTCGCCGATCGAGTCGAGCAGCTCGAGGTCGGCGTGGGTGGCGGAGCCGTTCTCGATCGCCTCGAGGATCTGCACCATCCAGCGCGTCCCCACCCGGCACGGCGTGCACTTGCCGCACGACTCGTGCATGTAGAACTTCGTCGAGCGGATGGCGAGCTGCACCATGCAGCAGCGGTCGTCGATGACGATGAGCGAGGCCGACCCGAAAAAGGTGCCGATCGCGCCGAGCGAGTCGTAGTCGAGCGGGACGTCGATCTGGTCGGGCGTGAGCGCGGGCACCGAGGAGCCGCCCGGGATGACCGCCTTCAGCTCGCGGCCGCCAGCGATCCCGCCGGCGTGCTCGTAGATCAGCTCCCGCATCGGCGTCCCCAGGTCGAGCTCGTAGTTGCCCGGCCGCGCGACGTTGCCCGAGACGGAGAAGATCGCCGTCCCCGGCGAGCTCGGGACGCCGGTCTTTGCGAACTCCTCGGCTCCCAGCTCGAGGATTACCGGGACGGTCGCGATCGTGCAGACGTTGTTGATCTGCGTCGGCGCGGCGTAGAGGCCCTGGATCGGTGGGAACGGCGGCCGCGGCCGAGGCTGGCCGCGCTTGCCCTCCAGCGACTCGAGCAGGGCGGTCTCCTCGCCGCAGATGTAGGCACCCGCGCCGCGGTGCACCGTGATCCGGATGTCGCCGAAGACCTCGGCGTCGCGCGCCTCCTCGACGGCGGCGGCAAGGATCTCGTACTCCGCGAGGTACTCGCCGCGGATGTAGATGAAGACGTCGGTCGACTCGATCGCGTGCGCGGCGATGAGGCAGCCCTCGATCAGCCGGTGCGGCACACGGGCCATCACCTCGCGATCCTTGAAGGCGCCCGGCTCCGACTCGTCGGCGTTGACGACGAGGTACTTCGGCTTCGGGCTCTTGCGGTCGATCAGCGACGCCTTGCGGCCCATCGGGAAGCCCGCGCCGCCGCGCCCGCGCAAGGTCGCCTTCTCCAGCTCGGTAATCAGCGCGTCGGGCGTCATCTGGCGCGCCTTCGCGACGCCCTTGTAGCCGCCGACCTTGCGGTACTCCGCAAGCTGCGTCAGGTCTCGGTCGTCGGCGCCCGCGAGGAGAACCTTGTGCTGCT
The DNA here is from genome assembly GCA_963748755.1 of uncultured Actinomycetes bacterium. Lineage (GTDB taxonomy): Bacteria > Actinomycetota > Thermoleophilia > Gaiellales > Gaiellaceae > Palsa-739. Next base: position 193,642 of record CAVVKA010000003.1, read on the forward strand.
CAGCCATCGAGCTCCCCGAGGATCTCGGGCACCGTGTCGGCGCGGACGTGCTGGCGGTAGCGGTCGTCGACGGCGACGACCGTGGCGTACCCGCAGCCGCCGAGGCACTCCACTGCGCGGAGCGTGATCTCTCCGTCCGGCGTCGTCTCCCCGGCGCGGATGCCGAGCTCCGATTCGAACGCCTCCACGACCTGCTGCGCCCCGCAGAGCGCGCAGGGAAGGTTCGTGCACACGTCGATCGTGTGCCGCCCGATCGGCTCGAGATGGAGCAAGTCGTAGAAGGTCGCGACCGAATAGCAGAAGGCCGGCGTGACCTCGAGCGCTTCGGCGGCCTCCTCGAGCGCCTCGCGCGACAGCCAGCCGTGCCTCTCCTGCGCGAGCCGCAGCGCCGGCAGCACGGCCGAGCGCGAGCCCTCGGGATATCGCGCCCGCACCTCCTGGATCTCGTCATAAAGCGAGCTCATTTCCCGCTCCGGCGCCGGCCGAGCCGCCGCCTCCGCTCCTGGATGAGCTCCGTCGAGCCTACGCTCATCGGTCGGTGTCCCCCATCACCGCGTCGAGCGAGCCGACGACGGCGATCAGGTCGGCCACGAGCGCGTTGTCGAGGCAGGTCGCCGTCGCCTCGAGCGCGGCGAACGACGGCGCGCGGAAATGGACGCGCCACGGCTTGGGCCCGCCGTCAGAGACGAGGTAACAGCCCGACTCGCCGCGCGGCGACTCGACCGCGACGTAGATCTCCCCCTCGGGCACTCGGAACCCCTCGGTGACGATCTTGAAGTGGTGGATGAGGGACTCCATCGAGGTGTGGAGCTCCTCGCGCGGCGGCAGCACGACCTTGCGGTCGTCGGCGATCCATGGCATGCCCTCCATCCGCTCGAGCTTGTCGAGGCACTGGCGCACGATCCTCGTGGACTCCGCCATCTCGTCCAGCCGGACGCGGTATCGGGCGTAGACGTCGCCCTCGGGATAGACCGGCACGCGGAAGTCGACCTGCTCGTAGTGGAGGTAGGGCTCGTCGCGGCGGAGGTCCCAGTCGACGCCGGAGGCGCGCAGGTTCGGGCCGCTCTGGCCGAGCGCGATTGCGTCTCGCGCCGAGAGGACGCCGATGCCTTGCGTCCGCTCGAGCCAGATCTCGTTCTGGTCGAGGATGCCCTTGTAGTCCTCGAGGGCGCGCGGCATCCAATCGACGAACTTCCGGCACTCCCCGAAGAAGCCCTGCGGGATGTCCTCGGCGAGCCCGCCGACCTGGAAGTAGCGGGTGTGCATCCGCTGCCCGGTCACGAGCTCGAACAGGTCGAGGATCGTCTCCCGCTCGCGGAAGCAGTACCAGAACATCGAGATCGCCCCCAGCTCGAGGGCCGACGTGCCGAGGAAGACCAGATGCGAATGGATCCGGTTGAGCTCGCAGAGGAGCATCCGCATCCAGCTCGCCTTCGTCGGCACCTCGAGCTCGAGCAGCTGCTCCACCGCGAGCACGAAGACGAGCTCGTTGTTCTGGTAGCCGACGTAGTCGATCCGCTCGGGGAAGGTGACGTCCTTCCAGTAGGTCTTCGACTCCATCGACTTCTCGAAGCCGGTGTGCAGGTAGCCGATCACGGCCGAGACCCCGACCACCTCCTCGCCGTGCAGGTCGACGATCAGCCGCAGGACGCCGTGCGTCGACGGGTGGTTCGGGCCGAAGTTGACCTGGAGGACGTCCTCGCTGTCACGCAGGTCCGCGGGAACGTCGAGAACGGTCGGGACGCGCGAGGGGATGCGCGAGCCCTCGTACTGGCCGTCGGCGACGACCGGCCAGCGGCGCGTCGTGGGTGGCACGACGACGGTCATTCCTCGTCCGTGAAGCGGACGGGCTCACCACCGATTGGGTAGTCCTTGCGCAACGGGTGGCCCTCCCAGTCCTCCGGCATGAGCAGCCGCTCGAGGTTCGGGTGGCCGTGGAAGACGATCCCCATCAGGTCGTACTGCTCACGCTCGTGCCAGTCGCAGGTCGGCCAGACCGAGATGACGCTCGGCACGTGCTCGCCCTCGTCGACCCAGCACTGGAGCCGGGCACGGGGTGCGCCCCGCCGCAGCGCGAGCAGGTGGTAGCTGATCGAGAAGCGCTTCGGCTTGAGCTCGGGCAGCGCCTGCAGCCCCTGCGTCATCGGATGCATGAGGTCGCGCCCGCTCGCGGTGCCGATGTAGCCGGAGACCCCCTTGCCGCCCCAGCCGAGGTAGTCGGTCGCGACGACGTCGGCGCAGACGTCGAAGCCGAGCTCGTCGCGCGCGTGCTCGCAGGCCTCGCGGATCCGTTCCGTCTCGACCGTCACCGTCGGCATCTCCGGGCCCTCGCGGTGCGCCACGTAGCCCGGCATGCGCGTCCAGTCGCTCACGTCGCCACCCCGACGCGCTCGTACGCAGGCGGGACGCCGGCGAGATGCGCTTCGTGCAGCCGGATGATCCCCTCCATCAGGGCCTCGGGCCGCGGCGGGCAGAAGGGGATGTAGATGTCGACCGGGACGATGCGGTCGACGCCCTGGAGGATCGTGTAGTTGTTGAACATCCCGCCGGAGCTCGCGCAGACACCCATCGCGATCACCCATTTCGGCTCGAGCATCTGGTCGTAGATCTGGCGCAAAGGCTCGGCCATCTTGTGCGCGACGCGGCCCGACACGATGAGCAGGTCGGCCTGGCGCGGCGAGGAGCGGAAGGCCTCCATGCCGAAGCGCGCGATGTCGTAGCGCGCGGAGACGATCGACATCATCTCGATCGCGCAGCACGCGAGCCCGAACGTGTCCGGCCACATCGACTTCGTCTGCGCCCAGCGCACTGCCTTCTCGAGCGTCGTCAGGCCGAGGGCGCGCTCCATCTCGTCGAGCCCGAGCTCCTCCTCGAAGCGCGACGGGCCCTTGGTCGGCCACAGCAGCCGCTCCGACTGGAGCCCGTAGTCGCGCAGACGCGTCGGCTCGTCAGCCACGGAGCGTCACCAATTCAGCGCGCCCTTCCGCCAGATGTAGACGTAGGCGACGAGAAGGATCACGACGAAGAAGGCGAGCTCGGCGAAGCCGAACCAGCCGAGCGCGTGGAGCTGGACGGCGAGCGGATAGAGAAAGACGATCTCGATGTCGAAGACGATGAAGAGCATCGCCGTCAGGTAGAAGCTCACACTGAAGCGCTGACGCGGCAGCGGGCCGGTCGAGACCCCCGACTCGAACGGCACGGTGCGTGCGCGCGTGCGGCGGGCCGGCTGCTGCGAGAACTTGAACGACATCCCCAGCAGCGAGGCCGGGATGACGAGGGCGAGGATCCCGTAGATCAGGAATGGCAGCCAGCTGTGGAGCATGTGTCGCGCGTCTCCCCTTACCCGTTCGCGCAGGCCGAAGCACTCACCGAGTCGGTGACGTTATCAATGTGGCCGCGGCTGCACTTGCGGGTACCGAATCCCCGTAGCGATGCCTGCAGCGGCTGTTACAAAGTCGGCTACGCGGCACCCTCCCGCGACCGGGGGAGCGTGAGGCACGTTGCTACGATGTGACGCAGATGGAGATCCGCGAGCGCACCGAGAACGTCGTTTCGCTGACGCCTGCGGCGGCGGTGAAGATCCGCGACCTGATGGCGTCGGAGCCGGACGTGTCGGTGCTGCGCGTCGCGATCGAAGGCGGCGGCTGCTCGGGTTTCCAGTACGGCCTAGGGTTCGACCGCGGCGCCCAGCAGGGGGACCACGAGTTCGAGTGCGAGGGCGTCACGGTCGTCGTCGACCCGTTCAGCGCGCCATATCTGCTCGGCGCGCAGGTCGACTACCTCGAGACGATCCAGGAGTCCGGGTTCAAGATCGAGAACCCGAACGCCGTCTCCTCGTGCGGCTGTGGCCACTCGTTCCAGGTGGCCGAAGGCGAGGCGCCCGAGGACGGCCCCGCCTGCGGCTCTGGTTGTTCGCACTAGGAGGGCTCGGCGGAAGGCCGCTCGTCGTCGGCGTGCGATGGTCGTTCGCTGACAAGAACGCAGGGAGCGCGAATAGCAGCGCTATTGGCGCGACCGAGGACGCCGCTCAGCGGGCGAGCAGCGTGCGCGGGCGGCTCAGGCTGGCTTTCGAGCCCTCCTAGCTACGGGCTTCTCTTGCGGCTCTCGGCCGCGCTCCGACCGTTAGAGCCCGCCGCCTCATCCGCAGCCAGCTCGGAACCCTCGGCAGGGGTTGCGCAGCGTCGGCGCGGAGTTGCGCGGCATGCTCGTTCTGGACGAGCCTGACAAATTGGGGATTCGACATGTACACGCCACACCTCCTTGGCGTCGAGTATCTTGATATCAAGATAGTAGCGGTCCAGGTATCTTGGTGTCAAGAGAAATTGACGAATATTCGAGCCAATGCCGAGAGCTGACAAGAAGCCTGAGCGCGACCATGTCGACGGCTTCCTCGACGACATCGGCGCCGACCTTCCGGAGGATCTCGACCTGACGGTCGAGGGGATCGTCGATCGCATCGGGGGCATCGACTACCGCATCAAGCGGATGCACAACGAGACCCTCGATCAGCTCGGGCTGACCCTCAGCGACTGGCACGTGCTCACCGCGTTGCGGTGGACCGGCGCGCCCTACCGTCGCAAGGCAGGGTGGCTCGCGCGCCGCGCCGACCTCACGAGCGGCGCGATGACGAGCCGACTCGATGCATTGGAGAAAGAAGGCCTCGTCCGCCGCCTGCGCGACCCCGGCGACCGCCGGAGCGTGCTCGTCGAGCTGACGGAGAAGGGCCGGGAGAAGCACGAGCAGGCGATGGCCATCCAGGCGCCGAAGGAGGCGCTGCTCGCCGAGGCGCTGACCTACCGCGAGAAGGAGCAGCTGAACGATCTCCTCCGCCGCGTGATGATCACGCTCGAGAAGCGCTACCCCGGTAAGCACGACTAGGCCGCCGTCTAGCATCGTCAGCATGCGCGTGGCCGTCGTCGGATCTGGCCCGGCGGGCTTCTACGCCGCCGGTGCGCTCCTGTCGGCGGATCCGCCGGCCGAGGTCGACATGATCGAGCGCCTACCCACGCCGTGGGGGCTCGTCCGGCTCGGGGTCGCCCCGGACCATCCGAAGCTGAAGACCGTCTCACGCGCCTTCGAGCGGATCGCCGAGCAGCCCGGCTTCCGCTTCCTCGGCAACGTCGAGGTCGGTCGCGACCTTCATCACGACGACCTCGTGCGCCTGTACGACGCCGTCATCTACGCCGTCGGCGCGCAGACCGACCGCCGCCTCGGCATCCCCGGGGAGGACCTGCCCGGCTCCTGGGCGGCCACGGAGCTCGTCGCCTGGTACAACGGCCATCCCGATTACCAGCAGCTCGAGTTCGACCTCGCGGTCGAGCGGGCGGTCGTGATCGGGAACGGGAACGTCGCGCTCGACGTGGCGCGGATGCTCGCACTGACCCATGAGGAGCTGGCGCCGACAGACGCGACCGACGCCTCTATCGCGGCCATCGAGAGGTCGCCGATCAAGGAGATCGTCGTCGTCGGGCGGCGGGGGCCGGCTCAGGCCGCGTTCACCACGCCCGAGCTGCAGGAGATGGGCGAGCTCGCCGGCGCGGACGTCGTCGTCGACCCGGCCGATCTCGAGGGAGCGGAGCCGAAGGGCACGAATGCCGAGCGGAACCTGGCCGTCCTGCGCGAGCTCGCCGCGCGGGAGCCTCAGGGCAAGCCGCGGCGAGTGGTCTTCCGGTTCTTCCGGTCACCCGTGGCGATCCTCGGCAACGAGCGAGTCGAGGGAATCGAGCTCGTCCGCAACGAGCTCGACGCCGACGAGCGCGCCGTGCCGACGGACGAGCACGAGACGCTCCAGTGCGGGCTCGTCTTCCGTAGCGTCGGCTACCGCGGCGTCGAGCTGCCGGGCGTCACCTTCGACCCGGCGAGCGGCACGATCCCCAACGAGGGCGGGCGGGTCGAGCCGGGTCTCTACTGCGCAGGTTGGATCAAGCGAGGCCCGACCGGTGTGATCGGGACGAACAAGAAGGACGCGACCGAGACCGTCGAGCTTCTGCTCGAGGACGTGGCCGCCGGCCGGCTCCAGCCCAAGCCGGCGGCGAGCGCCGCAGCCGTCGACTCGCTGCTCGCCGAGCGCGGCGTCGGTGTCGTCGAGTACTCGGGCTGGGCGGCCATCGACGAGAACGAGCGCGCAGCCGGCGAGAAGTCCGGCCGTCCACGGGTCAAGCTCTGCTCGTGGGACGAGCTGCTTGCAGCCGCAGAGCGGATCACGAGCGGGTCTGCCTAGTGGTGTTACATCACTAGTCCCCCCGAATGGGGGACACACGCTCACCCATCAGGGCCGATGGACCTGACGTGGATCCCGTCGTCGTGGAATGCCTCCAATGCGGCACCACCCGAGTTGCGCGACGCGACCGTTTCAAGCACTTCGAATCCCCCGAGTGTCCCGAGTGCGGGTACCTCGGCTGGGCCCCGGTGCTCGAGGTGACGGAGGCCCAGCCCGGCGCGCCCCGTGAACCCGCCCGCGCCGAGCGCCGGCTCCCGTCCGTCGCGTAGCGGCGCTCGCCTACACTCGGTCTCGATGGCGAAGACCGAGGAGCGGCAACAGCTCTGGGGAGGCGAGACCACCAAAGCGGTCGCCAACTTTGCTGTCTCCGGCGAGCCCATTCCCGCTCCCGTCGCGCGCTGGCTCGGCCGGATCAAGGGCGCCGCCGCCCGGGTCAACGCCGACCTCGGCCTGCTCGACGCGGACAAGGCGGAGCGCATCTCGGCCGCCGCCGCGCGGATCGTCGACGGGGAGCTCGACGACCAGTTCCCGATCGACGTCTTCCAGACCGGCTCGGGGACCTCCTCGAACATGAATGCGAACGAGGTGATCGCGACGCTCGCGGGCGGGGACATCCACGCGAACGACGACGTCAACATGGGCCAGTCGTCGAACGACGTCTTCCCGTCGGCCGTGCATCTCGCGACCCTCGACGAGATCACGAACGACCTCCTGCCGGCGATGAGACGCCTCGCGGAGTCGCTCGAGGCGAAGGCGAGGGAGTTCGACGATGTCGTGAAGTCGGGGCGGACGCACTGGATGGACGCCGTCCCGGTCACGCTCGGCCAGGAGTTCGCCGGCTATGCGGCGCAGGTACGGCAGGGAGTCGCTCGCGTCGAGGACACGTTGCCGCGGCTCGGCCAGATCCCGCTCGGCGGCACCGCGACCGGAACCGGGCTGAACACGCATCCGGAGTTCGCTGCTCGCGTCCGCGAGCTGCTCGCGGGCGAGACCGGGCTCGATATCTCTGCCCCGGCCGATCCGTTCGAGGCCCAGGCGGCGCGCGACGGGATCGTCGAGGCGTCCGGCGCGTTGAAGACCGTGGCGGTCTCGCTGACGAAGGTCGCGAACGACATCCGCTTCCTCGGCTCCGGCCCGCGCGCCGGCCTGGCCGAGATCGCGCTGCCGGAGCTTCAGAAGGGCAGCTCGATCATGCCCGGCAAGGTGAATCCGGTGATGCCCGAGGTCGTGACCCAGGTCGCGGCGCAGGTGATCGGCAACGACACTGCGATCGCGGTCGGCGGCATGCAGGGGCACTTCGAGCTCAACGTCTTCGTGCCGCTGCTCGCGCGCAACATTCTCGACTCGGTGAAGCTGCTCGCGAGTGCGTGCCGGCTCTTCGCCGAGAAGTGCGTCGACGGGATCGAGGCCAACCGCGAGAACTGCGAGCGGTACGCCGAGCTGACGCTGTCGGCTGCGACGGCGCTCAACCCGTACATCGGCTACGACCGCGCGACCGAGATCGTGCAGGAGGCCGCCGCCTCCGGCCGCTCGCTGCGCGAGGTCGCGCGGGAGAAGGGCGTCGAGGAGTCCGTGTTGGACGAGGCGCTCGACTACCGCAAGATGGCGAAGCCGAACGGCTAGCCCGCGGGCTTGATCGCGAGCCTGGAAGTGAACGCGCGTCCGGAGTGTGCCGCCCTGAACCGGTAAGCGCCTGCCCGCGCCGGGTTCGCGAGCTTCGCCGCGGGCGTGAAGGCGAGCGTCAGCGAACCGGGCGCCATGACGTTGCAGAGCACGCCCTTGTGGGGCGGGACTCTCACGGTCACCTGCCGATGCTCGACCGTCGCGGCGATCCTCTTTCCCGCGAGCAGGACTGCGCCCGCCGGGAATCGCTTCGGCAGCTTCACGACCCGGGGGAAAGTCACGACGAGCAGCCCGGCACCGGCGTAGCCGCACTGCATCTCGTAGCGCAGAGTGAGCCTGAGGCGAACCCCGTGCGCTCCTGCGGTGCGCGGCGATGTCGTCACCGTCATCGATGCGGCAAACCCGTTCGCCCGGCTGGAGCCCGCGCCGGCGGGTGGCACCGCGACGATCAGCGATGCGAGCGCCACCGCTGCGGCGACCCCTGCGCGCATGGCCTCGAGTCTAATCCGCGACCATCGAGATCGAGACGCCGAACGGGTGGTCCGGCCATCAGCACCTTGCAGGTTCCCGCTTTTTGGGGCAGGATGGCATCCTCATGATGCTGACCTAGCGTCGGCACCGGGCCGATCGAGGGGGAAGGGTATTTGACGAACAAGCTTGCGGGCCTTATCGCGGCCCGATTCCTGAATGAGGTAGTTCGCGCAGAAGGCGCCGCCTATGTTGCGGCGCACATCCATGGAAGGGGGCAGTAGCGCATGAGGAGAGGAGTCTGGGTCTCGCTCGCGTTTGCGATCGGGATCATGCTCGTCGCCACAGCCGCCGGTGCGGCGGCAGTCAGTGACGACAACGGAACGACTGTGGCGCGCTTCGCGCACATCGACCCGTCGTTGCTCTCCGGTTTCGGCAAGAACGGGAAGTTCGTGCCGGCGTCGGTCAGCAATAAGCCGATGAGCGTCATGCTGGAGGTGGCCGGTGCTCCGGTCGCCGTGCAGGACGCGGCCTCGAAGCAGCAGGGCCACGGCCCGCTGTCGAGCGCTCAGAAGAGTGCTATTCGCCAGCAGCTGGCGAACAAGCAGGCGCCGGTCGCCGACAAGGTGAAGGCTCTCGGCGGTCACGTCGTGGGTCAGCTCCAGGACGCCTACAACGGTGTCCAGGCGATCGTCGCGGAGAAGGACATTTCTCAGCTGGCAGCCCTCAGCGGTGTCACAGCCGTTCATGCCATCCGGAGCTTCAAGCCATCGAACGTGAACGGGGTGCCGTTCATCGGCGCGCCGACCGTTTGGGGTGACGGCACGACCGGCGAAACCGGCCTGGGTGTGAAGGTCGGGATCATCGACACCGGCGTCGACTACACGCACGCCGACTTCGGTGGCCCGGGCACGACGGCGGCCTACCAGGCGGCCCTTGCGACCGATACGGCACCTGCCGACCCGACGATGTTCGGCCCGAGCGCGCCGAAGATCAAGGGCGGCTTCGACTTCGCGGGCGACGCGTACAACGCGGACAACCCGAGCTCCGTGCCGCAGCCCGATCCCAATCCGCTCGACTGCAACAGCCACGGCACGCATACGGCCGGCACGCTCGCCGGCTTCGGCGTTCTTGCGGATGGCTCGACGTACCATGGCCCGTGGAACAGCTCGGCGGTCACGATCCACGACCCGAGCAACCAGTGGAAGGTCGGGCCGGGCGTCGCGCCGCAGGCCGACGTCAACGAGTACAAGGTGTTCGGCTGCGCAGGTTCGACGAACGTCGTCGACCTCGCGATCAACAAGGCCGTGCAGGACGGTGTCAGCGTCATCAGCATGTCGCTCGGCTCCGACCTCGGCGGCACCACCGATCCCACGAGCGTCGCGGCGCAGAACGCCGTCGACAACGGTGTGGCAGTGGTCGCTTCGGCCGGCAACGCCGGGCCGAGCGCTTACATCGTCGGCTCGCCGAGCACCGCCAGCGGCGTCCTCTCGGTCGCCGCGATGGACGCGTCGGTACCCACGTACCCCGGCGCCGACATCGGGACGAGCCCGGTGACCCACGCGATCGACGCCAACGGCGCTCCGATCCCGGCCGGCTCGTATCCGGTCAAGGTGCTCCGCAACACCGACGGCTCGGTCTCGCTCGGTTGCGATCCGAACGAGTACACCGCCGCCAACGTCACGGGCGACATCGTCGTCGTGAAGCGCGGCACGTGTGCGCGTGTGGCGCGCGCCATCTTCGGCCAGGAGGCCGGAGCCGCGGCGGTCGTCATGATCAACACCGACAACACGCTGCCCCCCTTCGAGGGACAGATCACGAGTAACCCGGACACGGGTCAGCAGTTCACCGTCACGATCCCGTTCCTCGGGGCCAGGCTGTCCGACCAGACGGCGCTCGTGAATGCCGACGGCACGTCGGTGACGCTGGCCGCGGCCACGGTGGCGAACACGAACTACCAGCACGTGGCGAGCTTCTCGTCCGGCGGCCCGCGGAACCCGGACTCGGCGCCCAAGCCCGACGTGATCGCTCCCGGCGTGAGCGTCATCTCGGCCGGCATGGGAACCGGGAACGGCTCGCTCGTCGATTCCGGCACGTCGATGGCCTGCCCGATGACGGCCGGTGTCGCCGCGCTCGTGAAGCAGGCCCATCCGGACTGGAACGGCCTGCAGATCAAGGCGGCGATCATGAACACCGCCGATCCGTCGCTCAATCTGGGCTACAACTCGCGGCTCGCCGGCACCGGCGTCGTCCAGGCGCCGAACGCCGTCAACGCCACGGTGCTGGCCCAGACGGGCGACGAGCTGGACGGCCTCGCGTACGGGGCGGTCTCCGGATCCGGGAACTACTCGGCAATCAAGTCGTTCACGCTGAACAACACAAGCGGCTCGAGCGTCACGTACAACCTGTCGGCGAGCGCCAACGGCTCGTTCTTCAGCTTCCCGTCGTCGGTCACCGTTCCGGCGCACGGATCGCAGAACGTGTCGGTCACGCTGTCGATCCCGGCCTCCACGTTCGCGGGGCTGTTGAGTGACGACACCTTCGCCGTCGGCGTCGGTGGGGTCCAGAGCATCCGCGGCACGATCGTCGCGACGCCGTCGAGCGGCGACACGCTTCGCGTGCCGTTCATGGTCGTCCCCCGCGGTCTGTCGAACGTCGTCGCGGGCAACCCGACCGCGTTCAAGAAGGTGAAGGCTGACAACTTCACCGCGACGCTGCCGCTGACGAACAGCGGTCTGCACGCCGGCACGGCCGACCTCTACGCGTGGGGTATCCACGACGCGAACGAGGGCGGTCAGCCGATGGACGTCCGCGACGTCGGCGTGCAGTCGTTCGACACGACCACGAACAACCAGCCCGACAAGCAGCTGGTGTTCGACATCAACACCTACGGTTCGGCGACGAACCAAACGGTCAACGAGTACGACGTCGACATCGACACGAACGGCGACGGCCAGGTTGACGCCGCCGTCGTGGGCGTCGACCTCGGCGCGGTGACCGCAGGTGCGTTCAACGGCCAGATGGCGTCATTCACGTTCGCTGAGCCCTCCGGGGACCTCATCGACGCCTTCTTCGCCGATGCGCCGATGAACGGCTCCACGATCGAGCTCCCTGCACTCGCGAGCGAGCTGGGGATCACCGGGAAGGGCGGGCCGAAGAAGCAGCAGTTCGCCTACACGGTGAACGCGTTCTCGATCGTGCCCGGCACGTTCGTCGACACGACCGGAACTGCGGCGTTCAACCCGTTCCAGCCGTCCGTGTCGAGCGGCGACTTCGCGTCGATCGCGGCAGGGGCCAGCAGCTCGCTCCCGTTGACGATCAACAAGCAGTCGCAGCAGAAGACGCCCGCACTGGGCTGGCTCGTGACGTCGGTCGACGACACGAGCGGAGCGGCTCAGGCGGCCGAGGTCCCGGCTCCCGCGACGAAGTCGCTGAAGTAGGGCCCTCGGATCGCAAGTAGGTCGCAGGAGGGCCGCCGAGAGGCGGCCCTCCTCGTTCCGGGAGTCCCCTAGGAGTTGCCGGAGGCGGGCGGAGCGATGCGGTTGGACCGGGGCGCCCAGATCGCGGCGTGCCCGTCGGAGCCCGAGGCCCTGACCCGCAGCCCGCGCGGAATGCCGCCGATCTTCGCGAAGGTCACGCGGAAGTGTCCGTTTGCCGAGGCTGTCGCTCGTCTGACCGCCGCCTTCGACGGCGCGTAGGTGGCGAGCACCGTGATGCGCTCGCCGGGGGAGAAATGTGCGCCCGAGACGACGAGTGGACGGAGCTCGACGTGCAGGGCGGGAGAGGCAGCCCGGGCGGTCCCGCTCACCGCTGCACCGAGGGCGCCGACAGCGAGGAGTGCGGCGAGCCGGGCCACGTCATGCCCTAGTACGCCGGCGCGCCGCGACCGGTCTCGGCCGCGTGGCGCTGCTCGTCGGCGCGGTAGCTCGAGCGCACGAGCGGGCCTGAGAAGACCGAGCCGAAACCGAGCGCTTCTCCCTGTTCGCGGAACCAGCGGAACTCGTCGGGATGGACCCAGCGGTCGATCGGCGCGTGCTTCGCGCTCGGCTGGAGGTACTGGCCGATCGTGACGACGTCGACGCCGTTCGCGCGCAGGTCGCGCATCGTCTGGACGACCTCGTCGTTCGTCTCGCCGAGGCCGACGATGATCCCCGACTTCGTCAGCACCGGATACTCCGCGACCTCCTTCGCGCGGCGCAGGAGCCGGAGCGCGCCCTCGTAGCTTGCCTTCGCGCCTCGCATCCGGGCGTGCAGGCGCCGGACCGTCTCGATGTTGTGGTTGAACACCTCGGGCCGCGCGGCGAGCACCGTTTGCAGCGCCTCCTCCTCGACCCCGAGGAAGTCGGGCGTCAGTACCTCCACGGAGGCTTCCGGCAGTCTCGCCTTGAGCGCCCGGATCGTCGCCGCGTAGTGGCCGGCGCCGCGATCGGGGACGTCGTCCCGGTCGACGGAGGTGACGACGACGTGCTTGAGCTGCATCTGCGCGGCCGCCTGGGCGAGCCGCAGCGGCTCGAGTGGGTCCGGCGGCGACTCGGGCTTGCCGGAGTGGACGTAGCAGTAGCGGCAGGCGCGGGTGCACGTGTCGCCGAGGATCTGGAAGGTCGCGGTGCCGCGGCCCCAGCACTCGGAGATGTTCGGGCAGCGCGCCTCCTCGCAGATCGTGTGCAGCGAGAGCCCGTGCACGAGCTTCTGGACGTCGAAGTACGAGCCGTCCTTCGACGGCGCGCGCACCTTCATCCACTCGGGCCTGCGGGGCCTCTCGGCGACGGGAAGCGATGAGTTCATGCCGGCGTTCCAGTCTATGTGGCGTAGGGGAACCGACCGCTGCTAGCCTGAAACGGACTGCAGAGTCCGCTTAAGAATCCGCTTACAAGTCGAGGAGGAGAATGAGCCGCCATTCCACGAACCCATGGGTCGTACTCGTCATCATCTGCCTCGCGCAGTTCATGGTCGTCCTCGATGCGACGATCGTGAACGTCGCGCTGCCGCACATCCAGTCTTCGCTCGGCTTCACCGAAGCGAGCCTGCAGTGGGTGATCAACGCGTACACGCTCGTGTTCGCCGGCTTCCTGCTGCTCGGCGGGCGTGCGGGCGACCTTCTGGGACGGAAGCGGCTCTTCCTCGTCGGCCTCGTGGTCTTCACCGCAGCCTCGCTGCTCGACGGGATCTCGAGCAGCTCCGGGATGCTGATCGGCTTCAGGGCGCTCCAGGGCCTCGGCGCCGCGCTCATCTCGCCGGCCGCGCTCTCGATCATCTCGACGACGTTCGCGGAGGGGAAGGAACGGGCGCGCGCGCTCGGCGTCTGGGCCGCGATCGCGATCGGCGGCTCGGCGGTCGGTCTCGTGCTCGGCGGTGCGCTCACCCAGTCGCTCTCGTGGCGCTGGATCTTCTTCGTCAACGTCCCGGTCGGCATCCTCACGTTCCTCGCCGCGCTTCGGATCGTCCCGGAGTCGAAGGACGAGCATGTGCACCACGGCTACGACATCGCCGGCGCGGTCACGGTCACGGGCGGGTTGATGGTGCTCGTGTACGGGCTCGTGAACTCGGCCCAGCACGGCTGGGGCTCGACGGTGACCATCGGCTCCTTCATCGCCGCGGCTGCGCTGCTCACGGCGTTCGTCCTGATCGAGCAGCGCTCGGCCGAGCCGCTCGTCCGGCTCTCGATCTTCCGCGTCCGCTCGCTGCTGACGGCGAACCTGGCCATGTTCCTCGCGTTCTCGGGGATGTTCGCGATGTTCTTCTTCAACTCGCTCTACATCCAGAACGTGCTCGGCTTCGGCCCGCTGAAGGCCGGCGTCTCCTTCCTGCCGTTCACGGCCGGGGTCATGCTCTCGGCGGGCCTCGCCTCGAGCTTCGCTCCACGGATCGGCGTTCGGCCCGTTGCCGCCGCCGGAATGGTCCTGACCGTCATCGGGATGGTCCTGTTCGCCCGGATGCCTGTCGGCGGCTCGTATGCGGTCGACGTCCTGCCGGGCATGATCATCGGTTCGCTCGGGATGGGCGCCATCTTCATGCCGCTGACGCTCGTGGCCACGACCGGACTCGAGGACGAGGACCAGGGGCTCGCCTCCGGGCTCTTCAACACGTCGCAGCAGGTCGGCGGGGCGCTCGGCCTCGCGATCCTCACCACGATCGCGGCGAGCCACACGCATGGAGGCTCTCCCGCCGCACAGGTTCACGGCTTCCACTACGCGTTCGCCGGTGCAGGCGTTCTCGTCGCCCTGAGCCTCGTCGTCTTGCTCGCGCTGCTGCGCAAGCGGGACGTGGCGCGGATCGAGGCTGAGGCGAAGTCCGAGCCGGCCCTGGCGAGCGCCGCCTGATGACCGAGCTGCGCGCCGACGCGCGACGAAATCTCGAGCGGGTGCTCGACGCGGCCCAGGAAGTGTTCGCCGCGTCGGGCCCCGACGCGAGCATCGACGAGATCGCCCGGCTCGCGGGAGTGGGCCACGGGACGGTCTTCCGCCGCTTCCCGACGAAGGACGACCTGATGTTCGCCGTGATCGAGCGCCACGTCGACGAGATGTGCGCGCTCGCGAAGGAAGCGCTCGCGGGCGGCGACCCAGGCGGGGCGTTCTTCGACTTCGTCTGGCGCCTGGCGGAGCTCAACATGAGCACCCCGGGCCTGCACCGGTGTGTCGTCCACTGCGGGACCAAGCCCGGCGCGGCCGAGCTCGAGAAGCTCGCCGACCGGATCGTCTCCCGCGCGCAGCGCGCCGGTGCCGTGCGGCGCGACGTGAAGGCGCAGGACGTACGGCTCCTCGTGCGCTCCGCGTTGACGAACGCTCCCGCAGGGGAGTGGCGGCTCTACCTCGGCGTCGTACTCGACGGGCTTCGCGCGTAGAGTTCCGCGCGGATGAGCTGGTTCGTCCGCAACATCCGCGACACGAAGTGGTGGGATCGCGGCTCCAGGGGATTCGTGGCCGATCTCGTCGGCGACGACGAGGCGCAGGTCGGAGCGAACCTCTTCGTCCTCGCGCCCGGAGAGCCGATGTCGATGTACCACTGGGAGGCCGACCAGGAGGGCTTCCTCGTCCTCTCGGGCGAGGCACTCCTCATCGTCGCCGACGAGGAGCGGCCGCTGCGACAGTGGGATTACTTCCACTGCCCGCCGAACGTTCCACACACGATCGTCGGCGCCGGCTCCGGGCCGAGCGCCATCCTCGCTCTCGGGGCGCGCCAGAACCAGGCGGGGCCGGATTGGGGCGGTTATCCCTATTCGGAGGTCGCAATGAAGCACGACGCCTCCGCCGAGGAGGAGACGAACGACCCGGCGGTCGCGTACGCGCGCTTCCCGCGGCGGACGGACGGCGAGTTCCGCCCAGACTGGCTGCCGTGACGTCGGTTCCCGAGGCGCCACTCGAGCCGACCGAGCACGGGCTGATCCCGGCGGGCGAAGGCTGGTTCGTGCTCAACGCGAAGGACGCGCGCTGGAACCTCGAAGGGACGGGCGGGAAGCTGACCTTCTTCGAGGGCGACCGCGCCGCCTTCGAGCGGCTCGGCATCAACGTCAGTGTCCTCGAGCCCGGCCAGCCGATGGCGATGTACCACTGGGAGGACGAGCAGGAGGACTTCCTCGTCATCTCGGGCGAGGCGCTACTCGTGGTCGAGGGAGAGGAGCGGGAGCTTCGGGCCTGGGATCTCGTCCACTGTCCGCCCAGGGCCGACCACGTGATCGTGGGCGCCGGCAGCGGCTCGTGCGTCATCGTCGCGGTCGGCTCGCGAACGCCCGGAGAGGATTCGGGCGCCTACACGGTCGACTCCACCGCCGCAAGGCACGGTGCCTCCGTGGAGGAGGAGACCACCGAGCCCGGCGTTGCCTACGCTCGGTTCCCGGCCCGGCAGCAGACCGCATACCGGGACGGCTGGCTGCCCTAGGCCTACGTCTTCGCCGCGAGCTGCGCATGGAGCGGCTGCGGCCAGAGGCCGCCGTCGTCCTCCGCAGGCAGCTCCTCGAGCTCCAGCTCGAACACCTCTTCGAGCGCCGCCACGGCATTCGGCCGCACCTCGTCGACGGTCACCGGTCGCTCGAGCTCGCGCGCGATCGTCGTGAACATCGCGTCCTCGAGCCCGCAGGCCGTGATCCAGTCGGTGAACGGCGCCGGATCGAGGTCGACGTTGAGCGCGTAGCCGTGCGTCGTCACCCAGCGTGAGACATGCACTCCGATCGACGCGATCTTGCGCGGCGGCCGCTCGAGCCAGACGCCAGTCAGTCCCTCGAGCCGTGTCCCTTCGACGCCGAGCGGGCCGAGCGTGCCGATCAGCGCCTCCTCCAGGTTGCGGACGTATTGCTTCACGTCGCCTCCGTGCCGCTTCAGGTCGAGGATCGGGTAGCAGACGAGCTGGCCCGGGCCGTGGTAGGTCGACTTGCCGCCGCGGTCGGTCTCGACCACCTCGACCTTCGCGCCCTCCGGGACGTGGAGCTCGGCGCTCTCGTCGGTGCGCCGGCCGAGGGTCACGACCGGCGGGTGCTCGAGCAGCACGATCGTGTCGGGAATCGCGCCCTGCGAGACCGCGCCGGCCAGCGAGCGCTGCAGCTCCCACGCCTCGAGGTACGGCACCTCGCCGAGCTGGAGCAGGTAACCGCCGGTCGCCACGCACGCAGGCTAGTAGACGCGTCTGTAAGTTCGGTCGCTTTCCGGCGAGACGCCGCCGGGAAGAGGCCATAACTTGCGGACGCGTGTACTAGCGTCACGGCATGGCCGTGATCCTCGTCGA
This sequence comes from uncultured Actinomycetes bacterium, assembly GCA_963748755.1. GTDB lineage: Bacteria > Actinomycetota > Thermoleophilia > Gaiellales > Gaiellaceae > Palsa-739. The sequence continues at coordinate 210,668 of CAVVKA010000003.1, forward strand.
GGGCATCACAGACCGCATCGCGCTCGAAGCCACAGCGCGGCGTCTCGGACTGGACCCGGCTACGCGCGAGATCGTCCCGATCGGCGGCGCCCAGGCCGTCGCGCGCGTCGTGGCCGGCTACGACGGCGTCCGGCTCGTCGGCATGTGCGACGCGGGAGAGGAGCGGTACTTCCGCCGCGCGCTCGGCGATGCGGTGTTCGTGTGCAGGGCGGACCTCGAGGAGGAGCTCGTTCGCGCGGTGGGGCCGGAGCGCGTCGAGGCCGTGCTCGCGGCGCAGGGCGACCTCGACACGTTCCGCAACTTCCAGAACCAGCCCTTCTGGCGCGGACGTCCGGTGGAGGCGCAGCTTCGCCGCTGGCTCCAGGCATCCGACCGGCGGAGCAAGCGCTACCCGCCGCTGCTGCTCGAGGCGCTCGAGCCGGAGGAGATCCCGGAGCCGCTCCTCGGTGTGCTCGCAGGGCTCCGGCGGGCGGTCGGCGAGGGCTGACTAGCCCTCCTCGCCCTCCCAGCCCTCGAGCCGCTCGCGCAGGTCGCGCAGGAAGCGGCCCGCCAGGGCGCCGTCGACGAGCCGGTGGTCGTACGTCAGCGTGATGTTCATCAGCGGCCGGATCGCGATCGCGTCGTTCCCGTTCTCGTCCTCGACGACCCACGGCCGCTTCACGAGCGCGTACGTGCCCAGGATCGCCGACTGCGGCTGGCTGATCACGGGGGTGCCGTGGAAGGTGCCGTAGCCGCCCGGGTTCGTGATCGTGAACGTCCCGCCCTGGACGTCGTCCGGGACGAGCTGCTTGTTCCGAGCCTTGGCGGCGATCTCCGCGATGCCTCGCGCCAGGCCGAGCAGGTTCAGGCCCTCGGCGTTGCGGATGACCGGGACGATCAGGCCCTTCCCTTCGGCGAGCTCGACGGCGATGCCGAGGTTGACGAAGTTGCGCGTGACGATCGAGTCGCCGCGCATCTCGGCGTTCACGTACGGGTAGTCGCGCAGTGTCTCGACCGAGGCCTTGGCCACGAATGCGAGGTAGGTCGGGTTGATGCCGTAGGCGGCCTGGTACTCCTTCTTCAGCCGCTCGCGCACAGCCACGATCCGCGAGAAGTCGACCTCGATCGCGCTCGTGACGTGTGCGGCGGTGTCGAGCGAGCGGCGCATGTGCTCGGCGATGCCGCGCCGCATGGCGGTCATCGGCTCGACGGTCTCGCCGGGCAGCGTCTCGCCGGGAGCGACCGGTGCCGGAGCGAGAGGCTTCGCCGGCGCGGCCGACTCCTTCGCCGGGGCCGGGGGAGCGGGAGCCGGAGCCTGCGGCTGCGCGGCTGCCGGGGCTTCGGCCGGCGGTTGCTCGGGAGCCGGGGCAGCCTGCTCCTGTGCCCCGCCTGACTCGACGAAGGCAAGGATGTCCTTCTTCGTCACGCGTCCGCCCGAGCCCGTGCCGGGAACCCGGGACGGGTCGACGCCGTGCTCCGACGCGATCCGCGCCACGACCGGGGACACGAACGCCTTCCCGTTGCCGGTCGGCGCGGGCGCTGCCGGTGGAGCCGCGGACGGCTCGGGCGCCGTCGGCGCTGGAGTCTCCGCGGGTGAGGCGGCGACCGCTTCGGCCGCAGCCCCGGCGGTTGCGGGCTCCGGTGTCTCCTCGGCCGCGGGTGGTGCCTCGGGCTCCGCAGCGGCAGGAGGAGCCTCGCCGGCAGCGCCGCCGATCTGGCCGAGCTTCGTGCCGACGTCGACCGTCTCGCCCTCCTGGACGAGGATCTGGGTCAGTGTCCCGGAGGCCGGGCTCGGCACCTCGGTGTCGACCTTGTCGGTGGAAATCTCGAGCAGCGGCTCGTCGGCCTCGACCTGCTCGCCCTCCTGCTTCAGCCAGCGGGTGATCGTCCCTTCCGAGACGGACACGCCCATCTGCGGCATCACGACGTCGACTGCGGTCTCCGTGGCCATCCGATTCCCTCCTAGTACTCCGCCAGCTGACGCAGGGCGCCGACAACGTCCTCGACCTGCGGGATGTAGGCCTTCTCGAGCGGCGGCGAGAACGGGACGGGCGTGTCGGGAGCGGCGAGCCGCTTCACGGGGCCGTCGAGGTCCTCGAACGCCTCCTCGGCGATCGTCGCCGCGATCTCGCCGCCGAAGCCGCCGCTACGCGTGTCCTCGTGCAGCACGAGCACCTTCGACGTCTTGCGCACCGACTCGAGCACCGCGGCCTTGTCCCACGGCATGACGGTGCGCAGGTCGACGATCTCGACCGAGACCCCGTCGGAGTCGAGTTGCTGTGCCGCCTCGTCGGCCGTGTAGACCATCGCCCCCCACGTGATCACCGAGACGTCGTCGCCCTCCCGGTGGATCCGCGCCTTGCCGAGCGGTGTCGTGTAGCGCTCCTCCGGCACCTCTCCCTTGATGCGGCGGTAGAGGTGCTTGTGCTCGAAGTAGAGCACCGGGCTCGGGTCCTCGATCGCACTGATCAGCAGTCCCTTCGCGTCCTCCGGTGTCGCCGGGCAGACGCACTTCAGGCCCGGGATGTGGGCGAACGACGACTCCGGGTTCTGGGAGTGGAAGGGCCCGCCCGAGAAGCCGCCGCCCGACGGCAGGCGCACGACCATCGGCACAGGCGTGCCCGCTCGCCAGCGCTGCTTCGCGGCGACGGTGACGAGCTGGTCCCAGGCGCAGGAGATGAAGTCCGCGAACTGCATCTCGGCGACGGGGCGCAGGCCCATGATCGCGGCGCCGGTGCAGCCGCCGACGATCGCTGCCTCGGCGAGCGGCGCGTCGATGACGCGCCAGGGGCCGAACTCCTCCTGGAAGCCGAGCGAGACCTTGAAGGCGCCTCCGTAGACCCCGACGTCCTCGCCGATCAGGAAGACGCGCTTGTCGCGCCGCATCTCGGTACGGAGCCCGTCGGAAATTGCCTGCAAATAGGTCAGTTCCGCCATTATTTGTGATGCGGCGTGTCGAGATCCTCGGGCGAGGCGAAGACGCCGTCCGTGAGGGTGGACGGGTCGGGCTGCGGAGACTCCTCGGCGCGCTCGAGCGCGGTCGCGAGTTGACGCTTGACGCCGCTCGCGATCTCGTCCTCCTCCTCGTCGGTCAGTTCGGCGTTGTCGCGCAGCCAGGTGCGGAACCGCTCGATGGGGTCGGATTCCGCCCAGCGCTCGAAGAGCGGCTTCGGGACGTAGAAGGCGTCGTCGTGGACGGCATGGCCCTCCATGCGCAACGTGAGGCACTCGAGCAGCGTCGGCCCGCCTCCGGCACGCGCCTTGTCGATGGCGCGCTTCGCCTCGCGGTAGACCGCGAGGACGTCCGTGCCGTCGACGACCACTCCCTCGAAGCCGTACGCCTCGGCGCGGTCGGCGACGTGCTCGGTGGCGAACTCGAGGTGGGTCGGCGTCGAATACGCCCACTGGTTGTTGTCGCAGACGAAGACGACCGGCAGCTTGCGCGTGCCTGCGAAGGTCATCGACTCGTGCGTGTCACCGCGTGCCGAGGCTCCCTCGCCGAACCAGCCGACTGCGACGCGCGACTCGTCGCGAATCCGGAAGGCCAGCGCGCAGCCGGTGGCGACCGGGAGCATCGCCGGCAGGTGGCTGACCATGGCGATCAGCCCCAGCTGCGAGTCGGCCATGTGCACGTTGCCGTCGCGGCCGTGCGTCGGGCCGTCCTGGCGGCCCATGTACTGGGCGAAGATCCGCCACGGATCGACGCCTCGCACGATGTGCACGCCCATGTCGCGGTGGAGCGGCGTGCCGACGTCTTCCGGTCCCATCGCCGTCGCGACGCCGACGGCAGCGGCCTCGTTGCCGCGGCCGGTGTAGAAGGAGCCCGGGATCTTGCCCTGGCGGTAGAGGATGTGGCCGCGTTCCTCGACGCCGCGCGTGATCAGCATGTTGCGGTAGACGCCGAGCAGGTCCTCGCGGTCGAGGCCCGCCTCGCGCACTTCGTGGAGCGACCCGACGGGCTCGGCTTCCCTTGCAATCGCCATCGCCCGAAATCTAACGATCCCAGGCGAAGGCATCGCCGATCTGGTGTAGCCGGCTTCGCGCCTCGTCGTCGCAGAGCGCGCCGGCGAGCCCCGCCTCGTAGGCGCTGCGCGGCGACAGGCCGAGCGAGAAGGCGGCCTCGTAGTCGCACGTCAGGTCCGTGTCGAACATCGCCGGGTCGTCGGTCGAGATCGAGCAGAGGACGCCGGCGGCCACGAGCTGCGGCAGCGGGTGCTCCTCGAGCGACCTGACGACGCCCGTGCGGAGGTTCGAGAGCGGACAGACGTCGAGGACGGTGCCGCGGCCGGCGAGCTCGGCGACGAGACCGGGATCCTCGATCGAGCGGATCCCGTGGCGGATCCTGTCGGCCGCCAGCGCGTCGAGCGCGCCGCGAACGGAAGCCGCGCCCGCAGCTTCGCCGGCGTGAGGCACGGAGGCCAGGCCGAGAGAGCGGGCGAGCGCGAACGCCGGCTCGTACGGCTCCGGCGGGTACTCCGCTTCGAGGCCGCCGAGCCCGACGGCGACGACTCCCCGATCGCGGTACTTGGCCGAGTAGCGGACGACCTGCTCGGCCTGCTCGGGCGTCGCCCCGCGATAGATGTCCGGTGTCAGGCGCACCTCGACGCCGTGCAGCTCGCGTGCCTCCTGCGCGCCGTCGCAGTAGCCGCTGAAGATCTCGTCCCAGCCGACGCCCCGCGCGACGCGCTCGGCGGGGCTGAAGATCGCCTCGAGATAGACGGCTCCGTGCGCTGCGGCCTCGCCGGCGTAGTCGGTCACCACCTGACGGAAGTCCTCCGCCGTACGGAGGGCGTTCGTCGTCAGGATCCAGACCTCGATGAAGTGCGCGAAGTCCCGGAAGCGGTAGAGCGACTCCAGGTCGTCCGGCAGCGCGTAGTCGTTCCGCTTCGCGATCGCGCGCAGCGTCGCGGGCCGGACCGTTCCTTCGAGGTGGACGTGCAGCTCGATCTTGGGAAAGGGCTCAGGCGCAGGCACGCGCGAAAGAGCGTAGGGACTCCGGCCTGAAGGCGGCCGCAGCCGGAAGACGTCGCGGCGACGACGGCTATCGTCAGGACGTGGCGAAAGCGGCGGACTGGCTGAGGGAGGAGCGTCGAAAGGTCCTCGGAGACTGGGTCGCGTTCTGCCTCGGTTGCGGCGCGGCGCGGCGCTGGTTCGAGGAGTTCGAGGCCGAGCTGCCCGAGACCTGTCCGCAGTGCGGGGGCGAGCTGCTGCGCCGCTGCCGTGCGTGCGGGGAGCCGTTCTCATCCCTCGCCGTCGTCGACTGCGAGGGGTGCGGCGCGCAGGTGCGACCGAACGAGCTCTTCGGCTCGAAGATCCGCCGGGCGCGATGAGGGCGAATCCGGGCGGCAACGGACAGCTCACGGCGCTCGTGGGAATCCTCCTCGTCGTCTTCCTCGCGGTCGAGGGTGCGACGTTGCTCAACCTGCGCGCGCTGCTCACGGTGCACGCGTTCGTCGGCATGTTCCTCATCCCGATCGTCGCGCTGAAGATGGGGAGCACCGGCTGGCGCATGCTGCGCTACTACCTCGGCCGCGAGGAGTACGTGCTCCGCGGGCCGCCCGCGCTCCCGCTGCGGGTCGTCGTCGCGCCGGTCGTGGTCGCCTCGACGATCGCGCTCTTCGGCACGGGCGTCTATCTCATCGCCGTGCAGGAGACGAGCGGGACCGCGGTCGGGCTGCACAAGGCCAGCTTCGTCGTCTGGCTCGCCTCGACATCGATCCACGTCCTCGCGCGGCTTGGGCGCGTGGGGGATGGGCTCCGCGCGCGCTACCCGGGGCTCGGGCTCCGGCTCGGGCTACTCGCCGTCACGCTCGTGGCCGGCGCCGCCGTGGCGACGGCGACCCTGCCCGGCGCCGACCACCTGCAGGACCGCATGTCGGCCCGCGTCGGCATCGACTCGAGCTAGGCGGGCGCAGCGACATCGAGCCCGGGCCGCTCGGCGAGCTGACGAAGCCTCACAGGAGGTAACTCGCGCGAGGGTTCCGGCGACCCAGCGACTTGCCGATATCCGTGTAACACTGCCCGGGGAGGAAATGCGCCGGACCGGGTCGGTCGGGCGCCGACTTGGGGGTTTTCAGCTTGCTTCAAAAGACAGGACGTTTCGTTCCGCACGCGCTCGTTCTCGCCGCCACCGTGCTCGTCGCCAGCGTTGCGCTCGTCGTGCCGGGCCGCGCGTCGGCGGTCGTCGGCAACTGCACGCGCGACGCGGCTTGGGGCGCGCCCGACACGACGTTCGCGGCTCAGGTCGTGACACTCGTGAACCAGCATCGTCAGGCCATGGGCCTTTCCACGCTCGGGGTTTCGCCGACCCTCACTGCGTCCGCGCAGTGGAAGTCGGCGCACATGGCCTACTACCAGTACATGCAGCACGACGACCCGGCTCCGCCGGTGGCCCGGACGGTCTCCGACCGGCTCGCCGCGTGTGGCTATCCGATGGTCAACATCGGCTGGGGCGAGAACATCGCCTACGGCTACCAGACGCCGCAGGATGTCATGAACGCCTGGCTCAACTCGCCGGGCCACAAGGCCAACATCGAGAACTCGTCCTTCCGGGCGATCGGAGTCGGTGCCGTCCGCGGTGCCAACGGCTACTGGTACTGGACGCAGGACTTCGGCACTCTGCTCGACTCGGGCTCGCCGCCGCCGCCGCCGCCACCTGCTCCAGGCCCCGCCGCGCCGGGCGTGACGATCTCGTCCGGTCCGGGGGTGAGCACGACGTCGACGCTGGCGACCTTCGCGTTCGCGACCTCGGGCTCGCCGACGAGCGTCACCTGCTCCCTCGACGGCGGTGCGGCCGTCGCGTGCACGTCGCCGCGCTCCTACTCGGGGCTCGCTGTGGGCTCGCACCGCTTCGTCGTCACGGCAGCGAACGGAGCCGGCTCCTCGAGCGCGACGTACGCGTGGACGATCGCCTCGCCCGTGTCCGCCGCGCCGACCGTGCGCTTCACCTCGCTGCCCGTTGCGCACGCGTGGTACTCGAGGTTCGCCTGGACGACGACGGGCACCGTCACGAGCACGACCTGCACGCTCGACAGCCGGCTCCCGGTCTCGTGCTCCTCGCCGACCACCTACTACTACCTGCCGACCGGGAAGCACACGTTCACGGTCCGCGTGGCGAACTCGTTGGGGTCGAGCAGCACCACGTACACCTGGGTGCAGTAGGCACCGCCAGGGCCGGGCGCGGTGCTCGCCGCGTCCGGCCTAGAACTCCAGGAACGGCTGCGCCACCGGCCCGGTCATGATCTGCGAGAAGCGGATGACCGTGACGAGATCGTCGCGCTCCACGTCACGGTTGTAGAGCTGGCCGAGGAAGTTGGCCATCTCGTCGGTGCGCCGTATCTCCGGGTTGTCGTGCTCGATCTCCCGCGGCGACAGCTCGCCGAGCGTCTTCACCTCGACCTTGTCGATCACGGCGTCGAAGACGTGCTCGCGCGGACTGAAGCGGACGCCGCAGAGGACGCGCACGACCATGCCCTTCTTGTACTTGCCGGACTTGTCGCCGAGCCGGATCGTGGCCGACTTGCGGCCCGACCGGAGCTGGTCCGCGACGAGCGGCGAGTAGAAGTTGAGGGCGTACACCGTGGCCGGGAGTCTGCCAGCTACGTGGCGGAACGTTGAACGTGCGCAGGCGTGAGGTCGTCGGGTGCGGTGCAGCCGAGCAGGCATAGCGCCAGTGCCAGCTCGTCGCGCAGAAGCTCGAGCACGTGGCGTACGCCGTCTTCCCCCGCCGCCGCGAGCCCGAAGATCGGCGCCCGGCCGGCGAGCACCGCGCGCGCGCCCAGCGCGAGCGCCTTGGCCACGTCGGTGCCCCGCCGGATGCCGCCGTCGAGGTAGACCTCGACCCGGTCGGCGGCTGCGTCGGCCACCTCCGGCAGCGCGTCGAGCGTGGCGGGCACTCCGTCCAGTTGACGGCCGCCGTGGTTCGAGACGACGATCGCCGCGGCGCCGTGCTGGACCGCGAGCTCCGCGTCCTCGGCGGTGACGACTCCCTTGAGGACGACGGGCAGCTGCCCTTCCCTCGCGATCCACTCGAGGTCGCGCCACGAGACAGAGGGGTCGAGCAGCGCGAACTGGTCGGCGGGGTTCTGCGACGTCGCGCCGATCGCATCGCGGGCGTACGGGAGCGGCAGGTCAGAGGGAATCTCGAAGCCGACGCGGAGGTCGCGCTCGCGCTGGGCGAGCCGCGGCGTGTCGACGGTGAGGACGACCGCGCTGCAGCCGGCGGCTGCAGCGCCCGCGAGGTGCTCACGCGTGACCCCGCGGTCCTGGAAGACGTAGAGCTGACACCACTGCAGGAGCCCCGGGGCCGCGGCCGCGATCTCCTGGTGCGTCCTCGTCGAGAACGTCGAGACGGCGATGCCGGTGTCTGCCGCGGCGGCGCCACGCGCAGTGGCGCACTCGCCGTCGGGGTGGTAGAGCTGCTGGTAGGCGACCGGCGCCACGACGACCGGCAGCCCGATGGGGGTACCGAGCACGGTCGTCGCCGTGGAGATCCCGGACACGTTGCAGAGGACGCGAGGCCGGAAGGTCCAGCGCGCGAAGGCGGCTCGGTTCTCGCGTAGCGTCCATTCGTCCCCGGACCCGCCGGCAAGGTACGCCCAGGGCCCTGGCTCGAGCCGTTCCTCGGCGAGCCGCTCGTAGTCCGCGACCGAGAGCGGGCCTTTCATGGCTGCAGCCTCTCGAGCGCCTTCGCCGCCATCTTGCGCTCGCCGTCGTAGGACAGGAGCCGCGGCGCCTCCTCGAGGGGCAGCCAGCGCGCTTCCGCCACCTCGACCCGCATCGCCTCGTCGATCTCTCCGATCCGCCCTCGACCCGCTCGCAGCAGGAAGAAGCTCACGACCTTGAAGATCCGCTCCCCTCCCTTCCACGAGGCGGTGTAGACGTAGCGGATATCGCCGAGCTTCTCGACGAGCCGGCCCTCGACGCCGGTCTCCTCTCGCACCTCCCGCATCGCCGTCTCGGCCGCCGACTCGCCCGCGTCGATATGGCCCTTCGGCAGCGCCCAGATACGCTCCTTGCCGCTCGGCCGGATCGCCGCGAGCATCTGCCGCCCGCGGATCGTCCGCACGAGCACGCCGCCGGCTGAGAACTCCCGCTGCACGTGCCCGGTTCTACCAGTTGGCACTTGCATGGTTGGAGTGCCAACCGTACAATGGCTCCGGCACTCTCGATGGGAGAGTGCCAGGAACAGTCACTGAAGCTAGTCAGGAGGCTCTGAATGAACCTGAAGCCGCTTGGTGACCGCCTCATCGTCGAGGTCCTCGAAGAGGAAGAGACGACGACGAGCGGCATCGTGCTTCCGGACACCGCGAAGGAGAAGCCGCAGCGCGGCCGCGTCCTCGCCGTCGGCCCGGGCTCCCGGGACGACAACGGAAAGTTCGTCCCGATGGACCTGGCGGAGGGCGACGAGATCGTCTTCTCCAAGTACGGCGGGACCGAGATCAAGGTCGGTACCGACGACTACCTGATCCTGCGCGAGTCGGACGTGCTCGCCAAGGTCACCGGCGATCGCGAGCCGGCCGGCGCAACCGCCTAAAGACAAACGGAGGTAAGAAGAAGACATGGCTCACAAGGAGCTGAAGTTCAACGAGGATGCGCGGCGCTCGCTCGAGCGCGGCGTGAACATCCTTTGCGACGCGGTCAAGGTCACCCTTGGCCCGAAGGGGCGCTACGTCGTGCTCGACAAGAAGTTCGGCGCCCCGACCATCACGAACGACGGCGTCACGATCGCGCGTGAGATCGAGGTCGAGGACGTCTTCGAGAATCAGGGCGCACAGCTCGTGCGCGAGGTCGCGACGGCGACGAACGACGTCGCGGGCGACGGCACGACGACCGCCACGGTTCTCGCACAGGCGATCGTCCGCGAGGGACTGAAGAACGTCGCGGCGGGCGCCAACCCGATGGGATTGAAGCGCGGCGTCGAGACGGCGGTCGACGCGGTCGTCGAGAACCTCAAGGAGCAGTCCAAGGACGTCTCCGGCCGCGAGGACATCGCTCGCATCGCGACCGTCTCCTCGCGCGAGCGGGAGATCGGCGACGTCATCGCCGACGCGATCGAGAAGGTCGGCAAGGACGGCGTCGTCAACGTCGAGGAGGGCCAGACCCTCGGGCTCGAGCTCGAGTTCACCGAGGGCATGCAGTTCGACAAGGGCTACCTCTCGCCGTACATGATCACCGACCCCGAGCGGATGGAGGCGGTGCTCGAGGATCCCTACATCCTCGTCGCCAACCAGAAGATCGGCGCGGTCAAGGACCTCCTGCCGGTACTCGAGCAGGTCATCCAGTCCGGTAAGCCGCTGCTGATCGTCGCGGAGGACGTCGAGGGCGAGTCGCTCGCCACGATCGTCGTCAACAAGCTCCGCGGCACCTTCCAGGCCGTCGCCGTCAAGGCGCCCGGCTTCGGCGATCGCCGCAAGCGGATGCTCGAGGACATCGCGATCCTCACCGGCGGCGAGGTGATCACCGAGGAGATGGGCCTCAAGCTCGAGAACACGAAGCTCTCTCAGCTCGGCCGCGCCCGCCGTATCGTGATCGACAAGGACACGACGACGATCATCGACGGGGCCGGCGAGACCGATGCCATCAAGGGCCGGATCAAGCAGCTGAAGTCCGAGATCGAGAACACCGACTCCGATTTCGACCGCGAGAAGCTCCAGGAGCGGCTCGCAAAGCTGTCCGGCGGCGTCGCCGTGGTCAAGGTCGGCGCTTCGACCGAGACCGAGATGAAGGAGAAGAAGCACCGCGTCGAGGACGCGCTGCAGGCGGCCCGCGCGGCTCTCGAGGAGGGCCAGGTCCCGGGCGGCGGCGTCGCGCTCATCAACGCGGCAGACGCGATCCGCGACGACGTCCTCGGCAAGCTCGAGGGCGACGAGCGGACGGGTGCGCAGATCATCATCCGCGCGCTCGAGGAGCCGCTTCGCCAGCTCGCGTACAACGCGGGCCTCGAGGGCTCCGTCACCGTGCAGCAGGTGCGGGGCGCCGAGAAGGGCTTCGGCCTCAACGTCGAGACCGGAGAGGTCGAGGACCTGCTCAAGAGCGGGATCGGCGACCCCACCATGGTCACCCGGTCGGCGCTGCAGAACGCGGCGTCGATCGCGAAGAACATCCTGACCACCGAGGCGGTCGTCGCCGAGGCCCCGGAGAAGAATCCCGTGGGCGCCGGCGCCGGCATGCCGGACATGGGCGGGATGATGTAACGAGCCCCAGGGCTCGGTACTAAAGAGAAACGGCGCCCCCTTGCAGGGGCGCCGTTTCTACTAGGGGGAGGTGGTTCGACGCCTACATCGACAATAGGCAGTGAAACCTTTAGAGGCAAGTCGCTCGAAGTGGCGACGGTTCTCGTCACTCAGAAGCCGTAACGCTCCTCTTGCCAGGGATCGGCGTCGTTGTGGTAGCCGTAGCGCTCCCAGAAGCCGGGCCGGTCGGATGCGGCCAACTCGATCCCGTTCAGCCACTTCGCGCTCTTCCAGAAGTAGCGGGACGGGACGAGGAGCCGCACCGGGCCGCCGTGCTCGGGGGTGAGCGGCTCGCCGTCCGCTTCGTAGGCGACGAGCGCGTTCTCCTCCTCGAGCGCCGACAGCGGCACGTTCTCGGTGTAACCGGCCTCGGCGTGCGCGATCGCGAAGCGCGCGGACGGCTTGGGGTGGCAGAGCCCGGCGAGCTCCCGCCAGTGCACGCCGCGGAAGCCGGCGTCGAAGCGGCTCCAGCGCGTGACGCAGTGGATGTCGGTCGTGACCTCCGTCGCCGGCAGCGCGCGCAGCTGCTCGTAGTCGAGCGTGATCTCCCCCTCAACCTCGCCGAAGATTCGCAGCGTCCAGGTCGCGAGGTCGACGTGGGCGACGTCGCCCGCGTGGAGGACGGGCCACTTCTCGGTCAGGTACTGACCGGGCGGCAGGCGGGCGGGGTCGTAGCCGGCGGCGCGCACCTTGTCCTCGGCTTTCGAGCGGAAGAGCGGCATCGCCGGGCACACTAGACGGGATGGATGTGGCTGCGAAAGAGCGGGATTTCGTCCGCGTTGCCGGACCGGACGCCGCTGACTACCTGCAGCGGATGGTCTCGAACGACGTCGAGGCCCTGTCGCCGGGCGGGGCGTGCCCGGCGCTTCTCCTCACCGCCAAGGCGCGCGTGATCGCTCCTCTTGTCGTCCTCCGGCGGGACACCGAGGACTTCCTCCTCCTGACCGAACCGGGCCTCGGCGAGGTCGTGCGCGCACACTTGGCGCGGATGCGTCTGCGGGCGGAGTGCGAGATCGAGGCGGAAGAGCACGAGTCGGTGCTGGTCTTCGGCGGGGCGGAGGGATTCGCGACTGACTGGCCCGGCGCACGGGAGGCCCTCGACGCCGCCCTCGAGCCCACCGTCTCGGAGGAGGAGCTCGAGCTCCGGCGGATCGAGACCGGCGTTCCGCGCTGGGAGCGCGAGATCGACGACCGGATCCTGCCGGCGGAGGCGGGCCTCGACGAGACGCACGTCTCCTTCTCGAAGGGTTGCTACCCGGGGCAGGAGCCTGTCGCGCGCCTGCACTTCCGCGGCCATCCGAACCGCGGTCTGCGCGTCCTCGAGCTCGCCGAGCTGCCGGAGCGGGACGCGCCCCTCCTCCACGACGGGCGGGAGGTCGGGCGCGTCACCAGTGCCGCGCGTCGCGACGACGGCACCATCATCGCGCTCGCTTACGTGCGGACGGAGGTGCCGGATGACGCGCCGCTCGCGCTCGCGGCTCGAGCCGGCTGAGTGGTACTCGATTCGCCCCGTCCGGAGCCTCAAGCCGGCGACGTACACGTGCCCGCTCTGCGGCCATCGCCTGCACGCGATGAGCGATCACGTCCTCGTCGCGCCGGAGGGTGATACGAGCCGTCGCCGCCACGCGCACCTCGAGTGCGTCGCCGCCGCGAATCTGCCGGGCCGCCCGCAGCGGCCGGGGCTCCTCGCGCGCCTGCTGGGGCGCGACTAGCCCGGCGCTACACTGACCGTCCCGAGCGCCCGTAGCTCAGGGGATAGAGCGCTGCCCTGCGGAGGCAGAGGTCGCATGTTCGAATCATGCCGGGCGCACTTTGTCGTGCTACCAGCGGAGGCATCCGCAGAGGCGGCTCAAACTAGGAACCCATGACGCTCTCCGACCGCCGCTGGGACCGCTTCGCCCTCGCGGCGATCGGAGTGGGTGCAGTTGCACGAGGGATCTGGATCTTCTGGCTGCACAAGCCGCTCGACTACCTCTACTCGGACATGAGCACGTACCTGGCCGGCGCGAAGCAGATCGCCGACTGGCACGGGCTCGACGCCTACACGACCTTCCAGCCGCAGGGCATACACCTGCTCCTGGCAGTGCCGCTCGCCGTCCTCGGTGACGGGCGGGCCGGGCTCTGGGGAGCTGCGGCGATCTGGTGGGTGCTGGCCGCGGCGACGCCGTTCTTCGCCTGGCGCCTCGCCCGGCTGCTCCTGACGCCCGCCGCCGCCGCGCTGACCGCGCTCTTCGTCGCGATCTGGCCTCTCACGGTCACCTACTCCGGCTACTTCCTCTCCGAGTCGCCCGGACTGGCCCTCTTGCTCGCGTCGCTCTGGCTCGGCTACGAGGCGCAGCGCAGAGTCGGCCGCCCGGCGCTACTGCTCGGAGCGCTGGCCGGCGCGCTCGGTGCGGCAGCCGTCGCCATCCGGCCCCAATACCTGCTCAACCTCGCGATCCTCGTACTGCCGTTCCTGCCTCGCAGGCGGCTGAACCTGAAAGCAGCCGGAGCCGTCGCCGCCGTTGCCGTGACGCTGCTGATCGGCGTCTGCGCCTTCGACACGGCGATCGCCGGTCGGCCGACGACGCTCAGCCGCGAGGGCGGCGTGACCTTCTATCTCGGCCAGTGCCGCATCCGCCACGTCGATGTCCGGACGGCGACGACCGGCTACGTCATCGAGCCGCCGGTCTACGTGCTGACGGGAGGCAACGTCGCGCACTTCTCGGGCCGCCAGATCTGGGAGGACGGGTTCTTCTACCGCAAGGGCCTCCATTGCCTCGCGGACGACGGCTGGCGGTGGCCGGTGCACGCTGCGCGGGTGCTGGCGGACATGACGGCGACGTCCATTCCGTGGCCGCAGGTGGGCCAGCCGACGCTGAGCGACGTCACCGACTGGACGAACACCGTGTACGGCTACGGACTGCTGCCGCTCGCGATCCTGCTCGCCCTCGTCCGCATCGTGCGCCGGGTACCGACCGCTGCGGGCGAGAAAGCGCTGCTTGCGCACCTGCTCTGCATCGTCCCTGTGGCGCTCGTCTACTTCGGCGATCCTCGCTTCCGCTCGACCTACGACGTCTTCGGCCTGGCGCTGCTCGCCACCGCGCTCACGGACCTGCCGAGCAGAATTCGCAGATGGCGCTCTACCTGACCGAGACGGATGTCGGTGAGCTGCTCGGGCCTGCGGATGCGGTGGAGGCGATCGAGGCGTGCTTTCGGCGTATGGCGGCCGGGAGGGTCGAGAACCGGCCGCGCTACCGGCTGGGGCTCGAGAATGGAGCCCTGGCGGTCATGGCAGCGGCCGACCTCGAGCTCGGGTACGCCGGTGCGAAGGTCTACGCCGGCTTCAGCGAGGGCGCGCGGTTCGTCGTCCTGCTCTTCCGCACCGACTCGCCCGAGCTCGTCGCCGTGCTCGAAGCCGACAAGCTCGGGCAGCTGCGCACCGGGGCGGCGAGCGGTGTCGCAGCGAGGCACCTGGCCCGCGGCGGCGCGAGGAGCCTCGGCGTGATCGGCTGCGGCTGGCAGGCCGAGTCGCAGGTCGCCTGCATCCGCGCCGCCCTACCCCAGCTCGAGCGGGTCGTCGCCTACTGCCGGACGGAGGAGCGCCTGCGCGCCTTCTGCGCGGAGCACGGCGCCGAAGCGGGCGAGAGCCACCAGGATCCTGCCACCTGCGATGTCGTCGTCACCGCGACGACGTCCCCCGACCCGGTGCTCCGGGGCGAGTGGCTGCACGCCGGCGCGCTCGTCTGCGCGGTGGGCGCGAACGACGGCCGCCGTCGGGAGCTGGACAACGTCGTGCTCGAGCGCGCCGCCTTCGTCTGCTGCGACTCGCTCGAAGACGCGAAGCTCGAGTCGGCCGACCTGATCGAGCCGGTCGAGTCTGGTGTCCTCGACTGGCTCGAGGTGCACGAGCTGCAGGAGGTCGTCGCGGGAGAGGTCGCAGGGCGCCAGTCGGACGACGACGTCGTGGTCTTCAAGTCGAACGGGCTCGCCGCGTGGGACGTGGCCGTCGCGGCGGCGGCCGTCGAGCGTGCGCGGGCGGCGGGCGCCGGACGGGAGCTGGCATAGTCGCACGCGTGAAGGCGTTCACCGACCGCGGTCGGTTCGCGGAGCGGGTGCTCCACGGCGTCGACTCGAACGGCGACCCCGAGACGGTCGTGATCTGGATCGAGCGGAAGGAAGGCGGCGTCTGGGCTGTCGGCCGCTGCGTCAACCCCGACCGGCGTCCGTCGAGGGAGTCTCGGCCCGAGGACTACGTCTTCGAAGGGTACGAGCTAGGGGATGCGCTGCAGGAGGCGAACGAGACGCTCGAGGACGACTTCACCGTCTCCGAACGCGACGGGCACGGCGAGCTGGTCCGGCCGTTTACCCGCGACGAGCTCCTGAAGCCGCTCGAGAAGTGGTTCTTCGGCCGCTCGTGAGGCTGACGCTCGGCTTCACCCCCTGTCCGAACGACGCGTTCGCGTTCCACGCGCTCGTGCACGGGCTCGTGCCCGCGCCGTTCGAGGTCGAGCCGGTCTTGCTCGACATCGAGGAGCTGAACCGGCAGGCGGCGGGAGCCGAGCTCCAGCTCTCGAAGCTCAGCTTCGGCGCTGCGGCGGCCGCAGGCGATCGTTACCGGCTGCTCCGGAGCGGGGCCGCGCTGGGCCGGGGCGTCGGCCCGCTCGTCGTGGCCCGCGAACCGGGTTCCCTTCAGGACGCGGCGGCCGGGCGGGTCGCGGTGCCGGGCCGGGAGACGACGGCCTTCCTGCTCCTCCGGCTCGCGGTCCCGGAGCTCGGCGAGGTGGTCGAGCTCCGCTACGACCGGATCCTCGCCGCGGTCGTCGCGGGCGAGGTGGACGCGGGCCTGATCATCCACGAGAGCCGGTTCACGTACGGCGAGCACGGGCTCGTGTCGGTCGCCGACCTCGGCGAGTGGTGGGAGGGCGAGACCGGCCTGCCCGTTCCGCTGGCCGGGATCTTCGCGCGGGGCGACCTCGAGCCGGAGCTTGCCGCCGAGGCCGAGGCTGCGATTCGTGCCTCGGTCGAGTACGCGTTCGCCCATCCCGAGGCGAGCCGGGACTACGTCCGCTCGCTCTCGCAGGAGATGTCCGACGAGGTGTGCGCGGCGCACATCGCGCTCTACGTGAACGCAAGCAGCGTCGACGTCGGCGACGAGGGCCTCGTCGCGATCGACAGGCTGCTCGGTCGCGCCACAGCCGCTGCGTAGGATTCGCGCCCGTGGGCCGGGCTGTCGTCCTCTCCGCTGTTCGCACGCCGATCGGCCGCTACGGCGGCGCGCTGTCCGGTGTGCGCCCCGACGACCTGGCGGCGCTCGTGATCCGTGAGGCTGTCGCTCGCGCCGGCGTGCCGGTGGAGCAGATCGAGGACGTCTGGTTCGGCGCAGCGAACCAGGCAGGGGAGGACAACCGCAACGTGGCGCGGATGGCCGCGCTGCTGGCGGGGCTCCCCGAGACCGCCGCCGGTGTCACGGTCAACCGCCTCTGCGCCTCCGGGCTTGCGGCGGTCGTCGGCGCCTGCCACGCGGTGATCGCCGGGGACGGCGACCTCTTCGTCGCCGGCGGCGAGGAATCGATGAGCCGCGCGCCGCTGGTCACTCCGAAGGCGGAGAAGCCGTTCGAGCGCGGCGACCGCCCGCTCTACGACACCACGCTGGGCTGGCGTTTCACGAATCCGAAGCTCGTCGAGCTCTTTCCGCCCGAGTCGATGGGCGAGACGGGAGAGAACGTCGCCGAGCGGTGGGGCGTGACGCGCGAGGATCAGGACGCGTTCGCCCTCGAGTCGCAGCGGCGCTGGGCCGCTGCCGACGAAGCCGGCCGCTTCGCCGACGAGCTCGTGCCGGTCGGCGACGTGACGCGCGACGAGCACCCGCGACCCGACACGACCGCCGAGAAGCTCGCCTCGCTCAAGTCGGCGTTCCACGAGGGCGGGACCGTCACCGCCGGCAACGCGTCCGGGATCAACGACGGCGCGGCGGCGCTCGTGATCGCGTCGGAGGAGAAGGCACGCGAGCTCGGCGTGGAGCCGCTCGGCACGTTCGTGGGCAGCGCGGTCGCCGGCGTCGATCCGCGGGTCATGGGCGTCGGCCCGATCCCGGCCGTGCGCAAGCTGCTCGAGCGGAGTGGCGTCTCGCTCGAGGCAATCGACCTCGTCGAGCTGAACGAGGCGTTCGCGTCTCAGAGCCTCGCCGTGATCCGCGATCTCGGGCTCGATCTCGAGAAAGTGAACGTCAACGGCGGAGCGATCGCGCTCGGCCATCCGCTCGGCATGAGCGGCGCCCGCCTCGTCGTCTCGCTCCTGCACGAGCTCCGCCGCCGCGGAGGCCGCTACGGCCTCGCGACGCTCTGCGTCGGCGTCGGTCAGGGCCAGGCGGCCCTGTTCGAGCGCTAGAGCGGCCGGTAACAGGTACTGCACGTCTTTGTAACGGCGCCGGGCGGCGCCGGCAGCCGGTGAGCGAACCGCGCGTGACGGTTCTGTGACGGTACCTGTTACCGGTCGTGGGTACCGGTCGGGCGACTCCGGCCGGCCGCCCGTGGAGCTAGCCCACCGGCGGGCGGATGTAGATCACACCTTCGTGCTCGATGGGCACGAAGGGCGCTCCGACGCTGAAGACGACGCCCTCGACCTGGTGGAATAGCTCGTTTCCGCCTTCGCCCACGGGTACGACGATGCCTACCTCGTCCTCCGGCACGGCGTCGAGGCCCTCATCCTGCAGCGCCGCGAGCAGCCGGTCCCGGTCCGGGATGCGCGCTGCCTCGACGCGGATCGTGCTCGACATCTCGTCTCCTCTCGTGGCTTCGGATCCGAAATCTACCGCCCCGGGCGGCGCGGCAAACCCGCTAAGTTCCGCCGGATGGCAGTGACTGCGGGACAGGAGTACGGGCTCTTCATCGGCGGCGAGGTCGTGGAGCCTGCGTCGGGCGAGATCCGCGACCTCCGGGAACCGGCCACGGGGGAACCGCTGGCCCGCGCGGCCATGGGCGGCGAGGCGGACATCGACCGCGCCGTCGAGGCCGCCCGCGCCGCGCTCGACGGCCCGTGGGGCAAGACGCCGCCGAACGAGCGCGCCCGGCTGCTGCAGGCACTCGGCGACGCGATCCAGGCGAATCGCAAGGATCTCGCCGAGCTCGAGTCGCGCAACGTCGGCAAGGCGATCTCCTCCGTCAAGGCCGAGATCGCGGGCGCGGTCGAGAACTTCCGCTTCTTCGGCTCCGTCGTCGGCTCGATCGCCGGCCGCTCGAATCCCGTCGGCGGCTCGCTGCTCAGCTACACGCTCAAGGAGCCTGTCGGCGTCTGCGCGCAGATCGTCCCCTGGAACTACCCGCTCCTCATGTCGGTCTGGAAGCTCGCGCCGGCGCTCGCCGCGGGCTGCGCGGTCGTGCTCAAGCCGGATCCGCAGACGCCGCTCAGCGTGCTGCGGGTCGCCGAGCTCGCCGCCGAGGTCGGCTTCCCGGCGGGCGCGATCAACATCGTCCCGGCGGACGGCCCCACCACCGGCTCGTATCTCGTCAGGCATCCCGGTGTCGACAAGGTCGCCTTCACCGGCTCGACGCGGACGGGGAGCGAGATCATGCGGCTCTGCTCCGAGCCGATCAAGCGGCTGACGCTCGAGCTCGGCGGCAAGAGCCCGGCCGTCGTCTTCGCCGATGCGAACCTCGACGACGCGATCCCGAGCTCGGTCTGGTCGATCTACTACGCCGCCGGCCAGAGCTGCGAGGCGCGCTCGCGCGTGCTGGTGGAGGCTTCGATCTACGACGACTTCGTGGCGCGCTTCGCGGAGGCTGCGAAGCAGCTCAAGGTCGGCGACCCGCTCGACGCCGAGACGCAGGTCGGCTCGCTCATCTCGACGGCGCACCGCGATCGCGTGCACGGCTACGTCGAGAAGGGTCGCGAGGAGGGAGCAGAGGTCGTGCTCGGTGGCGAGGCCGGCGACGGCGCGGGCGCCTTCTACCTCCCGACCGTGCTCGCCGGGGTCGAGAGCGCCATGACGGTGGCTCAGGAGGAGATCTTCGGCCCGGTTGTGACCGCGATCCCGTTCGAGGACGAGAAGGACGCGATCCGAATCGCGAACGACGTGCAGTACGGACTCTTCGCCACCGTCTGGACGGGCGACCCGGCGCGCGGGCATCGCGTGGCGCGCGCGATCAAGTCGGGGATGGTCGGCATCAACATGCCGTTCACCGC
The DNA here is from genome assembly GCA_963748755.1 of uncultured Actinomycetes bacterium. Taxonomy (GTDB): domain Bacteria; phylum Actinomycetota; class Thermoleophilia; order Gaiellales; family Gaiellaceae; genus Palsa-739. The sequence continues at coordinate 230,044 of CAVVKA010000003.1, forward strand.
CTTCCCCGGCATCCCGTTCGGGGGCTACAAGCAGTCGGGCTTCGGCCGCGAGCTCTCGATCGACACGCTCGATCTCTATCTCGAGACGAAGGGCGTGCTCTTCTCCACGAGCCCCAAGCCCTTCAATCCGTTCGGGCTCTGAGTGAGCGCCGCCGGCGGGCGGACGTTCGTCTTCTTTCCGGAGGGTGCCTTCGGGCCGACGAACAACTGCGTCGGCATCGGGGACGTGCTGCGGCGGCGAGGGCACCGCGTCGTCTTCGTCGTCGAGGAGTCCTTCGCCGGGACGCTCGAGGCCAAGGGCTTCGAGGAGCGGACGATGCGCCTGGCGCCTCCGCCGGTCGAGCCCGAGGAGCCGGGCCAGTTCTGGAAGGACTTCATCCGCGACACGGCGCCGGTCTTCCGCAAGAGCACCTTCGACCAGCTCGGAGAGTTCATCCTCCCGACCTGGCAGGCGCTCGTGGACGGCGCGCGCTACGTCGACAGCCGCCTTGCCGAGATCCTTGCCGAGGTGGCGCCGGACGTCGTGGTGGAGGACAACGTCGTCGGCTTCCCTGCGATCCCGGCGAGCGGACGCCCGTGGGTGCGGATCGTCTCCTGCAACCCGCTCGAGGTGAAGGACCCGGAGCTACCACCGCCGTTCTCCGGGCTGCCCGTCGACGACCCGAGCGGATGGCAGGTATTCCGGACGGAGTACGTGCGCCAGGTCGGCGACCTGCAGGCCTCCTTCTCCGAGTTCTGCGTCGGGCGCGGCGCGCCGCGGCTGCCCGAGCTCGAGCTCGTCCACGAGTCGCCGTGGCTCAACCTCACGCTCTACCCGGACGATCTCGACTATCCGCGCAGTCGTCCGCTCGGACCGGCCTGGCGGAACCTCGAGACGAGCGTGCGTGCGACCGACGAGCCGTGGTCTCCACCGGAACGCGACGGTCGCGCGCTCGTCTACCTCAGCCTCGGCTCGCTCGGCTCCGCCGACGTCGCGTTGATGGAGCGGCTCGTCGCGGAGCTCGCCGACACGCCGCATCGCTACGTCGTCAGCATGGGCCCGCAGCACGCGGAGTACGAGCTCGCCGGCGACATGGTCGGAGCGGAGTTCCTGCCTCAGACCTCCGTGCTCCCGCACGTCGACGCCGTCATCACGCACGGCGGCAACAACACGACGACGGAGTGCATGTGGTTCGGCAAGCCGATGCTCGTTCTCCCGATCTTCTGGGATCAACACGACAACGCGCAGCGCGTCTCCGAGAAGGGCTACGGCGTGCGGCTCCCGACGTACGACTTCCGCGACGGAGAGCTCGCAGCCGCCCTCGACCGCGTGCTTGCCGACGAGCCGCTGCGAGTGCGCTCGGCCGCCGCGGGCAATCGCCTCCGGCAGACGCCGGGGACGGAGCTCGCGGCCGACCTGATCGAGCGGCTCGCTACTTCTTGAGCGACAGCGCGGCGCCGACCGCGAGCAACCCGATCCCGAGCACCCGCGGCCAGTGGAGCGCGATCCGCTCCGATCCGAACATTCCCCAGCGATCGATTGCGGCACCCATCGCGAGCTGGCCGGCTATGAGGATCCCGACGGTTGCCGCAACCCCGATCCGCGGGCCGGCGTAGGTGATCGTGAAGACGATCAGCAGACCCATGACGCCGCCGAGGAGCATCCACCACGGCTGGTCGACGGCGCGGCTGAAGCCACCGAGGCTGCGGTGGGCGAGCGCGAGGATGGCGACGGCGAGGACGCCTGTCAGCGCCGCCGAGAAGCCGAGTGCCTCGAGCACGCCGATGCGCTCGCCGAGCCGCGACATCAAGGCGACCTGGACGGAGCCGGCAAGGCCCGCCGCCACCGCCAGTCCCGTCGCGAGCGCGCTTCCGGACACGGGCGAGAACGCTACAGCCATGAGCCGTCGTCAGCGCCCGAGCTGCGCGAGGTACTCCTCGAGGTTGCGGGGGTCGGGCGTCAGCCGCCTCCGGATCGGGGTCTCGCCGGTCACCGGCTGATAGCCCGCGAACTCGGAGTCGAGCACGCCCTCGCCGCCGGTCAGGCCCGGGAGCCGGCGGCGCAGCTCCTGCACGAGCGACGCCGGCAACGTCGTCTCCAGCACCGAGAGCTCCCCGAGCGTCGAGGGCGTCGCCGCCCCGGCGCCGAGGCGGCCGAGAGCGGCGAGCATCGGCCCGATCGCCTCGGTCGGCACCTCGGCGGCGATCCGGAAGACCGGCTCGCAGACGACCGAGCCACCCTGCTCGAGCGCCTGCACGAGCACGAGCGGGACGAGCCTCTTGAGATCGCGGGCGGTGGGCATCGGGCCGCGCCGGGAGGGCGGGCCGTCGGCGAGGCTGTACGCGATCTTCGTCACCGTGACCAGACAGTCGGTGACCTCCCAACCGAACAGTCCCTCCTGCAGGGCGAGCCGCACGTACTCCTCCATTCGCTGCGCGAATCCGGCGAACGTCTTGAAGACATAGAGCGGCGCGTCGCGCGGGTCGATCTCGCCGGAGACCTGCACCTTCACTCCCGAGCCCGGCGCCGCCGGCTCGATGCGCAGCCCGAGGTCGGCATGGAACGGGTTGGTGGGCGTGTTGAGGATCTCGACCGCCTCACCACTGCCCTTCGGGCGCTCGACGCAGATCGTCGTGGTCTCGCGGAACGCCACCTCGAGGCCGTACACGTCGGCGAGCATCGCCTCGATCACCTCACGCTGTACCTCGCCGTAGAGCGAGACTGAAATCTCCCCGCGTGTGTCGTCCTGCCGTACATCGATCAGCGGGTCCTGCTCCGCGAGCTGCCCGAGCGCGACGCTCAGCCGCTGCGAGTCCACCGGATCGGCGGCTGCCACGACCGACTCCAGGGTCGGCGGCGCGAAGTGGTGCTCGACGCCGCCATGCGGCTCACCGAGCCAGTCGCCGATCTGGATCTCGGCGAGGCCCCAGAGTCGCGCGATCTCGCCCGCCTGCACCGAGTCCCGCTGCACGGCGTCCCCGTCCGCGAAGACGCGGATCGCCGTCACCTTGCCGGCGTCGAGGCGGTCCCGCACGTTGATCGTGCCGGAGAAGACGCGCGTGTAGGCGATCCGATCGCCTTCCGGCCCACGCTCGATCTTGAAGACGCGGGCCGAGAGCGGCCCGTCGCCGTCACCGTCGCATGCGGGCAGCAGCTGCGAGATTCCGGCCATCACCTCATCCACGCCGGCGCCGGTGAGCGCCGAGCCGAGGAAGACGGGATGCAGCTCGCCGGCCCGTGAACGCCGGGCGAGGTCGCCGTCGGCCGGCCCGAACGAGGCGAACTCGGCCGCTCGCGTTCCGAGGCCGTCCCCCGAGCCCATCGGCACGACGTCGGGCGTCAGCCGTTGCTCGATCTCGTCGAGCACCCGCTCCGGGTCGGCCCCCGCCCGGTCAATCTTGTTGACGAAGAGCAGCGTCGGCACGTCGAGCCGTTGCAGCGCGCGCATCAAGATCCGCGTCTGGGGCTGGACTCCTTCGACCGCCGAGAGCACGAGCACACAGCCGTCGAGCACGCTCAGCACCCGCTCCACCTCCGCGATGAAGTCCGGGTGGCCGGGCGTGTCGATCAGATTCACGGTCACGTCGTCGATCGGGAACGAGACGACGGCCGACTTGATCGTGATGCCGCGCTGCTGCTCGAGCGCGAGCGAGTCCGTGCGTGTCGTCCCCTTGTCGACGCTGCCGACGTCCTCGATGACGCCGGCCGCGTACAGGAGCCGTTCGGTGAGAGTCGTCTTACCGGCGTCTACATGCGCCAGGATCCCCAAGTTGAGAAGTCTGCGAAGCACTCGTCCAAACCTCCAAGTAGGTCATTACGGCCTCTTCGATGGCAATGGACGCCGCGCGCACGACGCCTCCTTTGGGTCGATCCGACTGGCGCTTGCAGACAGAGAATAATCCGCGGCGTGCCGATCTTCCAGCCCGAGCTGGAGACGCTGCCGCGGCCGGAGCTCGAGCGGCTTCAGCGGGACCGCCTGCGGGAGAGGTTCGGCGTGGAGCTCGAGGCGCTCGTGGAACAGCCCTTCCGAGTCAAGTCGGAGCTGCGGGACGCCTATCCGTTCGGGCTCCTGCGGGTGCCGCTCGAGGAGTGCGTCCGCATCCATGCCTCGTCCGGGACGCGGGGGAAGGCGACGATCGTCGCCTACACGCGCGCCGACCTCGCAGCCTGGGCGGACTGTTGCGCCCGCGCGCTCGCGGCAGCCGGAGGAGGACCGGGCACCCTCGTCCACGTCGCATACGGCTACGGCCTCTTCACCGGTGGCCTGGGTCTCCACTACGGCGCCGAGCGACTCGGGTGCACCGTCGTCCCGGCCTCCGGAGGCAACACGCCGCGCCAGGCGCAGCTGCTCGAGGATCTGGGCGCCGAGATCCTCTGTTGCACGCCGAGCTACGCGCTTGCCATCGCCGACCACGTCTCCGAGCCGGCGCGCCTCGGTCTCCGCGCCGGCGTCTTCGGCGCCGAGCCCTGGACGAAGGGGCTGCGCGAGGCGATCGAGGGCGCGCTCGAGCTGGCCGCGCTCGACATCTACGGCCTGTCGGAGGTGATGGGTCCGGGCGTGTCGGCCGAGTGTCTCGAGGGCCGGGACGGCGCGCACGTGAACGAGGACCACTTCCTCGTCGAGGTCGTCGATCCGCAGTCGGGACGGCCGCTGCCCGACGGCGAGATCGGGGAGCTCGTCTTCTCGACGCTGACGAAAGAGGCGCTACCGCTGCTGCGCTACCGCACGGGCGACCTCGCCTCACTGACGCACGAGCCGTGCCGCTGCGGTCGCACGTTCGCGCGGATGTCGCGCGTGCTCGGGCGAACGGACGACATGCTGATCATCCGCGGCGTCAACGTCTTCCCGAGCGAGATCGAGCGGGTGCTGCTCGCGATCCCGGAGCTCGCGCCGCACTACCAACTCGTCGTCGAGCGCCCCGGGCACCTCGACGAGCTGACCGTGGAAGCGGAGCTGCGCGAGCGCGAGCCGGGTGGCGAGAGGCTCGAGGCGTTCGTCGCCGAGCGGCTCGGCCGCGCGCTCGGACTGGCTGCGCGCGTCCGGCTCGAGCCGCCCGGCACCGTCCCCCGCAGCGAGGGGAAGGCGCTTCGCGTACTGGATCGCCGCGCGACGTAACCGCGAGATTTGCTTTAGCGTTCCACCGCCGATGACCGAATCGACCGACGACCGCGCGAACGACACCGACGGCTGGCCGCTGCCGTCGCCGGACGTCGCCCGCGAGCTCGAGGGGCCGGCGCTCGTGTGGCTGGAGCCGGAACCGGCTACGCAGCCGACTGGTCCGACTGCCAGAGGCTGAACGCGTTCCCCTCGGTGTCCCGGCACGCGGCGAACCAGCCGTAGCCCTGAACCGGCATCTTGGCCTCGGCCTCTCCGCCGAGCTCCTTGACCTTGGCGATCGTCGCGTCGATGTCGTCGGTGTCGAAGTAGACCCGGAGGTGACCCGGCTCGTCCCCCGCGGAGATCGCTCCGCCCTGGTCCTCGGCCGTCTGGAACATCCGGTAGTCCATCTCCGGCGACATGGGCGGCCCGACCTGCCAGCCGAAGACGCCGCTCCAGAATCCCTGCGCGCGGTCGGCGTCTGTCGCGCCGATCTCGACGTGCACGAGCTTGCCTGCCATGACTTACGCTCCTCCCGTCGTCGACTGAAAGGACGCGAATGTATCGCGTGGTGGTTCTCTACGAGCACGAGCCCGACGCGGAGGCGTACGCGGAGCACGCGGAGCTGTGTGCGCAAGTGCCGAACGGCGTCTTTCGGCACGGCAAGGTCACGGGCTCGCCGATGGGCGAACCGGCGCACGCGTACTACGCCGAGTGGGAGTTCTCCGACGAGCAGGCGTTCCAGAGCGCGCTCCGCAGCGACGAGTTCATGGCGACGGGGAAGGACGCGTACAAGCGCGGCTTTCCGCAGCCGACCGTCGAGTTCCTCGAGCTCTCGTAACGATGGCGGAAGTCGAGGTCGGACGCGACGGCGGCGTCCAGACGATCACGCTCAACCGTCCCGACAAGCTGAACGCCTTCACGCGCGCCCTCCATGAGGAGCTGCAGGCCGCGCTCGAAGCGGCCCGCGACCGGGAGGTGCGCGCGGTCGTCATCACCGGCGCGGGACGCGGCTTCTCGGCGGGCCAGGACCTCGGCGCGTTCGGGGAGGCCGGCGACGTCGCCGCGATGCTGCGTGCGACGTATCACGTCAACGTCCTCGCCATCCGCTCGCTCGAGAAGCCGGTCCTCGCGGCGGTGAACGGCGTGTGCGCCGGAGCCGGCCTCTCCCTCGCCTGCGCGTGCGACATCAGGCTCGCCTCCGACGCTGCCTTCTTCGTGCCCGGCTTCGTCGGAATCGGCCTCATTCCCGACTCCGGCGGCACGTTCTTCCTCCAACGGCTGCTCGGGACGGCGCGGGCTTTCGAGTGGATGACCTCGAACCGGCGTCTGACCGCTGCCGAGGCCCACGCGTGGGGGCTCGTCTCCGAGGTGGTGGAGGCGGACTCGTTCCCGGCACGCGTGGCTGAGCGCGCCGCCGAGCTTGCGGCCGGACCGACGCGCGCGATCGCGCTCACGAAGCGGCTCTTCGACGAGGCGGCGACCTCGACCCTCGAGGAGCAGCTCGAGCGGGAGGCCGAGGCACAGGCCGAGGCGGCTCGGACGGAGGACTTCCGCGAGGGCGTCGCGGCCTTCGGCGAGAAGCGGGAGGCGAGCTTCAGCGGGAATTGAGGAGCTCGAGGACCTCGCCGTCCTCGGGGAACCTTCCGAGCTGCTGCTTCGAGAAGATCAGCTCACCGTCGACGACGACGTCGTACTGCGACTTCTCGCCCTCGCGAGGCGAGGCGTCGATCCCGTTGTCCTTCAGCTCGGCCGCGAGACTCGCGGCCCGTCGGTCGTACCCGCTTCAGACGGGGCAGTAGAGGATCTCGACCGCCACACCGAGAGCGTACCGAGAGCCGGTTGCGCTACGCCTACGCCACCCTGCGATACTCGGCGCCGTGGACGAGGAGGATCTCGAGAAGCTCGAGGCAGTGGGCTCGGAGCTCACCTTCGGCGCCGGCCAGGTGCTGATCGAGCGCGGCAAGCCGGGCACCGGCGTCTACGTCGTGGTCGAGGGACAGATCGTGGTGGAGGCACCCGAGGGCACACGCGAGCTCGGTCCGCGCGCGGTGGTAGGGGAGCGCGCGCTTCTCTCGGCCGACGGGAAGCGGACGGCGCGCGTCCGCGCCCTGACCCATGGCGTCGTCATCGCGGTCGAGCGAGCGCAGGTCGACCGCCTCTGCGCCGAGGATCCGGGCTTCGCCGAACGCCTCGCTAGATCGTCTTGAACTGCTCGAACGGCTGGCGGCAGCTCTCGCAGTAGCGGAGCGAGCGGCAGGGCGTCGGGCCGAAGATGTTCTCGAGCCGTGTCCGGGTCGAGCCGCAGTAGGGACAGCGGAAGGCATTCGTCTGCAGCTGGACCAGCTTCGGCGCCCCCGCCTCGCGTGGCGCGGGCGGCGCGAAGCCTGCGGCGCGCAGCTTCTCGCGTCCGGCCGGCGTGATCCGGTCGGTCGACCAGGAGTCGTCGGAGATCACCTCGACCTCCGGCTCGGCGCCGAGCGCTGCGACCTTCTCCTCCATCGCCCGCTTCATGAACTCGAGCGCGGGGCAGCCGAGGAAGGTCGGCGTGAACTCGATCCGGACGTGTCCGTTCTCGACATCGACCGAACGGATGACGCCGAGGTCGACGAGCGAGACGACCGGGATCTCCGGGTCCGGGATCTCCTCGAGCGCCTGCCAGACCTGAGCCTCCGCTACCACTGCGCACCCGACGGCGCCGAGCGTCGCACCATGGTCATCTCCTCCCACAGGGGAGCGAGCTCGTCGGTGTGCGTGCCGCGCTCGACCGCTTCGACCTCGGCGAGCCCGACCCGCGCCACGAGCTCGCCGCGCAGCTCAGCGGGGAGGACGCCGAGCGCGTAGGGCCACAGCTCCTCGACCGCCTTGCGAAAGCGCGGCTCTTCGCGCAGCCGGTGGTGCCACATCTCGGCGTGCATGCGGTGGTACGCCTCCTCGCGGTCGATCTTCTTCGCGAGCCCGGCGACCGCCGCATCGGGATCGTCCTTGAACGTCGTGATCCGGATCTCGTCGGCGACCTCGTAGAGCCAGCGGCGGGCGATCGTGTGCGCCCACTCGAGCAGGTGGAGCTCGACGAGCGGCGCGCACCGGTACTCCTCGAGCTTCCGGTCGAAGGCGAGCGAATCCGGATCGTCGGAGAGAAGCGAATAGACGGCGCGCGCGTGCCCGATCTCGTTCTGCGCGATCGACGAGAAGGCGACGTCCTCCTCGAGCATGGGCGCGATCCCCGTCCACTCGGAGTCGCGCCAGCCCACGATCAGTTCGTCGTCAGCCAGCCCCAGCAGTGCCTGCTCGCTCACGTGCCTCCTTCAAACGCGCTTTGATCGAGTAGCCGTCGACGCGGCGGTACTTGAGGTCGAACTCGTCTGCCCAGTCCTCGACGTCGTGGATCGCCCCTCGCGGGACGAGCCAGAGCGCGACCGACTCGCCACGCCGGCCGTACTGCTCGCGTGCCCAGGCCTCGGCGAACTCCGCGTCGGGCGCCACGACCGAGCCGGCGTGCTCGAAGGCGGCGCCGCGCTTCTCCTTGCGGAACACCTCCCAGACCGGATTCATGCCGCCAGTACCGCGTCCCGAACCCACTGCTCCTGCTCGAGGAAGCGACGGCGGAAGGCGAGCCGCTCCTCGGTCTTTGGCCCATGCCCGGTGACGACGTGCTTGAGCTCGTCCCAGTCGGGCTCGCAGTACTCCCAGACGCCGTCGTCGCGCTTGCGCAGCTTCGGATCCGGCACGGTGAGCCCCAGCTCCCAGATCTGCGGCACGTACCCATCGAGGAACTGCTGCCGCGCCGACTCGTTGGATTGCGACTTGATCCGCCAGAGGAACATCGGGTCCTCTTCGGACGGGATCGGGTTGCCGTGGAACTGCATGAGCGGGCCCCACCAGCGATCCAACGCCTCCTGCACGAGCTCGAACTGCTCGGGCGTGCCGGTGACCATGGCGAGGATCACGTCGCGGCCGTGGAGGATGTGGAACGACTCCTCCCAGCAGATCTTCTTCATGATCCGCGCGTACGGCGCGTACGAGCACTTGAGGAGCGCCTTCTGGCTGATGATCGCGGCCGCGTCGACGAGCCAGGCGATGACCCCGACGTCGCCCCACGTCTTCGTGGGGTAATGGAAGACGTTGTGGAACTTCGCCTTCCCGTCGACGAGGTCGGCGAGGGACTGCTCGCGCGGCTTGCCGAGATCCTCGACCACGCGGTAGATGAGCTGGGCGTGGCCGACCTCGTCCTGCACCTTCGCCGTCAGCGCGAGCTTGCGCTGAAGCGTCGGAGCGCGGAGGATCCACTCGCGCTCGGGCAGGACGCCCATGAGCTCGGAGTTGCCATGCATCTCGATGAACTTGATCAGCTTGGCCCGATAGCCATCCGGCATCCAGTCGGCCGTCTCCACCTGGCCGCCGGACTGGACGTACTCGAGAAATGCCTGCTCATCACGGGGAATCTCGACTGCCGCCACGCAGCACCACCTTCCGAACGATCGTTAGCCTCTCGATTGTAGATGTCCACACGCCGCACCGAGCTAACCCGCGCCGCCGCCCGTCTCTTCGCCGAGAAGGGCTACCACGGCACGTCCATCGGCGATCTCGCGCAAGCCCTCGGAGTGCAGAAGGGCTCGCTCTACGCGCACATCGAGTCGAAGGCCGACCTGCTGTGGGAGGTCGCGCGCGAGGGGGCGGTGGCCTTCCACGCCGCGCTCGACGGAGTGCCCGAGGAGGGGCCGGTGGTCGAGCGGATCCGGGCCGCGCTGCGGGCCCACCTGGGGGTCGTCGCCGAGCAGCTCGACGTCGCAACGGTCTTCGTGCGGGAGTGGCGCTACCTCGAGGGCGAGCGGCGGGAAGAGTTCGTCGCCGAGCGGCGCCGCTACGAGGAGCGGTTCCGGGCGCTCTTTCGGGAGGGCCGCGAGCTCGGCGAGCTGCGCACCGACCTCGACGATGCGACCGCCGCGCTGCTCGCGCTGTCGGCGGTGAACTGGGCGTACACGTGGCTCCGTCCCGGCAGCGCCACGGACGAGCTCGCGGACCGCTTCACCGCGCTGCTGCTCGACGGCATGCGCGGCTACGCCTCGCCCCGCTAGCCGTTTCCATTCCTTCCCGGGCGGGTATGCCTCCCGCGCTTTTGATCGGGGGGTATCTGCAACGAGGGAAGGAATTTCGATGAGGCGGAAGCGGCTGCTTCTGCTCGGAGTCGCCGTGCTCGTGGTTGCGGGAGGCGCTCTCGCATTTGCCACCGTGGGCAGCGGATCCGAGCCAGCGACTCAGGACGTGACGGTGCCTGCGGCAGGCTCGAGCACGTCGGTGCAGTGGACGGGGACGATCCCCGCCAACGCGAACCCGACGAGCGACTGCTCGCAGGCGACCGGGACGGTCCTCAACGACAGCCACGGCATCACCGTGCATGTCCCGAGCACCGGTTACTCGGGGATCAAGACGACGTTCACCTTCCAGATCGCGTGGACGCCGGCGAGCCCGTCCGGGGACGAGACTCTGAACGACGAGATCCTCACCGTCGTGAGCAAGGACGGCGACGAAGGGGACCAGACCGAGACGCGGGAGATCGGCTCGAGCGACGGCGGCGACACGAAGGAGACCGTGGCCGCGATCAACCTCGCACCGGGCGATTACACCGTGATGGCCTGCGGTTTCGTGAACTCGGTACCGCAGCCGTACACCGGCACGCTGACCGCCAGCTCCGTCACGCAGACCAGCTCGACCGTGAAGTCGAGCTCTGCGCAGGGGCTCGCGTTCTCGGCGGCCGTCCCGGCCGATCCGCAGCGCGACGAGGCGGAGCCGCTGATCGTCTCCGACAAGGCCGGGCTCCTCTACACGTGCGGGCCGACCGGATTCTCTAACGCCGCCGACTACGCCCAGGTCTCGACCGACGGCGGCGACCAGTTCCATCTGCTCGGTAATCCGCCGCGCGGCCAGCAGTCGGACGGCGGCGGCGGTGACTGCGTGGTGGCCACCGGCGAGACGCCGAACGCGCAGGGCAACTACGCGTACGCGTACGCCGGCCTCGGCGCGTTGAGCGGCTTCTCGACGTCCATCTCGGCCGACAACGGGCACACGCTCGTCTCGGCAGGCGCGGACACGGCCGGCGGCGTCACGACCGAGGGGGCCCTCGCCGACCGGCAATGGGCGACGTTCACCGACGACCACACGGTGCTGCTCACCTACAACCAGTCGGAGCCACACAACTCGGTGGTCATCAAGTCCACCGACGGGGGGCTCACATACTCCGGAGCAGCGGCGATCGCCGCACCCGATGCCGACTTCCCGGGGCCGCTGCACTGGATCCCGTCCCTGCACACGGCCGTGATGGCATGGACGAAGGGCGAGCAGGTGAACCTCGCCATCTCGCAGGACGAGGGCGACACGTGGACCGATTGCCTCGTGGCCAAGGGCGCGACGGTTGCGGGCGGTACGTCGGGCTTTGCGACAGCAGACGTCGACAGCGCCGGCGACGTCTACGTCGCCTGGTCGGACAGCGCGGACTACCACACGTACCTGGCCTCGCTCCATGCGGCCGACGTGACGAAATGCAACCAGTCGATCACGGACGTCGAGAACACGTCCGACGGCCAGCCGACCGTCCAGCCGGGCTTCACCGCGCCGGTGCAGATGGATCGCGACGCCGTGCGGACGACGGTGTTCCCGTGGGTCGCGGCCGGCGGCGCACCGGGCCGCGTGGCGGTCGCCTTCTACGGCTCTCCGCAGGACGGCGACCCGAACACGTCCGCGTTCAAGGGGGCGTGGGACGTCTACGTGAGCCAGACGACGAACGCGTTCGCCACCACCAGTGCGCCGAGCGTCGGCCAGGTGAAGGCGACGACCCACCCGTTCCACTACGACTCGATCTGCCTCAACGGGCTCGGGTGCGACATCAACGGCGGCGACCGCTCGCTCGCCGACTTCTTCGCCATCACGTACAACCGGACGAACGGGAAGCTCTCCGTCGTCTTCAACCGCGGGAACAAGAGGCCGAACGACGACGCCGGGTATGTCGCCACGCCGATGGTCGTGACGCAGATCGCCGGTCCGTCGAACGGCGGCAAGACGCTGAAGGCCCCGGCCAACCGGGCGGTCGTGCGCGCGTCCTCGGCCGATCCGACCGGGGATGCCCTCGCGCCGTACTCGCAGCTGGTGGTGACGCCGTCGCCGCAGAACCAGGCGGCCGGCGACTTCACCTCGGCGGCGATCTCGAAGGACGGTAGGACGCACGGCTTCACGGTCACGCTGAAGGTGGCGAATCTCTCGAATGCGGCGCTCTCGCAGGCCGCGGGAGCGGGCTCGCTCGTCTATGCGTGGCGCTTCACGAACGGGTGGCAGGATGCCGCCGCGGTCGCGAAGTGGAGCCAGGCCGACGGCTGGTCGTTCGGGTATGACGACTACACGACCGACCCGGGGACGTGCGGGGGCACGGGACCCGGCGGGAAGTGTGAGATCTACCCGGGCGACACCTCGATCAGCGGCGAGGTCAATCAGGCGACGGGGACGATCACGCTCGTCGTTCCCGCGAGCGTGCTCCATCCGCTCGGCGCGAACGACCAGTACGGGCGGCCGACGCAGACCGCTGCCAAGGCCGGTTCGCGCTTCTACGACGGGACGGCGTTCTCGTTCCAGAACTCGTCGCCGCATCCGGCGACCCAGGGGTGGATGACCCAGCTCGACAACACGCCGGCGTTCGACTTCCTGCTGCCGAAGTAGCAGGGAACGTTGTGCGGGGCGGGCCGTCCGGGCTTCCGGGCGGCCCGCCCCGCTGGCAAGCTCGGCAGGTGCGTAGGCTCGACGGAGCATGGCAAGGAGCGGAGGGGGCCGGCTTAGCCGGCGCCGGAGCGGGGACAATGCGGATCGCGCTCGTCGTCAATCCCTTCGCCACGCGCGTGAGCGAGGAGCGGCTCGCGGCGGTGCGCGCGGAGCTCGAGCGGGTCGCCGAGGTCGGCGTCCTGCTGACCGAGCGTCCGGGCCACGCGACCCGGCTCGTGACCGAGGCCTGCCGCGGCGGTGCCGAGGCAGTGGTCGTCTTTTCGGGCGACGGTGGCTTCAACGAGGCTCTGAACGGGCTGGAGAGCGACGTCCCGGTCGGCTTCCTGCCCGGCGGCGGGACGAGCGTCCTGTCGCGCGCGTTGGGCCTCCCGCGCGATCCGGTGCGGGCGGCGCGGCAGGTCGCGGATGCGCTCGCGAGCGGCAGTACGCGGCGAATCGGCGTGGGCCGCGTCAACGGGCGACGGTTCGGGTTCGGGGCAGGTGTCGGACTTCCCGCGGAAGTGGTGCGACGTGTCGACTCGCTCGGCCGACCCGTCGCCGGCACACGCCCCGGCGACCTCGCCTTCGCAGCGGCGGTCGTCCGTGCGCTTGCGGCGCGGCGCGGCCGGCTCGAGCCGCAGCTCGAGATCGCCGGTTTCGGCCGCGCGGCGGCGGCGTTCGTCGCCAACGGACGCCCGTACACCTACGCGGGGCGCCTGCCGCTGCCGATCGCGCGCGATGCTGGTTTCGAGCAAGGTCTCGATCTCGTCGCACCGGTCGCGGTTGGTCCGGCGTCACTTCTACCCACGGTCGTCAGAGTCATGACCGGCCGCGCCGACGGCGCCCGTTTCGTCGTGGGACACGACCTCGACCGGATCGAGATCGTCTGTGATCGCCCGCTGCCGCTGCACGCGGACGGCGAGGACCTCGGGGACGTGACCGAGGCGGTGTTCAGCGCAGAGCGAGATGCTGTTTCCCTCTTAGTCTGACCTAGCTCTCACTAGAAAAAGCCCCATTTTCGGCGTAAGGTCACCCAATCCAGGTGAGGGCGGCCCGTACTGCGGCGCTGCCGGGAGGAGGGGTACAAGTGCGGGTTGCAGCATTGAGCCTTTTCGCGGCGATTCTCGCCGCGACTGCGCTGGCGTCGGCGTCAGGGGCCGGCACAGCCAAACTGCCGAAGCTTGCGCGGATCGACGTGTCGTCGAGAACCGCGATCACCCACTATCTGCGCTCGATCCACGTCAGCACGAAGGGCGTCGTCATCCAGCGCGGCCTGCGCAACTACGCGGGCGCCAACTGTCCCGGCCAGGGCTGGCTCTGCACTCGCACGACGCATCCGGTCGTGCAGGTCGCGCAGGCCGGCGGCAGGAATACGTTCCGCTGTTCGACAGGGAGATGCGCCGTCGTTCAGGTGGCGGCGAGCGCCCTGGCGACGAACACCGCGAAGTGCATCAAGGTGGGCGGCCTGGCGCCGCAATCGTGCTCGATCAACCAGTCGAGTGCGAGTGCGAATAACGTCGCGATCGTGTACCAACTCGCCGTTGGTCTCATCGCCAGAACGCAGACGGCGTCGGTCGCGGCGTCGATCACGCAGACTGCGACAGGAGCGTCGAATACGAACACGGCCTGCGTCTCCCAGAACGTCCTCATGGACGGCTCGACTGTCGCGACACAGCCGGTCACCGTTGCGCTCGAGGCGCATCAGACGGTCACCATCAAGCAGGACTCGTCGCACGGCGGCAATTCGGCCCGAAGCTCGGCGACGGCTCTCGGCACGTGTGACACGGGGCATCCGTTGGCGCAGAACCAGCTGCTCAATTCGGTCGCTGTCGGCCACGGCGCGATCACGCAGAACGAGAACGCCGCGAACAACGGCCCGAACCTGACGATCGACATCGAGCAGAACCAGAGCCCGCTATTCCTCGGGCTGGCCCACGGTCCGAATTCCGCGAACTTCAACCAGGCGAACTCGCTGACGGCGGTCGCGACCACGCCGAGTGGGCCGGTGAGCCAGACGCAGAGCTCCGTCAACGGTGGGCTCCTCGGCACCATCAACCAGGACAGCCGCGATCTTTCGACGGCCACCGCGACGCAGACCGAAATCCAGTGCGAGGATGCTCACGGCAGCGCGTCGCTCAAGTGCGACCACGCCAGTTCTGATCCGCCCGGCTACTCGCTGACCCAGACGCAGTTCGGGCCGGTACACAAGGGCGTCGGCACGGCGACGCAGACCGGAAACACCGGGGACACGTTCAGCGTCAATCAGAGCTCGACGCAGGACAACGACCAAGGCTCCGGGAGCCAGCAGACGAACGTCGTCCAGGGCGACTGCAGCACGTCCGGCACCTCCCCGACCGCCTGCACCGTCACGCAGAACACCAACGTCGACGGCCACCAGAGCACGAACACGCAGTCGGGTCAGGACGTCAACACCACGACGACCTGCACGGGCAGCGCCTGCACCGTCCTTCCTCCGCCGACGATCGACACGAGCCCGGCGAGCACGAGCAATTCGCCGGAGGCCACGTTCACGTTCTCGGACTCCAACAACGCGCTCTCCATGCTCTGCTCGCTCGACGGAGGTCCGTACTCCATCTGCCTCTTCAACCAGCGCACATACACGGGGCTGGCCGATGGGTCGCACACGTTCTCCGTCGAGGCGACCGACGGGAACGGCCATTTCAGCGATCCTGTCTCGTACACGTGGACCGTCTCGGTCTTCAACTGGAACTCGGGCATGACGCAGCTGGCCGCGACCAACGTCGACGTCGGAGAGTTCGGCTACGGCGGCATGAGGGGCAATGGCACCGGAACGATCGGCGTCGCCGGCGTCAGTGGGACCGTGTTGCGGGCGTATCTCTACTGGCACGGCCCCACCAACTCGACGGCCACGAGCGAAACGGTCAGCTTCGGCGGCCAGTCCGTTAGCGGCACGAACATCGGCACCTCGTACGACAACAACTGGGGCTTCTCGAACAGCCAGTCGTACCGAGCCGACGTCACCTCGCTCGTCACCGGGAACGGCGGCTACGCGCTCAACAGCTTCCTGCAGAGCGGCATCGACGTCAACGGCGTCGCTCTGGTCGTGTTCTACGACGACGGAGACACGTCGAACGATCGGAACACCGTTCTCTGGAACGGGAACGACTCGGACTGCGCAGCTGGGCCGTCTCAGGACAGCTGGGACGAGACGCTCACGGGGGTGCCTTACCCCGGCTCCGGCGCTGCGAGCCTCGATCTGATCGTGGGCGACGGGCAGAACGGAAGTGGGTTCGACGATCCGCAGCTGCTGGTCAACGGCAGTGAGCTGGTTCCGGCCGGGCCGACCTTCGATGGCTCTACGCCGGGCGGGTCGGGAGGAGACGGCAACGGTTCGCTCTGGGACGTCGAGCCGTTCGTTCTGACCCCGTTCCTCTCCGCCGGGCCGAACAGCGTCCACCTGACCACCGGAACGTTCCCTGGCGCTTACGACTGCCTGTCGCTGGTCGTGGCCGTCGCGAACTCGCCGGCGTCGGCGGTTGTGATCCCCTGAGCTGGGTCAAGCGGTCGAGGGGCCTGCTGGAGCCGGCCCCTCGACCAGCTCTGCGAGCTCGGCATCGACGGCTTCGCGCCGGATGTCCGCGCGGATGAGCGCGAACATGGATCGTGCGCGCTCGAGCTCGACGCGGGCACCGTCGAGGTCGCCGAACGCACGCAGTGAGCGCGCGAGCACGAACCGGGCCTCCGCGAGATCGAGCTTGTAGTCGAGCTCCTCGAGGAGGCGTAGGGCCTCCGCGAACGCCGCCGCCGCGGCGGCTGCCTCGCCTGCGGCGGTCGCGACGAGCCCGTCGGAGAGCAGGACCCAGGCGCGGGACTGCGGGTCCTCCTCGGGGACGTCACGGGCCGCGAAGGCGGCGATCTCGCGGGCATCGTCGAGTCGCCCTTGCGCGACGAGAGCCTCCACGAGGTGCCAGTACGTGTAGTGGACGACCCAGCCGCCAATCTGGAGGGCGGTTGGGAGCGCCTCGCGCAGCCACCGCTCGGCATCGTTGGGCCGGCCCTGCTGGAGCGCGAAGTTCGCCAGCCCGTGAGCGATGTTCTGCACCTGGAAGTAGCTGTCGCCGGTGCGCTCGAACCACGTCCGCGCCTGCAGGCAGAGCTGCTCCGCTTCCGCCGGCTCGCCGCGGTAGTAGTCGACGATGCCGAGCCACGAGGTTGCCTCCGCCTCGATCCGGTGGCTGCCGAGATCTTCCGCGAGCTCGAGGCAGCGACGGAGCTCAGGCTGGGCCGAGGCGAGATCGTGACTCATGAGCAGCGCCGCGACGCGGAGATGCCCTTCGGCGACGAGGGCGGGGTCGTCGATCTCCTCGGCGATGGCGATTGCCGTGCGGAGTCCCTCGATCACGTGCTCGAGCTCGCCGCGGTAGTCGCCGAGGAACGTGTTCAGCACGAACGCCACCCTCGCCCGTAGGCGCGGATCATCGGCGCGATCGGCGAGCCGCTGGGCCTCGAGGAGGCGCTCCTCCGCTTTGCTCGGCCGGCCCTGCCGCTGGTCGATGTCGCCGAGCAGAAGCAACGCCTCGGCCTCGATATCGGCACGGCGCAAACCGGCGGCGTTCTCCGCCACCTCGAGGAGCTCCTCGCTCGCCTGCTGGAGCTGTCCGAGCATCATCGCCATCTCCGCGCGGCGTAGCCGCAGCTCGGCACGCAGCTCCTCGTCCTCGCCGCCGAGCACGTCCAGTGCCCGCGCGTAGTAGCGGTGGGCTTCGCGGAGGCTCTCGCGGCGCTCCGCCCGCCCGGCCGCCCCGGCGAGCATCGCGGTGGCGTCACGGATCGGCGGTTCGATCGGGCTGCGCGCCACCTCGCGCGAGAGCAGGCACGCCTGCTCGAGGTGCCATGCAACGATCTCGACGAACTCGTCAGCGCTGCTCGGAAGGCCGTTCACCCACTCGGAGACGCGGAGATGGAGCTCTGCTCGCCGCCCCTTCGGCACCTGGCCGTACGCGACGTCGCGCATGAGAATGTGCTTGAAGGCATATTCCTCGTCGGCCGCGACCGTCGAGGACTTCAGGTGGGCGACGAAGTCCCGGCGCTCGAGCTCGGAGAGAGCGGGGCGCGCGTCCTCGGGCGTCGCAGTCTCCATTGAGCCGAGGTGGGCGACCGCGCCGAGCCAGAAGACGGCGCCGATCACGGAAGCATGGTGCGCGAGCTGCTTCTCCTTCGCCTCCAGCCGGTCGAGGCGGGAGCTGATCAGTCCCTGGACGCTCGTCGGGATCGGGACGTCGTGCATCTCGTCGCTCTGCCACCGCTCGAGGTCGAGCAGCCCCTCCTCCCGCAGCATTCGCACCGTCTCCTCGAGGAAGAGCGGATTGCCGCCGGCGTTGGCGATCAGCGCCGCGGCAAAAGGGGTGCCCGCGAACGCGGCGTCTCCGGCGAGGTCGGCCAGCAGCGCGGCGGCCTGCCCCGGTCCGAGCGTTTGCAGGTTCACTGTGCGCCGCCGTCCGCCGCGACCCAGGAAGCCGGGCGCCTCGTCGACGAGCTCCGGCCGAGCCGTACCGATCAGGACGAGCGGTACTCCGGCCTCCTCGACGAGGATGGACGAGAGCAGCTCGAGCAGGGTCGGCTCGGCCCAGTGGAGATCCTCGATGACGACCACGGTCGGCTTCTCCGCCGCCATCAGGTGCAAGGCGCGTCGGAGTCCCCAGTGCAGCTCGGCCTGCGAGATCTCGCCCGTCGCGTAGGTACCGCGTGGCGTCGTCGGGATCCCGATCAGGTTCGAGATCGCCGACGCGATCGTGCGGAGCTCGTCGAGGTCCTCGGTCGGCATCGCTCCCAGGAACGCGTCGAGTCGTGCCGCGATCGTCTCCCGGTCGTCGCTTTGCAGGATCCCCGCGGCAGACTTGAAGATCTCCATGACGGGCCAGTACGTGATTCCCTCGCCGTACGAGAGGCATTTTCCCCGGTGCACGGCGAAGCGCCCCTCGACGCGCTGGACGAACTCGAGCAGGAGCCGGCTCTTCCCTACGCCCGCCGAGCCCACGATGGCTGCCATCCCCACCGAGCGCTCCTCGAGCAACGAGTCGGCGAAGGTCAGAAGCTCGCGCAGCTCTTCCTCTCGGCCGACGAGCGTGGCCTCGCCCCGCCTCGGCAGGCCTGCGCCGTCCTGGGCGCCGACGACCTCCCAGACCTCGACCGGCTCCGACTTCCCCTTCGCCTGCACGGCATCGGCGGCCTCGAACGCGAACGAATTCTTGGCCGCGAGGTACGTCGTCCGGCTGACGAGGATGCCGTCGATCGGCGCGGCCGACTGGATCCTCGCCGCGGTGTTGAGCACATCGCCGGCCGCCGACCACTCGCCCTCGCTCGGCCGGGCTCCGAGCATCACGAGCGCCTCGCCCGTGTGGATTCCCATTCGGATGTGCAGGTCGAGCCATTCGTCCTCCTCGTTCAGCTCGGCAATTCCTTGCCTGACCGCCAAAGCCGCCCGGATGGCGCGCTCGGGGTCGTCCTCGTGCGCCTTCGGGGTGCCGAACAGCGCGAGAATGGCGTCGCCGCTGAACTTCTCGAACGTGCCGCCATGCCCCTCGAGCTCGCCGCGTACCCGCGCGTGGTATGGCGCAACGAGTGACCTGACGTCCTCCGGGTCGAGCTGCTCGGAGCGTGCGGTCGAGCCGACGAGGTCGACGAAGATCGCGGTGATCACCTTGCGCTCCTCGCTGGGGGCGGCGGGAGGTGGTGCCTGCGCGATCGCGGCCCCGCACGCGAAGCAGAAGCGCGCTTCGCCGACGTTCTCGGTCCCGCATGCGGTGCAGAACGGCATGCCAGGAGCGTACGCCGGTGCCGACCGATCTTCTACCCCGGGAGGACGCGATTCGCGGCGCATACACTCCGCGCGATGGCGCAACTGGAGCGGGAAGAGGGGCTACGGCGAGTCCTCGACGAGGATCGCGAGGTCGACGGGCTCGGTGCGGACGATCTGCTCGCGATCTACCGCTCGCTCGTCCTCCTCCGCACGTACGACGAGCGCTCGGTCGTCTACCACCGGCAGGGCCGGATCGGGACGTACGCGATCTTCTGGAACCACGAGGCGATGCAGGCCGGCTCGGTGCACGCGCTCGCCGCAGAGGACTGGATCTTCCCGAGCTATCGCGAATCGGCCATCGGGCTGTTGCGGGGGATGCCGGCGAGCACTGTCCTCCACTGGTGGAGAGGGCATCCGGCCGGCTGGTGGAACCCAGCGGAGTACCGCGTCGCCTCGATCTGCGTGCCGATCGCGACGCAGGTCCCGCACGCCGCCGGCCTCGCGTGGGGCGAGAAGCTGAAGGGCAACTCCACCGCCGCGATCGTGTATTTCGGCGACGGCGCGACGAGCGAGGGAGCCTTCCACGAGGGCGCCAACCTCGCGGCGGTGATGCAGGCGCCGCTGATCCTCTTCTGCAACAACAACCAGTGGGCGATCTCGACACCGCTCGAGGCGCAGACACATGCCGCGAGGCTCGCCGACAAGGCGGTGGGCTACGGCATGCCGGGCGTGCGCGTCGACGGCGGCGACGTCCTCGCGGTGTACGAGGCGACGCGGGAGGCGGCCGAGCGGGCGCGAGCGGGAGGCGGGCCGACGTTCGTCGAGGCTGTCACGTATCGCGCCGCGCCGCATGCGACGGCCGACGACCCGCGCGTCTACATCGACCTCGACCGCGTCGAGGAGGAGAAGCGGAACGAGTGCGTCGGCCGGTACGACGCCTACCTCCGCCGGCTCGGAGTGCTCGACGACGCGACGGCCGAGGAGATCAAGAACGAGGCGCTCGAGACAATGCGGCAGGGGATCTCGGAGGCCGAGGCCGAGCCGGAGCCCGACCCCGAGCTCGTCTTCGACAATGCGTACGTCCTCCCGCCGCCGAACCTGCGCGAGGGCTGGGATGGCTGAGAAGTTCCTCGTCGAGGCCGTCAACGACGCGCTCCACTTCGAGCTCGCCCGCGACGAGACCGTGATGGTGATGGGCGAGGACGTCGGGCGGGCCGGCGGCGTCTTCCGGGCGACGGCCGGGTTGCGCGAGCGCTTCGGCGAGAACCGCTGTGTCGATACGCCGCTCGCCGAGGCGGGGATGCTCGGCGGCGCGGTCGGGCTCTGCATGGCCGGGTGGAAGCCGGTCTGCGAGATGCAGTACGACGCCTTCTCGTATCCCTGCCTCGACCAGCTGATCACCCACGTCGGCCGCTATCGCTGGCGCACCGGGGGGAAGATGGAGTTCCCGCTCGTCGTGCGCATGCCGTACGGCGGCGGCGTGCGCGCGCCCGAGCTGCACGACGACTCGCCGGAGGCGTACTACGTCCACACGCCGGGCGTGAAGGTCGCGATCCCGTCGACACCGGCGGACGCCAAGGGGCTCCTCGCAGCGGCGATCCGCGATCCCGATCCCGTCGTCGTGCTCGAGCCGAAGCTGATCTACCGGGGCGAGAAGCAGGAGGTTCCCGACGGAGAGCACCTCGTGGCTTTGGGTGAGGCGCGGTTGGCCCGCGAGGGGACGGACGTGACGCTCGTCGCCTACGGCGCGATGGTGCCGGTGTGCGAGCGGGCCGCTGAGGCGCTCGAGGGGGAGGCCTCCGTCGAGGTGCTCGACCTCCGTTCGCTCCGTCCGCTGGACGAGGAGGCGTTGCTTGCCTCGGCGTCCAAGACAGGACGCGTCGTCGTCGTGCAGGAGGCGCCGCGCACCGCCGGCTTCGGGGCTGAGATCTCGGCCATCCTCGCCGAGAAGGCGATCCTCGAACTCCGCGGCCCCGTGCTCCGCGTGACCGGCTTCGACGTGCCTTATCCGTACTGGAAGATCGAGGACCGCTACATGCCCTCGGTCGAGCGGGTCGTGAGTGCCGCCCGGAAGCTCCTCGAGTTCTGAGGCGGGTGGTCGCCTCCGGATCTGGCTCGAGCGGGGCGAGTCGGGCTACTGGCTGCGTGATGCCACGAGCGGGAACGCGATGAAGTGGGACGATCCGCGGGTGCGGGTCGTCAAGCTCGCGGGCGCCTCGTACCGCGCCGACGCGTTGCAGGACGAGGCGTTCGCTCCGGGCCGCCGGCTCGCGCTCGTCCCTGAGCCGGGAAACGAGCACGACCCGAATGCCGTTGCCGTCTGGGACGTCGACCGGCGGCTGCAGGCGGGCTACGTCCCGGCCGAGGTCGCGCCGGAGCTAGAGGGCGATGAGCAAGCGGTCTCGCTGTGGGAGTTCCGTGGCGAGGACGGACAGCGGATCGGCCTGCGCGTCCTGCTCGCGCCCGCGGACGCCTGGATCCAGGAGCCGCGGTCGTGAGGGGCTGGTTCTCCCGCGACTACGAGCCCGTCGAGACCGTCGAGCCAGGCGGCTCGGTCTCGTTCCAGGCGCGGAACGCCGGCTGGAAGTGGGATCCGGTCAACGTCACCGACCGTCCCGAGGGTGCCGGCCACGCGCTCGAGGGGCCCTTCGAGGTGCGCGGCGCGCGTGCGGGCCAGACGCTGGTCGTGCGCGTCGACGAGGTGACGCCGCGGCCGTGGGGCGAGACGTGGGCAGACGGCGAGGGCTTCGTCTGGCGGCTCGACGGCGACTGGTGGCAGCTCGGCGAGCGCCGGGTGCGCGCGGCGCCGTTTCTCGGCGTGATCGGCATGCCGCCGCCCGAGCCCGGAGAGCACTCGACGATCCCGCCGCGGCGCTGGGGCGGCAACATCGACTGCAAGGAGCTCGTCGCCGGCACCACCCTCTACCTCCCGATCCCGGTGGAGGGCGCGCTGCTCATGGCGGGCGACGGCCACGGCGCGCAGGGTGACGGAGAGGTGTCGGGCACCGCCATCGAGTGTCCGCTCGAGCGAGTGACGCTTACGCTCGACGTCGACGACCGCGACCTGCGCTCGCCGATCGCCCGCACCGGGGACTCCTGGCTCGCGTTCGGCTTCGACGAAGACCTCGATGCCGCCGCCGGGCACGCGACCGAGACGATGCTCGACCTCATGGAGCAGGAGCTCGGTGTCTGCCGGCCGGAAGCGCTCGCGCTGGCGAGCGTTGCCGTCGACTTGCGCGTGACGCAGGTCGTGAACGAGGTCAAGGGCGTCCACGCGGTCCTCCGGGACGACGCGATCCGCTAGAACTGCCGATCCGCTAGAACTGCCGTGTGGCCTACGAGTTCAAGCTGCCCGACCTCGGCGAGGGCCTGACCGAAGGCGAGATCGCGCGCTGGCTCGTCGAGGAGGGCCAGGACGTTGCCGAGGACGACCCGCTCGTCGAGATCGCGACGGACAAGACGACGGTCGAGATCCCGTCGCCGGCGGGCGGCAAGATCTCGCGGATCCTCGTCCCCGAAGGCGAGGTCGTCCCGGTCGGCACCGTCCTCGTCGTGATCGGCGGGGACGGCGCTGGACATGTCCCGGTGTCAGACACCGAGACGCGTCCCGAAGAGACGTCAGCTCCGGCGCGACCGCGCGAGGAGGCGAAAGTGCGCGCGACGCCGCTCGTGCGCAAGGCTGCCCAGAAATTGGGGGTCGATCTGGCGACGGTGACGGGCACAGGGCCGCAGGGGCGGATCACCGAGGAAGACATTAGAGCCGCCTCTTCCGGCCACGTCCCGGTGTCAGACACCGAGACAGGTCCAGAAGGGACGCGTGTCCCGTTGCGCGGAGTGCGCCGCCAGATGTTCGAGCACCTCACACGCGCGCACCACGAGATCCCGGCCGTGACATGGGTGGAGGAGTGCGACTTCTCGGACGTCGAGCTGAAGCGGCTCGTCCCGCTCGTGCTGCACGCCGTCACCGAGTCGCTCCGCGACTTCCCGGAGCTGAACGCGCAAGTCGCGGATGGGGAGCTCGTGCTGCTCGACCGCTACGACATCGGCGTCGCCGATCCAGACCGAGCAGGGCCTCGTCGTCCCGGTCGTGCACGGCGCCGACAAGCTCTCGGTCGACGAGCTCGACGCCGAGGTGCGGCGGCTCGCGGAAGGCGCGCAGGCAGGGACTCTGAAACCGAACGAGTTGCGCGGCGGCACCTTCACGGTCACGAGCGCCGGCAAGGCGGCCGGCCTGTTCGTGACTCCGCTGATCAACCACCCTGAGGTGGCGATCCTCGGCATCCACCGGATCGAAGAGCGGCCGGTCGTCCGCAACGGCGAGGTCGTCGTCCGCCGGATGGGCAACGTCTCGGTCACGTTCGACCACCGCGTGATCGACGGCAAGCGCGCCGCCGACTTCGGGCTCGCTGTGATCGGCCGCCTGGAGAGCTAGTACACGCGTCCGCAAGTCGTGGCCGCTCCCCGGCGGCGCTGCGCCCGTGGCGGCGTCCTCAGTCGCCCCGATAGAACACCGCTATCGGGGCTCCCTGCGTCCTTGCCACGAACGATGAGCCACTCGCCGGAAAGCGACCGAACCTACAGACGCGTGTACTAGGCAGCCTCGCGCTCGGCGAGGTGGGGCTCGAGCATCGACTCGATCCGCGGCGCGGTCGCGCGCCCATCGAGCCGGGAGACGACACGCCTCTCGACCACGAGCGCGAGCGACGGCACCTGCTTCACGCGAAAGCGCTCGGCGAGATCTGGACGATCGTCGACGTCGACCTTTCTGACACGAAGACGGCCCCGTTCCTTGCGGGCGATGTGCGCGAGCAGGCTTTCCATGCGCCGGGCCGGCCCGGAACGGTGAGAGGTGAAGAACACGAGCTGTGGACGATCGTCGGGGGTCACGTTGGGCCTCCTTGCGGGATCTGCGGCAACAACGGCCGAGTCGCGCCCGCGGTTACGGTTCCGCCGTGGGCTCCTGGTACTGGATCGGCGTGAGCGCGGGTCTCGGCGCCGCGGCGGGGATTCTCGTCGCGGCGGGGGTGGGCTCCGCCACGCGCGTCGTCCTCGTGGCCGCCGGGATCGCCGCGGCGCTCGCCGGCGCCCTCGTCGGCTTCGGCATCGACGAGTGGCGGCCCGGTGGCTGGGGCGACGTCGCCCTGGGTGCCGTCGGGGCTCTGTCCGGGCTGCTCGGCGCCGCGCAAACCGTGGGTGGTGCGCTGCGACGCGGCGGAACGAGGGCCGGTACGGGAGCGCTGGTGGGTGGCGCGGCCGTCGTCGTCGGCGCGGCTGCGTGGATTCCCGCCGTCGGCTACCTCGTCGCGCCGGCGCTGCTGAGTGTCGCGGCGCTGCTGAGGCGGAGGCGGCCCGAGCGGTACGCCGGTTTGCGCACGCTTGCGCGGGACGAGTAAGCCGGGAACATGAGTCAAAAGCTGGTGCTCGTCGTGGTGGACGGGATGACCCCGGCGGCATTCGAGCGCGCGGTCGACAGCGGCCATGCGCCGGCCCTGTCCTTTCTCGCCAAGCGCGGTGACTACCGGCTGGCGACCTCGGTCTTCCCCTCGCTCACGCCCGTCTGCCTCACGTCGATCGCGACCGGGGCAGGGCCGGGCGTGCACCACATCCCTTCTCTCGTCTGGTGGAGCCGGCAGGAGCGCCGGATCGTCGAGTACGGATCGTCGCTCTCGGCGCTCCGCGCAGCGGGGCTCTCACAGGCCCTGATCGACACGATCTTCAACATGAACGGCCGCCACCTGGCTCCCGAGGCGACGACGATCTACGAGGCGCTCGAGGATGCCGGCCTCGTCACGGCCGCCGTGAACATCACGTGCTACCGCGGGCGGCACCGCTATCTGCCGACGCTTCCCGGCCTGCACCGCGCCGCCTGTGGGCCGCGCCGCTTCTTCTTCTACGGCCTCTTCGAATCGGACCGGACGGGAGCGCCGTTCGCGGTCCGCAGCCGCCGCGCGGGCTCAGTCGATACCTATGCCGCAGCGGTCGGGCGCTGGCTCGTGACGCGCGACGGCTTCGACTTCCTCGCCTTCTACCTATCCGGCTATGACTTCGCCTCGCATGCCGCCGGGCCGGACGGCGCCGAGGCCGATCGTGCGCTCGAGCAGGCCGACGCGGCGATCGGCATGCTCCTCGAGGCGGCCGGCGGCCCGGAGGAGTTCCTCGAGCGGTACGCCGTCGTGCTCCTCTCCGATCACGGCCAGACCTCGGTCGAGCAGGCGGCGCGCCTGGAGGAGCCCTTTGCGGACCTCGAGAGGCAGGTCGTCGTGACCGCTTCGAACCGCGCCGGGCAGGTCTACCTCCTGCCTGGCGCTCGGGTCGAGGCCGCGGAGCTGGCGCGGCGCCTCGACGGCTTCCCGGCGGTGGACGTAACCCTCCGCCTCGAGGGCGACGAGGTGGTCGCCCGCCGGGACGGCGCGGATGCCCCAGTCGAGAAGCTGGAGTACCCGGACGCCGCTTGGCGGGCGCGCTCGGCGCTCGCGAATCCGAACGCGGGCGACCTGCTCGTCTCGGCGGCGGAGGGCTGGGAGCTCGCCGACCTCGGAGGCCGCCATCACGTGGGCGGCGGCAGCCACGGCTCGCTCGTCGCGGGCGACTCTCTCGTCCCGCT
Source organism: uncultured Actinomycetes bacterium (assembly GCA_963748755.1). GTDB lineage: Bacteria > Actinomycetota > Thermoleophilia > Gaiellales > Gaiellaceae > Palsa-739. Next base: position 256,253 of record CAVVKA010000003.1, read on the forward strand.
CCTGACCGTCGGGCTTCGCGGAGAGCTGCAGCGGATCACGGACGTGGCTCCGGCCCTGCTCGCCCACTTCGGGGTCGCAGTGCCGGAGTCGATGGAGGCCTTGGCCGGTGTGCGCTGACGAGCGGGCTCGGATGGTCGAGTGGCAGCTCCGCCGGCGAGGCATCGCCGACGAGCGCGTGCTCGCAGCGATGGGGCGTGTGCCCCGCGAGCTCTTCGTCCCGCCGGAGCAGCGCGAGGCGGCGTACGCCGACGCCGCGCTCCCGATCGGCGACGGCCAGACGATCTCCCAGCCCTACATGGTCGCGCTGATCTGCGAGCAGCTCTCGCTGCAGGGTGGCGAACGGGTGCTCGACGTCGGCACAGGGTCCGGCTACCAGGCGGCGGTGCTCGCCGAGCTCGCGGCCGAGGTGCACACGATCGAGCGGATCCCCGAGCTCGCGGAGCAGGCTCGAGCGAACCTCGCCGCCGCCGGCTACGAGGCACGCGTCCACCTCCACGTCGGCGACGGCACGCTCGGGGTGCCGGAGCACGCGCCGTACGCCGGGATCGCCGTCGCCGCCGCTGCGCTCGAGGCGCCGCCGGCGCTGTACCAGCAGCTCGAGCCGCGCGGACGGCTCGTCGTCCCGGTCGGCGATGCGGGCGGGCAATGGCTCGAGGTCGTGGTCCGCACGCCCGAAGGGCCCGCGGTCCTGCGTACCGTGCCCTGCCGCTTCGTACCCCTGGTAGCGGGGCGTTAGAACTCGCATCGAAATGAAGCACGGGCTCCCCGGCCGCGCTGGTCGGCGCGATCCTGTGTCCTCGGTCGCGCAAATAGCGCTGCTATTCGCGCTCCCTGCGTCCTTGTCTCGCACTCGACCATCGCACCCGGTCAGCGCGTGGTCATTCCGAAACGAGTTCTTAGCCGAGTTTTCCGCGCCAGCCGACGGGTGAGAAACGATGGCGAGGATGGGGTCGAGGTCCGCCACTGCGCTGCTGCAACTCCCGGTGCAGCTCCACGGCATCCGCCTCGGCCGGACCGTCGACCTCCTGCTCGACTCCGCCGAGTGGCGCGCGCTCGGGTTCGTCGTGCGCTGCGGTGACGAGAGCAGTCGCTTTCTCGTCTTCGCAGCCGCCGATCGGAGAGAGGACGCGCTCGAGGTCCCGTCAGCCCTGCTGCTGCTCGAGGACGTCGCCTTCTACCGGGACCGCTCACGATCGCTGCGCGGGATGCGGGGCGGCCTGGTCGTGAGGGGCGGGCGCGAGCTCGGCGAGCTTCGCGACCTCCGCCTCACGGCCGACGGCACGGTCGATGTGCTGGTGGTGGGGGACGACGAAGCCACCCAGGAGGTTCGGCCGGCCGGCGCGTCGGTCGAGTCCGTGCGTGTCTCGACGACCTGAGACAGAAGAGCCGCTACCCTCGCGGACGACCGTGGCACGCCCGGCCGCCACTCTCCAGCCCCAGCGGCCGCGCTTGCTCGCGTCGCTCCTCTCCGTCCGCAACTGGCAGCAGCTCGGCAAGTTCTGCGCGGTCGGCGCGGTCGGCTATCTCATCAATCTCGTGGTCTACGACGCGCTGCTGCACGAAGGGCTTCACTATCTCGTCGCCGCGACGTGCTCTTTCCTCGTGGCCGTGACGAGCAACTACACGTGGAACCGACTCTGGACGTTCCGCGAGCACCGTGGCCACGTCGGCATCCAGGGAATGCGCTTTCTCGCCGTCTCGCTCGTAGCGCTCGGGGCGAACCTGTTCGTGCTCCACGTGCTGATCGCGTACGCCGCGCTCGGCAAGCTGTCCGCGCAGGCGGTCGCGATCGTCCTCGTGACGCCGCTCAACTTCGTCGGCAACAAGCTCTGGTCGTTCCGGCGGGCGAGGGGATAAGTACCGTTCGCGTGGTGAGGGGTCTCCTCGCCGCCTCCCTCGCCGCGCTCGCCTGCGCCGTGCTCGCCGCCTCGGCGTTCGCCTCGACGAGCACCACCTCCACTGGTCCCGTCTTCGACGGGAAGGGCCATCTCGTCCAGACGCCGCTCCTCCCCGGGCGGCCGGGCGCGTCCCTGACGCCCAAGCAGGCGCTTCGAGACTTCGAGCGCTACCCGAAGGTCGCGTCGTGGCTCTCTCGCTACCCTCACACCGGCCGCAGCCACGAGGCGACCTACAAGGCCGGCCAATGGACGGTGAAGATCTGGTGGGTCGGCCGGAACGTCTCGGCGGGCGAGATCGCGCAGGGGAAGGTGGACGACGCGACGGGCGCCGTGACCGAGGCGTGGACCGGCCCGCAGGTGGCGTGGGGGATGGCTCGCGGCTCGTCTGGGTCGTTCGGCGGCACGGCCATCAACAACCCGTGGATCTGGGGAGCTTTCTGCGCCGTCTTCCTCCTCGGGCTGGGCGACTGGCGCCGCCCGTTCTCGCTCCGCAACCTCGACCTGCTCTTCCTCCTCTCGCCGACCGCGTCGCTGTGGTACTTCAACCATGGAGACGTCTTCACGGCGGTGCCGCTCTTCTATCCCCTGCTCGTCTGGGTGATCCTGCGCGCGACGTGGATCGGCGTTCGTAACCGCGGCACGCCGGGGGCGCCGCGCTGGCCCGTCTGGGTGCTGCTCGGCGCCACGATCTTCCTCGCCGGCTTCCGGGTCGGGCTCAACGTCGAGCGCTCGAACGTGATCGACGTCGGCTACTCGGGCGTGATCGGTGCCGAGCGGATCGTCAAGGGGCAGGCACCGTGGGGAAACTTCCCGGTCGAGAAGACGACCCCGGACGGGAAGAAGCTCAAGGCGTGCGGCGCCGCGGACGCGTCCGGCGAGATCCGGGAGTGGGTGCAGACGAACGGCCGCTGCGAGAGCGCGAATCCCGAAGGCGACACGTACGGGCCGGTCGCCTACGAGTCGTACATCCCCAGCTATCTCTTCCTGGGCTGGACGGGGAAGTGGGACGACCTGCCGGCCGCGCACTTCACCTCGATCGCGTTCGACCTGCTCACGATCCTCGGGCTCTTCCTCGTCGGGCTCCGCTTCGGCGGCCAGCGGCTCGGTGCCGTGCTCGCCTTCGCCTGGGCGGCCTATCCCTTCACCCAGTACGTCTCGAACTCGAACACGAACGACGCGATCATGCCCTGCTTCCTCGTCTGGGGCTTCTGGCTCGTCTCGAGGCCGGCTGCCCGAGGCGTGCTGGCGGCGCTCTCGGGCTGGACGAAGTTCGCCTCCCTGCTCGTCGCGCCGCTCTGGCTCACCTATCCGGGGCGGAGGCCGAGTCGCGGCTTCGCCTGGGGATTCGCCGCGGCCACGCTCGCCGCCTTCTCGATCCTCCTCTTCGCCCCGCACCCGCTGCACGAGGCGCATGTCTTCTGGACGCGGACGGTCGGCTTCCAGGTCGGACGTGCCGCGCCGTGGTCGCTCTGGGACTGGCGCCAGTACCACGCGCGCGGGTTGCCCGACCTTCACGTCCTACAGCACATCCTGCAGGGACTGCTCCTCGCGGGCGCCGTCGCCGTGGCGTTCTTCCCGCGCCACAAGTCGCCGCTGCAGCTCGCCGCGCTGACGGCAGCGCTGCTCGCCGGCTTCGAGCTCGTCGTGACCTACTGGCTCTACACGTACATCGCGTGGTTCTATCCGTTCGCCGCGCTGGCCCTGCTCGCGCCGGCGGTGCCGCTCCGGCAGCTCGTGACCCAGTCAGGCCGCGACGCGAACGAGCTCGATCGCGTCGGCCCGTCCCGCATCGGTGCACGTGACGAGGACGCCCTCCAGCCGCACGTCGCCTTCCGCCGGCTCGAACCGCACGGGTAGAGGGGTGCGCATCCGGGCGATCGCGAGCTCCGACCGGACGCCGATCACCGAGTCGTGCGGTCCCGTCATTCCCGCGTCGCTGACGGCCGCGGTGCCGCCGGGGAGGATGCGCGCGTCATTCGTCTGGATGTGCGTGTGCGTGCCGATCACGGCGGTGACCCGGCCGTCGAGCCAGGTCGCGAGCGCGACCTTCTCGCTCGTCGCCTCGGCGTGGAAGTCGACGACCACTACGGGTGCCGCGGCCCGGGCCTCCTCGACCAGCGCGTCCACCATCTCCCAGGGAGAGACCGGCGTCGGCAGGAAGAGCTGACCGAGCAGGTTGACCACGGCGACGGCCACGCCGTTCCGGGCCTCGACCACCGCCAGGCCGCGGCCCGGCGCCTCCGAGCCGGAGTTCGCCGGCCGGATCACCCGCTCGCTGCCGGCGAGGTAGGAGGCGATCCCGCTGCGGCGGTAGGTGTGGTTGCCGAGCGTGACCACATCCGCTCCGGCCGCGAGCAGCTTGTCTGCGAGCTTCGGGGTGATCCCGGCTCCGTCAGCGACGTTCTCGCCGTTCACGATCGCGAGGTCCGCGTCGTACTGCTCGCGCAGCGCCGACAGGTGCTCCTCCACCGCGCGGCGACCAGGGACGCCGAAGACGTCCGCGAGAAAGAGGATGTTCAGGGCGCAGTTCCTGCTAGCCGGTCGCGAGCACCGGCGCGGTGCGTACCTCGACCGTCACGTGGTTCCCCGCATCGTTCGTGTACCGCGCGAGCGCCTGCCGCTCGACGGCCGCGAGGTCTGCGACCCGGCCGAGCTTCGTCGCGCCGCTGACGACCGCGGTGCCGACCGTGAGCGCCGGGTCCGCGACGAGCTGCGTCACCGCAACGACGACCGAAGGAGCGGTCTGCGGCTGGATGTCGATCTCCGAGCCGTACGCCTTGCCCTCCACGACGAACGGCCGGATCGCGACGACCGAGCCATCCACCGGCGAGTAGACGTCGCTGCCGATCGGGGCACCGACGTCGAGCGCCGACGTCCCGCCGCCGGCGAGCTGGTACCACTTGGGAGAGCCGCCACCACCGCCGAAGATGCCGTGCACGACCCGCTGCACGACGCCCTCGTTCGCGCGGTGCCCGATCGGCTGCAGGGTGAGCGCGCCGTCGCCGGCCGAGTGGTAGCCGATCGCGGTCAAACGGCTCTGTGAGATCGGGAGCTGGAGGCGTACCAGTCCGTGTTGCGCGACGATCTCCGGAGTGGGCCTCGTCTGCGCGACCGACGCGAGGTCCGGCCGGGGGACGATGACCGACGTCCGCACCGACGCGCCGCTGAATGCGGTGAGAGCGAGGACCACGAGGAAGACCGCGGAGAGGACGACGAGGAGGGCGACCCGGCGCGCCCGGCGCGCGGCATGCGCGCGCTGGCGTTCGACGCGCCGCCGTCCGTTGAGGCGCGAGGACGGCATGTCGCGCGGCACCTTATCGAACTGCCGAGGCTCGCTCCAGAGCTCGAGCGCCAGATTTCCCTGGATTTGTGGGATCGCCGTATTACGATCGCTGGCATGCCGCCGCCCGCGCCGGTAACCGTCGAGATTCCGCGCTGGGCGCAACTCGTGCTCCTGCCGGTGTTGCTGCTGCTCATCTGGACGGTGGCCGGAGCGGTGCGTCACGTGCTCTTCCTCTTCCTCGTGGCGCTGCTCATCGCGCTGCTCCTCAACCCGCTCGTCCGCGGACTCGGGCGAGCTCTGCTCCCGCGCGGGCCGGCGGTTGCGCTCGTCTATCTCGCGTTCGCGGCGATCGTTGCACTCGCGATCCTCGGCCTCGCAACGGTGGTCGTCCAGCAAACCCGCACCGCGGCCCACCGGGTGGACAAGTACTTTACGGTCGATTCCGGACACCCGCCGCGGACGGGTAGCGAGCAGGATCTCGCCCGGTTCCAGCTCTGGCTCGACCACCATCACCTGAGCGGGGTCCACGTCCAGCGGCAAGGCCAGAAGTTCCTCAACGAGGTCGGGACGAAGGACGTCCAGAAGTACACGACGAAGGCGCTGCACTGGGCCGAGGGCGCCGGCATCGCGGTCGTCACCCTCCTCTTCGACGCCTTCCTGGTCGTGGTCGTCTCGATCTACATGCTGCTCGGGATGCAACGCCTGACGGACGCCGTGGACCGACGCTTTCCACCGCATGGCGAGGGCGGCGGCCTCATCGTCCGGATGGAGCGCGCGGTCGCGAGCTACGTGAAGGGGCAATTCCTCGTCTCGCTGATCATCGGGGTCAGCGCCGGAGTCGGGCTGTGGATCCTCGGCATGGTCGGTCTGATGCCTCATGGCGGGAGATATGCGGCCATCTTCGGAGCCTGGGCCGCCGTGACCGAGCTGATCCCGTACCTCGGGCCGTGGCTCGGCGCCGCGCCACCGGTGCTCTACGCGCTCGTCCAGCATCCACTCTCCGCGCTCTGGGTGACGTTGCTGTTTCTCGGCATCCAGCAGTTCGAAGGGCACGTCGTCGTGCCGAACGTGCTCGGAAGCTCGCTCCGGCTCCATCCCTTGCTCGTGATCTTCGGCCTGCTCGCCGGCGGTGAGATCTACGGCTTCGCCGGGATCCTCGTCGCGTTGCCGCTACTCGCGGCGGGGCGTGCGGCCTGGGAGTTCTTCTCGGAGCGGATCGAGCTGCAGAAGTGGCCGACCGACGCGATGCTCGTCGAGCTCGGGCTCGGAGGGCCGGACGATCCTACGGTGCCCGAGCCGCCGCCCGCGCCTGCTGCCTGATCATGCGGCGGCGTACCATCTTGGCGTGAGCTCCTTCCCTGTCACGCGGCTCCGGCGCTTCCGCCGTACCGCTTCGCTGCGGGGGCTCGTGCGCGAAACGCGACTCTCGCTCGACCAGTTCGTGATGCCGCTCTTCGTCGCACCCGAGCCGCTCGCGAACGATGCGCTGCCCGGGATGGCGCGCTTCGACGTCGAGGGGCTGCTGCGCGAGGCCGAGCGGCTGGCGTCGTCCGGCGTCCGGGCCGTCCTGCTGTTCGGCGTTCCCGAAGAGAAGGACGAGGAGGCGACGGGCGCCTGGGAAGAAGACGGGATCGTCCAGATCGCCTTGCGTGCGATCCGGCCGCGCTTCCCCGAGCTCGTCCTCCTCACGGACGTCTGCCTCTGCGAGTACACGTCGCACGGCCACTGCGGCGTGGTCGTCGACGGAGACGTCGACAACGACCGAAGCCTCGAGCTGCTCGCCCGCACCGCGGTCAGCCACGCGGAAGCGGGGGCCGACGTCGTGGCGCCGAGCGACATGATGGACGGCCGCGTCGGCGCGATCCGCGAGGCGCTCGACGACCACGGCCTCGACAGGACTCCGATCCTCGCCTACTCGGCGAAGTACGCCTCCGCCTTCTACGGGCCCTTCCGCGAGGCGGCCGACAGCGCTCCCGCGTTCGGCGACCGGCGCGGCTACCAGATGGATCCGGCCAACGTCCGCGAGGCCCTGCGCGAGTGCAAGATCGATCTTGCGGAGGGAGCCGACGCGATCATGATCAAGCCGGCGCTGCCGTATCTCGACGTGATCCGCGCGGCTCGCGAGGCGTTCCAGGTTCCGCTCGCGGCGTACAACGTCTCCGGCGAGTACGCGATGGTCAAGGCCGCAGCTCGCGCCGGCTGGCTCGACGAGCGCGCGGCTGCGCTCGAGTCCCTGACGGCGATCAAGCGCGCGGGCGCCGACCTGATCGTCAGCTACTGGACGCGAGATTTGCCCGCGTGGCTGTAGGAGCCCGCCCGGCACCCCTTGCAGGCTCCCCGCCGGCTGCAAAGTGTCGCGACTCCTCGCTGCGCTCGTCGGCCGGCTTCGCCGGCTGCGGCGTCCTCGGTCGCGCCGATAGAACACCGCTATCGGCGCTTCCTGCGTCCTTGCCTCGCTCGCTTTTCGAACGGCGGGAAGCGTGCAGTGGCACCTGATGAACTCCTAACGGAGCGTTCTGCGCTCTACCGCCGCGCGCTCGCGCTGATCCCCGGCGGCGTGAACTCGCCCGTCCGCGCGATGCGCGCAGTCGGTCTCGACGAGCCGCTGTTCATCCGCCGCGGCGAAGGGGCGTACGTGGAGACGGAGGACGGCCGCCGGCTCCTGGATTGGGTCATGTCCTGGGGGCCGCTCGTCTTCGGCCACGCCGATCCGGAGACCGTCGAGGCGGTCCGCACCGCGGCGTTGCGCGGCACGAGCTTCGGCGCGGCGACCGAGACCGAGACCGAAGCTCGCCGAGGAGATCGTCGCCGCGGTGCCGTCGGTCGAGAAGGTGCGGCTCGTCTCGTCGGGCACCGAAGCTGCGATGAGCGCGCTGCGGCTCGCCCGCGCCTTCACGAAGCGCGACCGGATCCTCAAGACGGCGGGCGGCTACCACGGCCACGCCGACGCACTGCTCGCGAGCGCGGGCTCGGGCGTTGCGACGCTGGGGATCCCGGCTTCGCCGGGCGTCCCGACCGGGGCCGCAGCCGACACGATCGTCGTCCCCTACAACGACCTCGACGCCGCGGCCGAGGCGGTGATGCGGCAGGGAGAGGGGCTCGCGGCGATCATCGTCGAGCCCGTAGCGGCGAACATGGGCGTCGTCCCGCCCGAGCCGGGCTACCTCGAGACGCTGCGGCGGCTCTGCGACGTCTCGGGCGCGGTTGCTCGTCTTCGACGAGGTGATCACGTGCTTCCGCGTCGCGCGCGGCGGCGCCCAGGAGCGTTACGGCGTCCTTCCCGACCTGACGGTGCTCGGCAAGATCGTCGGCGGCGGCCTGCCGCTCGCGGCGTTCGGCGGGCGGGCCGAGATCATGGATCTGCTTGCGCCCGTCGGGCCTGTCTACCAGGCCGGAACACTCGCCGGGAACCCGCTCGCGACTGCCGCCGGGCTCTCGGTCCTTCGCCGCCTGCGCGAGCCGGCGATCTACGACGAGCTCGAGCGCCGGGCCGAGCTTCTCGAAGAGGGTCTCGCGCCGTTCGGCCGGGTGCAGCGGGTGGGCGCACTGCTCACGCTCTTCATGACCGATGGGCCCGTACGCAACTTCGACGACGCCCTGGGCTGCGACACCGAGCGCTACGCCACGCTCTTCCGGCACGTGCTCGAGCAGGGCGTCTATCTCCCACCGTCGCAATTCGAGGCGCTCTTCCCCTCGACCGCGCACGGCGAGGGTGAGATCGAGCGGACGGTCGCCGCCCTGGAGACCTTTGGTCGCTGACCTCTGGGCGACGATGGCCGTCGACGCGGCCGCCGAGAGCACGCTCTGGGCCGACTGCCTGCTGCCGGAACCGCAGCGCGAGCGCAGTGCGGTCTTCTCACCGCTCGGCGACGCCCGCTACGCGCTCGGGCTGGAGACGATCTACGAGGGCTACCTCGTCCACTACGGCCGGTCCCGCCTGTTCGCACCGCCCGACGACGACACGGCGCTGCTGCTCGGCGACTACCTCTACGCGCACGGTGTGGCGCGCATCTCGGCGCTGCACGACGTCGCCGCTGTCGCAGACCTCTCCGAGCTGATCTCGCTCTGCAGCCAGGTGCGGGCGGAGGACGTCGACGGCGACGGTTTCCTCTGGGCGGCAACCGCGGCACTGCTCGGCCGGGGCGCGCTGGACGAGGCGCGCACGGCGCTCCGCCTCCACGCAGACCCCCAGCCGCTCGAGGCGGCCGCCCGCGCGGCAGCAGGCGACGAACCGGTCGACGCGGCGCTCGCGGCGCATGCGGCTCGGCGAGTGAGCTAGATTCCGGCCGTGCTCGCCGCGGTCGCCCACCTGCTCTTCGCCGAAGAGACCTCCGCGGAGGAAGGGCGCAAGGTCGTCCTTCTCATGCTGGCCACCGGCGGCGTCTTCGTGCTGGTGATCGCACTCGGCGAGCTCTCCCACTGGGCCGCCAAGCAGCGTCGCCGCCGCCAAGAGAACTAGGCAGGCACCGGCGCCCGCAAGAAAGTGGGCGTCACGCCGTGCTCTCTCCGGTTTTCTGTGGCGCGATGGTGCGAACCGCACCTATCTACGCTCCGTGGCGGCAGGCCGTGGGTCGAGCCGAGTCCGCCGCGTCCGCGACTCACGCGCAAGCCACCGCCGTACACTCGCCGCATGTCGGTGAGGGACCTCCGCGACTGGATCGCGCTGCTCGAGCGCGAGGGCGAGCTCGTCCGCGTCTCCGCCGAGGTCGATCCCGATCTCGAGATCACGGAGATCGTGGACCGCACGGTGCGCTCCGGCGGGCCGGCGCTGCTGTTCGAGAAGCCGAAGGGCTCCGAGCATCCGCTTCTGATCAACCAGTTCGGCACCGAGCGGCGGATGTGCCTCGCCTTCGGCGTCGAGCGACTGGACGACGTCGCGAAGCGCGTTGCCGACGTGCTCGAGATGCAACCGCCGAGCGGGCTGATGGAGAAGGTGCGCGGCCTCCAGAAGCTCAAGTCGATCGCGGACTCGCGGCCGAAGACGGTGGGCAAGGGGGCCTGCCAGGAGATCGTCCTGCGCGGCGACTACGTGAACCTCGGCCTCCTCCCGGTCCAGCGCTGCTGGCCCGGCGACCCGGCACCGTTCATCACCCTCCCGGCCGTGATCACCCACGACCCGCACACGGGCGGCCGCAACGTCGGCATGTACCGGATGCAGGTCATCGACGAGCGCACGACGTTCATGCACTGGCAGATCCACAAGGACGGCCGTGCCGACTACCTCGCGACCGACGGCCGTATCGAGGTCGCCGTCGCGCTCGGGCTCGACCCGATCACCGCGTACTCGGCGAGCGCGCCGCTGCCGAAGCACGTGGACGAGCTGATGCTCGCCGGCTTCCTCCGCGGCGACCCGGTCGAGCTCGTGAAGGGCGTCAGCGTCGGCGTCGAGGTCCCCGCACGGGCGGAGATCGTGCTCGAGGGCTACATCGAGCGCGACGAGGTCGGCGAGGAGGGTCCTTTCGGCGACCACACCGGCTACTACACCGCCGCCGAGCCGTTCCCGGTCTTCCACGTCACCGCCTTGACGATGCGGCGCGACGCGATCTATCCCTCGATCGTCGTGGGCAAGCCGCCTCAGGAGGATGCGTGGCTCGGCAAGGCGACCGAGCGGATCTTCCTGCCGGCCGTACGCGCAACGGTGCCCGAGATCGTCGACTACGACCTGCCCGTCGCCGGGGCCTTCCACAACTGCTGCCTCGTCTCGATCAACAAGCAGTTCCCCGGCCACGCGCGGAAGGTCATGTCGGCGATCTGGGGGCTCGGGATGCTGAGCCTGACGAAGTGCATCGTCGTCGTCGACGCGCACGTGGACGTCCACGACTATGCGCAGGTGCTCTTCTACGCCGGCGCCAACGTCGATCCCAAGCGCGACGTCGTGCTCGGCGAGGGCCCGCTCGACCACCTGGACCACGCCCCGGAGCGGCAGTTCGTCGGCGGCAAGCTCGGCATCGACGCGACCGCGAAGTGGCCGGAGGAAGGCGCGCGCCCGTGGCCCGACGAGATCGAGATGAGCCCCGAGATCAAGGAGCTCGTCACGCGCCGCTGGGCCGAGTACGGGCTCAGCTAGTTCTCCCGCCGCAGGGCCGTCCTTTGCGATAAGACTTCGACTTGGTGGAGCCGGAGCAGCCGAGTCCCGACACCGAGCACGAGTCGCTCCACGAGGAGCCGCATCTGCCGCCGCCGACGCTGTGGCCGATCGGCTTCGCGATCGGCATCGTCGTCATCCTCGTCGGGCTCGTGATCAACCCGGAGCTGATCTCGTCGATCGGCGGCGCGATTGCCATCGTCTTCGGCTTCCTCTGGGCGCGCGATGCGACCGCCGAGCTCCGCGGGGACGCGGTCGTCGTCGAGCCGGAGCGGCGCCAGATGCGAGAAGCCGGCGAGGGGATGACAGCGCCGCCTGCGGACCAGCAGGGAGTCGCGCTCGTTCGGGTCGACCCGGCGACCGTGACGCGCAGCCGCTTCCTCGAGGGAGCGACTCTCGGCCTCGGCGGCGTGATCGGGGGGCTGATCACGGTGCCCGTCGCGGGCTTTGCGCTGCTGCCGTCCTTCCTCAACCAGAAGCAGCACAAGGTCGATCTCGGGCCGCTCTCGAAATTCCCGACCGGCACCTGGTACATCGCGACCTTCATCGTCGACCCCGCCCAGGGAGAGGTCAGCCGGCGCACGGCCTTCATCCGCAACAACGGCAACGTTGCCGACCCGAAGACGAAGAAGCAGGAGCCGAGCTTCACGATCATCTCGAACCACTGCGTCCATCTCGGCTGCCCCGTGCAGGCGAACGGCCCGACCGGCGAGAAGTTCACCGGCAAGCCCTCGGTGCGCGAGCACACGCAGAACGGCCCCGTCTCCCTCGAGTCGGTCATCCCCGCCGGCTACGGCTGTCCGTGTCACGGCGGCCAGTACGACCCCGAAGGTAACCGCATCGCCGGCCCACCGGTGCGCGCGCTCGACCGCTACGAGTACGAGATCGACAACGGCCGCCTCGTCCTCCTCAGCACCTATTCGGTGTCTCACGTGGTCGGCACCGGGGCGCAGGCCAAGATCTACAAGTACAAGGAGACCGGTCCGGGCGAGCACATCGACGGGCCCGAGCAGTGGCTCTATCCCCTCCAGCCCCCGCACCACTGATGGCCACGACGTACAGACGGAAGCCGACGAAGGCCGAGCTCCGGCGCGAGCGGATGGAGGAGCTGATCAACTTCCCAATCGACTGGCTCGAGGAGCGGTCGGGGCTCATCGGCGGCGTCCGCTACTTCCTCTTCCGCAACGTCCCCTCGGACATCAACTGGATGCAGACGCTCGGCTCGGCGGCGCTGACCGCCTTCCTCGTGCAGGCAATCACCGGGGTGATCCTCGCGATGTACTACGTGCCGTCGGCGGCCACCGACCCCGCCACCGGCAAGCCGGTCGCGTGGGAGTCGATCGTGAACATCAGCGACGGTGTGTTCATGGGCTGGCTCGTGCGCGGCATGCACCGCTGGGGCGCGAGCGTCTTCATCATCCTCATGTTCCTCCACATGGGCCGCGTCTTCCTCTTCGGCGCGTACAAGTACCCGCGCGAGCTGAACTGGATCATCGGCGTCCTGATCCTCGTGATGGGGATGATGGAGGGCTTCACGGGCTACCTCCTGCCGTGGGACCAGACCGCGTACTGGGCGACCGTGGTGGGGATCAACCTCAACGGGACGGCGCCGTTCCTGGGGCCGTGGTTAGCCCAGTTCCTACGTGGCGGGCAGGAGATCACCGGCCGGACGCTCACGACCTTCTACTCGATCCACATGCTCGTGATCCCGGGCGCGATCATCGCTCTGATCACGCTGCACCTCTACCTCGTGATCCGGCTCGGGGTGACCTCGCCGCCCTGGTCGAAGGACGCCGCGGGGATGGAGCCCGAGGCGGAAGAGGAGCCGCAGCTGCGGCCCGGCCTGACTCGGCCGGTGCCGCGGCCGGCCGGGGCGTCGGCGCTGCAGGCTGAGCCGGGAGGTCGCGAGTAGTGGCCGCGATCCCGAAGGAGAAGCCGTCCCGCACCGACGAGGCGAGGGCGGAGTTCGCCCGCTACAAGGCGGACGTCAAGGCGCGCGGGAAGCCCTTCTACCCGTACGCGATGTTCCACGACACGATCATGAGCATGGTCGTCGTGACGGTGATCGTCGGGCTGGCCGCGATCTGGAAGTGGTCGTCGTGGGGCCCGGGGCACGACCCGACGCACAAGGGCCTGCTCGGCCCGATCGTCGATCCGCCGGCCGACCCGGGCACGACGAGCTTCGTGCCGCGGCCGGACTGGTACTTCTACTTCCTCTTCTACCTGCTCCGGATCTTCAAGTGGCCGGAGTCGGTCTTCCTCGGCACCGTCGGCGTGCCGACCATCGCGCTCATGCTGCTGATCGGGCTGCCGTTCCTCGACCGCCGTCGCGTGCGCCGGCCCTCGGCGCGGCCCGTCGCCATGGTCGCCGCCGTCCTCACGATCATCTCGATGGGCGTGCTGACGTGGAAGGGCGCGACGGCGAAGGAGGCGCTCGCGTCGGAGGTCGTCCAGGAGGTCCCGAGCTGGGTCAAGGCCGAACACCTTCCTCCGAGCGCGCTGCCCGGCGCGCACCTCTTCGCCACCGCGGGCTGTACGGCCTGCCACACCTACAACGGTTCGGGAGGATCGAACCTCGGCGCGCCGGACCTGACGGACATCGGTGCGCAGAATCTCGGCATCCAGTTCCAGATCAACCACCTGAAGTGCCCGTCGTGCGTGAACCCGGGCTCCCCGATGCCACCCTTCGCGTCGCTGGGGGTCGCACGCCTGCGCCAGCTTGCGATCTTCCTCGAAGCCTCCAAGGGCAAGCCGTAGGCGGGCCTGGCGGCGCAGTGGCTGTGCCGCGGATGAAGCGCTGGATCACCGCGATGCGGCGTCCTCAGTCGCGCCGATAGGACACCGCTATCGGCGCTCCCTGCGTCCTTGCCTCGCGGCGCTCGGCGCATCCCCGCGACGAGCACCGCGCCGCCAGGCCCGCCTCAGCGACAATCCCGAGGAATGCACGTATTCCTCGGCATCACGGGAGCCTCCGGCGCGCCGTACGCGGCGCGGCTGCTCGAGGCGCTCGCGGCGGCCGACTGCGAGATCGGGGTCTGCGCCTCGCGAGCCGGGATCGAGGTGCTCGCGACCGAGCTCTTCGCCGACCCGGCGCTGCCGCGTGACGAGACGCTCGCGCGGCTGCTCGAGCACGCGGAGGGCGCGGCGCGGATCTACGACCCCGAGGACTGGAGCGCTCCCTACGCCTCCGGCTCGGCGAAGGTCGACGCGTACGTGATCTGCCCTTGCTCGATGGGCACCGTCGGGACCGTTGCTTCCGGTGCGATGCAGAACCTCATCCACCGCGCCGCCTCGGTCGCGCTGAAGGAGGAGCGACGGCTTGTGCTCATGCCGCGGGAGACGCCGCTCTCGGCGATCCACCTCCGCAACATGCTCACCTTGCGCGAGGCCGGAGCAACCATCCTCTTCCTGGCTCCCGGCTTCTACCACGGCGCCGAGACGGTCGAGAACCTCGTCGACTTCGTCGTGGCGCGAGCCCTCGACCTGCTCGGGCTCGAGCACGCGCTCATGCCGCGTTGGGGCCAGTAGGTGTCCCTCCCGGCGACACATGTCCGCGTCTGGCCCGCGATCACGCTGTGCGCTGCCGCGTCCTCGGTCGCCCCGATAGGAACCGCTATCGGGGCTCCCTGCGTCCTTGCATCGCTTGGTGCTCGCGACCCAGACATCGAACGGCGTCACCGGAAGGGACACACATGACGGTCGAAAGCGGTCGCCTGCCGGCGGAGGGCGTCCAGCGGATGTTCGACCGCATCGCGCCGGTCTACGACGCGATGAACCGCGTCATGACCGTCGGGCTCGACCAGCGCTGGCGCCGGGCGACGGTCCGAGCGGCGGTCCGGCCCGGGGATCAGGTTCTCGACGCCTGTTGCGGGACCGGGGACCTTGCCGTCGCTGCGCGCAAGGCCGGGGCGAGCTACGTCGTCGGCGTCGACTTCTCCGAACGGATGCTCGAACGGGCCAGGCGCAAGGCGCCCGAGCTCGAATGGGTGCAGTCCGACGTGCTCTCGCTGCCGTTGCAGGATGCAAGCTTCGACGCGGCCGTCGTCGGCTTCGGGGTGCGCAACGTGGAGGACCTCGAGGGAGCCTTCAGGGAGCTGCGCCGCGTGCTCCGCCCCGGCGGACGGCTCGGGATCCTCGAGATCACGACGCCGCGCGGCCCGCTCAAGCCCTTCTACAAGCTCTGGTTCGACCGCATCGTGCCGCTGCTCGGTCGCCTCCTCCCCGGCGGCGACGCGTATACGTACCTGCCCGCGAGCGTGCGCCGCTTTCCCGGGCCCGAGGAGCTCGCGGAGCTCCTCACCTCGTGCGGCTTCCAGGCCGTGCGGTTCCGGCGCTTCGCCGGAGGCATCGTCGCGCTCCACGTAGGGGAGGCGAGCGCGTAACCACGCTCGCGGACATCAGGTCGGTCCCGGGGCTCGAGGACTATCTCGACGCGATCGAGGAGCGGCTCGCGCGTACGGTCGCCACGCATCCGGGGCTGGTCGCCGCAGTCGGCAACGAGGCGCTCGCCGCAGGCGGCAAGCGGCTGCGGCCGGCACTCGTCTTCCTCTCCGCGCCGCCGGGAACGGAGCCGCCGCTGGCCGCCGGCGTGGCGGTCGAGCTCGTCCACATGGCGACGCTCGTCCACGACGACCTGATCGACCGCGCCCACTTCCGCCGCGGCAAGGCCGCCGCCTGGTCGATCTACGGCCCGGCTGCCGCACGCGCCACGGGCGACTACCTCTTCGCGCGAGCGTTCTCCGAGCTGGGCGCGACCGGAGATGCCGCCGCGGTCGAGATCCTGGCGGACGCCACCCTCTGCCTCGCGCGCGGCGAGGCGCTTCAGCGAACGCAGACCCGCGACCCGGCGACGACGGTCGAGGCGTACCTCGAGCGTTGCGCGCTCAAGACCGGAAAGCTGTTCGAGGCGGCCTGCCGCCTGGGCGGCGGCTCCGGCGAGTACGGGCTCGCGCTCGGGATCGCGTTCCAGATCGCCGACGACGTCCTCGACTGCTCCGGCGCCACGATCGAGACGGGCAAGATCGCCGGCACCGACCTCCGCGACGGCACGCCGACGCTGCCGCTCCTGCTCGCGGCGCAGCAGGACGCCGTGGTACGGGCTGCGCTGGCCGGCGGGCCGATGGACGGCGCGCTCGTGCGGGTCGCCGCGACCGGTGCCCTCGACGAGGCTCGTGAGGTTGCGCTCGACTACGCTAGACAGGCCAGGGCACGTCTCGACGGCGAGCTCCACAGAGACGAGCTCGAGGCTCTGACTCACGCAGTCGTCGATCGGGAAAGGTAGGCCGCAGTGGCCGTTCTGGACACTCTCGACACGCTCGCCCCGATCCGGGAGAAGGTGCTCGCCGGCGAACGGCTCGACTTCGACGACGGCGTTGCGCTGATGGAGACGGACGACCTGCTCGCGCTCGGCGAGCTCGCCGACCTCGCGCGCCGCCGGCGGGGCAGCGGCGACGACGTCTACTTCGTCCAGAACATCAACCTGTACCAGACGAACGTCTGCCGCGTGAAGTGCAAGTTCTGCGCCTTCGCGAAGACGCGCAAGCAGGAGGATGCCTTCACGCTGACCGCCGACGAGTTCGTCGAGGACGCCGTCGCGCAGCACGAGCTGCACGGCTTCACGGAGATCCACACCGTCAACGGCGAGAACCCGCACGTCGACCTCGAGTACTACGCCGGCCTCTTGCGCAAGCTGAAAGAGGCGCTACCCGACGTCCACCTCAAGTTCTACACGGCCTCCGAGATCCACCACATGTCCCGGCTCGAGGGCTGCTCGCACGAGGAGGTCCTGCACACGCTGAGGGATGCGGGCCTCGACTCGATGCCGGGCGGCGGCGCCGAGATCTTCGCCGACCGCGTCCGCGCGCTCATCGCGCCGGGAAAGGAGCATCCCGACGAGTGGTTCGACGTCCACGACACCGCGCACCGGCTCGGGATCACGACGCAGTGCACCATGCTCTACGGCCACGTCGAGACGTACGAGGAGCGCGTCGACCATCTCCTGCGCCTGCGCGACCAGCAGGACTCCACGGGCGGCTTCCTCTCGTTCATCCCACTCGCCTTCCACCCGGAGAACACCGTCTTCGAGCGGCGCGGCTTCCGCTTCACGACCGGGGCCGACGACCTGAAGGTGATCGCGGTCTCGCGGCTCCTGCTCGACAACGTCCCGCACGTGAAGGCGTACTGGATCATGATGGGCCTCCCGCTCGCCCAGGTGGCGCTCCACTTCGGGGCCGACGACGTCCAGGGCACGGTCGTGCGGGAGAAGATCTTCCAGGCGGCGGGGGCGAGCGCGGGCACCGAGCAGAAGGTCGCGGAGCTCGTCCGCGTCGTGCGGGAGGCCGGCCGCACCCCGGTGCAGCGCGACAGCCTCTACAACGAGATCCGCCGATGGTGAGGCTCGAGCCCTACGAGCTGGCGGCGGACGTGGTATGGGTCGGCTCGCTGCCCGGCCTGATGTGCCGCGGCGCGCAGCAGGTCAACGCGAGGCTCGAACAGGTCGGCGCAAAGGGCCGGTCGTTCGAGCCCGAAGTGCTCGCCGAGCAGGACGGCGTGTTGCTCGTCGATCCGCACGTCTCCGCGCCTCCGCGCCTGAACCCGGAGCTGCACCAGATCCTGATCGTCCACGACGGTCTCGTGCACGAGATCCGCGACTACCCGAACCGCGCCTCGGCGGAGGCGGCCTTCGAGGCGGCCATCCAGGCGTTGCAGTGATTCGCCTCGGCCGCATCGCCTACGTGAACATGGCGCCGGTCTTCTACCGGGTCGACGTCGAGGTCGACGAGGTCCAGGGCGTACCGACCGACCTGAACCGGATGCTCGTGGCGGGCGAGCTCGACACGGCCCCGATCTCCTCGATCGAGTACGCCCGTCACGCGGACTCGCTCCGGCTCCTGCCCCGGCTTTGCGTCGCCTCGGAGGGCGCGGTCGACTCGATCCAGCTCGTGACGCGCGTCCCGCTCGAGCGGGTGCGCGCCGTCGCGGTGACGCCCGAGTCGGCGACGTCCGTTGCGCTGACGAAGGTGCTCTTGCCGGAGGCCGAGCAGGCACCCCTCGACGCGTACGAGAAGGGCGAGGCCGAGGCGAAGCTCCTGATCGGCGACGCTGCCTTGCGCTCGGCGTTCGAGGATCCGACGCCGCACCACGACCTCGGACGGCTCTGGCTCGAGCGGACGGGGCTGCCGATGGTGTTTGCCGTCTGGGCGTGTCCCGAGCCGCTCGCCGAGGGGCTCGCGGAGCTCGAGGACGCGCTCGTCTCCTCCGTGCGCCTTGCCCGCGCCGAGCCCGAGCAGCTCGCCTTCGAGGCGGCCGAGCGCTACGGCTATCCGGCCGGCTTCCTCGCGCGGTACTTCGAGAAGCTCCGCTACCGCTTCGGCCCGCGCGAGCGCGCCGGCCTGTACACGTTCCTCGAGCTCGCTCGGGACGCCGGCCTGCTCGAGACGGTGCCGGAGCTGCGCTTCGTCCAGACCGTCGGCGCGGGTGTCGCATGAGCGTCCAACCGCAGGTTGGCCGATGAGCATCGCCGAGCGCGCACCCGTAGCCGAGATCCTCGAGAAGGCGACCTCCGGCGAGCGGATCACGGACGAGGACGCGATCGAGCTCCTCCGCTCCCGGGACCTCGTGGCCGTCGGGCGGGCCGCGAACCAGATCCGGAACCGGCTGCACGACCCGGAACGCGTCACCTTCATCATTGACCGCAACCTGAACTACACGAACGTCTGCGTCACCGACTGCGATTTCTGCGCCTTCTACCGGCGGCCGGGCGACCAGCGTGAGGGCTATCTCCTGCCGAAGCCGGTCATCTTCAAGAAGATCGAGGAGACGCTCGCGCTCGGCGGCACCGGCCTGCTCATGCAAGGCGGCCACCATCCCGACCTCGGCGTCGACTACTACGAGGATCTCTTCCGCGGGATCAAGGGGCGCTACCGGATCCACCTGCATGCGCTCTCGCCGTCGGAGATCGTGCACGCGGCGCGCCGCTCCAAGCTGACCGTGCCCGAGACGCTCGCGCGCCTGCGCGACGCCGGCCTCGACTCGATCCCGGGCGGCGGCGCCGAGATCCTCGTCGACCGCGTGCGGGCGATCATCGCGCCGAAGAAGCTGAAGACGAAGGAGTGGCTCGGCGTGATGCGCGAGGCGCACCGGCTCGGGATCTCGACGACGGCGACGATGATGTACGGGCACGTCGAGACGCTCGAGGAGCGGGTCGAGCACTTTCGGCGGATCCGCGAGCTGCAGGACGAGACCGGAGGTTTCCGCGCCTTCTTCTCCTGGACGTTCCAGGACGACGGCAACCGGCTCGTCTCGCTCGTGCCGGTCGAGGCCCGGCCGACCTCCTTCGACTATCTGCTCACGCAGGCCGTCTCGCGGATCTACCTCGACAACGTGCCGCACATCGGCTCGTCGTGGGTGACGCAGGGAAAGAAGATCGGCCAGGTCGCGCTCGGCTTCGGGGCCGACGACCTCGGCTCGGTGATGATCGAGGAGAACGTCGTCTCGGCGGCGGGAACGACCCACCGCACGAGCGCCGAGGAGCTCGTCCACCTGATCCGCTCGCTCGGCAAGACCGCCGTGCAACGCGACACGCTCTACCGCGACGTCAAGGTCTGGAGCTAGGAGGCGAACTCCAGGGAGCCGTCCCGTTGGCCGGCCCGGATGAAGCGCCCGAAGGTGAGCAATGCAAGCGCGAGCCAGCCGCTCGCGGCCAGCAGCTCGCCGCCGACGTGAGCGCCGACCGACGACCAGGCGTCACCCGCGAGCACGCCGCGGATCGCCTCCAGCCCGTCCGTGATCGGCAGGCAGCGGGCGATCCACTCGAGCCAGGTTGGAAAGAACGAGACCGGCACGTTGACGCCGCAGAGCGCCATCAGCCCGACGATGGTGGTGTTGACGACGAGGTTGTTGATGTTGCGGTGGGCGATGATCACGCCCGCGAGGAAGGTGGAGAAGCAGTAGGCCGCGACGCCGACGAGCACGGTCAGCGGGATCACGAGCAGCGCCCGCGGCCAGGGGAAGTGAAGCCCGAAAGCCGGGCCGACGATCGCTAGCCCGAGCAGGGCGCTCCAGATCGCGTCGGCGACGACGTAGAGGCCTCGCGCGAGCATCACGATCACCGGTCGCGATGGCGAGGCGAGCAACAGCGGCAGCGTCCCGTTGCCGCGCTCGTTCGTCGGCTGGTGCAGCGCGAACGTGGCGCCCATTCCCGCGACCATGACCGCGTTGCCGACGAGGAGGAAGTCCGTCTGCACGTCCGATCGCAGCAGCTTCCCGATCAGAGCGAAGAACGTCACCTGGGAGACGACCCGGATCACCCAGCCGAAGACCCAGCTCTTGAGCGTGAAGATCGACCAGTAGTCATTCGCCCCGTTCACGATCGAGTACCAGGCGACGCGCAGCGTGCTCACGTGGTCGAGATCTCCCCGCTCTGGCGCACGCGCACGAGGATCACTCGCAGCGCGCCGAGGCCGACCGCGTAGCCGCAGGCGCCGAGGAACACGACCATGCCGAGATGCAGCCAGAAGTGGTGGATCGGCCCCACGCGCAACGTCGCCCGCAGCAGGTCGGCGCTCCAGGAGAGGAAGACGATGTCGCTCAGCGGCCGCACCCAGTGCGGAAGCAGGGAGACCGGTACGAGGATGCCCCCGAGGACGTAGAACGGGTAGCTGGCGGAGTTCGAGAAGGTGACAGCGTTGCGGGCGAGGACGAACAGCGCGGCCATCCCAACCGCGGTCCCCGCCATTGCGGCCAGCGTGGCGGCGACCGTGAGCAGGAAGGCGCCGACATGGTGGATTGTCACGGCCGTGCCGAAGATCAGCCGCGCCACGAGCCACGCCTCGAAGAAGGAGACCGTGCCGATCGCCGTCGTCGCCGCGATCCGGCCGAAGATCACGGCGCCGAACGAGGAGGGCGCGGCGACGAGCATCTCCAGGGTGCCGTTCCAGCGTTCGGTCGTGATCGTCCAGCCCGAGTTGAACAGTGCCAGCCACCAGAGCGCGATGAAGACGGGCGCGATCGCCGCGTAGGCGGTGAGGTCCTGCCGGCCGGCGTGCTTGAACACGAGCAGGAAGACGATCGTGAAGAGCGGCGACGTGAAGAACGGGATCAGCGAGTCCGGATACGCGGTCATGAAGCGAAGCTGGACGCGAGCGCCGGCGAGGAAGGGGCGCATCAGACGCTGAGTCCCCGCTCGCCGATCGTCTGGACGTAGACCTCTTCGAGACTCGGCAGTGACGTCTGCAGATCGGTGACGCCGCCGTCGACGAGCCGGCGCAGCACGATCGCCGTCGCTCCTTCCTCGCTCACCTCGATCCGGGTCGAGCCGTCGGCCTGCGGCGTGGCCGACGAGACGCCCGGCAGGGCGGCGACCTCGGCGAGCAGCGCGTCGTGGGCGCCGGTGACGTCGATCCGCTGGAAGCGTGAGATCAGCCTCCCGAGCGTGCGCGGCGTCTCGGTGGCGAGCAATCGGCCGCGATCGATCAGCGTCACGCGGTCGCAGACCGACTCCGCCTCGACCATGTCATGGGTGGTGAGGAGGATCGTCCGGCCTTCGTCCTTCAGCTCCGCGATCAGGCCTCGGAACTCTCGGCCGGCGATCGGGTCCATGCCGGTCGTCGGCTCGTCTAGGAAGAGCACCTCCGCGTCGCCCATGAGGCCGCGCGCGAGGTGGAGCCGCTGTTTCATCCCGCGTGAGAACTCCTCGACGCGCTGGTCTGCGCGGTCGACCAGGCCGACCCGCTCGAGCAAGGCTGCGCTCCGCTGCTTGATTGTCGCCGACGGAAGCCGGTAGAGCGCGCCCCAGTACTCGAGGTTCTGGCGAGCGGTGAGGCGCGTGTAGAGACCCCGTTCGCCGCCGAAGACGATGCCGATCAAGGGTCGGACTGCTTTCGTGTCGGTCACGACGTCGTGACCGCAGACAAGGGCGCGTCCCTCTGTCGGCAACAGGACGGTCGAGAGGATCTTCACGAGCGTGGTCTTGCCAGCGCCGTTCGGGCCGAGCATGCCGTGCACCTCGCCCGCCGGAATCGCCAGCGAGACGCTGTCGAGGGCGACCACCGGCTCGCGCTTGCGCGGCGTGAAGACGCGCTTGAGCTCCTGGACGTCGACTGCAGACCCCGCCTCCATCGCGGGCGATTCTCGCACGCTGGGGCGGGGGTCCCATGATCAGAGTCTGGCTCGCACGCCCGCCAGGCCGATGCGCACCCACTCGGGCTGCTTCGTGAAGACGCCGTAGTGGACATCGAACCACGGGCCCAGGCGGTGGTAGACGAGCGCGCGACGACGCAACTCCTCGTCCACGTCCCAATGGGGGAAAGGCACGTTCAGGAGCCACGCGTAGTCGATCGCCGGATCCCCGATCCGCGCATCTCCCCAATCGATCACGCCCACGAGCCGCCGCCCGCGGCAGAGCAGGTGTAGCGGCGCCACATCGGAGTGGGTGAGCGCCGGCACATAATCCGTCAGCGTTTCGACCTCGGCCAGAAGCGCCTCGCCGCGGGACCGCTCGTCGAGGTCGAGTAGCGGAAGCACGATCCGGCGCCAGTCCTCGGCGTGGCCGCGATAGGTCTCGAGCCAGTCGGGCCGGGGTGCAGGAATCGCCTCGACGTCGACGGCGTGGAGCGCATCGAGGAAGCCGCGGACTCCCTCCGGGTCCTCGTCCACCAGCGGCTCGCCCCGGATCAGGCGGTAGACGACGAGCCACGGGTCGCGCGAGACGTATTCGAAGCGCGGCACCTCAACGGGGAGGAGCGGTCCGAGCGGCGGCAGGAGTGCGACCTCTTTTGCGATCTCCTCGACTGCGAGCCCGTGGCGCGGCCAGCGTACGACCCACTCGCCGCCCAGGATCAAGACCTTGTAGTCCCAGCCATGGTCGATCTCGGCCAAGGGCGCGTCCATGCGGTCAACGCTACTCTGGCCGGCGGGTCGTCCTGTTGCTGCGCAAGCTTCTCACCGGGGTCGTGTTCGCGGCGGTCGTCGTCGCCGCGGTGGCCTCTGCGGCAACGGGGCGGTCGACCCAGGAATCGGTCTCGACCTCCGTCCTCATGCCGGGCGTGACCTACACGCGCGAGGTCGACTTCACCTCGCGCGGACCAATCGTCCTCGACGTCGTGACGGCGCCGAAGCCGGACGGCGAGGCCTATTCGCTGGCGCCGGCCCTCTCGAACGACCAGCTGCGGGGAAGGGAGACGCTCACACACCTCGCGAGCCGGGTCGCCGGCGGGGCGACGGCCGTGGCGATCGACGGCGACTACTTCGACCGCACCAGTGGCGCGCCGAGCGGCATCCTCATGCAGAACGGCGTGCTCGAGAGCGAGCCGAGTGAGGGACGCTCGAGCCTCGGAATCGCGGCGGACGGCACGCTGACAACGGCTCGCGTGTCCTTCGCCGGCGTCTGGCAGGGGAACGGCCAGCGCCGTCCGCTGGGCCTGAACACGCCGGCCAAGAGCGGGAAGTTCTCGCTCTACACGCCGTCCTACGGCTCGTCGACACCACGCGAGACGGGAGTCGTCGAGGCGGTGATCGGGACGTTTCCGCCCGCTCGGCTCGACACCGGGCTCGACGGCACCGTGACGCAGGTGACGACCGCCGGCCCCACGCCGATCCCGCACGGCGGTGCGGTAATCGTTGCGCGCGGCCCCCAGTCGACAGCCCAGCTCAGGACCGAGGCGCCTGTCGGACAGCAGGTCGAGGCGATGCTCTCGCTCTCTCCGGATTGGAACGGCCTGGCAAGCGCGATCGGTGGCGGCCCGCTGCTCGTGCAGAGCGGCAAGCCGATCTTCCACGCGGGCGAGTCGTTCGGGTCGCGCCTGCCGAACAGCCGCCAAGCGCGCGGCGCAATCGGGCAGCTCCCCGACGGGCGCATCGTGCTCGTCGACGTCGAGGGGACGAAGCCCGCCTACAGCATCGGAATGTCGAACTACGAGCTCGCGGTCGAGCTCACGCGGCTGGGCGCAACGACCGCCTTCGGCCTCGACTCCGGGTCGGCGGCGGGAGTCGCATTCGACGGAAAGCTGCTCACCCGGCCTTCCAGCGGTTTCCCGGCGAAGCTCTCCGACGCGCTCGTCCTCTCGTATTCGGGCATCTACGCAGCGCCTCCGTCGAACCCCGTGCTCTCGCCGAACGGCGACGACGACGGCGACACCGAGACGTTCTCCTACCGGGTCGTCCGGCCCTCGAGTGTCGTCGCGTCCCTTTCCGGTCCGGGCGACGCGAAGATCGACCTGGCCAATTCGGCAGGGTCGCCAGGGTTGCACACGCTCTCGTGGGACGGCACCGACGGCGGCTCGGCGGCGCCCGAGGGGAAGTGGACGTTCACCGTCACGGGAACCGACGACCAGAACGTCACGACGAGCGCCCAGCGGACGTTCTCGCTCGACGACACGCTGTCGGCGCTCACCCTGCGGGCCGGCCGCCAGGGGCTCCGGCGGGCCACGTTTGAGCTGACGCGCAAGGCCGCCGTCCTGGTGCAGATCGAGCGCCCGAACGGGGTCGCGGTGGCCCGGAGGCTCAAGGCGACGCTCGACCCGGGGTCGTACAGCGTGACCTGGAAGGGCCGCATCGACGGCCGCCGGGCGCCGGGCGGCCGCTACCAGGTGGAGGTGAGGGCGACGTCCTCGGTCGGCACGAGCTCGCTCGCCGCGGGGTTCTCACTCCGCTCTCACAAGCGTCACTAGACTCGCTCGGGTGCTCCTTGCGAGCGTCTCGTCGAGCTTCACCTCCGCGGTAGCAGATCACGGCGTCTACGCCGTCTTCGGTCTGATGGCGATCGACGCCGTCTTCCCGGCGGCGAGCGAGCTGGTGATGCTCTACGCGGGGGCGGTCGCAGCGGGGGCCTTTCCCGCGGCGCACGGGGTGACGCTGTTCGGCTCGCGGATCGGCTTCGGTGCGGGAGCATTCGTCGCGCTCGCGCTCGCCGGCACGCTCGGCTACCTCGCGGGCGCCATCGTCGGCTGGGGGATCGGCCGTTACGGAGGACGGCCGCTACTCGAGCGGCGCGGCAGCTGGTTCCATCTCTCGCCGGAGCGCCTCGACCGCGCCGAGGCATGGTTCGCGCGCTGGGGCAACTTCGGGGTGCTGGTCGGCCGCCTCACGCCGGTCGTGCGATCCTTCGTATCGATCCCGGCAGGGATCTTCGAGATGCGGCTTGCTCCCTACGCGCTGCTCACGCTCGTGGGCTCGGCCGTGTGGGCGTTCGCCTTCGCCGGGGCGGGTTACGGCCTCGGCACGAGCTATCACGGCTTCGACCACGGCTTCCGTTACGTCGAGTACGTGATCGCCGCAGGCATCGTGCTCGGGCTGGCGTATCTGGCGTACCGGAGAAGGGCTGTGGCTAAAGTGACGCCGCGTGCAGACGATTCCCCTCGTTGACGTCCGAGCCGAATACGAGCCGCTGATACCCCGGCTCGAGGCGGCCTTCCGCGAGGTGCTCGACGGAGAGGGCTTCATCCGCGGCCCCAACTACTGGGCGTTCCAGGAGGAGGCCGCGGCGTACCTCGGCGTGCAGCGCACCATCGGCGTCGCGAACGGCACCGACGCGCTCGTGCTCGCCCTCGAGGCGCTCGGCGTCGGGCCCGGCGACGAGGTGATCTGCCCGGCCTTCACCTTCTACGCCACGGCGGAGTCGATCGTGCGCCGCGGCGCGACCCCGGTCTTCGTCGACATCGACCCGGCCACGCTCAACCTCGACCTCGAGGACACGGCTGCGAAGGTCACCGAGCGGACGCGGGCGATCGTCCCGGTGCACCTGTTCGGGAGGCTGATGGACGTGCGGCCGCTCGTCGAGCTCGGCGTCCCGGTGCTCGAGGACGCGGCGCAGGCCTTCGGGGCGCCCGGCGTCGCCCGGGAGGGCGCGATCTCGACCTTCAGCTTCTATCCGACGAAGAACCTCTTCTGCCTCGGCGACGGCGGGCTCGTCGCGACGAACGACGAGGAGCTCGCGGAGCGCGTCCAGCTCCTCTCCTTCCACGGCTCGCGCGACAAGAAGGACTTCGACCTCGTCGGCTACAACTCGCGTCTCGACGAGCTGCAGGCAGCCTTCCTCCGCATCTTCCTGCCGGAGCTCGACGGCTGGAACGAGGGGCGGCGGGCGGCGGCGGCTCGCTATGCCGAGCTGGGCCTCGGGGAGCTCGTGGAGATTCCGCAGGACGACCCGGGACATGTCTACCACCTCTTCGTCTGCCGCTCGCGCGAGCGCGACGCGATCCGCAGCGCGCTCTCCGAGGCGGGGATCGCGTCGGCGACCTACTACACGACGCCGCTCCACCTGCAGCCTGCGCTGCGCTTCCTCGGCTACGAGCAGGGCTCGCTGCCCGCGACCGAGCAGGCGGGGGCGGAGAACTTCTCGCTGCCGCTCTGGCCGGGAATCCCCGCGGAGGCCCAGGAGCGCGTCGTCGACGTCGTGCGCTCGGCCGTCCCTGCTGCCGGCGTAGGCTCGACGGAGCCGGCAAAGAGCGCAGGTGCCGGCTTTGCCGGTGCCGGAGCGGGCTAAATCTGATGCGCCAGCTCCTTTCACCGCATCGTCTCTGGCAGGTGTTCGTCGACGCGGCGATCGTCGCCTTCTCGTGGTGGCTCGCCTTCCAGCTTCGTTTCGACCACGGTCTTCCGCTCAAGTACTCGCAGCTGCTCAACCGGACGATCCTGCTCGTCCTCGCGATCAAGCTCGTCGTCTTCATCGCCTTCGGCTTCTACAACCGCTGGTGGCGCTACGTCTCGATCCGGGACATGTGGGCGACGGTGCGCGGCGTCGTGGTCGCTTGCATCGTCGCGGATCTCACCGTCTACCTCGTCTCGCCGGTACACGGCTTCCGCCTGCCGCGGTCGATCGCCGCCAGCGACCTGCTCCTCACGCTCGCCCTCGTCATGGGATCGCGTCTCCTCGCTCGCACCGTGATGGAGCGGCCGGGCTGGACGATGGTGGCGCGCGGCAAGGAGGTGATCGTGGTCGGCGCGGGCGACGCGGGCCGGCTGATCGTGCAGGAGATGCAGCGCTCCCGGATGCTCGACTACACCCCGATCGGCTTCGTCGACGACGACGCGCGCAAGCGGCACACGCGGATCATGGGCGTCCGCGTGCTCGGCACGATCGACGAGCTCCCGCGGATCCTGCGCGAGCATCGTCCCGACGAGGTGCTGATCGCGATGCCCTCCGTCTCGGGCGAGGTGCGCCGACGGATCTTCGAGACGGCGCAGCAGCTGCGCATCGTGGTCAAGACGCTGCCCGGGTTGTACGAGCTGATCGCAGGAGACCTCAATCTCGCCGGCCAGATCCGCCCCGTGCAGGTCGAGGACGTGCTCGGGCGGGAGCAGGTGGAGGTCGAGTTCCACGAGGTCGCTGCCTATCTCGAGGGCCACACCGTGCTCGTCACCGGCGCGGGAGGCTCGATCGGGTCCGAGCTCTGTCGCCAGATCGCGCGTGTCCGGCCGTCTCGGCTGATCCTCGTCGACAACGCCGAAGGGCCGCTGTTCGAGATCGAACGGGAGCTCGTGGCCGAGCGCGGCTTCACGGCCGCGCTGCCGAAGCTCATCGACGTCAAGGACCGGAAGGCGCTGCGGCGCGAGGTGTTCGAGAAGTACCAGCCGACGGTCGTCTTCCACGCGGCCGCGTACAAGCACGTCGCGATGCTGGAGACGCATCCCCTGGAGTCGGTGCGGAACAACGTCGTCGGCACGCGCATCCTCGTCGAGCTCGCTGCCGAGTTCGGCGTCGAGCGATTCGTCTTCGTCTCGACGGACAAGGCCGTCAACCCGAAGACGGTGATGGGCCAGTCGAAGGCGCTCTGCGAGTGGATCGTCGAGTCGTTCGGACATCGACGCGACGTTGCGACTCGCTTCGTCGCCGTGCGCTTCGGCAACGTGCTCAACTCGTCCGGGAGCGTGATCCCGATCTTCCGCAAGCAGATCGAGCGTGGCGGGCCCGTCACCGTGACGCATCCCGAGATGACCCGGTACTTCATGACGATTCCCGAGGCCGTCTCGCTCGTCGTGCAGGCAGGCGCGATCGGCGGCCGCGGCCAGGTTTTCGTGCTCGACATGGGCGAGCCGGTGCGGATCGT
The DNA here is from genome assembly GCA_963748755.1 of uncultured Actinomycetes bacterium. GTDB lineage: Bacteria > Actinomycetota > Thermoleophilia > Gaiellales > Gaiellaceae > Palsa-739. The sequence continues at coordinate 284,565 of CAVVKA010000003.1, forward strand.
CGACCTCGCGCAGAACATGATCCGCCTCTCGGGCAAGGAGCCCCGGCTGCCCGACGATCCATCGACAGGCCCGCGGGACGTTCGCGTCACGTTCGTCGGCTCGCGGCCGGGCGAGAAGATCCACGAGGAGCTCTGGAGCGACGACGACTCGGTCGGTGAGACGACGCATCCGAAGATCCTGCGGCTCAGCAGGCCGCCGGTCGATCCCGAGTGGCTCGCGGGCCAGCTGGTCGAGCTCGAGCGTCTCGCCGACGAGGGAGACACGCTCGAGGTCGTCGGGAAGCTCCGGAACATCGTGCACGAGCCGCGGCGGCTCTCCCCGCCGACGCCGCCGCCGGCTGCCGAAGCACGGCCGCTCGAGATCGAGCCGCGCGTCGAGCCCGCGTAACGAAGCTCTGACGCTTCGGTGACGGTGCCCGGCCGGTGCCACCGCTAGCCTCGGCGATCTGGACGCCGACGGGATTCTCGCGGGGCTGAACCCCGAACAGCGCGCTGCCGCGGAGGCGACCCGCGGGCCGCTGTGCATCCTCGCCGGGGCGGGGACCGGCAAGACGACCACGATCACGCGCCGGATCGCCTGGCAGGTCGCGAGCGGCGCCTTCCCACCCGACCAGGTCGTGGCGGTCACGTTCACCGACAAGGCGGCGGGCGAGCTGCGCGCGCGACTGCGAGCGCTCGGTGCCCACGGCGTGCGCGCCTCGACCTTCCACTCGGCGGCGCTGTCGCTGCTGCGCCACTTCCACGGCGATCCCGGCCGGATCCTCGGCTCGAAGGCGATCCTCCTGCGCCGGATCGGCAACGGGCTGCCCGGGGCGTATCGCTTCCGCCCCGCCGGCGACCTCGCGACGGAGATCGAGTGGGCGAAGAACCGGCGGCTCGCCCCGGAGACCTACTACGACGGGCTCGGGGACCACGAGCCGCCCATCCCGGCCGACCTCATGCACCGCGTCTTCCGCGAGTACGAGCGGAGGAAGGCCGCGGAGGGATTGCTCGATTTCGAGGACCTGCTCGGGAGGACGGTGCAGCTGCTCGAGGAGGACGAGCAGGCGCGGGCCGCGGTGCACGACCGCTGGCGCGCCTTCACGGTGGACGAGTACCAGGACGTCAACTTCCTCCAGCAGTCGCTGCTCGACCTCTGGCTCGGCGAGCGGGACGACCTCTGCGTGGTCGGCGACGACTACCAGTCGATCTACGGCTTCACGGGCGCGAGCGCCGGGTGGCTGCTCGGGCTGCCGCAACGCTTCCCGCATGCCCGTGTCGTGCGGCTCGAGCGGAGCTATCGCTCGACCCCTCAGGTGCTCGAGCTCGCGAACCGCCTCGTGCCGAGACTCGCCGGGTCGGCGAAGACGCTCGCGCCGACGCTGGCGGAAGGTCCCGAGCCGGTGGTCGGGCCTGGGCTGGACGTCGTCGCGCACGTGCGCGAGTTGCACGCCGGCGGGATCCCGCTCGAGCAGATCGCGGTGCTGGTGCGCACCAACGCGCGAACGAGCGAGTTCGAGGAGGCGTTCCACGAGGCCGATATCCCGTCCCAGGGCGCCTCGCTGCTCGCGCGGGAGGCCGCGCGTCAGCTCCTGAAGGCGCTGCGCGGCCGGCGCGGGCCTGCTGCCGACGTCGTGCGTGAGCTCGCCGTTCGCCAGGGCCTCCTCGCCGAGGTGCCCGAGAAGCTCGGCGAGCGTGAGCAGACGCGGCAGGCCGACCTGGCGCGGCTCGTCCGGCTCGCTGGGGAGTTCGACGGCGAGGTCGACGGCTTCGTCGACTTGCTCCACGAGCGCTTCGGCGAGAGCGCCGGTCGCGGTGTCCATCTTCTGACGCTCCACCGGGCCAAGGGGCTCGAGTGGGAGGCGGTCATCCTGCCGCGCGTCGAGGAGGGCGAGCTGCCGGTCCGGCGTGGCGACATCGCCGAGGAGCGGCGCCTGTTCTACGTCGGGATGACGCGGGCGAAGCGGCATCTCCTCGTCACGTGGGAGGGCAGGCCGAGCCGGTTCCTCGGTGAGCTCGGCGTGGGTGCAGCCTCACCGCCGCTCACGAAGCGGGAACGGCCCGTGCTCGAGCAGACCCCGGCGGTGCAGGCGCTGAGGGAGTGGCGGCTCGCGCGGGCGCGTGCGGAGGAGGTCCCCGCATACGTCGTCTTCAACGACCGGACGCTCGCGGAGCTCGTGGCGCGGACGCCTCGCACCCTCGCGGAGCTCGCGGCGGTGCCGGGCATCGGGCCGGCGAAGCTGGAGCGCTACGGCCCGGAGCTGCTCGCCCGGCTCGCGGAGGTCGCCGCGTGAGCCCGATGCCCTGCCAGGCAGCCCTCGACCGGCCAGCGTGGGCCTGCCGGTTCACTCCTCCTCGGCAAGCTCCTCGCATTCGAGGCAGACCCAGTCGCCCTCGTGCATGCCGGCAGCGCTGAGCGCGGCGGGCACCATGGTCACGCCGCAGCGGGGGCAGATCGGCGCGCGGTCGTCGGCATCCATGCCCGGAGTATCCGGGCTGCACGGGGCCGGACGCAGTTCGCCGTGCTTAGCGTCGGGACGCTCGTCCCGGAATACCTCTGGGGCATTCGGCCCCCGCTCCGGGAGGATCGCCGTGTTGTAGAGCGCGGCGGCGCCCGACCTTAGTTCTGCAGGACGGCCGCTCGCCCGGGCGAGTGTTCGGCAATGACCCCCGAGGAGCGCTTGCTCGTGTACGCAGCGACGCCTACGATCGATGCGTGTAAGTCGTAGCCCTTCGCCCCGAACGTGCCCTGTTCTTCTACCGCGAAGGAGTCACCTTGCACGCACCGAGTACTTGGCATCACGGCCTCATCGCCGACTACTGGGCGCTCGTCAATCTCGACGCGCCTGAGCTCGACCTCTACGAGAGGTACCTGCGAAGCCCTGTTCTGGACGCGGGCTGCGGAGCCGGAAGGCTACTCGCCCCACTGCGCGAGCGAGGCTTCGACATCGATGGGTGCGACGTGTCCGCCGACATGATCGAGCGCTGCCGGCGGCGCGTGCCCGATGTGACTCTCTGGGCATCGGCGTTACACGACCTCGACCCACCACGGCGCTACGGCTCGATCGTCTGCAGCGGAGTTCTCGGTCTCGGCAGCACCCGCGAGCAGGACATCCAGGCGCTTCGACGCCTCTACCAGGCGCTCCTGCCTGGCGGGACGCTCGTCCTCGACAATGAGGAGAAGCCGTTCAGTTGGCGGGTGCACGACTGGGGCGCGCGCTCCGACGGTGAGATCTCGTTGCGACTCCGCGTCGACGCAGTCGACGACGCCGACCGTTGCGTGCACATGACGCTGCGCGCCGAAACGCGCAACGGCCGGCGTGAAGAGCACAGCCTCACGATGCGGCAGTGGTACCGCGATGAGCTCGAGCCGCTGTTCCACGACGCTGGCTTTGTCAACGTCAACGTCCTTCCCGGCGTCGACGAGAACACGTGGGTCTACGTCGCCGCGCGCGACTGATGCGAGGCCACTCTCCTGGGCCAGTGTTCCGGAATGACCCCTGAGGGCTGGCTTCGGGGTCTTTCGCGCGAGGGGTTTAACCGCTTGAATCCGCTCCGCGGGACTGCCTAATCCTCAGGCACGACCCGATAGAGCTGCCACTGTTCTGGGACTCCCTTCAACTCGTGCTCGCCCTTTTCGTGGAATGAGAATCCGCTCCCGGCCGTCAAGTCCTTCACCGTACGCGAGACGAGAACCTCCCTTGGACCTGCGATGCCCGCGATGCGTGAACCGATTGTCACGGCGAGGCCGCTTCGCTTTCCATCGAAGACTTCGCACTCGCCCGTGTGAATGCCGGCGCGGATCTCGAGTCCGATCTCGCTGAGTCGGGTCACGATGTCGAGCGCGCAGCGAATGGCACGAGCGGGGCCGTCGAACGTCGCGTAGAACCCGTCGCCCGCTGTGTCGTTCTCGACGCCCTGCCATCGCCGCAACGCCTCGCGAACGATGGTGTGATGACGACGAATCACGTCCGCCCACGCCAGGTCGCCCATGGCCGCCTGGCTCTTGGTCGACCCGACGATGTCGGTGAAGAGGACGGTTCCGAGGACGGTTGCCGATGCACCGTTGGCGTGCTCACGGCCGATGAACGCTTGGACGGCACCGACGATCTGCTTGCGGTCACCATAGGGCAATTTGTACGGATCACCGGAGACGAGTTGGAGTTGCGCACCGGGGATCATGGACTGGACATACCGACTTTCGGCGGCCTCAGTCGACGATTGCTCGTAGTCGAGTACCAGGGTCGGGCAGCGGAGCAATGGCAGCACAGTGGTCACATCGGTCTCGCTCGCAACCTGGATCCATTCCGCAGCTGTCGACGGGGCCATGAAGTGTCGATCGAGCCGTGCCATCAGTGTCTCGAGGTGCTCGTCACCAGCGAGGCGCGGCGCGAAGCTGACGAGCCACTTATGGGCGAGCTCTCTGCTTCCCATCTCGTTTCGCACCAACGCAGCTTCCTTCCGACGCTCTTCTGGCGTCCCGCCCCACGGATACTCGGGCGACCATCGGCTCGTCGCCTCTGCTCTGTGCCACACGAGCGATGCAGCTCGGTTGGGATAACTCGCCGCAAAGAGCGCGAAGGCGGCACCCGAGGTGACGTCGCCGAACAAGACCGTACGGGGCGACCGAATCGCATCGAGTACCGCCAAGAGATCCTTGACCCTCGTCTCCAGGTTGGGAAACGACACGCCGCCGGAAAGCCCCGTCGCTCGCCGGTCATGCAGGACGAGCCGCGAGAACCGCGAGAACCTTTCAAACAGATCCCTCAGCGCGTCGAGCTCCCACATGACCTCGACGTTGCCCCAATTCTCAAGCTCGAGGACCAGATCGACCGGCCCGTCACCGACGATCTGGTACGCGATGCTGACTCCGTCCTCCGCTGTCGCATAGAGCGTGCCCGGGACGCGCGCCATCCACCGACCTTAAGCGATCAATCCTCCGAGGTCGCCCACCTCTGGGATCAGTGCACTCGCCTGGGCCACCGTCCTCTCACCCGATGAGCCCGATGTGGTCGGCCTCCTCAGGCGTCGAGGGCCGAGAGGAGCAGCTGCAGCATCTCGGCGGGGTCGCGCCGAACCCGCTCCGACGACTCCGGGTCGCGCTTCGTCAGCTCGAGCGCGCGCGGATCGGTGAGCGGCTTGAGTCGTCCCTCCCGGATCAGCTCCTCGTCCACGCCGCCGAGTCGCCCGCCGTACGTCGTGTAGACCGGCACGCCGAGCGCGGCCGCCTCGCGGTTCATCGTCCCGCCGGCCGAGACGACGAGGTCGGCGAGCGCGATCAGGCTCTGCGCGTCGACGGCTCCCTCCGGGAGGATCACCGACGGCAGTCCGAGCCCACGCACGTATTCGCGTTGCTCCTCCGTCCGCGGCAGGACGAACGCGTGCACGTCCTCGGCCCGCCCGAGGTGCTCGATCGTCTGCGGGAAGAGCGGGTTCGAGTGCCGGTGGTACAGCGACACGTCGGGCGGCGGCCGGAGGACGACGAGCACCCGCGCCGGGTCGACACCGAACTGCTCGAGCAGGGCGCGGTCGGGTTCGAAGTCGGCGAGGTAGTACTCCTCCTTGAGACCCGGGTACTGGACGAGCTTCGGCGGGCGCACGCCGTACGGCCGGAGCCGCTCCGGCGGGATTGCGGCCGGCACGACCACCCGCGTCGCCGCGCGGCAGCCGAGCTGGTGTTGCAGCGTCGCGAACTCGTAGTCGAACGTCGTCGAGCTCGGGATGCCGAGCCGGCGCGCCGAGATCGTCAGGTCGTAGGAGCCGTGCGCCAGCGCGATGTCGAAGTCGCGGCCCCGAGCCCATTTCCGCAGCGCGCCGAGCCGGTGCGTCATCTGCCGCGCCTTCTGCAGCCGGGACCGGCCGCCGTGTCGCCCGACCACCTCGTCTGCCTGCAGGCCGTGCAGCTCGAGCAGCTCGAGCGTCTGCGCGTAGTCGCGCGCGGTGATGGCCACCTCGTCGCCGCGGCCGCGCATGATCTCGACGAGCGGGCGGAAGACGAGGACGTGCGCAGGCGCCGTGATGTCGATCCAGACGCGCATCAGAGCTGCTCCAGAACGCGGAAGCGGACGGCGACGATCTCCGTCTCCGGCCCGATCGGACGGCCGAAGAAGCGCTCGTGCGCAATGCGCCAGTCCTCGACCGACTCGAAGCCCTCGCCCTCGTCACGCGCGAAGCGCTCGTCTATCTCGCCGGCGGGCACGACCATCGACTCGGTCACCTCGACGACGGCGACCGGCTCATTGTCGTAGCCGAGCAGCGTGCAGCGGTCCCCGACGCGGTCGAGCTCCTCGCTCTCGGCCTCGTACTCCTCGAGCAACCCGGCCGTCGCGGTCTTCTCGCCACGCAGGACCGCGTCCACGAGCCGGCGTCGCAGCTCGGTGCGCGGGTGGCCGAGCTCGAACGGAGGGAGCGCGCTCACGCCGCGAGCGCCTCCATCCGCGCCGACTCGAGCCGCGGCGGCTCCTGCTCGACGTGCCGCTCGTACCAGAGCGTGAACGCGAGCAGTCCCCACAGCTGGCGGCTCCAGTCCTCCCGGCCGGCGACGTGATCGTCGATCAGCCGCGTCACCGGCTCCGGCTGGAAGAAGCCCTGGCGCTGCAGGTTTTCCGACGCCAGCGTCTCGCGCGCGAACGGCTCGAGCTCGCCGCGCAGCCAGGCCGCGGCCGGGATCGAGAAGCCTCGCTTGCGGCCATGGACGACTTCCCGGGGCAGCAGCGGCTCCACGGCCTTGCGCAGCAGCACCTTCTTCGCGAGTCCGCGCACCTTGAGGCGGGTCGGCAGCGCGAAGGCGAGATTCGTCACGAGCGGGTCGAGGAAGGGGACGCGCGCCTCCAGCGAATGCGCCATCGAGGCGCGGTCGGTCTTCACGAGCAGGTCGTCGACGAGGTAGATGCCGAAGTCGACGTCCTGGAGCCGCGCGAGCTGCGGTGCTCCCGCGGTTTCGGCGTAGCGCGCGCGGTAGACGTCCACGGGATCGAAGGCGGCCCGGCGGCCTGTGAGCTCGGCGCGTGCCTCGGCGGAGAAGATCTCCTTCCAGCCGTGATGCCGCTCGAGCGGCGGCAGGTGCGCGGCGCGCACGAAGCGCTTCGCCTTGTAGTCGAGGCTCGCTTTGCGCGTCGAGGCCGGCAGCGCCTCGACGAGCGGCCGCACCGCCCGCGCGAGCGGCGCCAGGCGGTCTGCCACGAGATCGGCGGCATACGTGTAGTAGCCGCCGAAGAGCTCGTCCCCGCCCTCGCCCGAGAGCGCGACCTTGACGTGCTCGGCGGCGAGCTGCGAGACGAGATAGGTCGGTAGCGCCGACGAGTCGGCGAACGGCTCGTCGAAGGCGTCCGCGAGCGCACGCAGGAGCAGCTCGGGCTCGGGCCGGACGAGGAGCTCGTGATGCTCCGTCCCGTACCGCTGCGCCACCAGCCGTGCGTCGTCGCGCTCGTCGAAGCTGCGCTCCGGGAAGCCGATCGTGAACGTGTGCACCGGTTCCGCCGTCTCCTGCGCCGCGAGCGCGGCGAGCACCGCGGAGTCGACACCGCCCGAGAGGAGGACGCCGACCGGCACGTCCGAGAGAAGATGCGCGCGCACCGAGTCGCGCAGCCTGGCGCGCAGCTCCTCGACGAGCTCCGCCTCGTCGCCGTCGCGCACGTCGGCTTCGGCCGCCGGGCCGGGCCGGGCATACCGCTCGAGCAAGAGGCTCCCGGCCTCCCAGACGAGGACATGGCCTGCCGGCAGCTTCCGGACGTCACGGAAGATCGAGTAGGGCGTCGGGATCGAGTTGAAGGCGAGGAACGCCTCGAGCGCGTCGAGGTCGATCTCGCCGCGGGGCAACGCCCGCAGCTCCGAGGCGAAGCGCAGCTCGCCGCCTGCCTGCCGGTAGTAGAGCGGCTTGATCCCGTACCGGTCGCGCGCCAGCACGAGGCGGCGCCGCCGGGCGTCCCAGATCGCGACCGCGAACATCCCGCGCAGCCGCTCGGCGAAGCCGAGCCCGTGCTCCTCGTACAGGTGGACGAGCGCCTCGGTGTCGCAGCGCGTCCGCAGCTCGTGCCCTGCGCGCTCGAGCTCTCGGCGGAGCTCCGGGTAGTTGTAGATCTCCCCGTTCTGGACGACGACGCAGCTGCCGTCCTCGTTCGCGATCGGCTGGTCGCCGCCCTCGAGATCGATGATCGACAGCCGGCGCGCCGCGAGCCCGATGCCGTCGTCGACGTGCTCGCCGGCGCTGTCGGGCCCGCGGTGGGCGAGCAAGTCGCTCATCGCGCGCAGCGACTCGACGTCCACGCCGCCCTGCAGCGTCGCGATCCCGCAGATCCCGCACACGGCCCTACCTTAGGCGCGGCGGCCGAGCAATCCTCCGAGTGACTGCTTGAACACGCGCCAGCCGGTGGCGACGACGGTGCGGAGGTAGAGACGCACGGACCGGTCGGCGATCCACTCGAGGTCGTGGGCGAGCTTCTCTCCCATCGGCGTCTCGTAGCCGCGTCGCACCTGGGCGAACCCGGTCAGACCTGGCCGCACGACGAGTCGCTGCCAGTACGAGGGCAGCTCGTGCGCCAGCTCCTCGAAGAAGACGGGGCGGATTGGCCGAGGGCCGACGAGGCTCATGTCGCCACGTAGAACGTTCACGAACTGCGGGATCTCGTCGAGCTGGGTCGCCTTCAGCCAACGCCCGACCGGTGTGAACTCCGCCTGCGTGCGCTGGACGAGCTCGTCGCCCAGATAGGAGCCGAGCCGCCTCTCTGCGCCACGCCGCAGCGTGCGGAACTTGTACATCGTGAAGACCCGCGCCCCGCGACCCACGCGTTCGCCGCGATAGAAGATCGGCGTGCCGCTCGTGGCGAGGACCAGCAGCGCGATTGCGACCGAGACCGGGAGCGAGAGGAGCAGGAACAGGGAGGAGAGGAGGATGTCGAGCGCGCGCAGGATGACGTCGCGCGGCCGCGCCGGCGTCTCGAGCGCGAGCTGGCGATAGCCGCGGATGAGCGTGTCCTCGATCCGCGTCGAGTCTGGCACGCGCCCGATCGTAAAGCGGCGAGCGGTCGCGGGGCGAACAGGCTCAGCTATAAGTTGTGCTTATGGATACGAAGCAGCTCGCAGCCTTCTGCGCGGTCGTCGAGCGCCGGAGCTTCTCGCAGGCCGCCGACCAGCTCGGGGTGACGCAGCCCGCGGTCAGCCTGCAGATCCGGTCACTCGAGCAACGCCTCGGCCAGCAGCTTCTCGACCGGTCCGGCCGCCGGGTTGAGCCGACCGAGGCCGGGCTCCGGCTCTACCGGGGAGCGCAGCGCCTGCTCGCGCTCGAGCAGCAGATGCTCTCGGAGCTCGGCGAGGAGGCGGAGGGCGAGCTCAAGGGCCGCCTCGAGATCGCCGCCTCGACCGGCCCGGGTGGCAGCGTCCTCCCGGGCCTCCTCGGCGAGTTCCAGCAGCTCCACACGGAGGTTCACGTCGCGCTGACCGTGTCGGACACGCACACGGTCGTCGAGCAGGTCGGGCGACGCGAGGTCGAGCTCGGCGTCGTCGGGGCGGGCGGCCGTCATCGGGGGGTCACGTTCGAGCCGCTCTACCGAGACGAGGTCGTCCTAGCGGTTCCGGCGGGGCACGAGCGCGCCGGCAAGAGGATGACGTTGGAGGAGCTGAAGGCCGAGCCCCTCGTGCTCATGCAGGAGGGTGCCGGCATCCGCCAGATGATCGACGACGAGCTGCGGGAGCTCGGCCTGCGGCTGCGCGACCTGAACGTGAGGCTCGAGCTCGGGTTGCAGGAGTCCGCACGCGCCGCGGTGCTCGCAGGCTTCGGAGCAACCTTCATCTCCCGCATCGCAATCGAGGGAGATCTCGCCTCGGGGGCGCTCGCGGTCGCGCGCGTCGACGGCCTCGAGCCGGCGAGAGACGTCCAGCTCGCCCGTGCGACCGGCCGGGCCGAGACGCGGGTCGCGCAGGAGTTCGTGGCCTTCGCCCGCGGCCGCCTGCAGCCACCGGACCTGCCGTGATCGTCCGCTGGGGCCTGAGCTCGCTCCCCGAGGCCTGCGCCGAGGCCGGCGTGTCGTCCCCGCTGCTCGTCGCAAGCCCACGCTGGGAGTCGCTCGTGCTGCCGCTCGAGCCCGCTGCGCGTTGGCGGGAGGTGCCGTCGGATCGCATCGGGGAGGCCGTTGCGTCGACGCGGGGCGCGGACGGAGTGCTCGCCGTCGGCGGAGGGAGCGCGATCGACCTCGCGAAGGCGATCTCGGCTGCCGCAGGGCTGCCGCTCGTGTCGGTGCCGACGACGTACGCCGGCGCGGAGTGGACGACGTACTTCGGTGTCCGCGATGCCGAGCGGCGGATGCGAGGCGGGGGCGGCGGAGCTCGTCCCACCGCGATCGTCTACGAGCCCGAGCTGACGCTCGACCTGCCCGCGGAGACGAGTGTCGGCACCTCGATGAACGCGCTGGCGCACTGCGCCGAAGCGCTCTATGTGCAGGGACACAACCCCGCCGCCGATGAGCACGCGCTCGCCGGCGCACGCCTGATCTCCGACTGGCTTCCGCGCGTCGTCGCGGCGCCGCACGACCGGGAAGCGCGTACGGAGCTGCTCCGCGGGGCCTGTCACGGCGGCGCGGCGCTCGCGGGCTCGATGTTGGGGCTGGCGCACGCGATGGCACAGGCGATCGGCGGCCGGTACGGGCTCCCGCACGGGACGCTCAACGGGATCTGCCTCCCGCCGGTGCTTCGCTTCAACGCCGCCTTTGCTCCGGCTGCCGTGGCGCACTTCGGCGCCGCAGTCGGCGCTCCGCAGGATCCGGCGGGTCGGGTCGAGGAGCTCACGGCGCTCGCGGGGCCGACACGGCTGCGTGAGCTCGGCGTTCCGCAGACCGATCTGCCCGGGCTCGCGGCCGCCGCGGCCGAGCGAGGCGGCAACCTCGCCAACCCGAGGCCTGCGAGCCCGGACGAGATCGAGCAGCTCCTGCGCGCCGTGTACTAGCGGTCAGCCCGATCCGACGAAGCTCGTCACGCCGCGATCGGTGCGCTTCGTGTCCTCGTGGTGACTCGTGTGCAGCGTGATCCACGGGATGGCGGTCTGACACGAGAACCCGGCCGAGGCGCGGTTCGTGAAGTACGTGAAGCCGCGCCCGATGCCGCCTGCGATCAGCGAGCCGGCCCGCCAGTTGACCGCGCAGATCGTGCCGGATGCCGTGGTCGTCGAGGTGCGGTAGGTGATGTGGCTGTTGAAGACCGCGCACCAGTACGTCGTGTCGGTGATGCGCTGCTGATACGGCCAGAGCCCCCACTGGCGCCACGCGGCGTTCGCCCAGCAGACCGGCCTCGTGGCGGAGATGGCGTTTCCCTCGGTCAGCGGGTCGAGACCGACGGCGGCCCGGGGCGACAGGCCCGCCTCGATCGCCGTCTGGGCTCCCGGGAGCGTCGAGGCGTTGAGCGCAGCACTCCCGCCTACTGCGGTCGTCGACGAGCCACTCGGCACGTCGGCAGGCGCCGTCGCGAGCGCGGTCGCCTGATCCGGTGGCAAGGGGTTGGGTGCGATGCCGACCAGCGCGCCTGCCGGTCCCGCCGAGCAGAGGATCGCGGTAACCGTGGCGAGGAGCATCGCGAGCGGCACCACACGTCGTACGAACATCGTGACCTCCTGGTCGTGGGCTGATGCGAGGAGGCCACGCTAGCGTTGTCAAATCTGACAATCAAGATGGCTCTTGCGGCCATGCCGGGAGGAGTCAGTTCAGCCGGTGAATAAGCGATTGCTATTCCACCGATAGGTATATTCCCCGCCATGCCAGGCTTCGAAGATGGGTTTCTCGGAGTGCCCGTGCGGCCCGGCAAGCCGCGCAGCACCGGGCTGACGCACGTCATCGACAAGGGCCTGAACCTGCGCGAGATCGAGGGCCTGTTCGACACCGCAGGCGCGTTCGTCGACATCGTCAAGCTCGGCTGGGGCACCGGCTACGTCACGAACAACCTCGAGAAGAAGGTTGCGCTTTATCGACATTTCGAGACGCCGGTCGTCTGCGGCGGGACGTTCTTCGAGGCGGTCTACGCACGCGAGAAGCTCGAGGAGTTCAAGGGGTGGCTGACCGAGTACCGCTTCTCGCACGTCGAGATCTCCGACGGCACCATCGAGATCCCGCGGGAGCGCAAGCTCGAGCTCATCGCCGACTTCGCGCGCGACTTCACCGTGCTCTCGGAGGTGGGATCGAAGGACGCCGAGGTGAACATTGCGCCCTACCTCTGGGCGCAGTGGATGCAGGAAGAGCTCGACGCCGGCGCCTGGCGCGTCATCGCCGAGGGCCGCGAGGGCGGCACCGCCGGCATCTACCGCCCGAGTGGGGAGTTGCGGACCGGCCTGGTCGACGAGATCGAGCACTCCGTCCCGTTCGAGTCCCTGATCTGGGAGGCGCCGACCAAGGAGAGCCAGGCCTGGTTCATCAAGCACTTCGGTACGAACGTCAACCTCGGCAACATCCCGCCCGACGAGGTGATCCCGCTCGAGACGCTGCGCCTCGGCCTGCGCGGCGACACGCTCAAGGAGGTGCTGCTCGGTGGAGAGCCTGCCGCTGCCAGCTGAGGTCGAGGCCTGGTCGGCCGAGCGTGTGGTCGACTACGTGCTCGGCGAGTTCCCGGGCCGGGTGGCGCTCGCCTGCTCCTTCCAGAAGGAGGAGTCGGTGCTGCTCGACATGCTCTTCGGGCTCGAGCCGAAGGCACAGGTCTTCGCGATCGACACCAATTACCTCTTCCCCGAGACGCACGCGCTCTGGCAAGAGGTCGAGCGCCGCTACGACACGAAGATCCTGGCGTTCTCCCCGGGCCCGGTCGAGGACGGCCTCTGGGAGAGGAATCCCGACCTCTATCTCGCCGTCGCGAAGATCGAGCCCCTCAACCGGGCGTTGCTCGATCTCGACTGCTGGATCACGGGAATCCGGCGCGACCAGGCACCGACACGCGCCGACGCGCCGAAGCTCGGCTGGGACGAGCAGCACGAGCTCTGGAAGGCCAACCCGCTCGCCGACTGGACGGACGACGACTGCTGGGCGTACATCCGCGAGCGTGGCTTGCCGTACAACAGGCTGCACGACCAGGGCTACGAGTCGATCGGCGACACGCACTCGACGCTGGCCGGCAAGGGCCGCGAAGGTCGCTGGGCCGGGACGGAGCGGACCGAATGCGGGATCCATACCGGCGTAGGCTCGACGGAGCCGGCAGAGAGCGAAGGCGCCGGAGTCTACGGCGCCGGAGCGGAAAAATGAGCGGCTTCGTCCTCTGGTTCACGGGTCTCTCCGGCGCCGGAAAGACGACGATCGCGAACAACGTCGAGCCGGAGCTCGAGCGGCGCGGCTTCGTCGTCGAGCACCTCGACGGCGACATCGTGCGCACCCATCTGTCGAAGGGCCTCGGCTTCTCGAAGGAGGACCGCGACACGAACATCGCCCGCATCGGCTGGGTCGCCTCGCGGCTCGCGCGCGCGGGTGCCGTCGTGATCGTCTCGGCCATCTCGCCGTACGAGGAGATGCGGCGCCACGCGCGCTCGCTCGTCGAGCAGCATGCGCCGTTCGTCGAGATCTTCGTGGCGACGCCGCTCGAGGAGTGCGCGCGCCGCGATCCGAAGGGTCTCTACGCCGCGGCGTTCGCCGGCGAGATCGAGGAGTTCACCGGCGTCTCGGCGCCGTACGAGGAGCCGCTCGAGCCGGAGCTGCGCCTGGAGACGACCGGCCGCACGCCGTCCGAGTCGGCCAGGACGGTGCTCGATCGGCTCGAGGAGCTCAACCTCGTACCTGAGCGCGTGGAAGCAGAGTCATGAGCACTACCGATCGCTCGCTCCCGACGGTGACGCACCTCGACGAGCTCGAGTCCGAGGCGGTCCACATTCTCCGTGAGGTCGCAGCCGAGCTCGAGCGGCCGGTGCTGCTCTTCTCCGGCGGCAAGGACTCGATCGTCCTCCTCCGCCTCGCCGAGAAGGCGTTCAGGCCGGGCAAGTTTCCGTTCCCGATCATGCACGTCGACACGGGGCACAACTTCCCGGAGGCGATCGAGTTTCGCGACCGGCGCGTGGCGGAGCTCGGCGAGCGGCTCGTGGTCGCGTCGGTGCAGGAGTCGATCGACAAGGGCCGCGTCGTCGAGGAGACCGGCCCGCGCGCGTCGCGCAACCGGCTGCAGACGACGACGCTGCTCGACGCGATCTCCGAGCACGGCTTCGACGCGGCAATCGGCGGCGCCCGCCGCGACGAGGAGCGGAGCCGGGCCAAGGAGCGAATCTTCTCCTTCCGCGACGATTTCGGCCAGTGGAACCCGCGCGCGCAGCGCCCCGAGCTCTGGAACCTCTACAACGCCCGTGTCCGGAAGGGCGAGCACGTCCGCGTCTTCCCGATCTCGAACTGGACCGAGCTCGACGTCTGGCAGTACGTCGCGCGCGAGCAGCTCGAGCTGCCGCCGATCTACTTCGCCCACGAGCGCGAGGTATTCCGCCGCGACGGGATGCTGTACGCGGCCTCCGAATACATCGAGCGCATGGAGGGCGAGGAGCCGTTCGTCGCCTCCGTCCGCTTCCGCACCGTCGGCGACATGACCTGCACCGGAGGCGTCGAGTCGACGGCGTCCACGATCGAGTCGGTCGTGGAGGAGATCGCGGCGACACGCGTCACCGAGCGCGGCGAGACGCGGGCCGACGACCGGTTCAGCGAAGCCGCGATGGAGGACAGGAAGCGCGTTGGCTACTTCTGAAAACGCGGGGGAACCCATGAAGGAGAAGTGCGTTGGCCACTGCTGAGCAGGCCCAGTCGACCGACCTTCTCCGCCTCGTCACGTGCGGCTCGGTCGACGACGGCAAGTCGACCCTGATCGGCCGGCTGCTCTTCGACACGAAGCAGATCTTCGTCGACCAGCTCGAGCACATCGAGGACGTCTCGCGCCGGCGCGGCAACGAGTACGTCGATCTCGCGCTCCTGACCGACGGCCTGCGCGCCGAGCGCGAGCAGGGGATCACGATCGACGTCGCATACCGCTCGTTCGTCACACCGAACCGCCGCTTCCAGCTCGCCGACGCGCCCGGTCACGTCCAGTACACGCGGAACATGGTCACCGGCGCCTCGACGGCCGAGCTCGGGATCGTGCTCGTCGACGCTCGCCAGGGCGTGGTCGAGCAGACCCGCCGCCATGCGTACATCCTCTCGATCCTCCGCGTCCCGCACGCCGTCGTCGCCGTGAACAAGATGGACCTCGTCGACTGGTCGCAGGAGCGGTTCGACGAGATCGCCGCGGAGCTCGACGAGCTCGGCCTCCCGGACCTCGTCGTGATCCCGATCTCGGCGCTGCAGGGGGACAACGTCGTCGGCCGTTCGGAGAACATGCCGTGGTACGACGGCACGCTGCTGCTCGAGCACCTCGAGACGGTCGAGATCGCCTCGGACCGCGACCTCGACAGCAGGCGCTTTCCCGTCCAGTGGGTGATCCGGCCCATGTCGGGCGACCACCACGACTACCGCGGCTACGGCGGCCAGGTGGCGGGCGGCGTCTGGAGCGCCGGTGACGAGGTCGTCGTCCTGCCCGGCGGGGCGAGGACGCGGGTCGAGGCGGTGGAGACGATCGACGGGCCTCTCGAGGCGGCGATCCCGCCGATGTCCGTGACGATCCGCCTCGCGGACGACCTCGATGTCTCCCGGGGCGACATGCTCGCTGACCCGGCCGATCCGCCGACGGTCGCTCGTGAGCTCGAGGCGCGCGTCTGCTGGATGAGCGAGCGGCCACTCGAGCAGCGCACGCGGCTCGCCGTGAAGCAGACGTCGCGGTCGGTACGCGCCATCGCCGAAGAGCTCGTCTCGCGCACCGACGTCCACACGCTCGAGGACGTCCCCGCTCCGGATCGGCTCGAGCTGAACGAGATCGGCGTCGTGCGTCTCCGGCTCGCGGAGCCCCTCTGTGTCGATCCCTACGAGGAGAACCGCGCGACGGGTGCCTTCGTCCTGATCGACGAGGCCACGAACGAGACCGTCGGCGCGGGCATGGTGCTCTCCGCGACGTCATGACCTGGCAGTTCACGCTGACGGGTCTCGCGCTCGGGCTGATCGTCGGGCTCACCGGCGTCGGCGGCGGCTCGCTCATGACGCCGATCCTGATCATCGTCTTCGGCTTCAAGCCGACCTACGCGGTCGGCACGGACATCTTCCACGGCGCGATCTTCAAGTCGTTCGGGGCGCTGCGGCATCGCCGGCTCCAGACGGTGCACGGCCATCTCGCGATGTGGCTGTTCGCCGGCTCGGGCCCGTTCGCGATCGCCGGCGTCGCCGGCTCCTACGTGCTGCGAAACGAGATCAGCAACGCGCAGACGATCCTCGGCTACGTCATCGGCGCGGCGCTGATCGGCGGCGGCAGCGGCTTCCTCGCCAAGTCGCTGGTGAAACGAGGCGTGCAGCCGAGCGAGGCGCCGTTCATCATGAGCCGCCGAGACAAGCTGATCGCGCTCGGCACCGGTGCGGTCTTCGGCTTCATCGTCGGCCTCACCTCGGTGGGAAGCGGCACGTACTTCGGCCTGATGATGGTGCTCGTCTACCCGCTCACGATGCCGCGGATCGTCGGCACCGACATCTTCCATGCGGCCGCGCTGCTCTGGGTCGCCGGCGTGGGCCACCTGATCATCGGCGACGTCGACCTGCACGCCACCGCATGGCTTCTCACCGGCTCGGTGCCTGGGATCCTCATCTCGAGCCGCTACACCCTGAGGGTGCCGGATCTAACGATTCGCGGCGGCCTCGGCGGGATCCTCATCATCAGCGGGCTGAAGCTCCTCAACGTGCCCGACGCGAACTGGATCCTCGGCGCTGGCCTCGCCGTCCTCCTGATCGTCCTCACGATCTACACGGCAACCGTGATGCTCAACCAGCCGCATACGACGCCCGAAGGCGTCTGACCGCTCTTCAACTTCGTTAACCAGCGGCCCGTAGAATCAGCGGGCTTTGCAGCGGGTTCTCACGACGGTCACGCTCCTGGGCCTGCTGGTGGCCACCGCTGCCGGCTTTGCGATCACCGAGCACCTCAAGCAGATCAAGAGCGACATCTACGGGACGCGGGTCACGCCTCGCTCGAAGGAGTTCTCGCCGGTCTGCCGCTGCCCGACGAGCAAGGCCGCCGTCAGCATCCGGCTCCGCCACACCGGCCGCGTGACGGTGATCATCGTCGACGCCAAGGGCCACGAGGTCAGGACGATCCGCTCCAGTGTGCTCATGCAGGCCGGCGAGCGGCGGACGTTTCCGTGGGACGGCCGTACCGATACCGGCACCCTGGCTCCGGACGGGGTCTATCACCCGTGGATCAAGTTGCCGCGTCGGACGTATCAGTTCACGAACAACATCATCCTCGACGCAACGCCGCCGGAGGTGCGCTCGGCCGAGGCCGAGAAGCGTGTCTTCTTCGCGGGCGCGGGCCGCACGGTCGCGATCAATTACGAGTTCGGCGACAAGGCGCACGCGCTCGTCTATCTGCGCGGCCGGCGAATCATCCTCGGCCACCAGATCCGGCCGGTCGGCAAGGTCAAGTGGACGGGAAGGCTCTACGCCAGGCCGCTGCGCGCAGGGCGCTACGTTCTCTCGGTCGGCGCGCAGGACGTCGCCGGGAACGAGACCCCCGAGGCGAAGCGGAAGCAGGTGACCGTGATCCTGCGCTACGTCCGGCTGACGCCCGAGCGAACCACGGTGCGCCCCGGCGCGAGGCTCGCGGTGCACGTCGAGACGGCGGCGCGGCGCTACACGTGGCGCCTCGGCCACAGGCACGGAGCGCGCCGCAGGAGGGTGCTGCGACTCAGCGCGCCGACCACGCCGGGCACGTATCGGCTCGTCGTGAGCGAGAACGGGCACTCCACGACCGCCGTCGTGCAGGTGCGCGCGAGGTGATCGGTCTCGCGGAGATCGGAGCCCCGATCGCGGGCATCGGCCTCGCGGTGCTGCTCGTGGCCCGAAGGCGCGCGAACCGGATCGCTGGCCTCGGTTACGCCGGAGTCGGCACCGTGCTGCTCGCAGCGTCGCTCGCGCCGGCGAGCGCGGCGGAGCTGGGCGGAGCGATCGGCGGAGCGATCGTCCTCGGGCCGCTCCTCGCCTGGCTCTTCCGGCGCGAGCCGTGGCTCGTCGCCTTCGCCACCCTGGCGTTCATCCCGGCCCGCATCGGCTACCTCGGCCACTCACTCCTCGTTCCGCTCTACGCCGTCGCGCTTGGCGCCGCCGGGCTCCTGCTCTGGGAGCTGGTCGACGGAGACCAGAGGACCCGCGAGCTCGGCGTCGCGTCCTGGCCGCTCGCGCTCTACCTCGTCTGGATCGGATTCTCGGTCGGGTGGAGCGTCGACGTGCACGCGGCGGCGATTGACATGCTCGCGTTCTACGTGCCGTTCACGATCATCGCGCTCTCGATCGCGCGCCTCCCGTGGCGTGCGTCACGGGTCCGGATCCTCTACGGCGAGCTCGTGGCGATGGCCCTCGTCTTCGCCGCCGTCGGCTTCTACCAGTACGAGACGCGCAACATCCTCCAGAACGTGAAGCTCCAGAACAGCAACACGTACGCGGCGTTCTTCCGGGTCAACTCGGTCTTCTTCGATCCTTCGATCTACGGACGCTTTCTCGTGGTCGCGCTGATCGCCACCGCCGTTCTGATCGTCCGCGGCGGGGTCTCGTGGCGCATCGGCCTAGGCGCGTCGGCGTTCATCGCGATCGCCTGGCTGGGACTCCTCATCTCGTTCTCCCAGTCGAGCTTCGCGGCGCTCTTCGTGGCCGTGTTCGCCCTGGCCGCGGTCGTCTGGCGCTGGAAGTCGCTCTTTGCGCTCGCGGCCGTCCTCGTAGTCGCGGCAGGGATCGCCGTGACCCAGCCCAAGCTGATGCACGCGCTGCGCCACCACACGACGTCCGGTCTCAACAAGGCCACGAGCGGGCGAGCGACCCTGATCGCGGTCGGCATCCGAATCGCCGAAGCGCACCCGTCGCACGGCGTGGGCCTCGGCGGCTTCGAGCACGCCTACTCGAAACGGGAAGGCAAGAGCCCGAGGAAGAGTGCCTCGCACGACACGCCCGTAACAGTCGCCGCGGAGGAGGGCGGGCCGGGCCTCGTCATCTTCTTCTGGCTCGTCGGCGCACTGTTCCTCGCGGCGTACCGGCGGATCAGGCACGGCACGTACGGAGGGATGGCGCTCGCCGCCGGGCTCGCGCTGCTCGCGATCTTCGTCCACTCCCTCGCCTACAACGACTTCTTCGAGGATCCGACCACGTGGGGCCTGATCGGCCTGATCGCGCTCGTCTCGCCTCGGCGCCTGCCGGCGCGTGAGCCACGCCCGGTCGAGGCGGCCGACGAGCCCGTGCCTGCGATGATCGGCCGATGATCGAGCAGTGGCGGAAGGCGCTCATCCTGGCGCCGCACACCGACGACGGCGAGTTCGGGTGCGGCGGGACGATGGCGCGCCTGGTCGAGTGTGGCTGCGAGGTGCGCTACGTCGCGTTCTCGATCGCGACCCGCTCGCTGCCCCCGGGCTTCCCGCCCGACACGCTCGCGCGCGAGGTCGCCGAGGCGACGGCCGAGCTCGGCATCCCGGCCGAGTTGCTGACGGTGCACGACTTCGACGTCCGCACCTTTCCCGAGCGGCGGCAGGACATTCTCGAGCTGCTCGTCGCGCTCTGGGAGGAGTGGGAGCCGGACGTCGTCTTCCAGCCGAGCCTCCACGACGTCCACCAGGACCATCGCACGATCGCCGAGGAGGGCCTGCGCGCCTTCAAGCGAACGACGATCCTCGGCTACGAGATCCCATGGAACAACTTCGATTTCGAGTACCAGTGGTACGTCGCGCTCGAGCGCCGGCACGTCGACCTGAAGATCGCGGCCCTCGAGAAGTACGCGTCCCAGCAGCATCGGCGCTATGCGAATGCGGAGTACGTCCGGAACCTCGCCCGCATGCACGGCGTCAACGTGAACCGCGAGTACGCCGAGGTCTTCCAGGTGTACCGCGTCGTGGCTTGAGCTTCCGCGCGTTGCAGCCGATATCTTGGGGATGCTTCGCGTTCTCGGTATTCCGGCGGTCCTCATCGTGCTTTTCGTCGGCGCCTACTTGTCGATGAAGGACATGAGCTCGAACGGCCCCACATCCGCGTCGGGGCAGCAGGAGATCTCCCAGGCGCAGTCCGCGACGGCGGGGCTAGATTTCAGCCAGGCCGTGCCGGCGCTGCAGGCCTACTTCGACCAGAACCACACCTACGCCGGCGCGACGCTCCCTGTCGGCAGCGACGTCACGCTCGTCAGCGCCGACGCCACCACGTACTGCCTGCAGTCGGGGAACGAGCACGAGGTTGGCCCCGGCGGGCAGCCCCAGCCCGGCCCCTGCTGAGTCAGGGCTTCTAGGCGAGCACGGGATGCGAGCGCCGCCAGAGCGGCGAGCGCTGGTAGGCGGCGGCAGTCGCGTTCCAGCTTCGGCTGAGCGCGGCGAAGCGGGCCAGCTCGAGGCGTCCCCGCGGAGTGGGATAACGAGCCTCCGGCTCCAGCAGCTCGTAGCCCGCGCTCTGCAGGACGTCCCCGGCGACCTGCTCGAACGCGAGCGCGTCCTCGCGGCTCATCTGGCTGCGCCAGTCGCGGAGGCCTGCTGTCGGCGGCAGCGCGATGTTCCGGTGCTCCGGCATCTGGGCGACCTCGCTCACTCCGGTGTGGTCGAGCATCGCGGGCTCCCACGGCAGGGATGCGTGCTCGCACACCCGGCGCAGCTCGCGCTCGGGCTCGGCGACGAGATCCTCGTAGCGAAGCTCGAGGTAGCGGTCGCCGACGTGCGTGCCGAGCCGTCGCGCCGCCCGGATCTCCGTGCTCCACCGCGCCGCGAACTGGGCGGCGGTGCGCGGCTGCGCCCACGTCTTCCCCGAGAAGCCCTCGGGCAGCTCGAGGAACGAGAGCGCGGCGTCGCGGCCGTCGCGAACGAGATGCACCCAGAGCGCCTCCGGTAAGAGCCGCTCGAGGAGCGGCAGATGCTGCATGTACAGCGGCGTCTTGTCGCCCCAACGGAGTTTGCCCTCGTTCGCCGCGTACACCTCGAAGACGGCGGCGATCGCCTCGCCCGTCGTCATTCCTTGCCGCAGCCGTGGGCGAACGTCGTCCGGAGCGATCCCCCACTCGTAGAGCTGGTAGAAGCGGCCGAGGTCGTCGAGGAAGTCGTCGATCTTCGGCCGGCGGCCGTGCCGGTGGGCGAGCGGGGTGACGAAGAACGACTCGTACGGGATCGCGATCTCGCTGCTTCGGTCGAGCATCACGCGCAGGAGCGTCGTGCCCGAGCGGCCGACGCCGAGGACGATCAGAGGCTGAGCCATGGCGGCGGGACCCTAGAGGACCAGCTCCGCGAGTGTCTGCAGCGCCTCGGGCTGTGTCGTGCCGAGGACGAGTGTCGTCACCGGCGTCTCGCGCCACGCCTCGAGCCGCTCCGCGATCCGTTCCTTCGGCCCCACGAGGGAGACCGCGTCGACGAGCTCGTCGGGCACCGCGGCGATCGCCTCCCGCTGCTTGCCGGCGAGGTAGAGCTCCTGGATCCGCTCCGCCTCCTCCTCCCAGCCGTAGCGGCGGACGAGCGAGTTGTAGAAGTTCCGCCCCTTCGCGCCCATGCCGCCGACGTAGAGCGCGACGTGCGGCCGCAGCGCGTCGCGAAGCGCCGGCACGTCGTCGCCGACGAGGACGCTCGCCGTCGCGGCAATCTCGAAGTCGTCGCGTGCGCCCGCGAGGCTCGGGCCGAAGGCGTCCGCGAAGCGCTCCGGCGCGACGAAGATCGGCAGCCAGCCGTCGGCGATCTCGGCCGCGAGGGCGACGTTCTTCGGCCCGAGCGCCGCGAGGTAGATCGGGATCTCGGAGCGCAGCGGGCGCAACATCAGCTTCAGCGGCTTGCCGAGCCCGGTCGCTTCCGGGCCGTCCCACGGGATCCGGTAGTGCTCGCCTTCGTGCTCGACCACCTCCCGTCTCAGTGCGGTGCGGACGATCTCCACGTACTCCCGCGTCTTGGCGAGCGGCTTGCCCCACGGCTGCCCGTGCCAGCCCTCGACCACCTGCGGCCCCGACGTGCCGAGGCCGAGCAGGAAGCGGCCGCCGGAGAGAAGGTCGAGCGTGGCGGCCGTCATCGCCGTGTTCGCGGGGGTGCGGCCGGGGATCTGCATGATCGCCGAGCCGAGCTTGATCCGCTCCGTCCGCGCCGCGAGCCAGCCGAGGACGCTGACCGCGTCGGTCCCCCAGGCCTCCGCGACCCAGACCGAGTCGAAGCCGAGCCGCTCTGCCTCCTGCACGAGCTGGAAGAGCTCGACGGGATTCGTTCCCGGCGGCGCGTACCCGAGGCTGAGGCCGAGCTTCATTAGGCTGACTGTATGGCGCATCCCGAGCTCCAAGCGGAACAGGCCTACGTCGACAATGCCTACGAGCAGCTCGACCGCATGCGCTCGACGGTCGCCCGCACGCAGGAGGCGATGGCCACCGAGTGGGCCGCGCTCAACATGGAGACTTGGGTCAAGCGGCGGATGCGCACCTTCGAGGACGCCGAGCGCGGCCTCGTCTTCGGGCGGCTCACGCTGGACGGAACGCCCCGCCCGCTCTACGTCGGCCGCCGCTGGGTGCACGACGACGAGCACGAGTCGCTCGTCGTCAACTGGCAGGCACCCGCGGCGCGGCCCTTCTACACCGCGACCCCCCAGACGCCGCACGGCGTGCAGCAGCGGCGCCGCTTCCGCGCCGAGGGCCGGCGCCTGCTCGACATCTCCGACGAGTCGCTCGACGGCAGCGCGGTCGAGGGCGCGAGCGTCTCCGACTTCCTGCTTGAAGAGCTCGAGCGCCGCCGCGACGTGCGGATGCGCGACATCGTCGCCACCATCCAGTCCGACCAGTACCGGCTGATCACCGCCGAGCCCGAAGGCGCGCTCGTCGTACAGGGCGGCCCAGGCACGGGCAAGACGGCCGTCGGCCTCCATCGCGCCTCCTGGCTCCTCTACACCCACCGCGAGCAGCTGCGGCGCGTGCTCGTCGTCGGGCCGAACCCGACCTTCATGGAGTACGTCTCGCACGTGCTGCCGACCCTCGGCGAGGAGGCCGTCGAGCAGCGAGCGGTCACGGAGCTGCTGGACGGGATCGAGGTCGAGCGGGAGGAGGGGCCCGAGGTCGCGCGGTTGAAGGGCGACCCGCGGCTGCGCGAGGTCGTGGCGCGGGCGGTCGAGATCGCCGTCGTGCCCGCGCCCGAGGAGCTCGTGACGCTGGTCGACGGCAACTACGTGCGCGTGCGGGAGCGCGATGTCGCCGCGCTGCTCGAGGAGGCGCTGGAAGCGGACGCTCCACTCGGCCTCGCGCGGGAGCGCTTCCGGATGGCCGTGCTCCGCCGCTTCTACGAGCGGTACGGCGAGCTGTTCGGGCCGCGCGCCCTGCGCACCTTCGACGAGCTCGAGCGGGCGCTGCGGCGCGGCGGCTTCCTCACGCGCTGGCTCGAACGCGTCCTGCCGCTGCCGCAGCCGGAGAAGCTCGTGGCGCGGCTGCTCACCTCGCCGGCCGCGCTCGAGGCCGCGTCCGACGGCGTGCTCGACGCCGACGAACGGAAGCTCCTCCTACGCGATCGGCCCCGGCGCATGGCCGACCTCCGCTGGAGCGACCAGGACGTGCCGCTGCTCGACGAGGCGCGGACGCTCCTGGCCGGCGCGCCGCGGTCGTACGGCCACGTGATCGTCGACGAGGCGCAGGACCTCTCGCCGATGCAGCTGCTCGCGATCTCGCGGCGGGCGGTCGACGGCTCGCTCACGATCCTCGGCGACGTCGCGCAGGCCACCGGCCCCGTCGTCTATCGCCGCTGGCAGGAGCTCGAGCCGTATCTCCCGGACGACGCCGAGCTCTCGATCGAGGAGCTCCGGCACGCCTACCGCGTCCCGGCCGAGATCATGGACTTTGCGCTCCCGCTGCTCGACCGGATCGCGCCGGAGGTCGAGCCGCCGCTCGCCTACCGCAGGGGCGGCGACCCGCCGCGTCTGGTACGCGTCGGCGAAGACGAGCTGCTTGCCACGGCCTTCCTCGAGACCGCCGCGCTGGCAGAGCTGGACGGGCTGCTCGCGGTGATCGTGCCGCGCTCATTCGACGGCGACCTGCCCCAGGGCGACCTCTTCGACGAGCTGTCCGTCCCCGTGCTCACGCCGCGGCAGGCGAAGGGCCTCGAGTTCGACCACGTCGTGGTGGTCGAGCCGGCGGCGATCGCCGACGATGAAGATCGTGGCTTGCGCGAGCTCTACGTCGCGCTGACCCGGCCGACGCAGACCCTCGTCGTCGTCCACGCGCGGCCGTTGCCGGATCCCCTCGGCGGCTAGACCCCCGGAAGCAGGGCGTCGAACACGGCGAGGTCGACGCGGACCGAGCGCGCCTCGGCCGCGAAGCCCGCAGTCTCGAGCCAGGAGAGCTGGTCGGCGACGCTGTCCGGAAGATCCATCACCCAGTCGATCTCGATCGGCCCCTGCTCGCCGGCGGCGGGAACGACGACGTCGCCGAGCACGAAGCGGCCGCCCGGCCGCAGCACTCCGGCAACACGCGAGAACAGATCCCGCTTGCCTGCGCCGTCGAGGTGGTGCACGGCGAGCACCGAGACGACGAGGTCGAACGGTCCCTCCGGGAGTGGGCCCTCGAGCCGCTGGAGCCGCAGATCGGCGTCGGGGAGCCGCTCCTGCGCCCGCGCGAGCATGGCCTCGCTCGCGTCGATGCCCATCCAGCGGGCGCCGGGGTGCTTCGGCCAAACTCGAAGGCCCGTCTCCCCGGTTCCGGTGCACAGCTCGAGCACGTTCCTCGCGTCGATCGCGCTGGTCGCCGCCACCACCGCCTCCTGCAACTCCTCGTAGCCCGGGATCTCGTCGAGCATCGTCGCGAGATACGTCTCGGGATCCCACTCCCACTCGGTCACGATGGGCGCAGGAGGCTGTAGCCGTAACGCCGCATGCGGCCCTCGTACCACAGCGAGACGAGGTCGAGATAGGCGCGCATCCGAAGGTCGCGCTTCAGCCCCTTCCACTGCTCGAAGTACTTCTCGTTCGCGCCCGGCTCGACCGGCTCGCTCGGTGGGATGGGCTCCAGCTCGAGGAACTCGAAGACGCCGCGCAGGACGCCTGCCGGGTCCGCGACGAGCTGCTCGTACGTGAGGACGTGCACCCGCTCGAGGTGCTTGCGGTCGCTCTCGAACAGCGCGTGACAGCGGAGCCAGTGCTCGAACATCCGGTCGTAGCGGCGCGTGCCGCGCCACTTCGCGGTCGGGATCGAGACGGGAATCGGGTGCCGGACGATGACCACGAACGCCGAGCCGGGGAAGAGCGCCTGCAGGAATCGTGTCTTGAGCAGGTTCGGCGGCGACTTCTCGAGCAGGACGGGACGCCCGAGGTCCCAGTGCGGCGACCACTCTCCGTAGATCGCGCGTGCGCTCTCCTCCGTGGCGAGCGGCGAGGCCTCCGTCAGGTGGGCCTCGGGAGCGAAGCCGAAGCGGCCCGGGCCGCCGTAGGCCTTGGCGGCCGGATAGACGGTCTGGAGAAGCTGGCCTTCGTCCGCCGGCACGCCAGTTCCCGAGAAGCCGCTGACCTCGGGATGTGCGGCGAGGAGCCGCGCGAGCAGCGTCGTGCCGCTCCTGTGCAGGCCGGCGAGAAAGACGAGCTGATGCCCCTCCACGGCGGGCAATCGTAGTTCGGCTGCCGCTCAGGCTGGTCGAGGTCGGCTAGCGTCGCGCTCATGCGTACGCGCCTCCTCGGCGCCGGCGGGCCGGAGGTCACGGTCGTCGGCCTCGGCACGAACAATTTCGGCGGCCGGATCGACTACGACGCATCGCTGGCGGTGATCGACGCCGCGCTCGACGCGGGCGTGACGCTGATCGACACGGCCGACATCTACAGCCAGGGAACGAGCGAGGAGTTCATCGGCCGGGCGCTCGAGGGCCGGCGCGACCGGGTCCTCATCGCCACCAAGTTCGGCAAGCCGATGGACGAGCGGTCGGAGGAGCGGCGCGGCAGCCCCGACTACATCCAATGGGCGGTGCAGAGCTCGCTCCGCCGATTGCGCACCGACGTGATCGACCTCTACCAGATGCACGAGCCCGATCCGGTGACGCCGATCGAGGAGACGCTCGGCGCGCTCAACGACCTCGTCCACGACGGCAAAGTGCGCTGGATCGGCTCCTCGAACTTCTCCGCCGACCAGATCGAGGCCGCCGAGGAGGTCTCACGCGGCGCGGGGTTCCACCGTTTCGTCTCGGCGCAGAACCACTACTCGCTCGTCGAGCGCGAGGCGGAGGACGAGATTCTCCCGACGTGCGAGAGGCTGGAGATCGGCTTCCTCCCGTACTTCCCGCTCGCCAGCGGCCTCCTCACCGGCAAGTACCGGCGCGGCGAGGAGGCGACCGAAGGACGGCTTGCGGGCCGGGAGATCCCGGAGGAGCGGTGGGACCGGGCCGAGGAGCTCCAGCGCTACGCCGACGAGCGCGGGATCTCGCTGCTCGACGTGGCCATCGGCGGCCTGCTCGCGATGCCGGCTGTCTCCTCCGTGATCGCCGGCGCCACGAAGCCCGAGCAGGTGCGCGCGAACGTCGCTGCCGGCGCCTGGGAGCCGAGCTCCGACGACGTGGAGGCGCTGCGGGCGCTCCGCTGATCAGGCGGCTGCGACGTCGCCGAGGCGGTAGCGCAGGTCATTCAGGCGGTCGTGCCAGTCGTCGGACAGGGCAGCGACGCACTTCATCGAGCGGCAGGCGAGCTCGACGAGCTCGGTGGGCGGGATGCCGTGGTGCTCCGCCCACTCGCGATCCTCGAGGGAGAGGTCCTCGGGCGGCTCACCCGATGTCGCGGCCACGAGCTCCGCGGCCCGCACGGCGCGCTCGGCGGCCGCCTGGTCGGGCTCCTCGCACGCAGCCGCGAGCGTCTCCTCCAGCGACTTCCAGTCCGCGGTGCCGGCCATCACGGATCGAATTCCACCTGGTCGAAGAAACGAAGCACGGTATGGCCGGGCCGGACCAGGCCCTGTTGTGCGCGCAGCTCGTCGTCGGACGCCTCGCCGAGCGCTCGCTTGACCGCGAGCCAGGGGAGGTTGAAGTCCTCCTGGATCATCATCGTCGAGATCCGCGGGTTGATCTCGATCACCTTCTCGCCCATGAACTGGATGCTGAAGAACCACTCGAGCTCGAACTCGGCGACGACGCGCTCGGACGCCTCGACGAGCTCGGGCGCGTCGAGCGTGACGAAGTACATCCCGAGCCCACAGCGCACCGACTCGCGGGTTCGCGTTGCCTGAAGGACGATGCGGCTGCCGTCCGCGATCCCGTCGACCGTGCGCTCGGGCTCGGTGAGGAACTCCATCACGAGGAGGTCGAGGCCGTCCTCCGGCAGCAGCTCGACCGCCTCCTCGAGCCGCATCGCGAGGGCGCCCGGACGTTCGTTCAGGAGCTGATGCGTCCGGTCGACGCTCGGGTCGAGCACGCGAAAGCCGCGTGAGCCCGAGGAGAAGACGGGCTTGAAGCAGACCGGGCGGTCCGGGTAGCCGAGCTCACGCGCCGCCGCCTCGACGCCGGCCGCACCTGTGACGCGGCGGAAGTCGGGAGCTCCGACGCCGATCCGGTGCAGGGCCTCGAACGTCTCGGCCTTGTCGTTCGATCGGCGCTCGGCGTCAGGCCCGCAGATCATGACCGGCACGGGGAACTCGCCCCGTCGCGGCGCCAGGTGCCGCAGGTCGTGCGACGACTCGGGCAGGACGACGTCGACGTCCTCCTGCTCGACGAGCTTGAGCAGCGCGTCGGGAAAGGTCGGGTCCGCGCCGGGTGGAACGAGATGGAACGCGTCGCACAGGTGGCGGCCGATCGCCCGCTCGGACATGTCCACGCCGACGAGTCGGACCTCCCGCTCGCCGTTCTCGCGTAGCGCCCGCAGGAGCCGAGCCGCTCCCGGTGCGCCGCACGCGGTGACGAGGATCGTCGTCACGCCTGCGCGAGCACCCACTGGAAGCGTTCTGGGCCGTCGGGCGACTCGTAGACGACGACCTCGTCCCGCTCGATCGCAAAGGCCGCCTCGCGGACGAGTCGTGAGTTGACGTCCGGCGCAAAGCCGGCGAAGAACGTCTCGGCTCCGAGCCATTCCCCCGTCCAGCCAGGGTTGTCGGATGCACCGAACGCCGAGAGGAGCCAGCCGCCGGGCACGAGCCAGCCGTGGATCCTGCCGAGCAAAGGCGCGAGCAGCTCGCGGGGAACGTGATTGAAGACCACGAAAGAGGCCACGGCGTCGAACGAGCCGGGCGGCAGCTCTAGCTCCGTGAAGTCTGCGCAGACGAACTCCGCCTCCGGGATCGCGGAGCGCGCCCGCTCGACCTGCTTGGGCGAGATGTCGACGCCCATGACCGCAAATCGCTGCGCGAGTCGTCGCGTCTCCGGGGAGCCTCCGCCGCAGCCGAGCTCGAGCACCCGGGCCCCGTCGGCAAGCCGCGAGACGAGGTCGTCCTCCCACTCGCGGCGCGGGTCGCCGACGAATCCTTCGCGCCAGGCGGCGAAGGTCTCGCCCATCGCGTCGTAGCCGTCGGCGACGATCTGGGTCCGGGGGTCGGGCACGGAGGCGATGCTACTTCTGTGACCCGTTCGAAGGCTTGCAACCAGACCCATTAGACGCGCATTTACGTTGGGTATCCGTTTTTCGAATCGTTTACGTACTGCGGGGCGGCCGAACCTAAAATCGATCTGGCGAAACGACGACGGAGGAGAACCCCTGTGCGGAGCTGGCTGCTGATGGCAAGAGTTGCCTTGGTTCCTGTGGTGGCCGCTCTCGCGTTCTCCTCGGATGGGTCGGCGGGCCTGAAGTCCCTGACTGTCGCGCTCAACTCGAATGGCCCCTCGCCGAGCACGGTGACGAGATCCGCGTTCAGCGGAGTGCTGCTGACTTTCGTGAACCCCGACTCTGTTGCTCACACGGTCGTCTTTGCCGCTGGGCACTGCTCTTTCACCGTTGGCCCGGGCGGGAGCGGCGGATGTCACGACGCCGGTCCGAACCGCCCCGGCACGTACTCCTACACCGTCGATGACACGTTTCCGGGCACGGTCCACGTCGTGGGTGTCTTTCGGTCGGTGACCATGACGGCGCGAACGCACACGATCACGCTCGGCAGGCGGGTCGAGCTGCACGGGGAACTCACAAACGGCAACATGGGCGGGCCGTTCTGCGCCTCCACCCGCGGCCAGGTGCTCCTCGTTCTCGCGCGCCAACAGGGCACTCAACGGTTCAAGCGCATCGCCATGTTCCCGGTCGCAGGGAAGCCCGGCTCCAAGAAGGCCGTCGACAACCGGTGCACTTACGCCTGGCACCGGAAGGTCCGACCCGGACTGTCCACCACCTACATCGTGAAGACGTTCGGGGGCCTCACCTTTTGGAGGCAGGCCACTAGCCGCCCGTTCACCGTGTCGGTCCAGCGCTAGGTCCGATGTTCGCCTAGGGCCGGCGTCCTCAACCGCCGTTTCCCGCAGCGGCCTGGTTCTGAGCTGTTCGTTGAGCCGATCGCTCTGGGACGGGCACTAGACTCGCCGTCGGGTGAAGGTCGTGGTTACCGGGTGAGTCGCTACCGCGCGCTGCGCGTCGGGGCGACCCTCCTCATCACCGGCCTCGCGGTCGCGTACATCCTCTGGCGGATCGACCTGCGCCGGACGGGGCACGTGCTCGCTCACGCGAGCGTCGGCTGGTGGCTCGTCTCGTGCGGGATCTGGATCGCGGTGGTCTGGCCGCTCGCCTGGCGCTGGCGGACGCTGCTCGCCGCGCGAGGCATGCACGAGCGGCTCGGCTGGTGCGTGCGCACGCTGTTCGTCTCCTTCGCCGCGGCGCAGGTGCTCCCGACGTCGCTCGGCGGCGATGCCTCGCGAATCTACGAGACGGTCCGGCGGCATCCCGGCCGGGGCGGGCCGGCCGCGGGGACCGTCCTGCTGGAGCGTGCCCTCGGTGGCGCCGCGACCCTTGTCCTCGCGGCCGCCGGCTTCGCGCTCGCAGTCGGCCGGTACTCGGTCGGCGGCTACATCTGGGTCGAGCTCGCCTTCGTCGTCCTCACCCTCGCCGGTGCCTTCGTCCTCTTCTCGACCCGCCTCCATCCGCTGCTCAGGAGCCTGCGCCCATTGTTGCGGCGGCTGCGGATCGAGTCGCCGCTCCGGGAGACCTACCTCGCCCTGCACTCGTACCGAGGCGACCTGCCGCTGCTCGTGGGGATGTTCGCGCTCACGCTCGTCGTGCAGGCGGTGCGGGTAATTGCGATCTGGTCCGCAGGCAAGGCGGTCGGCGTCGACCTGTCGCCGCGTCCGTACTACGTGATGGGGCCGTTGCTCTTCCTCGTCATGCTCGTCCCGTTCACGGTCAACGGGCTCGCGGTGCGCGAGTCGTTCTTCGTCAGCTTCCTCGGCACGCTCGGCGTGTCGGCCGACCGCGGCTTCGCGACGGGGTTCCTGTTCTTCGTCGTCACCGTCGCGGTGGCTCTGCCGGGCGCCGCGATCGTCGCGTGGGAGGGCGTGCGCCGGGCCGAGCCGAGAACGGCGCGATGAGGCAGCGGCTCCAGTTCGCGCCGCTCGTCGCGCCGGCGTGCGCTGCGGCGCTGCTCGGGATCTCCCGCCTCGTTCCCGAGACGGGGCTCGGGCTCTGGCTGCGGCTCGGGGCCGCGACATTCGCCCTGCTGCTGCCCGGACGCCTCGTGGCGCGCTGCCTCGGGCAGCGAACGCTGGCCGCGTCGCTCTCGTGGTCCGTCGCGCTCGTCGGCGGCGGGCTTGCGCTCGCCTTCACGCTCGGCGCCTCGCTCGAGCTCACGGTCGTCTTCGCTCTCGCCGTGGGGGCGGTGGCCCTTGCGGTTCTCGTCGCCGGGCCGATCCTTCCGGAGGAGCACATGTTGCTGCGAGCCCGGCTCGGGCGGCTCCTGGTCGGCGTCGCCGGGCTGCTCGTCGGCGCCGCCCTCTGGGCGATCCACGACGTCCTGACCGGCGACTCCTTCCAGCACCTCGGCCGGATCCGCAAGCTCGACGCGCTCGGCTCGCTCTCGCTGCACGACGTCGGCGAGTTCGCGGGCGGCGGGCTACACCCCGGCTACGCGTTCCCGCTCTGGCACGGGTGCATGGCGGTGGTCGCCCGCTTCGCCGGCGCCGATCCCACCAGCGTCGCCCTGCACGAGCCGAGCCTGCTGGCCCCCCTCGCCCTCGTGCTCGCCTACGAGATGGGCTGGGCGGTCTTCCGCTCGACCGGGCTCGCGGTGGCGGTCGTGCTCGCGCAGTTCGCGCTCAGGGCGCTCGCGCAGGGGCATGCCGGGATCTACCCGGACCTCTGGCAGCCGGGGCAGGCGGCGACCCAGCTCCTCCTGCCCGCCGTCGTCGCGCTGTTCTTCCTGCTCGTCCGCCGGCCGTCGTGGCCGGTCGCGGTCACGCTCGCCGCAGGCTCCGCCGATCTCGCGCTCGTCCATCCGACGTATGCGCTCTTCCTCGCGATCCCTCTGGTGGCGTTCGTGGCTGTGCGGCTGCTGTTCACGCGTGGCTCGGATCTCCGCCGCGGGATCGTGGCGCTCGTCGCCCTCGGCCTCCCGATGGGGCTCGCGTACCTCTGGCTGCGGCCGGTCGTCGAGCAGTCGGTCGCGCTGCACCTCGGCTCGAAGGGACTAGGGGGGAGCCTCCACCACTACCGCTTCGATCTCGACATCCACTCGCTGACGCGGTACAACCTCGCCCCCAACCGCGTCGACCGGCTGGGGGCGGTCCCGATGGCCGCACTCGTGGTGACCCCGCTCGCGTTCTTCGCGCGGCGGAGCCGCTGGAGCGCGCTCGTGCTCGGGGCGACGGTGGCCATCCTCGGGCTCGACCTCTGGCCGCTCGTGTTCCCGCACTTCTCGAACGTCGTCTCGCTCTCCCAGTCTCGGCGCCTGGCGGTCTTCATCCCGTATGCGCTGGCGCTGGCCGGCGGTGCTGCGGTGCTCGCGGCCATCTCGCGGGTGCTCGCGCTCGCGCTCGCGCTCGGCGTAGGGCTCTGGCTTCAGCTCTCCTACCCGGGCGATTTCGGCCTCCAGGCCGCTCGCCATCAGCCGTCCCTGCCGGTCTGGATCGGTCTCTACGGCGCCGTCGCGGCGATCGTGCTCGGAGCCGTCGTCGCCTGGCTGCGCCGCGACCCGTTCCCGAGGCTCGGCCGGCCGCGCGGGCTGACCGTCGCCCTCGCGGCGTTCCTCTTCGTGCTCCCGGTAGCGGTGCACGGCTTCTCGCGGTGGACACCGAGCCAGACGGTGGACCATCACGCGCTGACGCCCGGACTGATCCGGTTCCTGCGGCGGGACGTGCCGGCGCGCTCGATCGTCTTCGGCGACCTCGAGACGAGCTATCGCATCACCGCGTTCGCGCCGCTCTACGTGGTGACCGTGCCGCCGACGCACGCGGCGAACACCCGGCCGAACCGGCTGTTCGCTCGCAGGCGGGCGTGGCTGAAGTTCGCCGCGCACCCGAG
Source organism: uncultured Actinomycetes bacterium (assembly GCA_963748755.1). Classification (GTDB taxonomy): domain Bacteria; phylum Actinomycetota; class Thermoleophilia; order Gaiellales; family Gaiellaceae; genus Palsa-739. The sequence goes on from CAVVKA010000003.1 coordinate 316,952, forward strand.
CCTCGCGGTTCCTCGCGCCTGGCACGCGGGCTGGCTCGTCCTGCGCCGGGACGAGCAGAAGCAGTGGCAGGCGATCGAGCGACTGGGACGGCGGCCTGTCTACGCCGACAGCGGCTTCCTCGTCTTCAAGCTCTCGGCACTACCGTTGCGGGGGTGAAGCTCCTCCTCGTCACGCGCCACTTCCCGCCGAGCAGTGGGGGAGGCGTCCAAAGACCACTCAAGTTCGCGACTCACCTGCCGGCGCTCGGGATCGAGACGCACGTGCTGGCGCCGGACGTGCCCGGCGCGGTGCTGGACGACGCAGAGCTCGAGCTGCCGACGCAGGCGTGGATCCACCGTGTGCGCTACGTCGGGCCGCGCCCGGGCCGCCCATCCGAGCAGCTCCTCGCCAGGCAGGGCGTCCAGCGTCTCGGCACACAGGCGGCCCTTTTCGGGCGCCGGCTTCTCGTGCCCGACGAGAACGTCCCCTGGAGCACCTTCGCGCTGCCGGTCGCGATCCGGCTCGTGCGGCGCGAAGGCATCGACGTCGTGCTCACCACCTCGCCTCCGCCGTCCCTCCACCTCCTCGGCGCCGCCGTGAAACGGACGACGCGCGCCGCCTGGATCGCCGACCTGCGCGACCCGCTCACCTCGCATCCGCATCGCCGCGGCTACGAGTCGCAGCTCGCACGCCTGAAGGAGAAGACCACCGGCGGCGTGGGGAGGCTCGTGGCGTCGCAGGCGGACGCGATCGTCGCGGTGTCCGACGCGATCGCGGAGGAGATGCGCGCGCTCGAGCCCAAGGGCAAGGTCGTGACGATCGCGAACGGCTGCGACTTCGACGACTTCGCGGGCCTCGGATACCACCCGGGCGAGCGCCTGCGGATCACGCACGCCGGCCACTTCCACGGCAAGCGCGACCCGAAGCCGTTCCTGCGCGCGCTGGCCGATTCCGGCCTCGACGACGTCGTCGCCCGCTTCGCCGGCGACTTCCGCGCCGTCGACCGCGAGTACGCGGAGTCGCTCGGTCTCGGCGACCGCATCGAGCTGCTCGGCGACGTCTCGCGCCGCCGCTCGCTCGAGCTGCAACGGGACTCCGAGGTGCTGCTCCTGCTGATCCCGGAGTCCGGCGGCCGTGGCCGAGGAGTCCTGACGGGCAAGATCTTCGAGTACCTGGCCGCCGAGCGGCCGATTCTCGCTGCTGTCCCGCCCGACGGTGCGGCGGCGCAGCTCCTGCGCGACACGGGCGCCGGCGTCGTGGTTCCGGCCGACGACGTGGACGCCCTGCGCGAGGCGCTGCTCGACCTCCACCGGCGCTGGCGTGAGGGGAGCCTCGAGGGCAGGCCGCTCTCCGACGAGTGGCGCCAACGGCTCTCACGCGGCGCGCGGGTCGAGGAGCTCGCCGACGTGATCAGGAGCGTGGCATGACGGCCGTGGCGCTCACCGCCGGTCGCGCCGTCGCCGTGCCGCGCACCAAGGAGCGGATCGTCACGGGCCTCTTCTTCGCCTCCCTCTTCGTCGCGACGTTCGAGAAGGTGCATTGGAACGTCGCGGGCCAGATCGGGCTCAACGACATCGCGACGATCCTGTTCCTGATCGCCTACGTGGCGACCGAGCGCCGCCCGTTGCCACGAACGAGTGCGATCGTGCTCGGCTTCTTCGCGGCGTTCGCCCTCGTCTACCTCGCGGGGTACTGGAACATCGACACGAAGCAGGGGCTCGACCAGTTCGCGAAGGGCATGACGAAGTTCGTCATCCACTTCGCCTTCCTCGTGGCGGCCGTCGGCTACCTCGCGCAGCGCGGCGAGCGCTTCTTCTGGCGCGCGCTCGGGTGGTTCGCGGTCGGCTTCGTCGCGAACGCCGTCTACGGGATCCTCCAGCTCCTCTCCCAGGCCGGGGGCCACAGCCTCGACAGCCTCTTCCTCAACCCGCTGACGGGAGGAGCGGCCAAGATCAACATCTACGGCGCGATCGGCGGCCAGAACATCTACCGCGTGAACGCGCTCACCGGCGACCCGAATCACCTCGGCGTGATGCTGGTCGTGCCGCTGCTCGCGCTGACCCCCGTCTATCTCCGATTGCCGCGTGGTCATCGACTGAAGTGGCGGCTCGCCGTGCTGCTCGCCTTCCTGCTCCTCGTCCAGCTCTCGACCCTGTCGCGCAGCGGCCTGTTGGGCCTCGGCGTCGGCGCCATCCTGCTCGGGCTGCCGTACCGGCGCTTCGTCTGGACGCGGGCGCTGCTCTACCCGTTAGGGGCGCTTGCCGTCGTGCTGGCGGTCGTCGTCTACTCCCGGCGGCACTTTTTCGGGGTGCTGCTGCGGGAGCGGGTCTCGACGCAGGGCAGCTCGACGAGCGCGCACTTCGCCGTCTACGACTTCATCGGCCAGGTCCTCCACCTGCACCCGCTGCTCGGGCTCGGCCTCAACAACTTCTCCGTCTACTACGAGTTCGTGACCGGGAAGTCGAACTACGGCGCCCACTCCTACTGGGTCGCCGTGATCGTCGAGTCGGGCCTGCTCGGCCTCGCGCTCTGGATCGTCTTCCTTCGCTACGTCTTCGTACGACTGCTCGCCGCGCGGCGGCTGGGCCGACTGCTCGACCGGCTGGGGGATCCGGAAGGCTCTCACGTGCGGCCGCTCGCGTACGGCTTGTGGGCGGCTCTCGTCGGGACGATCGCCGCCAACTTCTTCTACCTGACGATCCAGTTCTATTACTTCTACGCGTTCCTGGCGTTCGCCCTCGCGCTGCCCGTCGTCTTCGCCGGCCGCGGCCGAAAAGTGCATGCATAGTGCATGTGCTAGCCTCTGGCCGTGCCGCATGTGCAGATTCGTAACGTTCCACCGAAGATCCATACGACGCTGAAGAAGCGAGCCGCCAAGAAGAGAATGTCGCTCTCGGAGTACCTGCTGCACGAGGTGACTGAGCTGGCCTCCGTCCCGACGGATGAGGAGTTGTTCGCCGAGCTGCGGCGCCAACCACGGGTACGTCTCTCGGAGGACCCGGCCCAGACGATTCGCCGTATCCGTGACTCGTCGTGATCGTGCTCGACGCGTCCGCAGCAGTGCATCTCCTGCTACGGACCGAACGGGGCGACTGGGTCGTGGAGCGGGTTGCTGCTGAAGACCGACGGGTCCCACAGCTGTTCGAGTACGAAGTGCTCTCGGCTTTTCGGAGCGAAGCACTACGCAGAGAGCTTTCGCCCGAGCGGGCGCGAGCGGCTCTGCGCCATCTTGCGCGTTTTCGTCGTAGACGTCATCCTCCGCAGCCCCTGCTCGAGCGGGTCTGGGAGCTCCGCCGGTCGATCACCGTTTACGACGCGAGTTATGTCGCGCTCGCCGAGGCGCTCGACGCACCCATCGTGACGGCCGACGAACGGCTCGCGCGGTCGCACGGCCACAGCGCGGCGATCGAGCTCGTGCCGAGCTGACGGCTGTCGTGACCCGACGTCGTGGCCGCTCGAGCAAGGAGGGGCGTCGTCGGATCTACGCGCGATGCCGGTTGCGCCAGACCCGCACGCTGCTGCCGCCGAGCAGTAGCGCGGCGGTGGCCGCGAGCGCGATGAGGAGCGCGGTCGGTCCCGAGCCGAGATCGAAGGCAGAGCCGAGGGCGCTCGGCTCCGTCGTGGGAGCTGCGTGGCTCGCCTGCAGCTGGCGGCTCAGGCCGTTTTCGCTGACGAGATTCTCCAGGGTGTGCTGGTCCTTCTTGCCGGCGTGGCTCAGCGCCTTCGTGGTCCGGCCCGAGAACTGGTGCGGCTTCGTGGTCGTGCGCTTGGACGGCCCGCTGGTGCTGGGCTTGCTCCCACCACCGGTTTGACGGCATTCCTTGTAGACGTTCACCGCCGAGGTTCCCGAGTTGCACGCGAGCGCGGCGGGCGGCCCTGCGAGCACAGCAGCGGACGCTGCGCCTGCCACGAGGGCGGCCGCTACAAGCCGGTTCAGCCCCCCGAACATGGCGGTTACTGTAGCTGCCGGTGCTGACGAGAACCGTAAACAGAAGGCAAAGTCTGGCGCGCGATTTTGCCGCAGGAATCGGCGTTTCAGCAACGGTTTTTGCGCTTTCCTATGCGGACGGCGCCTTCGCTCCGACGACTCGGGCGTACGCGGGAATCGCGGCGTGGTGGTTGCTTGGAGTGGGCGCGGCCTTTGGGATCGCATCGGCACGTTCAGGTATCGACCGCCTGGCGGGCGCGGCTTTAGGCCTTTTCACAGCTTTCGCGGTCTGGACTCTGATCTCCTCTCTCTGGGCCGCGGATTCCGAGCGTGCGTTCGCGCAGTTCAACCAGGTCGCGCTCTACGTCGCCGTGCTCGCGATCGCCATTGCCCTGGCCCGATTCGTTCCGGCTTCGACGCTCGTCGGCGGGGTGGCGCTGGCACTCGCAGGAATCGCCGTCGTCGCGCTCGTCAGCCGGTGCTTCCCGAGCTCGTTCGGCGTGGAGTCCGGGCTGAAGATCCTGCCGACGCTCAAGGACCGGCTCAGCTTCCCGCTCGGCTACTGGAACGGGCTCGGGATCGAGGTCGCGCTCGCCTATCCGCTGCTGCTCTCGATCATGGCCTCGCGCCGCTCTCGCGTCGCGAGCGTCCTGGCCGCTCTGCCGCTGCCGATCCTGGCGGCGGTCATGTACCTCACCTCCTCGCGCGGCGCCTTCGTCGCGGCAGGAGTGGCGGTGGTCGCGTTCGTCCTCCTCACGCCGAGACGTTGGGCTGCTCTGGGCTCGATCGTCGTCGCGGCAGCAGCGGGGGCCGTCGCCGTCGCCGTGCTGGTGCCCAAGAAGGCGCTCGTCAATGGGGATGTCGACACCGCGCCTGGCGTGCATCAGGGCCATCACGCGGCGCTCTGGATCGGGATCGCCTGCGTCGTGACGGCGCTCGTCTGGGCCGGGTTATGGGAGCTCGGAAGCCGCATCCCGTCGCCTTCCCGCCGCGTCGGCCAGGTGACCGCGGTCGCGATCGTAATCCTCGCGGTTGCCGCGATCGTCCTCGCGCATCCCGTCGCGAAGTTCGACGCCTTCAAGAGCAACTCCGCCATCGCCCATACGCACGGCACCCAGACGACGAATCACCTGCTGACCACCTCCGGCAGCGGACGCTGGCAGTTCTGGAGCGCCGCGGTCTCGGAGTTCCGGGCTCATCCGCTGAACGGCGGCGGCGCCGGATCCTGGGGCGCCTGGTGGTTGCAGCACGGCTCTCTCCCGGGAGTCTTCACGCAGTTTGCGCACTCGCTCTACCTCGAGTCGCTCGCCGAGCTCGGGATCGTCGGCCTGCTGCTCATCGCCGGAGCCGTGCTGGCCGCCGTCGCGGGCTCGATTCGCTCTGCCCGGCGGCTCGAGAGCGCGGAGGTCGCCGCGGCTGCCGCCTGCGGCATCGCCTTCTTCGTTGCCGCCGCCTACGACTGGGTTTGGCAGCTCTCGGGTATAGCGGTCGTCGGTGTCGGCACGCTTGGCTTCGCTCTCGGGGCATTGCCAACCGCGCGTGCGAGCGCGTGGGGATTCTCGGGTGCCCTTCGGCCGGTGCTCGCTTTGGTAGCGGTGGCGGCGATCATCCCGCAGTACGTCGTGCTGGCCGCGGGCAGCCACCTACGCAACAGCCAGGCTGCCTTTCGCACGGGCGACGCGACGAGGGCGCGGTCCGAGGCTCTCGCGGCCAAGGCGATCGAGCCCTGGGCGGCCAGCCCCTATCTCCAGCTCGGCTTCGTCGCGGAGGCCGAGGGCAACTTCGGCTCGGCCTCCCACTACCTGGATGAGGCGATCAGCCGCTCGAAACGCGACTACAACCTCTGGCTCATCGCCGCGCGCATCGAGGCCGAGCGCGGCAAGGGTCGGGCCGCGGTGCGCGATCTCCACGAGGCGCGCCGACTCAATCCGAACTCGACGGCCTTCAACGGCGGCGCTTGAGTGGCGACTGTCGGACGTCGAAGCTACCGTGTGAGCGCCGTTTCGGGCGTGTCCTGCCGCTGCCGCACTGGAGGCCGCCGAATTGAGTGAGCTCGACATCGTCGCCGCAGCACGCGCCGGCACCTCGGCGGACACCGTCGCTGCCGATCGCGTCTCCGGCCCCTATGGGCCCGAGCCGCTCCTTCGGCGGATGCTCGCCGTGGGAGACGTGCTGGCGGTCGCCGCGGCGGCCGTCATCGTCGGGCTCTGGGGAAGCGGGTCCGCGGGCGCGCTGTTACTCGTCCTGTTCGCGCCGGTCTGGATCGTCACGGCGAAGCTCGCCGGCCTGTACGACCGCGACCACCGCACGCTGCGCCACCTGACCGTCGACGAGCTCCCGTGGCTGCTCGTCTGGACGCTGAGCAGCACGGCGCTCCTGACCCTGCTGCTCGCGCCGTTCCCCGCGCTCGACCTGAGCGCGGACGACCGGCTGTTGGTCTGGGGGACTGTGCTCGGCCTCGGCTTCAGCTTCCGCGCGGGCATGCGCGCGCTCTGGCGGCGGGTCACTCCCGCACAGCGCGTGCTCATCGTCGGCAACGGCCCGCTCGCCCAGGCGCTCGTCCGCAAGCTCGAGCTCTTCCCGGACATCCACGCGGAGATCGCCGGCCGGATCGAGAGCTGCGGCGCGCTGGGCGAAACCCTCGACGAGCTCGACCGGGCTCTCGACCGGATCGTGATCGCTTGCAGCGAGCTCAGCGAGGAGCTGCTCGAGAAGCTCCTGCCCTTCTGCCGGCTGCGCCGGGTGAAGCTGACGATCATCCCGCCCACGCGCGGCATGTTCGGGACGGCGACGAATCTGACGCACATCGCGGACCTGCCGCTCCTCGACTACAACACGTGGGACATCTCGCGCACGACGCGCGGGCTCAAGCGCGCCCTCGACATCGTGCTCGCGGTCGTCGGTCTCGCGCTGGCGCTGCCGCTGCTCCTGCTGGTCGGGCTCGCGACGCTCCTCGACTCGGGCTGGCCGATCCTCTTCCGCCAGACGCGCGGCGGCGAGCGCGGCCGCCCGTTCCAGATGCTCAAGTTCAGGACGATGGTGCGCAACGCCGAGGCGCTGCTACCGGGGCTCGTCCCCTTCGAGGAGCTCGACGCGCCGATGTTCAAGCTCAAGGCCGACCCGCGCATCACGCGTGTAGGGCGGTTCCTAAGGCGGACGAGCATCGACGAGCTGCCGCAGCTGGTAAACGTGCTCCGCGGCGAGATGTCCATCGTCGGCCCGCGCCCCGAGCAGCTCGACCTCGTGGAGCGCTACGCGCCGGAGCACCAGTTCCGGCTGGAGGTCAAGCCGGGAATCACCGGGCCGATGCAGGTCTACGGGCGAGGTGAGCTGAGCTTCGACGAGCGGCTCGCCGTCGAGCGCGAGTACGTCGAGAACCTGTCGCTCGTCCGCGACATCCGCATCGTCCTGATGACCCTCCCCGCCGTCTTCGGGCGGCGCGGTGCGTACTAGGAGCGTGCGGCTTCCAACCTCGAAGGACACGCGACTCCTGGTCGCCGGAGTCGCTGCTTTCGTGGCGCTCTTCGCGTATCTCGGCGTGGCGTTCGCGAATACTCACGCGACATCCGGGCCAAGCGCGAGCAAGACCGCTCCCTGGGTTTCACACGAATCGAGGTTGGCCGCCGTCGGGCGCAGGAGGAAGACCGGATTCGTCGTGAAGGTGCGGCCGACGGGACGGGGACCCTACGGCGCGCTGGTTCCGACGCTTGTCCCCAACCCGCCGTCCGGGCACAGGTTCGTCGTCGGCCTCTCGGTGCGAGCAGCCCGCCCCGCGCAGATCGGGGTGGAGGTCGACGAGTTCGCGCCGGGAGCAACGAGCGTGTATCTGGTCAACACCGCTGTGTCCGTGACACACAGGTGGCATCACTTCACGTTCAGCGGCCGGATCAAGGGCACCTGGCTGGGCCTGGGCATGTACGTCTACGGCCAGACCGAGGTCGCACATCGATCGTGGTTCGAGCTTCGCGGCCTGACCGTTAGCCTGCTCGGGTCCTGAGACCGTCTTCGGTCGCTCAGGCCCCGGCGAGATCGGAGCGGCGCGTCTCGACCGCCGTCTTGTCCGCGGCGCGCCAGTCGACGACCGTCCGCAGTCCCTCCCCGAGCGGCGTCTGCGCCTCGAAGCCGAGCTCGTCGCAGGCCCGCTCGGTCGAGCCGATGCGGTTCCTGACGAAGGACACACCCTGCGGCTCGTAGCGGATACCGACGTTCGAGCCGGTGATCTCGAGCAGCAATTCGGCAACTTCCTGAACCGATGTCCGGATGCCGGTCCCGACGTTGTAGAACGCGTCGGTCGTCTCGGCCTTCATCGCGAGCACGTTGGCTGCCGCGCAATCGTTGACGTGGACGAAGTCGTAGGCCTGGCTGCCGTCCCCGTAGACGACGAGCGGCTCGCCGCGGTCGATCGAGTCGAGCATCTTCATGATCACGGCCAGGTAGGTGCCGCGGTAGTCCTGTCTCGGCCCGTAGACGTTCATGTAGCGGAGGCCGACGTAGTCGAGGCCGAAGCGGTGGTGGAGGGCTCGGAGCATCGCCTCGCCGGCGACCTTCGTCGCGCCGTAGAAATTCTCGAAATTGAAGGGATGATCCTCGGTCATCGGCTCCTCGACGGCGTCGCCGTATACGGAGGCGGATGAGCTGTAGACGAGACGCTCGACCCCGGCGTCGATGCAGGCCTCGAAGACGTTGAACGAGCCAAGGATGTTGACGTCGAACGCCGCCCGCGGAAAGTCCTGGCAGTGGAGGAGCCAGAGCGCAGCGAGGTGGAAGACGCCGTCGGCACCTTCGAGCGCGGAGCGCAGGACGTCCGTCTGCCCGATGTCGCCGCCGTGCTCGAAGACCGAGCACCGCGGGTCGTCGAGTGCAGCGGCCAGGTTCTCCCTCGTGCCCCGGACGAAGTTGTCGTAGACGACGACCTCGCCGACGTCCTCCTGGAGGAGCGCCTCGGTCACGTGCGAGCCGATCAGCCCCGCGCCCCCGACGACGACGAACCGCTTGCCCTCGAGCTTCACGGGCCGTGACGATAGCGGGGGGCTATGGGACCTCCGCGAGCTGGCGCTCGTGCTTCGCGATGCACTGGTCGATGAAGCCCAGGTTGTCGCGCGTCCAGTCGATCGTCAGGCGGAGCCCGTCCTCGAGCGTCGTCCGCGCCTCGAATCTCAGCTCACGCCGCGCCTTCTCGGGGCTGCCGAAGCGAAGGATCGAGTGGTCCCACGGGCGGCGTGGTGCGATCTCGAGCTCCGAGCTCGAGCCGCTCAGCTCGACGATCAGCTCGGCGAGCTGGCGGATGGCCGTCTCCACGCCGCTCGCGAGGTTGTAGACGTCCCCAGGCGTGCCGCTCTCGGCGCAGGCGAGGAGGCCCCGCGCGACATCCTCGACGTACACGAAGTCGCGCGAGGCCACGCCGCCGTTGTCGAGCTGCAGCGGCAGCCCCTTGAGCGCGCGGTAGACAAAGGTCGGCGTGACGTTTCGCCAGATCGTCGCCGGCGTGCCGCGCCACCGGCCGGCACCGAGCACCTCGCCGGGCCCGTACACGTTCTGGAAGCGCGCCCGCACGGTCGGCAGCCCGTGCCGGGCGTGGTAGTAGACGGAGTAGAACTCGCCCACCACCTTCGAGATCTGGTACGGGCTGTCGAGATCGAGCGGCACGGGCCCGTCCTCCGACACCGCCTGCGCGCCCTCGTACACCTCGTGGGGCGCGAGCGTGCAACCTGAGGCCGAGTACACGACCTTCCGGAGGCGGCGGAAGTCCTTGAGCCGCTCGTAGAGCTTCAGCGTCGTGACCAGGTTGTTCTCGTGGTCGGCCAGCGGGTTGGCGATCGAGCTCTGGTTCCCGTGATAGGTCGCGAGGTGGTAGACGACGTCGAGCTCGTCCTCGAGCGAGGCGAGCACCTCGTCGTCGGCGATCGACGCCTCGACGAGCTCCACCCGCGGGTCGTCCGGGAGGTTCTCCCGCTCGCTCGAGAGGAGGTTGTCCACCACGAGCACGTGCTCGGCGCCCTCGGAGAGGAGGAGCCGGACGAGGTTGGCGCCGACGAATCCTGCGCCGCCGACGACGAGCAGCCGCCCGCCCGTCACCGGACGGGGTTCGGCGCTTCCGCGGGCTTCAGGTGCGTGAATGTCTCGCCGACGCCGTGGTCGGTGTAGTACGCCACGGCCTTTGCCACGCCGCCCTCGAGGGGCGTGCCCGCTGCCCAGCCGAAGTCGCGCTCCGTCTTCGTCGGGTCGAGGAGGATCGACGGGGCATCGTCCGGGTTGCGGGGGCGCACCTCGACCTCGTCGTCGAGCTTGACGTCCATCGCCTTGATCGTCGCGTCGAAGAGCTCCTTGATCGAGACGTCCGAGCCCGAGGAGACGTGGTACACACCGCTCTCGCCTCCGCCGTCGATCGCCTTCATGGCCACGTCGACGAGGTCGTCGACGAAGACGAAGTCGCGGCGCGTGTCCATGACGAACACGGACTTGCCCTCGCTGAGGCGCTGGAAGAAGGTCGGCAGCGGGCCGCTCAGGTTGCGAGGGCCGTAGACGTTCGCGAGGCGGAACGAGATCCAGTCGAGACCGCTCAGCCGCACGTACCACTCGCCCGCCGTCTTCGAGATCGCGTAGCTGGAGTCCTTGGGATCGAGGGGGTGCGAGAGCGTTATGGGCTGCTCCTGCGGATGAAGCCCGTAGCAGAGCGCCGTCTGGAAGTAGACGAGACGCGAGACGCCCGCGGCCTGGGCCGCACGCACGACGTTGGCGGTGCCCACGGCGTTCGTCCGGCTGTCCTCGGTCCAGGCGTCGGGATCCTTGTACGACGCTGCCGCGTGCACGACGATCTCGGGCCCGAACTCGGAGAACACGCGCTGGACGAGCTCGTTGTCCGCGATCGTGTCCTCCACGAGAGTGAGGTGCTCGTGCTCGGGAAGCGTGTCGCGGCGCGCGGTCGCGAAGTTGTCGATCACGAGCACGTCGTCGCCGCGCTCGAGCAGCCGGTCGGTGAGATGCGAGCCGATGAAGCCGGCGCCGCCGGTGATCAGGACGTTGGTCATTTGTGGTTGCCTCGCTTTGCGCTGCTGTCGTGGTCGGTCGAGGATCGTAGCGTCCGGCTACTCCGCGCCCGCGGATGCCTCAGCTTCGGAGCGCACGAGCCAGCAGCGCTTGCGCCGCTTCAGGGTCGGTGCTCGCGAGCTCGGCGAGAGCGGTGAACTCGTAGCGGCCGTAGAGCCCGAGCGCCATCCAACCCCAGTGCGGGTGCCGCGGATAGATCGGCACCGCCTGCGCGACGTCGGAGTGATTCCAGGCGACGTTCTCGAAGAGGCCGCCCAGTTGCGTGTCGCCGTTGCGATCGATCTGGGTCCGGATCACGACCGAGCCGGCGTCGTTCTCGACCGTCAGCGACCACGGCGGGTCCTGACCGCCGCGGATCCGAGCCATGACGCGCAGCAGGACGAGCTCGCGCACGACGTCCTCGATCGGAACGGAGACCCGGCCGCGTAGCGCGGCGACGAATAGACGGCGCGCTTCCCGCTGTAGCGCCAGCGCCTCCGCGAGCGTCGCGACGTGGGGGAGGAGCCGACGCAGAGGCTTGCCGTCGATCGGGGAGCGAGTCGGTAGCGGCGGGCGCTGTGCCAGCGCGAAGGGCAAGGCACGCTTTGTGGTCCGGCGTGGCTCCGCTTCCTGCAGGAGTTGGTCGGCGAGGACGCTCAGGTTGTTACGCCCGCTGAGGTAGACGTCCTCGTACGCGCGCTCGGCCATGATCTCGACGGCCTCGAGGTCACGCAGCCGCTCGAGTGCCTCGTCGAGGTTCGAGAAGTCGCGGCGCACCGGGATGTAGTGCCGTTCCGGCTCGAGCACGCCGCTGTAACTCCCTTCGACGAGCACCTGCGCCGTCTTCGCGATCACCGCTTCGAGATGACGAGGGCTGATCGCGAAGAAGGCGTAGGAGTCCCAGCCCGTCGGCATCTGCGCGTCCACCTCCTCGAAGCTGAGGTCGGGCTGGTCGGCGAGGAGCCGGCTGATCTGCCGCTGGATCTCGCCTCGCCGGTCGAGGACACTCGCGCCGCTCTCGGCGCCGATCACCGCCCGCCCCGACAGCAGGAAGTCGAGCCACCCCGCGCCGTAGATCGTGTCCTCGGGCCGCGTCGAGATGTCTGTCCTCAGCCCATGATGCTCGGCTCGCTCCAATACGACCTCGGCGACGCGGTGCTTGAGCTGGCCGTGACTCCCAAGCCAGTAGGGGAGCTTCCTCGCCCGATAGACGATGTCCTGCGGTCGCTGAGAATGAGGGACGATGCGAGTCGCGAGCTCGGCGGCTGCCTGCTCGTCGATGAAGCCCGTCAGCGTCTCGCGGAAGCTTGCGCGGGACGCGAGCCGGGGGTAGAGCGACTCCCACTGATCGGGGCCGAAGCACGAGTAGACACTCGTCACGCCGAGCTCGTCGAGCCACTCGTCGATCACGGCGGCATGGTCGTATTCGTCCTGCGGCAGCGCGACCTTCGGGCAGCGCAGCCGCCCGACCCAGCGGAACCTGCGGCGGTATTCGTCGAACGAGTAACCCCAGCGGGCGTGGGAGAGGAAGGTCGTGTGCAGAACGCAGAGGTCGGGCGCCGTCCACGCGAGCCACGCCGGTGCCGGGTCGATCGCGTTGCGGTAGAGAACTCGTGTGCCAGGCCTCTCGAGGAGGTGGAGATGGTGGCGCACGGCCAGTCGCATCTCCGTCCCTTTCGGGTGCCAGTAGAGGACGAGGATGCGCACCGCTCAGTCGGGGTTCGCAGCCCGCTGCAACGCCGGAGCGGCGATCTCCGGAAAACGGCGCGCGACACGCGTCAGAGCGTCGAACTCGTACTCGCCTTCCTCCCACACGATCTGCTCCAGCGCTCGCACCGTCGCCGCGTCGAGTACGGCGCCGTCACTCGGCGCACCTCCATTCGCGCGGTAGACCAGCGTCGTGCGACCGGCGTCCAGCTCCAGGCTCGCCGGCGACTCCTCGACGCGCCTCAGCGCGAGGCAGTCTTTGAGCATGAGATCGAGTGGCGCCTCCGCTCGGGCCTCGCCGTCTTGGAGGTACGCGCGCAGGAGCCGGCGTAGCTCCTTCGAGGCGAGCACCGCCCGCAGCGCCGCGGCAGCCTGCGACGTAGAGCGGCGCGGGCTGTAGACGAGAACTGAGACGGCGGTCCGTGTCAGCCGATTGACCTCGTGCACCGGTTCGCCGGGGCGAGGCCGGAAGAGCGGCTGGAGGGCTGAGACGACCCCCTCGGGGTCACGCTGGGCCAGCTTGATCAGTGCAGTGAAGCGATGCGTCGAGCCGGTCACGTGGTACCCGATGTCGAGCGACGCGATGGGGACCGTCATGAAGGTCAGGCTGCCGACCTCGCTGTTGTTCCAGACGATCTCCTCCAGCCGTTGCTCGTGGATCGCCGACTCCACCCGGTGGCCGATCTCGGACCGTTCCGGCGCGCTCTGCGCAGCCTCGCGAGTGCCTACTAGCGTAAGCCTCCGTTCCTCGTTGCCGAGCTCCAGCCGCACGTCGAACGGGCGGCCGAGGAAGCGGAGCTCCCGAAGGTGCGCAGCCGAGGCCGCCGCGAGGCGCTCGAGATCGTGCAGGAGCTTCTCGCGACCAGCCGCGTCGGGGTCTGCGCCAGCGAGAGCCTCGATCTCCGGGAAGCGTCCGATCAGCCGGCGGCTGGCGCGCCTCGTCGCCTGCTTGCGCTGCGAGGCGACGAAGGGCATCTCCGCCACCCGGCTCGGGGATCCGAGGTGCTCAATCGACCGCAGCGAGCGGTTCAGCCTCCCGGCGACCCTGGAGCGAGGCCGGCGCCGAACGGATTGCACACGCGCCTCGATCTCGCGGTCGAACCCCTGCACGAAGCTCTGCAGCGAGTAGCGCCCTGAGGCGACGAGATCGGCGTGCGCGCGCTCCGTCAGGCCCTCCAGTAGCGACTCGTCGCGAATCGCGGAGACGACGTCCTGGAAGTTCGAGAAGTCCTTCTCGAGCGGGATGTAGTGGACCCACGGCTCGATCACGTCCGAGTAGCGGCCCGGAAAATTGACCATGGCGGTGCCGAGGGCCGCCGCCTCGAAGACGCGGGGCGAGATCGCTTCGATCTCCGCGTTGCCCTCAAAAGGCGCGAGGATCTCGCGCTCGACCTCGTCGAACGACGCGCCGGGATGGGCCGCGAGGTACGCGTCCGTCCGGCCCTGCAACGAGCCGTCGAAGTCGACGATCGAGGCACCGCTCTCGGTGCCGAGCGTCGAGCGCGCCGAGCCGAGGAAGCGATACCACTCCTCTCCGTAGATGCGGTCGGCCTCGGTCCAAGCTATATCGCAGCGGAGCCCCGTCGAGCCCGCGCGGGCGAGGAACTCCTGTCCGATCAAAGCCTTGTCCTGGCCGAGGCGCCCCAGCCAGAACGGGATGCTGCGACCGCGGTAGACGACATCCAGCTCTCGGCTCTTCAGTGGTGGTCGCGCGCGTCCGTCGAGTTCGGCCGGCACGAAGCCGGTGAGCGTGGGGAGGATGTCGACGCCGGGGAGACGCGGTCCGTAGACGCTCGGCACGGCATCAGCGGGGACGGAGCTGAAGAGGAGGTCGATTCCCAGCTCGCGCATCTGCGCCGCGGCCGCATCGACCTGCCGGTACTCGTCCTGCAGGAACTGGACCTTGAGCCCGCCGAAGGCCGCGATCTGCTCGCGGAACCATTCCGAGAGGTAGAGCGGAACCGTGTAGTGGACGACGACTACGTCGTAGTCGCCCATCCGGAGAAAGCGACTGCGGGCGATGCCGCGCGGATCGAAGAGTTCGAAGCGGTGCCTGGAGAAGCGGGGGAACGCGCGGATGTGCTCGAGGACGTTCGGAGCGTGCGACGACCGGTCATCGCAGACCAGCAGGATGGACAACGGTTCGGAGCTTCCGCTACTTGCGGGCATGGATGTAGAGGTCGAGGCCCACGAGCCTGGCGACGTTGCCGAGCAGCCATTCGCGCCGGACCGTGAGCACGTGCCCGCCGAGCGTCGGCGTGAGCGAGTCGAAGTTCTGGCTCTGGACAACGACGTCGGAGAAGTCTCCGAACAGCTGTCGAACGTCCCGCCGCGACACGAAGTCGGTGTGCGGCGCGGCGTCGCCGGCCAGGTTCGCGTCGTACATCCCGCGCACCTGCTCGTCAGAGCTGCGCCGGGCTCGAGCAGCCCGCAACCGCTCTCGATTCACGACGACGAGCTGCCGGAAGGAGCTCGCGTTGTAGAGCATCACGAACGCCGTGCCGCCGGGAACGAGGACACGGTGGACCTCTCGCACAGCTTGCGGCAAGTCGCCGGTGTGGTGGAGGCAGCCGATCGACACGACGACGTCGAACATCTTGTCCGGCCACGGAAGCTCTAGCGCGGACGCCTGGACGATCGCGCCGTCGTCCGGCCTGCCGAGCCAACGCAGCCGGTCTCGCAACATCGCGACCGGGCCTGCGGCGATGTCGGCGCCGTGGTAGTGCGCGCCTCGCTGGGCGAGGATCTGACCGACGGTGCCAAAGCCCAGGCCGATCTCGAGCACCTTCCGTCCTTCCACGGGCAGGTCGTCGAGGTAGCGCGCGAGATACGGGTAGTGCGCCATGTACGCCTCGTCGAAGCGCGCGACCGAGTCGGGATTGATCTCGGTGATCCCGAGCGTCGTCGCGAGCCGGGTGCCGCACAGCTCGTCCCAGAACGCCTGGTTCTGCCGGTCGATCGAGGACTGCGCGTCAGCGCTCACTGAGCTCTCCCGTCAACCGCTCGGCCGCCGGCAGCACTCGCGTCGACCAGGTGCCCGGGTGGCGGAACGCCTCGCTGTGGAGCGGCGGGTTGCCCGTCACCGCGAACTCGAAGCTCCGGTCGAAGTAGTCGTACAGCGTCGATGAGAGCGTGTTGCCTATGTCGAGCTCCCGGTAAAGGCCGACGCTGAGGAGATAAGCGCCGTTGCCGAGCAGGAGAGGCCCGAGATCGAGGCGCAGCTCGATGCGGTCGCCCTTCTCCAGCTCGAGCACCACATGCTCTCCGACGTGCCGCGTGGCGACGATCCCGTCCAGCCGGAAGACGAGGGCCGCGGGCACGAGCGGGAACATGCCGCTCGCCGTCGCGACGGCGTCCACCACGACGGAGAACGGCTCATGGACTTGGAACAGCGCCCGGTCGGATTCCTCCTTGCCGACCGTCTGCACCCGCTGGATCGCCAGCCCCTCGACGCCGGGCCAGCGACTGAGCCGCTCTTCCGCGGCCGCCTCGGCGGGATCCCCTCCGGCCGCGAGCTCGAACCGGTGCGTCGTCCACTCGTCGACAGACGGCAACGGGACGAGCGCCGTGGACCCGTGTGCCCGCTCGACCTCGAGTGACGCATTTCCTCCGTGGGTGCGGTAGGCGATCTCGAGCTCGTAGCTCGACTGGGGATAGAAGAACCAGAGGTTGAAGCGGAAGCGGGCGGCCGCCTCGGAAACGGTGCGGGAGTACCCGCTCGCGTCAGGCTGCGCGGCGTCCCAGCCTCCGTCCTCGAGCAGTACGCCGCCGGCGCCGGAGAGGTCGGCGTCCTGGGCGCCGCCGACGTCGATCTCGCCTTCGATCGCGCCGTCACGCCACAGCGTGAGCCGCGCCACGTCGATCGAGCCGCCCTCTGCCGAGACGGAGCCGGCGATGGCGTCCGTGAACGTCTCGCGGTCGAACGCGTCGTAGTCCGCGAGTGCCGCCTTCTCGTTCTTCGCCCGCAGTCGCCGGTCCTCCAGTTCGCGGATGAAGCGCTCGTAGGCCTTGACCACCTCGTCTGTCGGTCCGTCCATCGCGATTCGGCCCCGGTCGAGCCAGATCGTCCGCTCGCAGAACCGCGCCACCTGGTCGAGCGCGTGTGAGACGAGCAAGACGCCGGCCCCGCTCTCGATCAGCTGACTCATCCGCGCGGTCGAGCGCGTGAAGAAGTAGGCGTCGCCGGCGCCGAGGATCTCGTCCACGATCAGGATCTCGGGCTGGGCCGTTGTTGCGATGGCGAAGGAAAGGCGCGCCTGCATTCCCTGCGAGTAGGCCTTGAACGGCTGGTCGAGGAAGCGTCCGAGCTCCGTGAACTCGGCGATCTCGCGCTCGGCGTCCGCGATCTCCTCGCGCGACATCCCGAGGTAGCTCAGCGAGGCGCGGATATTTTCGCGGCCGGTGAACTCCGGATGCAGGCCCCCGCCCGTCTCGAGCAGCGCCTGCACGTCGCCGTTGACGGTCACGCTGCCCTCGGACGCCCTGACGTTGCCGGTCACGAGCTTGAGGAGCGTCGTCTTACCGGCGCCGTTCCGCCCGATGATCCCGAGCCGAGCGCCCCGCGCGAGTTCCAGGTCGATGTCACGGAGCGCCCAAAACTCGCGGTAGCGTCCGTCCCGGCGGAAGGTCGGCAGGTTGAGCGCGTCGAGAGCAGTGCCCAGCTTCGAGCCGAAGACCTTGTACATCTTCCCGACCTGCTCGAACCGGATCGCGACGTCGCTAGACATAGTCGAGGAGCACGCTCTTTGCCTTGTCGAAGAACCAGCCTCCGAGGGCGAAGGTCGCCAGCGGCATCAGCACCAGGACGGCCACCTCCCACGCAGCGGGGAACTGACCGAGCACGATCAGATGCTGGTAGGCGATGACGAAGTACGCGAACGGATTGAGCCAGACGATTGGTTGAACCGCGGGCGGGAGCTGCGACGCGGTATAGGCGAACGGTGAAGCGACCAGCAGGACCATGAGGATCACGGTGATCAGGTTCTGGAGGTCGCGGAACGCGACGTTCAGCATCGAAAGGATCCAGTTCACGCCGACGAGCCAGATGAACATCAGCGCGATGACGACAGGGACGGCGAGCAGCGTGGCGTGTGCGTGGCCCGTGAGGAAGGAGCCGATGATCACGAGCGGCATCCCGACGAGCAGAACCGCCTGTGCCCCAAGCGCCGCCTGCACCGGCGTGAGGTCGATCGGATAGACGGTGTTGTTGAGCACGGCCTTGTTCGTGACCACCGATCCGACCCCTCGGCTCAGCGCTTCCGCGACGGCGAGGTACGGAACAAGCCCGCAGAAGATGTAGATCACGTATGCGGGGCGCGTGAGGGAGATGCCGACTAGGTTCGACCGCACCTTGAAGACCTCGAGGTAGATCAGCGAATAGACCCCCAGGATCAGCAGCGGCCCGAGGGCGATCCAGGCGATCCCGAGTAGCGAGCCAGCGTGCCGCAGCCGGAGATCCTGCCTGGTCACCCGCAGTAGCAGCCGCCAATGCCTCTTGATGTAGCGCGCGGAGCCTCCACGGGCCTGCCGCGCCGGTTGCTGAGCCGCAGCCGCTACCACGCCGAGGCGCCGGCGTCGAGCTGCGTCGGCAGCGCGGCCGTGTCTTCTGCGGGCGCGCGCCACGCGGCCGCCTGGTCGTGGAACGCCTGCTGCCAGAGCTCGAGCGAGAAGAGACCCCACAGGTTGCGGCTGAAGGCGCCCTCGCGCTGAAGCAGCTCGCGGACGTCGAAGTTCTCCGCGAGATAGGGGCGGCTGCGCGCGTTCTCGCCGGAGAAGACGTCGAGCACGAAGTCCCGGAGCTCGTCGTTGATCCACTCGCCGAGCGGCACGGGAAAGCCCATCTTGTCCCGGCGATCCACGATCGCGCTCGGCAGATCGTCGCGCATCGCCTCCTTGAGCGCGTGCTTCAGATGCCCCTGCTTGAACTTCACGTCCGCAGGGAGCGTGGCGGCGAACTCGACCACCTCCGTGTCGATGAACGGGACGCGCGACTCGAGCCCGTGGGCCATCGAAACACGATCCTCGACGTGCAGGAGCGCTGGCAGGAGCGTCTTGAAGTCGAAATGCGTCATCAGGTCGAAGTACGACTCCTTGCGCACGTTGCCCGCCCGGAAGATCGTCTCGAAGGTCTCGAACGGCGAGTAGTCGCCCAGGACGTCCCAGCTGATCGCTCCGCGGAGGCCCGGTGCCCGGTCGATCAGCCTGAAGTAGCGCGAGTCGAGGTCGGCGAACAGCCCCTCGCGCCAGAATTGCTGCATCAGCGGCTTGTACTCGCGCAACGTCCCGAGCTGCGGGATGATCGACTCGTACGTGACGACGAAGTTGCCGTCGTGCATCGTTCCGTCGATCGCCGCCTTGATGCACTGCTCGAAGTAGGCGAGCAGGTAGCGCGCGTACCCGCCGAAGATCTCGTCTCCGCCCTGGCCGCCGAGCACGACCTTCATGTGCTTCGCAGCGAGGCGCGAGACCATGTATTGCGGGAACGAGCCCGGCCCCGCGACCGGATAGTCGAGGTGGTAGACGACGTCGCGGATGTTCTCGACGAAGTCGTCGGCACCGATCGTCTGCTCGTGCAGGCGGAAGCCGCGGCGCTCGGCCAGCAGCTGCGCGTAGCGCGTCTCGTCGTAGCGCTCGCCGCGGGCGAAGCGCCCGGTGAACGCCTGGAACTCCTTCCCGACGGCCTGCGCGGCGAGCGAGGTCGTGATGCTCGAGTCGAGGCCGCCGGAGAGATACGCGCCCACGGGCACGTCCGCGCGGAGATGGAACTCGACCGACTCCTCGACGAGCTCGCGCAGGCGGTGCGTCAGCCACCCCTCGCGGTGGTTGAAGTCGGGCTCGTACTCGACCTCCCAGTAGCGCCGCTCGTGGACGGAGCCTTTCCTGATCGTGAGCGTGTGGCCCGGAAGCAGCTCGCGCACGCCCTTGAAGAGCGTCTTGCCGGCCAGGCAGAACTGGAAGGCGAGATAGTCGTTGAGCGCCTCGAGATCCGTCTCGATCGCCGGCAGGAACGGAAGTAGTGCCTTCGCCTCCGAGGCGCCGTAGAAGACGCCGTCGTGGAGGGCATAGGCGAACGGCTTGATGCCGAAGCGGTCACGCGCGCAGAACAGCTGCTCCTCCGCCTCGTCCCAGATCGCGAAAGCGAACATGCCGCGCAGTCGCTCGACGCAGGCGGGTCCCCAGCGACGGTAGGCGCGGAGCACGACCTCGGTGTCGGACGTCGTGCGGAAGGAGTCCTCGCCGAGCTCACGGCGCAGCTCGACGTAGTTGTAGATCTCGCCGTTGTAGGTGATCCAGTTGCCGGCGCCGTCTTGCATCGGCTGCTGGCCGGTCTCGAGGTCGATGATCTCGAGCCGGCGATGCGCGAAGCCGACATGCGCGCGCTCGTGGATCCACGCGCCCTCGCCGTCCGGGCCGCGGTGCGCGAGCAGGCTGTTCACGAGCTCGATCTTGGGCGCGAGCGCCCCGACCGGCTTCGAATCGAGGTTGAGTATGGCTCCGATCCCGCACATGCGCCGACCCCCTCGCCCGCAGGGCGCGGCCAGTCTAGCGAGGCCCTCGGTTCAACCCGCGGTCGGGCGAGAGCCCGCCGTGCGGGTTCGCGTGCGACCGGTTCGCGTGGTATGTAACTCCCCCGCTATGTGGAGAGGGCCTACGACCGTACTCGCACTTGCCGCCGTGCTCGCGGTCACGTCGGGCGCAGCGGCGGGAGTGCGCGTCGCGCACCGCGGAAGTCCAAGTGCGCCAATCGCCCAGTTGAAGAGAGAGGTACGAGGTCTCCGGCTGCGGCTGCGCGACATGACGGCGACCCGCAACAAGGCGAAGGCGTCGTTGAGAACGGCGAGATCCTCCCTGCAGAGCTCGCAGAAGCAACTCGGAGCTGCCAACCAGCAGATTGCAAGCCTGCAGGCGCTCGTCACGCAGCGCGCGTCGGAACGGGATGCGGCTCTCCAACAGGCCGCCGCCCTGCAGGTCGAGCTCGCAGCCGTTCCTCAGCCGCTCGCCCTCGCCGAGGAGCAGGTGCGCCGCGAAGTCGGCTGGGCCGAGTACGGGTACAAGGCCAACGGGACCCCGTACTCGGACGGTCGGCTCATCGCGCTCGCGGCCATGAACTACGTGGTCGGCCACGTCAGCACCGGCGCCTATGGGTATCTCGAGGCCTTCGGAGGCGCGCTGCCGACTTCGAAGCCGGACTCCATCCTCGGAACGCAGGCGGGAATCTGTGGCCACGCCGCGCTCACCCTTGCGGCGATCATCCAGCACTTCGGCTATTCGGTGCGTAGCGTCCAGTTCTATTACACGACGCCGGACGGGTCACCGGACAGCCATATCGCCGCCGAGGTGTTCTACGACGGCGGGTGGCACTACTTCGACCCCACCTTCGGCGTCTTCTGGACGGAACCGGCTGGCGGAGTCCTCGGGATCACCGATACGCGCGCCGGCGGCGGGACGGAACACAAGGACGATGTGTCGTTTACGAACCTGGTCGAAGACCCGTGGTTCGCGGGCGACGACACGGCATTCGAGACCGACCAAACTACGATGGTCGTCATCGACGGGCAGTCCTTCTAGCGGGGCTTCGAGGGTAGAGCCGGACCGGGCTCTACACCCATACTGCCGCGATGCCTGCTGCCGGCCGTCGCGTCATCCTGATCTCGGGCCACTACCTCGGCTCGAAGCGACGCGCCGGCTTCCACCATCTTGCGGACGCCTACCGAAACCTCGGGTGGGACGTCACCTTCGTGACGGCCGCGATCAGCACGCTGTCACGGCTGAGGGGCGACTACCGCTTCGCGTATCCGGTACGCGAGGAGGCGAACCGCCTTGTGCCCGTGCGGGAGGGGCTGACGAGCTTCGTGCTCATGACGCGGACGCATCCGGGCAACCTCCGCTTCGGGCTCGCGAACCGCCTGTCGAGGCCGTGGTTCGCGCGCTACGCGCGCGTACCGCTGGGGCCGCTCGAGGAGCGCCTGCGCAACGCGGATCTCATCATGTTCGAAGGGACGGCGGCGCTCTTGCTCGTCGAGCGGATTCGCGAGCTCGCACCGCAGGCGAGGCTCGTCTACCGCGCTTCGGACGATCTGCGCGCCCTCGGCGTCCATCCGCTCATCCTCGAGGCCGAGGCACGGGCGATCCCGCTCTTCGACCTCGTCAGCGCTCCGACGCAGGAGGTCGCCGCCGTCCTCGCGCCGTTCGGGCCGGTCCAGGTGCATCCGCCCGGAATGGACAAGGCGGCGCTCGGCCGTCCGACGCAGTCGCCCTACGGCGACGGGCCGGCCGCGGTATTCGCCGGCGTCTCGCCGCTCTTCGACTACGAGAGCCTCACGGCGGCGGCGGAGCTCGCGCAGCACGTCGCCTTCCACGTCATCGGCCCGCCGCCACGGCCCGAGCCGGCGAACGTCACGTTCCATCCCGAGCTGCCGTTCGAGGAGCTTGTCCCGTACCTCCAGCACGCGACCTTCGCGTTGCTCCTCTTCCCGCCCGGGTACGAGAGCCTCGGGCAGGGCAACAAGGTCGCGCAGTACTCCTACTGCCGGCTGCCGATCGTCGCCCCGTCCCACCTCGGCGCCGAAGGGCCCAACCTCTGCCTCTTCGACCCCGGCGACAGGCAGAGTCTCCGGCGCGCGCTGACAGAGGCGGAGCACATGCCGCACGACGCCGCCTTCGCCGAAGGGATCATGTCTGCCGAGGAGCTCGCCGCGATCCTGGCGGGCGATCAGGCACCAGGAAGCGCGTAAGCCGCGACCAGCGGCCGCCCGTCCAGCCGTCCACGCTCGCGCCGAAGACCCCCCACAAGGCCACCGCGAAGATGAGGAACTGGACGATTCCCTGGTTGAGCACGTACGTCCGCCACCACTCCGCCATGCAGTAGGCAACCACGAGGCCCGCGAGGAAGACGTAGCTCCGGTACCGCGAGGCGGCACCGGCCACGACGCCCGCCACGAGAACCGCGAAGCCGAGGACGGCAAACGCGAGCGCTCCGAAGACCCCGTAGCCCATGGCGAGGACCGAGTTCGTCGTCTGGGACGCAGGGATGGCGACGAGCTTCTCGTAACGGGTCTGGCCGCGGGCGACCGACTTGGGGACGCTCTTGCTCGCGTACGTCGGGAGCAGGAACACGCGGATGCCCGCCGCCGCGCTTGCGGGAGCAGCAGGCCAATCTGCCACGTGGTTGCTCACCGCGACCGCAGCCTGAAAGGGGATGCCGAGGTAACGAACCATCTCGTCGACGTTCATGACCAGCGGATTGCGGACGGCGTACGAGCGATAGAAGTTGGCGTCTCGCGAATAGCTGAGGAGGCTCAGGGCGAGGAACAAGGCCACGAGCCCGAGGAGCAGGGTGCCGATGACCATGCGCGCACGCACCCGCGCTAGGTGGAGGTGCCGCGCGGCGAGGCCGGCTACCGCGATCGCGGCGATGATGAGCGACGCTCGTGAGGCGATCGCCGCGGCGAGCAGGAGCACCAGCACGTTGACGGCATGGAGCGAGCGAAAGCGCCGACGTCCGAGCTCGAAGATGGCGATGGCGCCGGCGAGGGTCGACGCGTAACGAAGAGTCTGCGGGCCGGACGAGTACGGCAACACGTAGCGCACCGCGTTGAACTGGTGGTGGAGGAACGCCGCGGAGAGTGCATGCGGCGACTTGGCATAGACGTAGGCGTACGAGTACGCCGTTCCCAGGAAGCCCAGGATGCTGAGGAACACGTAGTAGCTCTCCCACGAGACGCGTTCCGCCCGCTGGAGCACCGGAATCCGCTGACCCAGCCGAAAGCCGGCGAGCACCACGGCGAAGAAGAACGCGTACCAGGCGAGCAGGAAGAGCGTGCCGTGCAGAGTCCACGGTTCCGTGCGGGCAAAGCCGCGCAGGGGAGCAGTGATTGCGCCTCCCCAGGGGATGGCCCACGCGAGGAGGCTGAGGCCGGCACCGACGAGCAGCAGCGTGTGCGGGCGGACGGCGGTCTCGAGGGTGAAGTGGCGCCGCACGCGAGCCCGGACGCTCACGCTGGCGGCCGCCGACATGGCGATCAGTGTAGAAGCGCCTCGCGATAGACGGCGAGCGTCTGCTCCGCCGTCCGCGCCCAGGAGAACTCATCCGCGCGCTGCCGCCCGCGTACGATGAGCCGTTCCCGGAGCTCCTCGTCCCGCGCGACCTCGAGCAGGGCTGCTCCGATCGAGTCGGTGTCGTGGGGGTCGCAGTATCGGGCTGCGTCGCCGTAGATCTCCGGCAGACTGCCGGCGCGCGCCGCGATCACGGGGAGTCCGGCAGCCATCGCCTCGAGCCCGGGCAGGCCGAAGCCCTCCGAATACGAGACGAACACATACGTGAGGGCGGCGCGGTAGAGAGCTGCGAGCTCGGCGTCGGAGACCCGTCCCGGAAAGACGACGCGCCCTGCGACGCCGGCAGCCTCCGCGCGCTCCTGCAGAACGGAGCCGAAGTCCTCCTGGTCGCCGGCGAGCACGAGCTTTTGGTCGCCGCCGACGAGCGCGAGGGCTTCGATCAGCCGGGCGAGGTTCTTGTACGGGTAGGCAGCGCCGACGTAGAGGAAGAACGGCGCGTCGAGGCCGTACCGCTCGAGCGTCGCGGGGTCCGGCTCGATCGCTTCCGGGGGATCGGCCGCCTCGTAGGTCAGGGCCACCTGCGCCGGATCGACGCGAAGCGTTCGAAGAACTGTCTCGCGCGTGTGCTCGGAGACCGCGATCAGCCGTCGCGCGCGCCGCGCCTTCGCGAGCTCGATGCGGTAGCCGGCGCGCCGCACACGGTTCCCGCCGCTGTCGCCGACGATCGCCGCGCGGTCGAGGTAGTTGAGGTCGTGCACGGTGACGACGAACGGCGTCGTCGAAAGCACGGGCACCGTCAGGTGCGGGTAGTGCACGAGATCGAGCCGTTCGCGCGCGACGAGGCGAGGCAGCAGGAGCTGCTCGCGAACGGTGAACCATGGGATCTCCGCCTCGACGGCCCGGAAGTTGGGGCCCGGCGCGACATGAGAGGCGAGGCGCTCTCGGTTCAGGAAGAGGACGTACTCGTTCTCGTCGTCGATCTTGGCCAGCTCGCGGACGAGCGAGAACGTGTAGCGGCCGATGCCGGCCCGGTCGTTTCGCGCGTCGATTCCGATCTTCACCGGTGCGTCGCCGGCTCCGCCCAGCTGACGGGTCGTCCTCGCGCCTCGATAGACGCCTCGTCGAGCCACGTACGCATCTGCTCCAGGAAGCGTCCGGTCGAGAACTCGAGGGCCCGGCTGCGGAGCGCATTCCTGTCCCACGTCCCTGTCGCCACTGCGCCGATGCCCGCTCGAAGCGCTTCCACGTCGGCTCGCTCGATGAGCACGCCGTCGACTTGGGGACGGACGATGTCGCGAGCTCCTCCCACGTCGAGCGCCACCACCGGCGTTCCGGCTGCGAGCGCTTCGACGGTCGAGATGCCGAAGTCCTCCTCGGCCACGTGGACGAAGCCCGCCGCGCGGCCGTAGAGCTCGGCGAGCTCGGCGCGGGACACCCAGCCCTGTAGCTCCACGTTCGGCGGCAGCCGCTTGCGAAGACGGGCTTCGAGCGGGCCTACGCCGACCATCGTCAGGCGATACGGCAGGTCGCGGAACGCCTCCACGACGAGCTCGGGCTGCTTGTAGGGAACGAGCCGGTGCACCCACAGGAAGCGGCCGGGCTCCTTCTCGAGCGTCGCGTCGAGCTCGGTGACGTCGACCGGCGGATGGATGACCGTCGCATCGCGGTCGTAGAAGCGGCGGATGCGCTCGCGAACCGCGGTCGAGTTCGCCGCGAAGGCGTCCGGCCGCCGTGACGCCGCCAGGTCCCGCCGGCGCAGATAGCCACGCAGGACGCGCAGACCGAGGCCGCCGAGCGGATCGGCGGCACCCACGTCGGTCCCGGGAAGCCAGGCGTAGCGCATCGGCGTATGGCTGTAACAGGCGAAGAGCGCATCCGTCCGGGGGCGCACGTTGATCGCGCAGGCGTGCGACGAGGCGATCACGACGTCATAGCGCGAGAGGTCGAGAGACGCGAAATAGCGCGGCATGTACGGCAGGAGGTACCGCCAGCGCCCGCCCTCGCGCCCGGCCTGGCGGATTCCGGGGAGCGAGGCAAGCCGTGACTCGCGGACGATCCGGCGTGCGAGCTCGTCCGGGATTACTCCCTTGGCCGCTGCGAAGGTGAGGATGTCCGGCTCGCCCTCGGCTCGGAAGAGGCCGGTCCGGATGGCATCGACCACCCGCTCCGAGCCGTGCATCCCCTGAAACCAGTCGTGCACGAGCGCCGTGGGTTCGTCGAGCAGCACGGGGCCGAGACGATATCCGAGCCAGGGTGCCTCAACGCTTTCGGCGGAATTCGACGGGTTTCGTAAGCTTTCGGCGGTCGAGCCGTTGCGAGGGTTAGCATGGCGCACGGTGCGGCCGAGGGTCTCTGTGTGCACAGTGCGGCGCGACGGCCTCCGGCGGTCCGTTCGGGCGTTGATCGTCGCCGCGGGCATGTGCGCGCTGGCCGCGACTGCGGCGGCTGCGACGGCGAAGAGCAGCGCGCACCGTGTGATCGCTACGGGCGGGACGATTCCGCTGCGCACGGGGCTCCTCGACCCTCTCTTCGGCGGCCCCGACCGGGAAGCGGCGTTCGCCATGGCCCAGGCCACCGGCGCGACGTACGTCAGGCTCTCGGTGACGTGGCGTGCAGTTGCGCCCGTTGTGCGTCCGACGGACTTCGTGGCGACCGATCCGACGTCCCCCGGCTACTCCTGGGTGGGGCTCGACTCGGTCATAGGACAGGCCGAGGCGGCGGGACTGACGCCGATCCTGGACATCGTCAGCACGCCCGAGTGGGCGTACGCGAAGCTGCCGCGCGGCGTCAACGCAGGGAGCCCGAAGGCCGCTGCTCTCGGGGAGTTCGCGACGGCGCTGGCGACGCACTACGACGGCAGCAGGCCGGACGCGCCCGTCGCCCACGTCTTCCAGGTCTGGAACGAGCCCAACGTCAGCCTCAACCTGAACCCGGTCAACGCAGCCACGTATCGCAGCATGGTCAACGCTGTCGCCGATGCGGTCCACTCGGTCGATCCAACGAACCTCGTCGTCGCCGGTGGCCTCGCTCCGTTCGGGCACCCGAAGGGGAAGAAGCAGGCGTGGCACTCGATGGCGCCGCTCGCGTTCATGCGCTCGCTGCTCTGCCTCTCGAAGGGGAAGCACCCGCACCGCACCTGCAGCACGACGGTCCACTTCGACGTCTGGTCTCATCACCCGTACACGTTCGGCGGGCCGTTCGGGCGCGCCAGGAATCCCGACGACGTCTCGCTCGGCAACCTGCCGGCGATGCGCGCCCTCTTGAAGGCGGGCGTCCGGCTCCATCGAGTGGTCTCGGCTGCCCCCGTCCAGTTCTGGGTGACGGAGTTCGGCTGGGACACGTCACCGCCGCGCCCGCATGCCGCCCCGCTGGGCCTCGGGGCTCGCTGGACGGCCGAGTCCCTCCACCAGATGTGGCTGTCCGGCGTTTCGCTCGTGACCTGGTTCCTGCTTGAGGACTACAAGAGCCCGAGCCAGTACCAGAGCGGCCTGTACTTCCATTCGAAGTCGCTCGACGACGCTCGGGCGAAGCCGGTGCGGACCGCCTTCCGCTTTCCCCTCGTCGCCTACCTCCAGAAGAAGACCGTCACGGTCTGGGGTCGCGACGCGACGAGCGACAAGGAGCTCGTGACCATCCAGCGGCGGCACGGTACGGGAGGGGGATGGCGGACGGTCGCGCTCGTGCGCTCGAATGCGAACGGCATCTTCAAGGCGAGCCTGAAGCTGAAGGCGACGAAGAAGGACTGGCTGCGGGCCGTCGCTCCCGGCTCGGGCACATCGCTCGCCTTCTCGCTCACCCGGCCGAAGGATCCGCACATCGGCCCCTGGGGCGGCTAGCCGGCGGCCTCGCCCAGCACGTGTAAGGAGTCCGAAAAGCTCGGTTAAGCGGTCCGGGATCGTGGGTAGCGTGTCCCGTCGATGGGGGTCAACGTCCGTTACATCGCCGCCGCAGGCGCGATCGTGTGCCTCGGAGCCACTGCCTCTGTGGGCGCCGCCGGCGTCCGGCATCGGACGCACGTCGCACAGCACAGCGTGCGGACGTTCGTCACCAAGGGGACGTCGCCGCTCGTCACGGCCGTTACCGATCCGTGGCTCTTCAACAGCAGCCAGACGCCAACTGCGTTCGCCAAGACGCGTGCCGCCGGGGCGAGCTACGTCCGGTTGAGCCTGAACTGGAACGGTGTCGCTCCCGCCACCCGCCCCACCGGCTTCGTGGCGACCGATCCGACGTCGCCCGGCTACACGTGGCGAAACGCCGACGCCGCCGTCGCCCACGCCGACGCTGCCGGGCTGACTCCGATCCTCGACATCAGCGGCACCCCACCCTGGGCGTACGCGAAGAGGCCGCAGGGCGTGAATGCGGGGACTCCGAAGGCGAAGGACCTCGGGGAGTTTGCGACGGCGCTCGCGAAGCACTTCGACGGCAGTAACCCCGGCGCCTCGGCTGCCCACGTGTTCCAGGTCTGGAACGAGGTCAACAACAGCCTCTTCCTCGGCCCTGTGAGCGCGAGCAGCTACCGCGGGATGGTCAATGCGGTGGCCAACGCGGTCCACGCTGTCGACGCGAAGAACATCGTCATCGCGGGAGACCTCGACCCGTTCGGGCACCCGAAGGGCAAGAAGCAGAGGTGGTACTCGGCTTCGCCGCTCGCCTTCATGCGCTCGCTGCTCTGCCTCTCGAAGGGCAAGCACCCTCACCGCACCTGTAGCGCGACGATCCACTTCGACGCCTGGTCCCACCACCCGTACACGTTCAACGGGCCCTTCGGGCACGCGAGGAACCCGGACGACGTCTCGCTCGGCGATCTTCCGAGGATGCGCTCCCTGCTGCAGGCGGGGATCCGGCTCCATCGTGTGGTCTCGGCGCACCCCGTCAAGTTCTGGGTGACGGAGTTCAGCTGGGACACGAAGCCCCCGCGGCGCCATGCGGCTCCCATGGGGTTGGCGGCCCGCTGGACAGCCGAAGCGCTCTATCAGATGTGGCGTTCGGGCGTCTCGCTCGTGACGTGGTTCGGCCTGCAGGACAGGGGAGGCCACAGCCCGTACCAGAGCGGCCTCTTCCTTCACTCGAAGTCGCTGGACGGGGCGAGAGCAAAGCCGGTGCTGATCGCTTTCCGCTTCCCGTTCGTCGCCTACCTCGGCCGCGGGTCCGTCAGCATCTGGGGCCGGGACGCGACGAGCGACAAGCGCCTCGTCACGATCCAGCGCCGTCAAGGCATTCACGGCCATTGGCGCACCGTGGCGAAGATCCGCTCCAACAGTTCCGGCATCTTCAAGGCGACGCTCAAGCTGAAGGCGACGAAGAAGGACTGGCTACGCGCAACCGCAGCCGGCTCGGGCTTCTCGCTCGGCTTCTCCCTGACCCGGCCCTCGCCGAAGCTTCGGTACGGCCCCTGGGGCAATTGACGCCGCGCAACTGAGCAGACCTCGCCGCTAGCGTTGCGGCCGTGATCGCGGCTGTCGTCCTCTTCTGGGGCTCGCTTGCCGCGCTCGCCTGGACGCACGCGCTCTACCCCGTGACGGTCGCTCTCGCGGCGCGCGTGCATAGGCGTCGCGTCGCTCTCGACGATTCCCACCTTCCGTCCGTCGCCGTGATCGTCACGGCGCACAACGAGGAGACCACGATCGAGCGGCGGCTCGAGAACCTGCGCGCGCTCGACTATCCGCCGGAGCTGCTCGAGCTCTTCGTCACCTCCGACGCCTCCACGGATCGGACCGAGGAGCTCGCGGAGGCGGCGGGCGCCCGGGTGATCCGGAATCCTCGCGGTGGCAAGGTCGCAGCGCAGGACGCAGCGGTGCGTGCGGCGGGCGCGGACGTCGTCGCCTTCTCCGATGCGAACGCGACCTGGGCTCCCGACGCGCTACGCAAGCTCGTTCGGAACCTCGCCGATCCGCGCGTCGCGTACGTCTGCGGCCGCCTGCGGCTGGAGGCTCCAGACGGCTCGAACAAGGAGGGCGTCTACTGGCGCTACGAGCTCGTCACGCGGGAGGGGGAGTCGCGACTCGGCTCGGTCACGGCCGGCAACGGCGCGATCTACGCGCTCCGCCGGTCGGATTACGCAGAGGTCGATCCCCGCTTCGGGCACGACCTCGCGCTCCCCTACCTCATGGTTCAGCGCGGCCGCCGCGCGATCTACGAGCCCGAGGCGCTCGCCCTCGAGCGGCCGACGCCGACGAACGAGAGCGAGTACCGGCGCAAGGTGCGGATGTTCGAGCACGCGTGGCTGATCGTTCTCCGCGGGCGCATGCTGCGCGGCCAGCGCCCCGGCTACCTCGTCGCGCTCGTCTCGCACCGGCATCTCCGCTATGCGAGCGGGCTGCTCCACCTGATCCTGCTGGGAAGCTCGATCGCGCTGCTCGGCCACGGCACCGTCTACGCCGTCGTCCTCGGCCTGCAGCTCGGCCTCCTTGCGGCGGCGCTCGCCGGGGTCGGGCTGGCGCGCTACTACGTCCTCATCACGTGGGCGACGGTCGTGGCGCTCTGGAACTACCTCCGCCGCGGCGTGCCCGCCACGTGGGCGCCGCAGCGGGAGGGGGAGCCCGCGTGAACAGAGCCGCAGACGTGGCGATCGCAGGCGGGGCGCTCGTCCTCGCCTCGCCTCTCCTCGCCCTCGCCGCGCTCGCAATCAAGCTCGGCGACCGCGGCCCGGTCCTCTACCGCCAGCGGCGCGTCGGCAGGGACGGTGTCGACTTCGAGCTGCTCAAGCTGCGAACCATGGTGGTCGGGGCCGAGACGATAGGGGCGGGTATCTCGGTCAATCGCGGCGATCCGCGCATCACGCGAACCGGGCAGCTCCTGCGCAAGCTCTCGCTCGACGAGCTGCCGCAGCTCTGGAACGTGGTCCGCGGCGAGATGAGCGTGATCGGGCCGCGGCCCACGCTCCGCTACCAGGTCGAGCAGTACGGCGAGCGACAGCGGCGCCGGCTGGACGTGAAGCCGGGAATCACGGGTTGGGCGCAGGTCAACGGCCGCGCCTCGCTGCCCTGGGCCGACCGGATCGAGCTCGACGTCTGGTACGTCGAGCACCGCTCGCCGCTCCTCGACCTCCAGATCCTGGCGCGGACGCCCCTTGCCCTCTTTCGCGGCACGTACAAGGGCGACACGGGCGGCTGGCACACCTCCTCGTAACAAGCCGGGGCTATCCTCGGAGCCTGTGGCGCCGCTGAACATCCTCGTCACGGGCGCCTGCGGCGTGACGCCGAGAGCCATCGCCCGCTCCCTCCGCGCGAGCCCGGCGTTCGCCGGCGCAACGCTCGTCGGAGCCGACCGCGGCGGCAACTGGTACGGCTTCTACGAAGGGCTCTACGACCGCGTCTACCGCGTCTCGCAGCCGGGCGACCCGGGCTACGCCGAGCTGATGGCGGAGATCTGCGAGCGGGAGGCGATCGACGTGGCACTCGTCGGCCCCGAGGCGGAGGTGCTCTTCTGGAGCGAGCGTGAGTTCCCGGTCCCGACACTGCTGCCTCCTCCCGGTCTCGTGGCGATCGCGATCAGCAAGGGGAGGCTGTACCACGAGTTGCGCGAGACGGGGCTCGTGCCGCGCTATCGCATCGCGAGCCGCGAGGAGCTGCTCGAGCGGCGCGGGCTGGGCCTCGACGGCGGCCCCCTCTGGCTCCGCGACATCTCCGACGCGTCGTCGAGCGGCATCGGCTCGATCCAGGTCACCGAGCCGGAGGAGGCCTACGCCTGGGCCTATCTCAACCCGGAGATCCTGAGCTACATGCTCGCCGAGCACCTGCCCGGCCGGAACATCGCGTGCTCGCTTCTCTTCCAGGACGGGGCGCTGCTCAAGGCCGGGTGCTACGAGCGGCTCGAGTACTTCATGGGGCATCTCGCCGTCTCGGGAGTGACCGGCAACATCAACCGGGGCCGCCTACTCAACGACGAGCGGGCGCGGGCCCTGGCCGAGCAGGCGGTGCGCTTCGTCGCCGGCCTGACGGGAGAGCCGGCGCACGGCCTGCTCACCGTCGACCTGCGCGAGGACCGCACGGGCGCGCTCAAGGTCACCGAGATCAACGTCCGCCACGTCGCCGCAACCTCGGCGCTCGCCGACGGGGGAGCGAACATGTCCGAGGCCCAGCTGCTGGCGACACTCGGGCGGCTGGACGAGATCGGCGAGACTGTGCCGCACTTCCCCGACGACAACGTCATCCTGCGCGACATCGACGGCGCTCCGTTGCTGCTCACGGAGTACCGCGAGCTCGCGATCGGGGAGCACGCCTGATCCCGCGGCTGCTCCTCGCGGCGGCGCTCGCCGCCTTGCTTGCAGGCTGCGGCGGCAGCCACCGGCACGCCCAGCCGCCGCCGACACACCCGAAACCGAAGCCCAAGCCGCAACACCCGCAGCCCGTGACCGGCCGGCGCGCGAAGCTCGTTGTCACGATCCTCGACGGCGACCGGCGCGTTCGGGTGCGCGGAGCGCGCGTACGCCTCGGGGGGAAGAGCGGACGAACCGACCGGCACGGCGTCACGACCATCGTGGCGCCGCGGCGGCGGCTCGAGGTCTCGGTCTCGGCGCGGGGCTACGAGCCCGCCCGGTTCCGCCCCGACTTCCGGCGGAGTCGCGGGTACACGCTCCGCATCTACCGGCCCGACCTGCAGTGGCCGGTCTACGGCGCGACGGCGGCGCGCACGCAGGCACAGCCGGACATCCGGTTGCGCCCCCCGTTCCGGCTGATCTGGAGCCGCGGCCTCGGCGGCCTGATCGAGTTTCCCGCCGTCGTGGACGACGGGTTTGCCTACATCGGGAACGCCCGCGCCGCGATCCATGCCATCTCGATGCGCTCCGGCAAGTTCGCCTGGGTCCACCGGACGCAAGGCTACCCGCGCATGGCCTCGTCACCCGCCGTCGTGGGGAACGAGATCGTCTACCACACGATGGGCGGCCGGGTCTACGTCCTCGACCGGACCAACGGCCGGCTCGAGTGGAGCTGGGATGCGGGCTCGGCGATCGAGTCCTCGCCGATCGTCGTCGACGGCGTGGACTACTTCGGCGACGCCGGTGGGGAGATGTACGCGCTCGATCTCCGCACGCACCGGCTGCGGTGGCGTCGCGACCTCGGCGCGAAGATCACCTCGAGCGCGGCCCTCGCCGGCGGCAGGCTGTTCATCGGCGACTACGACGGGCGGCTCTGGGCGCTCAAGCCGGCGACCGGCGCGACCCGCTGGGTCGGCCGCGTGAACGGGAAGATCTACGGCACGCCCGCAGTTGCCGGGGGCCGCGTGTTCGTGCCCTCCGTCGCGTACTCGCTATGGGCCTTCTCCACGAGCGGGCGGCAGCTCTGGCGGGTCCCGGCCGGCTCGTACGTCTACTCGTCGCCTGCCGTCGCGGACGGCGTCGTCTGCTTCGGCTCCTACGACGGCTGGTTCTACGGCGTCTCGGCGGCGAGCGGACGCATCCACTGGCGGATTCCCACAGGCGGCCCTGTCTCGGGAGCACCCGTGATCGTGAACGGCGTCGCCTACGTCGGCAGCTTCTCGCACCACATCATCGGCGTGAACCTCCACACCGGGCACCGCCTCCTGACCTTCCCTCACGGCCAGTACGTCCCCGTATCCGGGAACGGGATGCGCCTGCTCTTCAACGGCTTCTCTCGCATCTACGCCGTCGAGCCCCGCCGCTCCAAGCGCCGGCAGCTCTCGCGCTGACGTCCGCGCAGCCGCTTCCTAAGAGCGCCTTCATGACCGTCGGCTATCGTCGCCCCTCGTGACCGCGCCTGCTCCCCCTCAGCGCGGCTTCGACCCCGAGGCCGAGCAGGAAGTCGACTTCGCACGCTACGTCCGGCTCCTGGCCATCCGCTGGTGGCTGCTGGCGGCCGGCCTCGTGGCCGGCGCCGTGATCGGCTACCTCGTCTCGCTCGGCGGGACGCAGGTGTACAAGGCGACCGCGACGCTCTACCTGGGGCAGCCGTACACGGCGAGCGGCAATGCACCGGCGCTGGGAACCCAGACGAATCCCGCCGCCGTGGGTCAGGTCGTTCACTCCGCGCTCGTCGACGGCATCGTGGCGCGGAAGTGCAAGACGACCGCGTCCCAATTCCGCAAAGGGATCTCCACGGCGCAGGTGAGTGGCAGCACGATTTCGAAGACGGCCACGAATCCGCTCGTCACGATCAGCGTGCAGACGCGGCGTGCGAAGGTCGCCGCCTGCGCGGCCAACGGCCTGGCGAACGAAGCCGTCGAGCGGCTCGGCCGTTACGCCGACGGCAAGATCGCGAACCTCAGGAAGGAGATCGAGGCCGACAGGGGCGCCATCGCCTCGATCCAGTCCGCGGTCCAGAACCCGTCCATCTCGGTGACGAACAAGCTTCTGCTTCAGACGTCGCTCCGCACCGATCAGCAGGACGAGATCCAGGCGACGCAGTTCCTGCAGCAGGCGATCCAGATCGAGAGGCCGCAGGTCCTGACCGGAGCAGCGGCGCAGAAGATCACGGCGCGGAGCCGTCGTAACACGGTCGTCATCGCCGCGCTCATCGGGCTCATCCTCGGCGCGCTCGCGGCGCTCCTCTGGGACCGGGTCGCAGCTCTCCTGCGGGACTGATCTATAGTGGCCGCGGGATGAAGCTCGTCGTCGTCATCCCCGCCCTCGACGAGGCAGAGACCCTGCCGCAGGTGCTTGCCGGCCTGCCGGCGGAGGTGCCGGGATTCGACGCGATCGAGACGATCGTCGTCGACGACGGTTCCGGCGACGGCACCGCGGCGGTCGCCTTCGAGCACGGCGCCACCCGCGTAGTCCGCTTCTCTCGCCGCCGGGGCCTGGCCGAGGCCTTCGGCGCAGGGGTCGACGCGGCTCTCCGGGCCGGCGCCGACGTGATCGTCACGCTCGACGCGGACAACCAGTACGTCGCGGCCGACATCCCGAAGCTCGTCCTCCCGATTCTCGGCGGCAGCACCGACATCGTGGTCGGCGAGCGCTACGGGGCGGGTGTCGACGAATTCAGCCGGAGGAAGCGCTTCCTGCAGCGCGTCGGCAGCGCCGCCGTCCGCGCGGCGTCTAGGACGGACGTCCCCGACACGACGAGCGGCTTCCGCGCCTACACGCGCGAGGCGGCGCTGCGCATCAACGTGCTCGGCCGCTTCACGTACACGCTCGAGTCGCTGATCCAGGCCGGCCGGAGCGGGCTCGCCGTCGGCTCGACGCCGGTTGCGACGAATCCCGCGGTGCGCCGGTCCAGGCTCTTCTCCTCGACGTTCGAGTATCTGGTGCGGAGCGGGACGCAGGTCGCACGCGCCTACGCGACGTACGCGCCGCTCCGCACCTTCCTCTTCCTCGCCGCGATCGCCTTCACCGCCTCGCTCGTGATCTTCGCCCGCTTCCTCTACTACTACGTCCAGAACGGGTCCGCCGGACACATCCAGTCGCTCATCCTCGGCGGCCTGCTCGCCGGCGCGGCGTTCCAGGTAGCGGCGATCGGGATTCTCGGCGACCTGCTGAGCGCGAACCGGCGGCTGATCGAGCGAGTCCTCCTGCGGGTGCGGCGGCTGGAGCTCTCGCTCGACGAGGGACGCCACGAGCTCGAGCTCGAAGAGGCGCTGGAACGCTCGCCGGAGCGCTGACGCGATCCGCGTTCTCGTCCTGACGACCTCGTATCCGCGGGACGCGGACGACATCTCGGGCGGGTTCGTCGCCGCGACGGTCGCGGCCTTGCGCGCGCGGGGACTCGACCTGCAGGTGGTCTCGCCGGCCGACTTCCGGCATCACGGACTCGCTCGACCGCCCGGCATTCCGGCCAACGTGCTCCACCGGCCGTGGCGGGCGCTCCATGTGCCTTCGTTGCTCGTCTCGTTCCGGCGCGCAGCCGCGCGGGCCGCCCGCGACGCCGACCTCGTCCACGCGCACTGGCTCGGCGCCGGCGCGGTCGCGGCGACGCTCGGCAAGCCGTACGTGCTCCAGGTGCACGGCACCGACCTCGTGCTCGGCCGCCGCTTGCCCTGGCTCGCCCGCCCGATCCTCCGCCGCGCCGCCGTGGTCGTCGCAGGCTCGCGCGCCCTCGCCGAGGATGCGCGCGCGCTCGGCGCGCGTGACGTGCGGGTCGTCCCGACCGGCGTGCCGATCCCGACGCAGGTGGTCGCACCGGAGGAGCCGCCGCACATCCTCTTCGTCGGGCGGCTGTCGGAGGAGAAGGGCGTGCTCGAGCTCGCGGAGGCGGCGCAGGGCCTCGCGCTCGTCGTCGCGGGCTCCGGCCACCTTGCCTCACGGCTGCCGGGCGTGGTCGGCCCGGTCCCGCCGCACGAGCTCGGCGGCTACTACGACCGCGCGGCGGTCGTGGCGGTTCCCTCTCGCCGCGAGGGATACGGCCTCGTCGCCCGCGAGGCCATGGCCCACGGCCGGCCGGTCGTCGCCTCCGCCGTCGGCGGCCTGCTCGAGGCGATCGAGGACGGAGTCAACGGCGTCCTGGTGCCGCCCCGCGACGTCCCGGCGCTCCGGCAGGCGCTCGAGCAGCTGCTCGCGGACGCCGGGCGAAGGGCGCGGCTCGGCGCGGCGGCCCGCGAGTATGCCCTGCGGCACTTCTCCCGCGAGAACGAGGTCGACGCGCTGCTCGCGGTGTACGCCGAAGCCGCCGCCCACAGCTAGCATCTTCGGGTGCCCACGTCGCTCGTGACCGGCGGAGCCGGCTTCCTCGGCTCGCACCTCTGCGACTACCTGCTCGAGCGCGGGCACCGCGTCATCTGCGTGGACAACCTCGTCAGCGGCTCGCTCGCCAACATCGAGCACGTCCGCGACGACGGCTTCCGCTTCGTCCCGCACGACGTCTCCGAGCCGCTCTTCATCGACGAGCCGCTCGACTTCGTCTATCACTTCGCCGCGCTCGCGAGCCCTGAGGACTACCTCCGCATGCCGCTTGCCAGCCTGAAGGTCGGCTCGTACGGCACGCACCACATGCTCGGCCTCGCGAAGTTCAAGCGGGCCCGCTTCGTTACCGCATCGACGAGCGAGGTCTACGGCGATCCGCAGATCCATCCGCAGCCGGAGACGTACTGGGGTCACGTGAACCCGATCGGCCCGCGCGGCGTGTACGACGAGGCGAAGCGCTACGCCGAGGCGCTGACGATGGCCTACCACGCCCAGCAGGGCGTCGACACCGCGATCGTGCGGATCTTCAACACGTACGGTCCGCGGATGAGGCCGAACGACGGCCGCGCGGTCTCTAACTTCGTCCGGCAGGCGCTGGCCGAGGAGCCGCTCACCGTCTTCGGCGACGGGTCGCAGACGCGCAGCTTCTGCTACGTGGACGACCTGATCCGGGGCATCGTCCTCCTCGCCGAGAGCGGCGAGCACCTGCCGGTCAACCTCGGCAACCCCGACGAACGGACGCTGCTGGAGCTCGCGGAGGTCGTCAAGCGGATCACGGGCTCTTCGAGCGAGATCGTCTTCGAAGCGCTCCGGATCGACGACCCGATGCAGCGCAAGCCGGACATCACGCGAGCGCAGCAGCTGCTCGGCTGGGAGCCCGAGGTCCCGCTCGAGGAAGGGCTCTCCCGGCTGCTCCAAGAGCAGGGCCGCGAGCCGATCACGGTCTGAACGAGCAGAGCCTGGGCGCCGAGCCTCTCCTCGTTCGCGCGTTGCGGCGCGAGCCGGCCGAGCGGACCCCGGTCTGGTTCATGCGGCAGGCCGGCCGCTCGCTTCCCGAGTACCGCGCGCTGCGGGAGCGGCACGGCTTCTTCGAGATCGCAGGGACGCCCGAGCTGTGCGCGGAGGTGACACTGCAGCCGGTCCGCCGGCACGGCGTCGACGCCGCCGTCCTCTTTGCCGACATCATGTCGCCCGTCCTCGGGATGGGCGTCGAGGTAGAGCTCGTCGAGGGCATCGGCCCGGTGGTGGAGGAGCGGATCGACTCGGCCGCCGCGGTGGAGCGGCTCCGGGTCGCCGCGCCGGAGGAATGGGCGGCGCCGATCCTCGAGGCCGTGCGGCTCGTGCGCGGCGAGCTCGCGCCTGAACGCGCGCTGGTCGGCTTCTGCGGCGGGCCGTTCACCGTCGCCGGCTACCTCGTCGAGGGTCGCCCCAGCCGAGACTTCGTCCGCACGAAGACGCTCATGTATCGCGAGCCGGCGACCTGGCACGCGCTCCTCGAGCGGCTCACGGAGCAGTTTGCGCGCTACGTCGCCGCGACCGCGGCAGCGGGCGCCGACGCGATCCAGCTCTTCGACTCCTGGGTGGGCGTGCTCACGGTCGCTGACTACACGGAGTTCGTCGCTCCGTACTCGGCGCGTGTGCTCGAGGCTGCTGCCGGCGTGCCGACGATCCACTTCGGCACCGGTGTGACTCCCCCGCTGCTCCGGGAGATGGCGGGCGCGGGCGGCACTGCCGTCGGCGTCGACTGGCGAATCCCGCTCGACGAGGCGTGGGCGGTGATCGGGGAGGAGCGAGCCATCCAGGGAAACCTCGAGCCCGCCGTGCTGCTCGGTCCGTGGGAGCGGGTCGAGGCAGGGGCGGCCGACGTCCTGCGCCGGGCGGGCGGACGACCGGGACATGTCTTCAACCTCGGGCACGGCGTCCTGCCGCAGACCGATCCGGACGTGCTGACGCGCCTCGCCGAGCTCGTCCGCAGTTACGGTCGGGCGGCATGAGCAGTGCCGTCGTCCTCATGGCCTACGGCTCGCCGGAGCAGCTGGCGGACGTCCCCGCGTACTACGCCGACATCCGCGGCGGCCGGCCGATCGCTCCGGAGCACCTCGCAGACCTCGTCGAGCGCTACCGGCGGCTCGGCATCGAGGACTCCTCGCCACTCAACGCGATCACCGAGCAGACGCGTGCGGCGCTCGAGGCCGAGCTCGGCCTGCCGGTCTTCACCGGGATGAAGCACTGGACGCCGCGGATCGGGGATGCTGCCGAGCTGGCGGTTTCCTCCGGGGCGGAGCAAGTCGTCGGGCTCGTCCTTGCGCCGCACTACTCGGCGCTCTCGATCGCCGGTTACCGGGAGCAGCTCGAGCGCGGGCTCGGCGGCCGTGCGGAGCTGCGCTTCGTCGAGAGTTGGCACGACGAGCCTGGCTTCGTCGAGCTGCTCGCCGGCCGCGTCCGCGACACGGCCGCGCACGTCGTCTTCACCGCGCATTCGCTGCCGGCGCGGATCCTCGCCGCGGGCGACCCGTACCGCGACCAGCTCCTCGAGACATCGCGGCTCGTGGCCGAGGCGGCAGGTCTCGCGGCTTGGAGCTTCTCCTTTCAGAGCGAGTCCCCGACCGAGGAGCCGTGGCTCGGGCCGGACATCCTCGACCACCTCGAGTCGCTGCGGCAGCAGGGCGTCGAGCGCGTCCTCGTCTGCCCCGTCGGCTTCGTCTCGGACCACCTCGAGATCCGCTGGGATCTCGACGTCGAGGCCAAGGAGAAGGCGGCGGAGCTAGGCCTGCAGCTCGAGCGGATCGAGATGCCGAACGCCGACCCCGTCTTCATCCGAACGCTCGCCCAGATTGCGAAACGCGCGCTGTCGGTACCGTCAACGGCGTGAGCTCGCGCACGTGTCCCGACTGGCCGGAGCTGATGGAATTCGCCCCTGAGCTCCAGTTCAAGCACTATGCCGTCGCCGAGGCGAGGCTGCCGGCGGACGCGCTCATGCGGATCCCCGAGCTCCTGCTCTCGGAGGTCGCCATCTGCTGCGACCTGGAGCGCCACGTCTTCTGGGCCGAGCACACGGATCCGAGCGTCGCCGAAGCGCTCCGCTCGAGCCACTGGTTCGAGGTTCGCGACTGGGTCGCGGCGGGCCGTCCCGGCGCTCTCTAAAAGGCTCGAAACCTGAGCGGTTGCGGATCGCCAAAGCCTTTCGCTGAACCGGATCCAGGCCCAAACCGCCTCCAACCGGGGTCAGACCCCGGGCCTAGGCCGAAGCGGACATCGGCTGGGGACGCAGCCGCTTAGGCGACCACTTCGTTCGGCAGGGGCTGGCCGCGCGTGAACGCGAGCACGTTGTCGATGAGGACGCGCGTCATTGCGGCGCGCGTCTCGACCGTCGCGCTCGCGATGTGCGGAGTGAGGACGACGTTCGCGAGGTCGAGCAGGCGCTCCGGGACGTGAGGCTCGTGCGCGAAGACGTCGAGGCCGGCAGAAATCCGGCCCGAGACGACCTCGTCGACGAGCGCGTCCTCGTCCACGATCGCCCCGCGTGCCGTGTTGATCAGTGTCGCGCCGTCCCGGAGCAGGGCGAGCCGCTCGCGAGAGATCAGGCGTTGCGTCTCCGGGGTCAGCGGCACGTGGAGCGAGACGAGGTCTGCCGTACGTAGGAGCTCGTCCAGCGGGAGGCCGCCGCTGCTGCGGTGGAAGACGATGCTCATCCCGAATGCCTTGGCCCGGTTCGCGACCTGCTGGCCGATCCGGCCGAAGCCGACGAGGCCGAGCGTCGCGCCTTCGAGGTCGCGGCCGAGGAGCTCGGGCCTCGCCCACCCGCGTTGCCAGCGCTGCTCGCGCACGAAGCGGTCCGAGGCCACGAGGTGGCGCCGGCAGGCGAGGATCAGCGCCAGGGTCAAGTCGGCGACGGCCGCGTCGAGGACGCCCGGTGTGTTCGTCACCGCGACGCCACGCTCGCGGCAGGCGGCGACGTCCACGCGGTCGTAGCCGACGCCGTAGTTCGCGACGAGGCGCAGGTCGGGAAACAAGGCGAGCTCGTCCGGGCCGACCCGGACGACCGCCTCGATCAGAATCTCGACACCAGGGAGCGGCGCCTCAGGCGGCCAGGTGTCGAGTAGCGTCACCTCGGGCAGCTCTTCCCACGCCGGTCCGGGGAAGGTCTGATTCGCGGCGATCGTCACGGCCGGAGTATCTCCGCGAGCGGCCGAGTGTTGAGGATGGCGGCCGCGCCCGCCCAGCCCCGCCGGGCTGTCGTCACCGCGAGGCGCATGTTGCCGAGCCCCTGCACGGAGTGCGCATCGGTCGAGCAGACGACGGGAACGCCGGCCTCGACCGCGAGCCGCACCTCCTCGTCGCGCAGGTCCAGCCGGTCAGGCAGCCCGTTCGTCTCGAGCGCGACCCCGGTCTCGAGCGCGACCTCGATCGTGCGCTCCAGGTCGAGCGCGTTCGGCGGACGGTGATTGAGGATTCGTCCACGCGGATGGCTGAGACAGCGCACCGCGGGATGCCGCATCGCTCCGGTCACGCGCGCCGTCAGCTCCCCCCGCGGTAGCCGCTGCCCGGCGTGGAGCGAGAGCTGGACCCACTCGAGCTCCGCAAGGACGTCGTCCGGCAGATCGAGGCTGCCGTCGGCGCGGATGTCGCACTCGACGCCCCGCAGCAGGCGAAAGGGCGCCAGCTCCTCGTTCGCGGCCGCGATCTCCTCGGCCTGTCGCCGGAGCGCCTCGGCATCGAGGCCCGGGACGACCCGCACGTTCGGAGTGTGGTCGCAGATGGCGAGGTACTCGTAACCGCGGTCGCGAGCCGCCGTCGCCATCTCGAGCACCGATGCCTTCCCGTCCGACCACGTCGTGTGGCAGTGGAGGTCGCCCCGGATGTCGCTCTCCTCGACGAGCGGCGGGGGCTCGCCGCGGAAGGGCGACTCCCGTAGCTCGGGAGGAAGCCAGGGGATGCCGAGCCGGTGGTACACCTCCGCCTCCGTCTCGGCCTCCGGCAGCGGCTCGAGCCCGGCGACGTACGCATCGGAGCCGGTCGCGCGGACGAGCTCGGTTCCTGAGCAGCCGCGCCGGGCGACGACGAGCTCGACCGGAATCCCCTCGACCGTCACGCCGACCGCGTGGCGCTCGTCCCGTTCGAGCACCGCCACCACTTCCGGCTGGGACACGAACCGCTCGAGGGCGTCCGGAGCTTCGGAGACGAGCACGAGCGCGTGCACGAGCTCGCAGCCACGCCGCAGCTCTCCCGCGCAGACGGCGCCAAGCGGAGCGGCGATCGCCTCGGCGAGCGCGAGAGCCCGGTTGCGGGTCAGGCCGCGTCTCGCCGGCTGCGGCTCTCGGGACAGGGCCGCGAGCACCTTCGCCTCGGTCGCGGGGCCGACCCCGGGCGCGTCCCGCAGCCGGCCGGCCTCGGCCGCGGCGCGCAGCTCGTCCGCAGACCGGATCCCGAGCGCCCGGCCGAGCGCAACGAGCCGCTGCGGGCCAATACCGAGGTAGCGGCCGAGCGCGACGAGCTCGGGCTCGACCTCGCGCTCGAGCTCCTCGAGCTCGGCGATCCGCCCGGTCTCGACGAGCTCGCGCAGCCGGCGCTCGATTCCCGGGCCGATGCCGCGCAGCTCGCGTACCCGGCCGGTGCGCACGAGCTGGTCCACGGGCGCGGGCGTCGTGCGGATGAGCTCCGCGGCCCGGCGATAAGCCCGGACGCTCCAGTGGGCGGCCCCCGCGAGGTCGAGGAGCGCGGCGTAGGCGTCGAGCGTGCGGGCGATCTCGGCGTTGTCCACGGGGCTAGTGTCTCCCCATGGTCACGGTCGTGATCCCGTTCGCCGGCGCCGAAGGGAAGACGCGTCTCCATTCCGCGGCTCGGATCCGCCGGGCGCTCGCGCGCGCGATGCTCTGCGACGTCCTCGCCGCCTGCGTCGCGGTAGGACGTACCCGTGTGGTGACCCCGGACGAGGAGGGTGCGGACGCGGCCCGCGAGGCCGGAGCCGAGGCCGTCGCCGACCCCGGCGGGGGTCAGGGCGCGGCCGTGCAGGCCGGCCTGGAAGGTCTCGAGCCGGGCGGCATCCTCGTCGTCAACGCCGATGTGCCGTGCGTCGTGCCGCACGACCTCCGCTCGCTGCTCGCCGCAACCCCGGCGGGCTGCCTCGCGCTCGTCGAGGCCCTGGACGGGACGACGAACGCGCTCAGCCTTCCCTCCGCCGACCTCTTCGCGCCGCTCTACGGGCCCAGCAGCGCCGACCGCTTCCGCGCGCACGCCGCCTCGCTCGGCGTGCAGGCCGTCTCCGTCGCCGTTCCGAACCTGGCGGACGACGTGGACACGATGGACGACCTGTCGCGCCTCCAGCTCCGCGCCGGTCCGCGCACCCAGGCCTGCCTGATGGAGCTCGAGGGGAGCCTCGCCTGAACGTCACCGTTCTCTCGGGCGGCGTCGGGGGCGCGCGGTTCGTGCGCGGGGTCGCCGACGTTGCCGGCGCGGCCGCCGTCGGCGTGATCGGGAATGTCGGCGACGACGTGGAAGTGCTCGGCCTCCACGTCTCGCCGGACCTCGACTCGATCCTCTATGCGCTTGCGGGTCTCGCAGACGAGCGGCGCGGCTGGGGGCGCAGCGGCGAGACCTGGCTGGCGCTCGAGACGGTCGGCGCGCTCGGCGGCGAGGACTGGTTCGCGCTCGGCGATCGCGACCTCGGCCTCCATCTCGTCCGGACGGAGGCGTTGGGCGCGGGTGAGCCGCTCTCTACCGTGACTGCCCGCCTGTCCGAAGCGCTCGGCGTCTCCGCGCGACTGCTGCCCGCCACCGACGACCGCCTCCGCACCTGGCTCGAGACGCCTGCAGGGACGTTCCCGTTCCAGGAGTGGTTCGTTGCCCGGGGTCACAGGGACGAGGTCGACGCGGTCCGCTTCGAAGGCGAGCGGGCAGCTCGTCCGGCGCCGGGCGTCCTCGACGCAATCGACGGCGCGGATCTCGTCCTGCTCGCGCCGAGCAACCCGTACGTCTCGGTCTGGCCGATCCTCGCGGTGCGGGAGCTGCGCGACGCGCTCGCGCGCCGGCGCGTGCCCTGCGTCGCCGTGAGCCCGCTCATTGGCGGCCGCGCGGTGAAGGGGCCGGCCGACCGGATGCTGCGGCGGCTCGCGGGCGGGACTTCCCCGCACCACGTGGCGGATTGCTACCCGGGCCTGATCGACGGGCTCGTCGTGGACGAGGCCGACGCCGACGATCTCGACGGCCTCGGAGACATCCGGCCGATCGTGACCCGGACGCTCATGACCGACGCGGACGCGCGGCGCCGGCTGGCCGAGGTTGCGCTGGGAGCGGTGCCGGCTTGACCACCCCAGAAAATGCTGCGCATTTCCCGGGGACCCCGGTTTGAGGATCGCGATCGTCGGCGGCACGGGCGACTTCGGGCTTGCGCTCGCGCGGCGGCTCGTCGAGGCGGGCGACGAGGTCGTGATCGGGTCGCGAGATCCCGATCGCGCCGAGGCAAAGGGCCGTGAGGTAGGGGCATTCGGGGGCACGGGGAACGAGGAAGCGGTCTCCGGCGTCGACATCGCGGTGCTCGCAACCAACGCCGACGCGGTGCTCGCGACCGCGGCCGTGCTGGCCGACCCGCTCGGTACGACGCCGCTGCTCAGCGTGGCGAGC
The DNA here is from genome assembly GCA_963748755.1 of uncultured Actinomycetes bacterium. GTDB lineage: Bacteria > Actinomycetota > Thermoleophilia > Gaiellales > Gaiellaceae > Palsa-739. The sequence goes on from CAVVKA010000003.1 coordinate 360,842, forward strand.
GAGTTGCACTTCTCCCCGCGAGGGGTCTTTCCCTATGCCGAGGCTCGCTCGCTCGCCGAGCGGACGCAGGAGCTCGTTCGCGCGCCCGTTCTCGCGGGCCTGCACTCCCTCGCCGCGGGCAAGCTCACGCACGGTCGCCCGCAGGAGGATGCCCTCGTATGCGGTGACGACGCCGACGCCAAGGCGCTCGCGCTCGAGCTCGCGGCGAGAGTGGTCGCCGGCCGCGCGCTCGACGCAGGCCCGCTCGCGAGCGCGCGCGCGCTCGAGGGGATGACAGCGGTGATCGTCAACCTCAACAAGCTCTACAGGGGACACGCCGGACTGCACGTCACCGGCCTGCCGTGACGGACGTCGTCGAGATCACGGATCCCGCGGCGCGCTCGCGCATCGCGGAGACCGTGCTCCGCGATCTGCCGGACTGGTTCGGGATCGAGGAATCCACGGCGGCGTATGTCGAGGAGGCAGCGGCGCTTCCGACGCTCGGGGTGGAGCCGGACCTCGGCTTCGTCTGCCTCAAGCAGCACACGCCTCGGGCGGCCGAGCTCTATGTCATGGGCGTCCGGCGGCAGCATCAGCGTCGCGGCATCGGTCGAGAGCTCGTGGCCGAGGCCGAGTCCTGGTGCCGGGCACGCGGCATCCGCCACCTCCAGGTCAAGACGCTCGGCCCGTCGCGGCCGAGCGCCGAATACGCCGCGACCCGCGCGTTCTACGAGGCGGTGGGCTTCGTCGCGCTCGAAGAGCTGCACGGCCTCTGGAGCCACGACAACCCGACGCTGATCCTGATCAAGGATGTCGGGCCGGGGTTCAGGGTCACGCCGGTCGAGGGCCTCCCCGAGCTGCGGGACGGCGACGACCTCGCGGCGCTAATCGTCGAGCGGATGGAGCTTGCGGACGGGGACGTGGTCGTCGTCGCGCAGAAGGCCGTCTCGAAGGTCGAGGGCCGCGTCGTCGAGCTCTCGGGCGTCGAGCCGTCGGAGCAGGCGCGTGAGCTCGCGGGCGACGAGGCCGATCCGCGGCGGATCCAGGTCATCCTCGACGAGTCGGTGGAGCTCGTGCGTGTCCGGCCGCCGCTCCTGATCGCGCGTACCCGGCACGGCTACGTCTGCGGTTCGGCGGGCGTCGACGCCTCGAACGCCCCGGAGCCGGAGACGGTAGTCCTCCTGCCGGTCGACCCCGACGCCTCGGCGGCACGGCTGCGGGAGGAGCTGCGAGACCTGACAGCCGCCGATGTAGGCGTCATCGTCACGGATTCCTTCGGCCGGCCCTGGCGCGCGGCGACGACGGACGTCGCGATCGGCGCTGCCGGCGTGGAGGTCGTGCGCGACCTCATGGGAGAGCGCGATCCGAACGGCTACGAGCTGCACGCGACGCGGATCGCCGTCGCGGACGAGATCGCCGGCGCTGCTCAGCTCGTCTTCGGCAAGCTCGACCGCGTCCCGGTGGCGGTCGTCCGCGGTCTCGACCTGCGCGGCGACGGACGAGGCGCCGATCTCGTCATCCCACCCGAGACGGATCTCTTCCGTTAGAAACCGTGCAGTGAGCGACGCGATCGAGCAAGCAAACGCTCTCCTTCGGGAGCGTGGCTACGCGGAGCGCGACCTCGCGGTGCACACCGGGCCGCGCGGAAAGGCCTTGCTCAAGGGGAACAAGATCCTCAGTCCGCTCAGCGACGACGCCGAGGTCGTGCTGCGTGTCGTGCGCGAGCTCGTGCCGACCGACGACGAGCTCGGGGGCAAGATCCTGCGTCCGGCCGAGCTGCGGGCGAAGCTCTGAGCGTGGGAAGGGAGGCCGAGCTCCGGCGCGCCGACCTCGCCTCCGATCCGCTCGAGCAGTTCCGGCGATGGTTCGCCGAGGCGGGCGCGGCGGTCGAGGTGCCTGAGGCGATGGCGCTCGCCACAGCGACGCCCGGCGGCGCGCCGTCGCTGCGGATGGTGCTCCTGAAGGGGTTCGACGAGCGAGGGCTCGTCTTCTACTCGCATTACACCTCGCGGAAGGGGCGCGAGCTCGAGGCGAACCCGCAGGCGGCGCTCCTCTTCCACTGGTCGCCGCTTGGTCGTCAGGTGCGCGTCGAGGGGAGCGTCGAGCCGGTCTCGGCCGAGGAGTCGGACGCGTACTTCGCGACGCGGCCCCGCGACGCGCAGCTCGGCGCGCTCGCCTCGCGCCAGAGCGAGCCGATGGGCTCGCGGTCGGAGCTCGACGAGCGTCTCGCCGAGCTCGAAGACGATTTCGCCGGAGATTCCGTGACGCGGCCCGGGACGTGGGGCGGCTTCCTGCTCGTCCCGGCGGCCTGGGAGTTCTGGCAGCACCGCGCCAGCCGCCTCCACGACCGCTTCCGCTACGAGCGGGAGCCGTCGGGCGGCTGGCGGATCGACCGCCTCTTCCCGTGACAGTTCCGTATCGGTAACAGGTACCCGGACGGGACCGTTACGGCTTCTTCGCGAGACTGCGACGGAGGGCCGCCAGTCGCCCGTCCCAGGCGGCTCCGACCGAGACCATCCACTCGACCGCGTCCTCGAGCGGGGCAGGGGTCACCTCGTAGCGGGTCTCGCGCCCCGCGCGTGTCGCCTGAAGCAGACCTGCGTCCATCAGCGCGGACAGCTGCTTCGCGACCGCCTGGCGGGTGACCGGTAGCTCCGCCGCGAGCTCCGTCGCGGTCGCCGTGCCCCGGGTCGCCACCGACTCGACGAGCGAGCGACGCCCCGCGTCTCCAAGCGCGGCGAAGACCCGGTCTACGCCGCCGCGAGCGCCGTCCACGCCATTGCACGCAGCTCGAAAGCGGGGGCGAAGTCGGGAGAGGACTCGACGACGTGCACGCGCGTTCCGTCGACCACGGGCTCGAGCTCAATCGCGACGCTGCCGCCGTCGTCCCAGTCCAGAACGAGCCGCTCCGTCTCCTCCAGCTCTCGGACGACTGCGTGCCGTTCGTCGCCGTCGCCCCAGCGGAAGACGCCCTCGCCGCCGGGACGCGCGTCGAGCTCGACCTCCGATGCGAACCACTCCTCGAGCCGGTCCGGATCCGTCAGCGACTCCCAGACCTCGTCAGCCCCTTCCGGTACCACGATCTCCCGCTCGACCTTCATTTGCGCAACCTCCTAGTTGCGTATTAATGTGCAACCGATGGGTAGCGTATCGAACCACCTCGTCCCCATGGTGGTCGAGTCGGACGGCCGCTTCGAGCGCTCGTTCGACATCTTCTCCCGCCTCCTGCGCGAGCGGATCGTCTTCCTCGGCACCGAGGTGGAGGCGTCGGCGGCCAATCTCGTCGTCGCCCAGCTGCTCTTCCTCGAGGCCGAGGATCCGGACGCGGACATCCGCTTCTACATCAACTCACCGGGCGGCGACGTCTACGCGGGCATGGCCATGTACGACGCGATGCAGTTCGTGCAGCCGGAGGTGCAGACCTATTGCATCGGGATGGCGATGTCGATGGGCGCGCTCCTCCTGGCCGGCGGCGCGGCCGGCAAGCGCTTCGTGCTGCCGAACTCGAAGGTGATGATCCATCAGGGCTCGGCAGGCACGCGCGGCACCCCGGCCGACATCCAGATCGCCGCGCGCGAGATCCTCTCCCTCACCCGTCGCTACGCGGAGGTGATCGCCCACCACACGGGCCGGGACGTCGAGCAGGTGGTGCGCGACATCGACAGGGACCGGTTTCTCGCGCCGAAGGAGGCCGTCGAGTACGGACTGGCGGACTCGATCCTCACACCCCGCAACGGCGACGGCGCCGCCTAGCGAGCGGAGTCGGGCGGCTCCCAGGCGACGCTGTCCCCGAGGATCTCGTCGATTCGTGCGAGCGTCTCGGCATCGAGCTCCACTCCTGAAGCGCCGGCGTTGTCCTCGACCTGCTCGGGCCGGCTCGCGCCGACGATCGCGGAGGCGACGTTCTGCTCGCGCAGGACCCAGGCGAGCGCGAGCTGGGCCATCGAGAGGCCGAGCTCCTCGGCGACCGGACGCAGCCGCTGGACGCGCTCGAGCAGCTGCCGATCGAGGGCGCGCTCCATGAAGCCGCCCATCGACTCCGAGCTCGCGCGCGTTCCCTCGGGCGGCGGCTCTCCGGGCTGGTACTTGCCCGTCAGGACGCCCTGCGCGAGCGGCGACCACACGATCTGGGAGATGCCGAGCTCCCGGCACGCCGGAATGACGTCGCGCTCAGGCCCGCGCCAGAGCATCGAGTACTGCGGCTGGCTGGAGACGAAGTGCTCGACGCCTTCCATCGCCTGCGCCTCCCGAATCTTCTCCTCGGGCCATTCGCTGAAGCCGAGGTAGCGGACCTTGCCCTGACGCACGACCTCGGTCAGGGCCTCCATCGTCTCCTCGAGCGGCGTGTCCCAGTCGTAGCGGTGGCACTGGTAGAGGTCGACGTAGTCGGTGCGCAGGCGGCGCAGCGAGGCGTCGAGCTGCGTGAAGACCTGGTCGCGAGAGAGGCCGCTGCCGCCGTCGGGCATCGGCCAGTAGAGCTTGGTGGCGAGGACGTACGAATCACGGGGTCGGCCGGGGAGCACCTCGCCGAGGAATTCCTCTGCCCGGCCCCGCGCGTACACGTTCGCGGTGTCGATGAAGTCGACTCCGACCTCGAACGCCTTCGCCACGCACGCCTCGGCCCGCTCTCGCTCGACGCCACCGCCGTACGTCAACCAGGAGCCGAGCGAGATCTCGGACACCATCAGGTCGCTCGAGCCGAGCCTCCTCCGGCGCATGGTCTCGACGCTAACGGTTAGCGTCCGCGCTGTGCCGCAGCTCGATGCGATCGGGATCGTCTCCTCCGACCTCGGCCGGACGCGCGCCTTCTATCGGCTGCTCGGGATCGAGTTCGCCGAAGGTGACGACCACGTGGAGGCGACGATGCCGAACGGCCTCCGCCTGATGGTGGACACCGAGGACGTCGTCCGCAGCTTCCGGCCCGACTGGACTCGAGCCACAGGGAACCAACTCGGGATCGCCTTCGCCTGCGAGAGCCCTGCCGAGGTGGACGGGGTCTATGCGCGTGTCGTCGAGGCGGGCTTCGAAGGAGAGAAGGAACCGTGGGACGCCTTCTGGGGTCACCGTTACGCGCAGCTCCGCGACCCCGACGGCGTCCCGGTCGACCTCTTCGCAGCTCTCTGAACCTCGTCGAGGAGCGGGCCGAGCTCGCGCCCGGCCTCCATTTGGAGATCCTCCGCCCGCCGAGCGCGGAGGAGCTGATCGACGAAGCGGCGTTCGACGAGGAGGAGTTCCTGCCGTACTGGGCCGAGCTCTGGCCGAGCGGCCTCGCGCTCGCGCGCCACGTCGCCGCCCGCGAGCTGAGCGGGTGTCGGGTTCTCGAGCTCGGCTGCGGGCTCGGCTTGCCTTCGCTCGCGGCCGCGCTCCGCGGAGGAGACGTACTGGCGACCGACTGGGCCGAGGATGCAATCGAGCTTCTCGGGCGGAACGCCGAGCGCAACGGCCTCTTCCTGCGGGCGGCCCGGGTGCGCTGGAGCGAGGCCGAGCCGCTCTTCCGCGGCGCGCCCTGGGATCTCGTCCTCGGCGCCGACCTGCTGTACGAGGCGCGGAACGCCGAGCAACTCGCCGAGCTCCTCCCGGGTCTGGCCGGCGAGGTCCTGCTCGCCGAACCGGGCCGTCCGCACGCGGCGGAGTTTCTCGAGCGGTTCCGCGCGGAGCCCGTCGGAGAGAGGATCTACCGGTTAGCGTGCTGAGCGATGTTCGCCGCACTCGCCCTGACCCTCTCGCTCGCCGTAGCGCCGCGTCCGCACGTGATCTGGAAGCCGATCCCGTACGGGCCCACGCGCAAGGCCGAGATGGCCGCGTACGCCCAGAAGCACTACGGCATCCACTCCTGGCGCCTCCACCCCAAGGTGATCGTCGAGCACTACACCGGCAGCGACAGCTTCTCCGCGGCTTGGAGCACGTTCGCCGCGAACACCCCCGACCCGGAGCTTCACGAGCTGCCGGGCGACTGCGCGCACTTCATCGTCGGCAGAACCGGCCGGATCTACCAGCTCGTGCGTCTCGACGTCATGTGCCGCCACACCGTCGGGCTCAACTACATCGCGATCGGGATCGAGCACGTCGGCACGTCCGACAGCGAGATCCTCCACGACCGCGCCCAGATCCGCGCGTCGCTCGAGCTCACCGCTTGGCTCGTCGACCGGTTCCACATCAAGATCCGCAACGTGATCGGGCACAACGAGAGCCTCTCGAGCCCGTATCACAGGGAGCTGTACAAGCCATGGGCACATCAGACGCACGCCGACTGGAAACATCGCGACATGAACGTCTATCGCAGCAAGCTCGTTGCCCTTCTCCGCGCGGACGCGCACCGCTAGACTCGCCGGCATGCCGCGCTACATGATCATCCGCAGCTTCGAGGTGGGGGAGGAGCAGATGCCGCCCATCGGCCGGCGCTCACGGGAGCTGACCGAGGGTGAGTTCCAGGAGATCACCTGGGAGCACAGCCATGTCGTCGTCGACGACGAGGGGCTCGTCCACACGTACTGCGTCTACGAGGCGCCGAACGAGGACATCGTCCTCGAGCACGGTAAGAAGCTCGGCAAGCACACGATCGACGCGTTGCTCGAGATCGCGGGCGACGTGACGCCGGCGGACTTCCCGCCCGTTCCGGCCTAGACCTCGCCGCTTCCGAGCCCGAGCAGGTGGGCGTCGTCCATGTGGATGTACGCCTGCTGAGCGACCGCGAGCCGCTTGCGGAGGAAGCGCACCCGCTCGACGTCCTCGGCGGGAGTCATGTCGAGCGCCTCCTTGTAGAGCGTCACGGCGTACTGCTTCGCCCAGCCGCGCTCGGCCTCCTCGGCGGCGGCAACGAAGTGCTGAACCGCGTGCTCGAGCTCGCCGGCGCCGCGCCAGTGGCGGGCGAGTGCCGCGCCGGCCTCGCCGACCTCGGGCGTCGACTCCTCGATGAACTCGGCGCTGTGGCGGTGGCCGTCGCGGCGGCGGGCGCGCGGCTGGAGGTCGTACGCCACGTCGCGGATGAGGAGGTGCTTGAACGACCACTGCTGATCGCCCTCGATCCGGGAGATGGGGTCGCGGCGGATGAGATCGCGTTGCTCGAGCCTCGCGAGCGCCTCGGCGAGGCATTCGGGATCGCGCGCGATCCGGTCGAGCGCACCTCTCCAGAAGATCCGGCCGACGATCGAGGCATCGAGGATCACGGCGCGCTCGTCGGCGGGGAGCGCGTCGAGGCGGGCCGCCACGAGGCCCCGGATCGTCGTGGGCAGGGTGTCCGGCTCGTCGGGGCCACGCTCGCTCAGCACCGCCGCGAGCTGCTCGATGAAGAGTGGGTTGCCTTCGGCCGACTCGGCCACCTTGGCGGCCTTCGTGTCGGCGCCGAGCAGGTGGAGGGCGAGCTGCGCAGCGTCCGGGCCGTCGAGCGGCTCGAGGGGAAGGGCGTGGTAGGCGAGCAGCCCGCCGCCCCACCCGGGTCGGGTGTCGAGCAGCTCCGGCCGCGCGAGCGTCAGGAGCAGGATGGGCAGGTCGTGCAGGCGCGCGGCGAGGAGCTCGATCAGATCGAGGAGCACAGAGTCGGCCCAGTGGATGTCCTCGAAGACGAACACCGTCGCCTCGTCCCGCGCGCCCGCCTCGATGAAGACGCGCACCGACTGGAAGAGACTGTTGCGATCCGGGGCCGTCGCCTCCGTCTCGAATCCGAGCAGGATCGCGATGTGCCCGGCGACGGTCTCGGCCTCTTCCTTGCCGACGAGCCGCTCCACGAGGGTGCGCAGCTTTCCCGTCGCCACCGCCACGTCGTCGCTGTCGAAGATGCCGGCGAGGTCCTTCACCTGCATCGCGAACGCGCCGTACGCGCTGCGCTCGCGATATGGCAGGCAGCGGCCGCGGACGACGCGGCCGCCGCGGGCGGCGATGCGGTCCGTGAACTCGGCCGAGAGTCGCGACTTGCCGACACCGGGGGGACCGAGCACGGTGATGAGATGAGGGCGGCACTCGAGCTCGACGCGCTCCCAGGTAGCGTCGAGGAGGCCGGCCTCGCGGGTGCGGCCGACGAACGGGGAGCTCGACAGGTCTCGTTCGCCCGTCGCGGAGGCTGCGTCCACCGCACGCCAGGTCTGGAGCGGTGCCGTCTTCCCTTTCGCAGTCACCGCCTCGAGCGGCTCGTACTGGATCGCGCCGCGCGTGGCTCGGTACGTCTCCTCTCCGACGACGATCTCGCCGACCGGAGCGTGCTGTTGCAGGCGTGAGGCCGTGTTGACGACGTCGCCGGCGATCATCGCCTCGCCGAGCGCCGGGCGCGCGGAGAGTGTCACGACCGCCTCGCCGGTGTTCACGGCGCCGCGGATGCGGAGCTCCAGCTCGGGCTGCTCGATGTTGAGCGCTGCTACCGCGTCGCGCACGGCGAGTGCCGCGCGCACCGCGCGCTCGGGATCGTCGCCGTGGGCCGTCGGTGCGCCGAAGACCGCCATGACCGCGTCGCCGACGAACTTCTCCACGATTCCGCCGAAGGACTCGAGCTCGTCGCGCACCGTCCCGTGATACGGCGTGAGGATCGCGCGGACGTCCTCCGGATCGAGCTGCTCGGAGCGCGACGTGAAGCCCACGAGGTCGACGAAGACGACGCTGACGATCCGCCGCTCCTCACGGTGCGGCGCCTCTTCGGCCAGCGGAGCCCCGCACGCGAGGCAGAAGCGGGCGACTTCCGGGTTCTCCTGGCCGCACGCACGGCACGTGGGCATCCCCGCATCCTGGCAGCGTTCCCGTTGCATGGCAACGGATACGGTCTGCGGGCGCTGTCGGATCGACGCGTCGGTTACGCCCGGCAGGCGGAGCAGCGCAGGTCGTACGCGTTGACGGACGTCCCGGCCTTGTACTGGCTGGTGTCGGTGACGGTCACCTGCCCGGTCGCGTGCCCGGGCGCGACGATCGGCACGACCTGGAGCGGCGGATCGACTCCGCCCGGGCCGACCCAGTTGGCGAAGAAGCCGCCGTCGAGCGCGGGGCTCGGCGTGAGCGTGCCGGGGAAGAGGCGCAGCTCGAGGGTGTGCGCGTGGATCTTGCCCTTCACCGTCATCGTGGCGGCCGTGAGCGGCGGGGGCGTCGGAGGCTGGATGGCGCAGGTCGGGGGAACGATCGCCGTCGCCTGGCCGACGCCGGACACGATCCCCTTCCTGTCGACGTCGAGCGAAAGGGTCGTCTGGTATTCGTCGTGACAGGGATTGCCGGGTACCGGGATCGACCCCAGGCTGTGCATCGTGCCCTTCCAGTGCGAGAGCCCGTAAGCGGGAGCTCCGCGCGGCGAGGGCACGACGACAACGAGCCCCTTCAGTCGCTTGTCCACCCGATACGGATAGTGCCCCCGGGTACCCCGAGGCGGACCGCCTTCGATCCGCCCGGCTGAAGAGTGAACGGCGGCCAGCCCTTGTTCGTGCTCACCACTGTGTGGCGGAGCTTTCCGCGGCCGAGCCACGACACGCGTGACCCGGCTGCGACCGTGAGCTTTCGTGGGCTCAGGGACCGATCCGTGACGGTCACACGCGGCTGAGCGACCACCGAGCTCGCTGCAGCGACGCTAGCGGCGGCCAGGAGGAGGAGAAGGCCGAGGAGACCCGCCCGCATGGGCCGATCCTATAAGTGAGCGTGGCGCGTTACGAGCAACCGGTGTTCGTGCCGCAGTCGCGGCATGTGTAGCAGCTGCCGGTGCGGACCATCCTGCCGCCGCAGCGGGCGCACTCGACCGCGTCCTCCCACGAGTTGAAGAGCGCCGTCTGGCCGGGCGGCGGCGCCTCGGCGGGCTCCGCCGGTGCGGCGGCTTCGCCGTTGGCGTATCGCTCGGCCATCCTCGCCTTCACCTCGGGCGAGAGGATCCCCGCCTCCTCCTGCTGCTCGGGCGTGAGGAACCGCTTGCCGAACCAGCGGAAGATGTAGTCCACGATCGACTTCGCCGTCCGGATGTCGGCGTCGTTCGTCAGGCCGCTCGGCTCGAACCGCATGTGGCTGAGCTTCGAGACGTAGACCTCCGGCGGCACGCCGTATTGCAGGCCCATCGAGACGGCGAGGCAGAGCGAGTTCATCAGGCCGGCCATCGTCGTGCCGTCCTTGGCGATGTCGACGAAGATGTCGCCCGGGCTGCCGTCGTCGTAGAGGCCCACATGGATGTAGCCCTCGTGGTCGCCGACCTGGAACTTGCGGCCGACCTCGGTGCGGTCGAGTGGCAGGCGCTTCCGCTCGTGCACCTGGATGGGCGGCGTCGCCACCGCGGCGTGGCCGTCCTTGCCGGAGCTCGAGAGTGGCTGCGCGACCTTGCAGTTGTCGCGGTAGATCGCGATCGCCTTGACGCCGAGCTTCCACGCGTCGACGTAGAGGTCCATCACGTTCTCCACGGTGGCCTCTTCGGGCAGGTTCACCGTCTTCGAGATGGCGCCGGAGATGAAGGGCTGGACGGCGCCCATCATCTTCACGTGGCCGAGATAGTGGATAGCGCGCTCGCCGACGGCGCAGTCGAAGACCGGATAGTGCTCGGTCTTGACATACGGAGCGCCGACGACGCCGTTCCGCTCGTCGACCCAGGCGACGACCTCCTCGACCTCGCGCGGCGCGTACCCGAGCCGCTCGAGTGCCATCGGCACGGTCTTGTTGACGATCGTGATCTCGCCGCCGCCGACGAGCTTCTTCGACTTGACGAGCGAGAAGTCGGGCTCGACGCCGGTCGTGTCGCAATCCATCATGAAGCTGATCGTCCCGGTCGGTGCGAGGACGGTCGCCTGCGCGTTCCGGTAGCCGTGGATCTCGCCGAGGTCGAGCGCGTCGTCCCACGCCTTGCGGCAGTGGCCGAGCAGGTCGGCGGGGACGGAGTCGGCGTGCTCGATGTTGCCGACGGCCGCGCGGTGTTGCGCCATCACGCCGATCATCGGCGCCCGGTTGACCTGGTAGCCGTCGAAGGCCCCCATCCGCGCCGCGATCTCGGCCGACTTGCGGTAGGCGCGACCGGTCATGAGGCCGGTGATCGCCGCGGCGTACGCACGTCCCTCGTCGGAGTCGTACGGCAGCCCGCGTGCCATCAGGAGCGCTCCGAGGTTCGCGTAGCCGAGCCCGAGCTGGCGGAACCGCTTCGCGTTCCGTCCGATCTCGGGCGTCGGATAGGACGAGTAGCCGACGAGGATCTCCTGGGCGAGAAAGACGACGTCGACCGCGTGCTCGAACGCCTCGACGTCGAGCTCGCCATCCTCCCGCCGGAACTTCATCAGGTTGAGCGAGGCGAGGTTGCAGGCCGAGTCGTCGATCGACATGTACTCCGAGCACGGGTTCGAGGCGTTGATGCGGCTCGTGTTCGGGAGCGTGTGCCAGGAGTTGATCGTCGTGTCGTACTGGACGCCCGGGTCGGCGCACTCCCACGCAGCCGCTGCGATCTGGCGCAGGAGGTCGCGCGCGTCGAGCGTCTCGAGAACGGTGCCGTCGGTGCGGGCGGTGAGATTGAACTCCTCGCCCTGCGTCGCGGACTCCATGAAGGCGTCGCTGACCCTGACCGAGTTGTTCGCGTTCTGGTACTGGATCGAGGCCCAGTCGGGCGAGTCGAGCGACATGTCGTAGCCGGCCGACTCGAGGACGCGCGCTTTGCGCTCTTCCTTGGCCTTGCACCAGATGAACTCCTCGACGTCGGGATGGTCGACGTCGAGGACGACCATCTTCGCTGCGCGCCGGGTCTTGCCGCCGGACTTGATCGTGCCCGCAGACGCGTCGGCGCCTCGCATGAACGAGACCGGGCCCGAGGCGTGCCCGCCCTTCGAGAGCTGCTCCTTCGACGAGCGCAGCCGCGAGAGGTTGACGCCCGACCCGGAGCCGCCGCGGAAGATGACGCCCTCGCGGCGGATCCAGTCGAGGATCGACTCCATCGAGTCGTCGATCGAGAGGATGAAGCAGGCAGAGCACTGCGGCGTGGCCTCGAAGCCGACGTTGAACCAGACGGGGCTGTTGAAGGACGCGTACTGGTTGACGAGGATCGCCTTCAGCTCGGCCTCGAACGCCTCGGCCTCGTCGGTGTCGGCGAAGTAGCCGCCCTCCTTGCCCCAGGCGACCACGGTCTCGACGACGCGGCCGACCATCTGCTTCACGCTCGCTTCGCGCTCGGGTGAGGAGAGCCGGCCGCGGAAGTACTTCTGCGCGACGATGTTCGTCGCCGTCTGCGACCAGAACTTCGGGAACTCGACGCCGCGCTGCTCGAAGGCAGGGCCGTCGCGGCCGGGGATGATCGCGTCGCGCGTCTCCCACTCGATCTCGTCGAACGGGTCGCGGCCGGGAATCGTGAAGAAGCGCTTCACGCCAAGGCGGGCGCCCTCTTCGACGACCGTGTTCACGACCTCCTCGGCCGCCGTTTCGGTGCCCTGAATCTGCTCGACGCTTGCCATTCTTCCCCTCCCGGATTTTAGTCTGCGAGCGCTTCTCCACCGCGCCGTCGGCACACGATTCCACCGACGGGGAACGGGACCGTAGACCCCGCATCGGACGGAACCGGAGCCGGCTTCTGGAGCTAGTTCGCGCCGAGGATCACGACGAGCGGAACGTGAGCGTACGCGGGTGCGACGCGGCCGTCGAGCGGCGCGACCGTCGCGATCCGGGCGTCCCGTGCGAGCCGTTCGGCCTCGCGCTGCCAGCCGGGCCTGTACAGGACGAGCGAGCGCGCGTAGTCGGGGCTCGGCGCGTCGGCCGGGATGGCGTGGCCGTAGCCGCGGGCGAGGATGTCCGCCGCCTCGTTGCCGGCCGCTCCCGAGGCGCCGTTGCCGTTGAGAACGAGGACGGAGATGCGGGAGCGCGACCGGAGCGGGGGCGCCACCTGTCTCTTCGGGACACGGCCGGTAGCTGCTACCGGACGTGTCTGTCCCGGCCGGTGGGTGAGCACCAGCGCGCCCAGCGTCGTGAGAGTGAGGGCGCTCGCGACGAGGACTCCGAGGCGCCAGGGGAAGGTGCGATGGAGGGGATGGACGTGCTCCACGGACCGTCACGGTTCGCGCTGCGCGTGGGTGCTCCTCCCGCCGCGCACCGGCGGCGTATCGTGCGGTGCCAGTGTTCGTGACCTTCGAGGGAGCCGATGGCTCGGGCAAGTCGACGCAGGCCGAGCTGCTCCGGGCCGCGCTCGCCGCCGACGGGCGCGACGTCCTGCTCACCCGCGAGCCGGGCGGCACGGAGCTCGGCGAAGCGGTGCGCACGCTGGTTCTCAACGGGCCGGTCATGGGCGCGTGGGCGGAGGCGGCGCTCTTTGCGGCGTCGCGCGCCGAGCATGTCGAGGAGGTGATCAGGCCGGCGCTCGAGCGCGGCGCGGACGTTCTGTGCGACCGCTACGTCGACTCCTCGCTCGCCTATCAGGGCATCGCGCGCGGCCTCGGGATCGACGCCGTGCTCCAACTCAACCTCGCCGTCACGGGCGGGCTGCTTCCCGACATGACCTTTCTCCTCCTCGTCGATCCAGGGGTCGCAACCGGCCGCCACGTCGACCCCGACCGGCTCGAGCGAGAGGGAACGCAGCTGCAGGCGAAGGTGGACGCCGCCTATCGCGAGCTCGCCGAGCGCTTCCCGGACAGAATCGTCACCATCGACGCCACCGGAGACCCCGAGGCGATCGCGAGGGAGGTACGTGAGCGGCTTCGAGACCGTTCCTGAGCAGCACGAGGCCAAGCGGCTGCTCGCTGCCGCGCTGCGGGAGGGCCCGGCCCACGCCTACCTCTTCCACGGCGCCGCCGGCGTCGGCAAGCGCGAGCTCGCGCGTCGCTTCGCGGCCGAGCTGCTCGGCGACCATGCGCGCGTCGAGCGCGGCACCCACCCCGACCTCTACCTCCTCGAGCCGCTCGGGGAGCAGATCCGGATCGACGATGTGCGCGAGCTCCGCCGCGACCTGCACATGCGGCCGTTCGAGGGCGAGCGACGTGTGTATCTCGTCTTCGGCGCCGACTCGCTGAACGAGGACGCGGCCGACGCGCTGCTCAAGGATCTCGAGGAGCCGCCGCCGTACGCCGTCGTCGTTCTCGTCGCCGAGCGGCTCGGTCCGCTGCCCGAGACGATTCGCTCCCGCTGCCAGCTCGTGCCCTTCCGCCGCCTCTCGGAGCCCGCGGTGCGCCAGGCGATCCGGGAGCACGCACCCGAGCTAGGCGAGGAAGAGCTGACGACGCTCGCGCGCGTCTCGGGCGGACGCCTCGGCCGGGCGCTCCAGCTCCTCGATCCAGCCGCGGCCGGGCGGCGGGAGGCGCTGATCGGCGTCGCGCGGGCGGTCTACCACGACCCGGCGTTCGAGCCGGCCGAAGGAGCCGAGGCGCTTCTCGCCGGCATCGCCCAGCGTGGCGCGGAGGCGAAGGAGGCGGCCGAGGTGCAGGTCGAGTCCCTCGAGCTGACGGGTAGGGACGCCGAGCAGCGCGTGCGGCGCGCCCAGCGCGGCGCCGAGCGTGAGGAGCTGCTCGCGCTGCTCGAGGAGCTCGAGTCGTGGTACCGCGACCTCGTCGTCGTCGCCGCGGGCGCCGAGGGGGCGGCCGTCCACGTCGACCGGCTCGCGGAGTTGCGGCAGGACGCCACGCTCGAACGGATACACGCCGCCGAGGATGCGTGCGAGCTCGTGAGAGCCGCCTGGCGGGAGGCGGAGGAGCTGCAGGTTTCGACCCCGCTTGCGCTCGAGGCGCTGCTCATCCGGCTGCGCGGAGAGCTCGGCGCCACCGCCGTCACGGTTCCTTGACGGTACCTGTTACCGGCTGTGGAAAACGAAGGGCCGGGATCGCTCCCGGCCCTTCGCGCTGTCCTCTCCGGCTGGGCCGCTAGGGACCTAGGCGGCGAAGACGAGCTCGTCGCCCAGCGCGAGCTGGAGCCGCGCGAGAGCATCGCTCTCGAGCTGCCGGACGCGCTCCCGCGTCAGGCCGAGCTCCTTGCCGATCGTCTCGAGCGAGGCAGGCTCGGACTCGAAGCCGAACCGAAGCTCGATGATGCGCCGCTGGCGCTCGGGCAGGTCCGCGACCGCGCGCTGCACGCGCTGTCGGCGGACCGACTCGACTGCCTCCTCGGCGGGATCGACCGTCGACTCGTCGGCGAACAGGTCGCCGAGCTCCGAGTCGCCGTCCGAGCCCAGGCCCTGGTTCAGGGAGACCGAGTCGACCGCGTCGAGTGCCTCGACGACGTGCTCGAGCTTGAGCCGCGTCGCCTGGGCGAGCTCCTCCGGAGTCGCCTCGCGACCCAGCTTCGCCTGCAGCTCGGCCGAGGCGCGGTTGAGCTTGATGCGGCGCTCCTGGACGTGCACCGGGATGCGGATCGTCTTCGACTGGTTCGCGACCGCGCGCTGGCAGGCCTGACGGATCCACCAGGTTGCGTAGGTCGAGAACTTGTAGCCCTTGCGCCAGTCGAACTTCTCGGCGGCGCGGTTGAGGCCGATCACGCCCTCCTGGATCAGATCCAGAAGCGGCACGTCGTGGCCCTGGTAGCGCTTCGCGATCGAGACGACCAGACGCAGGTTGGAGTTGATCATCTTCTCCTTCGCCGCGAGGTCGCCGCGCTCGATGCGCTTGGCGAGCGCAACCTCGTCCGCGGCGGTGAGCAGCTTGTGCCGGCCGGCCGCGTCCATGAAGAGCTGCAGCGGGTCCAGCGTGCCGGTGACCGGCGCGGCCGCGACCCGGCGCGTCTCCTCGGGCGTCTCGTCGCGTACGACGACGTCGCGCTCTTCGAGCGCGGCGCGGAGCCCGGTGACGTCGTCCTCGGTCAGTTCGTGCTCGTCGGCGAACGCCTGAATGTCCTTCTCCTCGACGAAGCCGCGCTCGGCGGCCTCCTCGAGCAGACGCTCGATAGGCGAGAGGTCGTGCAGGTGAATCGTGTCGCTCAGTGTCTTCTTCCTTTCGGTCATTGGTGGGCTGCCGGATCTCGGCGCCCCGGCGGCGTTCTACACGGCTACCCGCTCGGCGCCGCCACCCGTCTGATTTATAGAACGGCGTTGCACCCAAGTCCATTCCCAAACCGAGTGTTTTTCTATTTCCGAACAAAGTCTCATTCCATGCTCACCTTGGAGCCCCTCTAGCGCTCCACCGTGCGGCCAGAGAGCTCCTCGAGCTGGATACGCAGCACGACGACCTCCGGCCCGAGCGGCCGCGGCTCCGCGGCCCGGCCGGCGGTACGCGCAAAACGCTCTCGCATCAGGGCGAGCGCGGGCTCGATCTGCTCGCCGGCGAGCTCTTCGTACGTCCCGTGGGCGATGACGCTGCGCCAGCTTCCCTTGCCGTCCGTGTCGTATTCGTCGACCTCTACGCAGACGCGCGGATTCTCGCGCAGCATTGCGGTCTTCCGGCCTTCGGCCGTGACCGCGAGGACGGCGCCGTCGTCGTAGGCGTAGATGAGCGGCACGACGTACGTGACTCCGCCGGCGTGACAGCCGAGGCGTGCAATTCGCTGGCTGCGTAAGAACGCATCGATCTCGCGGAGTGAGAGCTCGCGCGGGATCCCTCTGCCTCCATCGGGACCGCCCATCTCCGACTGAGCGTAGGACATGCTGAAATGGTCGTGTTGCGCAGGTGGTTTCTGACCGCGTTCTGCCTCGCCCTCGTCGCCGCGGCCGCGGCCCTGGCGGCGCTGCTGGCCTGGCCGAGCGTCGGCGTCGCCGCATCGACGAGCGGTCTCGCGGGCATCTCGCTGCCGGGCTTCTCCGGTCACGTCGAGCACGTCGCCGTGAAAGGCCCCGACGGAAAGCCGCTGCCGGTCGACCTGCGAGGCGAGACCCTCTGGCCGCGCGTCCGGCTGGCGCCCGGAACGCGCCTCACTGTCACGGTCGAGACGCGCCGGCCCGGCTGGATCGGCTGGCTCGTCGGCCGGCACGAGGAGCGGACGATGACCGTGGTGACCCCAATGGCCCATCTACGCTCGACGCTGCTCCGGCCCAAGCTCGGGGACGTCGTGACCGTGCGCTTCGCCGAGCCGGTCGCCCGGGTCGTCGTCGGGCGCGCGAGGCGGCGCAGGCTGGGACAGGGCAGAAGCGTGGTTCCGCTCGGGATCGTCGCCTCG
Organism: uncultured Actinomycetes bacterium; assembly: GCA_963748755.1. Taxonomy (GTDB): domain Bacteria; phylum Actinomycetota; class Thermoleophilia; order Gaiellales; family Gaiellaceae; genus Palsa-739. The sequence goes on from CAVVKA010000003.1 coordinate 377,798, forward strand.
GGGCAGGCGACCGCGGGAACGACGACGGTGGCGGCCGCGGTGAGGAGGTGGGAAACACTCTCGCAGCCCGCCCGCGTCTCGTGGTTCGCCGCGGGTGGCCGGACGAGGGTCGTCTCCGAGCCCGGCGACGGAAGCCGCCTCTCGCCGCGCTCGACGCTGACGCTGACCTTCGCCAAGCCGGTGGCCGCGGTGCTCGGGTCTCGTCGCCCCCGGCTGGAGCCTGCGATCTCCGGCCACTGGGCACAGGTCGATCCGCACACGCTCTCCTTCCGACCGGCTGGCCTCGGCTTCGGCCTCGGCGGCCTCGTGCACGTCCGAATCCCGGGCCAGACGCTCGCCTGGCAGGTCGCGAGCGGCTCGACGCTGCGACTGCAGGAGCTCCTGGCACGCCTCGGCTACCTCCCCGTCCGCTGGCGTGCCGCGGCAGCCACGCCGCCGACTACCGACGCCGAGATGTCGGCGGCGGTTCATGCCCCGGGTGGGGTGTTCTCGTGGCGCTACCCCCAGACGCCGGTCTCCCTCCGCACGCTCTGGAAACCGGGCCACTGGAACGTCGTCACCGAGGGAGCCGTGATGCGCTTCGAGGACGAGCACGGCCTTCCCACGGACGGGATCGCAGGCCCGCAGGTCTGGCGCGCGTTGATCCACGACGACCTCGCCGGCCGGCGGTATGACGCGGGCTACAGCTACGTCTTCGTACACGAGAGCGTGCCCCAGTCCCTGAGCCTCTGGCACGACGGCCGCGTGGTCCTCACCTCGCCAGGCAATACCGGCATCGCATCGGCGCCGACGGCGCAGGGGACCTGGCCCGTGTTCGAGCACATCCCGGTCGGGACGATGAGCGGCACGAACCCCGACGGCTCTCACTACAACGACCCCGGCATCCGCTGGATCAGCTACTTCCACGGCGGAGATGCGCTGCACGCGTTCCCGCGCGCGTCGTTCGGGACGCCGCAGAGCCTCGGCTGCGTTGAGCTTCCGCTGGACGCCGCAGGCCAGGTCTGGCCGTACACGCCGATCGGGACGCTCGTCACGATCGAGCCCTGAGGAGCGTGTCAGGCCCGCGTAAAGCGGGTGCCGCGATCAGGCGCCTGAACCGGTAGTAGGGCAGAATCGGCCGGCGTGGCGGGCGTAAGGGGTCTCACCGGGCTGTCTCTCGCCGTCGCCGCAGTGCTGGTCGTGGCGGGCGCTGCCGCGGCCCATCGGTCGACCCCGCGGCCCGTTCCGGGCGAGCGGACGGCGGTCGCTGCGTTGAAGCACGCGGGGGCGGTCGGCCGGTTGAGCCGGGACGCTGCCAAGGCGGACCGGCAGGAGATCACGCGCGCGGCACATCTCATCCGTGTGCTGCCGGCGGCGCGGCGAGGCCACCTCGAAGTCGCACTCGAGCAGATCGGGGCGCTGGGGAAGAGTCTGACGGCGCCGCGGGCGCTGGCGGTGTTCGGCCAGTTGCGAGCGAACGACGACTACTTCGCGCGGCACGACGCCCCGAGGGGCGGGACAGACATCGCCGATGCGGATGGGATCGTCTACCGCTACTTCGCCGGCCGCTGCTTCGAGTTCCATCCGCTCGCCAACTTCTCGGCGCTCAACGGTCGTGCCACCGCGAAGGACGTCGCCGGCACCGAACGGTTGGGGGCCGCGCTCATCGCCCGCGCGGTTCCTCGCAGCGGCGGGGTCGCCTGGGAGTACTACTTCCCCTACGGGGGCGGCCGGCCGCCGTGGGTCTCTGGCATGGCCCAGTCCGTCGCGGCGCAGGCATTCTCGCGCGCGGCCTCGCTCGTGACCGACGAGTCTGCCGCGTTCTCGCACGAGGCCGCCGTGGCGTTCAAGCCGGTGCCGCGGTTGACGACGAAGGTCGCCGCGGGGCCTTGGATCCGGCTCTACTCCTTCAGCTCGATCTCGGTCCTCAACGCGCAGCTGCAGTCGGTGCTCTCGCTCGAGACGTACGCGAAGGCGTCGAACGACTCGGCAGCCGCGACTCTGGTCGCGCAGATGAAGCAGGCCGCGGCGGCGACGGTGTCTCGGTTCGACACCGGCTACTGGACGGACTACTCGCTCGGCGGCGGCCCGACTCCGCTCTCCTACCAGAAGTTCATCGTCGAGCTCCTGCACAGGCTCGCGCCCGAAGACCCGCGCTTTGCCGAGGCGGCCGCCCGCTTCGCGAGCTACCTGCGACAGCCTCCCGCTTTCAAGCTGGCGAGCGCCTCCGGCGGGGCGCTTCGCTTCTGGCTGTCCAAGCCGGCCACGGTCACCGCGTCGGCCGCGACGGCGCGCTCGGTGCGCCTGAGCCTCCATGCCGGCTGGCACACGCTTCGCCGGAGCGAGCCGAGGCGCGCCGGCTTCTATGCGGTACACGTGACCGCCGTCGACTGGGCGGGCAACCGTGCATCGTTCAACGCTCTCCCAATCGTCCACGCTCCGACGTCCGCACCCGCATCGACGGCCGCATCCGGGGCCTCGGGCGAGGACGGCGGCACCGGCACGCCGTTCGTCGTCGGTGCCGGGATCGACGACTCCGGCCAGGGGGCTCTCGCGAGCTCGCTGGGATTGAGTCTCGTCCGCAGGGCAGTCGCGTGGCAGCAGGGCCAGACGACGCCCGATCCTGCGGTCGTCGGCTCGCTGCAGGGCCTTCCGGCCGGGGTCGGGCTCGTGCTCGACCTCGATGCCGCCGAGCTACCGACGGGCGATGCCGGCCGCAGTGATCTCGCGGACTACGCGGCTTCGCTTGCCCGGCAGACGCCGGCGCTCCGCGACCTCGTCCTCACGCCCGCCCCCTCGCGCACGATCGCAGCGCGCTATGGCGACGTCCTGGCCGCCGTTCAGGCCGCCGTCAAGGCGGTGAGGACGGACGTGGCGGTCGGGCCGTTCCTGGACGGCTCGGCGGCGAAGCCGCAGCTCACCGCGGTCGCGCTCGCGCAGGAGCTCGCGCAGGACGGCGCTCAGCCCGACCTCGTCTCGTTCCGCCCGGCACCCGTTCCGGCTGCCGGGACATGGGCTGTCGGCGATCTCGGCAGCCTCGAGTCCGCGCTCGCCAAAGGACTGGGGAAGACGCCGCCCGTTCTGCTCGACGCTGTGCCGACGGTCGACCCGGCGATGCAGTCCTCGACCTATGCCGGGGGAATCGAGGCTGCGTCGTGCGCACCGGATGTGAGCGGGCTGCTCCTCGACCGGCTCGTCGATGACGCCGCCGCCGTCGAGCCGGCGACCGGGCTCTACGACGCCAGCGGCCGGGCCAAGCCCACAGCGCGCGCAGTCAAGCAGGCGATCGGAATGGTCTCGCGCGGAGCGGCAGTCTGTCCGGGGCTGGCGGCGGGGGTCGCTCCGACGACTCTCACGTTCCCGGCGGAGCTGTCCAGCTCCGCTGCGGCCTCGGTCGTGCTCGGCTGCAGCCGGGACTGCCTCTATCTCGTCAGCCTCGACCGCGCCGACGGGCGACCCGTCGTCGCTGGTCGCGGCACGCTCACCGGGAGTGCCGCGGCGAGGACGATCACGCTGCCGAAGCGAAAGCTTCCCCGTGGCCGCTACCGGCTCGACGTCCGGCTCGTCAGCCGCGTCGACCCCGGCGGAGTGAAGCGCGTGCGGAGTGGCTGGCTCACGGTTGGCTGAGGGAGGGGAACGAAACCGGCCCGGCTAGACTGGAGCCCCCGCCGACGTAGCTCAGCTGGTAGAGCACATCACTCGTAATGATGGGGTCGGGAGTTCGAGTCTCCCCGTCGGCTTCCAGCGCGTCGCCCTAGGCGAGCGGGAGGGCGAGGCGGAAGGTCGAGCCGGCTCCCGGGGTGCTCTCGAGCTGGATCGTGCTGTCGTGGGCCTCGGCGATCACCTGTGAGATCGCCAGGCCGAGCCCGCTGCCGGGGATCGCCTTCTCGATGGCGTTCGTGCCGCGGAAGAAGCGATTGAAGAGGTCCGCCTGCTCCGCGGGAGGGATACCGAGCCCTGTGTCCACCACCTCGAGGATGGCGGCGTCGCCCTCGCGGCGCGCGGCGAGTCGCACGGTGCCGCCGTCCGGAGTGAACTTGACCGCGTTCGCGACGAGGTTGTCGACGACCCGCAGGAGCTGCGGCCGGTCGGCCGGCACCGCCCCAGGGGGGTCTCCCTCGACGAGGAGCGCGATGCTCTTGGCGCTCGCCGCCGGTCGGGCGTTCTCGGCAGCCTCGTTCAGGATCTCGCCGAGGTCGACGGGCTGCGGGTCCAGCTCGAGCGGATGAGAGTCGGCGCGGGCGAGGAAGAGGAGCTGCTCGACGAGGACGGTGAGCCGGTCTGCGTTTCGCTGGACGATCCTGAGGTGGCTCTCACGCGTCGGCGAAAGCGGTCCCTCGGCGGGGTCGAGCGACATCTCGAGATAGCCGCTGAGGGACGTGAGCGGCGTCCGCAGCTCGTGCGACGCGGTCGCGACGAACTCGTCCTTGAGGCGGTCGAGCTCGAGCAGCCGTTCGTTCTGCGCGGCTAGCTGAGCGGAGACGCGGGTGAGCGAGTCGGTCTGTTCCTGCAGCAGGGCGTTGCGCCCGCGCGACTCCTCGCTGAGGCGCTGGACCATCAGACCGGTGACCGTGGCGACGGTGGTGAGGACGAACGCTCCCCGCCAGCCGGACTCCGGATACGCCGGAGCGCCGACGAGTGCGAGCGGGATTGCCTGGGCTGCTCCCATGGCGGCGAGGATCGCGGCCAGCTCGCGGCGCCCGGCGGTGATGGCAAGCCAGAGGACGGGGAGCAGGAACAGACCCCCGAAGCCCGATGTGGCTCCGCCGGCCGCTTCGCGAAGGAGCGCGGCGAGCGCGATGTAGCCCACCGGGATCCCGATGGTTGCGGCTCGTGGGACGATCGACCAGAAAAGCGCCAGGCCGAGCAGGGCGGCACTGAGCACTGCCGCGGCCGAGGCCAGCCGGTAGTCGAGTTGGCCACCGGCCGGCAGGAAGAGCAGCACGTATGCCGTCGCGACCGCGATCAGGATGAACGGAATCGCGTGTTCCGGAGGTTGGCTCTTCGCCCTCGCGGCGGGGCGGGTTCGCCCGAAGGGGGCGACGAGCTCGGCGATCGATGCAGTCACAGCAGCTCCTGTCGTGCACGCGGGCATTCGTGGTGCGCCGCGCACGTCCTCCCAGCGATCGGCAAAAGCGGAGGAGTCCTGCACCCCCCGGTGGAATGAGTTGCGATGGGCGACTCCCGGATTCTCGTCGTCGACGACGATGACGACATTCGCGGGCTCGTGCGCGCGCTGCTCGAACGAGCGGGACACCAGGTGTCCGACGCTCCGGATGGACGCGCCGGCCTGCGCGAGCTCTATGCCGGTTCGCCCGATTTGATCATTCTCGACGTCGCGATGCCGGGTCTCGACGGCTGGGCGGTACTGGAACGGATCCGGGAAGTGTCAGACGTCCCGGTCCTGATGCTGACCGCGCGCGATGCCGAGCTGGAGCGCGTCCGCGGGCTCCGGGGCGGGGCCGACGACTACGTCGTCAAGCCATTCGGACGGCAAGAGCTGGTCGCGCGGGTCGATGTGCTCCTCCGCCGTCCACGCACGGCTGGTGCACGGGACACGTACGCCGACGCGCGGCTCAGCATCTCCTTCGCGCAGCGCACCGTGCGCTACGACGAGCGTGAGGTCTCCCTGACGCGCCTCGAGTACCGGCTGCTCTCCGCCTTCGTCGGTCACCCGAATCAGGTGCTGAGCCACGACCAGCTGCGCGAGCTCGTCTGGGGCGACACCGTCGCCACCTCCCGCGACGAGGTGAAGCTATACGTCGGCTACCTGCGCAGAAAGCTAGCCCCGGACGCTCCAGGGAGTACCCCAATCGAGACGGTTCGCGGCTTCGGTTACCGCTACAAAACCTCGCTTTAGCAGGGAGTTTCGCGCTACCACCCGTTTCCGGCCGCACTCATCCCGGTTTCCTACCGAGCGGGCCGATCGAACAGCTGCCACGAGTCACGGGAGAGATCCCGCGCTCACCATCGATGAAAGGACAAGAAGGCATGCTCAGTTTTCGGCAGCGTCTCGCGCGTGACGAGGGCTTCACCTTGATCGAGCTCCTCGTCGTGCTGATCATCATCGGCGTTCTGCTCGCGATCGCCATTCCGTCGTACCTGGGCTTTCAGAAGAAGGCGCAGCAGACGGCGGCGGCGTCGGACGTTCGCCAGGCTATCCCGGACGCCACCGCGTTCTACTCGGACAACAACACCTACACGGGCGTCACGGCTGCCACGCTGAAGAGCACGTACGACTCCGGCATGAAGCTCTACGCTGCTGGTCCGCCCGAGATTCCCGGCATCGTGACCGTCAAGGCCAGCACCGCTGCTGATGTAGCGACTGGCGCGGCGGTCGGAGCCGAGTACTGCATCTCTGCCCAGGACGCCGGCCAGTGGTCGCATGTCTCGGGCCCCGGCGGCAACGTGAAGACGAACGAGAGTTCGGATCAGTGCACCGCCTGGACCAACGGCGTGAGCTAACGTCGCCCGCACTTGCACCACCGAGGGGTGACGGATCGCTGCCGTAGGCTCCTTAGGAGAAGGTCTACCCAGACAACGCGCGGTGAGGGTGGCGCAAGTCGCTCTCACCACGTGACGGGAACCAACAAAGCGGGCGCGGGACACCGCGCCCGCTCCGTCTTAGGCGTCGGCGGCGCGCGGCTCGGGCTGCGGCACGAGCGGGATGGTGTCGTCGACCAGCGCGATCGTCGTCTTCGCCTCCGCGGTGAGCGCCGCGTCGAGATCCACCTGCGACCTCTGGATCGGAGACGCGCAATAGGGGCACATCTGCCAGAGCGGCTCGAGCGGCGCCTCGCACGTCGCGCACGGCCGGCGGAGCATCGTCATGCAGACCGGGCACGCGAGGTAGTCGGGGCCGACCGCCGAGCTGCAAACCGGGCACCCCGGTTGCGGCCGCGCGAGCTGCTGCTCGAGCGCCTGCAGCTCGACGCGCCGTGAGTGCACATCTTCGAGCGTGTCCGAGGGCCGGAAGAGGAGATAGACGACCGGCCCGATGAACGGCGCCGCGAGCCCGAGGACACTCGCCACGACGACGAGGAATGGCTCACGGATCCGGCGGCGGGCATCCCTCCGCACCCAGGAGGCGAGCCCGAGCCAGAAGACGACGGCGAGGACGACGGCGACGTCCCGGGCGACGACGAAGCCGGTGGAGTGGAAGAGGTCGTGGATGCCGGGGATGCTCGTGATGGAGAAAAGCGGGAACTCGATCACGGCCGGAGGGATGCCCGCGCCGACGACGCGCAAACGCTCGGCGGGCTGCCGGTTTCTCAGACCGCCGGATCAAGCACAATGTCCGAGGAGTGGCAGGCGACCAGGGCCGTAACCGGAACGGGAGAGGACCGCAGCGCGGGCAGGCGTCGCGCAACGACCTCGAGTTCGAGCGCGTGCTGCTCGCGCGGCACGCTCGGTTGCGGCGGCGTCACCGCAAGCGCCGGAGCATCCTGCTGGTGGGCACGCTGCTCCTCGCCTCGATCGTCGCGCTCCTCATCGCGACGGTCGCCTTTACGGGCCAGCAGCTCCTGCTCTCCCAGTGCAGCCTCGCCGACCTGCGTCCACTCTCGCTCGGCGAGAACTCGTTCCTCTACACCGACAACATGCAGCTGCTCGGGGTCGTGCCGTCGGCGACCAACCGCCAGCCGCTGCCGCTCGCGAAGATCTCGCCGTCGCTGCCCGAGGCCACGGTGGCCATCGAGGACGCCCGGTTCTGGCAGCACAGCGCCCTCGACTACCAGGGAATCGTCCGGGCGCTCTACCAGGACCTCTCGAAGGGCCACATCGTGCAGGGAGGCTCGACGATCACCCAGGAGCTCGTCCGCAACCTCTATATCGGCAACCCGAAGCGGACGCTGTCGCGCAAGGTGAAGGAGGCCTGTCTCGCCACGAAGTTCTTCCAGAAGTACACGCGGAAGCAGATCCTCACCGAGTACCTCAACGAGGTCTTCTACGGGAGGCACGCGTACGGCGCCCAGGCCGCCGCGCGGACGTACTTCTCGAAGCCCGCCTCCAAGCTGACGCTCGTGCAGGCCGCCCTGCTCGCCGGCCTCCCGCAGGCGCCGACGGTGTACGACCCGATCAGGAACCCCCACGCGGCGAAGGCGCGCCGGAACGAGGTGCTGCGCGCGATGTGGAAGAACGGCTACATCAGCGCGGGAAAGCTGCGGGCGGCGAAGCGGAAGGGGCTCCAGCTCAGGCCCGGGCACCTCTATTTGCAGTTGCGCCAGCCGAACTTCTTCGGCTGGGCCACGCAGCAGCTCGCGGGGTTGCCCCATTTCGGCCAGCGGCAGGTGGAGCTCGGCGGCCTCAAGGTCAGAACGACGCTCGACGAGCGCCTGCAGGGGCTCGCGCAACACGCGGTCACCTCGGTCCTGCACTACCCGACCGACCCCGCGGCGGCGATCGTGGCGATCGACCCGCAGAACGGCGAGGTGAAGGCCATGGTCAACTACCTGCCGAGCGGACGGACCATGCAGTTCAACCTCGCGACCCAGGCCCACCGCTCGACGGGAAGCTCCTTCAAGCCCATCACCCTCGCGACGGCCCTGAGCGAGGGTGTCTCGCTCAACTCGACGTTCTACGGCCCACCGGAGCTCTTCATCACCGACCCGGCGTGCGCGACGAACAACGGCCCGTGGGACGTCCACAACTACGCCGACGAGGCAGCCGGCACCATGAACCTCCTCGACGCGACGGCGAACTCCGTCAACACGATCTTCGCCCAGCTCATCTCCAAGGTCGGCGTGAGGAACGTCGTGGCGATGGCCCATCATCTTGGAATCACGGAGCAGTCGGGGCTCCGGAGCCCGTACTTCAAGCCGGTGTGCGCGATCACGCTCGGCTCCGTGGGGTTCACGCCGCTCGAGATGACCGACGTGTACGCGACCTTCGCGGCCGGCGGCGTCCACCACGCCCCGCGGGCATTCGAGTCCATTCGCGGAGCGAACGGGAAGCTGATCAAGGGCCTGGTCCCGAAAGCCCAGCGAGTTCTGAACTCGAACATCGCCGCCCAGCTCACCTACGCCCTGCAAGGTGTGGTGCAGCATGGCACCGGTACCGCGGCCGCGCTCGGCTCGCGCCCCGTGGCGGGCAAGACCGGGACCGCCGAGAACTTCGTGGACGCCTGGTTCTGCGGTTACGTGCCGCAGCTTGCGACCTGTGTCTGGGTGGGCTATCCCAAAGCCGAGGTCCCGCTCTACAACATCGAGGGCGTCGGATCGGTCGCGGGCGGCACCCTGCCGGCCGCGATCTGGCGCGACTTCATGGCTCCTGCCGTCGGCAACCTGCCCGTCAAGGACTTCCCGACGCCGGACCTCAATGGCGGCACGCTGATCAACGGCGACGGTACGTACAGCTACGGGTACTCCTCGCCGACCGGGTGACATTCCTCCCGGCGCGGGGCATGAGCACGCCATGGCCCCCTATCCGCTCAACCGGGTGGACGATCTGGTGGGCGAGACGCTCGAGCGGATCGTTCGAGGGCACCATGCACGCCGGCTGCGGCGCCATGACAGCGCTGCGGCGATCGCTCCCGATTCCGACGGTGGCTGGGCGAGCACTGCGGCGTTCGCGCCGCGCCCGGGCTGCCGCGTCGAGCCGTTCGTAGACGGCAGCGAGGCGCTGCCGCGGATCGCCGATGCGATTCGCTCGGCGCACTCGCACGTCCACCTCGCCGGCTGGCACTTCGACCCCTCCTTCCGGCTCGAGGATGGAGGCCCGACGCTGCGGGAGCTGCTGTCCGAAGCGGCCAAGCGAGTCGACGTGCGTGTTCTCGCGTGGGCAGGTGCGCCGCTGCCGCTCTTCCACCCGACTCGCGCCGAGGTGCGCCAGGCGTGTGAGGAGCTGGCCGGCGGCACGGCGATCTCGATGGCGCTCGACGCCAGGGAGCGGCCTTTCCACTGTCACCACGAGAAGCTCGTCGTCGTCGACAGCGAGGTGGCGTTCGTCGGCGGGATCGACCTGACGGCCATGGCGGGCGACCGGCTCGACTCGTGCGAGCATCCGCCTCGCGAGGGGCGCGGCTGGCACGACAGCGCCGTGCGGCTCGAGGGGCCGGTCGTCGCCGATGTCGCGCAGCATTTCCGCATTCGCTGGCACTCGGTCGCCGGGGACGGGCTGCCGGAGCCGAGGCCGGCCGGCGCGGCGGTCCCCGGCGGTGTCGAGACGCAGCTCGTGCGCACCATGCCCGAGCGGCTCTACGAGCCCTGGCGGGACGGGGAGTGGTCGATCCTCGAGAGCTACCTGCGCGCGCTGCAGGCTGCGGAGCGGTTCGTGTACCTCGAGAGCCAGTTCCTCTGGTCGCCGGAGATCACCTTCGTGCTCGCCGACAAGCTGCGCCGGCCGCCGTCCGACGACTTTCGGGTGATCGCACTCCTACCGGCGCGACCGAACAACGGCGCCGACGACAGCCGCGGCCAGGTCGGCTTCCTGATCGACGCCGACAAGGCGTCCGGCGACGACACCACCCGCTTCCTCGCGTGCACGCTCTACCAGCCCGGTCCGCGCGGCAACTCCGTGTACGTCCACTCGAAGGCCGCGGTGATCGACGATGCCTGGCTCACGGTCGGCTCCGCGAACCTCAACGAGCACTCGCTCTTCAACGACACGGAGGCGAACGTCGTCGTCCGCGACCGGGAGCTCGCTCGCGACGTGCGGCTGAAGCTGTGGGAGGAGCATCTCGAGCGTCCGCGCGAGGAGATCGACGGCGACCCCGCGCGGGTGTTCGACGAGCTGTGGAAGCCGTTGGCCGAGGAGCGGCTCGAGCGGCGCCGGCGCGACGGCTGGGCCGACGGGAAGCTGACGCTGCTGCCGCACGTCTCGCGCCGCAGCGAGGCGCTCTGGGGGCCTTTGAACGCGCTCGTCGTCGACGGCTAGATCTGCCAGATCCCGTCGCGGATCAGGGGGATGCGGCGGCCGCGGGCGTCGAAGCCGGTTGCCTCGAGCTTCGGGCCGCCGATCATGACGTCGAGGTGGATCGTCGACCGGTTGATACCGCGCCCGGGAGTCTCCGCGCGCGTGCCGCCGAAGCCGCTGCCGAAGGCGATGTGGGCCGCTGCGTTCTCGTCGAGCAGCGTGGTGTAGTAGATCCGGCCGGCCTGCCCGATGCGCGACGAGGCGTCGACGAGGGCCACCTCGCCGAGCCGCCGCCCCATCCGGTCCGTGTCGATGAAACCGGCGACGAAGTCGCGATCGTCGTCCGAGTCGGCCTCGAGCCGGACGAGCCTTCCCTGCGTGAACTCGCCGCGGAGCCCGTGGATCAGCCGGCCGCGGAACGAGAGCGGGAAGGTGCACCGGAACGTCCCGCTCGTCTGGCGCGGGTCCGGGCTGGTGAAGACCTCCTCCGTCGGGATGTTCGAAGCGAGCTTCCGCCCGTCGGCGAGCGTGTCGAAGCCGCCGAGCCAGCGTGTGCCCTCGACGAACCCGACGTCGAGGGCCGTTCCGGGCCCGCGCAGCTCGAGCCGGGCGAGACCGAGCTTGGTCAGGCGTTGCGAGCGGCGGCTGAGCGTGCGCAGGTGCTTGACCCAGCCGGTCGTCCCCTTCCCGTCCTCGTCCGTGAGGCGGCAGAAGCGAACGAGGTCGCGTGCGAGCCGGCGCTTCGCCTTCAGCGGCTCCAGCCCGGGATAGACCTGTCCGGCCCAGTGGTCGGTCGGCCAGGCGGCGATCGCCCAGCGCGCCACCATGTTGAGCTGCGCGCGGCGCAGTGGAGCCGCCGCTTTCGCCAGCCCGGCGTAATCGGCGGCGATTCGCTCGGGCGGGACGCCGTCGAGGTAGCCCGGCTCTCCTTCGCCGGCGATCTGGACGAGTGCGCCGTGTGGGCCGGCGATCTCCCGCAGCCGGCGCCGCCACCATGGCGGGACGGCCCCGATTGCCTGGTCGCTGCCGTACAGGAGGCGCGCACGCAGCACGAGCGGGTCTGCGGTGTCCACGTTGACGAAGCGTGCTCCCGCGCGGTATGCCGACTCGGCGATGGCGACGAGCAGCTCCCGGTGCTCGGGCTGCCCCTGGACGACGAGCGTGTCGCCGCCTTCGATGCCGAGCGAGGCCCGCACGATCGCGTCGGCGTAGCGCGCAAGCACCTCGCGTGGCAGCAGCGATTCGGGCACTCGAGTCAGTGAGCCGGTTCGAGCGCGTCTGCGACCGTGGTGTGGACGAGAAAGTGGCGGTCGAGGCCCGAGATCTCGAGGGCGCGGCGAGTCTCGAGCCCGGGGGCGGCGAGGCGGAAGCCGCTGCGGTCGGCCATCCGCGAGCGCGCCTCGATCAGGACGCCGAGGGCAGTCGAGTCGATGAACCGGACCTCCTCGAGGTCGACGACGAGCAGCCTTGGCTCGTCGGCACAGGCCTCGAGCAGCGCGCGCCGGATCTCCTCGGCGTTGTAGAGGTCGAGCTCGCCGGTGAGCGAGACGACGACCGCGCCGTCGCGGCGATCGACTCCGGTGACCGCCGGTTCGCGCCCTCCGGACACTCCAGAGCCGGTTGCTCCGGCGTCGGTCACGATCTTCTCCTCCCTCGGCTGGTCCGCGGTGCTCCGCCTGCGCGGCCATTCAAGCAAGAATGATCGAGTGGAGCTCGCCGAGATCGCAGCGCGCGCCGCCGGCGAGAACTTCCCGGTCGGCTCGGTTCTCTTCCCGCGCTCGCTGCGGCCGCACATCCGGGCGCTCTACTGTTACGCGCGGCTCGTCGACGAGCTCGGCGACGCCTACGAGGGCGACCGGCTCGTGGCTCTCGACGAGCTCGAGCGGGAGGTCGACGCAGCCTTCGCCGGCGAGGCGACGTGGCCGGTGCTGCGCAACGCGCAGCCCACGATTCGCGAGTTCGACCTGCCCCGCGAGCCGTTCCTGCGGCTGATCGAGGCGAATCGGCTGGATCAGCGGGTGAGCGAGTACGAGACCTGGCCGGACCTGAAGCACTACTGCGTCCGCTCGGCCGACCCCTGCGGACGCCTCGTCCTGGGTGTGCTCCGCAAGCTGCGCGAGCCCGAGCTCGTCGCAGCGAGCGACTCGGTCTGCACCGGCCTTCAGCTCGTGAACTTCCTCCAGGACGTCCCGCGAGACCTCGAGCTCGGGCGGATCTATCTGCCGGCGGAGGATCGGCACGTGTTCGGCGACCCGCCGCTCGACCGGCCGACCGAGGAGCTGCGCGCGCTGCTCCGGTTCGAGGCGCAGCGGGCCGCGGAGCTGCTGGCCCCCGGCGAGGTGCTGCGCGAGCGGATCGGCGGGCGGCTCGGCCGGGGGGTCGCGCTCTTCGCCCGCGGAGGGCTCGCCGCGCTCGACGCGCTCGAGTCCGCGGGCTGGGACATCTTCAGCGGCCGGCCCCGGCCGTCTCGCGCCCGCCTCGCGCGCGAGGCCGCTCTCGTGCTCGTGCGATGAGCGTTCAGGAGGCCTACGCCGCGGTCGGCCGCATCACGCGGCGCGAGGCGAAGAACTTCGCGTACGGGATCATGCTGCTGCCACGGGCGAAGCGGCAGGCGATCGCCGCCGTCTACGCGTTCGCGCGGAGGGTGGACGACCTCGCCGACGGCGACCTGCTGCCGGAGGAGAAGCGGGCCGGGCTCGAGGGGCTTCGCGCGGCACTCGACGGCGATCCGGTGGACCCGGTGTTCGTGGCGCTATGCGACGCGCGCGAGCGGTTCGGCATCCCGCGGGAACCGCTGGCGGCGCTCATCGACGGCGGCCTGCAGGACATCGAGCAGTCGACCTACGCGGATTTCGCCGACCTGCGTGCCTATTGCGAGAAGGTTGCGGGCGCGGTCGGGCTCGCGTGCGTTCCCGTCTACGGCTCGAGCGACACGGAGCACGCGCTGACCTATGCCCGTGAATTGGGCATCGCGCTCCAGCTCATCAACATCATCCGCGACGTCGACGAGGACCGCTGGCTCGGCCGGGTCTATCTCCCGCAGGACGAGCTCGCCGCCTTCGAGGTCCACGAGCTGGCGCCCTCGCCGCAGTTTCGCGAGCTGATGGCGTTCGAGGCCGAGCGGGCGCGGACGCACCTCGCCGAGGGGCTGCGCCTGCTGGGCTCGCTAGATCGCCGTAGCGCCCTCTGTGTCGGGACGTTCGCGGGCCTGTACCGCGAGACGCTCGACCGGATCGAGGCAAGCGGCTTCGACGTGTTCCACGGCAAGACGCGGCTCTCCACGCCGCGCAAGCTCGCCGTTGTGGCGCGAGGGCTCCTGCCGTGAAGGTCGCGGTGGTGGGCGGCGGGCTTGCGGGGCTTGCGGCGGCGCTCGACCTTGTCGACGCCGGCCACGCCGTGACGGTCTTGGAGGCGCGGCCCACGCTGGGCGGGGCGGTCCAGACTCTGCCCGAGCGCGAGGGCGATCCGGAGCCCCCGCCCGACAACGGGCAGCACATCGCCCTCGGCTGCTTCACCGAGTATCTGCGCTTCCTCGACCGGATCGGCCAAGGCGGCTCGTTCCTCCGCACGCGGCTCGCGCTGCCGGTGGTCGCCGAGGACGGTTCGGTCGCGGCGATCGCCGCGAGCCTTCCGGCGCTCCTCAGGTACAGCCACCTGCCCCTGCGGGACCGGCTCCGACTTCCGGTCACCACGCTGCGCCTTCGCTCCGCGCAGTCGCGACCGCAAGAGACCTTCGGGCAACTGCTCAGGCGATTGGGCGAGACCGACGAGTCGATCGACCGCTTCTGGGACGTGTTCTTGCGGCCGGCACTCAATCTCCGCTGCGACGAGTCCGAGGCCGAGGCCGGCCTCTTCACCGTCCGGACCGCGCTGCTCGGTCCGCGGGCAGGGAGCGACCTGATCCTCCCGACGAGGCCGCTCGGCCGGATGCACGGCGACGCGGCGGGGGCGGCGCTCGGGGCGGCAGGAGGGTCGGCGCTCACGGACACGCGGGTCGGCTCGCTCGACGAGCTCGAAGCCGACGCGATCGTCGTGGCGGTGCCGCCGCGAGAGAGCGCGCGCCTGCTCGGAGAGCCCGAGCCGGCAATCGAGGACTCGCCGATCGTGAGCGTCCACCTCTGGTTCGACCGGCCGCTGCTCGAGCCGCCGCTCGCCGCGTTGCTCGGTTCCGACGCGCACTGGGTGTTCGACCGGGGTGCGCTCACCGGCAGTCGGCCCGAGCGTGGGCAGTACCTCACGGTCGTCTCGAGCGGTGCGCCCGAGCTGCTCGAGGTCCGAGGGCGGGAGCTGGTGGAGCGGATCGCGGGGCAGCTCATGGACCGGCTCGGCGAGACAGAGCTGCTCTGGTCTCGGGTGAGCCGCGAGCCTTACGCGACGGTCGCTCTCCGTCCGGGCGTCCAGCGGCCGGGCGTCGAGACCTCCCGGCCCGAGGTCGCCCGCGCGGGCACCTGGACCGACACCGGCTGGCCGGCGACGATGGAGAGCGCCATCCGCAGCGGTCGCAGGGCGGCTCAGCACATCCTGAGCAGCGCGCATGCCACAGTCTCGGCATGAGGCAAACGACCGGTAACCGGTACCTATACGAGAGTGTCACGCGGCTTCCGACGCGTCTCCTGGAACGGCCTGAAGCAAGGCTCCAACGCCGTTACGAAGTCGTGACGGTAACTGTTACCGGTCTGGTGAGAACGTGAGCGCCACGGCCGAGCTGACTCGGCTCGACGGCGCGATCGAGCGCGGCACGCGTCGCCTGCTCGAGCTGCAGCGACCGGACGGGATCTGGGTCGGCGAGCTCGAGTCCAACGTGACGATGACGGCGCAGCACCTCTTCTGGCACCACTACCTCGGCCTGCGCACGCCGGAGCTCGACCGGAGGATCGCGAACGAGCTCCTCGCCAGGATGCGCGACGACGGGACGTGGGCGATCTGGTTCGAAGGCCCCTCGGACCTTTCCACGTCGATCGAGGCCTACGTCGCGTGCCGGCTCGCCGGCGTCGACCCCGGCCCGCGCGCGCTCGCCTACATCCAGCGCGAGGGCGGGATCCCCAAGAGCCGCCTGTTCACGAAATGCTTCCTGGCCCTGCTCGGCCAGTGGCCCTGGCAGAAGATGGTGCCGATCCCACCCGAGCTCGTCCTCCTGCCCCCGGGATCACCGTTCTCGATCTACGACTTCTCCTGCTGGGCGCGGCAGACCTTCGTCGCCCTCTCCGTCGCGCAGTCGCTGCGGCCGGTGCGGCCGGCCGACGTCGACCTGCGAGCCCTCGGCGCGATCCCGGGAAAGACGCGCGCTCCGGGGCGGCCGAGCCCGCTTCGCCGGAGGGCGCTCAGGGTCGCGGAACGTTGGATTCGCGAGCGGCAGGAGGCGGACGGCTCATGGGGCGGGATCCAGCCGCCCTGGGTATGGGGGATCATCGCGCTCGCCGCGCTCGGGCACGGGCTCGACGATCCGACGCTCGGCAAGGCCGTCGAGGGCTGGCAGGGCTTCATGGTCGCCGAAGGCGAGCGGCTACGGCCCGAGGCCTGCCAGTCGCCCGTCTGGGACACCGCGCTCGCCGCGCTCGCGCTGCGCGCGTGCGGGGTTCCCGCCGGGCACGAGGCGCTCCGCAGGGCCGGCGACTACCTCCTCCGCGAGGAGGTCACCGTCAAGGGGGACTGGGCGATCCGCAAGCCCGACCTTGCCCCGGGCGGCTGGGCCTTCGAGTTCGAGAACGACCTCTACCCGGACGTCGACGACACGGCCGTCGTCGCGCTGACGCTGCACGAGCTCGGCCGCGGCGAGGACGCGATCGCGCGCGGGCTCGACTGGCTCGTCGGAATGCAGTCCCGTGGTGGCGGCTGGGGTGCGTTCGACGTGGACAACCGGGCGATGTGGCTGTACAAGATCCCGTTCTGCGACTTCGGCAAAGTGACCGACGAGCCGAGCGCCGACGTCACCGCGCACTCGCTCGAGACACTCGGGACGCTCGGCTCCCATCGCGAGGCTGCGGAGAGCGGGGTCGAGTGGCTCCTTTCGGAGCAGGAGGAGGACGGATCGTGGTTCGGCCGCTGGGGCGTGAACCACATCTACGGCACGGGAGCCGCGCTGCCCGGGCTCGAGGCTTGCGGCGTCCCGCACGACCACCCGTCGATGCGTCGCGCGGTCGCCTGGCTCGATTCGGTCCAGCAGGAGAGCGGCGGCTTCGGCGAGGACATCTGCTCCTATGCCGATCCGGCCTGGCGTGGCCGGGCCAATTTCACGACGGCGTCGCAGACTGCGTGGGCCCTACTGGCGTACGTGGCCGCAGGAAACGCTGAAGATTCGGGCGGTCGCCGGGCGGCAGACTATCTCTGTGCCGCGCAGCGCGCGGATGGTGATTGGGATGAGGAGCATTTCACCGGCACAGGGTTCCCACTCGACTTCATGATTCGCTATCACCTGTACCGCATCACATTTCCGCTTCTCGCACTCGGACGACTGAGAGAAAGGTTGGCTGGATGAAGTTCCCCCTCGCTTCGACGGTCTCGATCGGCAAGTACGTCGCTGCGCAGCAGCGGAAAGGCGAGCGCTATCCGCTAGTGCTCATGCTCGAGCCGACCCTCGCGTGCAATATCGCCTGCATCGGCTGCGGGAAGATCCGCGAGTACGAGTCGAACCGTGCGCGCCTGTCGGTCGAGGAGTGCGTCGACGCGGCCGTCCAGTGTCCCGCTCCCGTCGTCTCGATCTGCGGCGGCGAGCCGCTCGTCTACAAGGGGATCGACGAGGTGGTCGCGCAGGTGCTCGAGTTCGGCAAGACGATCGAGCTCTGCACGAACGCGCTGCGGCTCGAGCAGTGCCTCGACTGGTTCGAGCCGTCCAACCGGCTGACCTTCGTCATCCACCTCGACGGGATGCGCGAGATCCACGACTACGTCTGCGACTACCCGGGCCTCTGGGACATCGCCGTCGACGCGATCAAGATCGCGCGCGACCGCGGTTTCCGCGTCACGACCAACACGACGATCTTCAAAGAGACCGAGGTCGGCGACGTGATCGAGATGATGCGCTACCTCACCGACGAGGTCGGCATCGACGGGATGATGATCGCGCCCGGCTATCAGTACTCGCAGATCGATCCTGCGCTCACGATGACCCGCGACGAGCACGAGGAGAAGTTCCGGGCGATTCGCGCGGCGACGAAGGAGCACGGCTACCGCTGGATCGCGTCGCCCATCTACCAGGACTTCCTCACCGGCCAGCGCGAGCTCACCTGCGCGCCATGGGGCTCGATCACCCGCAACCCCTACGGCTGGAAGGGCCCGTGCTATCTCCTGACCGACGGCATCTTTCCGACCTATGAGGCGCTCCTCGAAGGGATGGAGTGGGACGCGTACGGCCCCGGCAACGACCCGCGCTGCGAGCACTGCGGGATCCATTGCGGCTTCGAGCCCTCGGCAGCCTACGAGGCCTCGAGGAGCCTGAAGGAGACCGTGCGGAGCCTGGCATGGACGCTGACGGGCTGACGTTCGCCTGCGCGACGAGCGCCGAGGAGCGGGTCGCGCGCCGGCTCGGCCTCCATACGGTGCGCGTCGGCCTGCGCGCCTCGAACGGCGTCCCCGACGGACGCGTCGTGTCGTTCGGGCTCGCGGGCTCGCTCGGCGAGCTGCACGTCGGCGACGTGCTCGACGCGACGCGCGTGGTCGACGAGAGAGGCGCGACGCTCTGGGAAGGGCCGGGGCTCGGCGTGCGCGGCGCCCGCACGGGAGTTGTGGTGGGCGGCGACGTCCTCGTCCACGACGCCGCCGAGCGTGCCCGCCTCCGCGAGGCGAGCGGCGCCGACGCGGTCGACATGGAGAGCGGCGTGCTCGCCCGCAGCGGCCGCCTCGCAGGCGTGGTGCGCGCGATCTCCGACGACGCGGCCAGTGCGGTCGAGGGAGTGGACCGGACGGTGCACGCCGACGGGCGCACGAACGTCGCGGGCCTCCTTCGCTGGGTAGCCACGCGGCGCGGCGGCGCGGTCCGCTCGATACGCGACGCGCTGCGCGCGCTGCAGGCCCTCGAAGAGGCGGCGGCCACATGAGAGGCCGCGTCCTCCTCGCCGCGCCGCGCTCCTTCTGCGCCGGAGTCGACCGCGCGATCGAGATCGTCGAGCGGCTGCTCGAGCAGTACGGGCCGCCGGTCTACGTCCGCCACCAGATCGTCCACAACGAGCACGTCGTGCGGAGGCTCGAGCAGCTCGGCGCCGTCTTCGTCGAGGACGAGGGCGAGATCCCGGAGGGCGAGATCTGTGTCCTCTCGGCCCACGGCGTCGCGCCCGCGGTGAAGGAGAACGCGCAGCGGCGGGGCCTTCGAGTCGTCGACGCGACCTGCCCGCTCGTGAACAAGGTGCATGCCGAGGCGCGGCGCTACGCCGACAGCGGCCACCTCGTCGCGCTCGTCGGCCACAAGAATCACGTCGAGGTGATCGGGACGCTCGGCGAGCGGCCGGGCTCGACGGTCGTGATCGAGTCGCCCGAGCAGGCCCGTGAGCTCGACACCGAGAAGCCCGTCGCCGTCATCACCCAGACGACGCTCTCCCTCGACGACGTCGCCCCGATCGTCGACGCGCTCGAGGATCACCTCGGCACGCTGCGGCGGCCGCACGCCGACGACATCTGTTACGCGACGCAGAACCGCCAGGACGCGGTGAAGGCCATGGTCGCGCAGGGCGCCACGCTCGTGCTCGTGATCGGCTCGGAGACGAGCTCGAACGCGCAGCGCCTCGTCGAGGTGGCACAGGCCGCGGGCGCCCAGGCGACGCTCGTCGACGGAGAGAGCGGGCTCGATCCCAGGCTCCTCGACGGCCATGAGACGATCGGACTCACCGCCGGCGCGTCGACGCCCGAGGAGCTCGTGCGGGCGACGGCGGCTCGACTCGCCGAGGTCGGCTACGCGTTGCCGGAGGAGATCGAAGTCGCCAAGGAGGACGTCCACTTCAGGCTGCCCAAGGAGGTCGCACAGGCATGACCACCGTCGAAGTCCCGTACTCGATCGCCGCGGCCCTCCCGTCGTTGTCGGTGATGGACATCACGAACGACGTGTCGCGCGAGGTCGCCGCTTCGGGCGTCGGCTCGGGCATCGCGTTTCTCCACGCGGAGAGCACGCTCTCGCTCGTCCGCGTCCAGGAGCGCGAGACGGGCTTCTTCGAGGACCTCGAGTCGCTGCTCGAGCGCGTCGTGCCGGGAAAGCTCCGCTCGCGTGAGCGCCTGCTTGCGTTCCTCCTCGGCCCACGCTCGGAGCAGGTGCCGTTCGCCGACGGCGCCCTCTGCCTCGGCCAGTGGCAGCGGATCCTCCTGTTTTCGCTCGACGCGCAGCACCGCCCCGACTGGACGCTCACGCTCGTCGGTTAGGAGTACCGTCAGGGCTGAGATGCTTGTCCTGAGCCGCAGCGAGGTGGAGGAGCTGCTCGACCTCGACGCGCTTCTCGACGCGCTCGCGGCCGCGCACGCCGAGCTTTCCGGCGGGAAGGCGTCGCTCGTGCCGCGCGTGGGCGCCCGCGCCGGCGAGGACGGCATCCTCGGCGCGATGCTCGGCTACGCCCCTTCCAGTGGCCTCGGCTGCAAGCTCGTCACGCTCTTTCCGGACAACCGCGACCGGCCGACGCACCAGGCGCTGATCGCGCTCTTCGAGCCCGACACGGGCACTCCGGCGGCGCTGATGGACGGGACGTACATCACCGCGATGCGCACCGCCGCCGCGGCAGCCGTCGCAACCCGCCTGCTCGCGCGGCCGGATGCACGCGTGCTCGCGATTCTCGGCACCGGCGTTCAGTCGCGGTCGGCGCAGGAGATGTTCCCACGCGTGCGCGACTTCGCCGAAGTGCGGATTGCGGGCCGGGGTGAGTTCGAGGACGCGGTGCGCGGCGCCGACGTCGTCCACGCAACCACTGCCTCTCCGGAGCCGGTCGTTCGCTTCGAGTGGCTGAGCCCGGGAACCCACGTCAGCTCCGTCGGCTCGACCATCGACGGAGGCTCGGAGCTCGACCCGGCGATCGTCGAGCGGGCAGACGTCGTCGTGGTCGAGCAGCGCGCCTCGGCATTCGCCCCGCTTCCCGCGGGCGCGCCCGAGCTGGAGCCGCGCGGCCCCGACGGCGTCGTCGAGCTCGGCGAGATCGTGGCCGGGACGGCGGTCGGGCGCAGCTCTCGAGACCAGATCACGCTGTACAAGTCGGTCGGCGTTGCCGTCCAGGACCTCGCCGCCGCGGCGCTCGTGCTCGCGGCCGCGCGGGAACGCGGTGCCGGCCAGGAGATCGAGCTGGAGGAGATCAACGTATGAGCAGCAACGACTTCAGGCCCGGCCTCGAGGGGATCGTCGCGGTCGAGACCGAGATCATGGAGCCCGATCGCGAAGGCGGGATGCTTCGCTACCGCGGCGTCGACGTCGAGCCGCTGATCGGCAAGTATCCGTACGAGAACGTCTGGGGCCTGCTCGTCGACGACGACATCGAGTCGAAGATGCCGCTCGCCGAGCCGTTCGAGCCCGCCGGCCTGACCGGCCACGCCCCTGCCGATCTCCAGGCCCAAACGGCACGGCTCTCCGGCCTGTGGGGGCTCGGCAAGCTGAACGAGATCTCGGACGACCAGGCCCGCCAGGACCTCGGCCGCATCTCGGGCCAGATGATGTCGATCGTCGCCCGCTCGGCGCGGCTCGCGGAGGGGCACGACGACGAGGTTCCGGCCGAGGTGGTCGAGGAAGGCAAGACGGCCGCCGAGCGGTTTCTCCTCCAGTGGCGCGGCCAGGCCGACCCGAGAGCCGCCCAGGCGATCGACACCTACTGGATCTGCACGGCCGAGCACGGGCTGAACGCCTCGACGTTCACGGCGCGCGTCGTCGCGTCGACCGGCGCAGACTGCGGCGCCGCGCTCTCGGCCGCGGTCGGTGCGCTCTCCGGCCCCTTGCACGGTGGTGCGCCGGCCTACGTCAAGCCGATGCTCGAGGAGGTCGGCAAGATGGGCGACCCGGAGAAGTGGGTACGCGACACCCTCGACTCCGGCAGGCGGATCATGGGGTTCGGCCACCGCGTCTATCGCGCGGAGGATCCCCGCTCGCGGATCCTGAAGCAGACGGCTCGCGAGCTCGGCTCCCCGCAGATCGAGATCGCCGAGCGCCTCGAGGAGGCGGCGCTGGCGGAGCTCGAGCGCCGGCATCCCGAGCGCCCGCTGCGGACGAACGTCGAGTACTACTCGGCTCTCGTCCTCGACATCGCCGAGGTGCCGCCGCCTCTCGCCCCGGCGATGTTCGCGTGCTCACGCGTCGCCGGCTGGTCGGCGCACATCCTCGAGCAGAAGCGCACCGGCCGGCTCTTCCGGCCCTCGGCCCGCTACGTCGGCCCCGGTGCGCGGTCGCTGCAAGGGGTCTAGGCTTACTCGCCGTGAGACGGATCCCGCTCGCCCTCGCCGTCGCAGTCGCGGCTCTCGGGCTCGCCGCTTGCGGCGGGGGCCACAAGAGCTCCTCGCCGAAGAGCGGCCCGACCGCCCAGGAGCAGATCAAGAGCGCCTATCTGAAGTTCTTCTCGGCCAAGACACCCGTCGCCCAGAAAGTCGCTCTGCTTGAGAACGGCAAACGGTTCAAGGGACTGGTCACGACCTTTGCGAAGAACCCGCTCGCGAAGTCCGTGAAGGCGACGGTCATGTCCGTGACGCTTCAGGGGCCCAACAGGGCCGTCGTCAAGTACGCGATCGGTGTCGGCGGGGCCGCACTTCCCCCGCAAAACGGGACTGCTGTGCGCGAGAACGGCACGTGGAAGGTCGGAGACACGAGCCTGTGCAAGCTCGTAGCGCTCCAAGGCCCAGCTCCGTCGGCCTGCACCTCGTAGCTCCCTCATGAGGTCGCTCGCGCTGTTCCGGCAGCGTCATGCCCGCGAAGCGGCTCTCGGGGCCGTCTGCGCGATCCTCTTCCTCACCTTTCTCGACAACACGATCGTCAGCGTCGCGCTCGCCGACATCCAGTCGTCGCTCAGCGTCAGCGTCACCGGCCTGCAGTGGATCGTCGACGGCTACATGCTCGCGTTCGCGGCGCTCATGCTCACCGGCGGCACGCTCGGCGACCTGCTCGGACGGAAGAAGGTGATGCTCGCCGGCGTCGCCGTGTTCTGCGCGGGCTCGATCGTCGCGGCCCTCGCGCCGGACCCGAGCACCCTCATCGCCGGCCGGGTCGTGATGGGCATCGGTGCAGCCGCGTCGGAGCCGGGCACGCTCTCGCTCATCCGCCACATCTACCCCGACCGCGAGGAGCGCGCCGTCGCCCTCGGCGTCTGGGCCGCCGTCTCGGGGCTAGCGCTCGCCCTCGGCCCGGTGATCGGCGGTGTGCTCATCTCCGGCGCCGGCTGGCGCTGGATCTTCTGGTTCGGCCTCGGCTTCGGCGCCGTCGCGCTGGCGGTGGCAGCCGTGACGCTCACCGAGAGCCGGGACCTGGCAGGGCGGAGGCTCGATGTGCCGGGGCTCGCCGTCGGTGCCTCAGCGATCCTGGCCGCGACCTTCGGCGTGATCGAGGGGGAGAACCGCGGCTACGGCACGTGGTGGATCGACGTCCTCTTCGCCGCCGCAGCGGTGCTGGTGGTCGTCTTCGTCCTCGTCGAGCAGCGCGTGGCCGATCCGGTGCTCAAGCTCGAGTTCCTGCGCGACCCGACGTTCACGGCGGCGAATGTCGTCGCGTTCGCGACCAACCTCTCGGTCTTCTCGGTCTTCTTCTTCACCGCGCTCTACCTGCAGCTGATCACCGACTTCTCGGGCTACCAGATCGCGCTCGTCTTCACCTCGCTCGCGGCCGCGATGATCGTGGCCGGTCCGATCGCCGGCCGCTGGACGGCGCGGGTCGGGCCACGCGTGCCGATGGTGCTCGGCTGTCTCCTCGCGGGAGTGGGGCTCCTGCTCGTCGACCAACAGCTCACGGCGACGACGAGCGTCGCGGCGCTCGCCTGGCCGCTCGCGATCGCGGGGCTCGGCTTCGGGATCGCCCTCGTCACGATGACGGCGGCGGTGCTCACGCTCGTCCCGCCGGAGCAGTCGGGGATGGCCGCCTCGACCGTGAACACGAGCCGGGAGCTCGGAGGCGTCTTCGGCGTGGCGGTGCTCGGCGCAGTCGTCAACGCACAGCTGACGAGCGGCCTCACCGAGAAGCTCGTCAGGCTCGGAATCCCGCCCGTCTTCCGGCAGGTCGTGATCCAGTTCGTGACGACCGGCGGCAACATCACGAGCGCCGAGAACAGCCCGGGCGTGAAGGGGCACGGGAAGATCGTCGCCAAGGTGCTTCTCGCTGCCGAGAACTCGGCCGGGCACGGGATCCACCTCACGCTCGAGATCGCCGGTGGCATCGTCCTCGCGGCCGCCGCCGTCGCCGCCTTCGCCGCGCGGCATAGGGTTGATCGCGTGGAGGCGGTGAGGCTCTAGTGCCCCGCGCGGTGCTGATCGGCGGCTCGGGGCAGATCGGCCGCGCCGCCGCGCGCGCACTCGCCGCGGCCGGCTGGGACGTCGTCGCCGTCTCGCGCTCCGGCACCCTGCCCGACGGGCTCGAGGAGCTCGGCGTCGAAGCGGTCTCCGCGGACCGGGAGGACACGGCGCAGCTGCGGGCTGCGCTCGGGCAGGGCGCGGACGTCGTCCTCGACACCGTCGCCATGCATCGCGAGCACGGCGAGCAGCTCAACGCGCTCGAGGGGCTCGTCGGCTCGCTCGTGGTCATCTCGAGCGCCTCGGTCTATGCCGACGACGACGGGCTGGCGCTCGACGGAGAGGAACACGATTTCCCGCAGTTCCCCGTCCCGATCCCCGAGACGCAACGCACGGCGGAGCCGGGGGGCGCCACGTACTCGACGCAGAAGGCAGAGCTCGAGCAGACCGTGCTTACGGGCCCGTTGCCGGCGACAGTCCTCCGCCCCTGCGCGATCCACGGTCCCGGCGCGAAGCTCCCGCGCGAGCTCTTCTTCGTCAAGCGCGCCGTGGACGGGCGCCACCGCGTCGCCCTGGCCTGGAACGGCGAGAGCCGCTTCCACACGACATCGGTCGCGAACCTCGCGGAGCTCATCCGCCTCGCGGCCACCTCGCCCGGGAGCCGCGCCCTCAACGCGGGCGATCCGGACCCGCCGACGACGCTCGAGATCTGCCGCGCGATCGGCGACTCGCTCGGACACGAGCTCGAGCCTGTTCCGCTGCCCGGAGACGAGTTCGACAACCCCTGGGGCGTGCCGCGGCCGTTCGTCGTCTCGATGGACGCGGCGGAGCGCGAGCTCGGCTATCGGCCGGTCACGGCCTATCCCGAGGCCGTCGGAGAGACGTGCGCCTGGATCGTCGGCGAGCTCGAGCAAGGCCGCAGCTGGGAGGGGACGTACCTCGAGGGCATGCTCGACTACGCAGCCGAGGACGAAGCGCTGGCCTCGCGCGCATGATCGACCCGGCCGAGTACCGCGATCGCTTCCCGATCCTCGCGACCTGCACGTACCTCATCAACCACTCGCTCGCCGCGATGCCCGCGGCGGCCGAGGACAACCTCTGCGAGTACGCACGCACCTGGCGCGAGCGCGGCATCAGAGCATGGGCGGAGGGCTGGTGGGAGATGCCGGTCACGGTGGGCGACCAGCTCGGCCGGATCCTCGGCGCTCCCGTCGGCTCGATCGTCATGCACCAGAACGTGACGGTCGCCGAGGCGATCGTCCTCTCCTGCTTCGCGCCAGGCGGGGACCGCAACCGGATCGTCTACGAGGAGGCGAACTTCCCCTCGGTGCGCTACCTCTACCAGGCGCAGCCGGAGCTCGAGGTCGTCGCGGTGGACGACGACGCCGCCATTGCCGAGACGATCGACGAGCGGACGCTGCTCGTCCCGATCAGCCATGTCCTGTTCAAGAACGGCGAGATCCAGGACGTCGAGCCGATCGTCCGTCGCGCGCGCGAGGCCGGTGCGTACGTGGTGCTCGACTGCTACCAGTCGGCGGGCGTCGTGCCGGTCGACCTGACGGAGCTCGGCGTCGACTTCGCCGTCGGTGGCAGCGTCAAGTGGCTCTGCGGCGGGCCGGGCGCCGGTTGGCTCTACGTGCGGCCCGACGTCGCGGAGCGGCTCGAGCCGACGCTCGTGGGCTGGCAGGCGCACGCGCGACCCTTCGCCTTCGAGCCGGAGCTCGAGTACGCGGCGGGAGCGCGCCGCTTCCTGACCGGGACCCCGAACGTCCCCGCCCTGTACGCGGCGACAGCGGGCTACGACGTGATCGAGGAGGTCGGTGTGCCGCGGATCCGCGAGCGCTCGCTCTCGCTCACGCAGCTCCTGATCGACCTCTGCGACGAGGCGGGGCTCGAGGTCGTCTCGCCGCGCGAGCCCGAGCGTCGCGGCGGCACGGTCACGGTCTCGACGCCGGACCACGCCGCCTGCCACGCCGAGCTCGGCGAGCGCGGGATCGTCTGCGACTTCCGGCCGGACCCAGCGGGAGGCATCCGCCTCGGGCCGCACTTCTTCAACACCGAGGACGAGGTGCGGAAGGCCGTCTCCGAGCTCACGGATATCGTGGCAACCGCCGCTTACGAGCGGCATGTTGGCGCGCACTCCCTCTTCTGAGGGGTTCCCTGCTACAAAGCGCGGGCCGATGCATTGGGTCGTGCAGCGGGTTGTACCTCTCGTACTCATGGTCCTGGCGCTGAGCGCAGGGTCCAGCTCCGCGCGCTCGCTGCAATCGACCGTCGGCGTCTACCCGTCGGGGACGACGTTCGCCGCCTCGTCCGCCGCGCCGGCGCACCCCGCATCCTCCGTGTCGCTCGCCATGCCGGTCGGAGGAGTGGATGACGCGACGATTCTCGTCCGTGGAGCGCAGGAGGTCTCGGTCGTCTCGCAGACGATCGACTCGCCGCTCGAGCTGCACCTCCTCTTCGCGCACTACGTCTCCGTCGACGGCAGGGCGGTGCCCGACGCCCTCCTGCCCTGGAACGGCGCGGAGCGCTCGGCCGAGCGCACGAACCAGCCGCTCTGGCTGCAGGTGACCGTGCCCTACGGCACGACTGCGGGCACATACAACGGCTCGGTCCTCGTGGTCGCCGACGGGGCGAGGACACTCGTCCCGATCACCGTGACGGTGTCGCCGGTGGCGCTGCCGAAGCAGAACCAGGTCTCCGGAAGCCTGCTCACCGCGTTCAACCTCTCGGCGCAGTCCTACTCCAACAAGGTGAACAGCCTCTACGGGATCGCGCCGGAGTCGTCGCTGCCGGGCCTCTTCAGCTTCCTCGCCTCCTACCGGATCTCGCCGACGAGCTGGGGCTACGGCAACCCGAACAAGCCATCGGGCTACACGAGCGACAGGCGCTGGTGGCGCGACAAGTCGGCGCAGATGGTCGCCGCCGCCGGAGAGCCTTCGCAGTTCGCCTCGATGTGGATCCCGATCTCGAACAACCGCTGGAGCCCGAAGACGTACGTCGGCCGCCGGTCGCCGTTCAAGCCGCAGGCCTGGTGCTCGTACCTCAGGTCCGTGCATTCGTTCTGGCAGGCGCACGGCTGGCTCAACTCCTATCCGTACCTCTGGGGGATGGACGAGCCCGGGCTGCCGAGCTTCCGCGTCGTCGACGCGCAGGCGAAGGTGACGCACTCGTGCTTCGCCGGCAGCAACGTGATCGTGACCGGGATGCCGACCACCGAGAACCGCTTCCTCTGGAACGGCGGCAAGGACGACGTCGACGCCTGGGTCGTGCTCGCCAGCCGCTACTACGGCAAGTACACGAACCCGTCTCTGTCGCGCCAGGGAATTTCCCATGCCACCCAGGAGCTGGGCCTGATCGACGCGGCCAGGAGCCACGGCAAGCAGATCTGGACGTACACGTACGACGCCGACTCGCACTCGACGCCCGGCTTCACCGCCACCGAGCCGGCTGCCGATGCGCGCGTCTTCGTCGACTGGGCGGCACTCGAGGGCATCACCGGCCTCCTGTACGGGCAGGGCACGACGACCTACTCGAAGAGCAACCCGCTCGTCTCGAACGCCAAGGGCAAGGGCTCCTTCATCCTCGTCTATCCGGGCCGTGACGGGCCGGTTGCGAGCGCGCGCCTCGAGGTCCTGCGCGAGGGCATCGAGGACTGGGAGATCCTCAACGTCGTCCGGCACAAGCACGGGGGCGCGGCCGTTCGAGGACTGCTCTCCGGTCTCTTCTCGACCACGGCGAAGGGTGCCAAGCTCGGCTGCACCATCGGCTGCGCGATCGACACGGACACGCCCTACTCGTGGCCGACGTGGTCGCACAGCGCAGGCACGCCGCGGACGATCGCGCAGATGCGCGCTGCCGCGCTGCGCGCCGCCTCCTAGCGCAGCCCGTCCCGCCAGATCGGCCTGCGCGGTCGTCGCGGATTGACTCGGCCGGCCCGAGAGAGCGAGGATCAGCCGGCTTTCAATGGGCCTCGGAAGTCTCACCGCCGAAACGTCCCGCCGAGCACTGTCCGCCTACCGCGGAGTGCTGGGCATTCGCGAAGCGCGCCTGCTGATCGGCGCCAGCGCAGCCTCCCAGGTCGGTGACTGGCTCTACAACGCCGCGCTCCTCGCCTACGTCTTCCAGAGGACGCACTCGGCCGCCTGGGTGGGGGCGGCGACGATCTGCCGCCTGCTTCCCTTCGTGCTCCTCGCGCCTGCCGGCGGTGCGGTTGCTGACCGATACCGCAAGCGGACGGTGCTCACGGTCGGAAGCCTGCTCCGCCTCGCGCTCATGGTCGTGCTCGCAGCCATCGCCGCGGGGCATGGCCCGATCGCGGTGGTCATCGGCGTCGTCGCGCTGGCGTCTGCGGCGGGGAGCGCCGAGCGGCCGGCGGCGCTGGCCCTCATGCCTCGTCTCGTCGGAGAGGCCCGGCTCGGGCCCGCCAATGCGCTCCTGCACACCGTGCAGGACCTGGCCATCGTCGTCGGTCCGGCAATCGGTGCGTTTCTGCTGGCGGTGACGTCTCCTGCCGCGGCCTTCGTCGTCAACGCCGCCACGTTTGCCGTCTCGGCGCTGCTCTTCTCGACGCTGCGCGATCGCGCGCTGCGGACCGACCGGAGTCACGGAGCCGTGGCCGCAGTCCGGGCGGGGGTGCGCACGGCGCGCGCGACGCCGTTCGTCATCCCGCTGTTCGTGATCGTGGCCATGGTCGAGCTCACGTACGGCGCGCAGACCGTGCAGCTGGTTCTCTACGGCAGCCGGTCGCTGGGTCTCGGCACCAGCGGGTACGGGCTCCTGCTCGCGGCCTCCGGGGCAGGCGGGCTCGTCAGCGCCGTGTTCAACGGGCAGCTCGCGACGAGCCGGCGACTGACGCTCGTCGTCGTGGGTGCGGCGGTGCTCGCCTGCGTCACCCAGCTCGTCTACGCAGCCAGCGACGCTGTGGCGCTCGCGCTTGTCGTCACGGTTCTCGGAGGCGCCGGGCTCGTCTGTTGTGAGGTGGTCAGCGAGACGCTTCTGGCGCGGGTAACGCCGCGGGACACGCTCGGCCGGATCGCAGGGTTGTTCGACGCCAGCTCGATCGCCGCGATGGTTTGCGGCGCCGTGCTGGCCACGACGCTGATCAAGGAGACCTCGCTCTCGGCGAGCTTCTGGATTCTCGGTACCTCCACCATCGGGCTCGCCGTCGCCTCTCTCCTCGGCCTCCGCGGGCTCGACGAGGCGAGCCGCAAGCGCAGCGAGGCGCTTGCCTCGCGGCTCGGGATCGTCGAGCAGCTGCCGATCACGCAAGGGACTCCGCGGCTGGTCCTCGAGCAGCTCGCCTCGGCCTCGCAGGTGTGTCCATTGCCGCAGGGGGTCGACGTCGTCGTCCAGGGCACACCGGCGCACGCGTTCTACGCGGTCGTGAACGGCCGGGTCGTCGTCCATCGAGATGGCGAGGTGCTCGCGCACATCGGGCCCGGTGAAGGCTTCGGCGAGCGCGGACTGCTCGACAACGCACCGCGCAATGCGACCGTCACCACCGAAGCCGACACGACGGTGTTGCGGATCGAGGGAGATGTGCTGCTCGAGTCGCTCGAGCAGGCGCCGCTGCTGACGACTGCGCTCGAGCGCAGCAACACCCCGAGCGACCGCACGCGACTGGTGGACGATCCCAGGTGGGGCGAGGCGTGACGGCGGAAGGCGCGACCGTGGTCGTTGTCGGCGCGGGCTACCCGGGCAAGAGACGTATCTACGAGCGGCTGGCCGGGCTCGGGGCACAGCTCGTGATCGTGGACGAGCCCGGTCACTGGTCGAAGCAGCTCGTGGACGACGGGGTCGCCTCGGAGTGGCTCTCCGTGCCTGTCACCGGCGACCCCGACGAGGATGCCCGCGCGGCGGTCGGCGCGCTCTCGGCTGCAGAGGTACGGCCGGACGGAGTCCTGACGTTCTGGGAGGAGTGCCCGCCGATCGCGGCGCGGGTGGCGGCGGCGCTCGGGCTGCCGGGCAACCCCGTCGAGGCGGTCGACGCTGCGCGCAGCAAGCTCCGCACGCGCGAGTCGTCCGAGCGCGCCGGCCTACCGACCCCGAGGGCGCAACGTGTGCAGTCGGTCGACGAGCTCTATGCCGCCGCGGCGGACATCCGCTTCCCGGCAGTCGTGAAACCGGAGTTCGGCCACAGTCAGGTCGGCTGCATCCGGGTGGACGAGCTCGACTCGCTCCCGGAGATCTACTGGCTCGTTCGGAAGGAGCTCGGATCGACGCGCGTCGTCAATCTGCACTCGCGTACCGACCTCCTGTTGGAGGAGTACCTCGACGGCGTCGAGTTCGACATCGACCTGGTGCTCGAAGACGGCGAGTGCGTGTTCTCGAGTGTGTCTCAGCAGCTCCCGACCCACGAGCCCTCGTTTCAGGAGACCGGCCTGCACTGCCCGCACGACCACGACGGGAAGGCGGTCCGACGGCTCGTGGAGCTCAGCGTGCGGACCGTGCAGGCGCTCGGGTTCCGGCGGGGGGTGCTGCACGTCGAGGGGAAGTGCACGAGCAAGGGGCCTCGCATCGTCGAGGTGAACGCCCGGATGGGCGGCGGGAGGATCCACCAGATCGTCGAGGCGGTCTGGGGGGTGGACCTGATCGAGGCTCATCTGCGCTCTGCGCTCGGGCTGCCGCAGCAGCTCACCCCCAGCCGGAAGCCTCGGTGCGCCGTCGTGAACGTGCTCGTCTATGCGCCTGAGACCGGCCGCCTTGCGGCCCTCCCGCTCGCCGAGGTGACGCCGGAGGCCGATCCGGGGCTCCTGATCGACCGGGCGGCGCAGATCGGCCAGGAGGTGGACGGGCCCGACCGGATCTTCTCCACGGTGCTCGCCGACGTGTACGTCGGTGCCAAGAACGTCCGGCGCGGGCGGTCGCTCATCGCGCAGGTGCTGCGCGACCCGCCCGTCGTCACCCCGCGTCACCTACGTCTGAGGGCCTAGCCAGCAACTCGCGTAGGCGGGAGGCGTGGGCGGGTGCGGTGGGCGCATCCTCGTGCCGGAAGTAGACGTAGACCGGCTCGCGAGCCGCGGCGACGGTGGCGGCGAAGGCGGCATCCGGCGCTTCCCGGCGGCGGAGGTAGCGGAACGGCGCCGGATGGTCGAGGTCGCCGACCCGGACGGCGCCCGACTCGGAGAGCTGCGGCTCGATGCCGTCCCACGACGGATGCTCGAGGTCGAAGGCCAGCCGCAACGACGGGTCGAGCGAGCCGAGCAGCAGCTCGAGGATCCCTTCGTCGCGCTTCGACTTGAGCGAGATCCGCACCGGCCCGAGCCGGCTGCCGAGGTGGCGCACGCGGCTCTCGAACTCAGCGACGGTGCGCGGCCGCTCCCCCGGGAGCTTCGGCGCGAACTCGAACCCCTCGGGGACCTGGTCGGCCCAGCGCCGGAACTGCGCCTCGGCCGGGAGCCGGTAGCCGGTCGTGTTCAACTCCACCGTCGAGAAGCGCTCGGCGTAGAAGGCGAGGAAGCCGGACGGATCGAGCCCGGGTG
Source organism: uncultured Actinomycetes bacterium (assembly GCA_963748755.1). Classification (GTDB taxonomy): domain Bacteria; phylum Actinomycetota; class Thermoleophilia; order Gaiellales; family Gaiellaceae; genus Palsa-739. The sequence goes on from CAVVKA010000003.1 coordinate 409,489, forward strand.
GGTAGAAGCCGGGCCGCCAGCTCGGATACGACCAGCCCGAGGTGCCGACCGACACGCGCTTTACTCTGAGCGATCCTTTGGCCACGATACGCAGCTCTAACAGAACGAGCACGGACTGCCGGAATGCGCTGTGCACGCACGCTGCGGCGTCCTCAGTCGCGCCGATAGCGCTGCTATCGACGCTCCCTGCGTTCTTGCATCGCGCGCACCCAGCGCACCCCGTCAGCGCGTGGTCATTCAGCTAGAGATGCTGGAGACGGTGACATACCCGGTCGAGCAGTTCACGGAAGAGGAGCAGGCGCGCCTCGCTCCGCACTTCACGAACCTCGACCGGCCGGTCTTCGCGCTCGTCAACCTGCCCGAGACCGTCAAGGGCGCCCTCTTCGCGCGCTACTCCCGCTACGCCGGCACTCTGCGCCGCCTCTTCCTCGACGAGTTCGCCGACTCGCTGCCCGACGTTCCCGTCGTCGAGCTGGCGGAGGGAGAGCGCGCCGCGAAGCTCTACGAGACGATCTTCCTCGGCTACGGCGACGACTCCGTCGCCCAGCTCGGCGGCGCGCACATCGCCTGCGAGTGGACGTCCAACCTGCTCACGAAGATCCTGCAGCGCCCGCGGCTCGCCGCCTATCTCGAGCAGTCGACGCGCTACATCGCCTACGACACCCAGCTCGACGGATTCGGCTACCGCTACCACCGGGACCCGCGGTTCGGCCCCGCCTACGAGGCGGCGATGGACGAGCTGTTCGCCGCCTACTCGGCTCTCCTCACCGGCGTCTCGGTGTGGGTGGACGAGAAATTCCCAGCCGCCGAGGGAGAGTCGCCGGCCGCGCACCGCCGCGCCGTACGGGCGAAGGCGCTCGACCTCGTCCGCGGCGTCCTCCCGGCGGCTTCGCTCTCGCACGTCGGGATCTACGCGACGGGGCAGACCTATGAGCAGCTCGTCCTCCACCTGCTCGCGCATCCCCTGGCCGAGGCGCGTGCCTACGGCGAGATGCTGCTCGCCGAGCTGCAAGCCGTGATGCCGAGCTTCGTCGCGCGCGTGCCGCGCCCGGACCGCGGCGGCCGCTGGGTCGAGTTCCTGCGCGAGCGGAACGAGGCGGCTGCGTCCGTGGCCGCGCGGCTAGGGCTCGGCGAGGGCCCGGGCGACGAGGCCGCTGCTCCGTCGGTGCGCCTCCTTCGCGCGCACGGCAGCGAGGAGGAGCTGCTCGCAGCACTCCTGTACGAGGCGTCGACGGTCGGTGAGGAGCAGGCGCTCGCGGCGGTCGCAGGCCTCTCGGCGGAGGAGCGCGCAGCGCTCGTCCGCGACCTCGTGTCCGAGCGCGAGAACAGGCGCCACCGGCCGGGGCGCGGCTTCGAGACGCTGACCTACCGCTTCGAGATCGTCTCCGACTACGGCGCCTTCCGCGACCTGCAGAGGCACCGCCTGCTCACGTGCCAGTGGCAGCGGCTCTCGCCCGATCTCGGCGGCGATGTGCCGCACGAGGTAGTGGAGTCAGGCCTCGGCCCGGAGTACGCGCGCGTGCTCGAGATCTCACGCGTGGAGTACGAGCGGCTGCGCGGGGAAGGGCTCGCCGAAGAGGCGCCCTACGCGCTCTGTCTTGCCTATCGGATCCGTTACGTGCTCGAGCTCGACGCGCGCGAGGCGCTCCATCTGATCGAGCTCCGCTCCGGGCGGGAGGGGCATCCGTCCTACCGGGCCGTTGCGCTGCAGATGCGGGAGGCGATTGCCGCCGTCCATCCGAGCGTCGCCGCGGCGATGACCTTCGTCGACGAGTCGACCGAGCCGCGGCTCGAGCGGCTGCTCAGCGAGATGCGCAATGAGGCCCGAGCCGGACGCTGAGCTCGAGAACGAGGTCTATGAGAACGAGAGCTTCCGCGGTCGCGATCTCTCGGGGCTCCACACGACCCGCTGCACCTTCCGCGGTTGCGACTTCACGCTCGCCCAGATCAATGGCTCCGAGCACGTGGGGACCGACTTCGCCAACTCGACCTTCGAGAGCGCGAACCTGTTCGGGGCGCGCTTCGCCGAGTGCAGGCTGGTCGGAGCGAGCTTCGCCGGCGCCACGCTCACCGGGCTGACCGTCGAGGGCGGCGACTGGTCGTATGTCCTGCTCCGGGGCCACGAGCTGACGGGCCTCGACCTGCGGCGGCTCCGGCTGCGCGAGGCCGATCTCTCCGGGGCCGATCTGACGGATGCGGACCTGCGCGGCGCCGACCTCACGCGGGCGCGTCTCCACAACGCGACTCTCGCCGGCGCCGACCTGCGGGACGCAACGGTCGACGGCGTCGATCTGGCGGCGGCTCGGATCTCGCGGGCCCGGCTCGACCTGGCGGGCGCCGTCCAGGTCGTGCGCTCACTCGGGGCCGTGGTCGAATGAGCGAGTGTCGGTCTACGCCGTGACGGGCCGGAGCACCGTCTCGCCCGGCTCGACACCGCCGTGCCCGGCCCGGGTGACGACCCACGAATCGCCCTTCCGCAGCGAGTACGGGGCGGTGAGCCTCACCGTCACTGCCCCGCCGGAGGAGCCCTCGACGCGGAACGTTCCGCACGAGCCCCAGGGCTTGCCGTCGCGCACGAGGTAGACCTCGTAATAGGTGTGCGACGGCAGCTTCGGCAGGCCGGCGACGCTGAGCGTCATCGGCCAGTTGCCGGCCTCCGAGCGCCAGATCTGGAGCACTCCCTGCGCCTGCGGTGCGGCAGCCGTTCCTGTCAGCGCGAGCTGTCGGAGGGGCTTGCTCCCCGCCGAGCTGGCGTTTCCGCCGCCGTTCGCGACGATGTAGCCCGCGAAGAAGACGAGTGCGACGACGAGCGCAGCTGCGAGGAGCATGAGTGCCCGCGGCTTCACCGGCCGTCGCCGGCGTTCGAGAGTGAGGCCGAGGGTCGGCCCGGCGCGCAGCTCCGGAGTCAACTCCGGCGGCGGTCCCGCCTGCAGGAGGAGGTCGTGCACGTGCTGCAGCCGCTCCCGCTCCGCGCCCGTCACGTCGCCCCCGATCAGCTCGTCCAGCCTGGGCTCACCGTTCACGCCAACTCTCCTTCCAGTACAGACGCAAGCCGCGCGAGTCCGCTGCGCGTTCGGGTCTTCACCGTTCCGAGCGGGAGGTGGAGGTACTCGGCCACCTCGCTCTGGGACATGCCGCTCCAGTAGGCGAGCTCGATCACCTCGCGCTCGCGCGGCTGGAGCTCCTCCAGCGCGCGATGCACCCGCCACGAGATCCAGGAGCCCTCGGCCCGCTCGGGCGGCCCGAGCTCGCCGGACGTGAGCTCGGGCAGCTCCGCGTCGGCGGCCGGTCCGTTGCGGCGCAGCCGGTCGACGATCGCGTTCCGGGCGACCGTGTACAGCCAGCCGCCGGCCGCGCCGCGCTCCGGCCGGTACGTCGAGGCGGAACGCCAGATCGCGGCGAACGCCTCCTGGACGGCGTCCTCCGCATGGCCCCGGTCGCCGAGCCTCCTCAGAGCGAGGCCGAAGATCGACCGCACGTACCGGCCGTGGAGGATCTCGAAAGCCTCCCGGTCGTGCTCGCCGACCCGCGCGAGCAGGTCCGCGTCGGACGGGTCGGGTGCGGGCGGCGCGGGCTCCGAGGGGACGGCGCGTAGGCGTGGCTGGGGCACGTCGATTGCAAGTTCCATGTCGCCTTTGTCCTTACGCATCCGGGCCACCGCCGGATTGGAGCACCCCGAGGGGCGCTCCGCAACCGGTCCTAGTTCTTCGCCTCGGCGAAGCGCCGCTCGACCTCGGGCCAGTTGATGACGTTCCACCAGGCCTCGAGGTACGCGGGACGCTTGTTCTTGTACAAGAGGTAGTAGGCGTGCTCCCAGACGTCGATCCCGAGCAGGGGCACGTCGCTCTGCAGGATCGGCGAATCCTGGTTCGGCGTCGAGTAGACAGAGAGGCCGGTTCCATCCCAGACGAGCCACGTCCAGCCGCTGCCGAAGCGCTTCACCCCGCCGTCGTTGATCGCCGAGCGCATCTCCTCGAACGAGCCGAAGGTGTCGTCGATCGCCGAGCCCAGGGCGCCGCCGGGCTCACCGCCTCCGTCCGGGCTCATGATCTCCCAGAAGAGGGAGTGATTGGCGTGGCCGCCGGCGTTGTTGCGAACAGCGGTCTGCTTGTCCTCGGGGAGCGCCTCGAGGTTCGTGAGCACGCTCTCGACGGACGCGTCCGCGAGTTGCGTGCCCTCGAGTGCGGCATTCGCATTCGTTACGTAGGCCCCGTGGTGGAGGTCGTGGTGGATGCGCATCGTCTCGGCGTCGATGTGCGGCTCGAGCGCGTCGTACGCGTAGGGCAGATCGGGCACTTCGAAGGCCATCTCGTCGGCTCCTTTCGGGCTGCTGCTCCTCTCCGTCGGAGGATATGCTCCACGCTCGTGTCCACGCTCGTGTACAGGTTCGAGGAGATCGCGCCGCGCCCGCTGCGGCCCGAGGTGTACGAGCTCGACGGGATCTCGCGTGCTTCGGTGGAGGCGCACTACAAGCTCTACGAGGGGTACGTCGCGAAGCGGAACGAGATCCTCGGCCGGCTCGCCGAGGTCGACCTCGGCGCCGCCAACCAGGTCTTCTCCGAGCTCCGGGCGCTGAAGGTGGATCTGACCTTCGCCATCGGAGGGATCAAGAATCACGAGCTCTACTTCGGCCATCTCGGCGGTGGCGGGGGCGAGCCGGAAGCGGCGTTCGGAGACCTCGTGGGACGGCACTTCGGCTCGTCCGACGCCTGGCGCGCCGACCTGAAGGCGACGGGCATGGCCGGCCGCGGTTGGGCGTGGACGGCGTACGACTGGGACGAAGGCCGCCTCTTCAACTACGTCGGCGACGCGCAGAACACGTTCCCGGTCTGGAACGCGACCCCGCTCGTCGCTCTCGACGTCTACGAGCACGCGTACTTCCTCGACTACCAGACCGATCGCGCCTCGTACATCGACGCGTTCTTCGCCAACCTCGACTGGGACGTCGTGAACGGCTGGGTCGAGCAGTACGGCATCCCCGTCTAGGGGCTCGCCGTGGTCACCGCTGCGCTCGTCGCTGCCGGCTATCTGTCCGGCTCGCTTACGTGGGGTTACTGGCTCGTGCGGATCTTCCGGGGCGAGGACGTGCGGACCAAGGGCAGCGGCAACGTCGGCGCGACCAACGTCTGGCGGGTCTACGGCCCGCGACTCGGGCTGCCGGCGGCCGTTCTCGACGTGGCGAAGGGCTTCGCGCCGGCGTTCGTGGCGACGCTCGCCGTCGGGCACGGCAGCGGCGTGCTCGCGGGGGCGGCGGCCATGCTCGGGCACTGGCGGCCGATCTTCCTCGGCTTCCGGCGCGGCGGGAAGATGGTGGCGACGGCCTGCGGCGCGTTCCTCGGCGTCGCGCCCCTGGTGGGCGTGACCGGCGCCGGCGTGTGGATCGTCGTCTTCGCGCTCACGCGCTACGCGTCGGTCTCGTCGATGACGGCCGCCGTCTCGCTCGCGTTCTGGGCGTGGCTCTATGGCTACCCATGGCCCGTCATCGCCTTCGGCGCCGCAGCGGGTGCGGGGGTCGTCTTCCTGCACCGCGCGAACATCGCCCGGCTCGCGCGAGGGAAGGAGAGCCGCTTCGAGCGGCGGCGGCGGGATGCCCATCGACCGGACGAGCTCCCTGGGTAACCTTCCGCGCCGATGGACGCCTCCGAGCTCCGGCGAGTGCTCGCCGACGTTCCCGGCTGGCTGGGAGACGAAGAGGCGTTCGCTCTCTACGAGCTCGCCCGCACGTGCACGGGGCGGGGCGCGATCGTCGAGCTCGGCTCGTGGCGCGGCAGGTCGACGATCTGCCTCGCGCTCGGCTCGAAGGACGGGCCCGGCGTCCCCGTCGTCGCGGTCGACCGACACACCGACAAGACCTTCGTGGACTTCGAGGAGAACATCCGCCGGGCGGGGATCGCCGATCTCGTCCGTCCGATCCGGGCGACGTCCGACGAGGCTTTCGCCGGTTTCGACGAGCCGATCGAGCTGATCTTCATCGACGCGTCACACAAGTACGAGGACGTGCGGCGCGACTTCGACCAGTGGGTCCCCCTGGTCGTCGAGGGCGGAACCGTCGCGATGCACGACACGACGTGGGAAGGCTCGAAGCTCGTGAGCGAGGAGGCGATCTACCGGTCGTCGAGTTTCAAGGATGTCCGCTTCGTTCCCAGCTCGACCACCGTCGGCGTCAAGGCCGACTTCGTCACCGCCCGGGACCGGAGGCAAAGCCGGCGCGCGCTCCTCGCGAAGTGGGCAGCGGAGCTCGGTATGCGTGTGAGCCGGTTGCTGCCGAGGCGGCTCGTGCGCCTGGGCAGGCGCGCGATCGCCTCGGCCGGCGGCGGGCGCTAGCCCCGCAGCCAATCCTCCTAGCCCCGCAGCCAATCCTCGAGCTCGGTGTGTGCGGCCGGGCCGTGCCCCGCTCCGTCGAGCTCCGCTCGCAGCTCGCCGATCGTGCCGTGGCGCTCGGCGACGACCTCGTGGGCGTGGATCGTCTCGAAGTTGAGCTGGCGCGAGAGAACGAAGTCGCCGTCGCCGAGCCGGGGCAGCTCGTCGAGCACGCTGCGGAGCGCGACGCGCACGGAGTCCTCCACGAAGCGAGGCTGCAGATGCGCGTGCTCCACGACGAACAGCTCGTCCGGGCGCTTGAGGAGCTCGTAGATCGGCGAGCTCATCGAGCCTTCCACGATCTCGACGAGCCGCTCGGCGTTGAGGCGCTCCGCGGTGCCGACGAGGAGAGTGCCGCGGCCGCGCTGGTTGTGCGTCGCGAGCGGTACGAGCTCGAGAATTCGTTCGACGTCGCCGTCGCCGAAGCCCGCCTCGAGCAGCCGGTCGGTGGCGGCGGCCCGCACGAGGCCCTGCGCGCAGGGGCAGGCGTTGATCCCGGTCGCCTCGACGCCGACTACGCGCCGGACACGGTCGCGCGAGGCGGCGGCGATCCCGATCAGCGAGACCATCTCCTGCGTGGCGAGCCTGGTCACGGGGGTCCGGCGCTCGTACGGGTAGCGCGCGGTGATCCTCACCTCGGCGAGCAGCGCCTCCTGCCGGTCGACGACGCGGCGCGCGACGCGCTCCGCGAGATCCTCGACAAGGAACGCGTCGTCGTCGACCACGCCCTCGACGGCCTCCTCGAAGAGCTCGGGGAAGCGCGACATGTGGACGCCCTTTTGGCGCGGGTCGAGATCGACGGTGCAGTCGATCGTCGCTGCGATGAGCTTCTCGCCCCGGCCGCGCCCGATCCGAACGGCCTTCTGCACCCCGGTCACGCCGACGCTCGAGAGGCCGAGCGCGACCTCGGGCGCCGCCGCCTGCAGATCAGGTGTCTCGGTGCGTTCCATCCGGTTAGGTTAGACCCGCCGTGCCCGACGACAGTGAATTCGCCCAGCTCGTCTCTCTGGCCTGCCACGACCTGCGCACGCCGCTGGCGACCGTGCACGGGTTCGCCACGACGCTGGCGCGAGCGGGCGGCCTGGAGCCGCCGGCCGACCGGTACGTCGAGATGATCGACGCCGCGTCCGGGCAGATCGCGGAGCTGATCGACGAGCTGGCGCTGGCTGCGCGGATCGAGTCGGGCCGCTACGACCCGACGCCGCGCGAGGCGAACACGCTCGAGCTGGCGCGGGCGGCGTCGGCGCGACTCGGGGAGGAGCGCGTGCGCGTGACAGGCTCCGGAGCCGCAATCGAGACGGACAAAGACGCCGTGGAGCGCGGGCTCGCCGCGCTGTTCCAGTCGGCGCTACGCCACGGCGGGCTCGACGAAGTCGACGTGAAGGTCGACGGCACCGAGATCCGGCTCTCGCCGGTCACACCGGCCTCCGCGCCCGTCGTGCTCGGCGACGACCTGCGCGATCTAGGGGCGGCGGTTGCGGTGCGCCTCGTCAGGCGCCTCGGGGGGTCGGTCGCCGTGGACGGCGAGACCCTGAAGATCGAGCTGGCCTAGCCGACGGCTTAGCCGGCGGCGCTTCCAGCACTGGGTGCCGCGAGCTCGTGGCACGAACGGCAGCGTGCCTCGTACTGCTCGAGCGCTCCGACGACGATCGTGGCGCCGTCGGCACGAGCGGGAGAGCCGTCGACGAGCCGCTGGGTCATCGTCGCCGGCCCGCCGCAGCGGTGGCACACGGCTTGGAGCTTGTCGACGAGCTCGGCGCGGCAGAGGAGCTCGGCCATCGCTCCGAACGGGAACCCGCGGAAGTCCTGGTCGAGACCGCACGCGACGATCCGCAAGCCACCCTCGACGAGGCCGTCGAGCACGAGCGTGATCTGCGGCGGGAAGAACTGCACCTCGTCGACGCCGACGACGTCGTAGCCGTCGACCAGGCGGGGAATGTCGGCCGGATCGTCGACGGCGACCGCACGCATCCGCGCGCCGGCATGGCTGACCACGTGGCCGATGTCGTACCGGTTGTCGATTCGCGGCTTGACGATGAGGGCGCGCTGGCCCGCGATCTCCGCGCGCCGCAGCCGCCGGATCAGCTCCTCGCTCTTGCCACTGAACATCGGACCGCAGACGACCTCGAGCCAGCCGCCGCGATTCGGGAAGAGCCTGATCACCCGACCGACCCTAATGGGCCGGTCCGACGGACTCCTTCCCGTGCTCGAACTCGTACTGCGACAGGCGGCGAAGGCTGACGATGCCGAGCAGGCGGCCGTCCTTCGATACCGGGAGGTGGCGGAAGTTGCGCTCGAACATCATCTTCGCCGCCTCGTCGATCGGCGTCTCGGGCTCGATGGTGATGACGCTCTCCGTCATCCATTGACGCACGCGCGCCTCGGCGGCGCGCGCCCGCTGCGCGACCGCGCGGAGGATGTCGCGCTCGGTGATGATCCCTGTGAGCCGCACCATGTCCTCCATCACGACGACGGCGCCGACGCCTGCATCCATCATCTTCTCGGCGGCCTCGCCGATGGACGCCGTGGGATCGACGGAGAGGACGTCCCGGTTCATGACCTCGGCGACCGTTGCCATGACCGGAGCCTAACCGAGCTCGAGAGTGAAGAAGGGCTCGCCCTTTACGTCGCCCTTCTGCACGAAGCCGAGCCGGCGAGCCAGGGCGAGCGAGCGGACGTTCTCCGGATGGATCAGGAGCGTCGCGACCGTGTGCTCGGTATCGCGCCTGAGGTGCTCGAGCAGGAGCGCGACCGCTCGCGCGGCATAGCCCCTGCCGCGCGCTGCCGCGAACAGGCAGTAACCGACGTTGACCTCTCCCGGCCTGAGCCAGTCGTGGTCCGGGTCGAGGTCGTAATCCACCCAGCCCACGAGCCGATCGTCCACCCAGACGCACGCGACGGGATGGGGACCCTGCGCTCCCGCCCCGAACCACTTGAAGAACTCCTCGTCCCGCCCTGCCACGAGCAGCTCCACGTCGTCCGGCTCGGGCGCGCGAAGCGTCACCACGCCGTCGGTCGCGATCACCTCAGGAGCCGGGAGAGCCGACGGTCCTTGAGGACGCGACCGCCCGTCTGGCACGTCGGGCAGTAGTAGATCGTGTGCTCCTCGAAGTCGACCTGGGCGAGCGGTGTGCCGCAGACGTGGCAGGGCTCGCCGAGGCGGCGGTGGACGCGGTAGGTCTTCTCGTCGGAGGCGCCCGCCTCGCGCAGCTCGAGGCCGCGCTCGAGCTCCGCGTCGATCGCCACGGCGAGCCGGGCCACCTCCTCGTCGTCGAGGTCGCCCGAGAGCGCGTACGGAGACAGCTTCGCCGCGTGCAGGATCTCGTTCGCCCAGGCCCGGCCGATGCCCGCGATCAGGTGCTGGTTGCGGAGCAGCGCATGCAGGCGCCGCGACTCGCTGTGGAGGATCTCGCCGAGGCGTTCCGGCCCCAGCCCCAGCGCTTCCGGCCCGAGATGCTCGAGCTCGGCGTCCGCCGCCTCCGGCGTGAGCAGCCAGACTCCCGCGCGCTTCTTCCTCGCGTTCTCGGTCAGGACGAGGCTCGCGCCGCCCTGGAACTCGAGTGCGAACGCGGGCGCCTTCGGTCCCTTCTCGCCGGCGCGGAGGAACTTCAGGCGGCCGGCGGTCATCAGATGGACGAGGAGCACGAGCTCTCCGTCTTCGGTCGGGAAGAGGAGACGCTTACCGCGGCGGTCGGCGCCGCGGAACCGACGTCCCTCGAGCGCGTCGAGCGGCGGGTCGAACGTCTTCAGCGTCGCGATGTGCGCCGGGCGGGCCTTCGCGATCGCGAACGCCGAAACGGGATCGTTCAGCTGGCGCCGCCACGCCTCCATCTCGGGAAGCTCGGGCATGCGGCAAGGCTAGCCGTCTCGTGAGGCCTCGTCGCGCGCGGCGGCCGGGCCGGCGCCGGCGATCGCACCGCTCTCGTCGAGGCCGCCGGTGACGCCCGGCGCGAGCCCGCCCTCGCCGGCGGCCACGGTCGGCAGGACCTCCTCAGGCTCGGGGAAGACCTTCAACTTGCGGATCGGCGAGAGCACGATGGGGATCGTGCTGGTGAAGCCGCCCGCGGCGCCGACGACCAGTGCCGTCCTGAGCCCGAAGCTCGAGGCGATCGCGCCGCCCGTCAGCGAGCCGAGCGGGATCGGCCCCCACACCAGGAAGCGCATCACGGAGTTCATGCGGCCCTGCATCCGCTCGGGCGTGATCGCCTGGCGCAGGGACACCTGCTGGATGTTGTAGACCACCGCCCCCCAGCCGCCGATGATCGTTCCCGCGACGAGGAACGGCACCGGGAAGCTGCGCGGCGTGAGCGCGACGATCAGCGTGCCCGGCCCGCTCATGGCCGCGGCGAGGATCGTCGCGCCGCCGACCCCGAGCCAGCGCTGGACGCGAGGCGCGAGCGCCGCGCCTGCCATCCAGCCGATGCTGCCGAGCCCGAAGACGATGCCGATCAGTCCGTTGGACATGTGCAGCGTCCTGATCGCGAACACGATCAGGATCGAGAACGCGACGTTCGAGAAGAAGTTGGAGACGCCCGTCGAGATCGCCTGCGGCCGGAGGTATGGGTGGCTGACGACGTAGCGCAGGCCCTCCCAGAGCTCGTGCCGCATCCCGGCGCGCCGCCCGTCGTCCCGCCGCTCGAGCGGCTCTTCCTTCTTGCCGATCGCGAGCAGGAAGGCGCCCGAGACGAAGAAGCTCACCGAGTCCCAGACGATCGCGTAGGGCGCGGTGAGGAGCTGGATCAGCCCGCCGGCGGCCGGTGGGCCCGCGAGCGCTCCGGCGGAGCGGGTCACCTCGAGCTTCGAGTTGCCGTCGACGAGGTGCTGCCGCTCGACGAGCGCCGGCAGGTACGACTGGTACGCGACGTCGAAGAACACGGTCAGGATTCCGGTCAGGAACCCGACGACGAAGAGCTGCGCCAGCGCCAGGTGACCGGTGAGGTAGGCGACCGGCACCGACGCGAGCAGCAGCCCGCGGCCCACGTCTCCGACGATCAACACCGCACGCCGTGGAAGCCGGTCGACCCAGACCCCGGCCGGCAGCGTGAAGAGCAGGAACGGCAGGAACTCGACGGTGCCGAGGGCGGCGACCTCGAACGCCGATGCATGAAGCAGGCGGACCGCGATGATCGGAAGCGCGAGCTCGGAGATCGCCGAGCCGAACTGGCTGATCGTCTGCCCCGTCCACATCTTGAGGAAGTCGGGGTGGTGCCAGAGTGCGCCCGACGGTCTACGCATCAGGGCGCTCGTAGAAGGCGAAGGCGAGGGCGCACGGGATCCCCTCTGGCGTCTCGGCTGCGAGGAAGTCCTCCGCCAGCCGCCTGAGCCGTCGCTCGAAGCGCCGGACGTCCGTCCGGGAGAGTCGGGCCCGAGGATGGCCGAACGTCTCCATGGCCGGCGTCCGTTCGACCTCCGACGCAACCTGCCGGAAGACGCTTCCGCCGAGCGCGCGCGTGTCCGCGGGATCCTCGGACTGGAAGAGGAAGAGCCGCGCAGTCCGGCCGTAGAACTTCTCCGTGATTGCGCGCACCTGTCGCGTCCGGACCACGTGGATCAGGCCTGCCTGTTCGAGCACCTTTAGGTGGTGGCCGACGGTCCCTTTCGGGATGTCGAGCTTCCCTGAGAGCTGCTGTGTCGAAAAGGCCCGCTCTCGCAGGAGGGAGACGATCGCGGTGCGGACGTCGTCCGCAAGCGCCCGCAGCTGCTCGGGCCCGGAGACGAGCATCGTGTCGGGCGCTTCGTAATCCGGAATGGTCGACATCTCCAGACCATACGAAAGGGACCGACCATTCGCAAGGCACATATCGTTCGCCGCCGTGAGCGGGCCGATCGTCGTCGAGGTGCGCCGCAGCGGCGTCGTGGAGGCGACGCATCGGGTGCACGCGGTCGCGGTTCGTGCCGGCGACGTGATCGCGGCGGCGGGGGAAGCCTCGTTGACGTGCTTCATGCGCTCCTCCTCCAAGCCGCTGCAGGCTCTTCCGCTCGTGCGGGCCCGCGACGACCTTCCGGACGACGAGCTCGCCATCGCCTGCGCCTCACATCACGACACGCCGGAGCAGCTGGCCGCCGTGCGTGCGCTGCTCGAGCGGGCCGAGGCGTCCGAGGACGATCTCGAGCTCGGCCTCCAGGAAGGGCGGCCGCCACAGAAGATCCACCACAACTGCTCGGGCAAGCATGCGGGGATGCTCGCCCTCTGTCGTGCCCGCGGCTGGCCGACGAAGGGCTATCACCTGCCGAAGCATCCCGTGCAGCGGGCCTGCCGTGCGGCGCACGCGGAGGCGGCCGAGGCCGAGCCGGAGGTGGCGGCCAGCGACGGCTGCGGCGTCGTCACCTTCGCTCTCCCGCTCGAGCGGATGGCGCACGCGTATTCGCGCCTCGCGGCGCTCCCGGGCGGCGACCGCATCGTGGCCGCGATGCGCGCGCGTCCAGATCTCGTCGGCGGCCCGGACGGGGCCGACTTCTTCCTCATGCGAGACAGGCCGGGCTGGCTCGCGAAGGGCGGCGCCGAGGGACTGCTCTGCGCGGCCGGCCCGGACGGAGTCGGCGTCGCGCTCAAGGCGGAAGACGGGGCCGGGCGCGGCCACGGGCCGGCACTGGAGGCCTTTCTCGCTCCTCTCGGCCTCGACCTGCCGGACCTCGCCGAGGTCCCGGTCCTCAACAGCCGCGGCGAGCGGGTGGGCGAGGTCGTCACCGCAGGTAGTAGCCGTAACGGGTTGGGTGCAGCGCCCGGGCGTGCGGCTAACCGCCCGGCCCGCTGAGGCACTGCGGGTTATCCCGCAAAGGCTGCGGTCGACTACGAACGCGGCGAGAGCAAAACGGCCGACGATGAGTAGATGCCCTGTATCGCCAGGCTCGTAGAGACAGCGGATCGGTTCCCCCAGCAGCGCCGCGCTTCGCGCGCCGGACGGAACGGTCTGACGCGGCTCAGCGTCATCCTCGCCGTGGCGGTGGCCGCCCCGCTCCTGTCCATCGGGGTCGCTGTCGCCGCAGGCCAGGACACCGGCGCAAGCAGCTTCGGCGCCGGCAGCTCGGTTCTAGCCGCCTGCGGATCGGGCGTCACCGCCTCGTATACGACCGCCTACGCCTCGTCGATCCGCGGCTACGACATCAGCCGGGTGAACCTGGCCAGCATCCCCGCAGCCTGCTTGGGAGAGCCTTACAGGATCCAACTCACTGGCGATAGCGGTTTCGCAGTCGGCTCAGAAATGACGGGAACCCTGCCCACATCGGGAACGACCGCCGCGATCCCCACGCTAGACGCGATCGACGCGAGACTCGTTACCGGCGTCTCGGTCGTCATCGCGTAGCCGTCGATTTCAGACTGACCCACTACCGTCACCCCACGTTGACAACTTCTTTACGAATCGCCGACCCGTGACTAGTATCGGGCTCGGGATTGAGGGAGGACCGGGGCAGGGCGGGGGCCGGCCGCGGTGGTTGTAGCAGTGCTGTCGTACAACTAGGCCGGGAGGTTTGGGGACGTGCTCACCGTCGACATCGCGCTTCCTGACGTCGAAGAGGTCCACAAGCTCGTCGCCGAGGGGAGGGAGAAAGGCTTCCTGTCCTACGACGAGATCGCGAACGGGCTCGACGACGTGGAGCTGACGAAGGAGCAGGTCGAAGACTTCTACACGTACCTGGTCGAGCACGGTGTCGACCTCGTCGAGGGCGAGCGGCACAAGGCGCCGCCGCACGAGCCGCCGCCGCCCGAGGATGAGAAGGCCGTCGTCGCGCCCAAGCTCGATCTCACGGTCGAGCCGTCGCTCGACTCCCTCCGCCTCTACCTCCGCGAGATCGGAAAGGTGGCGCTGCTGACCGCCGACCAGGAGGTGACGCTCGCGAAGCGGATCGAGCGCGGCGACATGAGGGCCAAGACCGCGATGATCGAGGCCAATCTCCGCCTCGTCGTCTCGATCGCGAAGGGCTACCTCGGCCGCGGGCTCTCCTTTCTCGACCTCATCCAGGAGGGATCGCTGGGCCTGATCCGCGCCGTCGAGAAGTTCGACTACCGCAAGGGCTACAAGTTCTCGACCTACGCGACGTGGTGGATCCGCCAGGCGGTCACACGGGCCATCGCCGACAAGGCGCGCACGATCCGGATCCCGGTCCACATGGTCGAGAAGCTGAACAAGGTCGTGCACATCGAGCGGCAACTCGTGCAGCGGCTGGGGCGAGAGCCGAGCCCGGAGGAGATCGCCGAGGAGCTCGAGATCACGACCGCGGAGGTGCGCGAGATCCTGCGCATGTCACAGCTCCCTATCTCGCTGGAGAAGCCGATCGGCGAGGAGGAGGATTCGTCGCTCGGCGACTTCGTCGAGGACGAGGCCGCGGAGTCGCCGTACGACACGGCCCAGCTCATGCTGCGACGGGAGGACGTGGTGAACGCCCTCAATGCTCTGCCGCGCCGGGAGCGCCAGGTGATCGAGCTCCGCTACGGGCTGCTCGGTGGCGAGCCGCGCACGCTCGAAGAGGTCGGCCGGGCGTTCGGCGTGACCCGCGAGCGCATCCGTCAGATCGAGAACAACACGCTGAAGAAGCTCGAGCACCTGCCGGAGGCGCAGGCGCTCCGCGACGCGGTCAGCTAGCGGCGTCCGGGTCCCGGCTCAGCCCGGCGTCGGTTGCGCGCTGGAGCGGGACGAAGAGCTTGCAATGCGGGCACTTGAAGCCGAGATAGCGGGCCGCACGCCCGCCTTCGATCGGCTCGCCGGCAAAGGCCTTGTGGCAGTGGGGGCACTCGACCTCGAAGCTCCGCTCTTCGGCGACCCCACTCATGCGAACCGCATACCCGCCGCGGTCGCTCGCCACGCATAGGCGGTGAGGGCGATGTCCGACGCCGCTCGTAGCGTTTCGGCCCGTGGACCCGGCCGACCTTCGTCGCTGCATCGCCGAGTTCGTCGGAACCTTCACGCTCATCTTCATCGGCGGCGGCGCGGGCATCGTCAGTGGGCAGGACATCGTCGCGGTCGGGCTCGCCAACGGGCTCGCGATCGGGATCATGGTCTCGAACCTCGGGCATATCTCGGGGGGCCACTTCAACCCGGCGATCACGCTCGGGTTCCTGACCACGAGGCGGATCGAGGCGCGGCTCGCCGTTCTCTACTGGGCCTTCCAGCTGCTCGGAGCGATTGCGGCGGCGCTCATCCTCCGTGCCATCTTCGCGCACGACCTCTTCCTCGGCTCGGTCCCGCACGCCCCGACGATCGGCGACGGCAAGGGGCTCCTGATCGAGATCGTGCTGACGTTCTTCCTCGTCTGGGCCGTCTTCGCCACCGCGGTCGACCCGCGCGGCGCCTTCAAGTCGATCGCCGGCCTGGCGATCGGGCTGACGATCACGATGGACGTCTTCATGGGTGGCCCGCTCACGGGCGCGGCGATGAACCCGGCTCGTGCGTTCGGCCCGGAGCTCGTCGGCAACTTCTGGGGCGAGGGCTGGATCTATTGGCTCGGGCCGGCGATCGGCGCGCTCCTCGCGGCGCTCGGCTACGACTACCTCTACCTTCGCCCTCCGCAGCCGTCCGTAGTGGGCACGCCCGAGTCCGGGGTGGACGAGCCCCGGCCCGGCGAGACAGCCGAGAGCTAGCTCAGGAACTCGACGTAGCGCTCGACCGGCTCGTCGATCACCCCTACACGATCTTCGGGGCGAGCGACTTCTCGGGCGACCCGAGCGGACAGAACTTCTGGGCGCTCCTGTCCTGGAGCGCGACGTCATTCGACATCTGGCAGAGCAACTGCCAGTACCACGTACCCAAGTGCATGTCGCCCGTGGGCTAGGGGACGACCGGCTTGTGCGTCCAATGTCGGCAGAGGCCGGCGACGTGGAAGTAGTGGTGATGGTGGTGCGTGACCGTCCTGATCACGCAGATCAGATGCCGGAACTGGAGCCGATAGGTCACATGGTGCGCCGCGTGGGCTACATGGTGAAGGCCGATAGTCGTTGTCGGCGGCTCGGCCCGTGCGGCTGCGATGAGCACGCCTGCAACGAGCACGGCGAGACTGAGGCAGATCGCGAGGCGACGCATGGCTGAGAGCGTAACCCCTACGGGGGCGGCGTCAACCATCCTGACCCGAAGGTGCGCCGGGACGGGCGATGTGCTCGTCCCGGCTGTACCCGTAAGCGGCCGATCGTCCAAGCTGACGGGAAACAGCTGCGCTAGCCCAGGAACTCGACGTAGCGCTCGACCGGCTCACGTTCGCGGGGCGACGGCTCGCGATCCGGTGTTCCGAAGTGGAGGAGGCCGAGGAACCGCTCGCCCGGCGGAATCCCGACCGCCTCACGGCCTGCCTTCGTGCGTAGCACCCGTGGTGTGCGCCAGTAGGTGGCGATGCGGCGCTCCGTCGCTGCGAGCAGGACGAGCTGGATCGCCGCGGCCGTCGCGCACACGTCCTCCTCGTCCATCACGAGGTCGCCCGTGAGCGCCGCCGTCGCCAGCACGAGAGTCGGGGCCCGGTCCAGCTTCTGCGCCTCCTTCTCGCCGGCGGCACGCTTCAACGCCGCGAGCGTTTCGGGCCCGAGCACGCGGAAGCGCCACGGCTGGTTGAGGTGGTGGGTCGGCGCGAAGCGCGCCGTCGCGAGCAGCTCGAGCAGCGTCTCCCGCGGCACGGGCTCGGAACCGAACGCCTTGTGCGTTCGGCGCGCCGCGGCCAGCTCGTGCAGGCTCACGCGAGGCGTGCAGTGACCGTGACGGTTGCGCCCGCGCGCTCGAGGAGCTGGGAGAACGGGCAGCCGGCGTGCGCTCGCGCGACGGCCGCCTGCAGCGCCGCGTCGTCGACGCCCTCAACGCGCGCGACGACCTCGACCCGCGACCCGACGATCTGATGGCCCTGTCCCTCGACCTCGTCCATCACGATCGTGCACGCCACGTCGAGCCGGCCCGGCGGCGTTTCCGCCGACGTCAGCTCACCGGCGAGCGACATCGTGAGGCAGCCGCCGTGCGCGGCGGCGAGCAGCTCCTCCGGGCTCGTCTTGCCGCCAGGATCGCCGATTCGCGAGGGGAGGGAGAATGGGAGCCGCGCGAACGCGCCGGTCGCGGCGTCGAGCGTGCCCGCGCCGCGGGCGAGGTTGCCGTCCCAGCCGACGTGTGCGGTGCGTTCGATGTGCGGCATCAGCAGTGTTGACCTTTAGATCGCCGCGACGACCGCTGCGGAGCCGTCGGGGTAGTAGGCCTCTGCCGGCGAGCCCGCCGGGCGGAAGACGCCGAGCACGCGCATCTCGTCGGGGCCGTGGTTCTCGAGGCAGTGGACGAGCTCCGCCGGCAGGTGGACGCAGGAGCCCGCGCGGAGCGGGGCGCTCTCGCCATTCACGTGGAAGGCGCCTTCGCCCGCGAGGACGTACACCACCTCGTCGTAGCGGTGGAAGTGATTGGGCGCGCGGCCGGGCGGGATGTAGCCGACGAACTGGGTCACCGACGCGCAGCCGTTCTCGGGGTGGGCGAGCAGGGTGAACTCGCGCCCGGCCGTCGCCGCGCCGCGCTCGCTGCTCGCGATGACGGCGTGGCTCGCCGACGCGGGTAGCGGCTCCTCGACGAGGACGGAGAGGAGCTTCAGGTCGTCCGCGGATTGCACGTGCCACGGCGTTCCGCGCGCGACGAACACGCCGGTCCCGGGCTCGAGCTCCCGTTCCTCGTCGCCGACCGACACCACTCCGCTGCCTGCGAGGACGTAGAGCACCTCGTCGCGCTCGTCGTCGCGGCGCTCATGGCCTGCGTCGTCCAGGTGCAGCAGGCGCTGCCGAAACTCCGGAACCGTGAAGAGCGGGGTGACCTGCTCACCCGTCTCCTCGGCCTGGATGCAGTAGCGCATGAGGCGAGCCTATACCGCTGCTGCTCTTCCTCTGCCGGGCACGTCGGAGTAGAGTCGCGGGCCAGGTCTTCCACTGCGACGCAAACCTTGGTCGGAGGTGTGCGTCTCACATCGGTGAGGACGTACCCATAAGGAGGGCATGGATGTTGAAGAAAGTTGGAGCAACCGCGGTGATTGCGGCGGCCTTTGCAGTCGTCGTTGCCGCGATGCTCGGCGGCACGGCTTCCGCGAAGCTGAGCAAGACCGCCCTATGCAGTAAGGCGGGACTTGGTTACGGCGGGCCGCTGTCGGGACCGGCACAGTTCCTCGGCGACGACCAGCTCAACTGGGAGAAGCTCTTCATCGCCGATTGGAACGCGCGCAAGGCGATTCCGGGCGTGCCGAAGACGCTGAAGCGGGTCAAGCTGTTCATTCCGAATGACGGTCTGGCCGACGGCCAGCTCCAGGCAGGACCGTCCGCCACCGCCGCCCGCGCGGTTGTTGCAGACAACAAGATCCTGGGCTTCGTCGGCTTCGCGGGGTCGAACGAGAATCTCGGCGGGGGGCCGGTCTTCGACCACAAGAAGCTCGCCTATGTGTCGGGTTCGGCGACCGCGGACAACCTGACGAAGACGCTCAAGTACTTCTTCCGGGTAGTCCCGAACAACTCGCAGCAGGCAGCCGCCGGCGTTACCTACGTCGTCAAGAAGCTGAACCTCAAGAAGGGCAGCAAGGTCATGATCGTGGACGACGGCGAGGCGTACGGCATCGGTATCGCCGACGCGGCTCAGAAGCTGTTCAAGGCGAAGCACTTGACCATCGACCGCGAGAAGGTGCCGGAGTCGACGAGCACGACTACCGCCGACTTCCACACAGTCGCGCAGAAGGCCGTCACGCTCGGTGCGAAGCTCGTCTATGCACCGACGCAGACCGCGACGGACTCTCAGACGTTCGTCCAACTGCTCCACGCGGACGGCTACAAGGGCGGCTTCATGGCGACCGACGGAAGCGTCAGCCCGTCGCAGTTCAAGTTCCCGGGCTCGTTCATCTCGTTCTTCGGACCGTCGATCACCAAGATCACCAAGACGTTCCTGAAGCAGTACAAGAGCAAGTACGGGGCGAAGTCGGCCGATGACCCGTTCGGCGCGCCGAGCTTCGTCGCCGCCGAGATGCTCGGCGTCGCGATGTCGAAGGCGTGCGCCGCAACCCACGGTAAGAGCGTGAGCCGTGCTGCGGTCGCCTCGAAGCTGAAGAGTGTCAAGCTGTCGACGACGATCCTCGGTTACGGCATGTCCTTCGGCAACAAGAAGGACAATCACCGCGGCCCTAACGCGGGCGTGACGGTGTTCCAGATCCAGAAGAACGGCAGCTACAAGCAGGTCTACGCGGCCGGCTAGCGCCGGCACGTGGGATCGCGTGCGGCCCGCCCCGCGGCGGGCCGCACGCATCACCCGAGCGATGAGCAGCGTCCTCGCCTTTCAGCTCTACGACTGGCACTACTTCTTCGCCGAGCTGCTCAACGGCCTCACCCTCGGCAGCCTCTACGCGCTGATCGCGCTCGGCTACACGATGGTGTACGGCGTCCTGAAGCTGCTCAACTTCGCGCACGGCGACGTGTTCATGGTCGGGACGTACATCGGCTGGTTCGTACTGAGCGGCCTCGGCGGCGTCGCGGCGCCCAGGCTGCCGATCGCGCCGCTCTTCCTACTGATGTTCGCGGCGGCGATGCTCGGCTCCGGCCTACTCGGCGTCCTGATCGAGCGCTTCGCCTACCGTCCGCTGCGCAACGCCCCCCGAATCGCCCCATTGATCACGGCGATCGGCGTGGCGTTCTTCATCGAGCAGACGGCGGTGCTGCTCTGGGGAGCGAACCCACGCCAGTACGACTTGTTCGACCTCCACAACGGTACGCTCTTCAACCCGCCGGCCTTCACGGTGGGCAATCTGAGCGTCCAGTACGCGCAGCTCTTCGTCATCCTCTCCGCAATCGCCCTGTTGATCGCCCTGTCCCTGTTCGTCTGGCGGACGCGAACCGGCAAGGCGATGAGGGCCGTCTCGTTCGACCCGGAGGCCGCGTCGATGATGGGGATCGACATCGACCGCGTGATCATGGTGACGTTCCTGATCGGGGGCGCGCTCGCGGGCGCCGCCGGGGTCATGTGGGGCGTGGTCCAGTCGAGCTTCAACCCGTACACCGGTTTCGGCGTTGGCCTCAAGGCATTCACGGCGGCGGTCATCGGCGGGATCGGCAACATCGGCGGCGCGATGCTCGGTGGCCTCCTGATCGGGATCGCCGAGACGTTCACGGCCGGCTATCTGACGTCGACGTTCCAGGATCTCGTCGTCTTCTCACTCCTCGTCGCCTTCATGCTCCTGCGGCCGACCGGGCTTCGTGGCTTGCCGGTGCTCCAGAAGGTCTGAGGTGAGCGCCGAACTCCCGAGGCCTGGCGGCGACCCATCATCAGGGCCTCAGATCGGGGTCGACGAGTGGGTGCGCCGCTCGGGTGAGCGCCTGGGCGGCCCTGGCGGAATCGCCGGCATCGTCTGGCGGCGTGCCGAGCGGATTCCGGGAATCGTACCGCTCGCCGTCTTCGTCGGTCTCGCCGCCTCGATCCCGTTCCTGACCGGCAACGAGTACGTGCAGGGCGTCGCGACGGACACGATGCTTTACATCCTGCTCGCGGTCGGGCTCAACGTCGCCGTCGGCTGGGCGGGCCTGCTCGATCTCGGATACGTCGCCTTCTTCGGCTTCGCGGCCTACATCTACGCTGCGCTCTCCGGGGGTCACCTGTTCACGGGCGGCCTACTGCTCACGCACTGGCCGACGTGGGCTGCGGTGCTCGTCGCCGTCGTGGCGACGATCCTGCTCGGCTTCGTCCTCGCGCTGCCGACGCGCCGTCTGAGGGGCGACTACCTCGCGATCGTGACGCTCTTCTTCCTCGAGATCTTCAACAACTTCACGAACAACGGCGACCGCTGGGACTGGCTCGGGCTCGGCGCGACGCACGACATCACCGGCGGTACGACCGGAATCGTCGCCGTCAAGCCCTGGAGCGTGGCCGGCCACCAGCTCAGCAACTACTCCCGCGACTACCTCTGGGTGGCGCTCGCCGGCTTCACCGTGATCGTGATCGCGCTCGCTTTCGGGAACCGCTCGCGTACCGGTCGGGCGTGGCGGGCGCTGCGAGAGGATCCCCTCGCAGCCGAGTTGATGGGGATGCCGGTCAAGTGGCTGACGCTGATGGCCGTGGCGGTCGGCGCCGGTATCGCCGGCTTCGCCGGCTCCATCGTCGGCGCCTACCACCAGCAGGTCTCGCCCGACGGATTCACGTTCCTGCTCCTGATCACCGTCTACGCGATGGTCATCCTCGGCGGCGCCGGCAGCCTCGGCGGTGTCGTGTTCGGCGCCGTCGTGGTCAACGTGCTGCTCGAGGTCCTGCGTACGCCGGACCACGCCCGGTGGATCTTCTACGTCGCGATGATCGCAGGGCTCCTCGCGAAGCTGCGGCCATGGCGGCTGCTCGCGGCCGTCATCGCCGGTCTCGTCGCCTTCGGCGTGGTCGTGAACCAGGTGGTCGGGGCGGTTTGGCCGCGCGGCGTGGCGGGACCCATCGCGGTAGGGCCGACGTCGTTCACGAAGCACGGTTTGTTCGCAACCGTGGTCCGGCACTGGCTCGTGCTTCCGGCGCATACGTACACGGTCCCGAACTACCGGATCGGCAACTACGCCTTCGTCATCGTGCTCGCCCTGGTCCTCACGCTCACGCTCGTGCACGGCTGGCGTCGCTGGATGCTGCTCGTGCCGACGCTATGGGGTGCCGCCTTCGTCTGGGAGAACGCTCTGATCGAGCAGGCGCCTACCGTGCGCCCGTTGCTACTCGGCGTCATCCTCATCGTTCTGATGACGACTCGTCCGGCCGGCCTTTTCGGCCAGACGCGCGTGGAGGTGGTCTAGTGGCGGAGCCGCTGCTCGAGCTGCGCGGGCTGACGATCTCGTTCGGCGGCCTGAAGGCGGTCGACGGGCTCGACCTGCGCGTGAACGAGCATGAGATCGTCAGCATCATCGGGCCGAACGGCGCCGGCAAGACCACCGTCTTCAACCTCGTGACCGGCGCCACCCGTCCCGACACCGGCGACATCCTGCTCGACGGTAAGAGCCTGGTCGGGCTCCAGCCACACAAGATCACGCGTCGCGGCGTCGCGCGCACCTTCCAGACGCTGCGGCTGTTCCTCAACATGACCGTGAAGGAGAACGTCCTGACGGCCCAGTATGGGCGGACGAAGGC
The DNA here is from genome assembly GCA_963748755.1 of uncultured Actinomycetes bacterium. Taxonomy (GTDB): domain Bacteria; phylum Actinomycetota; class Thermoleophilia; order Gaiellales; family Gaiellaceae; genus Palsa-739. Next base: position 431,910 of record CAVVKA010000003.1, read on the forward strand.
GACGCTGCTCGAGCAGATGCTGCAGCTGCCTCGCGCTCGGCGTGAGGAGCGCGAGATGCACAAACTGGCCGAGGAGAAGCTCGGTTTCTTCGGCGAGCGGCTGATGGGGTACCGCTGGGACCAGCCCGCGTACAGCCTCTCGTATGCAAACCGGCGCCGGCTCGAGATCGCGCGGGCGACCGCGACCCAGCCGCGGATCCTCCTGCTCGACGAGCCTGCGGCGGGGATGAATCCTGTCGAGACGCACGAGATCACGGAACTAATCGGGAAGCTGCGCGACGACGGCGGCTACACGATCCTCCTGATCGAACACGACATGCACGTCGTCGAGGGCATCTCCGACCGAGTCGTCGCACTCGACCACGGTGTGAAGATCGCCGAGGGCACGTTCGACACGGTGGCGACCTCGCCGCGTGTCGTCGAGGCCTACCTCGGCGCGAGCGCGACGGCGACGAAGTGAGCGAAGCGACGTCCGGCGCGAGCGGTGAGGGCGCGGCGCCGGAGCCGCTGCTACAGCTCGAGTCCGTCGATACGTATTACGGGCCCATCCACATCCTCCAGAACGTGAACCTCCAGGTTCGGCCTGGCGAGCTCGTGTGCCTGCTCGGCGGCAACGCGTCGGGCAAGTCGACGACGCTGAAGACAGTGCTCGGGATCGTGCGGCCGCGGAACGGGACGGTGCGATTCGAGGGCGAGGACGTGACCGCGCGCTCGACGAGCTACCGGATCGGGAAGGGGATCGCGATCGTTCCCGAGAACCGGCGGCTCTTCGGGCCGATGACGGTGCTCGAGAATCTCGAGATGGGGGCCTACCTCCACGGCGGCGGCACGAAGGAGGCCTTTGATCGCGTCTACGAGCTCTTCCCACTCCTCCACGAGCGGCGCTCGCAGCTGGCTGGGACGATGTCCGGCGGGGAGCAGCAAATGGTTGCTATGGGCCGCGCGCTGATGGGAAAGCCGAAGCTACTCCTGATGGACGAGCCGTCGATGGGCCTCGCCCCCATCCTCGTCGAGCGCAGCTTCGAGATCATCAAGGAGGTGCACGAGTCGGGCGTTGCGATGCTCGTCGTCGAGCAGAACGCGAACGTCTCGCTCTCGATCGCGGATCGCGGCTACGTCCTCTCAACGGGCCGGCTCGTGCTCGAGGGCCCGGCCGCCGAGCTGCGCGAGCACGAGGATCTCCGCAAGGCGTACCTCGGTCGCTAGCTGACCTTTCGAGACGGCCGGTACCTGGTACTAGGCGTGTCGGTTCCGGATCTGCCTCGCTGCCGGGCACCGGGCCATGTCCGGACCGGGCCTGTTCGCAGATCTCCCTGCGCACGGCTAGATTGAGCCGCATGGACTCCCCGCCGCAGCGGGCCGCCGTCGCGACGGTCGTCGCGACCCGGAGCTCCGCTCCGCGTCCCGTCGGCTCGAAGCTCGTCGTCCGCGAAGACGGCAGCATCGAGGGCTCAGTCTCGAACGGCTGTGTGGAAAGCGACGTCATCCTGGCCGCGCAGGAAGTGCTCGCCGGCGGTGAGCCGCGCCTGATCACGTACGGGATCACCGACGAGATGGCGTTCGGCGTCGGGCTGCCGTGCGGCGGCGAGATCGACGTCTTCGTCGAGCCCTACGCGGACGAGATATCGGACGTGACGCTCACAGTCGTCGCGGGGGAGAACGCCGGAGAGAAGCTCCACGACCCGGAGCTCGAGCAGTCGGCTCGCCGCCGGGGCCAGGGGCACGTGTTCGAGCACGAGCGTCAGATGGTCTTCGCCGACGTGAGCGTCCCTCCGCCGCGCCTCTTCGTCTATGGGGCGGTGGACACCGCCGAGGCGCTGTGCGCGGCCGCGAGGTTGCTCGGCTGGCGGACGATCGTGGCGGACGCTCGGCCTCGCTTCGCGACTCGTGAGCGGATCCCGAGCGCCGACGAGCTCCTCGTCCTCTGGCCCGACGATGCGCTCGCTCACGTCACTCCCGACGCAGCCACGGCAGTGGTCGTCCTGACGCACGACGACAAGTTCGACCTCCCGCTCGTGCGAGGCGCCCTCGCGACCGAGGCTTTCTATCTCGGGTGGCTCGGCTCGCGCCGAAACCAGGAGCGCCGCCGCGGGCTGCTGCTCGAGGAAGGCGTGGCGGAGGAGGAGCTGGAGCGCGTCTCGGGACCGGCCGGTCTCGACCTCGGCGCAACGTCGTCCGAGGAGACCGCCGTCTCGATACTCGCCGAGATCCTCGCAGTGCGCGCCGGCCGCTCGGGTGGTCCGCTTCGGGAGACGAGTACCCGCATCCACGCGTAGGATCGCGCCGATGCTGCTGCGCGAGGTCGAATACGCCAAGCCGGGGTCGGTGGCGGAGGCGCTGGAGTTGCTCGAGTCGAACGACGGCGCCCGCGCCCTCGCCGGCGGCCAGACGCTGATCAACGTCATGAAGGCCCGGGCGGCCTCGCCCGACATGCTCGTCGACCTGAACGACCTCGAGGAGCTGCGGGGGATCGAGCTCGCCGGCGACGGAACGCTGACCATCGGCGCGATGACGACGTACTCCGAGCTCATGGACTCGGCGGAGGCCAAGGCCCGGCCGATCCTTGGCGAGGTCTGCGCGACGATCGCGGACGTCCAGGTTCGGAACCGCGGCACGATCGGCGGCAACGTCTGCTCGAACGACCCCACCAACCACCTGCCGCCCCTCATGGTCGCGATCGGAGCGCGCATGACGATCGCGGGGGCCGGCACCGGCGTAGGCTCGACGGAGCCGGAAAGAAGTGGAGGTGCCGGCTCCGCCGGCGCCGGAGCAAAAATTGTCGAGCGGGAGGTGCCCGCGGAGGAGTTCTTCCTCGGCGTCTATCTCACGGCGGTCGGGCCGGGCGAGCTGCTGACGCGGATCGCGATCCCGGCGGGTAAGAAGGACGGCTTCGCCGCGGTGACCCTCGGCGCCGACGGGACGTGCATCTGCAACGCCGCCGCCAGCGTGAACGGCTCCGTTCGGGTCGCGCTCGGCTGCGTCGACGCGGTGCCCGTGCTCGTCACGGCCGGCGCGCCGGAGGAAGTTGCGGCCGCAGTCCGAGCCGCGAGCCTCATGCCGCCCTCCGACGTCCACGCCTCGAGCGAGTACCGCACGCACCTCGCCGAGGTGCTCGCGACGCGCGCGGCTGAGGAGGCCGCGGGCCGCTGATGGACGTCACGGTCACCGTCAACGGAACGACGTACGAGCGGGACGTGGAGCCGCGCAAGCTCCTCATCCACTTCCTGCGCGACGACCTCGACCTGACCGGCAGCCACGTCGGCTGCGACACGGGCAACTGCGGCGCGTGCTCGGTGGTCTTCGACGACGTGCTCGTGAAGAGCTGCATGCTCCTCGCCGTCCAGGCCGACGGGGCGAGCATCGAGACCGTCGAGGGGCTCGCCGAGGGCGACGAGCTGACGCCGCTGCAGCAGGCCTTCAACGAGCACCACGCGCTCCAGTGCGGCTACTGCACGCCGGGGATGCTGATGAGCGCGACCGCGCTGCTCCGCGAGAACCCGAGCCCGTCCGACGGCGAGATCAAGAAGGCCCTGCAGGGAAACATCTGCCGCTGCACGGGCTACTGGAACATCGTCGAGGCCGTGAAGTCGGTGGCGAAATGAGCCGAGACCACACTCGCTCCGAGCACCGGTCGAGGTGCAGAAGGGCTGGGGCGGCCAGAGCGTCCGGCGCAAGGAGGACAAGCGGCTCCTGCAGGGTGAGGGCGTCTTCGTCGACGACGTCAAGCGGCACGGGATGGGCTACCTCCACTTCGTCCGCAGCCCCTACGCGCATGCGCACATCACGCGCGTCGACGTCTCGGCGGCCGAGGCGATCGACGGCGTCTACGGGACGCTGACCGGCGAGGAGGTCGCGGCCCTCACCGAGCCGTTCTTCCAGATCTCGAGCGTGCCCGGCGCCAACATCAAGGACTTCTCGCTCGCGGTCGGCAAGGTGCGCTTCGTCGGCGAGCCCGTCGTCGCCGTGGTCGCCGAGACGCGCGAGCTCGCGCGCGATGCCTCCGAGCTCGTCGAGGTCGACTACGAGCCGCTGCCGGCGGTCGTCGACGCGCGCAGGGCGCAGGACCCAGACGCGACGGTCCTGCACGAGGACGCGGACGGGAACCTGATGTGGTCGGGGCTCTACTCGTGGGGCGACCTCGACGCCGCCTTTGCCGAGGCCGACCGCGTGATCGAGATCCCCGAGCTCCACTTCCACCGCTTCAATTCGACCCCGCTCGAGTGCGACGGCGCCCTCGTGGAGTTCAACCGCGGTGTCGGGCAGTGGACGATCCACACGAACAACCAGTTCCCCGGCTTCGCCGCGATCATGATGGGGCCGGCGATGCGGGTCGGGCTCGACAAGCTCCGCTTCGTCACGCAGGACATCGGCGGCGGCTTCGGCAACAAGATCACGTCGCACCCGCAGCTCGTCGTCTGCTGCCTGCTGGCGCGCAAGCTCAACCGGCCGGTGCAGTGGACGGAGTGGCGCACCGACTTCCACCTCTCGATGTCGCACGGCAACGAGCGCTGGTTCCACGACACCCAGGTCGCGGTGAAGGAGGACGGGACGCTGCTCGGCTTCCGGACGAAGGCGCTCGACGACGCCGGCGCGTGGCTGCGCTACGAGCCGCTCGGCGGCGTGATCTGGGCGCAGGTGACGCCCGGGATGTACCGCTGGCGTCACATCGAGCTCGAGTTCACGCAGGTCGCGACGAACAAGGCGCCTGTCTCCCCGAACCGCGGCTACTCGCGGATGCAGCACCTCTGGTTCACGGAGCGCGTGATCGACATCGTCGCGCGTGAGCTCGGCCTCGACCCGGTCGAGGTGCGGAAGCGGAACTACGTCCGCGCCGAGGACATGCCGTACGAGACGCCCAACGGCTGCATCTACGACTCCGGCGACTACGCCGCCATGCTCGACCTCGCGCTCGAGCTCGTCGACTACGGGTCGATCCCGGGGAAGCGCGCAGATGCGAAGGAACGCGGCAAGCTGCTCGGCGTCGGGATCGGCTCCACCCTCGACTCCGGCACGAACAACTTCGGCCAGTCGCGGCTGATCAACCCGGAGCTCCAATTCTCGGGCAACAACGAGGTCGCGACGGTCAAGCTCGACATCTTCGGCGAGATCGTCGTCACGCTCGGGACGACGCCGCAGGGGCAGGGGCACGAGACGACCGCCGCGCAGGTCGTCGCCGACATCCTCAGCTGCTCGGTCGACGACGTGCACGTGCGCGCCGGCCACGACAGCTACTGGAACTCGCACGCCGGGTTCTCGGGGACCTACGCGAGCCAGTTCGCTGTCACCGGCCTCGGCGCGGTCAAGGGTGCGACCGAGATGCTCGCCGCGGAGATCAAGAAGCTCGCCGGGGCCGTCTTCGGCGGCGTGCCGCCGGAGGCGCTCGAGCTCGCCGACGGCGGCGTCCGGATCAAGGAGAGTCCCGACGCGTTTCTCCCCTTCATGGCCTGCGGCGCGATCATCAACGCCAACAACGCCGGGCTGCCGGAGGATCTCGACGTGACGCTCAATTGCCGCTACGTCTACCGGCCGCCGTTCGAGGTGCCCGACGTCGAGCGGAAGTTCGGCAACCTCACTCTCACCTACGCCTGCCAGGTGCACGTCGCGGTGGTCGAGATCGATCCCGAGACCGGCGCGTACGAGATCGTCGACTACGCCGCCGTCGACGACTGCGGCAAGCGGATCAACCCGCAGATCGTGGAGGGTCAGGTGATGGGCGCGACGGCACAGGCGATCGGCGCCGCGATCCACGAGACGTACGAGTACGACGAGGACGGGAACCTGCTGACGCCCAACTTCTACGACTACCACGTCCCGCACTCGCTCGACATGCCGCCGCTCGCGACCGGCGCGATCGAGAGCCCGTCGCCGTTCACACCCCTCGGGACGAAGGGCATGGGGGAGGGCGGTGGCGCCGGCATCCACGCCGTCTGCGCGGCGATCCAGGACGCGACCGGGCAGGTCGTGACCGACAGCCACAACCCGTACCAGCGCGTCTGGCGGCTCCTGCAGGAGGCGCAATCGTGAACGTCGCTCGCGTCCGGCTCGCTCCCGTGGGGGAAACCATGTTTCCCCCACGTTGCCCCCTTCTTCCTCTTCCTGTGGGGGAACCTCCCGGTTCCCCCACGCCCCTTCCACTCGTTCATCGGCCAGAGGCTGGCCGATGAACGTCTCCGGCGAGCGCAGGTTCGAGGCCCCCCGTGCCACGGTCTGGCAGGTGCTCAACGACCCCGCCTCGATGGCGAAGACGATGCCGGGCGTCGAGAGCTTCGACGTCCACGACGACCGCCGTTGGACGGCGAACGTGAAGATCCCGCTCGGCCTCGGCGGCCTGAAGATGAAGGTCGACATGGAGAAGATCGAGGAGCGCGAGCCGGAGTTCGCGAAGCTCGCGGTCAAGGGCAACGGCGTCGGGGCGATCATGAACATGGAGACGTCGTTCACGCTCTCCGACGCCGGCGGGGGCGCCACCTCGATGGCATGGAGCGCCGAGGTGAAGATCCTCGGGCCGGTCGGCTCGATGGGCCAGCGCGTCCTGCAGCCGATCGTGAACCAGCAGGTGCAACACGTCCTCACCGCGCTGGAGGCACAGGTGCAGGAGGCGGCCGGCAGCGGCGGCGACCCGGCGACGCACGGTGCCGAGGAGGGGATCAGCCCAGCCTCGCCGGAGGCCTACGAGGCCGATCCCGAGGGGCCGACCACCTCCACCGAAGACTGACCTTGACGCCTCCCCTGCGGATCGGCGTCATGCAGCTCACGATGGAGCCGCTCGACGAGATGCTCGCCTCGGCGCGCGCGATGGACGAGGCCGGGATGGACACGATCTGGCTCGCCGAGGCCTATCCCTGGTGGCGGAAGCACGGGATGGAGGCGCGTTCCTCCACCGGCGTCGGCGCGCTCATGGCGCGGGAGACGAAGCGCCTCACGATCGGCTGGGGGATCATCGCCGCATCGACGCGGCATCCCGTCCAGGCCGCGATGGACGCGAGGGTCGTCCAGGAGGCGGCGGGGCCGGGCCGGTTCATCCTCGGCTTCGGCACGTCGAAGATCTTTCTCAACAACACGAAGACGCAGACGAAGAAGACGCTCGGGCCGATGCGCGACGCGGTGACGATCGCGCGCGGGGTGCTCTCCGGCGAGCGATTCGACTACGACGGCGACACCTGGAGCGCCGACGTGCCCGCGCTCGCGCCCGATGCGCATGCGCCACGCGAGGTGCCGCCGGTCTACGTCGCGGCGACGGCGCCGAAGATGCAGCAGCTCGCCGGCGAGATCGCAGACGGCTGCCTCACCCCGTCGATCACGACGCCCGCCTTCGTGCACTACACCCGGGCCAACGTCGGTGCCGAGATCGATGTCGGTTGTACGGTCGTCGCCTCGATCCACGAGTCGGACCGCGACGCCGGCCGTGACGGCGCTCGCGAGATCGCGGGGATGTACCTCGCGAACAAGGTGCAGAACATCCAGGGCGCCGCGGACACGCTGCTCGAGCTGGCCGGGATCGAGCAGGGCGAGATCCGCCCCGTGGCCGAGGCGATGGAGCGGGGCGGGCGCCTAGCGGCGAAGGCCGAGGTCTCGGACGCGCTCCTCGACAAGTGCCGGCCGATCGCGGGCACGCCGTCCGACTGCATCGAGGCGATCGAGGAGTACCGCGACGCCGGGTGCACCCACGTCATGCTGGAGCTGTGGGGCGCGAACCGGCACGAGCAGATCCGGCTCTTCGGCGAACAGGTATTGCCGCAGTTCCGCTCATGAAGGTCGACCGCGACCGCCTGGTCGAGACCGCGACGCGGCTCGTGAACGTGCCGAGCTTCACCGGCGACGAGGAGCCCGCGGCGCGGCTGATGGCCGAGCTCTTCGAGTCGCTCGGCTTGCAGGTGCAGTGGCAGCAGGTCGAGGAGCGACGCGCGAACGCGCTCGGCACCTGGCCCGGCGCCGGCGGCGGCAAGTCACTCATGTTCAACGGGCACCTCGACACGTCGTATTCGGGGCGCGAGCCGTGGCTCCGCAACGTCCCCGGCTTCCAGCCGCAGGCCTTCGAACAGGACGGCAGGCTCTACGGGCTCGGCATCTCGAACATGAAAGGGGCGGTCGCCTGCTACGTCGAGGCCGTGCGTGCGCTCCAGGACGCGGGCGTGCGGCTGCGGGGCGACGTCCTGATCGCGACGGTCTGCGGCGAGATCGAGAAGACGCAGCAGGGAGAGGAGCAAGGCGCGCAGTACCGGGGCTACGCGGCCGGTACCAGGTACCTCGTCTCGCACGGCGGCGTCGCCGACATGTGCCTGCTCGGCGAGCCGACCGAGGGCAAGGTCGTGCTCGGCCACTTCGGCGCGCTCTGGCTACGCATCCGCGTCCACGGCGACTTCATCCACACGGCCTTCAGCGAGGGCCGGCGCGACCGGAACTCGATCCTGCGGGCGCGCGAGGTGCTCGACGCGGTGGTCGAGTGGATCCCCAGCTGGGAGGACGACCCGGCGAACGCGTACCGGGGAGCCAAGGCGATCGTCAATATCGGCGCGATCGAGGGCGGCTTCGGCTGGCGCGCCTCGCGCACGCCGCACCACACCGACCTCTTCCTCGACGTCCGCGTGCCGCCGACGAAGGAGATGGCCGCGGCGCGCGGTGAGGTGCTCGACATGGTGCGCGGCCTCGCCGAGCGTTTCCCCGACTACGGCGTGGAGGGCGAGGTCTTCGTGACGGCGCCGGGGGCGGAGATCGAGGAGGGACACGAGCTCGTGGCGGCGATCGATGCTGCCCACGCCGAGGTCTGGGGCGAGCCGCCGGCGCGAGACGTGACGCGCTGGTTCAGCGACGCGTCGGCGCTGACGCGCTACGGCGTGCCGACCGTCAACTACGGCACGTCGACCGGGCTGATGGACGTCGAGCTCGGCGAGAACCTCGAGATCGACGCGCTCGTGAAGACGGCGGAGGTGTACGCGCGCGTTGCGATGACCGTCTGCGGAGTCGCGTGAGACGCGTCCAGAACGGACACGTCCGGTGTCTGACACCGGCCACCGGCGGCAGAGGACCGGTCCAGAGCAGCAATTCGGCTTGGCTGAGCCGCCCCCTTGTCCCTTTGAGACACGTCCGGTGTCTGACACCTAGGCATGGCTTGAGAGGACAGCGGAGCCGATGAAGCTCGTCACCTACGACGACGGGAAGGTTGGCTATCTCGACGGCGAGGAGATCGTTCGGCTCGACGTGCCGACGATGCGGGAGTGGTTCGAGCGCGGTGGCGCCGACGAGGCCGGCGAGCGGACGCCACTCTCCGAGGCAAGGCTGCGCGCGCCGATCGTGCCGAAGAAGTTCTTCCACACGGCCGGCAACTTCCGCGAGCACGAGGAGGAGTCGAAGAACGTCGACTGGTCGCACCGGATCGCGCCCTGGATCAACTTCTTCCAGAACGTCGACGCGATCGTCGGTCCCGACGAGCCGATCGTCTACCCCGAGCACCTGACCGAGGAGCTCGACTACGAGCTCGAGCTCGCAGTCGTCCTCAGGAAGGCGGGCAAGTGGTTCTCGCCCGAGGAGGCCGAGGACTACATCGGCGGCTACGTGATCTTCAACGACATCACCGCGCGCGACATCCAGCGCGGCGAGATGCGCTCGGGCGTGTTCAGCTTCTGCAAGGCGATCGACACGTTCTGCCCGCTCGGGCCGTGGATCGTGACGCCGGACGAGATCCCCGACCCGCACGACCTTGCGATGGAGCTGCGGGTCAACGGCGAGAAGCGGCAGGAGTCGCACTCGAGCCGCATGAGCGTGACGATCCCGGAGATCCTCAGCAACTTCTCGGCGCTCGGCTACAGCGCGGGCGACGTCCTCTCGACCGGCACCGTCGCCGGCGTGGCCGGCTTCAAATCGGAGGAGGAGCGCAAGCGGCTCTACCTGAAGCCCGGCGACGTGGTCGAGGCGGAGATCGAGCGGATCGGCATCCTGCGCAACCTGGTCGTCTCGTGGGAGGAGGGCCACGGCGAGCCGGCGCCCCCGCGCATCCGCCCCTGGGGCGACGACGTGTGACGTGGCCCAAGGACGACGCGAAGCTCGACCGCGTCCGCGCGCTGATGGCCGAGGCGGAGCTCGACGCGCTCGTCGTCCGCGCGCCCGACAACGTCCTCTACCTGACGAACTTCTGGGGGATGAAGGGCTACGACGCCTGCGTCTTCCCACGCGAGGGTGAGCCGGTGCTGATCACGATCGAGGCGTCGGAGGAGGACGCCGCGCGCGTCGCCTGGACCGACGACGTCCGGCTCATCCGCGGCTACGACCCCGAGGATCCGCGGCCGCCCATGGCGCGGACGCTCGAGGCCGCGGTTGCGGTGGCCCGCGACTACGAGCGCGTCGGGCTCGAGCTCTCGCTCGGCACGCAGGCGTCCGACCGGATGGTCGGCGAGCCGACGACGTTCACCGCCGCGTGGTTCGACGCGTTCCCGGAGGCGGCCGACGCGACCCCGCTCCTCGTCCGTGCCCGCTCGCTCAAGACCGAGCAGGAGCTCGAGCGACTGCGGCTCGCCAACGAGATCGCGGCCGCGGCGATGGAGCACGTCCGTGAGCGGCTACGCCCGGGGATGAGGGAGGCGGAGGCGGCTGCGCTCTGGCAGGGCTTCGTGCACGGCGACGGCACGGGCTACCACGGCCGGGTCGAGCTCGCGCTCCCGTTCTCGCTCGTCTGGGCCGGTCGCGGGATCAAGACGTTCACCGCCACCGGCGACCTGCCCGTCGTCGAGGGCGAGCCCGTCCTCTTCGAGATCTGGGTCTGCGCCGACGGGTACTGGGCCGACCACACCAAGAACCTCGTGGTGGGCGAGCTGCGTCACGACTACGCCGAGCTCGAAGCCGTGCTCATGGGGGTGTACGGAGCCGCGCTCGACTCCATCCGGCCCGGTGCGTCGATGGCTGCGCTCGACCGGCAGGTCCGCGATCAGCTCGACGATGCCGGGTACGCGGGCCAGCCGACGCATCCGATCTGTCACGGCGTGGGCGCGCGGGCGCACGAGCCGCCCTACCCGCATCAGGCCGGCGGCGGCGAGTTCGAGGAGGGGATGGTGCTCGCCGTCGAGCCCGGCGTCTACTGGCCCGGCGGCGGGGGGTTGCGCGTCGAGGACAACTTCCTCGTCACCGGCGCGGGCCTCGAGAAGCTCTCGTCGTTCCCGGACGGGGTGGTGCGATGTCCGACCTGATCTGGACCGGGTCGCTCAACGACCGCCACGCGATCCGCGGCCGCGTCGGCCTGTACGACACGACGCTCCGCGACGGCGAGCAGACGGTCGGTGTCGTCCTCTCGCCCGAGGACAAGCTCGAGATCGCGCGGCTGCTCGACGGGCTGGGGATCGAGCGGATCGAGGCGGGCTTCCCGCGCGTGTCGGAGGACGATCGCCGGGCTGTCGAGCTGATCGCGGGCGCCGGGCTGAGTGCCGAGATCTGGGGCTTCTCTCGCGCCGTTCCGGCCGACCTCGAGCTCCTCGTCGAGCTCGGTGTCGAGGCGTCGGTGATCGAGTCGCCTATCTCCGATCTGAAGCTGGATGCGATAGGCGTCTCCCGCGAGAAGATGCTCGAGCGGATCGCGAGCGCGATGCGCTTCGCCGCCGAGCACGGCATCCGAGCCGCCTTCTTCGGCGTCGACTCGACCCGCGCCGAGCCGGACTTCTACCGGCAGGCCTACGAGACCGCGGTGGAGGCCGGCGCGCAGGAGGTTGCCGTCGTCGACACGCTGGGGATCGCTTCCCCGGAGGCCGTGACGGACCTCGTCGGTGCGACGCTGCAGTACGTCGACGGGTTGCCGGTTCACTTCCACGGTCACGACGACTTCGGGCTCGCGACGGCGTCGGCGGTGGCGGCCGTGCGGGCCGGCGCGACCTGGATCCACGGCACGCTCAACGGAATGGGGGAGCGCGCCGGGAACGCCGATCTCGGCGAGATCGCCCTCGCCCTTCGGGCCCTCTACGGCGTCGAGACGGGCCTGCGCTTCGACCGGATCCGGGAGACCGCCGCGCGGGTGCAGGAGCTGTCCGGCTACGGGCTAGCGCCGTGGAAGCCGCTCACGGGCGAGACGCTCTTCCGCCGTGAGTCCGGCGCCGTCGCCTCGCAGTTCCACGACCCGCCCTCGATCGAGCCGTACTCCTCAGAGCTCGTCGGAGCCGAGCGGGCCATCGTGCTCGGGAAGAAGAGCGGGCTCGACTCGATCCGGATCAAGGTCGAGGAGCTCGGCCTCGACGTGCCCGAGGAACGATGGCCCGAGCTGCTCGCGCGGGTAAAAGAGCTCGGGACGCGCAAGCGCGGCCTCGTGACCGACGACGAGCTGCGGGAGCTCGCGGGTGGCTGAGTACGACGCGGTCGTCGTCGGAAGCGGCGTCAACTCGCTCGCCTGCGCGGCGCTGCTGGCGCGAGCGGAATGGCGCGTCTGCGTCCTCGAGCGCAACGACTGGTTCGGGGGCGCGATCAAGAGCGAGGAGTTGACGGAGCCCGGGTTCCTCCACGACGTGTTCAGCGCCTGGCACCCGCTCTGGGTCGCTGGTGCGGCGCACGCCGAGCTCGGCGACGAGCTCGCGGCACGCGGGCTCGAGTACCTCAACACGGACCTGCCCACGGCGACGGCGTTTCCGGACGGCAGCGCGGCCTTCCTCCTGCGCACGGCGGAAGGGAACGCACAGGAGCTCGGGCCCGAGTGGCCGGGCGTGCTCGAGCGCTTCCTCCCCAACGCCGACCTCGCCTTCGGCGTGCTGGGCACCGAGCTCTGGTCGGCGGCCGGGCTCGCGCTCGCCGCGAAGACGGTGCGGCGCCTAGGTCGCGCCGGCGCGCTCGCGTTTCTCGGCGACGTCCTACTGTCGAGCCGCGACTGGCTCGAGACGACGTTCGCCTCGGAGCGGGCACACGGCGTGCTCGCGCCGTGGGTGCTGCACACCGGCCTCGGCCCCGACCAGGCGACGTCCGGGTTCATGACGCAGGTGATCGCCGTCGCGGTGCAGGAGGGCGGGATGCCGGTGCCGCGCGGAGGCGGCGCGCGGCTCGTGGACGCGCTCGTGCAGCTGATTCGCGACCACGGCGGCGTGTGCGAGACCGACCGCGACGTCGAGCGCGTGCTCGTCCGCTCCGGTCGGGCCGTGGGTGTGCGGCTCACCGACGGCGAGACGATCGAGGCCGAGCGCGCGGTCGTTGCCAACGTGACGCCGACGCAGCTCCACGAGCGCCTGCTGGCCGACGCCGACGTGCCGGCGCCGGTGCGGGACGGCGCCCGCCGCTTCCGGTACGGCCGGTCGGAGATGCAGATCCACTACGCGCTCTCCGAGCCGCCGCGCTGGGACGGCGACGAGCGGCTCCGCGGGACGGCGATCGTCCACGTCACGCCGGGCCTGGACGGCGTCTCACGCGCCGTGAACGAGGCCGAGCGTGGGCTGCTCCCCGCCGAGGCCACGATCGTGGTGGGCCAGCCGCTCACGCTCGACCCGTCGCGCGCGCCCGAGGGGCGCGGCCTGCTCTGGATTCAGCTGCAGGAGCTGCCGTGGCGGGTGAAGGCTGACGCGGCCGGGGAGCTCGACGTCGGCGGCGGCGAGTGGACGGACGAGCTCCGGGAGCGCTATTCCGACCGGATCCAGGCGCGACTTGCGCGGCAGATCCCGAACCTCGAGTCGTCGATCGTGAAGCGGGTCGCGCTCGGCCCGCACGACCTGCAGCGGGCGAACGTCAACCTTCGGCACGGCGACCCCTACGGCGGCTCCCTCGTGCTCGACCAGAACTTCCTCTGGCGTCCGTTTGGGAACAGTCCGGGGCACGCCACATCGATCGAGCGGCTCTGGCAGATCGGCGCGAGCACCTGGCCAGGCCCGGGCCTCGGCGCCGGCTCGGGGACGATCGTGGCCCGGAAGCTGCTCGAGCCGCCGCTCACGCAGCGCGCGGTCGCCCGCGCCCGCGCTCTCGTCCAGCGCTAGCCCGTCGGCTGGTCGCGCACCAGCTCGAGGGTCGCGCAGTGCAGCCCGGCGATCGCGAACTTGTGGCTCTCGGAGAAGTCGACCTGGATCACCTCGACGCCGTGCTTCTCGAGCGCACGCAGGACTGTCGGCGAGCCGGCGTTCATCACCACGCGCCCCGGCGAGAGCGTCACGCCGTTCAGCGCGAGATCCCAGTACTCCTCGACCGGCACCTCGATGATCTCGTAGCCACGCCGGATGAGCTCCCGTACGAGGCCGTAGTTGACGAGATGCGGGGCGAGGAGCACTTTCCCGTGGTCGACGGTCAGCATGACCATGTCCATGTGGGAGGTGCCGATGTTGCCGTGGCCGGTGGTGTCGTACCAGCCGGGGCTGTGGCAGACGACGAGCTCGATGCCGAGGTTCGAGAGCACGAATTCGAGCTGGCGAAGCCCCTCGTCGTTCGCCACCACCGACTCGTTGAAGACGAACGTCCTCTCGTCGAGCCAGCGGCCCGCTCCCGGCTCGCAAACACCGGTGCCGTGGACCGTGAGGTAGACGGGCACCTGTAACGCGGCCAGCACCTGCTGCCAGATGACCTCGCGGCCCTTTTGCCAGGAGCCGAGCCCGTAGCGGTGGACGATTGCCCCGCCGTGGGCGACGAGACCCCCGCCCGCGAGCGTGACGAGGTTCTTGATCCAGCCGTACGCGCCGATCGCAGGAACCGGAGGCTCGATGTAGTTGACGCGGACACCGTTGTCGGCGAGCACCTGGTAGTACTCGTCGAACTGCGACTGCAGCCGCCCGAGGTCCGCACTGCCGGCGGCCGACGAGTAGTAGTACTGCCACTCCTCCGCGTACTCCGGCCGCACCTCGTTCTCCGTCGGACGCGAGACGAGCACCTCGCGCAGCGTCCCGATCCCTTCGGCGCCCCACCTGCGGCCCCACACCTGGTCGACCTCGTCGTAGAAGTCGCTCTCGTGGAGCAGATAGTTGCGGAGCGGCTTGCCCGGCTCGAACCACGGCAGCGTCTCGAGCACACCGTGCTCGTCGTGGCCCTCGGCCGGACGCGGGGATGAATACTCGAGCTCGATGTCCCGGCCCTCCGCCGTGCGGACGCGGAACGGGACGAGCTCTCGAGCCGACTGCTGGGCGGACGGTTCCGACGTGGTTGCCATTTCTCTCCTCTCCGATCTAGAACGCGAAGATGCTGCGGCCGGCGAGCTCGACCTCGTAGATGTCGCTTGCCAGCTCGAGGTGGGCGTGGAGCGCCGCGGCGGCGTGGTCGGGGTCGCGGGCAGCGCAGGCGGCGAGCAGCTCGTGGTCGAGCTCCGCGTGCCGGTCCTGGGCCGAGCCGCCTGCGCCGAGCAGCACCGGTCGGTACCGCTCGCAGCTGTCCCAGGCGGGGCGGATCAGGCGCAGCAGCCAGCCCGATCGAGCGGCCTCGTAGAGCGAGAAGTGGAACGCCGTGTGCGCCCGCAGCGCAACGCGCGCGTCCCCCGCTCTGCGCGCGTCGTCGAGCTCGGCGAGGTGCGAGCGGCCCGCCAGCTCGTCCTCGTGGTCGAAGAGCCCGGCGGCCTGTCGTACCGCCATCGTCTCGAGCGCGAGTCGGATCGAGAAGAGCTCCCGCAGCTCCTCGATCTCGAGCGCCACCACCTTCGCGCCGTGGTGCGGAACGTGTTCCGCGAGGCCCAGCGCCTCGAGCTGGCGAACCGCCTCGCGGATCGGCGAGATGCTCATGCCGAGCGATCGGGCGAGATCCTCGAGCCGCAGTGCGGTGCCCGGCGTCAGCTCGCCGAGGATGATCGCCTCGCGCAGACGCTCGAGCGCCGCCTCGGCCATCGTGGGGTGGCGCGGAGCGCCGCCGCCATGCGAGAGCGTCGACTCCAGCGTCGGCTCCACGAGATCGAGAGTGAAGCACACTTGATCAGATGTCAAACGCATGCGACGATCACCTTCCGGGTGTCGAGGGCCACAGCGCAGCTGCCGCCGTTCTCGATCTCGCAGGTGAGCACGCTCGCCGCGAGCTTCGCTGACGACCTGCGCGCATATGCAGGGGCCGGCGTGGACGGGGTCGGGGTCTGGGAGCTGAAGCTCGGCGAAGGCTCCGACGAGAGCGCGCTCGAGCAGCTCGCAACAAGTGGCCTCGGCTCGGCGACCGCCGTCCCGGCCGTCCCGTCGATCCTGCCGCTGCCGCTCCTGCCAGGTCCGAAAGCCCCACAGCACCGGATCGCCTCGCTCTGCGCGTCGGTTCACCGCCTGGCACGGTTCGAACCGAGCGCGGTGCTCTGCTTCACCGGCCCCGCAGGCGACCTGGAGCCCGACGAGGCGCGCGGGATCGCCGTCGAGGGGCTGCGCACCCTGGCACGCGAGGCGGAGGCGGCGGGCGTCCGACTCGCGCTCGAGCCGTTCCAGCGCGAAGGGATGGAGAGCTGGTCGCTGATCGCCACGCTCGGCGAGGCCGCGGAGCTGATCGACGAGGTCGGCAGCGACACCGTCGGAATCCAGTTCGACGTCTGGCACCTCTGGAACACGCCCGACGTGCTCGAAGAGATCCCGCGCTACGCGCACCTCCTCGCCGGCGTGCACGTGAGCGACTGGCGCGAGCCGACGCGCGGCTGGGCCGACCGCGTCCTGCCCGGCGACGGAACCGCTGACCTGCCGGCGATCCTCGGCGTCTTAGAAGACGTGGGCTGGAACGGGTTCTACGACCTCGAGATCTTCTCCGACAACGGCGCATTCGGCACCGCGCATCCCGACTCGCTCTGGGATCTCGACGCCGCCGAGCTCGCGCGCCGGGGCCGGAAGTCATTCACGCAGTGCTGGTCGAAAAGGAGGGTCGCGGCGCACGCCGTGGACCGGAGAGGAGAAACATGAGGGTAAGCAACCGGGCGCGCTGGGCGCTCGTGGTCGTTGCGGCTGCGGCACTCGTCCTCGCCGCGACTGCGGCGGCTCGCACGCATTCGGCGGCGGCGAAGAAGCCGATCGTCATCGGCTGGGCGTACGACAACAAGGGGCCGATGCAGCCGTTCGACACGCCGGCGCTCGCGGCGGCGAAGCTCCGGATCGCCCAGGTGAACAAGAAGGGCGTGAACGGGCGCAAGATCGTGATCAAGACCTGCCAGACCCAGGGCGACGACAAGACCACCTCGAAGGTCTGCGCCGACAAGCTGATCAGCCAGGGCGCGAACGTCATCTTCACGACGTGCGACGTCGATCTCGCCTCGCCCGTCGTCCAGGAGTCGCTGAAGCACCATCTGTTGACGATCGCGCCGTGCATCGGCACCGATCAGATGGGGCCGAAGCGCTTCGGAAAGCCGGGCAAGCTCGCCTTCAGCTTCGGCAACGTGGCACAGGACGAGGGCTCGGCGATGGCGCAGCTCGCGTGGAACAAGGGGTGGCGCACGGCCGACCTCGCTACGGACACGGTCATCGTCTACTTCAAGGCCGTCGTGACTGCTTTCAAGGCTCGTTTCCAGCAGCTCGGCGGGAAGATCAACTTCGAGACGTCGTACCAGGATTCGGCGCTCGTGCAGGGCTCCACGAACTTCCACAACGCTGCCAGCGCCATCGAGCAGCATCCGGCCAAGGTGATCGTGACGGTGACCTCGGGCTCGTACGGGGCTCAGCTGCCGTTCATCACCGACCTGCGCACGGCCGGCGTCAAGACCCCGGTCCTGAACTCGTGGGCGGGCGACGGGACGTACTGGCTGCCCAACAGCGGCCCGAAGGTCACGAACTACTGGTTCGTGACGTACGCGAACGCGTTCGGCCACGACCCGAATCCTGCGGTGAACACGCTGGCGAGCAAGCTCAGGGCCGCCAATCCGTTCGACGCGGCCACCGGCGGCTTCGTCACCGGCCCCGCTGCGATCGACGGGCTCGTCACCGCGATCAAGCGGGCGCACGGGTCGCTCGTCGGCTCGAAGCTCGCCGCCGTGATGCAGAAGTTCCACAAGGTGCCGACGCTCTCGGGCAAGGTGAGCTTCTCGAAGAAGCTGCACTCGGTCTTCGGCCGCGAGTACCGCGTGGTGGAGATCAACAACAACAAGCCGATCGCGAAGGGGACGATCGTCGCGAAGAAGGTCCCGAACAGCCCGGACAAGTAGGGGCTTGGCAGCGGTCGAACAGCGGACTGAGAGGCCCGGAGGATCGCTCCGGGCCTCCTCTGTCTCGCGCTCGTTCGCAGGAGTCCAGGCGCTCCACGACGTCTCGCTCGAGCTCCGGCAGAGCGAGGTCGTGGGCCTCATCGGCCCGAACGGAGCGGGCAAGTCGACGCTCGTCAACATCCTCAGTGGCTTCGATCGCCCGACCGGCGGTCGCGTCTTGCTGGAGGACCGGGACGTGACGCGCTGGCCCGCCTTCCGGCGCGGACGGCGCGGCCTCGCCCGCACGTTCCAGCACAGCCACGCCTTCGGTGGGCTCTCGGTACGGGAGAACGTCGAGGTCGCGGCGCTCGGCGTCGGGGCCTCGCAGCGCGAGGCGGCGAGGCGGGCGCAAGAGCTGCTCGCGCTGCTCGGGCTCGACGCCTACGCGGAGCAGGCGGCCGGCTCGCTCGCCCATGGCGACGAGCGGCGGCTCGGCGTCGCGCGTGCCCTCGCGACGGAACCGCGCTTCGTGCTCATGGACGAGCCCGCGGCCGGGCTTCCCGAGGCCGAGATACCACGTTTCGCAACGGCGGTCAGCGTGATCCGCGACCGCGGGGCCGGAGTCCTCCTCGTCGACCACAACGTCGCCCTCGTGCTGAGGGTGTGCGAGCGCATCCACGTGCTCGACCAGGGAAAGACCCTGGCGGAAGGAACGCCGCAGGAGATCCGCGCCCACCTCGGCGTCGCAGCCGCCTATCTCGGAGAGAGCGCCGCGGAGGATCTCGAGTGAGCGCGCTCGCGGTCGACAAGCTCTCGGTCCGTTACGGCGCCGTTGAGGCCGTCCGCGGGCTGTCGCTCGAGGTCAAGTCCGGCGAGATCGTCGGCCTGATCGGGCCCAACGGGGCCGGAAAGTCGTCGACGCTGCACGCGATCATGGGCGCCGCGCCCGTCACCGACGGCGATGTGCGGCTCGACGGCAGGTCGCTCGTAGGTCGCCGCCCCGAGGACGTGGCGCGCCGTGGCATCGCCCTCGTGCCGGAAGGGCGTCGCATCTTCGGCGAGCTGACGGTGGAGGAGAACCTCCAGCTCGGTCTCGCCGGCCGGAGGACGCGCCGGAACGGAGACGGGCTCGCGCAGGCCTACGAGCTCTTTCCCGTGCTGCGCGAGTTCCGCTCGCGCCACGCGGGCGTGCTGTCGGGCGGCCAGCAGCAGCAGCTCGCGATCGGCCGCGCGCTCGCCGCCGACCCCGACGTCCTGCTGCTCGACGAGCCCTCGCTGGGGCTGGCCCCCAAGATCGTGGACGTCGTCTTCGAAGCACTGACCCAGATCAGGGACGCCGGCCTCGCGGTGCTCCTGGTCGAGCAGCGCGCCCAGCGCACGGTCGCGCTCGCCGACCGGTCGCACGTGCTCGCGAACGGTGAGCTTCGCCTGACCCTAGGGCCGGAGGATGCGGGCGACACCGACCGGCTCGTCGCCGCCTACCTCGCATGATCCTGGCGTTTCTCAACCTCACGTGGCCGACGTTCGCGAGCGGCCTTGCGCTAGGCGGCGTCTACGCGCTCATGGCGGTGGGAATCGGCCTCGTCTTCGGCGTCCTGCGGCTCGTCAACTTCGCGTATGGGCAGCTGATCATGGCCGGAGCGTTCGCACTCGCCTACGGCTCGCAGTGGGGGTTCCCGAACTGGGCTTCGATCCTCTTCTGCTTCGGCGTCGTCCTCGGGCTGTCCGTGGTGATGGACTGGCTCGTCTTCCGGCCTCTCCGGACGCACTCGCCGGCCGTGATGCTCGTGGCGACGTTCGCTGTGGCGTTCCTGCTCCAGAACATCGCGTTGCTTGTGTTCGGCCCGCTGGGAAAGAGCGCCGGCGAGCTCGCCATCCTCAACGCACCGTGGGACATCGGTGGCGTTTTCATCAAGAAGATCGCGATCATCTCGGTCGCGACTGCCGCCGGCTGCCTCGTGATCCTGCAGCTGCTGCTGACGCAGACGCCGCTCGGGCTCCACATGCGCGCCGCGTCGATGGACTTCCGGACGGCTCGCCTGCTCGGCGTTCGGGCCAACCGTGTGATCTCGGGCGCCGTGATCGTGTCGGGCCTGCTCGCGGCCGTGTCCGCCGTGATGCTGAGCGTGCAGGAGCTCACGGTCGTTCCGTCGTTCGGCACCCAGGACACGATCCTCGTGCTCGCCGGGGTCGTGCTCGGCGGCCTCAACCGGCCGATACCGGCGACGCTCGGGGGCTTCTCGATCGGCTTCGCCAACGGGATCCTCGGTGGCGTGCTCCCGGCGAACCAGAGCCAGTACCTGCCGAGCTTCCTGTTCGCGGCGGTGATCGTCGTGCTGCTCGTCCGGCCGAACGGCCTCTTCACGCGCGCGACCGGCGGGGTGGATCGCGTATGAACCTCATTCGCCGGATCCCGGAGCTCCTTGTGCCGGCGTTGCTCATTCTCGGGACGGCGCTACTCGGCCTCGAGGTCTCGAGTTACCTCCAGGCGTACTTCCTCGACACGCTCGTGAAGGTCTCGATCGTGGTCGCCCTCTACCTCTTCATCGGCAACTCGGGCGTCCTCTCGTTCGGGCAGATCAGCTTCGTCGCGCTCGGCGCCTGGACCGCCGGCGTGCTGACCGTGCCTGAGGGCCAGAAGCGGATCACCATGCCCGGGCTTGCGCACTTCCTCCTCACGACCAACGTCGGTAACGTCGCGTCGCTCGCGCTCGCGGCAGCGGTGGGCGCTGCAGCTGCGCTCGTGGTCGGGCTGCCACTGATGCGGCTCTCGGGGCTCGCCGCCGGGATCGCGACGTTCGGTGTGCTCGAGATCACGAACAATGTCCTGACGTACGAGCAGAAGATCGGCCCGGGCTTGAACGCGTTTTCGTCGGTTCCCGCGACGACCGGGATCTGGCAGGCGACGATCGCCGGAGTCATCTGTGCGGCCGTCGCCTACCTCTACCAGCGCACCCGCTTCGGCCGCATGCTCCGGGCGACGCGTGAGGATCCCGCAGCAGCGGCTGCGGCCGGGATCTCGATCTACCGCCAGCGGCTGCTCGCCTTCACGCTCTCCGGCGCCCTTGCCGGCTTCGCCGGCGGGATCTACGTCCACCTGCAGCCGCTGCAGGCGGGCGGCCTCTCTCTCGATCTGACGTTCATCACGCTCGCCATGCTCGTGGTGGGCGGGGCCGGGAGCCTGCTCGGCGCCGTCGTCGGCGCGCTGGCGCTGAACGGGCTCTTCTCCTTCTTCTCGGCCGCGACGAACACGGTCGACGTATTCGGCTGGAGCCTGACCGTCCCGTCGGGGACGCCGGAGCTCGTGCTCGGCGCTCTCATGGCGATCGTGCTCATCCTGCGGCCGAACGGCCTCACGGGCGGCCGCGAGTTGTCCCTGCCACGGCGGCGTCGCCCCGCGGCCGACCTCGAGAAAGCGAGGGCCACGACATGAGGTTCAGCATCTACAGCGAGCTGCAGAGCTGGCCGGGCAAGTCCTACGACCGGCTCTACGGCGAGGTGCTCGAGCAGATCGAGAACGCCGACCGGCTCGGCTACGACTCGTACGCCGCGGTCGAGCACCTCTTCTTTCCCAAGTTCTCGGCCTCGGCGAACGTCTTCGGGCTGTTCGGAATGGCCGCGGCGCGCACGCGCCGGATCAACTTCCGGACGATGCTCCACATCCTCCCGTACCACAACCCGCTCGTCCTCGCCGCCATGATCCACGAGTTCTCGCTGCTCACCGGCGGCCGCTACGAGTTCGGCGTCGGCCGCGGCCACGGCTGGATCCCGCTGCCCGCGGGGATGCCGCTCGACGAGACCTCGCGCCCGCGCTACGAGGAGGCGCTCGACCTCTTCGTCGAGGCGCTGCACTCGGACGTCGTCAGCTTCGAGGGCGAGTACTGGAACGTGAAGGAGAGCCAGGTCATCCCGTTCAGCGGCCACAAGTTCCGGGTCGTGCTCGGCGGCACCTCCGACCGGACGTACGACCTCGCAGCGAAGCACGGGTGGGCGGTCGCCGTGCCCCCGCTCCTCCCGTACGCGGCGCTCTCCGAGCAGCTCGACCTCTACCGGGCGAAGTGCGCCGAGTACGGCACGACGCCGGACATCATCTGGATCCACGCCTGCTACATCGACGACGACGCCGAGCTCGCGCGGCGAGAGGCCGAGCGGCACATGCGCGGCTTCCTCGAGGGCAACGCGTCGCCGCTCACGGATCACCCGGTGCCGCCGACCGACGCCCTCAACGCCGCCGGCTACGGCTTCTACGCCTCGGGGATCATGGAGAAGCTCGCGGCGACGCCGTACGACGAGATGATCGCGGGCGACATCGTCTGGGTCGGCACGCCCGAGGACGTGATCCAGCGGATCCGCGAGACGATCGAGGTCTGCGAGGGGCTGACCGAGATCGCAATCACGACGAACCCGGGCGGGGTCGAGCACTGGAAGGCGATCAAGGCCCAGGAGCTCTTCGCCGAGCACGTGATCCCGGTCATCCAGCGCGAGACCGGCGCGGTCGCAGTCGAGGCGTGACCTCCGTCGTCGTAGCGGGCGCCGGATCCATCGGCTCCCTTCTCGCGGCGCATCTCGCGCGCGTGGCCGACGTCACGGTGCTGACGCGGCGCGAGGAGCACGCCGAGGCGCTGCGAGAGCAGGGCCTGCGTGTGTCCGGGCGCGGCGACTTCACCGCGCGGCTCGACGCGACCGCGGATCCCGCTGCGCTCCCCGCGGACGCCGAGCTCGCGATCCTCGCGTGCAAGAGCACCGACCTCGAGCCGCTCGCCGCGGCGCTCGAGGGCGCGCTCGAGGGCGCGACGGTGATGACGATCCAGAACGGGCTCGGCGCCGAGGAGATCGTCGCGGCGCACGGCGACTGGCCGCTCCTCTCGGCCGTCACGTTCATGAGCGGTACCCGTCACGGCGATGCCCACGTCGAGTACGTCCTCGACACCGCGACCTGGATCGGCCCGTATCGCGCCACGACGGAGGCCGACGCGCGCCGCGTCGCGGAGCTGATCGAGGCGGGCGGCCTGAAGGCGGAGGCGTTCCCCGACCTGCGGCCCGCGCAGTGGTCGAAGCTGATCTTCAACGCGACGGTGAACGGCGTGGCCGCGCTGACCGGCCTTCCGCACGACCTCCACTTCGCGCAGACCGACGAGCCGTCCGATCTCGGCCACCTCGTCCGCGACCTCGTCGACGAGGGGAAGGCGGTCGCCGTGGCTGCCGGAGTCGCCCTCCACGACGACCCGTGGGAGATGAACGTGCTCGCGACGCAACGCGGCCATCGGCACTTCCCCTCGATGCTGGAGGACGTGGCGGCGCGGCGGCCGACCGAGGTCGAGCTGATCAACGGCGCCCTCGTGCGCGAGGCGCAGCGGCGTGACGTGCCGGTCCCGCTACAGACCGCGCTCTATAGGCTCGTCAAGGCGAGGGAGGCGAGGTACTCGGAGTGAGGATCTGCGTCGTTGGGTGCGGGGCGGTGGGATCGCTGTTCGCGGCGAACCTGTCGCTGCTCGACGACGTCGAGGTGTGGGCGTTCGACCTGAACGAGCTGCACGTCGCGGCGATCAACCGCGACGGCCTGCGCCTCTCGGGCGCCGGAGACGTCGTCGGGCGTCCGCGCGCGACGAGCGATGCAGCCGGGATCCCCGCCTGCGACTTCGGCATCGTCGCGACGAAGGCGATGCACACCGAGCCGGCGATCGCCGCAACCGCCCACGCCTTCGCGGAGGGCTGTGTCGCGACCGTCCAGAACGGGCTCGGCAACGAGGAGACGATCGCCGGGCACGTCGAGCGCGTGATCCGCGGCACGACGTTCCCGGCCGGGAAGCTGCTGCAGCCGGGCCACGTGCAGTGGGACGTCAAGGGCGACACGACCTTCGGTCCGTATGACGACCGGACACCGCAGTCCGAGGTCGAGCGCCTCGCCGACGCCTGTACGCAGGCGGGGATGCCGGCGGACGCGGTCGACGACGCGCGCGGCCCCCAGTGGCGCAAGGTCATCTTCAACGCCTCGACCAACCCGATCGGCGCGCTCACTGGCCTCACCCACGGCCGCGTCTGCGAGCGGCCGGACCTGCGCGCGCTCGTCACCGGGCTCGTCGACGAGGGGAAGGCCGTCGCCGCGGCCCAGGGCATCGAACTCGACGCCGACCCCGAGGAGCTGATCGACCACGCAGCGCGCAGGGACGTCGCCTACGACCACAAGGCGTCGATGCTCCAGGACGTCGAGGCCCGGCGCCAGACGGAGGTCGACTACCTCAACGGCGGCATCGTCCGCTTCGGCGAAGAGCGCGGCGTTCCCACGCCGCTCAACGCCGTGATCCAGGCGCTCATAAAAGGAGTGGAGGCCTCGTGGACGCAGAGCTGACCGCCCGGCACGCGCGCGTGCGCGAGGCGCTCGAGCGAGACGGGCTCGACGCGGCGCTCGTCTGCGGCTCGGAGTACACGGGCTTCGAGGGGGCGGTCACCTATCTCTCGGGCTTCCAGATCGTCCATCGCTATGCCTATGTCCTCGTCCCGCGCGAGGGCGAGCCGGCAATCGTCTTCCCCGCCGAGGCGCGGTACGTCGGCGAGCACGGCGACTCCCAGATCGAGGAGCAGGTCTTCGCCGACCGGCCGGGCGACTGGCTGGCCGACCGGCTCCGCGGCCGGCGCGTGGGTGTCTACGGCCTCGACTACGTGCTGACGGTGCGCGACTACGCGGCTCTCGCGGATGCGGCCGAGCTCGTCCCGTGGGACGAGCAGTTCGACCTCGCGCGGGCGGTCAAGTCCGAGGCCGAGCTCGCCTCGGTGCGCGAGAGCGTCGACATCAACGTCGCCGGTTTCCACGCCTTCCGCGAGGCTTGGTCGCCCGGCCGCAACGCGGCCGAGGTGCTCGCGCCCGCGGAGTGCCTCTTCGTCGAGCGCGGCTGCGGCCGGTTGACGATGAACATGGTGCTCGTCGGCGCAGAGTTCGCGATCGCGCGGGACGACACGGTCTTCGGCGAGTTCACCATCCCCTCCCTCGAGATCGCCGGGCCCGGCGGCCACTGGGTCGAGGTCTCGCGAGCGCTCGGCACGCCGAGCGCCGAGGTGCAGCGGATGCTCGAGGCGTACGAGCAGTACTACGAGGTCGCGCAATCGGCGTTGCGCGCGGGTGCGACCGCGCACGACGTGCACCGCGCGGTCTCGGCCGGCTTCACGGAGCGCGGCTACCACCTCGGCCACGTGACCGGCCACTCGATCGGCATGACCATGATCGAGCACCCGCGGATCGGCGAAGGCATCGAGACCGAGCTCGCCGGCGGCATGGTCTTCTCCATGCACCCGCACGCGATCGCGGCCGATGGTCGAGAATGCCTCTACATGCAGGACACGTGGCTCGTCACAGAGGACGGTGGCGTCCCGCTCGCCGGCCTGGAGATGAAGATCTGGTGAGCGCTCCCAATGCCGACGAGTTCACTCCGATCCTCGACGGTCAGGGCGCGTCGGACTACGAGCGCTATCTCCGCACCGACGAGCTCCTCGCGCTTCAGAAGACACCGGACGAGTGGGTGCATCGCGACGAGCTCCTCTTCCAGACCGTCCACCAGTCGTCGGAGCTGTGGCTGAAGCATGCGTGGATGGAGGTCGAGGAGGCGGCGCGGCTGATCGAGGCACGCGACCTCGCCGGCGCGCTGCGGCTGCTCGGCCGCGCGAACCGCGCCGTCCGCTACGTCGTCTCCTTCCTCGAGCATCTCGAGCTGATGTCGCCGTGGGAGTACCAGGACGTGCGCCGCGTGCTCGGCCACGGGTCGGGCTTCGACTCCCCCGGCTTCCGCGGGATCCGGGAGGTGTCGCCGGGCCTCTACTCCGCGTTCGATGCGCTGCGACGGGAGCGCGGGTTGTCGCTGCTCGAGATCTACACGCAGGGCCGCGAGCACGAGGATCTGTACCAGCTCGCCGAGGCGCTGATCGACTGGGACGAGCAGGTCGGAATCTGGCGCTTCCGGCACGTGAAGATGGTCGGCCGCGTGATCGGCGAGGACGTTGTCGGCACGCAGGGCACGCCGGTCGAGCTGCTCGCCGGCCTGATCAAGCACAAGATGTTCCCCGAGCTCTGGACAGTGCGCACGGAGCTCACGGAGCTCGCGAAGCGGTCGGACTGACGGCCGGTAACAGGTACCTGTACGGAATCCCGGAGCCTTCGTCACAAAGGTGCACGCGCCCACTTGCAGAGCGTCTCCGGGTCGCCACAGTCTCGTGAAGGTAACTGGTACCGGTCGATGATCCCGCTCGAGGAGATCCGCCGGGCGCGCGAGCGGATCGGCGACGACGTCCTCCGTACGCCGCTCGTCCCGTTCGGCGACGCCGGCCGCATCTGGTTGAAGCTCGAGTGCCTGCAGCCGGTCGGCTCCTTCAAGCTGCGCGGCGCGCTGTCTGCGATCCGCGCGGCCTCGTCCGACGAGCTCGAGCACGGCGTGGTGACGGCGAGTGCCGGCAACATGGCGCAGGGCGTCGCCTGGGCGGCGCGGGAGGCGGGTGTGCCGGCGCGGGCGATAGCTCCCGAGGATGCGCCGCGTGCGAAGCTCGACCGCGTCGAGGCGCTCGGCGCGGAGGTCGTCCCCGTCACGCACGAGGAGTGGTGGCAGGCGATGGTCGAGCGCGGGCGGGAGGGCGTCGAAGGATTCTTCGTCCATCCGGTCGCCGACGAGGCGGTGATGGCCGGCAACGGGACGATCGGGCTCGAGCTCGCCGAGGACGCGCCGGATGTCGACACCGTCGTGATCCCGTGGGGCGGCGGGGGGCTCACGACCGGGATCGCGAGCGCCCTCGATGCGCTGCGCCCCGAGGTGCGCGTCGTCACGGCGGAGCCCGAGACCGGGGCGCCGCTCGCCGCAGCCTTCGCCGCGGGCGAGCCGCGTGAGATCGAGTTCACGCCGACATGGATCGACGGGGCAGGAGGGCGCGGGCTGCTGCCGGGGATGTGGGAGCGGGCGCGAGAGCTGGTGGACGAGGCGGTCGCCGTGCCGCTCGAGGAGGTGGAGGCGGCGCTCAGGCTCCTTGCCGCACACGCGCACGTCGTGGCAGAGGGCGCGGGAGCGCTTGCGCTCGCGGCGGCGCTGCGGCGGGACGACCGCTGCGTCTGCATCGTGAGCGGCGGGAACATCGACCTCGACGTCTTCGCCGGGATCCTCAGTCCGGCAGCAACGGCATAGAGAAGCCGGGGTCGCGGCCGAGCAGGACGGCGCGCGTGATCGCCGCGCTGCCGTAGCGATCGCGGATCGTGTCGACGGCGGCGTCGAGCGCCTCCTCGGGCCCGAGCAGGAGCTGGCGCGTCCGGTCCTCCTCGAGCAGCGCGACGGAACAGCCGAGGAGCGTGATCCCGCGCCGCTCGATCAACGGCGTCGCCGTCGCGAGCAGCGCGCGCGCTGTGGCGAGGATCGCCTGCGTGCTCGCAGTCGCGAACGGCAGCGTGTGCGAGCGCGTCGCGCGCTCGAAGTCGCCGAAGCGGAGGCGCAGCACCACCGTCCGGCCGACCCGCCGCGCGACTCGCATGCGTCGCGTGATCCGGTCGACGATTGCCACGAGGGAGGCGTCGATCTTCTCCGCCGAATGGCGCCCGCGTCCGAGCGCGCGCTGCGAGCCGATCGAGCCGCGCCGACGACCGGGTTCCACTCGCCGGAAGTCGTGGTTGCGCGCGAGCGCGTGCAGGTGGCGGCCGGCCGCCCGGCCGAGCAGCGCGACGAGCGTAGGCTCCGAGAGGGCGGCGAGCTCGCCCACGGTCCGCACGTGCCACGCCTGCAGGCGCCGCGCGGTCGCCGGGCCGACACCCCACACGCATTCGACCGGCAGCGGGTGCAGGAACGCGAGCTCGTGGTCCGGCGGGACCACCAGCAGGCCGTCCGGCTTCGCGACGCCGCTCGCCACCTTCGCGAGGAACTTCGTCCGCGCGACGCCGACGGTGACCGGCAGCCCGACACGCTCGCGCACCGCGGCGCGCAGGCGTCCGGCGATCTGCGCCGGGGTGCCCGCGATCCGCTCCATCCCGCGCACGTCGAGGAACGCCTCGTCGATCGACAGCCCCTCGACCACAGGCGACGTGTCCTCGAAGACGGCGAACATCGCCCGGCTCGCCTCGGTGTACGCCGAGAAGCGCGGCGAGACGACGACGGCGTCGGGGCAGAGTCGGCGCGCCTGCCGTCCGCCCATCGCCGTGCGGATCCCGTACGCCTTCGCCTCGTAGCTCGCCGCCAGCACGACACCGCCGCCGACGATGAGCGGGCGGCCGCGGAGCCGCGGGTCGTCCCGCTGCTCGACCGACGCGAAGAAGGCGTCTGCGTCCGCGTGCAGCACGAACATCTGTTCGTAAGGTACTAGAGCCGGGCGAGCGCGGCGTTGAACCGGTCGATCTCGTCTGCGGTGTTGTAGTGGATGAGGCCGACCCGGATTGCGCTGTCGGGGTACGCCAGCTTCTCTCGCAGGCCGAGCGAGTACCAGTTGTCGTGCGCCCAGACGCCGAAGCCCTCGTCGCCGAGCCGCTTCACCGCGTCGACGGCGTCGATGCCTTCGAGGTTGATGAGGAAGGTGGGCACGCGGCCGTCCATCGTCTGCAGTCCGTAGACGGTCGCTCCGTCGGGTAGGCCGTCGATGAACCGCTGCCCCAGCTCGCGCTCGTAGGCGGCGATCGCCTCCATCCCGCCGGTCGACTCGAGGTACGCGATCGTCGCGGAGAAGCCGGCGAGCAGCTCGTACGGCGCCGTCCCGACCTCGAACCGGCGGCCGACAGGCTCGGACGCGGCGGGACGCGCCTTGTACGGGCGCCAGGACTGGAGCAGCTCGTGCCGGCCGTAGGCGACTCCGAGGTGCGGCCCGCAGAACTTGTACGCCGACGCGATGAAGACGTCACAGCCGAGCGCCTGCACATCGGTAGGCACGTGCGCGGCGTACTGCACGGCGTCGACCCAGCACAGCGCGCCGGCCTCGTGCGCCAGCTCCGACACGCGCGCGACGTCGACGATCGTCCCGACCGCGTTCGACGACGCAACGCACGCAACCACGCGAACGCGCTCGTCGAGCCGGTTCGCGAGATCGTCGTAGTCGAGTCGCAGATCCTCCGTCACGTCCACCCACTCGACCTCGAAGCCGCGGTCGGCGGCGAGCTCGACCCAAGGTGCGACACCGCCGTCGTGGTCGAGGCGCGAGACGAGGATCCGGTCGCCCTCGCTCCAGTCGCGCGCGGCCGTGCGCGAGAGCGCGAAGTCGAGCCATGTCATGTTGGTGCCGAAGATCACGACGTCCGCCGCGCAGCCGAGGAAGCGGGCCGCGTCCTCGCGCGCGGTGCCGAGGATCCCCTCCACGCGCTTGCTCGTCTCGTAGGTCGCGCCGATGTTCGCGCTCGCCTCGCGCAGCGCCCGCGCGATGGCCTCGCCGACCTCGTCCGGCACCTGCGAGCCCCCGGGCGCGTCGAGAAAGACGAAGCCGCCGGCGCGCAGCGAGCTGAATCGTGCGCGGACGGCCTCGACGTCCAATAGGGTCGTTGCCATGGCGCGAGCCTACCCCCGAGTGATCCTCGGCTGTGGGAATTTCGGCGGCATCGGCTCGGCGCCCGCCCTCTTCGGCCGGGGCGAGACGCTCGAGCAGGCGCTCGAGCTCATGGACGCAGCCTGGGAGGCGGGCATCACGTGGTTCGACACCGCCGACGCCTACGGCGGCGGCCGCAGCGAGACGTACATCGGCGAGTGGATCCGCTCTCGCCGGCCCGAGGGGCTGCGCCTCACGACCAAGACCTTCGCCCCGATGGACGAGGGCGAGGATCATGGTCTCGCGCCGGCGCGCGTGCGACGGCAGATCGACACGAGCCTCGGGCGTCTCGGCGTCGAGCGTGTCGACCTCTACCTGGCGCACGCCTGGGACGACGACGTCCCCGCGGCCGAGCTCGCGGGCGTCTTCGAGGAGCTCGTGGCCGTCGGCAAGATCGGCGCTTACGGCCTCAGCAACGTCGACGGCGCGCAGCTACAGGGGGCGCTCGATGCCGGCTCGTTCGCCGCCGTCCAGGACTCGTACTCGCTGCTCGACCGCGAGGCCGAGCGCGACGTGCTCCCGCTCTGCGGTGAGAAGGGCGTGCGGTTCCAGGCGTTCAGCCCGCTCGCCGGCGGCTGGCTGACCGGCAAGTACCGCCGCGAAGCGGCGGCGCCGGAAGGCTCGCGGATGACACTCCGTCCGGGGCCGTACGAGCACCTCCGTGACGACCGCGTCTACGACGCACTCGAGACGCTCGAGCGCCGAGGCGATCCGACGACGCTCGCGCTCGCGTGGCTGCTCGCGGACGAGCGCGTCTCCGTCGTCCTGGGGCCTCGCCGGGCGGAGCACCTGCAGCCCGCGCTCGCCGCGCTCGCGAACCCGCTTACTCCGGAGGAGCGCGAGGCGCTCTCCGCTGAGTTTGAGCTCGTTCCGCAGTCGTGAAGACGACACCGAAGAAGGAGACTTGAGATGGAAGAGATGCTCGAGAGATACAGCGCGGCCGTGCGGGCGAAGGATGTGGACGCGTTCGTCGGCCTGTACGCCGACGACGTGCGGACCTTCGACCTCTGGGAGCGCTGGTCGTACGACGACCGGGACGCGTTGCACGCGATGGTGACCGAGTGGTTCGGCTCGCTCGCGGACGACGAGGTCGTGGACGTCGGGTTCGACGAGGTTCGCACGCAGACAGGGGAGGACGTGGGGTCGGTGAGCGCATTCACGACGTTCCGGGCGCTCTCCCCGGAGGGTGAGGAGCTCCGTTCGATGAACAACCGCCTGACCTGGGTGCTCCGGAAGGAGGCCGACGGCACCTGGAAGATCGTCCACGAGCACACATCTGCTCCGGCGGGCGACGAGGGCAAGGTGCAGCTCCGCCGCTAGCGCCCTTCGAGCGGAGGGATGGACATTCCGAAGCCCGGTTTGCAGTTCGGCAGGCGCGGAACCCTTTCGGAAATACGACTCGAAAAGGAGATGACTCATGGGGTTCCATTCGCTGAATGACGTCCTGAAGGAGCAGCTCGAGGATCTGCACAGCGCCGAGACGCAGCTCGTGGAAGCGCTGCCCAAGATGGCGCAGGCGGCGCACAACGACGAGCTTCGCGAGGCCTTCCAGCACCACCTCGAGGAGACGCGCGGCCACCTTAAGCGCGTCGAGGAGGCGCTCGGCGAGATCGGTGTCTCGAACCCGACCGAGGTCTGCAAGGGGATGAAGGGCCTCATCGCCGAGGGCGAGGAGATGATCCAGATGGAAGGCGATCCGACCGCCAAGGACGCCGGTCTGATCGCCGCCGCGCAGCGCGTCGAGCACTACGAGATCGCCGCCTACGGCACGGCGCGGCAGCTCGCCGACGACTGCGGCTTCGACGGTATCCGCGACCTCATGGACCAGACGCTCGACGAGGAGTCGCAGGCCGACAAGCTCCTGACCAAGATCGCCACCGGCGGCATGTTCAAGGCGGGGATCAACCAGAAGGCGACGACCTGAGAGGGATGGCGGAATGCCGAAGATG
The DNA here is from genome assembly GCA_963748755.1 of uncultured Actinomycetes bacterium. Taxonomy (GTDB): domain Bacteria; phylum Actinomycetota; class Thermoleophilia; order Gaiellales; family Gaiellaceae; genus Palsa-739. Next base: position 463,371 of record CAVVKA010000003.1, read on the forward strand.
GCGAGCCGAGACCGCGTCAGGCGCTCGGAGCTTCCCGACACGCTGAAGCGCTCGGGCCGAAAGGCGCAGCGAACGTTCGCGAAGACGCACGACGCCGCCGTCGAGCAGTACGGCGAGGGTGAGCGGGCCCACCGGACGGCGATGGCTTCGCTCAAGCACACGCACGAGAAGCGCGGCGGTCGCTGGGTGCCAAAGGATCGACCCGGCCCCAGCGACCCGCGCTCCAAGAAGACGACCGCGCAGAAGCGGCGCGGCGAAGGGGAGACCTTCGGCGGCGTCGACGTCGAGCAGAACACGAAGCACCAGCTGTACGAGCGTGCCCGGCGGCTCGGCGTCGAGGGCCGCTCGAAGATGTCGAAGCGCGAGCTCGCGCGCGCGATCGCGCGGAGGCAGTAGAAGTAGCATCGGCGGCGTGAACGACGCGCCGCCGATCGCCTGGGAGCCGAGCCACGAGCGGATCGCGTCCGCGACGATCACGCGCTACCGGGAATGGCTCAACGAGACGCGGGGGCTGGCGCTCGCCGGCTACGCCGACCTGTGGCAGTGGTCGGTCGACGAGCTCGAGGAGTTCTGGGCGTCGATCTGGGAGTTCTTCGAGGTCGAGGCGAGCGCACCGTACGAGCGCGTCCTCACCACGCGCGCGATGCCGGGAGCGGAGTGGTTCACGGGCGCGCGGCTCAGCTACGCGGAGCATGTCTTCCGCGGCCGTGCCGACGGCGACGTCGCGATCCGCCACGCCTCCGAGCTACGACCGCTCGGAGAGTGGACGTGGGGAGAATTGCGCGCACGCGCGGGCGCGGTCGCGGCGGCCCTGCGCGAGGCAGGCGTCGTGTCAGGAGACCGCGTCGCCGCCTACCTGCCGAACATCCCCGAGACGGTCGCGGCTTTTCTCGGCTGCGCGAGCATCGGCGCGACCTGGTCGAGCTGCGCGCCGGAGTTCGGCGTCCGCAGCGTCGTGGACCGCTTCGCCCAGATCGAGCCGAAGGTGCTGCTCGCCGTCGACGGGTACCGCTACGGCGGCAAGGACTTCGACCGGAGCGAGGCGATCGCGGCGCTGCAGCGCGAGCTGCCCACCGTCCGGGAGACGTTCGTGCTCCCCTACCTCGCCGGCGGCGACTGGGAGCTGTCTCCTGCAGAGCTCGAGGTCGCGCAGCTCCCGTTCGACCATCCGCTCTGGGTGCTGTACAGCTCGGGCACGACGGGCCTGCCGAAGGCGATCGTCCACGGTCAGGGCGGCATCCTGCTCGAGCACCTGAAGAAGCTGCGCTTCCATCTCGACGCGCGTGCCGGAGACCGGCTCTTCTGGTTCACGACGACGGGCTGGATGATGTGGAACTTCCTCGTCGGCGGCCTGCTCTCGGATGCGTCGATCGTCCTCTTCGACGGGAACCCGGCCTACCCGGATCTCGGCACGCTCTGGGATCTCGCCGATGCGGCGGGCATCACCTGCTTCGGGACGAGCGCCGGCTACATCGCCGCCTGCCAGAAGGCGGACGTCGAGCCGGGAGCGGGCCGCGACCTCTCCCGCCTCGACAGCGTCGGCTCCACCGGCTCGCCGCTCGCGCCGGAGGGTTTCGACTGGGTGAGGGAGCGGCTCGGAGAGGACGTCTGGCTCTTCTCCACCTCCGGGGGAACCGACGTCTGCACTGCGTTCGTCGGGGGCGTCCCGACGCTGCCGGTATATCGCGGCGAGCTGCAGGCGCGGGCGCTCGGCGCCAAGGTCGAGGCCTGGAGCGAGGACGGGCGCCCGCTCGTGGGCCAGGTCGGCGAGCTCGTCATCACCGAGCCCATGCCGTCGATGCCCCTCTATCTCTGGGGCGACGAGGACGGCTCCCGCTATCGCGAGAGCTACTTCTCGACATTCCGGGGCGTCTGGCGCCACGGCGACTGGATCGAGATCACCGAGCGCGGCACGGCGATCATCACGGGCCGCTCCGACTCGACGATCAACCGCGGCGGCGTGCGTATGGGGACCAGCGAGCTGTATCGCAGCGTCCTCGCGCTCGACGAGGTTCTCGACGCGCTCGTGGTCGACGTCCCGGAGGGGGAGGGAAGCCGCATGACACTGTTCGTCGTCCTGCGCGACGGCGCCGGCCTCGACGACGGGCTCCAGGCGGAGATCCGCCGCCGGATCCGCGACGATTGCTCGCCGCGCCACCTGCCGGACGAGGTGGTCGTTGCGCCGGAGATCCCACGCACGCTCTCGGGGAAGATTCTCGAGGTGCCGGTCAAGCGATTGCTGATGGGAGCGCCTGCCGACGCGGTGGCGAGCCGCGATTCGCTCGCGAATCCGGAGGCACTCGACTGGTTCGCGAGCCTCACGCCCCGGCGCCTCTAACTTTCCCCCGGGCGCCCCGTCAGAAGATCTGAGGAGAACGTGTTGTTCCTACCGTCAGATTGTGCTCGCGCGCGCGAGTCCGTTTCCGTTCAGCTCGACAGTGAGCTGCCGGAGCTGGAGCTCGATCGTCTCGAGACCCACCTTCTCATCTGCCCGGAGTGCTCCGAGTGGGCGGTAGATGTACGGGACGTGACGCGCCAGCTGCGGGAGGCCAGTCTCGAGGTGCCCGCGGCCGGCTTCGTGCTGCCGCGTCACGGACGCAGATGGAGGGTGAGCTCCGCGGTGGCGCTCGCCTCGGCGGCGGCAGTGGTGGCGACGATGTTCGTTGCTCCTCGTGAGCACGCATCCCTGGGCTCGCTACCCGCGGGGTCGAATCGTTCCGCCGGCCCTGACCTGGCCGCTGTGGCGATTTTCCCGCCCAAGCACGTGCTCGACAGCCTGATCCCCGGCGCACCGATCACGGCTGCCTGGCCGGTCCAGCCGCTCTAGCACGCGGGCTTCGAGCCTCGACGAATCCCGGCTTTTGCCGCATCTCTAACTAAGCTCGCCCGTCATCGTCTATAGCACGTGACGGACGCTCAATGGAGCGTCGGAGCGAGTTGGCGCCGCTGTCCGGAGGCTCCCGGCGCAGACCAAACGGAGGGAATCATCAATGCATAGACGGATCTGGTTCCTCGCGGTAACGGCCGCCGCCGTGCTTGTTGTGGCGGGTTCCGCCGCTGCGACGAGCCACAAGCCCGCGGCCGCTGCGCCGGGCACAGTCCAGCCGTTCGCGAAGTCGTGGGCGCAGACGCCGCGGACGCCTGCAGCGCGCGAGGCGAAGAAGACCATCACCGTCGCGATGGAGCAGGACCTCGCGGGCACCTGGAACATCAACCAGGCTTCGAGCACGCTCGCCTGGGCGGTATGGGTCGAGAACGGGATCCTGCGCGCCCCGTACGAGCTCACGAGCAAGTACCAGTACAAGCACGATCTCGCGACGAAGGTCGTCGTCAACAAGAAGTTCATCCGCTACACGATCCGCAAGAACGCGTTCTGGAACTACGGGGGCAAGAAGGTGCCGGTGACGTGGGCGGACTTCGCCTACACGGTCAACGCCCTCAACAACAAGAAGAACGACGTGGCCAGCAACGTCGGCGTCAACCAGATCGGTCGCATCACGCACAAGGGGCAGAAGATCGTCACCTTCTACTGGAAGACGAAGGGCTGCACCCAGGATGCTCCGTGCGGTCCGTTCGCCGACTACCGCGACCTGCTCGGCTTCGTCTATCCGTCGTTCGCCGTCAAGTCGCTCGACTGGAACACGATGTGGGCCAAGTGCGTCTGCGGCGCGAACGGCAAGCCCATCTCCAACGGCCCGTACACGATGACGAACTACACCAAGGGCCAGGGCGTCACGCTGAAGGCGAACAAGATGTGGTACGGCCACAAGCCGTCGATCTCGACGGTGAACTTCAAGCTGTACACGCAGACGAACTCCGAGGTGCAGGCGATCCGCAGCGGTGAGGTCGACGCGGCCGCTCCGCAGCCGACGCCGGCCCTCTCGAGCATCACGCACGTCAAGGGCATCCACTACCGCGTTGCCCCGGGCAACTACCTGGAGCACATCGACATCCAGGAAGGTCCGCACCAGACGAACCCGCTCGCACGTCAGGGGTGGATGCGTCAGGCGATCATGGAGGGTCTGAACCGTCAGGGCCTGATCAACGCCGTGTTCGGCAAGATCGCTCCTGGCCTCAAGCCGCTCAACAGCCTGCTCGTCTTCCAGTCCGACAGCCGGTACAAGAACTACTTCAACAAGTGGAACTACAACCCGAAGGGCGCGATCGCGCTCATGAAGAAGCACGGGTGCACCGGCGGTCCGAGCAAGCCGACGAACGGGAACACCAACTACTTCACCTGCGGGGGCCAGAAGGCGACGTTCCCGTTCACGACGGCGTCCGACAACGCCCGCCGTGTCGCGAGCTACACGGTCTTCAAGGCCAATCTCGCGGCGGTCGGCATCGAGCTGACCGACAACCTGATGCCGACCAGCGTCATGTTCGGCGACACGGTCCTCTCGGCCGGTAACTACTCCCTCATGGAGTTCGCATGGGGCGGCTCGGTCGATCCGGGTGGATTCATCTCCATCTGGGGTTGCGGCGGAGGCCAGAACTTCCTCCACTACTGCAACAAGAAGGCCACGAAGGACCTGAACAAGACGAAGACGCAGCTCAACGCCGGCAAGCGGAACGCTGACTTCGTCGACGCCGACAAGATCATGTCGACGCAGGTTCCGTCGATCCCGCTGTACGCGCTCCCGGACATCATCACGTACCGGAGCGGGGTCAAGAACATCGTCAACAATCCCGCTTCCGGGTTCACCTGGAATATCGAGCAGTGGAAGTGGAGCTAGCAGCAGGGAGCTAGCAATGAGGAGCGGTCGGCTCTAAAATCGACCAATCCGAGCGGTTCGTGCCCGTCGTTCGCGGCGGGCACGAACCGTACAATCGCTTCGGCTCCACTCACCGGCTAAAGGATCACCAGTCGTGCTCACCTACATCACGCGACGAATTCTCTACAGCATCCCGGTGCTGTTCGTCTCGACCTTCCTGAGCTTCGTCGCGGTCTCGTATGGCGGCGACCCGCTGGGCACGCTTCGGATCCAGCGCGGCATCTCACAACACACGCTCCACCAGCTGTACCTCCAGTACCACCTGAACAAGCCTGTTCCCGTCCGCTACTGGTACTGGATCCAGGACGTTTTCCTGCACAAGTTCGGCAGCTCGCTGATCACGCTCCAGCCGATCTGGCCGGACGTCACGCGGACGCTCGGGCACACGTTGCAGGTCGTGCTCACCGCCGAGCTGCTCGCCATGGTCATCGGCGTCACGATCGGCATCGTCTCTGCGATCCGCCAGTACTCGGTCTTCGACTACGTGTCGACGTCCGTCAGCTTCCTGGGCTTCGCGATGCCGACGTTCTGGCTGGCCCTGCTGCTCCAGATCCTCTTCGTCGACATCTACCTGCACTGGAACGTCCGGATCTTCTACACCTCCGGTCTCAACTCGCCCGGCCAGTACGGGACGTGGACGTTCGACCGGTTGCAACACATAGCGTTGCCCGTGATCACGCTTGCGGTGATCAGCTTCGCCGTCTACAGCCGCTACATGCGCGCCTCGATGCTCGACGTTCTCAACACGGACTACGTGCGCACGGCCCGCGCCAAAGGGTTGCCCGAATGGCGGGTGGTCATGGGACACGTGTTCCGGAACGCGCTGATCCCGATCACGACGGTGGCGGCGCTCAACATCGGCGCGGTGTTCGGCGGCGCGATCATCACCGAGCAGGTGTTCACGCTGGATGGCTTCGGCTTCTACTTCCTCCAGAGACTGGGCTCGCTCGACGTCTATGCCGTGATGGCCTACCTGACCCTCACCGCGGTGGCGATCATCGTCTTCAACCTGGTCGCCGACATCCTGTACGGCTTCCTCGATCCGCGCATCCGCTATGACTGAGCCGACGGTCACGCCGCCGATCGGGCCGCCGATCCCGGCCGGCGACCCCTCCGTCGTCCCGCCCGCCTCCGGGCTCGACGTCACGATCGCGGCCGGGCTCGAGCTCAAGGTTCGCAGCCAGTGGTCGTACGCACGCAGCCGCTTCCTCCGCCACCGGCTCGCGGTTGTGGCGCTGGTGCTCCTGATCGCCGTCTTCGCGGTGGGTGCCTTCGCGAACTACGTCGCTCCGTACTCGTACTCGGTGCTCGACTTCAACAACCTCTTGATCGGTCCGACGACGCGCGCGCACCACTTCTTCGGCACCGACGAGCTTGGCCGGGACTACTTCAGCCGTGTGATCTGGGGGATCCGCACGTCCGAAGAGGTCGGGATCTTCGTGGCGGTCGTCTCCTCGATCATCGGTCTCATCATCGGAGCGATCGCCGGCTACTACAGGGGCTGGATCGACAACATGCTGATGCGCATCACCGACCTCGTGCTGACGCTGCCTGCGCTCGCGATCCTGCTCGTCCTGGAGGCGCTGTTCGGCGGGGGCAGCCAGTGGCGCGTCTCGCTCATCCTCGCCGGCTTCTTCTGGACGGGCCTCGCGCGTATCGTGCGCGGGATCTTCCTCTCGCTGCGCGAGAAGGAGTACGTCGAGGCGGCGAAGGCGTCGGGCGCCGGCGACCTGCGGATCATGTTCCGGCACATCCTGCCCAATACCATGGGGCCGGTGGTGGTGAACGGGACGCTCGCGGTCGCCGCGGCGATCCTCACCGAGGCGGCGCTCTCGTTCCTCGGCTTCGGGATCAAGCCGCCGACGCCGTCGCTTGGAGTGCTCGTCGCCGACGGCGAGACGAACCCTCAGGCGTGGTGGATCACGATCTTCCCGGGGCTCACGATCGTCCTCATCGTCCTCTGCGTGAACTTCGTCGGCGACGGCCTTCGGGACGCACTCGACCCGACTCAGAGGAGGGTTCGTGCCTGAGCCGCTGCTCTCGATTCGCGATCTCACCGTCGAGTTCAGGACCGAGGATGGGGTCGTCCACGCGGTCGACGAGGTCACCTACGACCTGTTTCCCGGGGAGACGCTCGGCATCGTCGGCGAGTCGGGCTCCGGCAAGAGCGTCTCGACCATGGCGCTGCTGGGTCTGATCCCGCAGCCGCCGGGCAAGATCGTCAGGGGCGAGGCGATGTTCAAGGGCCGCGACCTCCTGAAGCTCCGCAAGCGCGAGCAACGCGACCTCCGCGGCAAGGAGGTGGCGATGATCTTCCAGGATCCGATGACGTCGCTCAACCCCGTTCTCACGATCGGCTTCCAGCTCGGCGAGGCGATCAAGACCCACTTCCCGGACGAGAAGAACGACGTGGTGAAGAAGCGCGTGATCGACCTCCTGAAGCTCGTGGGCGTCCCCAACCCGGAGACGCGCTACACCCAGTTCCCGCACGAGTTCTCGGGCGGGATGCGCCAGCGGGCGATGATCGCGATGTCGATGGCCAACTCGCCGTCGCTCCTGATCGCGGACGAGCCGACGACCGCCCTCGACGTGACGATCCAGGCCCAGGTGCTCGAGGTGCTGAAGAAGGTGCAGGCCGAGACGAAAGCGGCCACGATCCTGATCACGCACGACCTCGGGATCGTCGCGGAGATGTGCGACCGCGTGCTCGTGATGTACGCCGGACACATTGTCGAGAGCGGCGACGTCATGACGATCTTCCGGAAGCCGCGCCACCCGTACACGATCGGCCTGATGAACAGCCTGCCGAAGGTGACGGAAGACGAGGAGTGGCTCGAGCCGATCCAGGGCGCGCCCCCGTCGCTCATCAACCTGCCGACGGGCTGCCCGTTCCATCCGCGCTGCTTCCTCGCGCGTGAAAAGTGCCGTGAGGTCAGGCCGCCTCTCGAGCCGGTCGACGACGCCGGGCATGCGAGCGCGTGTCACTTCTCGGAAGAGCTCGTCGGTTACGAGTCCAAGTACTCGAAGGCGGTCGCATGAGCGAGGCAGCGGCCGAGATTCACGACCGAGCGGAGTCCGGCGAGGAGATCCTCCGAATCGAGCAGCTCGTCAAGCACTTCCCGATCCGCGCGGGAGTGTTCAAGCGCACGGTCGGTCAGATCCACGCCGTCGACGGCGTCGACCTGTCCCTGCAAGCGGGCGAGACGCTCGGTCTCGTCGGCGAGTCCGGCTGCGGCAAGACGACGCTCTCGCGCACGCTGATCAAGCTGGTCGAGCCGACCAGCGGCAAGATCGTCTTCAACGGACGCGACATAACGAACCTGCGCCGGCGCCAGATGCGCGACGTCCGCCGCGAGATGCAGATCGTCTTCCAGGATCCGTACGCGTCGCTCAATCCGCGCATGACGGTCCGCGACATCGTCGGCGAGCCGCTTCGCATCCACGGTCAGTATCGCGGCGGCCAGGGGCGCGCCCGGATGGACGAGCTGCTGCGGACGGTGGGGCTCTCGCCGGAGCACGCCAACCGCTTCCCGCACGAGTTCTCGGGCGGCCAGCGGCAGCGGATCGGCATCGCGCGCGCGCTCGCGCTCAATCCACAGCTGATCATCCTCGACGAGCCGGTGTCGGCTCTCGACGTCTCGATCCGGGCACAGGTGGTCAACCTGCTCGAGTCGCTGCAGCGCGACTTCGGGCTGACGTACATCTTCGTGGCGCACGACCTGTCGGTCGTCCGGCACGTCTCCGATCGCGTCGCGGTGATGTACCTCGGGAAGGTCGTCGAGATCGGGACGAGACACGACATCTACGAGCGGGCCTCGCATCCCTACACGCAGGCGCTTCTGTCGGCCGTGCCGATCGAGGAGCCGGGCCAGCGTGGGAAGCGCAAGCGGATCGTGCTCGAGGGCGACGTGCCGAGCCCGGCCAACCCGCCGTCGGGCTGCCGGTTCCGGACGCGCTGCTGGAAGGCTCAGGCGATCTGCGCAGAGGAGGAGCCGGCGCTGATCGACCGTGGCACCGGCCACCCGACCGCGTGCCACTTCGCCGAGATCGTGAAGCCTCTCGACGTCGCTGCCGAGCCGGTCAACGCGTAACGGCTGAGGCTTAGGGCCCGGCCGTATCGGGAGCCGCCGCCGTCAGGGCGGCATCCCCGGTGAGGGCGGCCTCGGCAGAGAGGGCGGCGTCCGCGGTGGCTGCGGCCTCGTCCTGTGGTGCGCCCTGGGCGCGCTCTGACTCTTTCAGCGCCCGGACCAGCAACTCGTGCTCGACGCAGTACGTGCTCAGCGTGAAGGTCGAGCATCCCGGGAACGCGCAGCCGTGAAGCATCGGCATTAACAGGACTTTAACGGTTCGCGACCGCCGATGCGAGGCTACGTTGGACCGGATGACGGGTAGATGGCAGAACGTGTTGAGGATCGCCTTCTCGGTTGCTCTCCTCTCCGTCGTGGCCGCGGGCTGTGGTGCGGCGGACCGACCGCGGCCGTCTGCGGTGCGCGGGGTGCCACGGGCCTTGGCGCAAGATTGGGCCGACCAGGCGTCGGCGATCGCGATCGCCGCTTCGGCCGGCAATGACTGCCGTGCGCTGCACCTCGCCACCTCCCTCCAGGAGGCGGTCGTCCTGAGGCAACGGAAACTCCCGTTTCGCCTGCGCTCGCCGCTCCTCGCGGGTGTGAACAGGCTCGCCGCCCGCATCACCTGTACGCCGGTGCAGAAGACGCCTGCGCCGCAGCCCAAGCCGCCGTACAAGCCCACGCACAAGCCCCCCCATCCACCCCCGCACCATGCCCCCGACGACCACGGCCACCACGGGCCGGGCGGCGACGACAAGGGGGACAAGGGGAAGGGCCAGTGAGCGCCACGACGCGTGTCGCAGGGCGTTACGAGCTCGTCCGCCCGCTCGGTCACGGCGCGATGGCCACCGTCGACCTCGCCCGCGACACCGAGCTCGACCGGCCGGTCGCGCTGAAGCGGCTGGCCGAGAATCTGGCGCGGGATGACGACCTGCGGCGGCGCTTTCTCCGCGAGGCGCGCCTGGCCGCCCGGCTTGCGCACCCGAACGTGGTGCGTGTCTTCGACGTGGGCGAGGACGACGGCCGCCCGTTCATCGCCATGGAGTACGTGGAGGGGGAGACGCTGGCCGAGCTCGTCGCCCGGCGTGCGCCGCTGCGCGCGACCGAGGTAGCGTCGCTCGGCGTGCAGATGTGCGCGGGCCTCGCAGCTGCCCACGCGGCCGGTCTCGTCCACCGCGACGTCAAGCCGCAGAACCTCCTGCTCGGCACGGACGGCATCCTCAAGCTCGGCGACTTCGGTGTCGCGGTAGGCGAGGAGGGGACGCGGCTCACCCTCGCCGGGACCGTCCTCGGCACCGCCGGGTACCTCGCCCCTGAGCAGGCGCGCGGCGAGCAGGTCACCGCCGCCGCGGACGTCTACGCCGTGGGGGCCGTGCTGTACGAGCTTCTCGCCGGCGAGCCCGCTCGCACAGCCGGATCACTGGCAGAGCTCGGATCGGAGAGCGGCTTCGACCTGCCCGACCTCGCCGCTCGCGCTCCCGACGCTCCGCCGGAGCTCGTCGCCGCACTGACGGCGTGCCTGTCGGTCAGGCCCGACGACAGGCCTTCTTCCGCTGCGGCGCTCGCGCGCCAGCTTGCGCCCGTGGCCGCCGAGGCCGAGACGCTGTCCTTGCCGCCCGACCCGGCGCAGCGCGCAACCGAGATTCTCGCGCGACCCGGCCGATCGCAGCGGCGCTGGACGACGCGGCGGCTCGCTGCCGGCGCCGCTCTAGTGGCGGCGGCGATCGCCGGCCTCGCAGCAGCGGTCGCGCTGAGCTCCGGCGGCGATCACGCGTCGCGACCGAGCTCGACGCCACATGCCGTGGCCCCGCCGGCCATCGGATCGGACGCCGCCGAGCAGGCGCAAAACCTCGCGTCCTGGCTTCGCTCCCACAGTCACTGAAGGCGCTGGAGCCGAATCGGGCCGCGCACGCCGGGTTCGGCAGAATTGGAGGCGATGGGCCACGCATTGATCGCCTACCTCGCTGCGGCGGTCGCGGCCGCCTCTCATGCCGCCGGCCCCCCGCACGGTGCAACGTCGGCGCTCGCCGCACGCCCGCTGCACGGCAGCGTCGTTCTCCGGGCTCACCCCGGCGGAAGGCCTCTCGTCCGAGTGGGGCCGCGCGGCCCGCTCGGCGGCCCGCTCGTCTTCGGGGTCGTCGCGGTCAGCGGCCACTGGGTCGAGGTGACGGCCGAGGCGCTGCCGAACGGCCACCACGGCTGGGCCGAGTTCGGCCGCGACGTCGCCGTCCAGCCCATCCGCTGGACATTGCGGGCCTCACTCTCACGGCGGGAGCTCTACGTGCGACGGGACGGCCGGCTGGTGCGGACGATTCCGGTCGGGATCGGCGCTCCCGGCTCGCCGACGCCCACGGGTCGCTTCGCCGTCGCCGAGAAGGTGACGGGACCCTTCGGCCGTGCCTACGGCTGCTGCATCCTCGCGCTGACCGCGCGCCAACCGCATCTTCCGGCGGGCTGGAACACGAGCATCACGTACTACGTCGCCATCCACGCCGGCTCCGGACAGGGCTCGGCGGTGTCGGCCGGCTGTCTGCACGCGACCGAGGCGGAGGTGCGCTACCTCATGCGCACCGTCCCACTCGGTACGCCGGTTCAGATCTCTCGTTGAGCTGTGCGATGATCGCTGCGCGATGAACGCTGCGGTCGAGCTGCACGAGCACCAAGAGGAAGAGGAGGAGCTACCGGCCTGGAGCCTGCCGGCCGAGGCCGTCGACCGGATCCGCGTGCCGGCGACGCTGCCCGAGCAGGTGACGCGAGAGTGGGCGTGGGGCGGCTCGACCGGTGCCGGCGTCCGGGCCTGCATCCTCGACAGCGGCATCGAGCTCGACCATCCGCTGGTCGGTAGCGTCGACCGCTCCGTCGCAGTCTTCCGCGACGACGACGGCGAGCTGCAGGTCGCCGACGACGGGGAGGGCGACGTCGCAGGGCACGGCACGGCCTGCGCTGGAATCGTGCGTGCGCTCGCGCCCGACGTCGAGCTGACGAGCGTCCGCGTGCTCGGCGCCGGCTACACGGGCGGCGGCGAGATCCTGCTGCGCGGGCTCGCGTGGGCGATCGAGCAGGAGTTCCAGATCGTGAACATGAGCCTCTCGACGACGCGGACGAAGTACGTCGAACGGCTGCACGAGCTCGCCGACCGCGCGTACTTCAAGCGCGTCCTGCTCGTCGCCTCGGCCCACAACATGCCGGTGGAGAGCTTCCCGTGGCGCTTCGCGAGCGTGATCTCCGTCGGCAGCCACGAGGAGGCCGACCCGCAGACCTTCTACTACAACCCCACGCCGCCGGTCGAGTTCTTCGGGCGCGGCCTCGACCTCGACGTCGCGTGGCTCGACGGCGGCACGATCCGCTGCACCGGCAACAGCTTTGCCACGCCGCACATCGCCGGTATCTGCGCGCTCATCCTCGGCAAGCATCCCTACCTGACGCCGTTCCAGCTCAAGAGTGTCCTCTACCAGACGGCCTCGAACGCACAGGGAGCAGCATGAGTGATCTCGAAGCTGCTGTGGCCGCCGGCGTGCTCGGCGCGGACGAGGCGCACCGCGCGCTCTTGCAGGCGACCGTGGAGGTCGCGCGCGCGATCTTCGGCGCGAAGGCTGCTTCCGTCTTCCTCCTCGACGAGGAAGCGGACGAGCTCATCTTCGAGGCGGTGGCCGGCGAGGGCGAGGGCGAGCTGATCGGGATGCGCTTCCCTGCGGGAACCGGCATCGCGGGCTGGGTGCTCACGACCCGCCAGCCGCTCGTTGTCGACGACCTGAGCGCCGACACCCGTTGGTCGCGCTCGGCAGCGGAGTCGACCGGCTACGTGCCGAAGAGCATGATGGCCGTCCCGCTCCTCGTCGAGGAGCGAGCGCTCGGGGTGCTCTCGGTGCTCGACCGGCCGGCGGAGACGAAGCTGCGGCTCGCGGAGGTCGACCTCCTCGGCCTGTTCGCGAATCAGGCGGCGATCGCGCTCGATCTGCTGCAGCGGGCGCGTCGCGCGCGCCTGGCGCTCGCCGGCGAGGGCCGACTCGCGCCGCTGGCACGCGTCGCCGGGCGCCTGGAAGAGGATGACCGGGACGCCGCACTCGAGCTCCTCCGCGCGCTCGACCGGCTGCTCGCGCAGAGCTGACGCTCTGCAGCTCCTCGCTGAGCCCTAGCCCGCGAGTGCGCCCGCAGGGAGCCGCGAGACGACGACGTTCTCGGCGGCCGCGAGCGACGGTGTATGCCCGGTCACGGCGGCTATGAACTCGTCCCGCTCGATGGCATAGATCCGCAGCGGCTCTACTGCTCGAACGGTCGCCGTGCGTGGGACGTCTCGCAGCAAGGCGATCTCACCGAAGAAGTCGCCCGGGCCGAGCTCCCGGGTCGTACCGTCTTCGCGCTCCACAGCCGCCTTGCCGGAGGCGATCGCGTAGAAGTGGTTGCCGACCTCGCCGCGGGAGACGACGACCTGACCTGGGGCGACGGAGACCTGCGTGGCCCCTGCCGCGAGCCGCTCGAGCACCGGCTCGGGCAGCTGCGCGAAGATCTCGATTCGCCGCAGCAGCTCGAGCGGCTCCTCGGCGATCACGGCCTCGTCGTCGATCCGCCGCAGGCTCGGCCAGAGCCAGATGAGCAGCACAGGCACGAATGCCCCCGCCACTATCAGCGCGCCTCGGGCGCCGAGCCAGCCGACCAGGACGGGAGTGGCGATGGAGCCGATTGCCAGGCCCGCCAGGATCAGGCTCTCGAGGACCGCGAACACCCGGCCCATCACCTCGTTCTCGGTCGATCGTTGCAGCAGCGTCACGCTGTTGACCTGGCAGAAGACTCCGCCGATCCCGAGGGCGCCCATCAGGACGAGCGCCGGAGCCAGGGAGGACACGGCTGCAACAGCCACGAGCGGGAGGGCCGAGAGGAGGAGCCCGATCGCAAAACCTCCCGCGAGACGGCGGCGCGTCGCCAGGACGGCAACGACGAATGCACCGGCGATGCTCCCGATGCCGACGGCCGTGTTCAGCCAGCCGAGGCCGCCGTTGCCGCTGTGCAGCAGCTGCAAGGCGAGCACGACGAGCAGCACCTCGAGCGCCCCTTCGACGAGCGCCAGCGCGCCGCTCAGCCCGATCACGACTCGGAGCGCCGGCTGGCGGAGCACGGTCGCGAATCCGGCCGTCAGATCGGCCAGGAAGTGCGACCGCTCTACCTGCTCGGGCGGCGTGTCCCGTGGCACCCGGACGACGAACCCGATCGACCAGAGCGTGAGGGCGGCGGTGAGGGCGAAGACCGCCGCCGGGCCGCTCAGCGCGAGGAGGACACCGCCGAGGGCCGGCCCGGCGAACATGCCGACGCTCGAGATGGTGTTCTCGACGACGTTCGCCGCAGTGAGCTCCGCGGGCGAATTGACCAGGGAGGGCATCATCGCCGCCTCCGCAGGCCCCCAGGCCGAGGCGATGGGAGTCGACGCGACCGCGAGCACGTAGACGGCCCAGGCGTTGGCCCCGGCGGCCGCGACCGCCGTCATGGCGACCATGATCCCGCAGCGGAGCAGATCCGAAGTGAGCATCACGCTCCGCCGAGACCAGCGATCGGCGATGAGGCCCAGCCACGGGCTCGCCAGCGCCGCGAGGACGAAGCGGGCGAAGAACAGCGCGCCGACCGCGTATTTGCCGCCGGCGTGGTACGCATAGACAGGAAGCGCTACTCCGTAGGCCCACGCAGCGAGCGTGGAGCCCGCTCCTGCCAGCTGGAGGTTGCGGACGGGAGGGTTCGCGAACACCCTGCCGAATGCCTGCAACTCCCCGGCTAAGCGGCCCATCCGACGGAGGATCGCAGGCGCCGTTGCGAATTTGAAGGGCCGGTGGGAAGATTCGTCCGTCCAAGTACGTCTAGAGAGTTGATAGCGCCGACACGAGGCGCACAGCTTCTAAAAGGAGGAGCAATGTCGGAGGAGCGCAAGGACGAGGAGACCGAGGTCGAGGGCCATTCGTCCATCCCGCCGAAGTACGGCGCGAACGACGAGCCGGGCGACGAGGTCGAGGGCCATTCGTCCATTCCGCCCAAGTACGGCGCGAACGACGAGCCGAGCGAGGACGACGAGGTCGAGGGTCACCTCAAGAAGCACTTCTAGAAAGAGCGGCACCAGCTTTGAGGGCCCGGCTCACGCCGGGCCCTTTCACTTTTCGGCGGCATGGGAAGGACGGAAGATCGCGGCCTTGCCGCACGTCTTGGAAGTGAGAGTGTCGAACCGGCGTAGGGCCGAAGGAGGAGCGAGAAATGTCGGATGAGCAGCGGAAAGACGACGAGATCGAGGTCGAGAGCCACCTCAAGAAGCATCTGGCGACCGACGAGCAGCCGAAGGACGAGGAGGTCGAGGGCCACCTCAAGAAGCATCTGGCGACCGACGAGCAGCCGAAGGACGAGGAGATCGACGTCGAGAGCCACCTCAAGAAGCATCTGGCGACCGACGAGCCGGCCGAGGACGCCGAGGACGAGGTCGCGGCGCACCGCATGCAGAGCGTGCGGATGGACGCGCCCAGCGACAACTAGCGGTACCGTCACGTGAGAAGCCCGGCTCGATCAGCCGGGCTTTCTCGCGGTCCGCGCGCCTCTACAGCGACTTCGCGGCCGCTTGCGCGGCGGCGGCCAGGCGATCGGCTTCCTCGACCCGCACGTCGCCGGGGAGCGCGGTGAGGTTCGTCGCCACGAGCTCTCGCGCCCCCTGCGCGACGGCTGCCGCCAGCACGGCTGCGGCTGCGACGTCGGCATGCACGCGCGGCTCGACGCGATCGGCCGCCGCGCCGCAGAGCTCGGCGAGGTCGGCCGCCAGGCGGGCGAGAGCGAGGGGCGGCTCGGCGGCGGCGGCCGTGATGCGCCCGAGCGTCCAGTCTCGCTGCTCGGGCCTCGCCTTCTCGTCGGCGCCGGTCCGCGCCTCGAGGGCCCGCCGGTACGCGTCCGCGTCCTCGTCGACGAGGAGCACCGCCCGTGCGCGCAGCGCCTCGGCCTGGGCGGCTACTCCGGCGGCGTCCGCCCAGCTACCCGGGGATAGTCGCGCGGCCATCTGCACGACGGCCGCGGCAGCTGCGAGCGCGGCCGCGAGGGCCGAGCCCGCGCCGGGCACCTCTCGCGGCGCTGCCAGCTCTTCGAGAAGTGCGGGAAGGGGTAGACCGGTGAGCACCGCACAAGTGTCTCAACCGGCGCCGTCCCGCGTAGGTCAGACCGCCTCGAGGAGCTGGCGCAGCCGGGAGACGATGAACGGCGAGGGCTCGTAACCGGCGGCGGCAACCGCACGCTCGAGATCGGCCCGGAGCTGTAGGCGGAACTCGGCATCCTGCTCGGCACGCGCGACGAGCTCGTCGAGCGCCGCCCGTGCAGCCGGCAGCTCCTGCGCAGCGCGCACCCACCCCTCGGGTGCGGGTGGAAGGAGGCGTAGAAGCCGGCCGATTTTTTCCTCGTCGAATCCGTTCATCTCAATACTCAGGACGGGCGAGAGCCCCGACTCCTTCCATCGAGTTCGGCACGAACCTTCTCGAGACAGCGCGAGATCCGGCTCGCGACCGTTCCGGCTGGGATCTCGAGCAGGTCGCCGATCGTTCGATAGCTCTCGTCGCGGCAGAAGAAGCGATCGAGGATGTCGCGGCAGGGGTCACCCACCTTGTCGAGCGCCGCGCGGACTGCCATCGCCTCGTCGAGCTGGCCGAGCACGTCGTCGACCTCCCGCTCATCCGGATCCGCGTCCGAGGGCGTATCGCGTGCGAGGAGGCGCAGCCGGTCGATGCAGAGCCTGCGGGTGAGCTGAGCGAGCCAAGGGCGCACCGCCTCGTCGCTTCGCAGCTCGGAAAGCCTCTCGAACGCGCGGGCGAAGACCTCCTGGAAGACATCCTCCGCGTCCTGTTGTGCGAGGCGGAAGCCGCGGCTGCAGATCGCGTAGACGTACCGTGAGAACCGCTCCACGAACTCGTTCCACGCCTCGGCGTCGCCGGTACGACACCTGGAGACGAGTTGCGCGTCTGTCTGTTCCACGGCCATGGAGAACGGAAGATACGACTTTGCCGGGCCAAGGTCAGCCCAGGATCCGGTCGAGCGCCGCCACGAGCAGCTCCGCGTGTTCGTCTGTGAACACCAGAGGCGGCCGGATCTTGAGCACTTCGCCGTTTCTTCCCGTGCGTCCGACGAGAATCCCCTGCTCGCGCAGGTCGTCGCTCACCCGCTGGGCGAGCTCGCCGCTCGTGAGCTGCACCCCGGCGAGGAGGCCGCTGCCGCGCACCTCCACGACGTCGGCCTTGCCGAGGGCTTCGACGGCCCTGCGCAGGCGCTCTCCGACTGCCGCGGCGCGTTCCGGCAGGCGCTCGTCGGCGAGCACTTCGAGCACGGCGAGCGCGGCGCTCGCCGCGACCGGGTTGCCACCGAAGGTGGAGAACGTCCTGCCCGCGTAGGCAAACCGTTCCGCAAGCTCGCGGCGCGTCACGACTGCCGCGACGGGATAGCCGTTGCCCATCGGCTTGCCGAGCGTCACGACGTCCGGCTCGATGCCGTGGCGCGCGAACGACCAGAGGTCGGGGCCGAGTCGGCCGTGTCCGGCCTGCACCTCGTCCGCCACATACAGCGCACCGGCGGCATGCGTCCGTTCCACGAGGAGACGGAGCTCGGCCGTCTCGGCGACGTAGATCCCGTCGCTCATGAGCGATCCGTCGAGAAACGTCGCCGCGAGCTCGCCGTCCGCGATCGCGGCGTCCAGCTCAGCGGTGAACTCGGTTCCGCTGCCCGGCGCGGGTATCCGGCTGACATGCGCCGGCGGCCGGGACGCCGCCCAATCCTCGGGCGAGAGCCAGGTGGTGGCCGCCGTGACGCCGTGATACGCGTTCTCCGTCACGAGAGCGCCGTCGCGGCCGGTCACGCCGGTCGCGAGCCGCCAGGCGAGGTCGTTCGCCTCGCTCCCGGAGTTGACGAGCAGGACGGTGTCGAGCCCGATTTCCGGTGGAAACGTCGCCAGCAGCCGCTCTGCGAGCTCGACGAGCGGTTCCGCGAGATACCGGGCGTTGACCGCGCCGAGCCGCGTCTGGCGGACGACCGCCTCGGCGACCCGCGGATGGGAGTGGCCGACGACAGGGACATTGTTGTAGGCGTCGAGCAGCCGACCTCCGTCCGGCTCGTGGATCCAGACCCCCTCCGCCCGGACGGCGTGGACGGGACGCGTGTAGGTGAGCGGCGTGAGGAGCACTCCGAGGGCCTCGTTCCGTCGCCGGGCGAGGTCCGCCGTCGCGCCGGGCGGGCGCGGGCCACCCAGCTCGCGCGCGACCTCTTCCGGAGCAAGCCCGTCGAGGAGCTCGAGCAGGCGCCACGAGTCGTCGTCCCAGGCCTCGATGTAGGCCGCGTTCTCGGGGAAGCGTCGGGAGCGCCAGGCGCTGATCGAGACGATCGAAGCGAGCCGGGCCGCGACGAGATCGCCCAGCAGCTCGAGCTCGAGCTGCTCGAACGGGAGGTGCGAGGCGAAGCCGTCCAGGGCGATGCGGGCGACCCGGAACGAATCCTCGAGCGGCCGTCCGCGGAGGAGCGAAGCGAGCCCGATTGCGACGTCGGCCGCGAGCGCCGTGTGACAGCAGTCGCCGAAGTCGAGGATGCCGGTGATCCGGCCGTGCTCGTCGACCAGGAGGTTGTCGAGGTTGAAGTCGCCGTGCACGACCTGGGTGCGCAGGCGCTCCCATTCCGGGCGCACGCGCTCGTCGTAGCGGTCGAGCGTACGGGCGACGAGCGCCCGCCTCTCTGGATCGGCGATCTCGTCGAGCAGCGGGCGGAGCCGCGGCGTGGCATGGAGATCCCAGAGCAGCTCCCGGCCGGCCGCCGGGTGGAAGAAGGACCGTAGTGCGAGGCAGAGCCGGGCGTGGACGACCGCGAGCTCGCGCACAGCGGCGTCCGGGAGCTCAGGGCCGGCCTTTCGGCCATGCCGCCGTTCGAACAGGCGCACCTGGTGGCCGTCGAACGCGGCGCGGGGCGCGAGCAGCCGGGCGACCGGCAGATCCGCGTCCGCGGACAAGACGTGCGCGATCGCCGCCTCCTCGAAGTCGAGCACGGCCTCGTCCTCGCCCCGGTTCGAGATCTTCAGGACTGCGCCGCCCTCTCCGTCCTCCAGGAGGAACGCCTGGTCGCGCTCGCTGCCGAGCTCGGACGCAGTGCCGTGGACGCCGAAGAGGTGCGCCGCGACCCGCGCTGCCTCCTCCGCGGTGAATGCCGGCGGGGCTGAGTCGAGGACGGAAGTCACGCCGACCGATCGTATTCGGCGACGCGGGCCCGAGTCGCGACGCCCCTCGGACGGATCGCGGGAAGCCAAGATCCCTCGTTCGAGCGAAACGGCTCCCCCTTTCGCGGGAGGATCGCTTTGCGACGGCGGCCTACGTTCCGGCGACTGACTGGCGGCTACGGCGGCACGTTCTGCGGCATAGAGCGGTCGCGACAAGGAGGTAGACGTGGGGGCGACCCTCACCAAGCGCGACGCTTCTCGTTTCAAGGCCTGGCAAGTGGGCCTGCTCGCCCTCGTTCTGGTGCTGGCCCTCGGGATGATTCGTCCCGGCGCCTCATGGGGCTCCTCGTCCTACGACGCGACGACGGATCCCTACTCCATGCAGGCGATCACCGCCGGCGACGGCGCCCAGGCGTGGTGGAACGCCGGCCTGACCGGCAAAGGCGTCGACGTAGCGCTGATCGATACCGGTGTCGCCCCCGTGCCTGCACTGAGTGGAGCGGGCAAGATCGTGAACGGGGCGGACCTGTCGATCGAGTCGCAGGACCCGTCTCTCCGCTATCTCGACACGAACGGGCACGGCACGTTCATGGCCGGGATCATCGGCGGCAACGACGGCCAGCCCGCTGGTTATCGGGGTGTCGCGTCGGGCTCGCGGATCCTCTCGGTGAAGGTCGGCACCGCTGACGGCTCCGTGGACGTGAGCCAGGTGATCGCGGCGATCGACTGGGTCGTCCAGCACCGCTACGACAACGGGATGAACATCCGGGTCATCAACCTCTCGTATGGCACGGACTCGGTTCAGCCCTATGAGATCGACCCGCTCGCCTTCGCGGTCGAACAGGCGTGGAGGGCCGGAATCGTGGTCGTCACGGCCGCTGGCAACACCGGGATCGACTCCGGGCTCGCCGATCCCGCGTACGACCCGATGCTGATCGCGGTCGGAGCGGCCGACACCATGGGGACGGCATCGATCTCCGACGACCAGCCGGCGTCGTTCTCGGCCACGGCGCCTCGCTGCAAGCACCGGAACTGCCGGCCGCCCACACTCCTCGCGCCCGGCACCCACATGCAGAGCTTGCGCGATCCGGGTTCGTACATCGACCAGAACAATCCGAATGCCGCGCTTGGCGACCTCTACTTCCGCGGTAGCGGAACCTCCGAAGCGGCCGCCTACGTGACCGGCGCCGTCGCGCTGCTGCTGCAGAGGTACCCCGACCTCACGCCGGATCAAGTCAAGGAGATGCTCGTGGCGAGTGCCCAGCGGCTGCGCGGGTGCTCTCCCCTCTGGCAGGGATCGGGCGAGCTGGATCTGAACGAGCTGCTCTCGACTCGTATCCCTCCGGGCCGTCATTGGTTGGAGCCCCAGGGTCACTTCTCGAGCGGGATCGGCTCGCTCGAGCTGTCGCGCGGCAGCGCCCACCTGTCGCTGAACGGCGTCATCCTCCAGGGCGAACGGGACATCTTCGGTCATCCGTTCAACTCGCGGGCGATGGCCGCTCTCGAGGCAGCGGGCGACAGCTGGTCGGGCGGCATGTGGAACGGCTCGAGCTGGTCGGGTAGCTCGTGGAGCGGTAGCTCGTGGAGCGGCTCGAGCTGGTCGGGTAGCTCGTGGAGCGGTAGCTCGTGGAGCGGGTCAAGCTGGAGCGACCTGACCTGGGCCGACAACTCATGGAGCGGCTCGAGTTGGTCGGGCAGCTCGTGGAGCGGCTCGAGCTGGAGTGGCTCGAGCTGGAGCGGCTCGAGCTGGTCGGATTACGGATGGCTCGGAGCGAGTTGGGGCCGATGAGCGGCGGGAGGGGCCGGTGAACTCCAGCCGGCTCCTCACCGACCCGCGCCGTGCGCCGAGCGAGGTCTTGCGCCCGCTCGGCGCGTCTGTGCGCGATGCTCTTCGAGCACCGCGTCGCGTCTGGGTCTTCAACGGCGTTCTGGCGCTCGCCTGCGTGCTCGTCTGGGCGGTCGCGCTCCTCGGGGTCGACGTGCCGGCGTTCGCAAGCGGGCCGGTCCTCGCCTGGTACTGGCTCGCGCTTGCCTTCTATCTCGCGGAGGTCCTCGTCGTCCACCTGCAGTTCCGCAAGCAGGCGCACACGCTGTCCTTGACCGAGATCGGGCTTACCCTCGGCCTTCTGCTCGGCGCGCCTTCGGCGCTGCTCATCGGGCAGCTCGCGGGCACGGCCGTCGCTCTCGTCATCAACCGGTGGAAGAGCCAGCGCCAGCTCGTCAGGCTCGCGTTCAACCTCGCGGAGCTGCCACTCTGCAGCGGCATCGCATTGGTGGTGTTCCGCGCGCTCGCCTCGCCGGCGGACTCCGCGCCTCACCTGTGGGTGCTCGTCCTCGTCGCCTGCGCCGTGGCCCACGTCGTAGGCATCCTGCTCGTCTCGGCGGTGATCGCCATCGCCGAGGACCGCTTCGACGCGCCCCAGCTCGGGAGGACGCTCGTCACCTCAACACTCGGTGCGCTCGCGACCGCATCGCTCGGCCTTTCCGTCGTGACGCTGCTCGAGGTTCGGCCACTCGCCGTCCTCCTGCTCGTCGTTCCGGTCCTCGCTACCGTCGCAGCCTTCCGCGGCTACATGAAGCAGCGCGAGCAGCGGGAGCATGTGGAGTTCCTGTACGAGTCGATGCGCGCTACGCAGGGCGCGCCGGAGTTCGGCCTGGCCGTCGGGCAGCTTCTCGTCGCAGCACGGCGGCTCCTCCGCGCCGAGTACGCGGAGATCCTCCTCCTCCCGGCCTCAGAGGAGGAAGGGCCGCTGCGGAGCGTCAGCGGGGCAGGGGGCGAGCTGCTCATGCATCCGGAGGATCGGTTTGCGCCCGAGGAAGCCGCCGCGTTCACCGAGATCGCCTCGATCGGCTCGGCCACGCTCCTCGCGCGGCGCCGCGCCACCCACGCTTTCGACGCGTTCCTTCGTTTGCGCGGCCTCGAGGACGCGATCGTTGCCCCGCTACAGGGCGAGGACCGAACGTTCGGGTTGCTTGTCGTCGGGGAGCGCCTCGGCGACGTCAGTACGTTCGCCGACGCCGATGTCGAGCTCCTGGGCACCTTTGCCGGCCATGCGAGCATCCTGCTCGAGAACGGCCGGCTCGAGCATTCGCTCGCGCAGGTGACGCAGCTGAAGGAGCAGCTTCGGCACCAGGCGTATCACGATGCGCTCACCGGGCTACCGAATCGACTGCATCTGGTCGAGGCCGTGGAGCACGAGCTTCTGCGTGGTGCCGGCTCGACAGCCGTCCTCTATCTCGATCTCGACCGTTTCAAGACAGTGAACGACACCTGGGGTCACAGCGCCGGCGACGAGCTCTTGTCCGAGTTCTCCCGCCGGCTCGGTGACGCCATCCGCACGCAGGATCTCGCCGCCAGGCTCGGCGGCGACGAGTTCGCAGTTCTCGTCCGCGACGTCGGCCCGGAGGGTGCGGTCGCCGTGGCGAGGCGAGTGCTGGATGCAATCGACGGCACGTACCGGCTCGGCTGCGGGGACGTTGCCTGCCACGTTAGCGTCGGCATCGCCATCGGCGCACCGGGCTTGACGACCGGCGAGGACCTGATCCGCAACGCGGACATCGCGATGTACAGCGTCAAGCGCTCTGAACGCGCGTACACCCTGTACGAGGCCGACCTCCACGAGAAGCTTCGCGCCCAGCGCCAGCTCGGCCTCGACCTCGAGGCGGCGATCGACCGCCGCGAGATCCTCGTCCACTACCAGCCCGTCGTGCGCTTGGCGGACGGGGAGATCGAGGGCTTCGAGGTGCTCGCACGGTGGCCGCACCCGACCCACGGCCTCCTCAGCGCCGCCGACTTCCTGCCGGTTGCCGAAGAGATGGGGTTGACCGTCGAGCTCGGACGCCTCGTCCTCCACCAGGCCCTCACGGACGCCCGCCGCTGGCCAAAGAGGCTGACCATCTGGCTCAACCTGGCCGCGGCCGAGCTGGCCAACGAGCGACTCGTCGAGACCCTCGCAGAAGCCCTCAAGGGATACGGCGTCGCGCCGAGCCGGATCGTGCTCGAGGTGACCGAGTCTGGCGTCATCCAGGGGAGCGACGGCGCGCTCGTGGCCATGCGACGGCTGCGCGAGCTCGGTGTCGGGCTGACCATCGACGACTTCGGCACGGGCTACTCGTCGCTGAGCCGTCTCGCGGAGTTCCCGATCGAGTCGGTCAAGATCCCGAAGCCGTTCGTGGACAGGCTCGTCGGCGAGGACGCAGACGAAGCGTTCGTCGACGCGATCCTGCGGCTCGGCGACTCGCTCGGTCTTGCAGCCGTCGCCGAAGGAATCGAGCATCTCGCGCAGGCGGAGCGCCTGCGGCAGCTCGGCTGCCGCTTCGGTCAGGGATATCTCTTCGGCCGGCCCGCACCCGCCGAGGAAGTCGAACGACTTCTGTACCGCCAGTCGGTCGCGAGGCCGCAGCTGTCGCTCGTCCCCGCAGCGCCGGCGAGCATCTAGCAGGACGAAGAAGGACGAAAGCGGCGGGCTGGCCCGCCGCTTTCGAAACTCCGCCGCAGAGTTGTTGCCGTCAGCCCCGAGCGAGAGTCAATGCGATCATCTCGCGCCCTGGTCCTGCCGGGCCTCCCCCTTTTGGGGGATCTGCCCACGACCGGCACCGAATCGCCCTCGATCAGCCGCCCTTACCGACCTTCAGGATCGGCGCGTTGAGCACGATGTGGGCGTCCTTCTCCGTGAGCTTGCCCTTCTTCTCGAGCGCGTCGATCTGGTCGTCCTGGCCGATGAGGACCGGCTTGACGCCCTTCTTCCAGGTCAGCCAGACCTCCTTCCAGAGCGGGTTGTAATCCGATTCGCCTGGTTCCGAGCCGAAGATGGTCAGCTGGCCCTTGGCCGCACGACCACGGACGAAGTACTGCTCCGGGAGCCCTTTCACCGACTTCAGCTCGGCGCTGTAGTTGACGTGCATCGCGTTCGCCTGCCCCTTCGACGAGACGTCGGTGATGAGGTAGGTGTCGATGTGGTGGTCGTAGTAGCCCTTGTAGACAGGCTGGGCCTTCATCGACGGCGGACCGATGTTGGGCAGCCCGCCGGTCGATGCGGCGGCGACAGCCGCGGTCGCAGCCAGAAGCGCGACCCCGATGAGAACGATCCTGCGCACCTGCTCCTCCTTGTCTAGAGTGCTGGCAGTGCGTACGCCGTTGACTCCGTTCCGGATTGCCCTCGTGGCTCTCGCGGCGGCGCTCGCTGTTCTCGCTGCGGGCTCGTCGACGGCGAAGTCAGGCGTCGTGAGCGTGCGTCACGCGACAAAGTCCGCGACGGTCACGACACGGAAGATCAAGAAGCTCGGCACGGTTCTCGTCAACGGCCGGGGGCGCACGCTCTACATGTTCGTGCCCGACCACCAGAAGAGGGTGACGTGCACGGGCTCGTGCGCCGCGGCCTGGCCGCCGCTGAAGCTGAAGAAGGGCCAGAGGCCCACGGCCGGCGGGGCCGCGAAGAAGAAGCTGCTGGGCATGGACGGACGCGTGGTGACCTACAACCGCTGGCCGCTCTACACGTACATCGGCGACCAGAAGGCAGGACAGGCCACGGGCCAGGCGCTGGATCTCAACGGCGGTCTCTGGTACGTCCTTTCGCCCTCGGGCAAGGTCATCAAGACGCGCTAGCGCTCGACGAGCGGCCAAACCGTCGAGCAGATGCGGCCGGTTCCCGACGCCCTGCGCCGGCAGATTGACCAGGCTTCTTCCCGCACCCGCTCGCGGCGCCCTTCCGTAGCCGCCTTCCACGAGGCGTCGCCGATCGCGGCGCGCGATCCCCGGTAGTCGCGCCCGAGGAGCACGCGCTCGAGCAAGTGCTCGACTGACCGTCTCCGCCGCCTGCATCCCGAAGTCACGGGACGACGGAACGACGCTTTCTCGGTGCCGGTGCGGGGGCGTAAATCCGCATTGCGCTGCGGGATCTCGCCAGTGTGACCGTCCACTTCGGCCACGGCCCGGGGTCTGACCCCGGGCTCGAGCGGGGACGAGGCCCGCGGGGTCACGTCTGCGCTGCGATTTGCACCGTCAGGAACACGGCGTAGAGGACGATGAGGAAGACGCCGGCTGCCCGCCCCGACCCTTCCCGCCTTCCGAACAGGACGAGTGCCGCGGCGGTCATCCCGAACAGCCAGGCGAGATCGAAGACGTCGAGGGTGGAGAACGCGACGAGGCTGCCGAGAGCCGCGGGAAGGGCAAGGCCGGCCACGACGTTGATCGAGTTCGAGTTCAGCGTCTCGCTCATGAGCGCCGAGCCGCGGTGTTGAAGGCCGAAGCGGATGCCCGTCCATGCGTTCGGCAGGCTCGTGAGGGTCGCGAGCACGAACACGCCCACGTAGACCTGCGGCACCGACCAGCGGTGGGCGAGGTCGCTCGCCGAGCGGACGGCGCCGACGCTGCCGGCGACGATCAGGGAGAGCGCGAAGAGCAGGACGAGGAGCAGTTGCAGCACCTCCCGCCTGGACTCGAGTGTCCCCTCGGGCCGATGGCCCTCGCCGAAGCTGCGGCGCACGAAGCGCGAACGACCTAGGCCGAGTGGAAGGCGGCTCAGTCGTCTGGGGCCGGCGGCGAGCACGGCGACGTAGGGAACGACGACGACCGCGACGAGCGAGAGCCCGACGGTAGCGCCAAAGGCGCCGGCGGCGGTCGCGCAAGTCACACCGACGACCCACAGACCGACGAACGCCTCCAGCTCGAGAGCTTCGTGCCTGGCCCGAACCCGGCTCGCGACGATCGCGCTGAGGCCGAGCATCGCCGCGATGTTGAAGGCGTTGGAGCCGACGACCACGCCGACCGCGACTCCTTGCTGGTGCTGCAGGAGCGCCGAGATCGCCGACGACAGCTCCGGTGCGTCGGCTGCGAGCGCCGTGAGCAGGCCGAGCAGCGTCTCGGGCAGGCCGAGACGCAGGCCCATGTGGTCGAGCCGGCCCGCGAAAACCGCGGAGGCGGCCAGCATGAGGGCCACGGAGGCGACGAAGAGTGGGGCGGCGAGAGCAGGCGTCATCGGTCTACGCCGACCAGCCTTCCCGGCACACCGGGTCGAACGCTAGCGCAGGAGCCCGCTAGGGAGCCGGGTCGGGCGGCGGCTCTAGCTCCTCGAGCTCTTCCTCGGCCGCTTCCGGGACCTCGAGCCCCGCAAGCCCGGGCCCCGGATAGCCAGACCCCATGCCGCGGCCGATCACGAACTCGGACGGGTCCTCCTCGGCACCTGCTACGTCCGGGTTGCCGGCGCCGTATTCCTCGCGCAGGACTGCGTCGTCCTCGGCCGGGTCATCCCCTCCGGAGGAGGAGAAGAGGCGCCGCAACCAGTCAGCGAAGCTCATCCGCGGAGAGCATACGCCATGATCGGCCGGTGATCGTCTCGCTCCACGTAGCGAGCGGAGCCGCCGCAGGCGCGCTCGTGCGCTCGCGGCCGCTGGCGCTGCTGCTGGGGCCGCCGCTGCATGTCGCCGGCGACAGGGTCCCACACGAGGACATCCCCGACCGGAGCTTCGAGATCGGCAGCGGTCTCGCCGCGCTCGCGCTGCTCGCCGCTCGGCGAGGCGCGCTCGACCCAGCCGTGCTCGGCGGCGCGATGGCCGCGATGCCCGACCTCGAGCACGTCGTGCCGTGGCTCCGCGTCGGCGGTGAGAAGCTCTTCCACCGCGGCCGTGGCCGCCACGGCGTCGGGATCTCGGTCGAGACGCAGCTCCTCCTCGCGGGCACGGTCGTGGGGTTGCTGCTCACCCGGCGGCGGTAGCCTCGCCCGGATGAAGGTCGGGATCGTCGTCCCGTACTCTTGGTCGTTCGGCGGTGGCGTCGTCGACCACGCCGTCGCGCAGGGTCGGGCGCTGGAGGAGGCCGGGGTCGAGGCGCGCCTCCTGATCGGCAACGACCCGCCCGGCTCGTTCAGCCGCATCCTCCATCCACGCCAGGGACGTCCCGGGCCGCCTCCTCCGAGCGTGATCCCGCTCGGCCGTTCCGTGATCGTGCCGGGCAACGGCGCGCTCTCGAACCTCGTGCTGAGCCCCCACGCGCTGCCTCAGCTTCGCCGCGCGCTCGCTCGTGAGCGTTTCGACCTCATCCACGTGCACGAGCCGCTCGCGCCGATGCTGAGCCCGGCCGCGCTCGCTCTGTGGGGCGGGCCGGCGGTCGCGACGTTCCATGCGGCCGGCGACTCGTCCTGGCGCCGGCTCGCCGAGCCGCTGTGGGGGTTCCTCCTCGGCAGGATCGACCTGCGCGTCGCCGTCTCGGAGCAGGCGCGCCTCGCCGCTTCCCCCTACGCGCCGGGTCACTACGAGGTGATCCCGAACGGGGTCGACATCCCCGAGGGGATCGACCCGGGCGGCCGCGCCGACAGGATCGTCTTTGCCGGCCGTCACGACCCGCGCAAGGGGCTGCCGGTGCTGCTTCGGGCGTGGCCAAGCCTGCGCGGCAGCGGGATCCGCCTCCGGGTGCTCGGCGCCGACCCTCTCGCCGTGCGGCTGCTGCTGACTCGGCTCCGCATGTCGGAGGAGGGGATCGACGTCCTGGGCTTCGTCGACGACGAGACGCTCACGCAGGAGCTCGCGGCGGCGAGGCTCCTCGTGGCCCCCTCCCTCGGCAACGAGAGCTTCGGCATGACCATCACCCGCGCCTTCGCGTGCGCGACCCCGGTCGTCGCCTCGGACATTCCGGGCTATCGCGAGGTCGTCACCGCGGAGACCGGAGCTCTCGTCCCGCCCGACGATCCGGACGCTCTCGCCGAGACGATCGCGGCCCTGCTCGCGGACGAGCCCGCGCGCGTCGAACACGGCCGCGCAGCGCGTGAGCGAGCCGCGAGCGAGTACGCCTGGCCGCTCCTGGCTCGTCGCCTCGCCGCTTGCTACGAGCGCGTGCTAGCCGGCCAGCCGGGAGGCGCCGGCGAGCCGTAGCATCCTCGGCCCCACGAGCCGTAGGAGCCGGCTCGGCGTCTCGACGATCGGCTCGCCGTCCTCCCCGCTCAGCTCCGCGATCGCCGCGTCGACGCGGCGTTTCACCTCCAGCACGCCCGCGTGGAGCCCGAGCTCGTCGAGCCTCACCGCGAGCCGCTTCATGTTCATTACGTAGTAGTAGAGCGAGTCGACGTCGGGCCCGTAGGACTCGGCGAGATGCGCGTCGATGAGGCCGCGCGACTCCTTGGCGCGTCGCACCATCCGGTCGGCGAGGTCCATGTAGTCGCTGGAGATCGCGAGCAGCCGCTCGGCGGCGCCCTCGAACTCCTCGAGGAAGCGGTGCGTCGCGAGGACGGCGATCCGGACGTGGCGGCCCTCGTCGCGACGGACGTTCGTCTGCCCCTCCTTCATCCCCGGCAGGTCGTAGGCGTCGTAGAGCGCGTTGCCCTTGGCCCGGCGGATCACGACGTCGCTGTTCGCGACGACGTCCTCGCTGATCACGCCGTAGATGAAGATCGCCGTGTAAACGTCCTCGATCGGGCGGTTCGCCCGCAGCAGGTGGTTCATCTCGTCCTCGAAGCGGTCGAAGAGGATCTCGGCGA
Source organism: uncultured Actinomycetes bacterium (assembly GCA_963748755.1). GTDB lineage: Bacteria > Actinomycetota > Thermoleophilia > Gaiellales > Gaiellaceae > Palsa-739. The sequence goes on from CAVVKA010000003.1 coordinate 491,869, forward strand.
CGAAGTTGTTGTACTTGCGAGCGACGCGGTCGGCGTCGGACGCGTCGATGCCGAGCACCTCCGAAGCGACCCTGAGGAGGCTGCCCCGGTGCATCCGCTCGTCGTGCTCCTGCGTCATGAGCGCCGCCCGCATCGACTCGTACTCCGGCTCCCGCGGCAGTGCCGCGACGATCCGGTCCATCCAATCGTCGACGACCGACTCCGCCCGGTAGATCGTCCCGAAGACCCGCTTCAGCGCCGCCTGCCGGCGGCGCGACAGCCGCCGGAAGCTCTCCGCGTCGGTGGAGAGATCGACGCTGTAGGCATCCCAGGTGTGGATGTGCGCGGCGGAGAGGATGTCCGCGAAGGTCCGCCAGCCGCCGGTGATCTGCCGGTCGGCGGCCTCGTCGTCGGCGATCAGCGCCTCGATCTCATGCAGGAGCCGCCCGATCTTGGCGCCGGTGCCCCGCGCGGGCGCCCGCCCGGCCGTGTCGACGGGAAGGTTCGCGGTGACGTCCATGCCAGAGAACTTTACGCCGCTCGACGGCGAATCGAACACGCGGTAGCAAGCAGATGCACGAGTGTCCAATCGCGCCGACTCGCCAGGGAACCTGCTCATGGCCCAGCGGGGCGGTTGAGGCGCAGTACCCTCGGGAGGTGGAGGTGAACGGGACGCTGACCGGCGCGGCACTGCGCACCGTGTTCGTCGCGCTGATGCTCGGCATGTTCCTCGCCGCGCTCGACCAGACGATCGTCTCGGTCGCGCTGCCGACCATCGTCGGTGATCTCGGCGGGCTCAACCACCTCTCCTGGGTGGTGACCTCGTATCTGCTCGCCTCGACGGTCTCGACGCCGCTCTACGGCAAGCTCGGGGACATGGTCGGGCGGAAGCCCGTCTTCCTCGCCGCGATCCTGATCTTCCTCGCCGGCTCCATGCTCGCGGGGCTCTCGCAGTCGATGATCGAGCTGATCGGCTTCCGCGCCCTGCAGGGAGTCGGCGCGGGCGGTCTCATGGTCGGCGCGCAGGCGATCATCGCGGACATCGTCCCGCCCCGCGAGCGGGGCCGCTACATGGGTTTGATCGGCTCGGTCTTCGCCCTCGCGTCGGTCGCCGGACCTCTGCTAGGCGGCTTTCTCGTCGACAACCTGTCGTGGAGGTGGGTCTTCTACGTCAACCTGCCCGTCGGCGCGCTCGCCATCCTGATCGTGAGCACGCGGCTGCACCTGCACACGCCGCACACGCGCCACCGGATCGACGTCAGCGGCTTTGCCCTTCTCGGCAGCGGCATCTCCGCACTGATCCTGCTCACGACCTGGGGTGGCGTCCAGTACCCGTGGCGGTCGACGACGATTGTCGGGCTCGGCGTTGCCGGGATCGGCCTGCTCGCCCTCTTCGCCTGGTGGGAGCTGCATGCGGTCGAGCCGATCCTGCCCCTCCGTCTCTTCCGCTCGTCCGTCTTCAGCGTCGCGAACGCCATGGGCTTCACGATCGGGATGGCGATGTTCGGCGCGATCATCTTCATCACCCTCTTCCTGCAGATCGTCTACGGCGTGAGCGCGACGAGCGCAGGACTGCGGACGACTCCGCTCATGGCCGGCTTGCTGGTCGCGGCGATCCTCTCCGGCCGGGCGATCAGCCGCATCGGCCGCTACAAGGCCTTCCCGATCGCCGGCACGGCGGTCCTCGTCGTCGGCATGTACCTGCTCTCGCTGCTGGGCGTCGGCACACCCACATGGCTCGCCTCGGTCTACATGGCCGTGGTCGGCATCGGGCTCGGGCTCGTGATGCAGGTGCTCGTGCTCGTCGTCCAGAATGACGCGCGGCCGGAGGAGATCGGGGTCGCCACCTCGTCGGCCACGTTCTTCCGGGGCGTCGGCGGCGCGTTCGGTGTCTCGATCTTCGGGACGATCTTCGCCTCGCGGCTCTCACATCGCCTCGACGGCCTGCCGCGCAGGATCACCGCGCTCCTCGGTCATGGCGTCCAGCTCAATCCGGTGCAGATCAAGCAGCTACCGCCGAAGGTGCACGCGGAAGTCCTGCAGGCGTTCGCCCACTCGCTTCACGGGGTCTTCCTCTTCGGGGCGGCGCTGGCGCTCGTCCCGTTCGTTCTCTCGTGGTTCCTCAAGGAGAAGCCGCTGCGGACAACCGTGGCCCGCGCCGCCGAGGGCGCCCCACCGGAGCCGTCCGGGCAGCTCGCCTGGGAGTCGCCCGATCGCTGATCGGCGGGCCGTGCACGGCATCGAGTTCTTGTGACACGTCCTGACCCGTCGGGCCGGAGGAGACATCACCGTCTGTGGATGCCGTGCGTCGTCCGCGTCTGGTGATGGTTTCGGCATCCGCATCGGCTTCCGGTCCGGACCAAGGTCTGGTCCGGCCAGGACCTTCGGGTCAGGGGCTGCGGCTTACCGCGAGAGGAACCTGGTGGATGCGAGCAGCGCGTCGACGCTCTGCTCCGCCTGCGCCAGTCCCGGCCCGCGCAGGCAGGCGGTGAGCTCGGTGAGGGTGGACGGGAGAGGCCTGGTCTTGATCAGGACGTCGATCGTCCGGTCTGCACCGATGCCGGCACACATTCCGCCGGCCGTGTCCACGCGTCTCGCCTCACGGCCGCCGACCTGAGTCCGCGCACCGGGCCCGAGCCCGATGGCGGGCGGGTTGCTGGCGTTCCAGGTCACGAGCACGCCGCCCGGCTCGAGCTGCCCAACCGGGAAGCCGCACGAAGTCGTGCTCCCCTGCGTCGAGCAGGGGTCGTGGACAGGCTGTGTGCTGAGGTAGACCAGCGGGCGGAAGTGCAGCTCACCGGTCCAGCGGAAGGGATACGCCTTCCACGCCGCCGGATGGGTGAAGCTGAGCCCGGAGCTCGAGTACTGGACGAGCGGCGGATCCCTCCTCGAAGCCGCCTGGGCGTCGCTTCCGCCACCGCAGCCGCTCGTCAGGGCAGCGAGCGCCGCGAGCGCTGCAGCGCCCAGGAAGAGGCTCCGCGGGGAGAGACGGGCTTCCATACGCCTTCTCTGTACCGGCGCGCGCAAAAATCCGACCGGCCCGAACGACCAGGGTGCGCCGCCCGAAGGATTGGCCCCGAGATTGGCACTGTTTGCGGGTCTTTCGTTCATCTGACGGCGTGGGCGGCGGCTGACATCGTTAGGCCGGCGATCCTGACGCCGGCACGAATCCGTGACGATTTCCTCAGTTCGCCGTAGCCCGCCGAACTCCGCCCCGCGCGTGGTTCCTCCGTCGCTCCGCTGGCAGGGTCACCCAGCCGGGGGATTGCCCCGAAAGATGCCGAACACCATGCTCTGGAGGCCTGTTCAACGCCTTGGCACGGCGGTCATTACACAAGGGCACTGCGGCTTTTGGACTCTTCCGTCACATATCAGGCGCTGTCGCGCGACTCCGTCTCTCCGGAGACCGAGCCCGGGTCGTGCACGGTCGTCGTCGCGGGCGGCCTGGCGCTCGTCCGCGCGGCGCGGCGCAGCGTGCTCGAGCGCGCCGGGCTCGACGTCGTCGCGGACGTCGACGACGCGTCGCGGGCGGCCAAAGCCGCCAGGCTCTACGGCGCCCGCCTCGTCCTCGTCGACTCGGAGATCTCGGGAGGTTGCGTCCTTGCTGTCCGCCGCATCACCGAGCGTGCGCCGGAAACGGCGGTGGTCGTCGTCGCGCCCGAGCTCGACGAAGAGGCACTGCTCGCCGCCGTGCGGGCCGGCGCCGACGGCTTCGTGCTCGAGACGCTCGGCGCGAGCGGCCTCGTGCGCGCAGTCGAGGTCGCGCTCGGGGGCGACTCCGTTATCCCGCGGGCGGGCGTCGGCACGCTCATCGAGCAGCTGCGTGGCGGAACGCAGGAGCACACGTCCGTCGACGGGCAACCGCTGAAGCTCACGCGCCGCGAGGCCGACGTGATGGCTCGATCCCGCGAGGGGATGACACCGAAGGAGATCGCGCACGAGCTCGACCTCTCGGACGTCACCGTCCGGCGGCACCTGTCCTCCGTTGCGAGAAAGCTCAAGGCAAGGCAGGCACGCCCCCTAACCCTCGCGCTCGAATCGACGTCCTGACCCGCACGGGCCCAAGGAGATCTGACTGTCTGCGCGGGGGCGTGCCTGCCTAGTGCATACAGACGTATCGCCCCTCCGCCGCCGACGAACGGAGGTCCTGTTCGAATTCGACGCAGGTCCCGTTCAGGCCATGATCGGCGCCGCCGGCTCGCGGCGTCGTCAACGCCGCCCGTAGACGCGTAGCAGGTCGACGGCGGCCTGCCGGTCCTTCGCGCCGAGCTTCCCGAGCAGCAGCCCGACATGCCGTCGCACGGTCACGGGCGACACACCGAGCCGCTCCGCGATCTCGCTCGTCGAGTGGCCCTCGCGCAGCATCTCTCCGACCTCCCATTCGCGCGGCGTGAGGGTCACCGGACCGCCGGGCAGCGTCAAGCGCCGGATCGAGCCGCGGCGGATCTCGTCCACGAGGTGGGGCACGAGCGAACGCGAGAGCGGGGGCTCCCCGCGGTACGCCCCCCGCAAGGTCGCGGCGAGCCGCTCGCCGCTGCTCCCCTTCAACAGGTAGCCGGAGGCACCGCGGGTGAACGCCGTGACGACGTCCTCGGGGCGATCCGAACGGCTGAGGACGACGATCATCGTCTTCGGCGATGCCTTCGCGATCCTGCCGACCGCGCGCAGCCCCTCCAGCGGCAACTCGATCTCGATCAGGCAGATGTCGGGCCGGAGGCGGGTGGCCGCGCTGACCGCGACCGCGGCGTCGCTCGCCTCGCCGACGACGAAAAATCCATGCTCCTCGAGCGCCTCGCGAGTCGCGCGGCGGAACGGCATGTCGTCATCCGCGATGAGAACGGACGGATGCTCGACTTCGGTCATCCCCCCGGTGGGCCTGCCGTGGTCCAAATCCTCCCCTGCCTCCGGCGGGAGCGTTCAGGAGAATGTATCGCCGCCGTGCGGCCCGCTGCTCCGGTGGCGACGCGGGGAAGGGCCGGCATCCGGTCCGTTCTCGCCGGCACGCGGGGTCGCCGATAGAGCCGACTGGCGTTCAATTTCTGAACGAGACCGGCTCGGACACACCTGTGGATTACCGGTTGGACGGCGCGTCGGAAGCGTTCAACCTGTCCCGGCCGTCGACGGCCGGGACGGCCTCGCGCCTTCCAAGTGGCTTTGTTGAGCGCCGGGAAAAGCTCGCGCTTTCGCCGGGAATCCTCCGCCTGACGGGGCGGAGGGCCCGCTCCGTCGCGTTCAGTAAGCTGATCGCCAATTGGGCCTGACGTCCCATTGTTCAATGCGTTCATTGAACGCAGAATTCCTCTGTGGAAACTGTGGACGCTGCGACGAACGGCGTTGCGCTGTTCGGCGCACCGCTGGCGTCGGAGTTGATCGCCCGTGCGGCGGCGATCGGCGCCGGCAAGCCGCAGGCTGCGGACGCAGCGCTTCTTCCACCCGACCTGCGTGCCGCGCTCCGCACCTGCGAGGTGCGCGCGCGGCGCCTGGCCGGCGGCCGCGGTCAGGGAGCCGCGCTCGACTTCCTGGGCGATTCGATCGCCGCGGTGGCGATCGACCACCGGCTGGAGCCGGGCGAGGCGCGCGCAGCCGTGACAGCGGCGGCAGAGCAGCTCGGGCTACCGGTCGAGGCCGCCGCATTCGCGGTCTTCCGCCGGGCGCTCGCGAGCAAGGAGCTCGTCCAGCTTCAGCCGACGGTCGCTGCAGAGCTCGGGCTCGGGCTGCTGGTCGAGCTCGCACCCGCGGCCGCGAGCTCGCTCTGGATTCTCGACGCCGCCGGCTCGACCACCTGTCTCGTGGCGCAGGGCAAGGCACCGCGCAGCCGCCGCCTGCGGGAGGTCGCGCGGGCAGCGCTCGACGGCGTCGTCGCCGGGTCGGCCCAGGTGCACGCTCAGGTCGTAATGCGCTGGGACCGGCCCTACGCCGCGCTCGTCGCCCGTGGCCGCGCGGCGGAGTCGGAGCACCTGGAGGACTACCTCGCCGAGGCGGCGATCGCGCTCGGACCGCTCCTCGAGCGTGCGTCGCTGTTCGATCGGAGGGTCCAGCGCGAGCACGACCTCGTGGCGACGGGTGAGCGGCGCCTGGTGCGTCTGGGCTTCGACCTCCACGATGGGCCGCTGCAAGAGATCGTCGCGCTGGCCGAGGAGCTGCGCTCGGCGTCGGCACAGATCTCGGCGATCGTCCCTGCCGACTACGAGGAGCGCGTCCGTGGGCGCTTCAACGACGTCGACGCCCGGCTGGCGGCGCTGGACGCGAGCCTGCGCGAGATCGCGCACTCGATCACTTCCACCACAGCCGTGGCCCGCCCGGTGGCGGACGCGGTGGAAGCCGAGCTGCGCGCCCTCGAGAACGTGGCCGGCATCGACGCGCACCTCGCGGTCGAGGGCAACGTCAGCAACCTCAGCGACTCCCAGAAGATCGTGCTCTTCCGCGTCGTGCAGGAGGCGTTGTCCAACGTGCGCAAGCACAGCGAAGCGGGACGGGTCTCGGTGACCTTGCGCAGCACGCGCACGTTCGTCGAGCTGACGGTGGGCGACGACGGCTGCGGCTTCGATCCGCGCCGGCTTGGCCACGACCGTCTCGGCCTCGCCGGCATCTCCGAGCGTGTGCGGCTGCTCGGCGGCGCAGTCCAGATCGAGACGAGCCCAGGAGCGGGAACGACCGTTCGTGCGACGCTGCCCCAGTGGCGTCCTTCGACGCCCGCGGCTGCGACCGTCTACGCTGCAACCGCTTGAGCCGCCGCGCCCTGATCGTCGTCTTGCTCGTCGCTGCGGCCGGGACCGCCGCTGCGGTGGCGGTGCCGACTCGAGCCGAGGCCGGCTCGGCAGGCCCGCCGCCCATAGCAGCCGTCTCCAGCTCGCCGCAGCCGTCCGTCGAATCCGTCTTCCCGGCTGCCGGGCAGCTGCTCGTCCACTCGGTGCCCGTGCGACGCGCGCCCAGCCCCCAAGCGTCGGTGATCAAGGTCATGCACGACTTCCGGCCCGACTACCGGCCGCAGGAGATGCTCGCAGTCCGTAAGGCGACCGGCTCGGACGGCAAGGTCTGGTACCGGGTCAGCATCCCGATGCGCCCGAACGGCACCTACGGCTGGATCCCCGCCGACGCGGTGTCGCTGAAGCCGACGCACAGCCAGATCGTGATCAACCTCCGGTCGCGGACGATCGACATCTACCGGTTCGGCAAGCACAAGTGGCACGGCCCGGTCGCCATCGGAGCACCGGGGAGGGAGACGCCGGTCGGTCACTACTTCGTCGCGGCAAGGTTCGTCCCGTACCACGACCCGTTCCTCGGTGTCTTCGCGGTCGAGACGAGCGCCTACTCGAAGCTCACGGAGTGGCCGGGAGGCGGTGTCGTCGGGATCCACGGCACCAATCTGCCGCAGCTCCTCGGGCAGGCCGTCTCGCACGGCTGCGTGCGCGTCTCGAACACGACGGCTCGGCGCCTCAGGACGCTTGCGCCCCTCGGCACGCCGATCTGGGTCAAGGGGTAGCCGAGAGCAGCTGGAAGGCCGGCCGGCCTTCGGCCGCGAGGAACCCTGCGGCGCCACGGGACCGCTGGATGCGGGTCACGCCGCTGCGGATCGGGAAGCCGCCTGTGAGCTGATGCCACCCGCCGCCGGGGGCGTGGGCGACGGAGACGTGGCGGAAGCTGTAGAGGAAGGTGTTGCAGGTGCCGCCGGTCCCGCCGTCCCAGCTCTCGGCCGTCGCGATCGGGCTCCAGCGGTCATGGCTTCCCGGCAGGTGGATCGGCGGTGACACCGCCCTGTGGTTCAGCCACACGCGCCACCAGTCGGGGCGGCTGTGCATCTCGAGCACGGTCACCTTGGACAACGTCCCGACCGGGAGGCCGGCAGTCACTTGGTGGTACGTGGGGAAGCGGCCGGGTAGGGCGACCTCGTAGTAGATGTCGCTACCGGTGATGCTCGGGTAGCCGCTGGAGCCGACCTGAATCCACTCGTTCGTGCCGCCGGGTCCTTCTCCCGGGCCGCCGACGCCGACCCAGCCGGCGACGTGACCGTTCAGGACGTCGAAGGCGTCGAGAGGAGTGATCAGCGCCGAGATTCCGTAGGCGGGGCTCGGGGCCCCGACGCCCGCGTACGAGTAGCCCTCGCGGTTGCCGCAGGCGAGCACGCGATCCGCGCTGCCGAGGGCGACTGCCGCGACGGCAGCGGTGATGAGGAAGAGGCGAAGAGTCTTGAGCATCTGAAATGTGAGCCGCAGGTTCTGCAGCGAGAATCGGCCGCGCGGGGCAAGACGTCCCTCCCTCGTTCGAGTGACCGGTTCGAGGGACGCGGGGCCGAGGGTCCGTTCACGCTCCTGAACGTCCTTAGGCCTAAGGACGGCCTGCCCTAGCCCATCGAAGAGTTCGCCCTAATTGGGCTCCTCGTACGGTGGGCTTACAGACTGCGGCAGGAGGGTGCTTCTGCCAGTGAGCAATGGGAGGAGCAGGCAAGAGATGAGTCCACTGAGGAGTTTTCGTCGCGGCCGTGACGGCGGGCGGCTTTGGCTGGTAGGGGCGACACTGTTCGCGGCTTTCACGTTCGGCGTCGTTTTCGTCGCCTCGTCGGGGGCGACGCCTTCGCCGTGTCCGATCCCGGGCAGCTTCGAGATCGACGGCGACATGACGCAGCACACGTGCAACCCGGCGGCGGACGACTGGAACACCCCGAACATCGGCGTCCAGTCGACGACCCAGGGCGGCACCTACAAGACAGCCAGCAAGGACGACGGCGACCCCAGCGGCTGGAGTTCCAGCGGCCAAACGCCGAACAAAACCGACTTCGATCGGGCGTACGCGACCAGCCGTGTCGTGGCCGGGCACTTCTACGTGTTCGTCGCGTGGGAGCGGACCTTCACGAACGGCACGCAGGGATACGCGATCGAGATCGACAACTCCGGTAGCAACGTGGCCGCCGACGGTACGCCGCAGCCGAAGCGCGCGAGTGGCGGCGCGGTCTTCTACATCTCCTCACAGGGCTCGTCCGCGCCGCAGTTCGACAGCGCGTGCTCATTCACCTCGCAGTCCAATTACGGGCAGACGTGCACCAGCTCGAGCGCGAGCATCACCGCTGCGATCAACACCGCCTCGATCAGCGACCCGTTGCGCGGGACGACGCAGACAGCGGGCAGTTTCTTCGAGACGGCTCTCGATGTCACCGCACTGACCGGCATCGCGCCGAGTTGCCCCGGTCCGTCCGCCGCGAGCGTCTACCTGCGCTCGATCACCGGCCAGACCAAGAATGGCAACCTCAAGGGTTACGTCGCACCATTGAGCGTGGCGCCGGACTCGACTTGCGTTACGCCGCCGATCAGCACGACCAACATGCCGGGTGGCTCAGCGATCCTGCCGGGCGCGACACAGCACGATGAGGCGAGCGTCGGCACCCAGACTGCGCCGGGCGTAGGCTCCGTCAAGTTCTTCCTCTGCTCGCCTGGCGAGGTAACCGCGAACGGCGGCGATTGCTCCGCCAACGGCACGCAGGTCGGCTCGGTCGTGACCTTGGACTCGAACGGTCATGGCTCGTCGTCCGACGTCAGCGGCTCGACGACGCCGAGTGATCATGGCATCGGCAAGTACTGCTGGCGCGCCGAGTTCACGCCCAGCTCCAACGATCACCACTACCTGTCCGGCAAGCACACCAACAGCAGCAGCGAGTGCTTCACGATCATCAAGGCGTCGCCGTCGATCGCGACCACGGCGTCCGTGACCGGGTCTGGTGTGGTCGGAACCGACTCGACGTCTGATTCGGCGACGGTGTCGGGTGGCGACCATCCGTCGGGGTCGATCCAGTTCTCGATCAAGGCCCCGGACGGCAGCACCTCTACGGTCGGTTCGCCGGTGACGGTCAACGGTGACGGCACCTACTCCGCCCCGTCCAGTGTGGCTTTGGCCGAGGTCGGGACCTACACCTGGAGCGCCTCCTACTCGGGCGACTCGTTCAACAACGGCGCTGTCGACAACGGCTCGAACGAGTCGGTCAACTCGCACAAGGCATCTCCGTCGATTGCGACGCGGGCGTCGGTGTCGGCTAATGGTGTGGTCGGAACGGATTCGACGTCTGATTCGGCGACGGTGTCGGGTGGCGACCATCCGTCGGGGTCGATCCAGTTCTCGATCAAGGCCCCGGACGGCAGCACTTCTATGGTCGGTTCGCCGGTGACGGTCAACGGTGACGGCACCTACTCCGCCCCGTCCAGTGTGGCTTTGGCCGAGGTCGGGACCTACACCTGGAGTGCCTCCTACTCGGGCGACTCGCTCAACAACGGCGCTGTCGACAACGGCTCGAACGAGTCGGTCACCTCGAGCCAGGCCTCGCCGTCGATCAGGACGACGCCGAGCCCGAGCTCAGGTTCAGTCGGCGACGTGCTGCAGGACTCGGCGATCCTGGCGGCAGGTGACCACCCGACCGGGACGATCACCTTCGATCTGTACGACAACGGCACCTGCACGGGGCCGGCGCTCCACGAGGAGACTGCCAGCGTGTCCGGCAACGGCACCTACTCGACCTCGCAGGGCTACACCTCGACGAAGGGAATCACCTACTACTGGGTCGCCTCGTACGGTGGCGACTCGAAGAACAAGTCGGCTGCGGCCGGATGCGCGGACGAACCGGTTGCGATCAGCGCGCCTTCGATTCACATCGTGAAGATGGCCGACGCGGCGCAGGTGATGGCGGGCGCTCCGATCGGCTTCACGCTCACCGTCTACAACGACGGCAGCGGAGCTGCGAAGAACGTGAAGCTGAGTGATCCACTGCCCACGAAGGCGGGCCTGAGCTGGTCGATCGCCGGCATGGGCATCGGCTGGGGCGCCAGCGGCTGCTCGATCTCGGGCAGCACGCTGTCCTGCGGCGGCGCCAACGGCGTCACCGTCCCTGGCGGGACGACGCAGGCCGGCTCGACGCTCACGGTCCATGTCACCTCGCCGACGACGGCCTCGACGGGCGGGGGATGCCCGGGCGGCAGCGGCGTCGTGGACAACATCGGCACGGTGACGGCCAGCAACGCCGGCTCCGACGACTCGAAGGCCTCGACCTGTGTCGCGGCGCCGGGAATCCACATCATCAAGACCGCGGATGCACCGGAAGTGAGCGCGGGGCACCCGATCGGGTTCACGTTGACCGTCTACAACGATGGCTCGGGAGACGCGACCAGCGTCAAGCTGTCGGATCTGCTCCCGAACAACGCCGGGCTCTCCTGGTCGATCGACTCCCAGGGCGCAGGCTGGGCGGACAGCTGCTCGATCTCGGGCAGCACGCTGTCCTGCGGCGGCGCCAACGGTGTCACCGTCCCGGCGGGCACCACCTTCGCCGGCTCGACGTTCACCGTCCACATCACGTCGCCGACTACCTCTGCGACCGGCGGGGACTGCGAGGTCAGCAGTGGTGTCGTGGACAACACCGGCACCGTGACCACCGGCAACGGTGGCTCCGACGAGTCGAACGCCGCGATCTGTGTGGCGCTGGCGGACGTCCATGTGATCAAGTCGGCGGATGCACCTCAGGTGCACGCGGGTGCCCAGATCGGGTTCACCCTCACCGTCTACAACGATGGCGCGGGAGACGCGACGGGCGTGAAGCTCAGCGATGCGCTGCCGAGCAAGCCCGGTCTCTCCTGGTCGATCGCTTCGCAGGGCGCTGGTTGGGCCGGCAGTTGCGCCATCTCGAACGGTGTTCTGTCCTGCGGCGGCGCCAACGGGGTCACCGTCCCGGCGAACACCATCGTGGCCAACTCGACCTTCACCGTGCACATCGTGTCGGGGACGACCGAAGCGACCGGCGGCAGCTGCCCGGGCGGCAGCGGTGTGGTGGACAACACCGGCACCGTGACCTCCGGCAACGACGGCTCCGAGCAGTCGACCGCGTCCACCTGCGTCGAGCAGAGCGTGATCGACCTCGCGGTCACGAAGAGCGGCTCGCCGAACCCGGACACGCTGCCGGGGAACATCACCTGGACGATGGTCGTGACGAACCACGGCCCGGATACCGCGACCGGAGTGAAGATCGCCGATCCGATGCCGGCCGGCAACACGTACGTCTCCTCGACGACGAGCAAGGGGACGTGCACCGGCGGCGCCCTGCTGCAGTGCAGCCTCGGGACGATGGCCACCGGCACGTCGGTGACGATCACGCTGATCACGACGCCGAGCGCCGCCGGGACCGTGACGAACACCGTGACGGTCGTCGGCAACGAGACGGAGACGAACTACGCGAACAACACCGCGTCGGCCTCCGTCCTGGTGGTCGGGCCGCATAAGCCCGTGACCTTCTGCGTGGCGGTCAGCAAGGTCACGCCGAAGCAGTTGTTCGTCGGCCGCAAGACCGTGCTGACGATCCACCTCACGAAGCAGGGTCATGCGGTCAAGGGTGTGCGGGTGCGGATCAACGGCCCGAAGCTCAATATGCGCACCCAGGCGTCCAACAGCAAGGGCGTCATCAAGCAGAAGGTCCGGCCGAAGAAGGCGGGGATCGTCATCTTCACGCCGATCGCCAGCAAGGCCTGCGGAACGAAGCGACTCGGAGTCACGGGCGTCTTCACTCCGCCGGTGACCGGGTGAGAAATAGCTCGGAAGGGGCGCGGGAAACAACCCGTGCCCCTTCCGAACTCACAGGGGAAGGCCGCGGCTCAGCGGTCGTCGATCGGGCTCTCGACGAGCCCGTTCTGGTACGCGAGGCGCGCGGCTTCAGTGCGATTCGAGACGCCGAGCTTGCGATAGATGTTCGTGAGGTGGAACTTGACCGTCTGTTCCGCCACCCACAGCTCCTTGCCGATCGCCTCGTTCGACAGGCCGCGCGCGAGGGCAGAGAGGATCGCGGTCTCTCGCTCGGTGAGGCCGGCGGCACGCGCCGCGCTCTCGCCGGGGTCGGGGAGGCCGATCGCGCTGTAGACCGTTCCGTCGACGGCCTGCCGGAGAGCCGACGGCAGGTCGATCGGATTGATGCTCTTGACGATGAAGGCGCTCGCGCCGCGCTTGAGCACCGTCTGGATCACGTTCTCGTCGGTGGAGACAGAGAGGACGACGACCTTCACCTCGGGATGCTGCTTGCGGATGCGGCTCAGGCAAGCGAGCCCGTCGGCGCCCGGCATGCGCAGATCGAGCAAGACGATGTCGGGATTCGTGCGGCCGACGAGCGGCAGCACCTGCGAGCCGGAGTTGCACTCGCCGACTACCTCGAAGTCCGGCGCCTCCTCGAGCGCGCGCTTCACTCCCTCTACGATCAGCCGATGGTCGTCCGCGATCAGAACCCGCATGTGCCAATCGTAGTCGGACGACCAGTCGCCTCCCGGGTCGCAAGGCCGTGAGCGCGCCCGCTCCGCCGAGGCGCACGCATGTGCTCATCGCGGCGGAGCGGCTGCCGACCCGCGTCGGGCTGCGGCTGGCGCTCGAGCCGGAGGCACGTTGCACCGAGGCGACCGACGCCGAATCGGCGGTCGACGCGGCGGTGCGCGACCAGCCTGACGTCTGCTTGCTCGGGCTCGATCCCTCTGGGCAGGCGCTCCAGGTCGTGACCGAGATCGCCGCGCGGGTGCCTACGGCCGCCGTGATCCTCCTCACGAACGAGCCCGACGAAGAGGAGTTCATGGCGGCGGTGCGCGCCGGCGCCACCGGCTATCTGACGCAGAGCCTCGATCCGACGCGGCTGCCGTACGTCGTGCGCGGCGCCGTGCGCGGCGAGCCGGCCGTGCCCCGCAGGTTCGTGTCGCGGCTCCTCGAGGAGCTGCGCACGCGTGAGCGCAGGCGCTCGGTCGTCCTCGAGGGCAAGGGCCGGATTGCGCTCACGGCGCGGGAGTGGGAGGTCGCCGAGCTGCTGGTGCGCGCGGCCAGAACCTCGGAAATCGCCACCGAGCTCGGCATCGCGCCCGTCACGGTGCGCCGCCACGTCGGCTCGGTCGAGCGCAAGCTCGGGGTCGCGACGCGTGCCGAGGTCGTCGCGCTGCTCACGGCCGAGGCCGGACCGCCCGCGCCTGTGTAACTCGGTGCCGCCGGCTGCCGCCTAGGCGGCCGGGAGCGTGAAGGAGACGCAGGCGCCGCCCTGCGGGCGGTTCTCGGCCCAGATCCGGCCTCCGTGCGCCTCGACCAGACCCCGGGCGATTGCCAGCCCGAGCCCGGCTCCGCTGCCGCTCCGGGCGCGGTCGGCGCGCCAGAAGCGCTCGAACATCCGCGCCGGCGCCTCGGCCGAGAGGCCCTCCCCGCTGTCCTCGACGCGCAGGAGCAGGTCGGATGCGCGTCGTTCGACCCGGACGGCCACCGAACCGTCGGTCGGCGTATGGCGCAGCGCATTCGTCACGAGGTTGAAGAGGACGCGCTCGAACTTGTCCGGGGCCAGCCGGGCCTCGAACCTCTCGTCCACATCGGCGCTCAGGGCAACGCCGCGTGCTTCGGCCTCCGGCCGGAGAAGCCGCAACGCAGAGGCCACCAGCGGTGCGACGGGCATCCGGCGAAGCTCGAGCGTGAGCACCCCCGCGTCGATGCGCGCCAGCTCGAACAGATCGTCCACGAGCATCGAGAGCGTCCGCACCTGCTCCCGCAGCGTCGGCAAGTAGTCGTCGGCCGAAGCGAGGCCGTCCTCGATCGCCTCGAGCATCGCCTGCAGCGACGCGATCGGAGCGCGTAGGTCGTGGCTCGCCCAGGCCACGAGCTCCCGGCGCGCGTCGAAGAGCTGCTCGAGTGCCGCGGCCATCGCGTTGAACGATCCGGCGAGCTCGGCGATCTCCCCGGCGCCCCCGGCCGGCGCCCGCGCCGAGAGCTCCCCGGCGGCGAGGGCGCGGGAAGCGGCGCCGACGCGTCGCAGCGAGCCGGTGATCGAGCGGGCGAGCACCAGGGCCGCGAACACGGCCGCCGTGGCCGAGCCCGCGGCGACGGCGAGGATCTTCACGTCCGCGCCCATGTGGAACATGACCCAGCCCGAAAGCAGCACCGCGGCCAGCGGCACGCAGACGGCGATGAGGGCGAGCCCGGCGAGCTGGACCGAGACCGTGGGCGCCCGGCGCAGCAGGAAGGCGAGGACGAGGCCGGCGGCGAGACTGCCGGCGGCGACGACGAGGGCGAGCTGGATCATGAGCTCGAGGTCATGGGTCGAGGCGGTAGCCGACCCCCCAGACGGTGTGGAGGTGGCGGGGCCTGCCCGGATCGGCTTCGATCTTCTCGCGCAGCCGCCGTACGTGGACGGTCACCGTGCCCGTGTCGACGGCCGCTTCGTAGCCCCAGACGCGGGCCATCAGCTGGTCGCGCGAGAAGACGTGGCGGGGGTGCGAGGCGAGGAACCAGAGCAGCTCGAACTCCTTCGCCGTGAGCTGGACGCCGGCGCCCGCGCGGCGGGCCTCGCGACTTGCTCCGTCGAGCTCGATCTCTCCGAAGGAGATCGTCTCGCGCGGTGGGGAGGCCCCGTTGCTGCGGCGGAGGACCGAACGAACCCGCGCCGCGAGCTCCCGTGGGGAGAAGGGCTTCGTGACGTAGTCGTCGGCTCCGAGCTCGAGCCCGACGATGCGGTCCGCCTCCTCGCCCCGAGCAGTGAGCAGGATCACCGGCAGGCTCGAGCGGCCACGGATCCAGCGGCAGAGCGCGAGCCCGTCCGTTCCCGGCAGCATCACGTCGAGCACGACGAGGCTCGGCTCGCGCTGCTCGATGAGGGCCTTCGCTGCGTCTCCGTCCGAGGCCGTCAGCGTCCGGAAGCCGTCGCGCTCCAGATAACGGACTACGACGTCGCGCACGATGGGCTCGTCGTCGACGACCAGCACGATCTGCTGCATCTCCCTAGTGTGGCTTCGGGTCGAGCGTCGCGGGGCTCGGCGTGCCACGATCGATGCGGACGCCTTCCGGCTCCCACTTCTCGTGGTGCTTCATCGCCCACTCGACGCGGACGTCACCGAGCGTCATCCCGCGCAGCGCGTGCCGCGTCGCAGGATGGATCAGCGCGAGATACAGGTGCCCCACGAGGAGCGCGAGCGAGACGTACATCAGGCCGTCGTGCAGGAGCACCGTGCTCGCGAAGCGGTAGCGCGTGTCCTGCTCGCCGAACCAGAGGAGAAGGCCGGAGGCGCCGAACAGGACCGCGAAGGCGGCGGTGAGCGTGGCGTTGATCTTCTGGCCGGCGTTGAACCTGCCCTGTGGCGCCTTTCCCCCGCGCAGCCAGCGCAGGTCGTCCCGGTCGAAGCTGTCGAGCTCGCGTGCGGTCGCGAGCATCCGGCGCCCGCCGAGGACGATCACGGCGGCGAGCGCGCCCAGCCAGGCGACTCCTCCCCAGAAGTGGATGTACTGGACGGTCTGCCGCCGCGAGACGAGGACCGAGAGGCGGGGGAGATACAGGATCAGCCCGGTGGCGAGGAGGAAGAAGAAGCCGAGCGCGTTGACCCAGTGGAGGAGGCGCTCGATCCGGGAGAAACGAGGGACGAGCCCGGCCTTCTTCACGTTCCGTACCCGTTCGAGCGGCCGACCCAGGCGTTCTGGTCGTAGCCGAGCTGCTCCCAGTAGCCGAGCTGCTCCCGCGGGACGAGATTGATCCCCGCGAGCCACTTGACGTTCTTGTAGCCGTACATCTCCGGAATGATCAGCCGCACCGGTGCGCCGTGCTCGCGCGGCAGCGGCTTCCCGTCCATCTCGTAGGCGAGCATCGCGTCGGGGAGCGAGGCCTGCTTGAGGGTCAGGTAGTCGGTGTAGGGCACCTCCATCGAGACGAACTCGAGAGCGTGCGCCGAGAGACGCGGCTTCGCGGCCGCGAGAACGTCGTGGATCCGAACGCCACCCCAGCGGACGTTGTTCACGGACCAGCCGGTGACGCAGTGGAAGTTCGACACCTGCTCGACGCGCGGCAGAGCGCGCAACTCGTCGTAGGTCAGCGAGACCGGCTGGTCGACGAGACCGCCGATCCTCAGTCGCCACGTTGCCGGGTCGAAGGTCGGCATGCGGCCGGAGATCGTGTAGATGCGCCAGCCGCCAGTCGGGAGGATCGGCGCGACGGCGTTCGCGACGGGGGAGACGACGGCCGAGACCTGATCCCACGCGGCCTTGCCCCAGTAGAGAGAGGAGACGCCGCCCGCGACGGTCGCGAGGAACAGCCTCCGTCCGTAGCGCCGCGGCTGGGCTTCGGGCTCCTGCGGATCGTGCTCGGTGCCGGCCGCCGAGTCCATCTACATGTCCGCCATGCCGGCGGAGAGCTTCCCGCGCAGATCTCCGGGATGGCCCTTCGTCGCCACCCAGACCCAGTAATGGCCGGGCTTGGTCTCGAGCAGGTCGAGGGAGTTCTTCGGCACCATGGCGCAGCCCTTGGCACGGTACCTGTGGCCCAGGCGGGCGACAATCATCCCGTGCCTGTCGCGGACCGTCGCCCCGAGCACATGCATCGTGTGCAGCTGGAACTTCCAGCAGAGCTGATGCCCTTTCGAATGCGCCGTCAGGTTGACGATGCCGGTCTCTCCCATGCCCGACAGATGCGCGCCGAGCTCGGGGTGCATCGTCCCGGCCGTCGCCACAGGCACGGCGGCGAGCGCCACGGCGGTAAGAGCCGTTACGACCCATCTCTTCGAGCCCATCAGTGCTCCCTTCGACGCGGGGACAGCGATGGATTGAGGATCGGGCGCCGAGATTGCCGGCGGGTTAGCGCACCATTACGGGTCCCTTAAATCGCTACTCGGGGGTCACGTAGGCGGCCGTGAGGCCTCCGTCGACGACGAACGTCGCCGCGTTCACGTAGCTCGACTCGTCGCTCGCGAGGAAGAGGGCGGCGTTGACGATCTCGCGCGGCTGAGCCAGCCGCCCCATCGGCAGGTGGACGAGCCGGCGCTCCGCCGCGCCGGGCGTCTCGCCCCAGATCCGCAGCAGGAGGGGGGTCTCGACCGGCCCCGGGCAGAGCGCGTTGACGCGGATCCCCCGGCGCGCGAACTGGACGCCGAGCTCCTTGCTCAGCGACAGCACGGCGCCTTTCGACGCGGTGTACGAGATCTGAGAGGTCGCCGCGCCGACGAGGGCCACGAAGGAGGCGACGTTGATCACCGAGCCGCCGCCTCGTTCGAGCAGGTGGGGGATGCCGTGCTTGCAGCAGAGATAGACGCCACGCGTGTTCACGGCCTGCACGCGCTCCCAGGCGTCGAGGCCGGTCTCGAGGATCGACGCGTCGTCGGCGGGGGAGATGCCGGCGTTGTTGTAGAGGACGTCGATGCCGCCGAAGCGCTCGGCCGCCGCGGCGTACATCGCGCGCACGGACTCCTCGTCTGCGACGTCCACCTGCACGGCGAGCCCACCGACCTGCCCGGCGACGCTCTCCGCCGCTGTGCCGTCGACGTCGGCGACGACCACCTGCGCCCCTTCCTCGGCGAAGCGGACGGCGGCGTCGGCGCCCATGCCCCCGCCGGCGCCCGTGATCACGCAGACCTTGCCCTCGAGCCGCCCCGCCATCAGCCGTCGGTGGAGTAGAAGACGTTCTTGACCTCGCTGTAGCCGGCAAGGCCGTGCATGCCGAGCTCGCGGCCGAAGCCGCTCCGCTTGAAGCCGCCGAACGGAGTCGAGACGCGCACCGACGAGTTCGAGTTGATCGAGAGGACCCCGGTCTCGATCGCGCGTGCGACGCGCAGCGCGCGCCCGCCGTTCTCGGTCCAGATCGAGCCGGAGAGACCGTACTCGGAGTCGTTCGCGATCCGCACCGCCTCGGCCTCGTCGGCGAACGGGATCAGGGCGGCGACCGGCCCGAACACCTCCTCCCGGGCGATCGGGTCATCCGGCCGCGCCTCGACGAGCGTCGCCGGGAACCAGAAGCCGCGGCCGTCCGGGGCCTCGCCGCGGAAGAGCGGCTCGCCGTCGAGGAAGCTCGCTACCTTCTCGCGGTGCGCCGCGGAGACGAGCGGCCCCATCTCGGTCGTGTCGTCCTCCGGGTCGCCGACCTTCACGCTGCGCGTCGCCTGGACGAGCAGGTCGGCGAACCGGTCGTATACGCCGGTCTCCACGAGGATCCGCGAGCGCGCGCAGCAGTCCTGGCCGGCGTTGTCGAAGACGGCGTAGGGGGCGGCGGCAGCGGCCCGCTCGAGGTCGGCGTCGGCGAAGACGACGTTCGCCGACTTGCCCCCGAGCTCGAGCGTGACGCGCTTGATCGTGCCGGCGGCGCCGCGCATCACCTCTTGACCGACCTCGGTCGACCCGGTGAACCCGATCTTCGCGACGTCCGGATGCTCGACCAGCCGCGTGCCGACGACCGAGCCCTTGCCGGGGAGGATGTTGACGACGCCCTCGGGGATCCCGGCCTCGAGCGCCAGCTCGCCGAGCCGCAACGCCGAGAGGGGCGTCAGCTCCGCCGGCTTGAGGACGACGGTGTTGCCGCACGCGAGCGCGGGCCCGAGCTTCCACGAGGCGATGTTGAGCGGGAAGTTCCACGGCACGATCAGGCCCACCACGCCGAGCGGCTCGCGGAACGTCAGGTCGACGCCGCCCGCTACGGGGATCGTCTCGCCGAAGTTCTTGTCGACCGCGCCCGCGTAGTAGTGGAAGACGTCGGCGACCATGCCGATCTCGCCGCGGGCGCCCTGGATCGGCTTGCCAACGTTGCGTGACTCGAGCCGCGACAGCTCCTCGTGGTGGTCCTCGACGAGCGTCGCGAGCCGGCGCAGCAGGCGTGCGCGGTCGGCCGGCGCGACGGCGCGCCAGGCGGGGAACGCGTCCCGCGCACGGGCGACGGCCGCATCGGTCTCGTCTATCCCGGCCGCCTCGATCTCGGCAATCGTCTCCTCGGTCGCCGGATTGAGGATCGCGGTCACCGGCGGGCCGCCTCGACGAGCTGCTGGAAGAGGCGCTGATCCTCGCCGGCCTCCGGGTGCCAGAGCACGCCGACCACGAAGGGCTTGGTCGGGTCCTCGACGGCCTCGACCACGCCGTCCTCGGCCCACGCGACCTCCCGCAGGCCCTCGCCGATCCGGCCGAGGCCTTGGTGGTGGTGCGACTTGACCGTGCCGCGAACCGGCTCGATCCGCGAGGACGGGTCGACCCGGACGGCGTGCTCGGAGAAGTCGCCGACGACGGCGCGATGCTCCTCGTGTCCGACGACGTCGGGCAGGTGCTGGACGAGGTCGCCCCCGCGCACGACGTTCAAGACCTCTACGCCGCGGCAGATCGCGAGCACGGGCAGGTCGCGTTCGAGCGCCCCGCTGAGCAGCGCGAGCTCGCCGCGGTCGCGAGCGGGGTTCGTCCCATTCGTAGCCGCAGCCGCCTCGGCGCCGTACGACTCCGGCGTCAGGTCATTGCCGCCGGAGAGGATCAGGCCGTCGAGCGCGTCGAGCACCTCCTCGATCCCGGCGTCGTCCGGCGGCACGAGCAAGGCGCGGCCGCCGGCTCGTTCCACGGCCCGGACGTAGTCGTACGGGACGAGCGCCGCTTCGAGCTGCCAGTGGCCCCACGACGCCGGCTCGACGTACGTCGTGATCCCGATCAGGGGCTTAGCCACGTTCGAACATGCGCTCGCGCTCGTAGCCGGTGACAGTCTTGTCATAGAGCTCCTGCTCGGTGCGCGCGTAGTTGAGGTAGTGGTCGATCACGTCGTCGCCGAGCAGCCGGCGCGCGAGGTCGCTCGATTCCAGCCGGGCGATCGCCTCGCGCAGCGCGTGCGGGAAGCGCTCCACGTCCGACTCGTACGCGTTGCCCTCGAACGCCGGAGCGAGCTCGAGCTTCTCCTCGATGCCGTACAGGCCCGCGGCGAGCAGCGCGGCGAAGGCGAGGTACGGGTTCGCGTCGGCACCGGGGATCCGCGTCTCGGGTCGGCACGAGGCGCCGTGGCCGACGACGCGGAAGCCGCACGTGCGGTTGTCGTAGCCCCAGGCGAGCGTGGTCGGAGCCCAGCTGCCCGCCGCGAAGCGCTTGTACGAGTTGATGACCGGTGCGACGAAGATCGCGAGGTCGGCGAGGCACGCGATCTGTCCCGCGAGGTAGTGGCGGAAGAGCTCGGACTCGCCGGCGAAGGCGTTCTCGCCGTCGCGCCAGAGGGACGAGTGGATGTGGCACGAAGAGCCGACCCAGTCGTGGTGCGGCTTCGCCATGAAGGTGACCGAGCAGCCGCGCTGGAACGCCAGCTCCTTGATCCCGGTCTTGTAGACGACGTGATCGTCGGCGGCGCGCAGCGCCTCCGTGAACTTGAAGTTGATCTCGTGCTGCCCGGCCCAGGCCTCGCCCTTCGACGACTCGACGATCATCCCGGCCGCCTTCATCGACGTGCGCACCGCCCGCAGGAAGGGCTCGTCGAAGCTCGACGCCAGGATGTGGTAGTCGAGGATGTACGGCACCGACGGCGTCAGGTCGTGGTAGTGCTTCGCGTGGGCCTCGAGGTAGCTCTCGCGGAAGAGGAAGAACTCGAGCTCCGAGCCGAACCTCGGCTCGAAGCCGAGCGCCCGCGCCTTCTCGACCTGCGCCGTCAGCACCTGGCGCGGTGAGGGAGCGACCGGAGCCCCGTCGTGCCACTCGACGTCGCATTGCACCATCGCCGTCGCCTCGTGCCATGGGATCCGGCGCAGGGTCGTGAGGTCGGGTCGCAGCCCGAAGTCGCCGTAGCCTCGTTCCCAGCTCGCGATCGCGTACCCCGGGACGGGATCCATCTCCATCTCGAGCGCGAGCAGGTAGTTGCAGCCCTCGCCAGGGTGGCCGGCCTCGTTCTCCGCCAGGAAGAACTCGGCGTCGAGCCGCTTTCCCATCAGGCGGCCCTGCATGTCGGTGAAGCAGGCGATGACGGTGTCGACCGTGCCGGCGGCGACGTCCTCGCGCAGCTCCTCGAGTGTCAGCATGGTGCGACCTTACCGCCGTGGGGGAGGGAAGCCGGGCAGGCCGGCTCCCCTCCCCGAGGCGTCTAGGCGGGATCGGGTGCCGGCGCGGATCGCCCGTGCTCGTACTGCTCTTCGATGCGCGCGAGCTCCTCCGCGGTCCCCTGGGCGATCGGGCCCTTGAACCACTTGCGCGCCGAGATCAGCCACCAGCCGCCTACGAGCAGGAGCGTGCCGATGACCGCGATGGGCGAGTAGTTGAAGAGCGTCCACTTGAACTTGTCCGTGTGCCAGGGCACACCGTTCGGGCCCGTCGGCAGGATGAACAGGATCGAGATGAACGCGATCCAGATCACCGCCGTCCAGCCGACGAGCTTGTACCTCGACCCGAGGTTCCACTCGCCGGGCTCCCACGAGTCGCCTGCGCGCAGGCGCAGGTAGATCGGAATCGCGTAGGCGATGTAGAGGCCGATCACCGCGATCGACGTGACCGCGACATAGGCGGTGTATCCGCTCGTGCCGAAGTACGCCGGGAACGCGGCCAGGAACGCGAGCACGGCGATCGCGATCGCCGCGAAGTAGGGCACGCGCTCGCGGTTCAGCCGCCGCCACAGCTGGTGGCCGGGTGTTGCGCGGTCACGCGAGAACGCGTAGAGCATTCGCGACGCCGACGTGATCGACGACATGCCGCAATAGAGCTGCGCCATGACGGTGATGAACAGCATCACTTCGGCGGCGCGCAGGCCGAGCGCGTCGAGGTAGACCTTCTTGACCGCGAACACGCCCGCGAGCCCCGTGTTGGCGATCGTGCCCTGGATCGCGAAGGTCACGCCGAGGGCGAGGATGTAGCCGAAGATCGCCGAGACGACGATGGACATGATCACGCCCCGCGCCGCCGAGCGCGACGCGTTCTGCGTCTCCTCGCTCATGTGCGCGGACGCGTCGTACCCGGTGTACGTGTACTGCGCCTGGAGTAACCCGAGCAGCAGCACGAACCAGAGCCAGTTGTGGCCCCAGCCGCTGTTGTTCACGGTGTGCCCGAAGACCGCCGAGAACGACTGATGGTGGGCCGGCTTGAGGATGAGGAAGCCGACGATGATCAGCACGCCGAGCACGTGCCACCACACCGAGACGTCGTTGAGGAACGCGACGAGCCTGACGCTGAAGATGTTCATCAGCGCGTGCAGGCCGAGGATCACCGCGTACACGTAGATGACCTCGTGGGCGGTGCCCTTGAACGTCCCGGGCCAGAGAAGCTGCAGGAGCGCGTCGGCGAAGATCGCCGCCCCGTAGTCGATGCCTGCGGTGATCGCGATCTGCCCGATCAGGTTGAACCAGCCCGTGAACCAGCCCCAGGCCGGGCCGCCCATCTTCGAGGCCCAGTAGTAGAGACCGCCGGCGGTCGGATACTTCGACGCGATCTCGGCCATCCCGAGCCCGACGATGATCACGAAGAAGGAGACGAGCGGCCAGCCGTAGGCCTCCTCGATCCCCCCTCCGTAGTTGATCCCGGCGTAGTACAGCGTCAGCGTCCCGGACAGGATCGAGATGATCGTGAACGAGATCGCGAAGTTCGAGAAACCGCTCATCCGCCGCGAAAGCTCCTGGGCATAGCCCAGCGCGTGCAGGACGCTGCGATCCTTGTCGACCGACACGTGTGCCCTCCTTGCCGCCGTAGGTTGTGGCGATTCTGACGAGGCGGGCGGCCGGACACAAGCGCCGAGAGCGATCGCCTACCCTCCTCGTGGGTGCATCGGCTGACGAAGAAGGAAGCGCGGCGGATCGCGGTGCGCGCGCAGCTGCTCGACGCGCCCCGCCCGCGGGATCTCCTCGAAGTCGTGGAGCGGCTCACCCTGCTGCAGGTCGATCCAACCGCAGCGATCGCGCCGAGCGCCGACCTCGTCTGCTGGAGCCGCCTCGGATCCTCCTACCGGCCGGAGCACCTGAAGCAGGCGCTCGAGGACGATCGCTCGCTGTTCGAGTTCGACGCGCTCGTCCGGCCGACGAGCGACCTCGGCCTCTACCTCGCCGGCGCCGGCGGCCGCCGGGCTCACGAGTCCACGCAAGCCTGGCTGCGCGACAACGATCGCTTCCGGCGAGACATCCTCGACCTGCTCGAGCGTTCGGGACCGCTTGCGTCCCGGGACATCCCGGATACTTGCGTCAGGCCGTGGGCCTCGAGTGGCTGGACGAACAACCGCAACGTCACCCAGATGCTCGAGCTCCTGCAGGCGCGTGGGCAGGTGGCGATCGCCGGCCGCCTCGGACGGGAGCGGCTGTGGGACCTGCCGGAGCGTGTCTACCCGGCCGAAGTGGAGATCCCTTCGGTGGAACAGGCCGAGCGCAGCAGGGACGAGCGGCGGCTGGTGGCGCTCGGCATCGCGCGGGCGCAGGCGCGGGCGATGCCGATGGAGCCGATCCACGTCGGCGAGGCGGGCGAGCCCGCCGTCGTCGACGGCGTCAAGGGCGAATGGCGTGTCGATCCGGCTTATCTGGACGGCGGCTTCAAGGGCAGGACTGCGCTGCTGTCGCCGTTCGACCGGCTCGTCCACGACCGCGTCCGGGCAGAGGAGCTGTTCGAGTTCGAGTACACGCTCGAGATGTACAAGCCGGCGGCGAAGCGGCGCTGGGGCTACTTCGCGCTGCCGATCCTCCACGGCGACCGGCTCGTCGGGAAGCTCGACGCGGCGGTCGACCGCAAGGCCGCCGTGCTGCGCGTCAACGCGATTCACGAGGACGTGAGCTTCAGCCGCTCCCTGACGACGGCGGTCTGGCAGGAGATCGAGGACCTTGCGAGCTGGCTCGGCCTCCAAGCCCGGACCGCCTAGGATGTCGATCGTGGCCACGACCCAGTCCGCCACCGCCGAAGCCCTCGAGCAGTACCGGCGCGAGCTGACCGGTTACTGCTACCGCATGCTCGGCTCGGCCTTCGAGGCCGAGGATGCCGTGCAGGAGACGATGCTGCGCGCCTGGCGGTCGCTCGACCGGTTCGAGGGGCGGTCGGCGCTCAAGTCGTGGCTGTACCGGATCGCGACGAATGTCTGCTTCGACGCGCTCGCGGGCCGGGAGCGCCGGGCGCGGCCGATGGATCTCGGGCCGGCGCAGGAGCCGCTGTTCGAGAACCTCGCGGAGCTGCCGGAGGTGACCTGGATCACGCCGCTGCCGACGCCGGACGACCTTGCCGAGCAGCGCGAGACGCTGCGGCTCGCGTTCGTCGCAGCGCTCCAGCACCTGCCGCCGCGCCAGCGCGCCGCCCTCATCCTCTGCGAGGTCCTGAAGTGGCAGGCCGGCGAGGCCGCGGAGCTGCTCGAGACGAGCGTCGCCTCGGTCAACAGCGCGCTGCAACGTGCGCGGGCGACGCTGGCGACAGCCGACCTCAGCGTGCCTGCCGAGCTCGACGACGACACCCGCGCGCTGCTCGAGCGCTACGTCGCCGCGTTCGAGGCCTACGACATCGACCGGCTCACCGAGCTCCTGCACGAAGACGCCGTGCAGTCCATGCCGCCGTACAGCCTCTGGCTGCAGGGCAGAGACGACCTCTTCGCCTGGTGGCTCGGCCCGGGAATCGGCTGCAAGGGGTCGAAGCTCGTCCCGATCGGCCTCGTCAACGGGATGCCGGCCTGGGGTCAGTACAAGCCTGCGCCGGACGGCGGCCGCGAGCCGTGGGCGGTCATCGTCCCGGAAGTGTCAGAGGGCCGGATCGTCGAGCTGACGTTCTTCCTCGACACGCAGCGGCTGTTCCCGTACTTGGGGCTTCCCGACCACCTCGACTAGCCCGCAGAGGTCCAGCAAGTCCCACAGCTCGCGCGGCGCGCGGACGAGGCGCGCCCCCGTGCTGAGCCGGAGGCGCGCCAGGAAGTCGACCGTCCCCAGGTCGAGCGTCGTGATCAGCTCAATGGCTGGACGACGATGAGCGAGTTGCCGTCCGGGTCGCGGAGCCAGAACATCGGCGGCACCGGCCCGCCGAAGCGGCTGACCTCGTCGTCGACGTCCGCACCCGCTTCCTGCAGCGCCGCGTGGGCGGCATCCACGTCGCTCGTGTCGAGGCAGATCCCTGTCTGGCTGCCGCCGGCCTCCTGGCCGGGCGGCGGCGGGGCGAGCGCGATCGTCGTCTCGGCTCCGGAGACCTGAACCTCGACCCAGCGCATGTCCGGGCCCATCGGCTCGTCCACGACCTTCTTGAATCCGAGCGTTCCGGCGTAGAAGTCGAGCGCCCGGTCGGTGTCGGTGATCGTCACGCAGACGCGGCCGACCTTGCTGATGTTGAGCTTGGACGTCACGGTGGACATCGTTTGCCTCCTCGCGTTCGGGGTCTCAGCTACGACCGGTGCCCTGCCGGAAACTCATCGGGCGGTTTCCCTTGACGAGCCTGGCGCGATGTGAGAAGTTACTTGGCGTCAAAGCCTGGGAACTGCGCAAGCGGTTCGCGGGCTTTGGCATTTCTGGGGTACGTTCGCGCGGCTAGGTTCGCCCAGCGAGCCGCTGCAACACCGCGTCAACGCGGGCGAAGCCGCCTTTCGCTCCCTTCTCGACGCCGTACTGCATCGTCGTGTCGCGCTCCTCGGTCGTGGGGAAACGCATGGTCTGCGTCAGCCTGGTCTGCTCGCCGACCTGCTCGAACTCGAGTGTCTGCAGGTGGTTCTGGAACGTCTGCACGAGCCGCGCCGGCGGGTCGACCTCGTGGAACTCTCCTTCGACGACGCCGTAGCCGGTGTTGAAGCGCCACTTGCCGCCCGGGCGGACGTCCATCTCCTCGACGACCGTCTGGTCGCCCCACCATTCCGGGATCAGCTCGGGATCCGTCCAGACGGAGAAGACGTGCTCGCGCGGAGCGTCGAAGACGCGCTCGACGCGGATCTCGAGCTCGTTCGGGGTGGTGACAGTGGTCTCGTTCATCGGCTCACCGCTTGCTTGACGAGCTTCGCGATCCGGTCCTCGTCGGCCTTCGTCAGCTTCATGAGCGCATAGACGATCGGCCACATGGCGCCGTCGTCGAGGTTGGCGGCGTCGTTGAAGCCGAGCTCCGAGTACCGCGACTTGAACTTCCCGGCGTTCTTGAAGTAGCAGACGACCTTGCCGTCCTTGTTCGCGTAGGCGGGCATGCCGTACCACGTCTTCGGCGTCAGGTCGGGCGCCGTCTTCTTGACGAGCGCGTGGATCTGCTCGCCGAGCGCGCGGTCGCCGGGCGACATCTTCTCGAGTGCGGCCTGAACGGCCTCCTCGCCCTCTGCGGCCTCTTTCAGCTCCTTGGCGCGCGCCCGCATGGCCGCCTTCTCCTCGGCGGTGAATCCTTCCTTGCTCTTGGTCGGGCTCATGCTGCTCCTTTCGTCCGTTCGACGACCTGGGCGAATCGGTCGAGCCGCTGCAGCCAGGTGCTGATGCCCTCGAACGCGTAGGGCGCGAGCGTGCACCGGCGGACGCGACCGACCTTCTCCGTCGTGACCAGCTCCGCCTCCTCGAGCAGCCTGACGTGCTTCTTCATCCCGGTCAGCGACATCCCGAAGGGCTCGGCGAGCTCGCTGATCGTCGCGCTCCCGCTGCCGAGCCGTTCGAGGACGGCGCGGCGGGTCGGGTCCGCGACTGCTGCGAAGGCGCGGTCGATATTCGTGGAATAGTGAACCATTAGGTTCACCATAACACAGGGCGTACGCTCGCCGCATGGGCCTCCGCTCCAGCCTGTTCGCTCTCATGTACGACCGCATGTCGCGGAGCAGCGAGGAGGCTGGAGTGGGAGCCATGCGCGACGGACTCCTCGCCGACGCGCGCGGCCGAGTTCTCGAGATCGGCGGCGGTACCGGGATGAATCTCCGGCACTACGGCGACGGCGTCGAGTCGCTCGTCGTCACCGAGCCAGAGCCGGCGATGCTCCGTCGGCTGCAGCGGAAGGTGCAGGAGCAGTCGCCCCGCGCCGAGGTTCAGCAGGCTCCTGCCGAGGATCTGCCCTTCGAGGAGGCGAGCTTCGACACCGTCGTCTCGACCCTCGTGCTCTGCGGCGTCGACGACCAGACGCGCGCGCTGAGCGAGGCGCGGCGGGTCTTGCGGCCGGGCGGCCGGCTGCTCTTCCTCGAGCACGTACGCTCCGACGACCCGAGCGTCGCGCGCCTGCAGGACCGGCTCACCCGCGTGAATCACGCCCTCTTCGGCTGTGACTGCAACCGGCGCACGCTCGCCGCGATCGAGGCAGCGGGCTTCACGGTCGCCCGCGTCGAGCAGACGGCACTGCCGAAGGCCCCGAAGTTCGTGAGCCCGGCGGTCGTCGGCGTGGCCGTCGCCGACGCCTAGGTCGAGGCGCTCCCCGACACCAGCGTGTAGAAGCCCCACACCGCGAGGCCGGAGGCGATGGCGACGAGCGGCAGCCAGCGGAGCCCTTTCCGGAAGAGAGGAAAGACGAGGAAGACGAGGAGCTGCGAGATGAACAGCGCGCCGAGTGAGGGCTTGAGCAGCTTGTCGTAGAACTCGTCCGGATTGATGAGCGAGACCGCGTCCGCCGCGATGAACGGGACTGCGATCCAGAGGAGGACGCGCCTCAGCGGCGGCCCGTGGAGCCAATGCAGCAGGCGGCCGAGGGCGAGGTACTCGGCCACGATCAGCGCGAGGGTGCCGGCTGCGATTGCGAGCCCGACGGCGATGCCGAGCTCGCGGCTCCCGTAGTAGTGCGCGATCGCGTACGCCGGGACCGGCGTGCGCAGGAGCGCGTCGGGGACCCTCGAGATCCCGAGCGCCGCGACGAAGAAGCAGACGCCGACGGCGCCGACCGCGAGGGCGAGGCCGCGCCGCACCGTCCGGCTGCCGCCGCGCACCTCGGCGCCGAGGTAGAGCGGCAAGCTCGCGCAGATGAACAGCAGCGCCGTCCCCCCGACTGCACGTCCGGTGGGGTCCAGCTCGGGCTTCGAGGCGAAGCGAACCGGCAGATGTGCGAACTCGACGCCGCCGAGGGCGAGCAGTAACCCCAGCTGCACGAGGCCGAGCACGAGCAGCGCGCCGAGGGCCCAGCGGAGGGGGGCGAGCACGAGGAGAACGATCGCGACCGGGAGGATGAGCTCGAGCGGCCAGCGGTAGGGGACGATCCCGGGGAAGACCGGCGGCAAGACGTCGTAGACCACGAACGTGACGGTGTAAGGCAGGTAGAGGAAGTAGGCAAGCGCCCAGATCCAGCCGTGCACGAGAGCCGCCGGCCGTCCGGCCGCCGCCTCGACGAAGGCGCTCAGTCCACCGGGCGAGACGACGCGCTGCGAGTAGACGAGCCAGAGTGCGAGCGGTGCTGCGAACACGGCGACGGCGAGCACGACGACGAGTCCGGCCGACGCGATCCCGTCGTCTCCGGCCGTGCCGGGGAGGAAGTTCGCGAGCGCCAACGGCCCTCCGATCGACGCGATCGCGAAGCCGACGAAGAGCAGGGGCGAGAAGCCGCCGACCTGGCGACCGTCCGCAGATAGTCCTCCTGAGCCAGGCTCGGCCCTCACGCCTTACCCTTACCGGTCCGGAGCCGGAAGCGGATTGCCGCTCCTGCGCAATCCGAGAGCGCCTGCGTTGCGTTAAGAGTGTGGATGCTTGATTTCAAGGAGGAGATGAATGTGAGGTTCCTGCGCGACAACTCCAACCGATACCAGGTTCGCCTGATTGCGGTTGCGCTGCTCGCGGTGCTCGGGTTCGTTGCCGCGGGTTGCGGCGGCTCGTCCGCGTCCTCGGCGCCGCGGAGCGGCGTCGCCGGTGCGCGGCACGCTACGAGCTCGGTGGCCGTGAAGACGCGCAAGCTCAAGGGTCTTGGAACCGTGCTCGTCAACACCAAAGGGCGGACGCTGTACGTGTTCATGAAGGACAAGCAGCGCAAGGTGACCTGCACCGGCTCCTGCGCGAGCTTCTGGCCTCCGCTGAAGTGGAGCGGCTCCGCCAGGCCGAAGGCCGGCGGCGCTGCGAAGAGCAATCTGCTCGGCTCGGACAAGAACCCGGGCGGCGGCAAGGTCGTCACCTACAACAGGTGGCCGCTCTACACCTACTCAGGCGATTCGGGTGCCGGCCAGGCGAACGGCTGGGGCACCAACCTGAATGGCGGCAAGTGGTACGTCATCACGGCCGCAGGCAAGGTCGTCAAGCACAAGACCTCGTCCGGCGGCGGCGGTGGCGGTGGCACCACCGGCGGCGGCGGCTGGGGCTAGGAGGACGCTGCACTTGAAAGAGGGGGCGCGGCCCGATGGCGCCCCCTCCGAGCATCCAGCTAGCGCCGGAGCGCAGCGCCGAGCAGCAGCGCGGCCAGGAGCGCGGCCGCGAGCTCGACGCCGCCGGCGGCCTCCTGCCAGCTGCCCCAGAACGTCTCGTGGTAGCCGAACAGGCCCCAGCGCGTGCTGGCCACGAACCCGACGAGTGTTCCGACCGCATAGCCGCCGGCGGCGAGCAGCACGAGCGGACGCCTGGTCGCGACGAGCGCCGCTCCGATGAGCAGCCCGGCCGCGGCGTTGACGAGAAAGAGCACTCCGACCACGTGCACGCGGTGGAAGTAGTCGAAATAGAGGTAGAGGTGGATCGCGCCGGCCGCCGCGACGAGTAGAGACGCCGCGACCTGGCCGGCGGCGAGACCTGCATTCGTCCGGCCGGCGCGCCTCGAGCCGGAGAGATCGACGTACTGCGACATCCCCAGCGGATACGCATCACCCCGGGGCGCGGTTTGGCCTAGGCTGAGCCGAGCTCCGATGGCGCGCTACATCCCCGACGAGATCGAGGCCTACGCCGAGCGCTACACCACCGCGCGGGCGGAGCTGTTCGACCGCCTCGGCGCCGAGACGAGAGAGACCCAGCAGAGCCCGCAGATGATGGTCGGCCACATCGAGGGCGCGTTCCTTGCCTTTCTCGTCGCGATGACAGACGCCAGGCTGGTCGTCGAGGTCGGCACCTTCACCGGCTGGTCGTCCATCGCGATGGCCCGCGCCCTGCCGCCGGACGGGAGGATCGTCTCGTGCGACATCAACGAGGAGACGACGGCCGTCGCCCGCCGCTACGCGGAGGAGGCCGGCGTCGCCGACCGGATCGAGTACCGGCTCGGCCCGGCGGTGGAAACCCTGGCGACCCTCGAAGGCTCGTTCGATCTCGCGTTCATCGACGCCGACAAGCCCGGCTACGTCGACTACTACGAGGCGATCCTGCCCAAGCTCTCGCCTCGCGGCGTGATCGCAGCCGACAACACCCTCTTCGGCCTGGACTCCGACGGCGAGAACGCGAGCGCGATCGCCCGCTTCAACGAGCACGTTCTGCACGACGACCGCGTGGAGGCAGTCCTTCTCCCGTTCCGCGAGGGCGTGACGCTGATCCGCCGCCGCTGATGAAGGTGCTCGTGGTCGGGACGGGGGCGGTCGGCGCAGCGGTGGCCGCGGTTGCCCGGCGGCGGGATTTCTTCGAGCGGATCACGTTCGCCGACCTCGATCCGGCCCGGCCCGCGGCGGTCCTGGAGCGGGACGGCGACGACCGCTTCGTCGCGGCGCAGGTCGATGCGGGTGACCGCGAGTCCTTGGTTGCCCTCCTTCGCGAGACCCAGGCGGATGCCGTCCTCAACGCTGCCGACCCTCGTTTCAACCCGCCGATCCTCGACGCGGCCTTCGAGCATGGCTGCACGTATCTCGACATGGCGATGACGCTCTCCGGTCCCGGCGTGCTGCTCGGCCAGGGCGAGCTCGACCTGCACGACCGCTGGCAGGAGCGCGGCCTGCTCGCGTTGGCCGGGATCGGCGTCGAGCCGGGGCTCGCCGACGTTTTTGCGCGCTATGCACAAGACCACTTATTCGACGAGATCGACGAGGTGGGGGTGCGCGACGGTGCCGACCTCGTCGTCGAGGGCTACGACTTCGCGCCGACTTTCTCCATCTGGACGACGATCGAGGAGTGCCTGAACCCGCCGCTCATCTGGGAGAAGGAGCGCGGCTTCTACACGACCGAGCCGTTCTCGGAGCCCGAGCTGTTCGAGTTCCCCGAGGGGATCGGCGTGATCGAGTGCGTCAACGTCGAGCACGAGGAGGTCGTGCTCGTGCCGCGGGAGATCGACTGCCGCCGCGTCACCTTCAAGTACGGGCTGGGCGCCGAGTTCATCGACGTCCTGCAGACGCTGCACAAGCTCGGCCTCGACTCCACCGAGCCGGTGCGTGTGCGCGGCATGGACGTTGCGCCGCGGGACGTCGTTGCGGCGGCGCTGCCCGATCCGGCCACGCTCGGCGACCGGATGCGCGGCAAGACGTGTGCCGGCACGCTCGTCACCGGGAGGCGCAAGGACGGGAGTGACGGCGCGGTCTACCTCTACCACGTGGCCGACAACGAGCGGACGATGCGCGAGTACGGGCATCAGGCGGTCGTCCTCCAGACCGCCCTCAACCCCGTAGTCGCGCTCGAGCTGCTTGCGGCCGGCACGTGGGAGGGAACGGGCGTCCTCGGCCCGGAGTCGTTCCCGCCCGATCCGTTCCTCGAGCTCCTCGCCGACTACGGCGAGCCGCACGCCGTAGTCGAGGGCGACCCCCGCAGGAGCTAGGTTGCGTCGAGGAACGCGCGCACGCGTTCCATGAGCAGTGCCGCCGCGTCCGCGTCGTACGCCGGCAGCGAGGAGTCGGCGAAGAGGTGCTCGTCGCCTGGGTAGAGGAAGAGCTCGGCGTCGTCGGTCGACTCGACCAGCGCCTCCGCCGCCTCGCGGTCCTCCGCGAAGTGTGGATCGCGGTCCTTGGCATGCACCTGCACGGGGACGCCCTCGGGCCACGCCTCGCCGAACTCCGAGACCGGGACGCAGGAGTAGATGAGCAAGGCGCCACGCGCGCCGGGCCGGGTCTGTGCGAGCTGCTGCGCGGCGATGACCCCGAAGGAGAAACCGGCATAGACGAGGTCCGAGCCGAGCCGCTCGGCGGCGGCCACGCCGCGGCCGGCCAGCGTCCCGAATCCCTGCTCGCTTGCGAAGGCCAGGCCCTCTTCGATGGTGTCGAACGTGCGCCCCTCGAACATGTCGGGCGTGTGCACGGTGTGGCCCGCCTGCCGCAGCTCGTCGGCGAACGACCGCACGCCGTCCGTGAGCCCCTGGACGTGGTGGTAGAGCACTACCTCGGTCATTCCTGATCCTCCCTGATTGATCCGCAAAGTTGGAACATACTACAGTGTTAGTCTGTTCGGGTCTTGAGCGAGTCAAACGCCTCTCCGCCGCCCGACTACGCCCTCGCCGACCGGATCGCGCTCACCGCGCCCTCGCAGGTGAAGGCGATCAGCCATCCGCTGCGGACGACGATCCTCCACCTGCTCCACGAGCGGGCTGCCACGATCACCGAGCTCGCGGTCGCGGTCGACCGGCCGAAGAGCACGGTCGCCCACCACGTGAAGGTTCTCACCGAAGGGGGGCTGCTGCAGGTGGTGAGGACGCGGCGCGTGCGGGCGGTCGAGGAGCGCTTCTACGGCCGCACGGCGCGCCTTTTCTACGTGGCGGTCGAGCGCGCTAGGGACGGGGACGAGCTGCCTCGCGATTTCAACGACTTCGAGGTGGCCGCGGGCGAGTCGGTTGCGGCGTTCCGGGACGGGAAGCTGTGGGGCTTCCTCCGGCACGCCCGCATCTCTGAGGCGCAGGCGTCAGCGTTCTGGGAGCGGATGGCCGAGCTGGTGACCGAGTTCGACCAGCTCCCGCGGTCGGGCGAGACGGTGTACGGCTTCGCAGTCGGCGTATATCCCACCGAGCACCCGACGCTGCCCGAGACGGACTGAGTCAGGACGGCTCCGCCTCGGTCCGGCCCCGGCGCCGACCTGCGGCCGGCGCCGGGCATTCGTCCATCACTCGACTTGCTCAGTGGTCTCCGCCACCGCCGTCGTGGCCGCCGTCGTCGTCGCCGTCCTCGGTGCGCAGCCGCGTGAGCGTGAGCACGCCGTTGATCGTGACGCCGCGCGCCTCGACGAACGTGCCCGTTGCGAGCACGGGGAGAGTCACTCCGTCCGGAGCGGCGAACGTCACCGTCGCGCCGCCTGCGTCGATCGTGATCGCGGAGGGCGTCGAATCGGTCACGGTTCCCTTCGCCTCGACCCTGTCCTCGGCCTCGTTGTCGGCCGAGTCGATCGAGACGAGCGTGAACGTGTTGCCGGCGCCGGTCTGGACGGTCAGCTCGACCTTCTGTCCCGGCGTCAACGCCGGCAGGGTGATCCCGCTCGGGACCGTGATCTCGACCGGCAATCCCTCGAGCGACACGACGAGCGGCGAGACGCTCACGAGAGCTCCCTCGATTCGGACGGTGCCCGACGGCGAGGCCGCGGTGAATCCCTGCTCGACGAGGCCCTCGTCCCCGAACTCGATCTCGAACTCGCCGATCTCCCCCTCGTGCTGGCCGTCGTGGTGCGAGGCGAGCGCGCGGCTTCTCGTGTGGATCGTGAGGACGCTGTGGCCACTCGCGACTCGCAGCCCGTGCGCGAGGCGCTTCACGACCATGCCGCGGATCCGTGTTCTCTTCACGTGGGACACGACCTGCAGTCGGTTGCCGACGACGCGCACGCGGTCGCCGAGGCGGACACCCCGCGTCGCGGCCTGGACGGTGACGGCGAGGCCCTTGCGGCCGGTCGCCACGACGACGGCGCCGCTGTGCGCGCGCTTCGCGACGACGATTCCTTTGACCGCCTTCGGTGCGGCGGTCGCCGATCCGACGGCGAGCAGGAAGGCCGCTACCGCAAGCAGAGCTGTCCACTTCATCGCTGACTCCTTGTTTTCGGTGACTGGGCGACCGCCTTGCGCTTGCGGTCCCTACTGGTGAAGAGACGTTCGGCGCGAAAAAGTCGCGCTCGAGCTCTCAGCCGCCGTCGGTGCCGCCGCCCGAGTCGCCCGAGCCGCCGGAGTCGCCGGAGCTGCCGGAGTCGCTCGGGCCGACCGAGCTGCCGGAGTCGTCCGAGCCGCCAGAGCCGCTCGAGCCGGAGCTCTCTGAGCCACCCGACCCCGGGAGGGTCGTGGTGGGGGCCGCCGAGCCGGAGCCGTCGCCGGTGCCCGAGCCGGAGCTCGATCCCGCAGCGCCACCATCGGAGGAGCCGTTGGGCGAACCGTCCCGGCCGGAGCCGGACGACGAGCTTCCGCCGCCACCGCCGTCCGTCCGCGGCTGGAGGACTACAGCCTTGCCATCCGAGCCGTCGCGGCTGCTTCCTCCCGAGTCGCTCCCGTCCCGCGGGCCGGAGTGTCTCGAGCCGGACTCGTTCGGGCCGGACTCGTTCGAGCCGTCGGCACGACCCCGCGGACGTTGCCGCTCGGAGCGTCGGACGTCGAGCCCCGATCGGTCTCCCTCGGGAGCAGCCCCGACCGCAGCAGGTGCCGTGGCGTGACGCGCGTGGGCCGCAGCCCGATGGTGTGCGGCGTTGTGCGCCGGCCGCTTCGACGCTTGGTGCGCGACCAGGCTTCCCCCTCCGGCGAGTGCGAGGGCTCCGATCCCGACCGCGGCTGCTTTGGTGGCCGCGGGCAGAGGCGATGCGCCGTCGCCGCCGGCGAGCAGGCGCAGCAGCGCCTGCACCCACGGCGCGCTGCCGAGGCCGGCCGCCACGTCGCCGAGCCGTTGGCGGATGCGCGTGCGCGCACGCAGGAGAAGCGAGCGGACCGAGGGTGGGCTGAGCGACAGCGCGTCCGCAAGCTGCCCGTAGCTCAGCCCGCGAATCTCTCGCAGCAGGAAGGCCTCGCGCTGCGTCGGCGGCATCCTCCCGACCTCGTCCCACAGATTCGCCAGCTCGCCCGCACGCAGGACGTGCACCGATGCATCCGCCGTCGCCCCGTCCGGCCCTTCTCCGGTCGGCACCGGGGTAACCGCTCGCTGGCGGAAGCGGGCGTAGCACTCGTTGCGCGCGACGGCGAGCAGCCAGGCGAGCGGCTCGCGCGGCGCGGCACCGTTCAGGAGCGCGCGGTGCGCGGAGAGGAAGACCTGCTGCGTCGCGTCCTCGACCTCGCTGCGGTCGCGCAGGAGCGACCAGCAGAGCCGGGCGACCGCAACCCCGTACTCGCGGTAGAGCGCCTCGGTTTCCATGCCGTTGCTCTCGGTTGCGATCAGGCCCATGGGCGACGCAGGGGATTACGACCGATGCGGCGATCTGGATTTGACGAGGATTGCACGCGGACCTGCCTGTGCGGTATCGAGAGCGACCGGAGATCGGACACACGGCATATCGGTTGGTTGCGACCGGAGCAGGAGCGACAACGGGGGATGAGCGGTTGACAAATGGTGCGCGCCGCTCCCGGCTGGGATAGGGTCTGAATCGCGCAGTCGAGTCGAGGGGGAGGCGTGGCAGAGGTCGTCTTCGACGAGGTCACGAAGGTCTACGCCGACGGCACGAAGGCCGTCGACTCGCTCGCGCTCGACGTCGCCGACGGCGAGTTCATGGTCCTCGTCGGCCCGTCCGGCTGCGGCAAGACGACCGCGCTGCGGATGGTCGCCGGGCTGGAGGAGATCTCGGGTGGAGTCGTCCGGATCGGCGACCGGATCGTCAACTACGTCCCCTCGCGCGACCGCGACATCGCGATGGTCTTCCAGAGCTACGCGCTCTATCCGCATCTCTCGGTCTACGACAACATCGCCTTCGGCCTCAGGGTGAAGAAGATGCCGAAGGACGAGATCGACCGGCGCGTCCGCAACGCCGCGCACGTGCTCGGCCTCGAGCAGTTCCTGAAGCGCAAGCCGCGCGCGCTTTCGGGCGGCCAGCGCCAGCGTGTCGCGATGGGCCGGGCGATCGTGCGCGAGCCGGCGGCGTTCCTGATGGACGAGCCCCTGTCGAATCTCGACGCGAAGCTGCGCGTGCAGATGCGGGCAGAGGTGAGCCGGCTGCAGCGCGACCTCGGCACGACGACGATCTACGTCACGCACGACCAGGTCGAGGCGATGACGATGGGAGACCGCGTCGCCGTCATGCGGAAGGGCGAGCTGCAGCAGGTCGCGGACCCGCAGACGCTGTACGACAGGCCGGTCAACCTCTTCGTCGGCGGCTTCATCGGCTCGCCCGCCATGAACATGATCGAGGCCACGGTGAGGCGGGCGAACGGCGGCCTCGCGGTCGACGTCGGCCAGCAGCACCTGAAGCTCGACGACGAGACGCTCGCCAGCCGGCCGGCCCTGCGTGGCTATGAAGGCCGGAAGATCATCCTGGGCATTCGGCCCGAGGAGCTCGACGACGCGTCGCTCGAGCCGGACACGCCGCCCGACCGCCGGCTGCGCGGCCTCGTCGAGTTGCGTGAGGCGCTCGGCTCAGAGCTGATGGTGCACTTCACCGTCGAGGGCACGAGCGCCGCGTTGACCGACGACGTCAGGGAGCTGGCGCAGGATGCCGGCGCGCCGAGCGAAGGACCGGCGCTCGAGAGCACCGGCTCGGGCGCGTTGCTCGTCGGCCGCTTCGGCGCGCGGGCGACGGTCGGGGAAGGGAAGCCGGTGGAGGTCGCGGTGGACACCCGCTCGCTCCACTTCTTCGACGAGGAGACGAGCGAAGGAATCTACGACGGAGAGACAAGCCAGAAAGGAGCGTCAGCGTGAGGGAGATGGGCAGCAGGAACCGGGTTGTGCGCTTGGCGGCCCTCGCAGGGGTGGTCGCGGCGCTCGTCGCCGTCACAGCCGGCTGCGGAGGCGGCGGGAACAAGTCGGGCAGCGGTGGGACCTCCACGGGGAACTCGAGCGTGTCGGGCTCCGTCAAGTTCTGGGGCATCTGGTCCGCGACGGAGCAGAAGGCATTCCAGAAGGTGATCGACGGCTTCGAGAAGCAGTACCCGAACGTCAAGGTCACCTACTCGTCGAAGGGGAACGACATCCCGACCGTGCTCTCGACCGCCATCGCCGGCGGCAGTCCGCCCGACATGGCCGACGTCGCGCAGCCGGGCCTCGTGAAGCAGCTCGTGCAGCAGGGGAAGCTGAAGCCGATCACGTACGCGCAGCCGACGATCTCCGCCAACTTCACGCCGGCGTGGGCGAAGCTGGGCGAGGTCAACGGCAAGAACTACGCGCTCCTCTACAAGGCGTCCAACAAGTCGACTCTCTGGTACAACGTCAATGTCCTCAAGCAGGCGGGCGTCAAGCCGCCTGCGACGTGGTCGCAACTGATCAGCGACGCCAAGACGATCAAGCAGTCGGGCACGCCTGCGTACTCGCTCTGCGGGTCGAACGGCTGGACCCTCACCGACATCTTCGAGAACCTCTACCTCCGCAGGTGGGGCTCGGCGAAGTACGACGCCCTCTCGGCCCACACGATCAAGTGGACCGATCCGTCGGTGACCAAGTCGCTGCAGGACATGGCTCAGGTTCTCGGCGACACGGGGAACATCTACGGCGGCACGAGCGGCGCACTGCAGACCGACTACCCGACCTGCGTCGATTACGCGTTCGCAACCCCACCGAAGGCGGCGTTCAACTTCCAGGGCGACTTCGTGAGCCTCGAGATCCTCCAGGCGACGAAGTCGAAGGCCCAGAAGGACTTCAACGTCGTGCCGTTCCCGGCAGTCACTTCGGGACCGAACGCGAAGGCCGTCGAGACGGGCGGCGACCTGATCGTCACCTTCCGCGACACGCCGGCCATCGAGGCGTTCATGAAGTACCTCGCGACGCCGCAGGCCGCGGAGATCTGGGCGAAGCTCGGCGGCTTCGGCTCGGGCAACAAGAACGTGCCGGCCAGCGTCTACCCGGATCCGATCACGAAGGCCACGGAGTCGCCGCTCGCCGGGGCCACGGCTGTTGCATTCGACATGTCGGATGAGCAGCCCGCCGCGTTCGGCGCCACGACGGGCCAGGGCGAGTGGGGGATCTTCCAGACGTTCCTCCAGCACCCCACGGAGATCTCGAGCATCCAGCAGCAGCTCGAGAGCGCCGCAGCGAAGGCGTACAAGAGCGGGAAGTAAACGGAGTCACGCGTGAGCGGAGCTTCGATCACGGCGGAGCCGCCCCCGGGGGCGGCTCCGCCGGAGGCCGGCGGGAAGCGAGGCGCCCGTTACCTGACGGGGTCCTTCTTCCTCCTGCCGGCGGCGATCCTGCTCGGGGTCTGGCTCGTCTATCCGACGGTCTACACGATCATCCGGAGCTTCTTCGGGCAAACGGGATACCTCGGCACGTGGGTCGGCTTCGACAACTACAAGACGCTGTTCACGACGTCGGCGCTCACCACGGCGATCAAGAACAACGCGATCTGGGTGGCGGTCGTGCCGGCCTTCGTGACGGCGATCGGGCTCATCTTCGCCGTCCTCACCGAGCGCGTCCGCTGGGCGGTGGCCTTCAAGACGGTCGTCTTCCTTCCGATGGCGATCTCCGCCTTCGCGACCGGCGTGACGTGGCGGATCATGTACCAGCAGGATCCGAACCTGGGCGCGATCAATGCGCTGAGCCGGAGCGTCTCCGACGCCTTCTCACCCGCCGGGGTGCTCCCGAACGCCCTCCCATCGACGCCGACTCTCCAGAAGCAGGGTGGAGGCTTGCTTCTGAAGACGCCGCTCCATCCCGGAGGGGTCGCCCTGCTCGGCCTCACGGGCATCGCCCCCGAGGACATGCCGGCCGGCGCGAGGCAGGCAGTGAAGCCTGCCCCGAAGTCGCGGGACGTCGAGGGCGTCGTCTGGCGCGACTTCAAGCCCGGCGGCGGCAAGCCCGGCGTCGTCGAGCAAGGCGAGCTCGGCATCCCCGGAGTCACAGTCGAGCTTAGGGACTCGTCCGGCAGCGTCGCGCAGACGACGAAGACGGGCTCGAACGGCAGCTTCGACTTCAGCGGCGTTCCGAGCGGCACGTACAACGCAGGCATCGGCGCCGCGACCTTCGCGAAGCCGTACGGCGGCGAATCGTGGCTCGGGCCGAGCCTGATCACGCCCTCGCTCCTGATCGCCTACATCTGGATCTGGGCCGGCTTCGCCATGGTCGTCATCGCGGCCGGCCTCTCGGCGATGCCTCGAGAGGTGCTCGAGGCGGCGCGAACGGACGGCGCGACCGAGTTCCAGGTCTTCCGCCGCGTCACCGTACCGCTGCTCGCGCCGGTCCTGAGCGTGGTCTTCATCACGATGATCATCAACGTCCTCAAGGTCTTCGACATCGTGATCGCGCTCGCGCCGGAGTCGGTGCGGTCGAACGCGAATGTGCTCGCGCTCGCGATGTGGACCACTGCGTTTCAGGGTGGCGGGAACTTCGGCGTCGGCTCGGCGATAGCCGTCTTCATCTTCCTGCTCGTGATCCCCGTTCTCGCTCTCAACATCCGGCGCTTCAGGCGGGAGGTCTGATGGCCGCCGCAGCCACCGAGTCGATTCGCCTGCCTGCTCCGCGGGACACGGTCGCCGCGAAGATCCTGCGTGCGGCAGCGAAGACGCCGCTCCAGATCCTGCTCATCGTGCTCGGGATGCTCTGGCTCGTCCCGACGATCGGCCTCTTCATCACCTCGATCCTGCCCGGGACCGAAACCGCCACCGCCGGCTGGTGGAAGATCTTCGCCCACCCGAGCCTGGCGACGTTCTCGAACTACAGCGCCCTCTTCCACAACGCCGGCCTGACCGGTGCGCTGAAGACGACCGCGTACATAGCCGTCGGCAACACGGCGATCGTCATCGTCGTCGGCGCGCTCGCCGGCTATGCCTTCGCGTGGCTCGAGTTCCCCGGCCGCGACTGGATCTTCATCGGGGTGATCGCCCTGCTGGTGGTGCCGCTGCAGATGGCGCTGATCCCGATGTTCAGGCTCTACGACACCTTCGGCGGGACGACGACGCTGAGCGTGATCCTCTTCCATGCCGCGTTCGGGTTGCCTTTCGCGGTCTTCCTCCTGCGCAACTTCTTCATCGGGATACCGAAGGACATCCTCGAGTCGGCGCGGATCGACGGGGCGAGCGAGATCTGGATCTTCCTGCGCCTGATCCTGCCGCTCGGCCTGCCGGCGATCGCGTCGCTGGCCATCTTCCAGTTCCTCTGGACGTGGAACGACCTCATCGTCTCGCTCACGTTCAACGTCACGCCGATCACGGTGTGGATCTTCGGCCAGCTGCGCCAGTTCTCGTCGAGCATCGACATCATCGCCCCAGCCTCGTTCCTCTCGCTCATCGTTCCACTCGTCATCTTCTTCGCCTTCCAGCGCTACTTCGTCCAGGGACTGCTCGCCGGCTCCGTCAAGTAATGGCCCGCGTGGCCGTCGTCGGCTCCGGGCTCGCGGGGTTCACCACGTACCAGACGCTGCGCCGTGAGCTCGACCCGGGCGAGATCGCCGTCTATGGGACGGATGACGATCCTGCAGCGGCCTGGCGCGTGCGCGCGACGGCGATCCGGCAGCGGGAGATGCGATCCGAGAGCGACGGCCACGCCTCCCCGACGTCGTTCCCCGGGCTCGCCTTCTCGAGTGTCCGCCGGCGCCGCTCCCTGCGGCCGCTGCTCGAGTCGGCGCTCGATCGCTACCACCCGACGGTCGACGAGTTCCTCGCCCACATCGAGCGGCTCCGTGAGCGGAGCGGCTGGGACCAGAGCCTTGTCCGGCGCCGGGTCGAGCGCGTGCAGGCGGTTGAC
Source organism: uncultured Actinomycetes bacterium (assembly GCA_963748755.1). Classification (GTDB taxonomy): domain Bacteria; phylum Actinomycetota; class Thermoleophilia; order Gaiellales; family Gaiellaceae; genus Palsa-739. The sequence continues at coordinate 533,021 of CAVVKA010000003.1, forward strand.
GGCGGTTTCGACCTCGACGGGGAGCGCTTTGCGCACGTCCTCCTCGCGCCCGGCCATCCGGGGCTCAACGTCCCCGAGGAACTTCGCGGCGACCCGCGCGTCGTCCATTCCTACGAGCCTCACGACTACGCGGCCGGCGTCACGGTCGTCGGCGCGGGCCTCGCCGCGGCGACCGAGTGGCTGAACGCGCTCGCGGCGGGGGCCGAGGTCGTCTCGGTGCGCCGGCGCGAGCCGGTGCGGCGTCCGCTCAACGTCCCGCGTCACTACTTCTCCCGCCGCGGGCTCGACGCCTACCACCGGTTGCCCGCACGCGAGCGGATCGAGCGCCTGCGCACGCTGACGGCGCCGTCCTACCCGGCGGGCCGGTACTGGGACGAGCCCCTCGAGCGCGCGACCCGCGAGGGACGGTTCCGCGTGGAGCAATCGGTGAACGGGAGCGCGCAGGTGATCTGCGCCACCGGCTTTCGGCGCGGCTTCCGGCAGGACCCGCTGCTCGCGCGGCTCGTCGCCGAGCACGACCTCGAGACGGCGGATGGGTGGCTCGTGCTCGCCCCCGACTCGGCCGTGCCCGGGCTGAGCGACGCCACACGGATACTCGCCGTCGCGGGCGCGCCCGCCCAGTGGGCGTTCCCCGCCGCCGACACGCTCGCCGGCGCTCGCTACGCGGCCCACCGTTTCCTGGGGAGGATCAAGGCGTGTCCTACACGCTGAGGGGACGCGCCGAGACCCGTCTGGCGGCGCTCCTGCCGGTGCTCGTCGGTGCCTGCGTTCTCGCGGGCGCGCTCCACCGCTGGTGGCCGGTCGAGCTCGTCGCGCTGATGGCGCCGGCCGGGCTCTTCCTCGACCTCGAGGTGTGGCACCGGCTGCTGCCGTATCAGCCGGCGTGGGCGGCGGTGCCGCTCGGCGCGGTGGAGCTCGGCGTGCTGATGGCGATCGTCTACGGCTTCGGCCTGCACGCGCCGCTCGTGCCCGCGCTCGCGCTCTTCGGCACGGGCTGGCTTGCCACGGTCGTTCTCGCCCAGGCGGGCTTCCCGCTACTTCGGCTCGGCTATGCGGAGGACGGCGGCGAGCTCGGTCGGGTCGGCGGCATCGCGGGCGTCGGGCTCGTCCTCGCATTCGCCGGTTCCGCCGCGACCTACGTGGTCCGCCTGCCGCCGGTCGTGCACCTGAGCGCCGGCGTCCACCAGGGCCCACTCGTGATCTCGCGCCGCGAGGTGCTCCAGGGCGCTCCGGGAGCGGTCGTCCGCGGCGGCATCGTCGTCGCGCACGACGACGTCCAGATCAAGGACCTGACGGTGGTCGGCGGCGAGAACGGGATCACGGTCGACGGCGTGCGCGGGACGGTGATCGACGGGGTGACCGTACAAGGAGCGAAGCTCGACGGAATCCACGTCCGGCTCGCCGGCGTCGTCATCCGCGACTGCACCGTCGACATGCTCGGCAACCGGCTCGGCCAGGGAATCGACATCTCCTTCAACATGGACCTGGGGATGAGCATGGTCGAGGGCTGCACGGTCGTCGGCGGGCAACAGGGCATCACGACCCACTCCTCGGCGACGGACATCATGGACAACAGCGTCAGCCGCACGACCGGCCAGGCGATCGCCGTGGACGAGATGTCGATGGGGATGGCATCCCACAACGCAGTCCGCGACGCGCTCGGAGTCGGGCTCTACTGCGGCGACCGCTCGATGTGCATGTTCGACCACAACACCGTGATCGGCACCCGTCCCGACACGTCCTCGGGGCTGCGGAACCGGCGTGGCATCGGGATCTTCGCCGACTTCCAGTCGGAGGCCGACGTGTGGCGAAACAGGCTCGTCGCCAACGCGGTCGCAATGGGCGCGATCACGAACGCGACCCTCAGGACGACGTCCCGGCCCGGCTGGTGAGTGCTTCTTACAACTACGAGCGATTCGACGCCTACGTCGGGAGCGGCGAGGACGAGCGCGAGTTCGGCGCCTTTCCGACCATGCTGCACGCCGGGGAGCAGGCTCCGGACGGCGAGCTGACGCTCCTGGACGGCGAGCGAACCCGCCTGTCTGAGCTGTGGAGCCGGACCGGCGTCGTGCTCGAGTTCGGCTCCTTCACCTGACCGTACTGCGCAGCAGAGGGTCCTCTGCTCGACCAGCTCGCACGCGAATACCCCGGCTACGGCTGGTACTTCGTCTACACGCGCGAGGCCCACCCGGGCGAGCACTTGACCGCGCACACCGGCTACGACGAAAAGGTCGCTGCGGCTCGGCGGCTCCGGGACGAGATCGGCATCACGCGCCCGATCCTCGTGGACGACCTCGACGGCACCGTGCATCGGGCGTACGGCCTGCTGCCGAACATGTCCTGGGTGCTCGACCGCGGCGGCACCATCCTCTACAAGGCCATGTGGACGTCGGCCGTGCACATCGGCGAGTTCCTCGAGCGGCCGCCAGGGCGCAACGCCGGGACGTTCTACGTCGAGCAGGTCGCGCCGGTCGGCCGCGACCGCGCCGCGTTCCAGCGCGGCCTCGAGCGAAACGGGCCGCGCGCGGCCACCGAGTTCGGGCACGCGGAGCAGATCTGGGCCGAGCGAGCTCGCGCCGCCCGTCGCTCGTCGTAACGGCGCGGCGCCGACCTGCCGGCTAGGTCCAACGCGTCGCTCGTTCGGAACTCGTCGGCTACGCCGGCTCTCGGCCGAGGAAGGTCTGTTCGAGGCTTCCGGCTTCGTGAACAGAGACGACGAGGAGCGGGTCCTCACCGATGTTGCGGAAGCCGTGGGGTGTCTGCGGCGGTACGACGAGCATCTGATCCGGACTCAGCTCGACCACCTGTTCGCCCGCCGTCCACCGGCCGCGTCCCTCGAGGAGCAGGAAGGTCTCCGGGTAGGGATGGACGTGGAGCTCGACGGAGCTGCCCGGCGGTGTGCGGACGATGAACATCGACACACCGACTCCCGCTCGCGGCCCGCCCTCGAACAGCCACGCTGTAGAGCTGAACCGTATGTCCTCGAGGTCGAGGACGACGGCTTCGGATCCCTTGGTCATCGCCACTCTCCTTCCAGCGTGTGAGTAGCGCATTGACTGCGCATACGTCGAAGACTCATCCCCCTCCGCAGGGAAATGCGTCAGTCACGCCGACGGCCGACGAGGCGTGCACCGACAGCCTGCAAATGGCCTCGGGCGATCGCCTCCTCCTCGACGGCGCGGAGCGAATCGCCGAGCTTCCAGTTATGAAGCCACGAACCTCGCAACGGCGGGCCGAGCTCGAAGTGCGGTTCGAGCGCCGCGACGATCCGCTCGAGTGGGTGCAGGTGCTCGCGGTGCTCCGCGACGAGCTCCGCCGCCGACTGCGGTTGCGGCTCGCCGGTCGCGGCGCGCTGCTCGAGCCACCAGGCGGCCGCGCCGAGGTCGAAGGCGCCCACGTCGAACTCGTCGACGACGAGGGTCCCGCCCGGCGCGACCAGCTCGCCGAGCCGGCGGCAGGACTCCTCGAGCGGGTCGACGTGGTGGAGGGAGACGACCGCGACCGCTGCCGTGAACGAGCCTGCCGGCTCCTCGAGATCGAAGAGCGCGACCGCGCGGACGTCATCACTGTCCGATCCCGGGTCGATCGCCACCACGTCGTAGCCGACCGCGCGGAGCGCTCGAGCAAGGCCGCCGGCGCCGGCGCCGACCTCGAGCACGCGCGCGGGTGGCTCGGGCAGGTTCGCGCGGACGAAGGCCCTCATGTCGACGGACGCCATCGGGTCAGTTTCTACCCTCGCAGCCGGCGTAGAGCCGGGCCGAGCGTCTGGCCGCCGCGCAGGACGGGCTCGAACAGGTCGCCGTGCCGCTCCACCCGCTGCAGCGCCTCGCGCCTGCCGAAGTCGCGCGGGCGCACCTTCTCGCCGAGCTCTTCCCAGCGCAGCGGCGTCGACACCGGCGCGCCCGGCTTCGGCCGGACGGAGTAGGCGGAGGCGATCGTCTTCCCGTGCCCGTTCTGGCGATGATCGAGGAGCACGCCCCGGCGCTTCTTCTTCAGCCACTCCGTGGTCACGAGGCCGGGGTTGCGCGCCTCGAGACCCCGAGCCACACGCTCCGCGAGCTCGTAGGTGTCCCGGAACGACGAGCGCCTCGTGATCGGCACGAGCACGTGGATGCCGTCGGCGCCGCTCGTCTTCGCGTACGAGCGAAGCTCGAGCTGGTCGAGCGCCTCGCGGATGAGATGCGCCACCTGCACCGCCTGTGCGAAGCCGTTGCGCGACTCCGGGGGGTCGAGGTCGAAGACGACATAGTCCGGCCGCTCGGGCTTGTCCACCCGGGAGTACCACGCGTTCATGTCGATGCAGTTCATCTGCACCATCCAGAGGAGAGCGGCGGTCTCGTTGACGAGGGTGAAGTCGACGAGGCGCGACTCGCCCGCGCGCGGCCAGGTTCGAAACTGGCGCGTCGGGATCCACGGGGGCTTGCCCTTCGGCGCCTGCTTGTGAAAGTACGCCTGGCCCTCGATGCCGTGGGGATACCGCTTGAGAGTGAACGGCCGATCGCGCAGGTGCGGCACGATCACGTGCCCGATCTCGACGTAGTACTGCGCGAGGTCGCCCTTCGTCACGCCGTCGGCGGGATAGAGGACGCGCTCGGGATGCGTCAGTCGGACCGTGCGTCGGCCGATCTGGATCTGCTCGCTCATCTGCTGCAGTCTTAGCGATCCCCGGCGCCGATTGCCTCCTTGCCTGCGCCCGAGCTTCGCGTGGACTTACGACAGCTTTACGAGCGCCGTACCGGCGGCTGACGGGGGTGAGGGATCGTCTGCGCAGGGTCACAACCACCCCTCCCGGAGGAGACGAAATGCGCGTCACCACCTTGTTCGCTATCGGCCTCGCCGCTCTCGTCACCGCGGCAAGCGCCGGCGCCGCGCCGAGTCACGGGCCCGGCATCAGGTACTCGTTCTTTGGTCAGTTGTCGGCGGTGCCGGCGGATGGTCGGCTGTCGGTGACGGTGCAGCGTGGTAATCGGGCTGCGTTGCGGGCGATGTTGGGACAGTCGGTCTCGCAGAGCTTTGCCTATGGGGCCGGCACGGAGTTTTTGAAATGGTCGCATGGTGTTCCGTCGGTCGTGCAGGCGGGGGATCTGGCCGCTGGCGATTTCGTCTGGATCCGTGTGCGTGACTCTCGCGGCGCTTCGCTGGCGGATATCGAGAGCACGGACGCGGGCCTGGTCGGCGACCATGGCAGCCAGGTCGGTCCGCCGAGTCGGCCTTTGTATCTGTTCCGGGGGACGTTGACCGCGACCGGTTCGGGCAGCGTCACCTTGAGCGTGCAGGGCGGTAACCACAGGGCGTTGCGGCTGCTCGTCGGCCAGCCGGAGAGCGAGACGTTCAGTGTCGGCGACGGCACGATCTTCCTGCTCTGGCAGGGCAAGGTGCCGACGGTGATCTCGCTCGCCCAGCTCAAGCTCGGCGACCGCGTCGTCGTTCGCATCCGTGCCCCCAGGCATGCCAGCCTCGCCCAGGTCGAGGCAACCCCGGCCGTCCACGTCGGCGACCGCGAGCCGGGTACCACCCCGGCTGCCCCGACCATCAGGTACTCGTTCTTTGGTCAGTTGTCGGCGGTGCCGGCGGATGGTCGGCTGTCGGTGACGGTGCAGCGTGGTAATCGGGCTGCGTTGCGGGCGATGTTGGGACAGTCGGTCTCGCAGAGCTTTGCCTATGGGGCCGGCACGGAGTTTTTGAAATGGTCGCATGGTGTTCCGTCGGTCGTGCAGGCGGGGGATCTGGCCGCTGGCGATTTCGTCTGGATCCGTGTGCGTGACTCTCGCGGCGCTTCGCTGGCGGATATCGAGAGCACGGACGCGGGCCTGGTCGGCGACCATGGCAGCCAGGTCGGTCCGCCGAGTCGGCCTTTGTATCTGTTCCGGGGGACGTTGACCGCGACCGGTTCGGGCAGCGTCACCTTGAGCGTGCAGGGCGGTAACCACAGGGCGTTGCGGCTGCTCGTCGGCCAGCCGGAGAGCGAGACGTTCAGTGTCGGCGACGGCACGATCTTCCTGCTCTGGCAGGGCAAGGTGCCGACGGTGATCTCGCTCGCCCAGCTCAAGCTCGGCGACCGCGTCGTCGTTCGCATCCGTGCCCCCAGGCATGCCAGCCTCGCCCAGGTCGAGGCAACCCCGGCCGTCCACGTCGGCGACCGCGAGCCCCGCGGCTCGTAGCCGGCGCAGTTGTCCCACCAGCGGGGCCGTCCCTCCCGGCGGCCCCGCAACCCCCCGGGCTCAGCGGTTGCTGGTCCGCGGCTCCGCGTGAGGCGCTAGACGCGGCACTTGGGGTCGCCCCAACTTCGCTCGAGCGAGCGCATCTGCTCCTGCACGGTGGGGTCGAATGGGCCGATGTCCTTGGCCTGCCACATCACATCCGGAGTGACGCCGGGCCCCTCTACGGTTGCCCGGTACTCGCTCCCGTTGCCGCTGGGATGCCCTGCATGCCGGTAGAACCCGTAGCAGAAGTCCCCGAGCGTGTGGCCGCGGTGATGCGTCAGGAAGCTGTTCTCGCGGTGCCAGCCTTTGCCGTAGGCGGAGTCGAAGGTGTCGACGTAGACGTTGCGGCCGTAGCTGTCGAGCGGGTTGCCGTGCGGAGTGGCACTGAAGCCGAAGACGCCTGCACCGCCATAGGTGAGCCTGCCGAAGAGGTGCCGAACTCGGCCGTAACCCCAGTTCTCGTAGATTGCAAGTTGCGCAATCGGGCCGCGCCAGTGCGAGAGATGGAGCTCCCACTCGCCTTTCGCGCCGCCGTAGTTGGGCTTGAGCCTCTGCCACGACTGCAGCGCCCAGTAGCTTCCGTCCGGGGCTTTGCAGGCCGTGACCAACCACGCAAGCGCCGGCCCGTCATAGGGAAGACAGACTCCTCGGCCGCCTTCTCCGTAGCGGATTCGGAACTTGACCTGAGGCAGGCTTCGATTGGGCGCGCGGGCGTTGACCGCGCCCCAGGCGGCCAGCGTCATCCTGCGACCGCCGAGGTGATACGTGACGTGGGCGCGTCCCCCGCGGTCGACGGTGAGCGCCGCCCGGGTTGCGTTGTGGCCGATGATCGCACTTGCCAGGACCGGCGTAGCCGCGAACGCTGCCGCGAGCACCACAACGAGAAGTACCAGGCTTCGGTGGACGCGCTTCAACGCTGTCCAGCCCTTCTCTCCCGACCCCTGCTCATTCACATAGGAGTGTCGGCCCGCGCGGAGCAGCCTTGAAGAGAAACCCTCGCACGGGTGAGCGTTCTCAGTCGCCGGCGAATGGCCGAACTAGCGCCGCGGCACCACGAAGCTCGCGCTCCCGATCGTGCGGTAGCGCGCGAGCGTGCGTGCGCCGAGCCCCGCCCAGACATACCAGCGATACCGCGCGGGCGTCAGCCGGAAGCGGTGCTTGGACCACTTCCAGCTCGTCGGGAGGACGATCTGATGCCCTGTCGGCCAGGCAGAGTAGATGCGCTTCGAGCCGCGGAACAGCTGCACGTTGTAGTAGCCGGCGCCGGGGAAGCGTGCCCAGCGGAGGATCGGGCTAGGCGCCGCGCGCGGCACGTAGGACGTCTTCTGCAAGGTCAGGACCTTCGGCGGGCCGGCGACCGTGACGACTTTCGAGGGGTTTCCGGCCTGGTCGAACGACTGCACGCTGTAGATGTATTCCGCGCCGGGACTGGTCGTCTCGTCGCTGAAGCCGGCAGCGCTGCCGGCGAAGACGGTCCTGTGCGCCTTGCTGCCCCGGATCGCGCGTCGGACGAGAATGCGGTCGGAGCCGCTCGACGAGCTCCAGTGAAGGACGTTGGCGGCGGCAGTGCTCTGCTCGGTGACCTTGGCCAGCACCGGCGGAGTTGCGTCATACGCGAGCTGAACTGCGCGAACGGCGCTGTTGCCCGCCATGTCGGTGCAGCCTCCGTTGACAGCCGCCCCTGCGTTGTCCGGGCCTTGGTAGGTCACGGCAGAGCAGCCGGCGATGCCGGAGGTGGCGTCGGTTCCGCTCCACCTGATCGTGACGGGGTGGTTGTACCAGCCGTTGAAGTCCGGTTTGCGCGAGGCGCTGGCGGTGACGACGGCCGGCGGGTCCGCGTCGATCTTGATCGCAGGCGTTGCCACCGTCACCATGCCGGACTGGTTCGTCGCAGAGCAGCTCTGCGTCGTGCCCGTCGTCGGTCCCGGGATGGCGACGGCGGCCAGGCATGTGCTGGAGCCCGTGCCTCCGGAGACCGACCAGTGAAGGACGACGTTGTCGCCATAGGCACTCCCGCGGTACCAGCCGTTGGTGCCCGAGATTCCTTCGATCGAGTAGGTGATCGTCGGGAGCGCGGCGGAGGCGGACGCGGCGAGCAGCAGAAAGAACGCGAGAGCGACTGCGGCGACGACGCTGGAGCGAGACATCGCTACGGCGCCTGCAGCGGGCTCGGAGCCGAAGCTCCCGTCGGGGCCGGGAGTGGAGCGGGGCCGTCGCTATGCGAGGCTGCGGCCGCGAGCCTCGCGCTCGTCGCCGGCGCCGTTTGCGTCGACACCATCTGCCGAGGCTCCAAGGCGAGCGACGTGTGCTGCGCGGCCGCTGAGCTCGCGCCGGAGATGCGGCTCACCTTCGGTCGCGTCACGTGCTTTCGCGTAGGTGGCTGTCCGTGTGGCGCAGCCGCCCGGGTCGAGGCCGCGCGCGGTCGCTGCAACGACTCGTGGACGGCGCGGCGGGTTGACCCTGGGCCGGCGGATGCCTTTGCCCCGGTCCTCCCGCTCGGCCCGAAATGGTGCGTGGCGACGACGGCAGCTACGGCCGCGGCGGCGAAGGCTCCCGCAACCGACGCGCCTGCGAAGCTCCAGGCGAGGCGGCTGCGGAGCGGCATCCGCGACGCGGCGGCTGTCGTGCGCGAGCGGTCGAGACGCTCGAGCCCGAGCTCGTTCGCCCAGTGCGCGACCCCGCCGTAGCGGCTGGCAGCGACGTAGAGATCGCCATGCCCGGCGGCCTTGAACTCGCTCGCCGTGGGCCACACGCTTCGGTCGGCGCAGAACGCGTCGAGCTCGCGACGAATGCGGTCGGGAGTCCATCGCCGTTGGGAGGCGGGCTCGTGCGCGAGCACGTAGCGTGTGGAACGCCCGCCACCGACGCGCACGAACAGGCCCGCCGAGACGAGCTCGGTGAGATCGCACGCGGCTTGGGAGCGGCCGACGCCGGTGAGGCGTTCGTATTCGCTCCTCGTCAGCGACGCCCCAGGCTCCGACTCGAGTGCCAAAAGCGCTCGCCGTTGAGCCGGCTTCAACTCAGGTGTACCGCTCGTGACGCGTTGTGGCACAGCCACCCTCCCCGCGACGACACGTGCCCACAGACCATAGCGCGCGAAGCGCGCATGTAAAGGCATGCGTCGCAGACGACGCTCCCGGACGCGGCCTGCAAACGCCGCTTTGCACCTCGCGTAGGCGCCGGACCGCAGCAGCAGAGCGCTCTTTCGGCGAATCGTCCAGTAGCGTCCGCTTAACGTCCACTGCAATTGGAACACGAAATCGTCCGAGAAAGCTCTGGGCACTAACCCATAGAGAGCAGCGCCACCATAGATCGCAAACGGAGCGAAAATAACGCTTGCCAAAAGCATGTCGCTATGTTACGGTCATTTCGCTTTGAAGTCGAGGTCCCGCTGCAGGTTTTCGCCTCGAGGATCCGCGTGCGGTCGCGGAGCGGCCGGCTTGATCGTGCTCGTTGTGGGTGGATTCCTCGCCCCGACCGCCCTCGCAGCGCCCAGCGCAAGCCCTGCTGCCTCGGCAAGCCCTGCGGCCTCGCCGCAGCCGCCCGCCTCCACGGTAGGCGCCGATTTCCCGGCGGCTTCCGCAGTCGCGACGCCGGATCCCGGCGTCATTCCGACGAACGAGCCGGATGTCGAACCCGCGACGGTCGCCGTGCCTGCGCCGGCAGATCCGAGCGCCGCGGCGACAACCGACCAGAGCGCCGGCTCGACAGCGACCGCCACGCAGGACCAGCCGATCAACATCGTCGTGATCGTGCGCGTCGACAGCCCTGGCCAGAACGGTCCCGTCACGCAGAACAACATCACCGTCGCTCCATCGACGGCGGCGAACGACGCGTCGACGCGGCAAGGGGGCGGCGATGACGCCGCATCGACGTCGCAGCAGGCGACCTCGACGGCGACTGCGAATCAAGACGCCGCCGGGAACCTCGTGATAACCGTGCGAATCGACAGCCCCGGAGCGAACGGGGCGGTTTCCCAGACGAACGGAGTCGTCGGCGCTTCGAACGCAACGAACACGAGCGACACGACTCAACAGGTAGCCGCGCCCACGCCGGCCGTGCAGCCGCAGGCACGCCGCGCGGGCGCGGCGAGCTCACGGAGGCCGCCTCGGCGACATCGGCGGCTCACGACGCTCCGCGCGCCGGCCACCTCGAGTCCGGAACAGCCTGTAACGCGCGAGCTCGAGCCGACAGCTGCGACGCCCGACCGGGTGGCGACGCGGAAGGCGCCGGAACATCGGCACGGGGCGGTCGCGCGGCAGGCGCGCGGCCAAACGCACGAAAGAGCGACCCTGAGCAGCATCGCGGGTGGCGCGATCCAGGCGTTCTCGTCGTTCGTGCCCCACGCGCCGCCTGTCACAGGCGCAGCCGGATCGGGAAACATCTCCCGCCCCGTCCTGCTCACGATGCTGTTCCTCGCCGCGGCGGCCTTGGCGGCGGCGGCCCTCGTCCGTCGCGTCCCGGCCCGGCGCCGGGCCGCATCCGGGCGTAAGCCGCGATGAGCACCGGACGATTCAGGCCCTCCAAGTGGACGAATGACGCTGCGATTTCAGCTGTCGGGATTTCGGGTCAGGAGCGGGTTTCGGCCGATTCCGCCCCGCCGCGGCATCGCTGTGTGCGTATCTGCGGTCTCGTCGCGGCGATCGCCTGCGGCGTCCTCGTCGTTCCGGCGACAGCGCGCTCCGATCCGTTCAGCACCGACCAGGCGCTGCAGCAAGCCGATGCCGCCGTGACGGATGCGCAGACGCTGGCGTCGCAGCAGCTGACGGCGAGCTCCGCCGCCGTCTCGGCGGCCCTGACCGAGACACCTGCGCCGATTCCGACGAGCGCGGCAAGCGTCGAGGCCGAAGCGTCGAAAGCGGTGTCCGAAGCCATCGCAGCAGCAGGCACAGCCTCGGCGACCAGCCCGGCTGTGCCGGCGCCGACGGCGCCGAAGCCGGCCTCGCGGCCTGTGTCGCCTCCACACCGCCACCGCGGGACGGCGCGCGCGCGTCCGAAAGCTGCGCGCGGACCTGCCCCGTGGAGCGAACGAGCCGTCGGCGGCACGAAGAGCGTGCGTGCGATTGGCACCGGTCTGTCCACGGCGCCTCCGCAGGCGGAGGCGCGCGGCCATGGCTCCGCCGCGCGCGACCGGCGCGCCGATGGCGCACCGCGCCGCCTCCCGCCGCTGCCCGTACCCCCACAAGGTCTGAGCGGGACCCCCGAGGGCATGGGTTCGGGCACGCCGCCGCTACTGCTCGTTGCGGCGCTTGCCGCAGGGTTGCTCATCATCTTTTTCGAGTCCCCGTCTCGGCTGCTTCTGCGATCGGCCTTCCGGAAGCCGAGACGCCTCGCACTTCCACCCTGGCATCCCGGCTGAGCTCCTCTCCGGCCTACATACGCGTCGTGCTGCGACGACGCCAGCCCTGTCGAACACGACAAAAGGAGAAGGAGATGAAGGCCAAGCTATTCAGCGTGGCGGTGGTGGTCGTCGCTTTGGCGGCCCCAGCCCAGGCGCTGGCCTCCGGTGGCGCGGGCGCTGCGCAAGCGGCGCTGCAGGGCGCGACCACCGCCCAGGCAGCGCTCGGCGCATCGGTCTCGAGCCAGAACGCCGTCAACGCAAATGTGCCTGTCTCGATCGCCGGTGGGAACGTGAACGCGGGCCCGAGCTCGGCGACCCAGACGGCCACCTCGACCGCCACGACGAACGTGGCGAACACGGCGAACACCAGCCAGTACCAGTCACTCGACCAGACCCTCGGAAGCTCCGGCTGTCAGGCCGGCTGCGGCGGCGCGGGTGGATTCCAGGCCGGGATCCAGAATGCCCAGACGCAACAGCTCGCCGTCGGCAGCTCGAAGAGCGACCAGAACGCAGTGAATGCGAACGTCCCCGTCTCGATCGCAGGCGGCGACGTGAACTCCGGTCCGAGCTCGGCGACGCAGACGGCGAGCTCCGCGGCCACGACGAACGTGTCCAACGACGCCAAGACGCATCAGGACCAGCAGCTGAGCCAGAACATCGGCGGCTCGTCCTGCAAGCTTGGTTGCGGGGGCGCCGGTGGATTCCAGGCCGGCGTGCAGGATGCGGGCACGAAGCAGGTAGCCGTGGGGGTCGCGAAGAGCGACCAGAACGCAGTGAATGCGAACGTCCCCGTCTCGATCGCAGGCGGCGACGTGAACTCCGGTCCGAGCTCGGCGACGCAGACGGCGAGCTCCGCGGCCACGACGAACGTGTCCAACACCGCCAAGACGCACCAGGACCAGCAGCTGAGCCAGAACATCGGTGGCTCGTCCTGCCTGGCCGGATGCGGCGGCGCCGGTGGATTCCAGGCCGGCGTGCAGGATGCGGGCACGAAGCAGGTAGCCGTGGGGATCGCGAAGAGCGACCAGAACGCCGTCAACGGGAACGCACCTGTCTCCGTGGCGGGCCACGATGTCTGGTCGGGGCCGAGTTCGGCCACCCAGACGGCCACCTCGACCGCGACGACCGACGTCTCCAACGACGCCAAGACGCATCAGGACCAGGGGCTCACCCAGGACCTGGGCGGCGGGAGCTGCGGTTGCAGCGGCGGTGACACCTACTCTCGCGAGCCGAAGGACAGCCCGAGCGGCTGCTCCGCCGGCTGCGGCGGGAACGGCGGGTTCCAGCTCGGTGTGCAGAAGGCCGACACCGAGCAGGGAGCGCTCGGCCTGTCCGTGAGCGACCAGAACGCCGTCAACGGGAACGCTCCTGTCTCCGTGGCGGGCCATGACGTCTGGTCGGGGCCGAGCTCGGCCACCCAGACGGCCACCTCGACCGCGACGACCGACGTCTCCAACGACGCCAAGACGCATCAGGACCAGGGGCTCACCCAGGACCTGGGCGGCGGGAGCTGCGGTTGCAGCGGAGGTGACACCTACTCTCGCGAGCCGAAGGACAGCCCGAGCGGCTGCTCCGTCGGCTGCGGCGGGAACGGCGGGTTCCAGCTCGGCGGCCAGTTCGCCGAGACGAGCCAGTGGGCTGCCGGGGTCGCGGTGAGCAAGCAGAACGCCGTGAGCTCGAACGCGCCGCACTCGACCGCCGGCGGCAACGTCTACGGCGGCCCGAGCAACGCGTCGCAGACGGCGTCGTCGAACGCCACGACCGGCGTCTCGAACGACGCGCGGACGCACCAGGGACAGTGGCAGACGCCGCTTCTGGTGCTGCCGCTCGACTGAACCGACGGAGTGGGGAGGGTCGCGGCCCCGGCCGCGGCCCTCCGTCGTCGGCGGCGATCTATCCGGTCTGGCAGAAGATCGAGCTCACGTCGCCGCTCACGTTCGTCTCGCCTGCGTCGAGCTCGACAACCGCCCTTCTTCTCGGCGCCAGCGGCCGGCTGACCGCCCGGGCCGCGCCCAGGTCGGCCCCGCCTCGCGTTTCTGCGATCAGGATCAAGACTCCGCGCCGACATCCATAACGCGCGGCGACCTCGACCTTCCAACAGCCGTACCTCGCGCGCTTGGCGCAGGAGACCCGCGAATGCGTCAGCCTGTAGTAGATGGTCGGAAGGCCCGCCCCGGCCGACGCGGGCCATGGTTGAAGACCGCGACGCCAGGGGTCGCCGGCTGCGGCGCGCGCCGCCTTCTTCCGGGTCTTCCGCGTGGCGCTCTTCTTCGGACCGGTGCCCGTCTTCAGAGCATTCGTCCCCGTTCCCCGGTGATCGGGCCGCTGGTGGTGTCCGGCCTCCCTCCAGACGAGCACGCCCACAGCGGCGAGGGCGAGAGCGGCCACGATTCCCAGCAATGCGGTCCTCCGGCCGCGACGCCCGCCAGGGCGACGCTCTCGGCGGCGCTCGGCGCTCTGCCTATGCCGGGAGAGGAGCTCGAAGACCGCCTCGGGGCTGCCCGTCTCCGGTTCGTGTCTCGGCTCGTCCGGGTCAGGTGCCACGAGAGCTCCGATCCGAGCCGTCGTCCGCAGGGCGTGGGTCGGAGCAGGTCTCTAGCGTGCGCCCTGCTCGGACTCTGCCCACGAGCCCTTGTCCTCCGACGCCGAGCCGGCCTGATCGAAGAGGTCTCGGACGAGCGAGCCGAGCCTGACCCGTGCATCTTCGAGCAACTCCTCTGCCTGATGCTGGCGCTCCTCCAGGCTCTGCTGCACCTCTTCGACGAGCCGGTCGGCGCGCGCCTGGGCGCTGCGCAGCAGCTCCTCTGCCTCACTCTCGGCCTGTTCCCTGGCTGCCTCGGCCTCGCGTAGGAAGGCCTCCGAGCTCAGCTCCGCCTCCCGCCGGATTCCTTCGGCGTCGCGCACGGCCGCACCCCGCAACTCCTCCGCCTCCTGCTCCGCGCGCCCACGCATCTCGGCGGCTTCGCCCGCCGCCTCGACCTTGATCGCGCTCACCTGCTTCTCGCCCTCCGCCTTCAACCGCTCCGCCTCGATCAATGCGTCGGCGATCGCCTGCTCCTGCCCGACACGCTGCTCGAGCTCGGCGGCCACCTCCGACAAGCGCTTGCCCGTCTCCTCGAGACTCGCCCGCAACCCGTCACGCTCGGCAATCAGAGCGCGATAGCTCTCTTCGACCTCTCCCAACAGGCTGTCGACTGCCTCACGCTCATACCCGCGGAACGCGGTCGGAAGCTGCTCGCCCTTACGATCGACGTCATCCATGGTTCCGAGAGTCTTGCGCACAAGACGGCTCGCGGCAAGCCCAGCCGGAGGAGATGCTTCAGAGGCCTCGGCGGTCCACGCCCTGCAGGCGATCGAAGGCCTGCCCACGCCCGGGTAGCAGCTCCTGCCCATAAACGAACTGGTGGTGGATGTGAGCGGCCCGCGAAAGGGGGAATGCGGGCCGCTCGTGGCGGAAGCTGCTCCTAGAGAAGCCTGCGGTCACGGCTTGCGGCAAGCGGCCGCAGGCACAGCTCCCACCCCAAGTTCGGTCCGGCACGAACAATTCCTAGTGAGCAGGCGCGCCGCGGTCTGCGAACTAGCGGGTACCGCGGAGTATCTGCGCGATCCGCTGTCGGCTCAGAGCAGCAGCTCTGCCGATGTCCTCGAGCGTCTCGCCGGCCGCGCGAGCGAGCGTGATCGCGACGCGCAGCTCCTCGCGCGACCTGGCGGCCTTCGCGGCAGCCCTCTCGACGCGGCGTAGATGGGATTGGGCCATGGGAGGGACTTATCGGCCGGGCGGCAGTCTGCCTTTAGATAGCGTACTAGCGTCCGTGCGGACACTTTGCTTGACAAGTCGTCCGCTGGATGGGACGCTTTGGGGCTCGCGCTCGGAATCCGGCTTCTTCCCCCTTCCCGGGCCGGGTGCGAGTCCTGCGGCGCCGCAGCTCCAACTTCCGCGGCGCGCTGCGTGGGGCGCGGGCCGGAGCAGTCGCTCCGGCCGCGCCCGCGCTCACGCAGAGCCGCAGCTACCCCTTCGCAGATATAGAGGCGCGGAGCCCGGAGATCCTTTCGTTCCTTACGGAACGCTTACGGTTGCAGTTCCGATCGGTGTCTGGAGGGTCGTCGTCACGGGCGTCGTGACTGCCGCGTCCGCAGCGGGCGATGGTGTCTGCGGCGGCGGCACCGGTGCCGAGAGCGTGGGCACGCTCAGCGTCGGCAGAGGCGCGCTCGGGACGCTCGTCACGGCGGGCAGCGGCTGGGACAGGACCGGCAGCGCCGACGGCGGCCGGAGAGTAGTCGGAGTCATGGCAGCCGTCGGGCCGGCACCAGTCGAGCTCTGCTCCGTCTGAACGCGGCCCGTCGACGAGCGGCGCTCCGTGCGATTCGGGCGCCTGCGCACAACTGCGGTGTTCGAGACTCTGACGGGCACGCGCCGTTCTCGAGTCGCCGCCGTTGCGGAACCGGCCGCGCTCGGTGTAGTCGCACGAACTGCGTGCGCGCCCGTGACGACGCCGGCAGTCGCCAGGCCGCCGGCAACGACGACGACCCCCGCTGCCTTCGCGGCCGTCGCTTGCCACATGGTGCCGCGCAGCCATCGCCACAGCCCAAGGCCCACCACGGCGCTGCCGAGGACGCCGCGAAGACGGGAGCGAGCGCGGTGCAAGAGCATCGTCACGGCGGGCACGGTCGTGCCCATCTGTTCCGCCATCTCGGCGTACGACAGCCCTAGTAGGTCGCGGTAGAGCACCGCCGCCTGCTCCTTCTTGGGTAGGCCCGCGAGCGCCGCCTTGAGCTCCGGGAGGCGCGACGCCTCCTGCGCCGCGTACTCCTCGAGCGCCTCGACGTTCACCTGTCGGCGCCACAGTCGCCGCGCGGCGTTGAGCGCGATCGCGGCGAGCCAGGCGCGCGGATTGTGCGGGATCGTCCCGCGCTTCAGCGCGCGCTGCGCGTCGAGAAAGGCGGTCTGCACCACGTCTTCGGCATCGTCGCGGTCGTGGAGCGCGCTCTCGACCAACCGGACGAGTCCGGCGCGATGCTGCCGGTACAGCCCCTCGATATCGGGCCGCTCCATATCCGTCACGCCTCACCCCTGCCACGCATCGAGCGCTCGCAAACGGGGAAGTACACGACTACTGGCCAGCGGTCAACTGAATGTCGTCCGGCGCTCAGCCGGTTGGGGCGGGGGCCGGCCGGATCGATGAGGCCGTGATGACCGTGTCGACCGTCCCGTTGAAGGCCGGATGGACTATCCGGCCGTTGATGGTCAGGTCGAAGTTGCCGAGCGAGCCGAAACGGGCCCAGAGGCGCCGGCCCACGAATTGGATCGACTGTCCGGCGCGGACGATTCCGGCGAACAGCACTCGCCCGGAGGAACTGCTCTTGCGGATCTCCACCCACGAGTCGTTTCGAGCGGCCGTGAGTCGCACCCGAGCCAACTTCGGGGACGCCTTCTTGCGTGCGGGCTTGCTCCTGCCACCAGGGTGCGACGGAACGGAGTGCCCAGGGGTGCGGTGCCTCGTTGTCGCGACTCGACTTTGATGTGAGGTGGTAGCTGCGGGTTTGTGGCTCGCCGACCGCAGGTGGACCACGTTCCCCCAGATCAGTACCGACGCGAGCCCGCAAGCAGCAGGGATCCCCAGCAGCACCGCGATCATGCGACCGCGCCTCCCGAGCCGGCGATTCCGCTGCCGGCGGCGTTGGCTGCTTTGCCTGTGGTGGGAGAGGAACTGAAGGAGGGGCTCCGGGCTTTCACCCTGAGCGTCGTCTCGGTCATCAATCAGGCCAGGGGCCACTAGAGCTCCGATCCAGGC
This sequence comes from uncultured Actinomycetes bacterium, assembly GCA_963748755.1. Taxonomy (GTDB): domain Bacteria; phylum Actinomycetota; class Thermoleophilia; order Gaiellales; family Gaiellaceae; genus Palsa-739. The sequence goes on from CAVVKA010000003.1 coordinate 550,357, forward strand.
CGGCGAATGGAGGCCAGCCTGCGTGAGTCCGCCGGCAGAAGTAAATAGGACCACGCTCCTAGGGGTGCTCGGCACACGTACGCAGGGCGGGGGCGAAGCTAGCAGGGTTCGGCCGATCCGCCGGTGGGCTCGAGTTCGGGCCGCCTACGATTCGCGGTCGATGCGGACGATCGTCACCGGCGGCGCGGGGTTCATCGGGTCGCATCTCGTCGAGGCTCTCGCGGCGCGGGGCGACGAGGTTCAGGTGGTGGACAACCTCGCCACGGGCTCTCGCGACAACCTTGCCCCCGAGGTCGCGCTGCACGAGCTCGACGTGCGCGACGAGGCGCTGGGAGAGCTCTTTGCAAGACTGCGGCCGGAGGTCGTCTTCCATCTCGCGGCGCAGGCGGACGTCGGCACTTCCGTGGAGCAGCCGGCCTTCGACGCCGAGGTGAACGTCGTCGGCACGGTTCGTGTTCTCGAGGCGGCCCGCGCGGTCGGCGCGCGGCTCGTCTTCGCTTCGACGGGGGGCGCCATCTACGGCGAGTGCGAGCGTCCGGCACAAGAGGAGGACGAGTGCAGGCCGGTGTCGCCGTATGCGACTTCGAAGCTTGCCGGCGAGGAGTACCTGGCGACCTGGAACCGCCTGTACGGAACGCGCCACATGGCCTGCCGGCTCGCCAACGTGTACGGCCCGCGCCAGTTGCCGGCGCTCGAGGGCGGCGTGGTGGCGATCTTCCTCGACCGCATGCGCGAGGGCCGCGACACGGAGATCTTCGGGGACGGGTCGCAAACGCGTGACTTCGTCTACGTCGGCGACGTCGCCCAGGCGTTCGTCGCCGCAGCAGCAGCCGGCGTCGCGGGCATCTACAACGTCGGCACCGGCGTCCGGACGAGCATCCTCGACCTGTATCGGGTCTGCGCAGAGACCACCGGCACCGAGCGGGCGCCGCGCTTCGCCGCCGAGCGACGCGGCGATATCCGCCACAGCGTCCTCGACCCGAGCCGCGCAGGGCGGGAGATTGGCTGGCGAGCCGAGATGCCGCTCGCCAACGGCGTTGCGCAGACCTGGCAATGGGCGCGCGTGTAGAGGTGATAGCCGCCGCGACCACACGGTGTTACCGTGACCTCCGCGGTGCCAAAGACGCCTCCGGAGACGGTTCTCGCAACTCTCTCCGCGCATGCAACTCGCGCAAGTTTCCGAGAGAGGAGGAAGCAGCGGCGACGCGCGCAAGCACGCCGGGCGGCGCTCGCTCTCGGTGGCGCGGTCGCCGCTTCGCTTGTCGTACTCAACGTCGGCGGCTGGGGGAGCTTCGGGCGGATCTCGCGCGTCTTCGCGTCGGACAAAGCGCCGCGTTCGGCTCCGGCGGCTAACGGATCGTCTGCCAAACCTGCTCGCCTGAGAACTGCTTCGACCGCGAAGCCCAAGACCGTGAGATGCGGCGCGATCAACAGGCGCTACGTCCCGAGTTGCGGCGCCTGGTTCGGCACGACCGGGGCGCCCGATCTCGCGACCGCCGAACGGCTCGCGGGCCGGCGCGCGGACATCTTCCACGAATACACGACGTTCGCCACCTATTCGGGAGCGAACCCGTTCCCGGGTACGGCCGCCGAGGCGGCCATCGACACCCACCACATGTTCTTGTTCTCCTGGAAGCCCGTGCTCGCCGATGGGACGATCGTGCCGTGGGCGAGCGTCGCGGACGGTCAGATGGACGCCGCGTACGTCGACGTCCTCGCCCGAAAGATCCGCGACTGGTCGGCAAGCCACCACGGCAGGAAGGTCTTCATGGTGTTCCACCACGAGCCGGAGAACGACATCGGGACGTTCGGCACGCCGGCCGACTACGCTCGCGCCTGGAGGCACATCGCCGCGCGCTTCGTGGCCCTGCACGCCCGACGTGCGGTCATCTTCGTCTGGGACATGGCCGGATACGAGACCCGCGTCGGCGAATGGAACGCTCTCTATCCCGGTGACCGAGTCGTCGACTGGTTGGCGTGGGATCCGTATGGAAAGACGCAGTACTCGTCGCCTTCGAGCCCGATCATTCCCTTCGCGACCGCGGTCGGCCAGTATCGGGGAAACGACGCCGACGACACAGGGGCGTACCGGTTCTACAAGTGGGCGACCGGGACCGGCGCCCAGGATCTCCGCTCGGGCCGGGTCTACGCCAAGGTCGGCTCCCACACGAAACCGCTGATGATCGCCGAGTTCGGCGTCTGCTGGAATTCGGCGACCCTCGCGTCGGCGGAGCGCTGGTACGGCCAGGCGGCCGCGGCGATCCGGGGCGGGGCCTACCCGCGGGTGAAGGCGTTCGTCAGCTTCGACGTCTTCAGCTGTTTCCGGCCGACCGCGAGTCGGAAGATGCAGGCCAGCTTCCGCACGGCCGTCAGAGCCCCGCGTCTGCAGCAGCGCACGCCCTATTGAGCCGCCGCCGACGTGCGGCGGACCGCCCCGCCGCTGGTCAGTCGGCGTTCGATAACAGACGGTTTTGTGCAAGCATCCAACCGTGGGGACCGCGGCCGATTCTGGACCCGTTCGCGAGCTTGCCGACTACACAGGTCCGCTTCGCCGCCGCTGGCGGTGGGTCGCGATCGGCGTGGCGCTGGGACTCGTCGTCGGCCTGATCGCAGCGGAGCTCGTGACTCACCACTACACCTCCACTGCCTCCGTCGTCGTCACGCCGACAGGCGTGCAGCAAGACGTCAACAACGCGAACGGGCGGACTCAGGACGTGATCAACCTCGACACCGAGGCGCAGGTTGTGAGGAGCGATGCCGTCGCGGCACGTGTTCGGCGAGCGTTGCAAGCACGCGAGTCGCTCGCGACCCTCAACAGAAGGGTGTCGGTGACCGTCCCTGCCAACACGACGGTTCTGCGGATCTCCTACACCGCGGGATCGCCTCGGCGTGCCGCGGCCGGCGCACGGGCCTATGCGACTTCGTACCTCGCAGTCCGTGCCGCCATGGCGACTCGTCTCCTGCGGAGCCAAGAGGCCGCCGTCAGGAAGCAGATCGCCTCGATCGCAGGCGAATTGACGCTGCGGAACGCGCTGACGCCCGGCACGACCCCGCGCGAGCGCTCGCTGCGCGCACTTCGGTACAAGGGCCTTGCGACCCAGTCGTCCGCACTGGCGAAGCAGCTGAGCGCACTATCGACGACCGTCGTCACGCCGGGGAGCGTGATCGCGGGCGCGACGACTCCCTCCGGGGGACCGGCCTGGTTGCTCTTCCTGCTCAGCGGCGCGATGATCGGCCTTCTCCTTGGCGCCGGCGGGGCGGTGGTGCGCGATCGCACCGATCCCCTCCTCCGCGAGCCGGGCGAGCTCGAGGACGCCGGCATCCGCGTCGTCGGCGCCGTCGACACGCCTAGCAAAGCGACGCGTACCTACACGCGCGCAGGGAATGCGATCCTGGGGACGTCGGGCCACGGCGGCGTCGTGCTCGTCGCCGGGCCGACGTGGGAGGCTCGCAACGACGACGTCGCATTGAATGTGGCGACGGCGATCCGCGATCTCGCGGGCGGCGTCGCGCTCGTCCGCGTCGAGGACGGCGGCGCCGAGGTGACGCCGCTCGACGGCGATGGCAACGTCACGCGGAGCGGGCGCGTGGCCGCGTCCACGAAGCTCGCCGCCGATCTCGCAGCAGCGACTCGCGGCGACCTCCTACAGAGCGTGGAGCGACTGAAGGAGGACGTCGGCTTCGTCGTCGTCGACGCTGCCGATCCTCTCGCCGAGGCAGTGCTCCCCGCATGCGACAGCGCGCTTCTCGTCGTCTCGATGAACGAGACCCGTGTTCCGGATGTCGTCGACGCCGCGCGCGAGATGGAGTGGGCAGGCGTGCGCGTCCTCGGTGCGGTCGTCGTGCCCAGCTTCGCGCACACCGCGCTCGGCCGCAGGCCCTGGGCCTTGGAATCGCGTGGTGCAGGCGAGGCAATCCCGACGCCCGAACGCACCTCCTCGCAGGCGTAGGAAAGGCTGCGCAGCGAAGCGCGGACCAGCGTGAACGAGGCAACGGCGCTGAGCGGCACGATCGCGGCCGGAGCCCGAGCGAGACCTCGGGGCACCGTACGAGGAGGGCTGTTGCGCCCGGGGTGGCCGCTCGTGGCGCTCCTGGGGCTGTACCCGCTGTGGTGGCTCCTCGGTCTCGGCGCACTCGCGTTCATCGTCTTTGCGGTGCCGATGGCCGTCGACCTCGCCCGACGGCGGCGCCTGACGGTCCCGCGCGGCTTCGGTTTCTGGCTGCTGTTCCTTGCCTGGACGGCGGGGAGCCTGCTGATGTTTCCGCTCTCGCCGCCGAACACCATCGCCGGCTCGGGTGCGGGGCGTGCGCTCGGGATCGCGCTCAACTCGGCGAGCTACCTCGCCGCCACCATAGCCCTGCTCTACGTGGTGAACCTCCCGAGGGAAGACTTCTCCCAGCGCCGTGTCCTCCGCCTCCTGAGCACGCTGTTCCTCGTCACGGTGGCCGGCGGGCTCCTGGGTGTCGTCGCGCCGCGGTTCCAGTTCTCGGCTCCGCTCGAGACGTTGTTGCCCCACAGTGTGCGGAGCAACGACTACACGCAGGCGCTCGTCCATCCCACGGCCGCACAGATCCAGAATCTGCTCGGCGGCGAGCGAGGTAGGCCGGCCGCGCCGTTCGGCTACGCCAACTTCTGGGGGAACAACCTCGCGATCCTGCTTCCGTGGTGGATCGCGTTCATGTCGGCGGGGCGTTCGCGCGGGCGGAAAGGCGTGATGCTCGCGGTGTGCGCCATCGCCCTCGTTCCGGTGCTCTACTCGCTCGACCGGGCGCTCTGGGTCGCGCTGGTCGTAGCGGCCGCGTACGCGCTCGTCCGGACGCTTCACGGGTCGTCGCTCACGCGGGCGGTCTACGTCGGCGGCGCGATCGTCGCGGCCTGCGTTCTCGTGCTCACGCCGGCACGCACGATCGTCGCCGCCCGGGCCTCCCATGGCGCGAGCAACGGCATCAGGGCGTTCCTCACCAGGGCCGCGGTCACGGGCGCGGAGCACTCGCCGGTCGTGGGCTACGGCGGCACGCGCAAGACCCTCGGGAGCAACCGCTCGATCGCGGTCGGGCCTACGCCCGCGTGCCCTCTGTGCGGCGGTTATGGAGTCGGCAGCAACGGCCAGCTCTGGTTGCTGCTGTTCGCGCAGGGGTTCGTCGGCGCCGCACTCTACGTCCTCTTCTTCGTCTCGACCCTCCGAGCATTCGTTCGCGACCGGGCGCCGATCGCGATTGCCGGCAGCCTCGTGATCCTGCTCACGCTGTTCTTCATGTTCTTCTACATCGCGCTGCCGTCGGCGCTCGTGCTGACGATGATCGGGATCGGCGCCGTGATCCGCGAGCGGCTCCCTCCGGCGGCCCGGCCGCGGGGCCAGATCAAGGTCGGGCTCTGGTCGTCTGCTCGCTCCTCGTAGCGCGCGAGAGCAGCGCCCGTACGAAGAGGGCGCACGCGAACGGGAGGTCGTGCACGAGGTAGCGCCGGAACAGACGCCGCGGCTCGACGAGCAGCCGATGCAACCACTCGAGACCGGCGCGCTGCATCCAGCGCGGCGCTCGGGGGAGCGCACCGGCAACGAAGGACAGCGCGGCGCCGCAGCCGAGAAACCACGCTTGTGGGAGCTCGCGGCGTAGGCGCGCGATCAGCTCCTCCTGCTTCGGGAACCCGAGCCCACAGAAGACGATGTCGGGTCTGGCGTCGACTACGGCGGCGATCGTGGCTGCAAGCTCGCCCGCGTCGCGCTCGAACCCCATCGCCGGACCATGCGCCCCGGCGATCCGGAGGGAGGGATTTTCCCGCCGCAGCGCTTCGGCAGCCGACCTCGCGACCCCGGGCGGGCCGCCCAGGACGTAGACCGAGAGCCTCCCGGCGGCCTCCTGCGTGAGAGACGAGATGAGCGATGCGCCGGCGACGCGCTCCGGCAGCGGCGTGCCTAGGAGATGCGCGAGCCACACCAGCGGCATTCCGTCCGCGACGACGAACGTCGCCGGCGCGATCAGCCTTCTCAATGCCGCGTCGCGATGGAGTGCGCGGAGGATGTCGACATTCACCGTCACGATCCACCCGCCGATGCCGTTCGTCGCTGCCGTCACGGCCGCGTCGACGACCTCGCGTTCGGAGCACGCGTCGACCGCCACCGCGTCGAGCACCACCCGCGACCGGCGCTCGTCCGCGGTCAAGCTGCTCCGTCGCCTCCCGGCAAGCCGCTGCTAGTAGGTTCGGCGGGCACGAGCCAGCGCCGGCAGCGTCCGGACGACCAACCGGAAGTCGCCCCACAACGACCAGTTGGTGACGTAGATGTAGTCCAGTCGCGTCATCTCGTCGAAGGGGATGTCGCTCGCGCCTAGCACCTGCCACATTCCCGTGATCCCGGGCTTCAGGTGCAGGCGAGTACGCGCCCACTCGCGGACGTGGTCGTCCTCCTCGAGGATCAACGGCCGCGGGCCGACGAGCGACATCTCGCCGCGGAGGACGTTGAGCAGTTGCGGGAGCTCGTCGAGCGCGTAGCGTCGGAGAAAGCATCCGACCCGGGTGACGCGTGGATCTTCGATCACCTTGAACATCCGCGGATCGTCCTGCAGGTGCACGTTCAGGTGGCGGAGACCGTCCTTCAGCTCCTCGGCATCGAGTCGCATCGTGCGAAACTTGAAGATCCGGAACGTCTTCCCGGTCCCCATCCGCACCTGCCGGAAGAGCGCGGGGCCCGGGGAATCGAGCTTGATCAGGAGCGCGATCAGGGCGAGCGCCGGCGCGAGCAGGACGAGCCCGATGGCGGACACCACCAGATCCATGAGCCGCTTCGCCAGACGTGAGGAGCGTGAGAGCGGTGCCGGGGGCCAGCCGATGAGTGGCAGGCCCTCGACCGTGTGCATACGCGCGTTCGGGCCGATCACCTCGAACAGGCGAGGAACGATGTCGACCTGCACGTGTGAGCTCCGGAGGAGGCGGAGGGCATGCAGCGTCTCGTCGTGCGCGTCGCGCGAGAACGCCACCAGCACGCGGTCGATCCCCAACGACTCGATCAGCTCCGGCAGGTCGGTGAGGGCGCCCAGAAGCGGGACCTTCGGGTCGCCGCGGGCGGCATCGACCGGATCCGAGTCGACGTAGCCCGTGACGCGGATCCCGTACTCGGGGTGGTTGTTGAGCTTCCGGGCCACGAGAACTCCGATGTTGCCGGCGCCGACGATGACGGCGTTCTGGATGTAGAGCGTCGAGCGGCGCGCGGCAGTTCGGGCGAGCGCTCGCGCGACGGGCACGAACGCGATCGCCAGCAGCGAGAAGATGAGCAGCTTCGACACGCTCGGGTGGGCCCAGCCTGTCGCCCACCCGGCGAACACGAAGAACCACATGCCGAGCGTGACGACGTGGACCACACCCACGAGGTCGTCGGCAGTCGTGTGGTCGGTCTGCGCACCGTCGTTGTCATAGAGGCCGTGGAGCTTGGCGGCGACGACCCAGGCCGGGAGCAGCAGAATGAAGAGCAAGGTCTCCGCACGCATGCCGACGTGATCGCCGGTCCCGGGCTGGTGAGAAAGGAGCTCAGCGACGGCGAACGCGCCCAACAGGCCGACGACGTCCGCGAGGACGAGCATCCGATGCACGAGCCATTTGCGTGAGCGTGTTCGCGGCGCCCGGTCGCGCTCTTCGGGCGCCGCATACGTCGTCGCTGCAACTGCTTCGAGCAGGAGCGTGTCGGCCAGCGATCCGTCGCCGGCAATCGCAACTTCAGCCGTCGTCAGCTCGCTTGCGATCGGAGATCGCTCGGTGGTGCCACCGCCGCGGTCTACACGCGCCCAGCCTCTGATCGCCGTCCAAGAGGGACGACCTCGAGACGGAATCCCCACATTCCGCACGCCTCGCACGGAGACCTTCCCCCCTTCAAAAACACGGAAGCCGCAGTGCTGCTGAGCATACAAATCTCAGGCGAGTGATGGACCGACTTTGGAGGACGCTTATCGCACCGCCCGGCGACGCCCGGCAAAGCCGTAGTGGGCGAGTTGCGGATACGTGAGCGCCGAGACGAGAAGACGCTCACGGCGCGACAACTGGGACCGCCACGCTTCGTCCGGTCGGATCTCGAGCTGCCCCGAGGCGAACCGGAGAGGATTCCCCGACGCGGTGTGCGCCGGCCGCAACCGAAGCATTCCGCGCTCTACGAAGTCGAAGGCACTGTCATCGAGCTCGAGATCGGCGAACCGCGCCACCGCGGCGAGCGTCCGTTCGGGCTCCTGTACGAACGATTCGTAGCGGACGAGCATGACCGGCGTGCCGAGAGACGGCAGCATCGCCGTGGACGCGTTGTGGGCCGACCAGAGCACGGCCGAGGCGGCCGGACTGTAACGAGTCATCCAGCGCTCCGACCCGCCCGCCCGCCCCTCGGGACGCTCGACCCGCTTCGTCCACGAGTACGCGACGCCGCGACTGTCCCGCACGACGTGGACGACCCGCAGGTCGATCGCCGGGTCCGACCGAAGCACGTAGGCCAGCGCTGGATGCTTGCTGGAGTCGACGACCACATCCGACTCGCCGACCGCGCCCGCGGCGTCGTAGATCCGTCGATGGTGATCGGCGATTAGCTCGGCGGCCACCTGCACTGCCCGCCGGCCGCGCACCAATGCCGGGACATGACGAAGCCGCATCGCCTGGGTCTGCGCAGCTTCGATCGCGGCGATGTCCACAGCATCCCAGCCGCCAAACGCCCGCTCGCCGACCGCTTGCCAGAACTGGCAGCGCGAAAAGGCCTGCCCACAGCCGCACGGCTCGTCCTCGACGAGGCTCCGTCGCCAGAGATGGTTCACCTCCCCCAAGGCCTGCACGCCCGGAAGCTCGGCGAGCGCTCGCTCGAGCAGCGTGGTGCCGCTGCGCCCGAGCCCCGCGAGAAAGATGACCCGCGCCATGGCGATGCGCAGCGTATAGCGGCGGCGGATTCCTCCAAATGCAGGATTGCGAGCGATTCGGCCGAAGCCGTTTCTCACCGCAGGAGGGGTGCCCCGCCGCCGCCGCCGCAAGCGGCAGCACAGGAGGCACAGAACTCTCCCGCGCGGAACGGCCCGCGTCCCCACACGCGGGTCGTTTCTTGGGACGGGCGGACCATGTCCCATACTTGGATGCGTGGCGGGCCACGGACTGTGACGACGATCGCGTGGCCTTCCGTCGGAGTCGTCGTCCCGACCCGAGAGCGTCCCGGGGAGCTACGCAGGGCTGTCTCAGCGGTCCTCGCCCAGGAATACCCGAAAATGCTCGACGTCGTCGTCGTCTACGACGGCGTTCCGGTCGACGAATCTCTCTCGGGCCGGGTTCGCGCGATCCGCAATGCACGAAAGCCGGGCTTGCCCGGCGCCCGCAACACCGGAATCCTCGCCCTCGACACCGACCTGGTCGCGTTCTGTGACGACGACGACGAGTGGCTGCCGGGGAAGCTGCAGGCCCAGGTCGAGGCACTCGCGGCTTCGCACGCCGACTTCGCAACCTCGAGCGTGACGGTCGCGTACGACGGAGTCGAGAGCAACCGGTTCGCCGGGACCGACCTCGTGACGCACGAGCGCCTCGTGCGGTCACGGATGTCGATGCTCCACTCATCCACGTTCGTCGCGCGCCGGGCTTTCCTGAACGAGATCGGGCTCGTGGAGGAAGACATCCCGGGCGGTCAAGGCGAGGATTGGGACCTGCTCCTCCGCGCCTCGGCGGTACGGCCGATCGTCCACGTCGACGCGCCGCTCGTTCGCGTCTCCTGGGGTCGCACCTCGTACTTTTCCCGCGACTGGGAGACGAAGATCGCTGCGCTCCGGTGGATGCTGGAGCGGCATCCCGAGATCCGCATGGAGCGAGCCGCCGCTGCCCGCGTCTTCGGCCAGATCGCGTTCGCGTACGCCGCCCGCGGCGACGCGCGGGAGGCCATTCGTTGGAGCCTGCGCGGGCTCGCGAAGCGGCCGCTCGAGCCTCGCCCGTACCTTGCGCTCGCCGTTGCCGGCCGGCTCACGACGAGTGACGCGGTGCTCGATCGGCTGCACCGCCGAGGGCGGGGCGTCTAGCCGTGCACGAAGGTAGACCCCTCGCCCACGGACTCCAGGTCCGCCGCGTCGGCGAGCGACTGGGTCCCGGTCGCCACCTCGAAGGCGGCGATCATTCTGCGTGTCATCGCCATAGCTCCGACCGGATCGATGCCGATCGCGGTCTCCGAGGCGAGGACGAGCCCGTGGACGCCGTCGAGGAGCGTGTTCGCGATGTCGTTGGACTCCGCGACCGTCGGCGTCACGTTCGTGACCATCGACTCGAGTAGGTTCGTGGCCACGTAGAGGCTCCGGTTCCAGCGGTTGCAGCGGCGAACGACCGCCTTCTGCCAGTACGGGACGCGCTCGATCGGAACCTGCCGCGAAAGGTCGCCGCGATCGAGGAGGACGCTGTCGGAGGCGGGGATGATCTCGTCCATGTGGAGCAGGCCGGAAGTGCTCTCGATCTTCGCGATGATGTGCGCGCCGTCGGGGGCCAGCGCGCGCAGGCGCTCAACGTCCCGGGCCGCGCCTGCGAACGACAACGCGTAGTGAGCAATGCCGGTCCGGGCGCCGATCGCGACGGCCGCGAGATCCTTCTCGGAGAGAGCGGGCAAGCCGGGCTCCGGCCGAATGGTCACAGCCCGGTTCGACTGGACGCGCCCGGCCGCGGCGACCTCTGCCGTGGCGAGGCCGCGGCGGATCGCGGTGACCTTTACGGCGGCGCCGTCGATGTCGATCGAGAGTACGTGCCCGACCTTCAACTGCCGGATCGCCGCCGCCGGCCGGAGCGTGAAACGCTCCGAGGTTCCGAGCACCGCCTCGGCCGTGAGGACGACTTTTCCGCCCGGCTCCAGGCGGGTCTCCTCCGCCATCGGGCCGATGCGAACCTGTGGGCCTTCGGTGTCGAGGCAGATGGGCGTCGTCGAGTGGCGGCGGATCAGCGAGATGACGTCCTCGATCTCGTCGGCGGCCGTATGGGAGAGGTTGATCCGGAAGAGGTCGACGTCGTACTCGTCGAGGGCGACGATCGTCTCCCGGTCGAGCGAGCGAGGGCCGAGCGTGCAAAAGACCGCGATCCTCATGCGCGTTCCCAGCCGAGGTCGCGCCCGAGGAACGCGTAGAGGCGCTCGTTCGGCTCGGAGAAGTACTCCACCAGCCGACGCCGCGTCTCCGGACGCATCGGCGGATAGCGCCTGACGTTCTGCCGGGGGTATTGCGAGAGCCGTTGCAGAGGCAGCCCGAGGAACTCGAGCGCGCGTACGTACACGGCGTCCGTGTCGGTCGAGAGGTCCTCCGCGGCCTCGAGGAGGATCTGCCGCTCGTCGAAGAGGCGGTACAGGCGCTCGAGCTGCTCGACGTACAGCCCGCGTGCGAGATACGAGTGGTGGTAGTGGGAGAAGCTGTTGTAGAAGGGGTCGGCAAGCATCTTCTCGAGCTCTTCGCCGAGGCGATCCGACTCGGCCGCGAGCCCGGCTTCGAACGTCTCCAGCGATTCCACCCCCGTCTGCCGCGAGTGGTTGTACTGGGAGTACGCACGGTCGACCGGGTTGCGCAGCACGACGATGAGCTTGGCTTCGGGGAGGAGCTCGCGAATCCGCTCCAGAGCGTGTGGATGAAAGAGGTAGTACGGCGACGCCTCGCCGGTGACTAGCTCGCGGCCGTAGCGGCGGCGCACGAAAGCCGCGCGAGCTACGGTCGGGAAGTGCCCGCGGTACCACGCCGTCCCCCTCGCGTAGTTGAGGCTGAAGTACTGGACCTCTTCGTTCGTCGACCGGCCGACCAGCGGATGCCGGACGAGGTACTCGTAGAGCGCGCTCGTCCCGCCCTTCTGCGCGCCCACGATCACATAGCTCGGCAGCAGGCGGAAGCCACCGGTCAGCTCTCCGAACAGATCGACTCCGCGGCGGATGCCCCGGCGTGCCCGCAGCGGCAGGTGCATGCGCAGCAGGCGCGGGTCGCGCCGGAAGGCAACGACGACGCCGCGCTCGGACGCCTCCAAAGACTCCCCCACCACCTCAGCGTAATTGGTCGCGGCTAGTGGGACAAACGTGAGCCGACTGCGACGACGAAGACACGCGCGTCGCTCAAGCGCCCGGTGGGACCCAGGCGACGTGATCAAGGCGCGGATCGAGAAGATCGCGGCGCTGCACAACAAGTTGGACGAACTGGAGCGGCAGCTGAGGCGGTTGCCGTCGCTTCGGAACGAGCTCACCCCGCAGATCGAAAGCCAGGGGGATAGGAGCGGTGCCCCGCCGGCCGGAGCTGGCATCTCCCCCGACGCTCGCGAGACGCCGTTCGCCGGCGTCGCGCGCGGCGGAGTTCTGAACGTCGCGGGCGCTTTCGTCAGCGCGGCCGTCAGCCTCGCGGTGATCCTCGTCATCGCGCGGAGCCTCTCGCGGCCGGATGCCGGCGCCGTCTTCGGCGCGACATCGCTGTTCGTCCTGGTTGCGACTGCCGCGCGCCTCGGCACCGACGCGACGATCGTCCACGTCCTCGCGAGCGCACGTGCGGTCGAGCGGCCGGAGGACGTCCGGCCCTACCTGCGGGCGGCGCTCGTGCCGGTGGCAGCCGTAAGCGCGCTTGCCGGAGCGGCGGTCGCCGTCGCCGGTGTTCACGTGCTGCACCTCGTCACGCGTGGAGCCGACGTCGCGCACGGCGAGGCGCTGATCGCCCTGGTCGGTGCAGCCGTTCCCGTTGCGGCGGTGTACGACGTCGTGACCGCCGCGACGCGCGGGCTCGGGCGAATGCGTCCGACCGTCGTGGTCGAGCGGCTCGTGCGGCCGACGCTGCAGCTCGTGCTCGTGGCCGCCGCGGTCCTGGCGGGCGGTGGTGCATTCGCCGTCGCACTCGCGTGGATTGCCCCATATGGCGTGGCGGCCGTCGCCGCGACGTGGGCGCTTCTGCAGCTCGTCCCCGAGCGGACAGCTGTCCGCTCGGGCGAGGCGACGATCGACTTCGGCGTCTTCTGGCGGTTCACGCTGCCGCGCGCGCTGGCCGGGACGATCCAGGTCGCCCTGCAGCGGCTGGACATCCTGCTCGTCGGCGCCTTGCGCGGCGCCGCGGCGGCGGCCGTCTACACCGCAGCGACGCGGTTCGTCGTCGTCGCCCAGATCGGAAACCAGGCCATCTGGTACGCGGTACAACCGCGACTCGCGATGCTCGTCGCATCGCGCGACCTCGACGCGGCGCGCCGTCTGTATCGCGTCTCGACGGCGTGGGTGATCGTGCTGACGTGGCCGCTCGCACTGGCCGTGCTCGTCGCCGCGCCGCTGATCCTGAACCTGTTCGGCCCCGGCTACGACTCCGGCACGAGCACGATGGTCCTGATGTCGGTCGCCGTTCTCTTTTCGTCCGCGTGCGGTCTCGTCGACATCGTCCTCATCACCGTTGGACAGACGTCGTGGAACCTCTGGAACACGGTGCTCGCGTTCGTCGTCAATGTCGCGATCGACGTGCCGCTGATTCCGCGCATCGGCATCATCGGCGCGGCGATCGGGTGGGCTGCGGCGATCCTCGTGCGGAACGCGCTCGGGCTGGCGCAGGTCGGCCGGGGGTTCGGCTTCCGTCCGTTGAGTCGCGCCGTCGCGGGCGTCGAGCTCGGTGCCGTGGTCTGCTTCGCCGCGTTACCGGCTGCAGCGTCTCTCGCGTTCGGGCGACGGGATTCCGTGGTCGGTGCAGCGCTGTGTATCGGTGCGGTTGTCTACGCGGTTCAGCTCTGGCGGATGCGGGAGCGGCTCCACCTCGATCGTCTCGGGCTCGGACGAGGTGCGCCGCTTCGTCGGGCGCGCGTCAGGTCCTAGAAGAATCTGTCGAACACCGCGATCGCTCGCGCGACCACCAGACGACAAGGGTCTCGCCGACGCGGTCGATGTCGTAGACTCGGGAAGCGTTCGTACTTCCAGTGGCTGCCGCGCGAGAGGTTCCTACGGGGTGAAGGGAAGAATTGAGACCGTCAAGGTTTTTGCGCCTCCGAGTAACTGCGGGGGCGTGACAGATCGGGTGCTGCTTGCCTGGCCGACAAGGAGAAGATCGTGAGGAGATACCTCGCCACAGTCATCGCAGCGGCAGCAGTGCTGGGCTTCGGCGTGCCGTCCGCCCAGGCCGGCACAGGCGGCGAGCAGCCGCCGTCCGGAGTGGTGTCATCGACGCCGGCCAGCAACACGCCCCATCTGAAAGCCACCCTGAACAACCCCATCCAGGAGGTCCGCCAGCTGGTGCAGTGCGGGAACACCATGTACGCGGTGGGCACCTTCAACACCATCGTGAAGGGGAGCACCACGTACACCAGGAACAACGTGTTCAGCTTCAGCGCTTCCGCGCCCTACACCGTGACGAGCTGGGCGCCCAACGTGGTGGGCACCTACGGCACCATTTCGAACCCCAGCAACACGGTCAACACGATCGCGTTCGCCAACGGCGACTGCAGCCACGCCTACATCGGCGGCAAGTTCACGTCGGTAAACGGCGTCCCGGTGCAGAACATCGCCGAGCTCGACACCACCACCGGCGCCGTCGTGAGCACGTTCGCGAGCAAGGCCTCGGGCGCGGTGCAGACGATCGTCGGCGCGGGCAACCACCTGCTGGTCGGCGGCAACTTCACCGGCATCAACGGGGACACCGGTGACCTGTACATGGCGAGCCTGAACCCGGTCACCGGCAGGAGCGACGGCTTCCTGCACCTGAACATCTCCGGCAACTACCAGTACCCGGGCGTCTCGGGCAACTCGACCCGCGTCTACAACCAGCAGCTCAGCCACAGCGGCACGCTGGACCTGGTCGAGGGCGACTTCACGTCGGTCGGCGGCCAACAGCGGGAGCAGATATTCATGCTGAACGTGGGCGGCTCCTCCGCCACGGTCACGGCCTGGACCTCACCCGAATTCGATGGCAGCAACCCCGCATTCCCGTACCAGTGCGCCACGGTGGAGCCGTTCTACGTCCAGGCTGCGTCCTGGTCACCGGATGACGCGACGGTCTACATGGCGACCACCGGGTATCACCCGTACGTGCAGAACCCGGGACACGGTCCCTGGACCGGCCTGTGTGACGTGGCTGCCGCGTTCCCGGCCACTCAGGCCGCGGTGCTGCACAAGTGGGTGAACTACGCGGGTTGTGATTCGTTGTACGCGACCGCGGCCGACGCGCACGGCGCCTACTTCGGCGGGCACGAACGGTGGTCAATGAACACCAACGGCTGCGATGGGCTCGGCGTCGGCGGTTACAACGCGCCCGGCATGGAGGGCCTGGACCCCGCCACCGGCAACCTGTACGTCAAACCCGACAACTCGGCCGGCTACTACAGTCGCGACCGCGGGCTGGGCGCCGACGACATGGAGGCCACGAGTGCGGGATTGTGGATCGCCAGCGACAACCAGAGCGCCAGCCAGATGTGCGGCGGCGTGACGAACTTGTCCGGGATCTGCTTCCTGCCCTATCGCTGACAACTGCCCGGCGCGGCGGGAGAGGTTGGAGAACGCGCGGGTTACCGCCGTCTTCCTCTGCTGATGAGGAGGTTGACCTTCGCCCCGTTGCGAAGGTGCTGCCGGGGATGGGGCCGCTCGGACATCACCTGGCCCTTCTTGCGGTGCGAATACCGATAGCTGATCTTGCCGGTGCGGCAGTGCGCCTTCCGCAGCACCCGTTTCGCGGCCCTGAGCTTCTTGCCCAGGAGCCTCGGGACCACGCACGCGGGGAGGCGATTGTGCTCGAACGTCGCGGTCGCTGACTGCGCGCGATCCATCGTCACGGTGCATGTGCCGGTGCCCGTGCAGGCGCCCGACCAGCTGGTGAAGCTGGAGCCCGTCGCAGGCGCCGCCGTCAGGGTGACGTTCGTTCCATAGGTGAAGTCGCGTGCGCAGGCCGAGCCGCAGGCGATCCCGGTCGGGCTCGATGTGACCGTCCCTGTCCCGGAGCCAGCATTGCTCACGCTGAGCGTCTCGGAGAGGAGCGCAAAGGTGGCGGTGACCGATTCGGCCTGATTCATCACCACCGTGCACGTGCCGGTGCCTGTGCAGGCGCCCAACCAGCCGGTGAAGCGGGAGCCTGTCGCGGGCGTCGCCGTCAAGGTGACGGTCGTTCCGTAGGTGAAGTCGTGGGAGCACGTCGAGCCGCAGCTGATTCCGGTCGAGCTCGATCTGACCGTCCCCGAGCCGGCGTTGCTCACGCTCAGCGTCTCCGTGGTCGTGGTCGGCGTCGCCACGACTCCGACACAAGGGTGGAACGTCTGGGCGAGGTAGTTGGCGTCCGAGCTTGCATCGCCGCTGATCCCCGAAGCCGCACAGTCGCTGAGGACGGTGAGCCCCAGTCCGGTCATCTCGAGAGAGTCGGCACCGCGGCCACGTGACCGGGTGGGATTCCAGCTGAGGGCTTGACCGGTTGTGGGATCGATGGCCCCGATGCCCGGCCGGCTCACCGCGACCGCACCGGCCTGATCGCAAGCATCGGGATTGTCGAGCCAGCGGGCGTGGCCCCCGGTGTAGACGGCATCCGGCTCCACGAGCACGCTGTAGAGCGAGTCGCAACCCGTGTAGTTGACCCAGGTCGGAGCGACGTTGCCGGCCACCGAGGTACTGAACCGTGCGACCGCGTCACAGACCGTTTGGGTAAGCGGGAAGCCGTTGACCTCGTTCCTGTAGCCGCTGGTGGCCATGGCGAACCAGGTGCCGTTCGCAGCGTAAGAGAGGTCGGTGACGTAATTGGGGACCTCGGCCGAGTCGCACGGCTGCTGCAGGATCGGCGCGTTCCAGGCGCTCACGGTCGCCGACGTCGAGCCGAGGTCGAGCAGGATGACGCGCCAATGCGTCGCACTCCCGGCGGAAGTGAAGTTTCCCGCGACAGCCATCTGCGTTCCCGCCGAGTTGACCGCCGAGTGGATTACGGCCGTCGCTCCGGCCACGCTCGAGACCGTCCCCGACAGGCTCGCGTTCAGATACGAGGACTGCAGCGCACCCGTGGTCGGGTCGAGGCTGGCCAACGCCACTCGGCGGACGCCGTTGACAGAGGTGAAGGCGCCGCCCACGATCAGGTGTCCGTTCACGTAGGCGAGTGTCCGCGCGTGGCCGTCGAGGTGCGCGTCGAAGCTCGTCAGCGCACCGGTGGCGAGATCGAACCGCGCGAGCCCTTTGCGCGCGACGCCGTTGGCGGTGTTGAAGTTGCCCGCCACGTAGAGAAAGCGGCCGTCCGGGCTGTGGGTCAGCCCCCAAACTTCACCGTCGAAACTCGGAGCGAACGACGTGACCAGCTTCGTGGTCTCGTCGTACGCGTACAGATCGTTCCGGGTGTAGTTGGTCGCCGACAACGGCTCGAAGACCGTGGAGAACGACCCACCCACATAGACGATGCTCCCGATCCCGGTCGAGGCGCGCGCATAGCTGTCGCCCGTCCCCTGAATCTGGATATACGGGACGTTGTCGACCGCCGACACGCCGACGAGCGAGAATGCTGCACCGGGAGTCGCAAACACGATTCCGGAGCACACCAGCGCGACGAGAATCCCTAACGGCCACCGGGCCGGCCGATGGTTCAACATGACCCCTCTCGACGAAATCCTGAGCGCAAGTGAGTCCGCCGTGCAACTTACTCCTGCGACGATCGGGTTGCACCTCTGACGGACTCGAACCGTCGACCCCCTCCTTCCCCACGGACCTGAGGAGGGGCTCGATCCAAGTGGGATCCCGTGTAGCGGGCTTCGCACACGTCCCGCGGCTCAGAGCCGGTGCGCGTTCACGATTCGCTGCAGGAACTGCTGCGTCCGGCGCTCGCGCGGCGAGCCGAAGATCTGCTCGGGCGGTCCCTGCTCGAGGATGACGCCGTCGTCGAGGAAGCAGACGCGGGTCGCGATGTCGCGGGCGAAGCCCATCTCGTGGGTCGCGATCACCATCGTCATCCCGCCGGCGGCGAGCTCACCGATCACGTCCAGCACCTCCGCGACGAGCTCCGGGTCGAGCGCGCTCGTCACCTCGTCGAGCAGCATCAGCCGCGGCTGCATGGCCAGCGCGCGCACGATCGCGACGCGCTGCTGCTGGCCGCCGGAGAGGTGGTCGGGATACGCCTCCACCTTGTCGGAGAGGCCGAAGCGGTCGAGCAGCACGCGCGCCTGTTCTTCGGCCTCTCGGCGGCCCTGGTGGAGCGCCAGCCTTGGTGCAAGCGTGACGTTCTCGAGCACGCTCATGTGCGGGAAGAGATTGAAGGCCTGGAAGACGATCCCGATCCGGCGGCGAACCCGGTTCACGTCGACGCCGCGCCGGGTGATCTCCTCCCGTGCGACCACGATTCGGCCTGCATCGACGGGTTCCAGCAGGTTGACGCAGCGCAGCAGCGTCGACTTCCCCGAGCCCGAGGCGCCGATCAGGCAGATCACCTCGTGCTCGCCGACGGAGAGGTCGATCCCGTCGAGGACGAGGTTGTTCCCGAACGACTTGCGCAGTCCCTCGATCTCGAGCGCCGCGGCGCTGCTCACGCGAACACCCCCTGCGCCTGGCGCTGGCGGCGGTCACGCGCGATCAGCCAATCGGTGAAGCGCGCGAGCGGGATCGTGATCGCGACGAAGAGGACCGCCGCCACAAGAAAGGGCGTGAAGTTGAACGTGGCGTTGACGTCGATCTGCGACTGGTTGAACGCCTCGATCGCGCCGAGGAAGCCGACGAGCGCCGTGTCCTTCTGGAGGCCGATGAAGTCGTTCAGGAGCGGCGGGATCACGCGTCGCACGGCCTGAGGGAGGATCACCTTGCGGAGGGTCTGCCACCGGGTGAGCCCGAGGGAGCGCGCGGCCGCCTCCTGGCTCGGGTGCACCGACTCGATGCCCGCTCGGTAGACCTCGGAGACGTAGGCGCTGTAGATGAGCACGAGCGCCACGATCCCCCAGAACACCAGCGAGGTCGGGACGCCCGAGATCTGCAGCCCCGGCACACCGAGGCCGAGGATCGAGATCACGAGGATCGTCGGCACGCCGCGGAAGAAGTCGGCGTACGCAATCGCCAGCGCACGCAGCGGAAAGAAGACCGGTCCCGGCAGGCTCCGCAGCACGGCGATCAGGAGCGCGAACGGGAGGATGAGGCACTCCGCGATCGAGAAGATCTTGCAGTTGACAAGGAAGGCCCTCGCGGTCTCCGGGAACGAGGCTTTGAAGTAGTGCCAGCTGAAGAATCCCTTGTGGACCACGGGCCAGCCGGGCGAGTTGGCAACGACCACGACCACGATGACGAGGAAGGCGATCGTCGACAGGAGCGCGATCGCCACCCCGCGGCGGCCGTCGGCTCCCGACAGCGCACCAAGGACGCGCGAGCGCCTCGACTCGTCTACTTCAAGACCGGCGCGCCGGTCGCCTTCGCTAGCCACTTCTGCTCGAGCTGCTGCAGCGTCCCGTTCGCGCGCAGCTGGGTGAGCGCCTTGTCGACGCATGCCGCGAGTGGGTTGCCCTTCGCGAAGACCATGCCGAAATAGCCGGCACCCCCGCCCGAATTGAACTGGCCGAGCACCTCGGAGTTCGGCACCTGGGCGGCCGCGACGTAGAACGCGGTCGGGAGGTCGACGACCAGCCCGTCGATCTGCTTGTTCTTCAGCGCCTCCACCGCCGCCGCGTTCTGTTGGTAGACCGCCGGCTGCGTCGTGGGCTTGATCGTCGAGGTGATGAAGGAGTAGCTCGTCGTCCCGAGCTGCGCGCCGAGCTTGAACGACCGCAGGCCTGCGATCGAGTGCGCCGACGCGATCTTCGTCCGCTTGAGCACGACGATCGCCTGGTTGACGTCGTAGTACGAGGTGCTGAACGTGACGACCTGCGCGCGGGCCTTCGTGTAGGAGATCTGGTTGATGTCGAAGTCGAACGACTTCTTGCCCGGGGCGAAGGATCGGGTGAATGGGACGTACGTCCATTTCACCGCTGAGTGCGGGAAGCCCAGCTGCTCCGCGACCGCGTAGGCGACTGCCGGCTCGAAGCCCTTGCCGTTCGACGGGTCGTTGATCTTCCAGAACGAGCTCTTCGTGCCGCCGGCGTACCACGGCGGGTAGGCCGGGTTGTCGGTGCCGACGGTGAGCTGTCCCGGCTTGACCAGCGCCAGCTGCGACTTCGTGCACGATGCCGCGGCCGAGTTCGTCGTGGACGGTGTGTTCGATGTCCCGCCGCCGCCGCATCCCGCCGTTGCCGCCGCGGCGGCCGCGAGCGCGACCAGACACGCTAGGCGGTGCACTCTCGATCCCATCAGGGCGGCGAGCCTATCAGCGGTTCTCGGCAAGCCGAGGGCTCTGCCCGTCGTTCCTCGGTGTTCGTCAGGCCTGCGCCGCAGCCGTGCGGTCGCGCTTGGCGCGCGACGCCGATGTTTGCCGTTTCGATGCTGACAGCTCGACCTTCCTGAGCCGAATCGACTGCGGCGTGACCTCGACCGCCTCGTCGTCGCGGATGAACTCGAGCGCCTGCTCGAGCGACAGCGGCCGCGGCGGAATCAGGCGGACGGTCTCGTCGGCGGCTGCGGCGCGCATGTTCGTCAGCTTCTTGGGCTTCGAGGCGTTCACGTCGAGGTCGTTGTCGCGCGCGTTCTCGCCGACGACCATCCCTTCGTACAGCTCGTCGCCGGGCGCGATGAACAGCGAGCCGCGCTCCTGCAGGTTCGTGATCGCGAACGCGGTCGCCTGACCGCGCCGGTCGGCGACGAGGCTGCCGGTTGGCCGCGTGCGGAGCTCGCCGTGCCACGGCTCCCACCCCTCGAACACGTGGTGGAGGATCCCGGTGCCGCGCGACTCGGTGAGGAACTCGGTGCGAAAGCCGATCAACGCCCGCGCGGGCACGAGGTACTCCATGCGCGCCCAGCCGGTGCCGTGATTCACCATCTGCTGCAGCCTGCCCTTGCGCAGGGCGAGGAGTTGCGTGACGACACCGATGAACTCCTCCGGAATGTCGATCGCGACACGCTCGACCGGTTCGTGCCGTTTGCCGTCGACTTCCTTCGTCAGCACCTCCGGCTTACCGACCGTCAGCTCGAAGCCCTCGCGGCGCATCAGCTCGACGAGGATTGCGAGCTGCAACTCGCCGCGTCCTTGCACTTCCCACGCATCGGGGCGCGGCGTGGGGAGGACGCGCAGGGAGACGTTGCCGACGAGCTCCGCATCGAGGCGCTGCTTCACCTGGCTCGCGGTCAAACGCGTTCCTTCGGTGCCGGCGAGCGGGCTCGTGTTGATCCCGATCGTCACCGACAGGCTCGGCTCGTCGACCGTCGTCACGGGCAGCGGCCGCGGATCGTCGGGGTCGGCGATCGTCTCGCCGATCGTCACCTCGGGCAGTCCGGCGAGCGCGACGATCTCGCCGGGCCCCGCCTCGTCCGCGGGAACGCGGTCGAGTGCCTCGGTGATGTACAGCTCGGTCACGCGTGCCTGTTGGATCGTCCCGTCGGACCGGCACCACGCGATCGGCGCACCCTTTCGCAGCGTCCCGTGGCGAATCCGCAACAGCGCGAGCCGGCCGACGTACGGGCTCGCGTCGAGATTCGTGACGAGCGCCTGCAGCGGATGCTCGGGGTCGTAGGTCGGTGCCGGGATCGTGTCGAGCAGCGTGCTGAACAGTGGGCCGAGGTCGGGTGCGAGGTCGTCCGCGGCGAGTCCCGCCCGACCCGCGCGCGAGTTCGCGTACACGATCGGAAACTCGATCTGCGAGCTGTCCGCGTCGAGGTCGAGGAAGAGCTCGTACACCTCGTTGACGACTTCGGCCGGCCGCGCGTCGCTGCGATCGACCTTGTTGATCACGAGCACGACCGGCAACTTCCGCTCCAAGGCCTTGCGCAGGACGAACCGTGTCTGCGGCAACGGCCCCTCGGACGCGTCGACGAGCAGCAGCACGCCGTCCACCATCGTCAGGGCGCGCTCCACCTCGCCGCCGAAGTCGGCGTGGCCCGGCGTGTCGACGATGTTGATCCTCGTGTCGTCGAGCGACACCGCCGTGTTCTTGGCGAGGATCGTGATGCCCTTCTCGCGCTCGAGGTCCATCGAGTCCAGCACGCGTTCCGCGACGTCCTGGTTCTCGCGGAACGAGCCGGACTGCCAGAGCATCGCGTCGACGAGCGTCGTCTTCCCATGGTCGACGTGCGCGATGATCGCGACGTTGCGCAGGTCATCCCGGCGAGCGAGCACGCCTAGCGCCTGCGACGCTGGGAGGGAGAGGCCTGCATAAGTAAGGTGCGAGCGCCGAACCGGCGACCGCGCGCCCACCGTAGCAGCCCTTTCGCCCCAAAAGGCCGCTACGGATTCACCGTGGATGGAGCACGCTGCGACATCCTTGCTCCACCTCTGGGACGGGAACGCAAGCTGACGCCGTAAGACGAGAGCCAGCTTCCGGCCGTTCAGCTCGGCGGTCGACGTCCATGTCTCACGCGACCGGGGCGCCGCGTTCGTCGCGGTGAGTGATGACGGAATCGGAGGAGCCGACGACGCACGAGGTTCGGGGTTGCGCGGTCTCGCCGACCGTGTCGAAGCACTTGACGGGCGTCTTTCAGTCGTGAGTCCCGCCGGTCGTGGAACCACGATCACAGCGGTGATTCCCTGTGCGTCGTAATTCATTGATTTTTGGGGCGCACCTCCGTAGGGCTCATGGAGAGAAAGCCCCTGCAAACGTGCCACTTCTCGCTCCCTCGGTTGACCCTCCTCATCCGCAATTCAGCACAGACAACACAAATCGCCATTTGCGGGTCTTTTGACGGAACTCGAACCGTCGACCCCTTCTTGCCATCGAGAAACGAGGCGGGAACGGCGGACAAGCCTGGGAAGCCGCGGGCACGAAAGCAATCGCCCCAGGAGGAGGGACCGCGCATGCCCGTCTGTGGCCGCGGTGGTGTTCCCTCAGTGTTCCCTCGGCGCCTGTACGCCGTTGCTAGTGCGCGTGCAGTTCATGCATGACCGCGTGACCGCGCCCGCGCGCGATCAGCCAGCGGTTGACGGGCACTGTTAGTACGAACGCAATGACGAGGCTGAGCGCGAGGCTCCACCAGAAGAGGACGTCACTGAGTCCGGCAGCCAGCGCGCCGGGGACGATGAGGATGAAGGCGTTGTCGACGATCTCCATCGTTGTGATCGAGACCGTGTCGGATGCCAAGGCGACGCCGGCGGCGCGGCGGAAACCGAGGCCCGCGCGAAGTACGGGCCGAATCGTGAGCGAGTAGCCGAAGAAGAACGCCAGCGCGACGGAGACCGCGATTGAGGCGGCGTTGGTCCAGCCGAATGCGGTCGCGAGCACCATCCCGAGCACCTCCCCGATGGCGCAGCCCGTGAGGCAGTGGAGTGTTGCCCGGATTGCGCTGCGCCACAGCGATCCGCGTTGTTTCATGCGCTTGCTGCGGGTCGTGGCGCTGGGTTCCACGAGCTCTCCGTTTCCTACTGCCGGTCAAGACCTGGAACGTGTCAGCGCTCGTACCAGTGTTCCGAGGTGCCGTTTCTGCTCGTCGAGGAAGGCGGGGTTGCGCGCCTTTATGCCGAGCGCGGGCATGAGCGTATGCTCGTGGGCGAACGGATACCAGCAAAGCGCCGTGAGGTCGAGGACGAGGCGCTCCGCTGAGACGCCCGCCTTCTCAGCCGCAGGTTTGAGCAGGACGACAGCCTCCTCCACGAAGCGGGCGAAGAACCCGGCGATCGGGCTTGCGTCCTTGAGTGCCTCTCGCTGGCCGAGTCGGACGAAGTTCTGATCGTGGCCGAGCAGGTCGAGGAAGGCGCTGACGTACGATTCGGCGGCCTCCTCGGCGGAGCGGTCCCCGTCCTCGGCCGCGTGGGCACGTGCCATCGCTGCTTGGGCGCGGGCGATGACGCGAGCGAGCACTGCGTCGTAGAGTGCCTTCTTGCTGCCGAAGAAGTAGGCGGGCGTGCTGCGCGCGACGGCCGCGGCTTCTCCGATTTGCTGCAGGCTCGTGCCGTCGAACCCGAGGCGGGCGAAACGATCCTCGGCAGCGACCAGGATCGCGTCTCTGGTCCGTGCGGCGTCTCTTGTGCGTTCCGCGGCTTTCGCCCGTTCGACCTTCAAATCTGCCATCTGCGCTTCTCCCGCTCAGGTAACTAGCTGATCGTTCAGCTAGGTGCTAGGCTAGCAACAGGTCGAGGGAGAGCGATGGAAAGGGGTCGACGGAATGAATCTCACAGAACGCGCCGATGAGCTGGCCGCGACGAATACGAGCACGGCCCAGGGCTCTCGCGAACACTTCGACGTCGTGGTGATCGGGGCCGGCCAGGCGGGCCTTGCGATCGGTTACTTCCTGGCGCGCGCGGGCCGGCGGTTCCTGATCGTGGACGGAGCCGATTCGATTGCCGCCGCCTGGCGCGGTCGCTGGGACTCGCTGACTTTGTTCACGCCACGCCGTTACGACAGTCTTCCCGGCCTTGCGTTCGCCGGTGACCCGGACGGTTACCCGAGACGCGACGAGGTGATCGCCTATCTCGAGCAGTACGCCGCCGCCTTCGAGCTCCCCATCGAACTCGAGAGCGCGGTGCAGTCGCTGGACACGGACGGCGGAAGGTTCGTCGCCGGACTCCCTGACCGGCAGATTGAGGCCGACCAGGTCGTCGTCGCCACCGGTCCCTTCCAGGTCCCTCTCGTGCCGGCGCTCAGCGGAGAGTTCGCGCCGGACCTGTTCCAGGCACACAGCACCGCCTACCGGCGCCCGAGCGACGTCCCCGAGGGAACCGTTCTCGTCGTCGGCGGTGGTAACACCGGCTTCCAGATCGCAGCGGAGCTAGCCGTGACCCATCGCGTCCACCTCGCCGTCGGCTCGCGCCAGACACCGCTGCCGCAGAGATTCCTCGGCCGCGACCTCTTCTGGTGGCTGACAAAAACGCGGCTGCTTGACAAGACGGTCGAGTCGCGGCTCGGGCGCCGGCTGCGCGACCGCGACACGCTGATCGGCTCGAGCCCGCGCCAGCTGAAGCGCCACGGTGTCGAACTGAAGCCGCGGGCAGTCGCGGCCTCGGGTCGCACCGTCGGCTTTGCCGACGGCAGCGAGCTCGAGGTCGACGCCGTGATCTGGGCGACCGGATACAGGCCAGATCACTCCTGGATCAAGCTTCCCTTCACGGATCCGAACGGCTGCGTCAGTCACCGGCGAGGCGTGACCGACGTCCCGGGTTTCTACTTCCTCGGTCTCCCCTGGCAGCACACACGCGGCTCGGCCCTCCTCGGCTGGATCAAGGACGACGCCGAGTTCATCGCCGAACAGATCGATGCTTTCGCGGAGGTTCAGACCGCCCGCGAACCTGACAACGCGCGCCTCGGCGCGGAGCCGAAGCTGCGCGACGACATTCCTCACACGCCACCGGTATCCGTCGCCTGATCGGCGACAGAGAGGTTCCGCACATGGAAACCAGCACATCCCCCTATCCGCTCCAACTCACGGGCGAGCTCTCGCCGAGGCTCAGCCGCGGACTCTGGCTGGTCAAGTGGCTGCTGGCGATCCCGCACTTCGTCGTGCTCCTCTTCCTCTGGATCGCCTTTGTGGTCGTGAGCGTGATCGCATTCTTCGCGATCCTCTTCACCGGCCGCTACCCGAGGGCGCTATTCGACTTCAACGTCGGCGTCCTCCGCTGGTCGTGGCGCGTCGGCTTCTACAGCTACAGCGCACTCGGCACCGACAAGTACCCACCCTTCACGCTCAAGGACGTGCCCGACTATCCCGCCCGGCTCGAGGTCGAGTACCCGGAGTCGCTCTCGCGCGGGCTCGTGCTCGTCAAGTGGTGGCTGCTGGCGCTGCCGCACTATCTCGTCATCGCGGTCTTTGTCGGCGGCGCCTGGGCGGGGTCCGGCATCGACCGGTTGTACGGCGGCGGTGGCCTGGTGGGACTGCTCGTCCTCTTCGCCGGCATCATGCTGCTCTTCACGAGCCGCTACCCAAAGCCGCTCTACGACTTCGTGCTCGGCATGAACCGCTGGGTTTTCCGCGTCGCCGCCTACGCCTCGCTGATGACCGACGCTTACCCGCCCTTCCGCCTCGACATGGGCGGGGACGAGCCGCCGACCGGTACCGCTCCTGACACCGTCCCGATGGCGCCCGCGCCGGTTGCCTCGTGACCGGCGCCCCTACCACCACCGAGCTGTTCCCGACCGAGACCCCCGGTCTTCCCGCCTGCATCGATTCCGAGGTCGTGGAGTTGTCCGGCGGCGATGTCTTCGAGTTGGGGATCGCTCCGGTGACGAAGCAGCTCGGCGATGCGACCGTACGGATGCTCGCCTACAACGGTTCCATCCCGGGTCCCACCCTGCGTGTACGTGAAGGCTCGGAGATCGTCGTCAAGGTCGCCAACGAAGCCGACCTGGAGGCGACGGTGCACTGGCACGGTCTGCGGCTCGACAACCGCTTCGACGGCACGCACGAGACGCAGGCGCCGATCCCCATGGGCGGGATGTACACGTACCGGATCGAGTTCCCCGACCCAGGCGTCTACTGGTATCACCCGCACATCCGTGAGGACTACGGCCAGGAGATGGGCCTGTACGGGAACATCCTCGTCGTCCCAGCAGATCCCGACTACTGGCCTCCGGTCAACCGCGAGCTGCTGCTGACGCTCGACGACGTCCTGATCGAGGAGGGCAAGATTGCGCCCTTCAGCCGCGAGGAGACGACCTACGCAGCGATGGGGCGGTTCGGCAACGTGATGCTGGTCGGAGGCGAGACCAACCTTTCGCTGAGCGCGCAGCGCGGCGAAGTCGTTCGCTTCTACCTGACCAACACCGCGAACACGCGCGTGTTCAACGTCCAGCTTCCGGGCGCGCGGATGAAGCTCGTCGGTGGTGACAGCGGCCGCTACGAGCGCGAGGAGCTCATCGAGTCGGTGATTCTCGCTCCCTCGGAGCGGGTCGTGGTCGACGCTCTGCTCGAGCAGCCCGGGCAACTGACACTCGAGCACCGCGCGCCTGAACGGACGTACGCGCTCGCGACGATCGATGTCAGCCCCGAGCCTGTGTCAGCGCCGGTTGCCGAACGGTTCGCCGTCCTGCGCCACAACGACGAGTGGGTGGCAGAACGCAAACGGCTTGCTCCCTACTTCGAAGCGCCGCCCGACAAGACCCTCGCGCTCATAGCCGAGATGGACATGGGTACGCCCGAGGGGCCTGTCGTCTACGCCTGCCCGATGCACCCCGACGTGGTCAGCGACCAGCCCGGACGCTGTCCGCACTGCGGGATGAAGCTGCTCGCGACGGCCGCCGCAGCGGGCTACGTCTGCCCGATGCACCCGGACGTGGTCAGCGACGAGGCCGACCGCTGCCCCAAGTGCGGGATGAAGCTCGTGTCGGCCGCACTCGTCGCCCAGACCTCAGCGCACGGCACGCACGCCGAGCAGGTTGACGAGCACGCCCCGCAGGGTCACGGTCACGCTCACGGGCAGCACGACGACGCCGGCGGCATCGAGTGGGAAGACGACATGGTCGACGTCAACCGGATCACGACGCCGGCGAACATGCATTGGAGCTTCGTCGACCGAGAGACGGGCGCCGCCAACCATGAGATCGACTGGCACTTCCGCGTCGGCGATCAGGTCAAGCTGCGGCTGGTCAACGAGATGGACTCCGACCACCCGATGCACCACCCCTTCCATGTCCATGGCGCCGGCCGCTTCGTCGTGCTCGCGCGCGATGGCGTCGCCGAGGAAAACCTGGTCTGGAAGGACACCGTGCTGGTGCGAACCGGCCAGACCGTCGACATCCTGCTCGACGTGACGAACCCCGGCATCTGGATGGCGCACTGCCACATCGCCGAGCACCACGAGAGCGGAATGATGTTCAGCTTCAACGTCGCCCCAGCCGACGGTCACAGCATCGAGTCGGAGTGAGCCTCATCGACGGCCTGATGGTCGTCGCGGCGCTCGCCGCCGGGTTGTGGTGGGCACTCTCCCGGCGTCGACGCCCGGCCGCTCTCGAGGCCCTGTCCGTCGCCGCGCTCGTGCTCGCCTTCATCACGCTCGCCGTCGACGGGGTTCAGTGGCAGCTCGTGCCGTGGCAGATCCTTGCCGTGGCCGTCACGGCCGCGGCGGCGCTTCGGCGTTGGCGACCGGGACACTCCCGCCGCTGGCGGCGAGTGATCGGCAGAGGCGTGCTCGTCGTCGGGCTCGCGGTCGCGGGTGTGGCGCTGCTGACCGCATTCGTGCCGACGCTGCCCAAGCCGGCGGGACCGCACAAGGTCGGCAGCGAGATCTTCCGCTGGACGGACAGTCAGCGCCCGGAGACGCTGACTGCGAACCCGTCCGACCACCGGCAGGTGATCGCGCAGGCCTGGTACCCGAGCGACGCGAGCAACGGACGTGCGGTTCCGTACTTCGAGGCGCAAGGGAAGTTGCCGGGCTCGGTCGGCGGCATGCCCTCGTTCATGTTTGCCTCGTTCGGCAGCGTCAGAACTCACGCCACGCTGGGCGACCCCGTCAGCACCGCCCAGCGGAGCTGGCCGGTGCTGCTGTTCTCGACGGGGCTCTCCAACCCACGCGAGCTGTACACGGCACTGTGCGCCGATCTAGCCAGCCGCGGCTACGTGGTCATCGCCCTCAGCGCGCCCTACGAGTCCGCGGTCTCCGTACTGTCCGGAGGACAGGTCGTCGGGCAGACGACCCACCCGGACGTGATGGGACCGGCGCCGCATCCCGACGTCGAGCGCTTGATCGACATCCGCGCGGCCGACAGCAGCTTCGTGCTCGACCAGCTGAGCCGGCTCGCGCAGCTCGAGCCAGCTTCGCCTCTCGCCGGTCATCTTGACCTGCAACACGTCGGGATCGTCGGCCACTCGATCGGCGGTGCGACGGCGGTTCAAGTCATGGTCGCCGACCCGCGCTTCAAGGTCGGGGTCGATCTCGACGGCAAGCTCTTCGGCGCGGAGCGGAACGCGCGTCTCGACCGGCCGTTCCTCTGGATCCAGTCCGGCACCAAACCGGACGCGGAATACGCGAACGGGCGAGACCACTTCCTCGGCGGCCTCCAAGACGGCGGCGCTTTGTTGACGGTTCGCGGCAGCATCCATCCAAGCTTCACCGACGGCCCCTCCTACCTGACCGCGCTCGGGCGCAGCCTGATCGGCGGCGCCACCGTCGGCTCGATCTCGCTCCAAGATATGACCGCGATGACGGATGAAACGATCGCGGCCTTCGCGGGTCCCGCCCTCGGCGTCAAGAACGGGAACAGGCTCGACCAGGTCATCGCCCGACACCCCGCCATCCGATCGGAACGGCGCATCCCGCAGAAGCGCTCGTGAGCGTCGCGGCCATCGCACAGCCAGTCCGCGCCGGTGTGCGAACTCCGGTCACCTGGGGACTGGCCGTCGGAGTCGCGCAAGCGGCCACACCGCTTGCGTTCTGGTGGCTCGACACCGCGACCGTCTACGCGCTGGGGCTCGCCGTGATCGCCTCGGTCTACATCGGTTTCGCGGTCGCCGACGGACGCCGAACCGTCCTCGTTGTCGAAGCCGGTGTCGCCGGCATGTTCGTCATCATCGCCGCCGCTGCAGTCACGAGTACACCCTGGCTGCTCGTTGTCGGTCTCGCCGGCCACGGCTTCAAAGACCTCTGGCAGCACCGCCGACAGTTCGTCGCCAACACGCGCTGGTGGCCGCCGTTCTGTCTCGTGGTCGATTGGGTGGTCGCGGCGATCATCGCCGTCGAGATCGTTGCTGGCCTTCATTTCCACCACTAAGGCTTGATGTGACGTTCCTCGATAGTCGCAGTGACCAGCGCAAGCAGACATCGAGGGCGTACACCGACCAGACACCATGAAGGCGGTCGTCCAGGAGACGTATGGCTCGCCCGACGTCCTGCAGTTCGGGGAGATCGACAGGCCGGCAGTCGGCGACGACGCGGTGCTAGTGCAGGTGCACGCGGCCGGCGTCGATCAGGGTGTTTGGCACTCTGTGGCGGGGCTGCCGTACCTGTATCGGATCGCGGGTATCGGCGTGCGCGCGCCCAAGAACCCTATTCCCGGTCTTGACGTGGCGGGTCGTGTCGAGGCGGTCGGGGCGAACGTGACCGCCTTCCAGCCCGGGGACGAGGTGTTCGGCACCTGCCGCGGCGCCTTCGCTGAGTACGCGTCCGCGCGAGCGGACCGACTCGCGCCGAAGCCAGCAAACCTCTCCTTCGAGCAGGCCGCAGCCGTCCCCACCTCGGGCGCGACCGCCCTCCACGCTGTTCGCGACAAGGGAAGGGTTCGAGCCGGTCAGCGCGTCCTGATCATCGGTGCGGGGGGAGGCGTGGGGACGTTCGCCGTGCAGTTGGCCAAGGCGTTCGACGCGGGGGTGACCGGCGTCTGCAGCACGATGAAGGTTGAACTGGTGCGATCGATCGGGGCCGACCACGTGATCGATTACACGCGAGAAGACTTCGCCGACGGCCGCACGCGCTACGACGTCATCCTCGACATCGCGGGTAATCGCTCGCTGTCGCACCTTCGGCGCGCCCTCGCGCCCAAGGGGAGGCTCGTGATCGTCGGAGGAGAAGGCGGCGGGAGGTGGTTCGGAGGCATCGATCGCCAGCTTCGGGCGCAGATGCTCTCGCTGTTCGTGCATCAGAAGCTGGGCACGTTGATCGCGACCGTGCGCGAGGAGGACCTTGAGGACCTGCACGAGCGCATCGAAGGCGGCACGGTCACGCCCGTGATCGACAGGACGTTCCCGCTGAGCGAGGCCGCCGAAGCTATCCGGTATATGAGAAAAGGGCAGGCACGCGGCAAGGTCGTCATCACCGTGTGAGAGCTGCGCGAGCGTTGTGGTTGACGGTCGAGCCGGGTCACGGCAGCATGCGGGTCGCGCCGAGCACGGAGCGGGACCAGACCGAGACTTTCGGACGGTGGGCTAGGCGGAAGCCGAATCATTGCTCGGCGGTGGACGAAACCGCCCCACCGGTTCGGCGAATTTCTGGTCCAGGGCACTCGGCTCCCTTCGAGGTGAGGCGGCCGGTCAACAGGATCGGAGCCCTCTCAATCACGGGGGGGCAAATGTTCCCTAATGCTCCCCCAGCGTTCCTTCCCGCGCCTGGGCAGGCCCATTTGCAGGCCATACGTGAAGCCCTCTGACGGACTCGAACCGTCGACCCCCTCCTTACCATGGAGGTGCTCTACCAGCTGAGCTAAGAGGGCTGGAGCGCGGATTGTAGCCTCGTCCCGCGCGGGAACCCGCCGGCTCGCTTGTACATCCACGTCGTGTGGTTCGCGTGTTGGATCGGCTTCGGGGCGGGCGAGATCCAGCATCCCACGCGCGCCCAGCGGAGGCGCGTTACGACAAGGCGCGGAGCTTCAGCGTCGGCGCGGCGCCGGCGCACGCCGACTGGTCGGCCGAGGTGTCCACGAACGTCAGCGTTCCGCCTACCCCCGCCGCGCCACCGTTTCCTGCCACGACGACGGCCGACCGACCGTCGGCGAATCGGAACCACGACGGTCGGCAACCTCGCGGGAGATTCGCGACGCTGCCGTCGATCGGGACGGCGTCGACGCGGAGCCGGCTCGTCGTGTTGTTCGTCAGCGTCGCCTTCACGCGCACCGAGCGGCCCGGATAGAGCGCGGCCGTGTTGCCCCGAAACGCCACGGCCGAGATGACGACCGGCGCTCCGGGCTTCGCCGCGAGCGAGGTCGAGGCCGTGGAATACGTCGCGGCGCCGCCGGCAAGCACCACGTTGACCAGGGCGATGACCACGAACCGCTTCATACGAAGTGCATCTCTCATCCACCCGCCGGTTAGGCGGTACAAACCCGCACGCCTCGCCGGAAGACCCGCAGCACGCGCGCGTGAGTGAGTGAGTGGGGGCGGGAGGATTCGAACCTCCGTAGGCTGAGCCGACGGGTTTACAGCCCGTTCCCTTTGGCCGCTCGGGCACACCCCCGGGGGGTGCGCATTGTAGTCGGGGCCGATCCGGATACGTTCTCGACGTGGGGGACACGCCGATCCGGACCGAGCAGCTCCGCAAGCTCTTCGGGACGCTCGTCGCCGTCGACGGGCTCGACCTCGAGGTGCGGCGCGGCGAGTTCTTCGGGTTGCTCGGCCCCAACGGCGCCGGCAAGTCGACCACCATCGGGATGCTGACGACGACCGTCGTCCCCACCGGCGGGCGCGCGCTCGTGTCCGGGCTCGACGTGATGAGGCACGCGGCCGATGTGAAGCGCCAGATCGGCGTCGTCTCGCAGGCGAACACGCTCGACCGCTCGCTCACGGTCTGGGAGAACCTCTACTACCACGGCCGCTTCTTCGGCGTCCCGCGCGCCCGCGCACGTGCGCGCGCCGACGAGCTGCTCGAGCAGTTCTCACTCACCGAGCGGGCCGACTCGATGGTCTTTCACCTCTCCGGCGGTCTCGCACAGCGGCTGATGATGGCCCGCGCGCTCGTGCACGAGCCGCAGGTGCTGTTTCTCGACGAGCCCACGTCCGGCATCGATCCCCAGACCCGGATCAACCTCTGGGGGATCCTGCAGGACCTCAACCGGGCCGGACAGACGACTCTCCTGACGACGCACTACATGGAGGAGGCTGACGTCCTGTGCGAGCGGATCGCGATCATCGACCACGGCAAGGCGCTCGCGGTCGACACGCCTGCAGAGCTGAAGCGAAGGCACGGCGCCGAGACGCTGATCACCGTGACGGTGGAGGGCGATCCGACGCCCCTCGCCGAACAGGCCGAGCGGTTCGACGCCACACGCTCGGTCGAGCGGGACGGCGAGGTCGTTCGCGTCCACGCCGCACGCTCGGAGGGGGTCCTCGTCCAGCTCGTCGAAGCTGCGGGTGAGCTCGGGTTGCCGGTGCGCGACGCGTCGAGCCTGCCGCCCAGCCTCGAGACCGTCTTCCTCAACCTCACCGGCCGGGAGTACCGCGAATGAAGCCGTACCTGCAGACCTTCGGCGCGCTGCTGGCCCGCGACACGCGGGTCCTGCGCCGCAACTTCGGCCAGTTCCTGATCCGGACGATCATGCAGCCGCTCCTGTTCGTGTTCGTCTTCGCCTACGTCTTCCCGAAGATCGGACAGGGCTTCCACGGCGGGGCGCGGGGTGTCTCGTTCGCAACGGTGCTCGTGCCCGGGCTGATCGCCGTCGCGATCAACTTCCAGGGGATCCAGGCCGTCGCGCTGCCGCTCGTGCAGGAGTTCAGCGTGAGCAAGGAGATCGAGGACCGCGTGCTCGCACCCGTGCCGGTCTGGGTCGTGGGACTGGAGAAGATCGTCGCCGGCACGATCCAGTCGCTCATGGCTGCAGGCGTGGTGTTCCCGATCGTCTATCTCGTGCACGCGCACGGCGCCGCGCCGGTCGTCCACGTGACCGACCCTGTGCTGTTCGCGTTCGCGCTGCTCTTCGCCTCGTTCCTGGCGGCGGCGATGGGGCTGTTCATCGGGACGGTGCTCGACCCGCGCAAGGTGACGCTCCTCTTCGCGGTCGTCGTCCTCCCGCTCACGTTTCTCGGCTGCATCTACTACCCGTGGGCGAGGCTCACGCCGATCCTCTGGCTCAAGGTGCTCGTCCTTTTCAACCCGATGGTCTATATGAGCGAAGGGCTCCGGACGTCGCTGACGCCCGAGCTCCCGCACATGCCGGTCTGGGCGTTCATGCTCGCGCTCGTGGGAGGCTCGATCGGGCTCGCGCTCGTCTCGCTGCGTACGTTCCACCAGCGCGTCGTAACCTGAGCGCGTGCCGACCCACGACGTCGCGATCGTCGGAGCCGGGCCCGCGGGCTCGACCGCCGCGTACCACCTCGCGAGCGCAGGCGCGAACGTCCTGCTCCTCGACAAGGCGACCTTCCCCCGCGACAAGCCGTGCGGCGGCGGCGTCACCGGTCGCGCGGCGCGGCTGCTGCCCTTCTCGATCGAGCCGGTCGTGGAGGACGTCGTCGATCGGCTGGAGTGCGGCCTCCGCTACCGGCACCGCTTCACGCGCCGCGCTCGCGGGCCGCTCGCGTACATGACGCAGCGGCGGCGGCTCGACCACTTCCTCCTGCAGAAGGCCGCCGAGGCAGGCGCCGAGGTGCGGGAAGGGGAGACGGCCGACGCACGGGAGCTCGACGCGCGGATCGTGATCGGCGCCGACGGCTGCAACGGCCTCTCGGCGAAGCAGCTCGGGCTCGCCGGTGCCGTCGTCCACGGCGTCGCGCTCGAGGCGAACTATCCGTACGACCCGCGCTACGCAGGCGCGATGGTGCTCGAGATCGCCGCCATCCGCGGCGGCTACGGCTGGGTCTTCCCCAAGGGCGACCACGTCAACGTCGGCGTCGGCGGCAACGGCGAGGAGGGGCCGAGGCTTCGCGCCGAGCTGAGGCGGATGTGCGAGGCATACGGGGTCGATCCCGACGCGGCGCGCGACACCCGCGGCTACCGGCTCCCGCTACGGCTCGAGGGGACGCCCCTCGCGCGAGGATGCACCGCCGTGATCGGCGATGCGGCCGGGCTCGTCGACCCGTTCTCGGGCGACGGGATGTACGAGGCGTTTCTCTCGGCGAAGCTCGTCGCGGACGCCGCGCTCGACGTGCTCGCCGGCCGGGCGGAGAATCTCGACCCCTACCAGGCCGCGGTCGAGCGCCGGATCGCGCCGCTCACCCGCGCGGGCTGGGGCGCGAAGCGCGCCTTCGAGCTGTTCCCACGCACGACCTACGCTCTGGCGCGCCTACCCGTCACGTTCCGGGCGTTGGAGAAGCTCCTCCGCGGAGACCTGCCCGACCCGGGCTCTGCCCGCGGGGTCGAGGGTGCCGCGATCCGTGCGATCTATGCCGTCTCGCGCGCTGCTCGGGCTACTGCTGGTTCCCGATCAGCTGCATCAGCTTGAACATCGGGAGGTACATCGAGATGATGATGATGCCGACCATGAAGCCGACGCCGATCATCATCAGCGGCTCGATGATCGAGGTCAGGGACTGGATCGCGGCGTCGACCTCGTCCTCGTAGAAGTCGGCGATCTTCCCGAGCATCTGCTCGAGCTCTCCTGTCTCCTCGCCGATCTTGACCATCTGGCTGACCATGGGTGGGAAGATCGGGTTGGCCGTCAGCGGCTCGGCGATCGGGATGCCTTCCTGGACCTTCACGCGCACGTCGGCCAGAGCCTCCTCGACGACCCAGTTACCGGCCGTCGAGCCGGCGATCTCGAGCGCCTTGATGATGTCGACGCCTGCAGCGACGAGCGAAGCGAGCGTGCGCAGGAGCCGTGCCATCACGACCTTGAGCACAACCTCGCCGATCTTGACGGGGACGCGGAGCTTGAACCTGTCCCATAGCTGTCGTCCCGACTCGGTCTTCTTGTAGCGAAGGCCGCCCCAGAGCAGGAGACCGATGAGCG
Source organism: uncultured Actinomycetes bacterium (assembly GCA_963748755.1). Classification (GTDB taxonomy): domain Bacteria; phylum Actinomycetota; class Thermoleophilia; order Gaiellales; family Gaiellaceae; genus Palsa-739. The sequence goes on from CAVVKA010000003.1 coordinate 585,557, forward strand.
GGAAGACGATGTACCAGCGCTGGCGCAGAACGTCGGAAGCCTTGAGGACGACGCGGGTCAGCAACGGCAGCTGACCGTTCAGCGAGGTGAAGATCTGCGCGAAGATCGGCACGATGAACATGAGCATCGCGACGAGCACCAGGGACGCGAAGGTGAAGACGACGGCGGGGTACACCATCGCTCCCTTCACCCGGCGCTTGAGCTTCGTCTCCTTCTCGATCTGGTCCGCGACGCGGTCGAGGACCTGGTCGAGCATTCCCGACGCCTCGCCGGCCTGCACCATCGACACGTAGAGGTCGCTGAACACCTTGGGGTGGCGCGCCATTGCCTGTGAGAGGAGGAGCCCTCCCTCGACGTCTGCGCGCAGCTCGGAGATGACGCCGGCCAGGTAGGGGTCGTCGGTCTGCTGCTCGAGGATCACGAGCGACGCGACGATGTTCAGGCCGGCCTCGATCATCGTCGCGAACTGGCGCGAGAAGATCTGCATCGAGCGCGGCTTGACCTTCTTGAATACCGAGCCAAGACCCTCCTCGCCGCTCGCCGCCTGCTCGTTGAGCGTGTGCGCCAGCAGGCCGCGGAGTCGCAGCTGCTCCCGCGCAGCCTCGAGGTCCGGGGCGTGGATCTCGCCCGCGGTCTCGACACCCTCGATGCTGATAGCGGTGTAGGTGAAGCCGGCCATCGTCCGTTAGGCGAGCAGCCGGAGCTGGTAGCGGATGCCGTCGGCCGTGTCGACGAGCGTCAGCGACCGGCCGGCGACGAGGGAGACGGTCCTCGCGCCGCTCGAGTACGAGCCGCTCGCGATACCGATCCGCGCGACGCCCCGGCTGACCGAGACCAGCCGGAAGAGCGGGTTCGCGCTCGGGAAGCTGCCGCCTACGCGCACGACCTGGACACGGCCGTTGATGGCGATCCTGGCCGCTCCGGTCTGCGCGAGCGTGCGGCTCGACGCGTGATGCCTAACCGCAACGGTCTGGCCCGAAGCCGGCGGCTGCTGGCTCGGCGCTGGCGCGCTACTACTCGAGCTTCCGCTCGGGCTCAGGCCCTGCGAGCTTGGGTCGACCTGCTGGGCGAACGGATCCTTGGCGGTGAAGTGGCTGAAGGAGTAGAGCTGCGACTTCCCGGCCTTCGGCGACGAGTCCGAGTTCGGAAGCTTCGTGCTTGCCACCGGCGTGACGGCGGCGGCTGCCGTGCCAGGGGCCGTAGTCCCGGGCGCGGTGGGCGAGCCGTCGGTCGTGGTGGCCGGAGGAGGCGAGCTGCTGCTGCCGCTCTTGTTGAGGACCTTCGGCATCTCGAACGCGAGCACGACCGCGAACAACACGGCGCCACCGATGGCGATCTTCTTCATCCGGCGGTCCTTGGCCTGCTGCAGGTCTGCCACTCTCTTCTTGCGGCTCATGAATTCCCTCCGCTCGTGCTCGGTGCCGCCGACGTCGAGCTCGAGCTCGTGGTCGTCGTGGCGGTCGACGTGGTGTCAGTGCTGCCCGGAGTCGTCGTCGTGGGCTGGGCCACCTGCGGCACGAACTCGTTGATGGTGAGCGCCGCAGTGAGCTGGGGCCATCCCTTCGGTCCCTCCTGGAAGGCCACCGTGCTCACGTCGAAGAGGCGCCCGGCGGTGAACAGCCTCCCGTGTTGCACTCGCACGAGGTTGCGCATCCGCTGTAGGTATGCGAGGAGGTTGTAGAAGCTGCCGGTGAACGTGACCTGGATCGGCTCGACGGCGAACGGATCGGTGCTGAGCGCCGCGCCCGAGCTTCCCGCGCCCGGCTGGATCTGATCGAGGCTGATTCCGGATGCCCTCGCGAGCGAGCTGAGCTGGAGGATCACGTCGGGTGTCTGCAGCTGCGTGGGCATCGCCATCGCCAGGCGGAAGACGGAGGCGGACCGGACGGCCGGCAGCGCCTGCGTGAACCCTGACGAGCGGTTGCTGTCGATCTGCGCCTGCACGGCGGTCGTCTGCTTCTTCAGGCTGGCGGCCGTGGAGCGCTTCGGCCCGATCAGTGCGAAGTAGCCGATGACGGCGACGAGGAGGAGCACGGCCGCGACGACCGCGACCTGGGCCCCCTTCGACAGGCTCGCGAGGCGGGCGGTCACGAGGCACCCCTTCCTTTCCGGATGTCCGAGACGATCGTGAAGCTGACGACGTTCTGGCCGGCGACGAGCGAGGTCTGGCTGCTCTGGAGCTGGACGTTCTTGAGGTCCGGCAGAACCGAGAGTCGCTCGAGGAGCCGGGCAACGCCCTCCTGTGTGTACGTGTAGCCCTGGATGCTGAGCGCAGTGGGCGTAGACGGCAGCGCGCTCGGCGTCACGGGTGCCGGGGCAATGCCGGTGGTCCCGAGCGGCACCGTGCCGTTCAGGCTGGTGAGCCACACGTCGTTGGGGAGGACGAGGGCGAAGCGGCGCAGGATGCGATCCCACGCGACACGCTGACCGATCGCCGCGGCGAGGGCCAGCGAACGCTGCTGTCGCTGGGTGAGCACCGCCGAGCGGAACGCGTTCGCCGACGTCGAGACATGGTGTGCGGGAGTCACTGCCAGCACGGCACGTGCGGTCGAGAGCGCCTGACGCTGGCGGTCGACGCTGCGGTTGGCGAGCAGGAAGCCCCCGACGAGGGCGAGCACGACCGCGGCGCCGCCGATCCCGGCAACGAGCACGACCGAGTTCGGCCGCTCGCGCGTCTGCCTGACCTGCTGCTGGCGGGGGAGAAGGTTGACCGCGCGCATCAGTCCTCGATTCCCAGTCCGATTGCGACGGCGAGGGCGCCGTCCTGGCCGTTGGAGCTGATGCCGTGCCCGGAACCGACGCGAGCGAACGGGTCGGCGACGCGGACGGCGATGCCGATCAGCTCCTCGAGCTGCGCGGCAAGCCCCTGAAGGTGGGCGCCGCCGCCGGTCACGGTGATCTCGGCGAAGCCCAGCGAGTCCGGCTGATCCTGGTAGAAGTGGAGAGAGGAGGCGAGCTCCCGGGCGAGTGCGTTCACCTCGCGGCGGGCGGCGTCGGCAGCCTTGGCCGTGCGCTCGTCGCCTGACTCCTCCGTCACCGAGATGTCGAGCGACCGCTTGACCTGCTCGGCCTCGCCCGCGTCGACCTCGAGGGCGCGCTCGATGGCGGCCGTGACGCGGGAGCCGCCCCAGTCGAGGACTCTCGTGAACTCGCAGACGCGACCGTCGGAGACGGCGACCGTGGTGCGGTCGTGGCCGATCGAGACGGCGACGCGCGCGGCCTCGGCTCGCTCGCCGGCCGGCAGCGGCTCGCCGCCGACGGCGCGAAGCAAAGCGAAGGCCTCGATGTCGATGCCGACGAGCTCGATCTTCGCCGCGGTGCACGTGGCCGCGAAGCGGTCGACGAGGTCGCGGTAGGCGACGACGAGGAGCACGCGGTCGGGCGTGTTCTTCTCCTCGAGGACGTGGTAGTCGAGCATCGCCTCTTCCATCGGGATCGGCAGGGTCTCGTAGGCGCGGAAGCGGATGGCATTGGCGAGCTGCCGCGGGTCGTCGACGGTGGGGCGCTCGAAGACGCGAACTCCGGTGCGGCTCGAGCCGATGCCGAGGCGGACGTTCTTGCGCGGGAGGTCGGCGGCAGAGAAGAAGGCGGCGATCTCGTTGGCGAGCAGCTCGGGGTCGCGCACCTCGCCCCCGACGACGACCTCGGGCGGAAGCGTGTGCCGCGCGGCCTTGACGAGCGTGGGCTTGCCGTTGTTGACCACGACGGCGGCCGAGAGCTGGGACGCGCCGATGCTCAGGCCGACGACCTGCTTGTGCCGGCCGCCTGAGCCCGCCGACGCGGACTTCTTCTGTCGTGGCGCGCGCTTGGGCAGCGACAGCTCGCGCTTCAGCGAGCGGCTGCGCTTCGGCGACTCCTGCTTCGGCGCCTTCTCCTGCGTCGACGCGGTGGCCTCGGTCCCGGTCGGCCCGGCCTCGGTCTGCGGCGACGCAGTCCCGTTCTCGGGCGACTCGGCCGTGGCCTTCGTCGACGGCTTGCGCTTGAAAGAGAGGTCCTTCTTCAGAACAGCGGTGATGCTCACTATTGGGCTCCTGCGACTCGGAGACCGCGGAGGGCCTCGGGGAGGTGATCATCGGAACGCGTGGGGACGCCGCTGCGTTCGAGCAGCGCCTCGAACTCATCGCGCCGGCTCGTTACGCCGAGCGCGGTGTCCTGCGTGATCACGCGACGGACGACCAGGTCGGCGAGGCATTGCTCCATCGTCTGCATGCCGCGCGTCGTGTTCGTCTGCATGACGGAGTAAATCTGCTCGGTCTTGCCCTGCCGGACGAGGTTCCGGACGGCGTCGTCGGGCAAGAGCACCTCGAGCGCCGGCACGCGGCTCTGGCCGTCGGCCGTCGGGAGCAGCGTCTGCGTGACGATCCCCTGGAGGGAGGCGGCGAGCTGCATCCGGACCTGACCCTGCTGGGAGGCCGGAAAGACGTCGATGATGCGGTCGATCGTGCTGGGCGCGCTCTGCGTGTGCAGCGTCGCGAGCACGAGGTGGCCCGTCTCGGCCGCCGTCAGGGCGGTCGAGATCGTCTCGAGGTCGCGCATCTCGCCCACGAGGATCACGTCGGGGTCCTGGCGGAGCGCGCCGCGCAGCGCCTCGGCGAATCCCTTCGCGTCGGCGCCGACCTCGCGCTGGTTCACGACCGACGTCTTGTGCTGGTGCAGGAACTCGATCGGGTCCTCGATCGTGACGATGTGCATCGGCCGGCTCTCGTTGATCGAGTCGATCATCGTTGCGAGCGTCGTCGACTTACCCGAGCCCGTGGGACCGGTCACGAGGACGAGCCCGCGCGGCTCGCGGGCGAGCTGGAGAAGAACATCCGGGAGCCCGAGGTCGGCCGCCGACTTGATGAGCCTCGGCACGAGGCGGAAAGCGGCGGCGAGGGTATCGCGCTGGAAGTAGACGTTGACGCGGAAGCGGGCGACGCCGGGGACGGCATAGGAGAAGTCGATCTGGCGGTCGATCTCGAGCCGCTTCTGCTGCTCGGTCGAGAGCACGCGGTAGAGAAGGTCGCGGGTCTCCTCGGCCGAACACGCCTCGAACTCCTCGAGCGGCGCCAGCCGGCCGCGCATGCGCAGCAGCGGCGGCGACCCCGCGGTGATGTGGAGGTCGGAGGCGTCCTCGGTGGCAACGCGCTCGAGGAGCGTGTCGATGGAGATGGGCTGCGGCGTCATGCGAGCGAGCTATCGGCGGGTGATGTCGCCCGCTTTAGGGAGAGCAGCGGGAATCCCTCGGTCGAGGGAGAGGCGCGCGCCGCGCCGGTCAGGCATCCCCCGGGCCGGGTGAATCGGGGGTGACGCGAATCACTCGGTCGGGGGGACAAGCCGCCGGACATGCTGCCGATACAGGGCGGGTCTGGGTTACCCGTCCTACAAAGGAGAACTGCATGCATTCCCTCAAAGAGCGGCTGAATGTTCGGGACGAGAGCGCGTTCACGCTGATCGAGCTCCTCGTCGTCCTGATCATCATCGGCGTCCTGCTGGCGATCGCCATTCCGTCCTACCTGGGCTTCCAGAAGAAGGCGCAGCAGACCGCTGCCGCGTCGGATGTCCGCCAGGCGATTCCGGATGCCACCGCGTTCTTCTCGGACAACAACACCTACACGGGCATCGATGCCTCGACGCTTCGGACCACGTACGACTCCGGCATGAAGCTCTTCGCAGCCGCGACTGCGACTACGTCTGAGATTCCCGGCATCGTGACCGTCAAGGCCAGCACCGCGGCGGATGGAACGGTCGCCGCCATCGGACAGGAGTACTGCATCTCTGCCGAGGACAGCGGCCAGTGGGCGCATGTCTCCGGCCCCGGCGGCAACGTGAAGACGAATGAGTCTTCGGATGCGTGCACCGCTTGGACCAGCGGCGTCAGCTAAACGTCGTCGGCAGTTGCACCACTCGAGGGCGCGGGAGACCGCGCCCTCTTCTTTTCTCCTTCCGTACACGTATCCCCCATTTCAGGGAGGCCCGGGCCGCCGGGCCTGCCGATAGGAGGGCCATGAACGCGACGTTGAGCACCCGCCAGATTCGGCTCGTCGGCCTGCTCGTGCTGGTAGTAGTCGCCGCCGGCGGCTACGTCGTCACGCGCCACAAGTCGAGCACGCCGACCACGACACCGGCGGTCACCACTCCCGCCGGCACCACTCCCGCCACGACGACGCCTACCCCGAGCAAGGGGCATTCGCACCCGGTGACTCCGGCCAAGCTTCACACCCACGGGCTGCCGGTCACTGTTGCCCGCGCACTCCGGAAGCACTCCCTCGTCGTCGTCGCGCTGTACCTGCCCGGCGCCAGCACCGATGCCACCACCTTCGCCGAGGCGCAGGCGGGTGCACGGGAAGCCGGAGCCGGCTTCGTCAAGCTCAACGTCCTTCACCAGCAGAGTGGCACCGCGATCCTGCGCAAGCTCGGGGTGGTCAACACGCCGGCGGTACTCGTCATCAAGCGGCCGGCCCGCATCACCTCCGAGTTCAAGGGCTTCGTCGACCGCGACGTCGTCGCGCAGGCCGTCACCGAAGCACGCTGATGAGCAGCGGCGGCGGCCCGGAGGCAGCCGAGTCCGTCGAGGAGCGGGAGCTCTTCGTCCGCAGCGCGAGCCGGAACGGGCGCCCCGTCATGACCATGCGGGCGCGCGACCTCGGCGACGCCTGTGTAGTCGACGTCGAGGTGGAGGGCGGCGAGGACGGAGCCGAGCCCCGGTCGTACAGCTTCGCCGACGCCCAGCAGGCGAGCACGTTCGTGACCGAGGCCGTCGAGGCCTTGGTCTACCTCGGTTGCGAAATTCACGCCTGAGAGGCGCGGAGGAGGCAGACGATGCGGAGGGAAGAACGCGAGCTTCGGCACGAGCCCGAGCCGGTAGCCGACGTGATCGCACTCCCTCAGCTCGAACGGCTGCCTCCGAACCCGGACGGTCCTGATCTAGGCCCGGGTTTCACCGCCGACAATCGCTCGGCAAGGCTCGAAGCGCTCGAGCTCGTCCGGGCGGCGGTCGAGCTCGCCGATCGCATCGAGCGCGACGCTCAGGAGACCGCGAAGGACCGGATCGCGCGCACCGAGGAGGAGGTCCGGCTGCGCCGGCTCGCCCTCGACGAGCGCGAGAAGGAGCTCGATCACCTCAAGCGCGAGCTCGATTCCACCCGCCAGGAGGCCGCGCAGGCTGCGCAGGAGCTCGAGGAGCAGCGCCGCCAGGCGTCAGAGGCCTTGCACGAGGCGCAGGCGCGCCTGGCCGCCGCCGAGGGGGAGGGCGCCGCGACGATCGCCGCCGCGAGCGAGCGGATGCACGCTCTGCAGGAAGAGGCGCGCGCCGAGGCCGAGGGCATCGTCGCCGCCGCCCGAGCCGAGGCCGAGGCGGTCGCGGGCTCGATGCGTTCGGATGCGGACGCCGCCCTCGAAGCAGCTCGTGCCGAAGCGGAGGGCATCGTCGCCGCTGCGCGCGCGGAGGCGGAGACCCTTGCCGCAGGGGTCCGCTCCGAGGCGGAGGCAGCGTTGGTCGATGCGCGCGCCGAGGCAGAGATCCTGCTGAGCACCGCACGCTCGGAGTCGGAACACGTCGTCTCCAGGGCCAGCGCGGAAGCCGCGCAGACGGCCGAGGGCGCGCGTGCCGCGGCCCAGGAGCTGCTGGCGGAGGCGCAGGTCGAGGCACGGGACATCTCGGACACAGCGCGCCGCGAGGCCGAGCAGCTGCTGCTCGCGACTACCGGCAGCCCCGAGCCGGAGCCCGAGCCGGAGCCGCAGCCGGAGCCGGAGCCGGAGCCGCAGCCGGAGCCCGAACCCGAGCCGGAGCTGGCCGAGCCCGCAGCCGAGGCGGAGGCGTCGGCGTCCGGACCGGAGCCGGCCGAGGGGCAGGCTTCCTCCTCCGGCTTCACCCCGCCGCCGAGCTCGCTCGAGGATCTCGCGGCCGCCAGCCGGCAGACGAAGTTCAGCATCCGCGGCCGCTTCCGCGACAAGTAGCCGCTCGCCCGGCTCAGCTCGCGTCGACGGTGAGCAGCGGCTCGAGCCCGAGGAAGGCGCCGAAACGCTCGGCTTCGCCCTGGAGGCCTTCACGGGCGGCTTTCCCGGCGCGGCGCGTGAGCCGAACGTGCAGCTCGAGCCGTTTGCCCCGCTTCCTCCGGTCCCACAGTCCGGCGGCTACGCCGTCGACCAGGACGAGACGCACTGCGGCAGGTCCCTCGTAGCGGGCACGGCCGTGGTTTGCGATCAGCTCCCGTACAGGTTGCGGCACCAGCTGGTCGCGCTCGCGGAATCCCATCACGTAGGCGTCGTACTCCGGCAGCAGCCGTACCTGACTGGACGGGGCAGGGAACGACTTGTCGCCGGCGAGGACAAAGGATCGCCGGCCGTCGACTCCGATCTCCTTCAGGTCGGCGGCGAGCTCGTCGAACAGGGCTCGCGCCTCGGCCACCCTGAACGCCGGTGTGCCGAACCACTCGACGAAGTCGGCCGGCCGGGCGGGGCCGTAGGTGCGAAGGAATCGCCGGGAGACCTCCCGCAACGCTTCATCGGCGTCCACTTCTCGCCAGCCCACGATCCACTGGTCGGGCCGCGCGAGGGTGATCCGCGATCCCTGCGGCGGGCCCTGACACAGCTCGCCGAGGAAGAAGGCGAAGCCCGAGCGCAGCCGCTCCCGCGGCGCGAGGCCGACGCGCTTCACGACTTCCTCTGCGAGCTCGTCGCGGAGGAGGCAGCGACCGTCGAGCGCGTCCCAGACCGCTGCCCGTACCGCTTCGACCTCACCGGCGCCGAGCGCGGGGTGCAGTACGCCTACCGGGTCGCGCCAGGCGGGCAAGCCCTCCTTGGCCGAGCCCAGAACGGCGCGCCGTGCCGCGTGCCAGAGCGGCAGCTCGACGGCAGGGTGGACGTGAAGCGTTCCCCGGATCGTCCAGGCTTTCACCAACTCGCGCTGCTCCCAGAGTGCTGCGCGCACGTCCGCCTGCGCGACTTCGTCGACCCGCGCAGCGAGCTGCAGCTCCGCGGACGCCTGGACCTGCGCGTGTACGCCACACACGGCGCCGGCGACCTCGACGAGCCCGTCGCCGTTCGCACGCTCGTCCAGCGACGAGCGCACCAGACGGCGTGCCCGCACCTGATCCCATCCGACTTCCACGCCGGATGATTCTCCCAGCGCCCTCCTACTAGATCGTCGTGACGCGGGCGAGCTCTTCCAGCGAGGTCATTCCCGCGACGACCTTCTCGATCCCGTCGGCCCACAGCGTTCTCATGCCGCCGTTCATCGCCGCACGCTCGAGCTCCTCGTGGCTGGCCTTGCGCGCCGCGAGCGTCGACATCTCTTCGTTCATCTCCAGGAGCTGGAACACGCCGATGCGACCCCTGTAGCCGGTCTGCCTGCAGCGCGCGCAGCCGCCCCGGCGAAATAGCTCGGTCTTGCCCTCGCGCAGCTCTTCGGGGATGCGCGCCGAGTAGAGCTCCTCCTTGCTCGGCTTGTAGAGCTCCTTGCAGTGCTCGCAGAGCCGGCGGGCAAGACGCTGCGCCAACACACCCGTGACGGCCGCGCCCGTGAGGAACGGCTCGACGCCCATCTCGTTCAGACGTGTGAGCGCGCTCGGCGCATCGTTCGTGTGCAACGTCGAGAGGACGAAGTGCCCCGTCAGCGCCGCCTCGATCGAGATCTTCGCGGTCTCGACGTCGCGAATCTCGCCGACCATCACGACATCGGGGTCCGAACGGAGGATCGAGCGCAGCACCGTGGCGAAGGTCAGGCCGGCGCGCGGATTGATCTGAACCTGGTTCAGGCCCGGGAGGCGGTACTCGACCGGGTCCTCGACGGTGATCACGTTGATCTCGGGGCGGTTGATCTCCGACATGGCGGCGAACAGCGTGGTCGACTTGCCCGAGCCCGTCGGCCCGGTGACGAGCAAGGCGCCCGTCGGCCGATGGATCACGTTGCCCAGCTGCTCCTGCATCGCGATGCCGAGGCCCACCTCGTCCATCGTCGGTGGCTTCTTCGACTTGTCGAGCAGGCGCATGACGACCGACTCGCCCTCGACCGTCGGCAAGGTGGCAACGCGGACGTCGAGCATCCGGCCCGCGGCGGCGGCGGAGAGAGAGATGCGGCCGTCCTGCGGCTTCCGGCGCTCGGCAATGTCTAGCTTCGCCAGCACCTTGAGGCGTGTCGTCACACCCGTCGCGCTCCTCCTGGGAATTCGCTGGGTCTCGTGGAGCACGCCGTCGATGCGGAAGCGAACGACGAGGGCATCGGCCTGCGGATCGAAGTGGACGTCGCTCGCTCCGTCCTCAGCGGCCTCGAACAGGATCGAGTTGACGAGCCGGACGAGCGGCGCGTCGGAGATGCCATCCTCGGCCTCGAGATCGTCGGCCTCCTCGTCGATCACCTCGAACCCGATCGCGTCGGTCAGCGGCGCTCGGCCTCCGAAGGCCTCTGCCGTGCGCGCGAGGCGGCCGAGCTCGGCCTCGATCTCGTCGGTCGTGGCGACCCGCAGCGCGATGGGATGTTTGCTGGCCAGGCGCAGCGCATCGATGCCGTGGACATTCTGCGGGTCGGCGATGGCGACGCAGAGGGAATCGCCGTCGAATGCGTACGGAATTGCCGTGACCTGCTTCAAGACGTGGAGTGGCACGGCCTCCGCCGCCCTCGTGTCGATGCCGAGGTTGCCCAGCTCGATGACGGGTAGCCCGTGTTGGGCGGCAACGAGCCGCGCGATGGCTTCGCTCGACGCCAGCCCCTCGTCGATGAGCACCTGCACGACCGGCAGGACCTTCACCTTCTCCCGGACGGCCTCGAGCTTCGTCTCCGGAATGAGGCCGGCCGTCTCGAGCAGGTCGAGAACGAGCTCGCCCATCAGCTGAGAGATCGGGGCGGGGGTGGCGGGGCCTCTTGGAGAAGCGCTCCCGCCGGAGCTCACAGCCGCTTGTGCCGACACCGCAGTCGCCTCATGTCACAGGATCCGGAGGTAGGCGTGGAGGATCTGCTCGCCCGCGAAGAGCGCCACCACCGTGCCGGCCGCAAGGAAGGGCGCCAAGGGGATCGCGAGCCGCCGGGCGCGCGCGCCGTGGCGCGCCAGCAGGAAGACACTCGGGACGAGCGCGAGGAGCAGTCCGAGCATGAGTCCCACCGGCGTCGTGCGTCCGAGCAACGCGCCGATCAGCAGGGCGAGCTTGACGTCTCCCATCCCCATTCCGCCCGGGTAGGCGAGTGCCGCCAGGAACAGGAATCCCGAGGCGCCGACCGCGCCGAGCGCCCACTCGGGCGACGGCTGGGATGCAGTCTGCAGCGCGAGGACGGCCGCGGCCGCCGGTAGGACTACGAGGTTCGGGACGATGCGCCGCTCGAGATCCGTCGCCGTCGAGACGACGAGTGCGCCGCAGCCGATCGCGGCTGCAGCGGCCTGCAACGTGACCCCGAAGGCGACCACGCAGCCCACCAAGAGGCAGGCCGTCGTGAGCTCGATTGCCAGATCCCGAGGAGGGATGCGCGTGCCGCAACGACGGCAGCGTCCGCGCAGGACGGCGTAGGAGAGGACTGGGACGTTGTCGTACCAAGGGATCGCGGCGTCGCAGCTCATGCAGGCCGAGCCGGGCCGCACGACGGAGCGCCGCAGCGGTACGCGGGCGGCGACTACCCCGAGGAAGCTCCCCAGGGCGAGGCCGGGCAGGAAGACGAGCGGGAGGACGAAATCCACATTTCTGTTATCGACACCGACTCGGCGGCGCTTGAGCGCCTTGCCGCAGGGTCACTTGCTGGCGGCGACGGTGGCGCTCGCGAGCCCGGCGGCGCTCGCAGTGAGGGTGGAGCTCCAATTGCCGTTCGAGCCCGTGTAGGTGGCGGTCCCGGTCGTCGTCGCCGCGCCGGCTGCCGGAAGGGTCAGCGTGGTTGGCGACCAGCTTCCGGTGCTGGTGTGCGACAGCGTCACCGTCTGGCTCGAGCCGAGGTTGCTCACGGCATTGCCGAAGGCGTCGGTCACGCTCAGCCCTGCCTTGAACGTGCCGCCGTTGCCGGCGCTCGTCCAGGTACAGCTCGTCGTGCAGGGGGAGCCGAGCGTGCCTGTGTGGGAACTGACGTTCCAGATCAGCTTCGCAGGAGTGCCCGTGCCTACCGTGAAGGTCGTGCTTCCCGTCTTCGTGCCGTCGGTGGCACTGAGGGTCGTGGAGGCGGCGTTGTAGAGCGTGATCGTGGCGGTGCCGACGCCGTTCGTGAACGTCACGTTCGCCGGATAGACGGGAGCACTACCCAAGGGCGAGTTGGACGGCCCGCTGAACGTGACCGTCCTCGTTCCGCCGTAGGTCGTGTCGGTGCCGCCGCCCACGAGCTGGGCCGTGAGGGTCACCTGGAAGCTGGAGCCGGCTGTCGGCGAAGCGGGCGTCGGCGCCGAGACCGAGAACGTCGTGCCCGTAGCGCCACCGGTGCCGGCCGTGCCGCAGCGGGTCCCGTTGCGGAGCGTGAGCTGATCCTTCAGCTCGTACGTCTCGTTGGGCTGGTTCACCGGATCCGGGTTGACGGCCATGTCGACTCCGACAGTGGGCAGATAGTTCGTCTGGGTCGATCCGCAGCTGATGAGCGAGCTCGGCCAGACGTTGCCGTTCCAGGTCGAGGGAGTCGCCGCGGCGGAGTTCGTGGGCCACCCTCCGGACGGAGCGACGAGGTCGGTGGCCTCGAGCGTCCCGGACGCGTCGCAGGTCGAGGTCGGCGAGCCGCTTCCGAACAGGTTCTCGCGATACAGCGAGTACATGCCCGGGGAGCCGGCGACAGGGATCGTGCACCAGGAGAGGAAGACCTTGGAGCCGCCCGAAGTCGAGCTGCTGTCTACCGACTGACACGTGTTGTACTGCTCGGTCAGGTAGAGATAGAAGCCGGAATCCGAAGTGCCGCTTCGCGGCCCTACCGCCTGAACGGCGTAGGCGCAGTTGAGGTCCTGGCGCATTAGTGCGAGCGACTTCCGAGCGTCGACCTGAGTCTGAGTCCTCAGCGTGGTCCGCGTCTCGGCCTTCAGCCCGGATGCGAACGAGCCGGTGATGGCCGTGAAGACCGTGAGCATGATCGCCATGGTCACGAGCAGCTCGACGAGGGTGAACCCACCGTCGGACCGCACGAAGCGTCCAAACCTGGCCAGCAACGCACTCACGCAGGTCATCTCGGCACACCATCGGAGTTTCCTTAGCCCTCTACGAGTTGCGGCGCCGAGATTCCCTCGTTCGAGGCATGCCACCGGCCTACCACCCATTCGGGGCATGCGTCCCTCGTTCCGCACACCGATAACGAGAGCGGGTTGAGATGGTGAGAACCTCATCCACAGCTGCGCTTTTCCGGTCCAGTGGGCCCGACGAGCGCGGCTCCGCGCTTGTCCTCGCGTTGGTCTCGTTGCTGGTGCTCATCATCGCGTCGGCGACCGTGACCGAGCTCGTCACCTCGAATCAGAGCCAGTCGTCCGTTCAGCGCCAGGCCGCCGGAGCGCTGAGCGCCGGCGATGCCGGCCTCGACCTCGCCGCGAACGCGGTGGGGAGCGCGACCACGCAGACAAGCCTCAGCGGCTCGAGCACGGTCAACGGGAACACGGTGAACTGGACGGCCACAAAGACGACCCCGGCGTCGGGCACTCCCTACTGGACGCTCAACGCAACCGCTGTTTCGGTGAACGGCAAGGTCACGCGCGTGCTGCAGGAGCAGATGCAGCAGACGTCTCCGCCGCCTGGGTCCGCGATCCCGCCGATCTACGGCTACGGGTTCGTCATGGGCGGCGCTCCCAGTCCCACGCAGTACACCACGAATACGGCCGTCGACAACTACTGCTCGTCGGGGAACGCGGTCACGATCTTCGGCGGCTCGGGCGCGATCACGGTGCCGACGTGGATCAACGGAGATTTTTGCGCGAGCGGCGGCTCCAACCCTGCGATCGGGAATCTCAGCTCGAGCAACCCGATCGCCGTCCACATCGGCGGCACGATGTACGACCAGCAGGGGCCGACTTGCGTGATCGGCGACGGCCCCGGGATCTGCTCCAACCGAGGGGCGGTCTCCTCGGTGAAGATCATCGGCGGCTGCTGGAACCACCACGCAGCGGCCAAGGTGCCCTGTGACAGCAATAGCCAGACTGCGGTCAACGGCGGCTCAGGCGTCTATGCGACGACCTTCACGCCCACCGATCCGATCCCCACGCCGAGCAAGCCGGTCTACGACTCGGCGACGGAGCAGACGAACTACAACACGGCCTCGCCGGGCCCGAAGAACGCCTGTGGCGCCGGCTCCTCCGGCAGCCCGCCTGCGAACTTGTTCGACAACAACACCACCCTCGACGGCAGCCTCGGGACGATGGACCTGGCGACCCACATGGGCGCGGGCACCTGGGTCTGCAAGACGTCCACCGGCGAGCTCGACTGGAGCTGGAGCGGCGTCAACGGCAGCGTCGGCACCCTCGGCCTGCAGGGGATGGTCTTCTTCGACGGCAGCTTCACGCTCAACGGCGGCGACCTGATCAAGTGGGCACAGAACAGCCGCGGAAGCATCTACATCGACGGCACGGTGACCATGACCAACAACGCGGCGATGTGCTCGGCGATCAGCGGCAACGCCTGCAACCTCGCCGCCGCCTGGAACCCCACCATCACCGCGTCGGATCCGCTGATCTTCTTCGCCGCCTACAACCGCGCGGGCGCGAACTTCGGCTGGACGATGGCGGGCGCGGCGGGCTTCCAGGGGATCTCCTATACGAACGGCGGCTTCTCGCTCGGCAACGGCACCTCGACGATGGGATCGGTGTTCGCGGACTGGGGCTCGGTGATCGGAAACGGTCAGTTCCAGGTCACGAATACCCCACCCTTCGGCGCGCTGGGCGTCACGAGCACCCCGGCCACGCCGACGTTCGCAGTCGCCCCGAGGTCGTGGCGCCAGTGTCCGATCACCGGCTGCTCGTGAACCGTCTCCGGCAGCTGCGACTCCGCTCCGAAGCCGGACTGGGCCTGGTCGAGCTCCTGATCGCCATGACCGTGCTGGTGATCGGCATCGGCGCGACGCTGACCGTCTTCTCCGACTCCCTCATCAGCCTGCAGCACGCCGGCAAGGAAGGAACTGCGATCACGCTCGCCGACCGGCAGATGGAGACGTACCGCTCGATGCCGTACACGTGCATCTCGTCGGGATTCAGCGCTCCGTCGGGTTGCATCGCGTACTCGGGCTTTCCGAACCCGTACGCGGCAACTCAGACGACGACTTCCTCGGAGTCGCCGGACCATCGCCTGTACGACGTCGCGACGGCGATCACGGCTGCCAGCGGCAGCACCTACCAGATCAAGATCACCGTCACCCAGCACGGCGCCAGCCAGGTTCTGGCCCAGGAGACGAGCAACTTCTCCTCCCTGGGCCAGTCGGCCGGCGGCTAGAGCTCCCAGCGTTTCGTTCGCCCGGCTCCGGCACTCCGGCGCAGAGAAAGAACAGCGGCGGGCCTCCGCCTTCACCGCTCGACGCTGCTCGGCCGGCTCTCAGCCAGAGCGGGGCAGATGCAAGGCGGGGCCGGAACAGCCCGATATCCAGCTGACGCCCGGCCCCGTCGTCCCGAGGGCGACAGAGGGGATGAACGATGAGCCGCCGCACCGGGCCGTCCCGGCGAATTGCCAGCCCGTGCCGCTCCAGTACCACAATGGGGCCGTCTGATGGGAGGAGGAACTGGCGTACGATGTTGCGGCGGCGACAGGGGTTGCTCCGTCCCGGGTTACCACGAACTGCCAGGCGATCTCCTCATACGGCGGGCTGAGGGGCGGCGGGGGGACGCCGGGCTGCCAGAGTGTCTCGTACGGCTGCCGGATCCGTAGGCCCAGGACGCCGGGCGGAGTGAGAACCACTGCCTGCGCCACCCAGAATCCTCCTCGATAACCGATGAACACCGAGCACTGCGCGGACATCGGCGGAGTGTCGGCGCTCGGCGGGTCGATCTGCCCATATACCGGGACTCCTGGAGTCTGTGGACGGCACTGATCGAGCAGGTGCCCCGCGGCCGCCACCACCTCGGCGACAGCGGCGCTCGCGTCGGACGGAGGCCCCGGCGATGTCACCTGCACGCGGAGAGGGGGCAGCGCCTTCACACATCCGGGGGTGATCTGAAGGGGTCCTATCCACCGCACGGGCACCGCGGACGAGAGGTGGGTGGTTGCCCTGGGGCGCAGGATCATGCGGTGCACGACCGGCGTGATTGCTCCCGTCCACGTGCGAGCGTTGGGATCGGTCTGGGTGTCGTAGGTGGTGCCATCGGCCGCCCGCACCACGAGCCACACGCCGCCCCCGACACTCAGCGGGCGCCTCGAGAAGTTGTGCAACGCGAACCTGACCCTGACCGGCTGCCCCGCTTCGACCTCCGAGCCGACCGTCGCCGTACAGCGGACACGACCGCCGAGCAAGAGGCCGCTCGAGCGTACGGTCCCCGCCGAGATCGCGGCAGGGCCGAAGGGCACAGTCGCCCTGGAGCGCGCTTCGCTCCCACTTGCGCGCCCGCTGTCGAGCCATGCAGACACCCCGAGCATGACCGCCGCCAGCACAATCACGCCCGCGAACCCCTTCATGTCACAAAAGATACGCCGTCGCTCACTCGAAGTCACCGGGACTGAGGAAGGCTCAGACGACGATAGGACACGCTCTCATGCCGGTGCCACGCTCCTATTGGAGCGCGGAGTGCCTCGGCCTCAACCGGCGCGACTCCAAGCCGGCAGTCGGCAGCGCTGCCGACTAGCCGGAGCTGGCTACTTCGACTTGGCGCGACTCGCCCGGCGGATCAGGCTCGCGCCGTACGGCGACCGGTTCTCGGGCTGGCCGAGCTGTGCGCTCTTTCCGCGCTCGAGCTGGAGGGAGATCGTCGGAGCACCCGTATCGACCACGTGCGTGCCCGGCTTCGGCCTCTGGGAGACCACGACGTTGGCGGGATAGCCGCCGACGGATCCCTTGACCTTCCAGCCGAAGCCGCCGTCCTCGAGCATCCCTGATGCGAAGACGAACGGCTGGTGGCGCACATCCGGCACGACGAGCACCTGCCGCGGAGCGGCCGCGTTGCTCGGGGCTTTGGCCGTCCTCGGCTTGTCGGCGGCGAGGCTGATGGTTGCGCTCACGAGCAAGCCGGCAGCGGCGACCGCCGTCAGACGCGGGAGCGTGAGAATACGCCTGGACACAAGTGCTGAATCGGAAGCTTCGAGCATGCCCATGACCCCCTAACGGGTGAAGTAGACGACGTCGGAGCTGAACGTGGTGCCGCTCGACGGAGTGAACGCCGTCGCGCCGGCCACCTGCGAGACGCCGCTCACCGCCGGGCCGACGATTCGCCTTGCACCGTCGTACCTGGAGGCGAACCAGCTCTCGCCGAGGCTGTCGATCTGGACGTTCGCTCCGGTATGCGGCGCGTCGATGAAGTCCCCGTAGCCGATGTAGATCCCGACGTGGTCGAGCCCGTTGAAGAAGACGAGATCTCCCGGCTGGAGCTGGTTCTTCGACACCGGGACGGCGCCCGCATAGTTCCACTGCGCGACCGTGTAATGCGGGAGCGAGATGCCGATTTGGGCGTACACGTACTGGACGAGGCCGGAGCAGTCGAAGCCGCGCGGGGTCGCGCCACCCCAGACATATGGGACCCCGAGGTACTGGAGCGCGAGCGAGACCACGCCGCTGTAAGGCGTGTTTGCTGCCGATCCGTCTCCGACCGGCAGCATGTTGCCGCCCATGAGCGCGGGTGAGCTCGGCCCGAAGGAGGCCCCGTTCGCCTCGTCCCGGAATCTGCCGAGCTGCGCCGTGGCAGCGTCGAGACGCCTCCGTAGCTGGTTCGCGCGGGACTCGGCCGTCTGGCGGCGAACGCCGAGGAGCACCGCGTGCCTGCGCGCATCGAGCTGATTCGAGAGGAGGCGTGCGGTGCCGGCAACGCGGAGGAACCGGTGCTCTGCGCGTTCGAGCTTCCGGGACTGTTCGCGGGCGGCGCCGAGCTGTGCGTGCGACGCCGCGACCTTGCTCCGGGCGGAGTCGAGCCGCGCATTCAGCTGCCGGGCCGAGAGGACGATCCCTGTGGTGGCTCCGCCTCCGCCGTACAGGCCGGCGAGGCCAAGCACTTCGTTCACGTACCAGCTCGCGTGGTTGTAGCAGTAGACAGCACGGGCGATGTCGAGCTGCCCGCCGCACCCCGCGAGGTAGCGGGCGGCGCTGAAGATCGCGTCCGTCGGATTGTTCGGATCCGCGACGCCGTCTCCGTTCGCGTCGATTCCCCATCGCGCCCAGGTCGAGGGCATGAACTGCATCCAGCCGATGGCGCCGGCGGAGCTCGGCCCGAGGTTGCGCCCGAAGCCCGTCTCGACCTTGTTGATCGCGGCGAGCACCTCCCACGGGATGCCGTACGAGTTACCGGCCGCCTGCCAGATGGGCAGCAGGGCCGCAAAGGACATCGCGCCGTCCTGCGTCACGGTGAACGGGACCACGCCGCTCTGTGGCGAGAGCGGCAGAGAGCCGGAACGGACGCGCGCATGCCCTTGGACGACGCGGAAAGTGTCCGCGGCCGCACCACTCGCGAGGGCCAGCGCGAGCACCACCCCGAGCAGGAGGACTAGACGTTTCATGGCTACTTCTGGCCGGCGACGCGGAGTCTCGGCAGCCCGTCGTCCTCGTCGGCCGCTTCGTCCGTGGCCGGCTCCTGCTTCGGCTCTTCCTCGGGCTCCGGGTCCGGGACGGGATCCAGAGGCGCGGTGGCCGCGACGGTCTGTTCTTTGAGAGCGCGATCGAGCGCGATCAGGAAGTCGTGGCGGTTCGAGGCGGCGTTCGCCGCGATCTCGCGGTCGACCTTCCCCTCGAGCACGAGCTGGATCAGCGCCTGGCTGAAGGTCTGCATCTGGAAGAAGTCGCCTTCGGCGATCGCCTCGGTGATCTCCTCGGGCTTGTTGTCGCGGATCAGGTCGGAGATCCGGGCGTTCGCGATCATGACCTCGACCGCCGGGACGCGTCCCCCGTCGTTGCGGGGCAGCAGACGCTGGCTGACGACGCCGCGGAGCACGCCGGCGAGGATCGACCGGATGAGCTGCTGCTTGACGGACGGGAAGAACTCGACCATGCGTCCGATCGTCTCCGAGGCGTCGACCGTGTGCATGGTCGAGAGGACGAGGTGACCCGACTCCGCGGCAGCCAGTGCCGTCTCGGCGGTCTCGGCGTCGCGGAGCTCGCCGATGAGGATCACGTCGGGGTCCTGGCGGAGGCCGCGCCGGAGCGCCTGCGCGAAGGACGCCGTATCGAGGCCGACCTCGCGCTGATTGACGATGCAGCCCCGGTCGCCGTGGACGATCTCGATCGGATCCTCGATCGTGACGATGTGCTGGCGCCGGGCGCGGTTGATGTGGTCGATGATGGCCGCGAGCGTCGTCGTCTTGCCCGAGCCGGTCGCACCAGTCACGAGAACGAGTCCGCGGTGCTCCTCTGCCAGCCGGCGGACGCCGGGGGGTAGCGACAGCTCGTCGAAGTTCGGAACCTCCCGAGGGATGACGCGAAAGGCAATGGAGATCGACCCTCGCTGACGAAAGCCGTTGACGCGGAAGCGCGGCAGGCCGCTCGGCGAGTAGGCGCTGTCGAGCTCTCCGGTCTCGAGGAACGTCTGGAGCCGCTTCGGCGTGTCGGCGCAGACCTGCTCGAGTGCGAGCTCGAGGTCGCGCTCGCTCAACTGGGACTCGCCTTCGAGTTCCCCCAGATTGCCGTCGCGGCGCAGGATCGGAGGCCGCTCGACCTTGAGGTGGATGTCGCTGGCGCCGAGTTCGACGGCGCGGCGGAGCACGAGTTCGAGATCCATCGGCAACCCTTCCAATCGGCCGGCTACTGCGCCGGCTTTAGCCCTGTCCCCCGGATGGGCGGACGCCTGTTTCTCTGCTCGCTCATCCGGTCGGCGTCTGCGAGGAAACGACCGGCGCCTGGCAGCGCCAGTACTCGCGGTCGGGATGGACGGCGATCAGGCTGCACGACTTGTTCGTCATGTCCGGCCACCCGTCGAGACGGCCCTTCGAGCAACTCAGCAGCGTGGGATCGGCCTTCCCGTTGATGGTCGCCCCGTTGCAGTGGCCCAAGAGGCCGGCGTCTCTGAGCACGCGGCCATCCCTGATGGCGGCCATCACCCCGATCAGCAGGGCACCGACGATGAGGATCCTGAGCAGCATGGTTTTCTCCTGGCGCGCCCTAGCGCGCGAGCAGGGTCTCTAGCTCCCGCTCGAGCTCGGCGAGCTCGTTGTCGTGTCGGCCAATCCCGCCGCCGAGTTCCTCGAGCGTCCGCTCGAACGACTGGCGCTCCTCGGCGACGAGCTCGAGGAGGCCGTCTCGTTCGGCCTCGAGCTCACGAATCCTCTGTTCGAGCCCCTGCGCATTCTCCTGGGCCGTTTGCGACTCGCGCGAGAGCTGGGCCGCGAGGTTCGCGAGCGCGCGGCGGTGCTCCTCGAGCTCCGTGCCGGTTGTCGCCAGCTCGTCCTGAAGCTCCTTGATGAGGCGCGACCTGCGGCGCCAGCGCGGCTGCCGCGTGGCCCCGGCGTCCTCGGGCGCTTTCCTGGTCCGGCCGGCGACCATCGCGACCGCCCCGACGAGGGCGGCGAGGCAGATCCCGGCGGCGTAGAGCACGCCCGGGAGGCCGCGCACCATCACGTAGGCAGCCGCTGCCGCCGCGGCTCCCGCGCCGGCAGTGCCCGCTGCAGCGAGCGTGCGTGCCGGCTCGGTTCTCACCGCGGGTGGCCGCCCTGAATGATGGCTGCGAGCTCCTGGGTCTTCGCCAAGGCGCGCTCGAGGCGGCTGTCGCGGTCGCTCAACTCATGGCGGAGACGGTCGACCGCCTCCTGGTCGCGGAGGCGTTCCAGCCGGATCCGCTGGAGCTCTGTCTCGAGCTCCTGCACACGCTGCTCGCGTGCGGCCATCTCACCGCCGACCTCCTGCAGCTTGGTCCGGAGCTCCTGCAACCGCAGTGCCTCGTTGTCGAAGAGGCTGAGGACCCGCTCGAGCGAGCGTCCCCACACCGGAGCGGCAGTGGCCGCACCCGAGGCGACAGGGCTCATGCCGGAAGACGCCACCGCCATCGACGCCGCGTCGAGCAGGGAGACGAGCGTCGAGGTCTTGACGACGCCGATGTCGACGGACCCGGAGAAGTGCTCGCGAATGCCCGCGATGCGCTCGGGGGTTGCGTCGGCCAGGACGACGCGAACGGTGCCGTCGGCGACGCGGACGGGAGCTGCGCCGATGCGCACCAGCTCCTCTCCGCCCACTCGGGCGGCCGACTCACTGTCGATGATGAGCGGCTCGTCATCGAGATAGGGGAGCTCCCAGCTGCGCGCGGTCGCGATCGCCGTGCTTCGCTCGTCGCCGGGCTCGACACGCTGCTCGTCGTCGAAGGTCGTCTCGCTGTCGAAGTAGTAGTCGTCCATGCAGGCCTCCAGTTCGCGTAATCGACGCTGTTATCGGCGTCTGTTGCGTGGTTCTTTAGAACTCGTTTCCGAGCCCGCGCTTCGATTCGATGCGAGTTCTTTAGGCGCCGAGCGCCTCAGACCTGCGCGAGATAGACGCAGACGTCCCCGCCGGGAAGGGTGCGGCCGCTGCGTACGACCTCGAACACGGCCGGCTCCTCCCGATCGGGCAGGACGAGCTCGACGATCTCGCCGGCCTGCGGCGGGACGCCGGTCTGCGGCACGAGCTCGTATCCGTTCGGTCCCGGGACGAACAGCGAGTACTCGAGCACCTCTGCTTCCGTCTCGGACTGCTCCGGCTCCGGCTCGTCCACGGCCGCCTCCGCTTCGGGCTCCTCGCCGTCGGCTGCGGGTTCGTCGTGTGTCACGCGCTCCTCCGGCTCCTCGTTGCCGTAGACGAGCTCGGCCGCGAGCCCGCGGACTGCCTCGAGCGCATCGAGCAGCCGCTGCGAGCCGAGCTGCAGCTTTGCCTCGCGCTCGTCGGCGGCGGCGCCAGAGGCGGCGAGCTGCTCGATGGCGGAGCCGAGCTCCTCCTCGAGCACGGTGCGCTGGGCGAGAAGCGTCTCTCGTTCCGTCTGATGGCGATCCTGTTCCTCGGCGAGCAGGCGAGTCCGCTCCTCGGCTTCGGCCTTGGCCTCGCCGGCAACGGTCTGCAAACGCTCCAGGTCGACGCGCAACCGGTCGCGCTCCGCCTCGAGGGCGATCTGCGACTCGCGCACGCGCTCGGCCTGTTGCAACAGCTCCCGCGCTTCCTCGAGCTCGGCGGTCAACCTGTCGCGCTCCTCGACGACACCGCGCAGCTCGACCGCACAGCTCTCCTGCACCTCGGCGAGTGTCTGGTGGAGCCGGTCGACTTCGGCACGCAGCTCGTCGCGTTCCTCGGCGGCCGGGGCGACCACGGCGAGCCGCTCGAGCGCGCCGCCGAGCTCTTCCTGGAGCCGGTCGCGCTGCGCCGTGAGCTCGTTCCGCTCGGCGGAATGCCGTTCCTGCTCCTCGGCCAGGCGGTGCTCCTGTTCCGCCGTCGAAGCCTGCGCTTCCGAGAGGGCCGCCTGCAGGCCGTCGACCTTCTCCCGGGCGCGCTCGTGCTTCCTGCGGAGCCGGCCGACCTCCTCCTCGCGCGTGGCTTGTGCCTCGGCGAGGGTGGTCTCGAGCCGGTCGACCTCGCCGCGCAGCTGCTCGCGTTCGCCGGCTGCTGCGGCCTGCGTCTCGGCCAGAGTGGACTCCGCCTGCTGCACCTCGGCACGGAGCCGGTCCCGCTCCTCGGCGACGGGGCCGACCTCGGCGAGCCGCTCGAGCGCCGCTCCGAGCTCCTCTTGGATCCGGTCGCGCTGGGCGTTGAGCTCGTCCTGCTCAGCGGAATGCCGTTCCTGCGCCTCGGCGAGCCGGTGCTCGTGCTCGGCGGCCGTGGCCTGCGCCTCGGCGAGTGCCGTGCTGACACGCTCGAGCTCGGTTCCGACCTCGTTGCGCTCCTCCTGCAGCCGTGCGAGCGCCTGCTCGCGCTCGGCCTGCGCTTCGGCGAGTGCCGAGCGGACGCGCTCGAGCTCGGTTGCCACGTCGTTACGCTCCTCCTGCAGCCGTGCGAGCACCTGGTCGCGCTCGGCCTGTGCTTCGGCGAGTGCCGAGTGGAGACGCTCGAGCTCGGTTCCGACCTCGTTGCGCTCCTCCTGCAGCCGTGCGAGCTCCTGCTCGCGCTCGGCCTGCGCTTCGGTGAGTGCCGTCTGCAGACGCTCGATCTCTGCCGTGGCGTGCTCGTGGTCCTCCTGCAGCCCGCCGAGATTCTGTTCCTGGGTGCTCTGTGCCTCGGCGAGGGCGGCCTCGAGCCTCTCGACCTCGGCCAGCAGGCGCTCTTGTTCCACCGTTGCGGCCTGCAGGCGCTCGAGCTCCGCGGTGGAGCGCTCGAGCTCCTCGCGCAGCTGGGCGAGATTCTGCTCGTGCGCGGCTTGCGTGTCGGTGAGGGCGCTCTCGAGCCTCTCGACGTCGGCCGACAGCCGCTCTTGCTCGCCTGTGGGAGTCTGCGCCTCCGCCAGCGCGGCTTCGAGGCGGTCGATCTCGCCTTGCAGCCGCTCCAGCTCGGACGGGTCCGCCTCGACGGCGAGCAGCACATCGGCATTCGCTTCGGCCTCGTCGCGCACTTCCTCCGGCTCGACGTCCGTAGCCTCCTCGGCCTCCTCAGGAACGACCTCGAGCGGCTCTGCGTCAGTACCAGCCTCGGTTTCCTCGACTTCCTCGGTGCCCACGACCTCCTCGGGCTCGTCCGCAGCCGGGAGCGTGGCAGCCGCGGGCTGCTCCTCAACGGCTTCCGACTCGGTGGAGTCGTCCGCCTGCAGTTCCTCGGCCGGAGGGAGATCCGTCCGTGCCGGCGCGACGGCCGTCGCCGCCAGCCGGAGCTTCGGGAGGCCGGCGGACGTCCCATCCGCTTCCTCGCCGTCCACCGGCGGGACACCGAGCGCGAAGCCGTACTCCGTCTTGAGCGCACCGCCGCTCTGCAAGGCCAGTGCATGCGCGACCGCAGCACCCGACGCGAAGCCGAGCTCGACGATGATCTGGCCGAGCGGCCGCTTCGACTTCTGCTGCACCTCGAGCACGGTCGCGAGCTGTTCCTCGCTGATGAGCCCGAGCTCGGTCATGAGCTCGCCCAGCTGGCGCTGTGGTACGCGCTCTCTCTCGGACGAGGCGCTCATCCCCGTGTTCCGACCTGCCGCAGTGAAATCACGCCGCTTCTATCGGCGCGAAAAGAATCGAACTTGAACGGAGCGGGGCTCTGCTCAGAAACGCCTGTTCGAGGGATGGTCGGCTGCGGCGATCCGGACGAGGATTGCTCCAGGACAACTGCGGCGTCCGATTGGCACAGCGATTGGAGGAGGCCGCATGTCCAGCACGATCGAGGAAGTCGTCGGTCACAGGGAGAGCCTGCTCGAGGTCGAGTACGACTTCGCTCGCAGGGAGGCCGAGCGTCTCGAGCTCGCCCGCGATGTGGAAGCGCAGCACGAGCGGCTGCACACGCTGCGAGCGATCGTGCTCGAGGAGCTCACGAAGCAGCGTCGGGTCGCGATGCCGCGCTGGCCCAGCGGGCCGAAGTTCGTCGCGTCGCTTGTGGACGAGGACGAGTGGTGGGAGAAGATGCTAGGGAGGAAGCGGGCCGCGTAGCGCCTGGCCGCGCCCCCGCGGCGGGGAGCTCGGGACGCCGAGCTCCCCTGGCGCGGATAGAAAGGACTTCTTTCTAGGGGCCGGTCGTCGTGGTCGTCGCCGTCGTCGTAGTCGTCGGCGGCGGCGCTGTCGTCGTCGTTGGCGGCGGCCGGGTAGTGGTGGTCGGCGGCGGGGCGACAGTGGTCGGCGGAGCGATCGTCGTCGCGGGCAGCGTTTTGGTCTGCGTCGTCGTCGTATGCGTCGTCGTCGCGGTCGTGGTCGTGTGCCGCTTCTTCGTCTTCTTCTTCGTCTTGGTGTGCGCCTGCTTGTGCCGGCAGCCGCCGTCCTTGCGCGCGTCGCGCCACGTGCGCGCGAACTGGTAACGCCCGCACCATCGCTTGTACGGCGGGGCTCCCTCACTTGCGAACTGCTGCACAGGCTCGCCCTGCAGCGCGTCCGTCATATACGTGTGCCAGATCTGGGCAGGGAGCGTGCCGCCCGTGACGCCGGGGATCCCGTGCACGCCGCGCATCGGCCGCTCGCCGGTGGGGTAGCCCGCCCAGGCGACGGTCATGAGCTGCGGCACCCAGCCCGCGAACCAGGCGTCGGCGAAGCTGTCCGTCGTCCCCGTCTTTCCGGCAACGGGCCGACCGGCGAGGGCCGCGGCCGTGCCGGTGCCGGACTGGACGTTCGCGGTCAGGACCCGAGTGACCACCGCCGCGACCTTGGCGTCCACGACTCGTTTTCCCTTCGGCTTGGAGGCCGCCTCGGCCTGGCCGCCGGGGAAGACGACCTTCGTCAAGATGCTGGGCTCGTGCTCGATGCCGCCGGCCGCGATGGTGGCGTAAGCGGTCGCGAGGTCGAGTGGGCTCACCGCGTTCACCCCGAGCACGATCGACGGGACGGGCTTGAGCCGTGACTGGATCCCCATGCGGTGCGCGAGCCCGGCCACCGGCTTCGGGCCGAGGTCCAGCGTGAGGCGCGCATAGACGGTGTTGTCCGAGAGCAGGGTCGCCTGGGTGAGGGGGATCCGGCCGGAGTACGTGTTCTCGAAGGTGTGGACGTGCCAGTTGTCCGGACCGACGAAGGGCGCCGACAGGTACTGGGTCGAGTAGGGGTTGATCTCCCGCTGCACCGCCTGTGTGAGCACGAACAGCTTGAACGTCGACCCCGCCTGTCTCCGACCGTCCACCGGCAGGTCGAACGCGATCCGCTTCCCGGTTTGCGCGAGTGCCAGCGTGCGGATCTCGCCGGTTGCCGGGTCGATCGAGACGATGGAGCCTGCAGGGTCTCCCTTGCGGTTCAGCGTGCCGAGAATGGCGTGCGTGGCCTCGGTCTGCATCTTCGCGTCGAGCGTCGTGTAGATCCGCAGGCCGCCGCGCCGGACGCGCTCCGCCCCGTACTCGTTCACGAGCTGGTCCGTGATGTAGCCGGTCAGGTACGTCTGGCCCGCGAGCCCGGGGAGCCGCCCGGGGTGCAGGCCCAGCGGCCGGTGCACGGCTTGTCGGTAACGGGCGCGGGATATGTCGCCGGCGTCGAGCATCGCGCGTAAAACCTCCGTCCGGCGTGCTTTCGCTGCGTCCGGCCGCTGGAGCGGGTCATACGCGGACGGCGCCTGCGGCAGGCCGGCGAGGAGCGCCGCCTGCTCGAGCGAGAGGTCCTTCGCGTGGACCCCGAAGTACGCGCCGGCGGCGGCCTCGATCCCATACGCCTGCCGCCCGAAGTAGATGTCGTTCAGGTACGCCGTGAGGATGCGGTCCTTGCTCCACTGCTTGTCGAGCTGGACGGCGAGGCAGGCCTCGGTGAGCTTGCGGCTGATCGACTGCTGCGGAGTGAGGTAGATGTTGCGGACGAGCTGTTGCTCGATCGTCGAGGCTCCTTGCGCGAACCCGCCGGACGAGACGTCGCTCTTCAGCGCCCGCACGATCCCGATGTAGTCGATCCCGTTGTTGTCGTAGAAGCGGCTGTCCTCGGTGTCGACGATCGCCTTCCGCATGACGGGACTGACCTTCCGGAGCGAGACGGGCAGCCGGGCGCCGCTCGCGCCGAGCATCCCCAGCCGCGTGCCGTCGCTGGCGAGGAGGACGCTCGCCTGAGACGGGCCGTGCGCCTCCAGTCCGTCGAGGCTGCACGAGTACCAGAAGAACGGCCCGGCGACGGCGGCGCCGACGGCGAAGGCGCCGATGAGCACCACGATGCAAGCTGCGGCGATCTGGAGCCACAGCTGCCAGTGCCGCCTTCCGTTGCGCGCGTTGCCGTCTCCCATGGCGACGTCGGGTAAACGCCGCAGCGGGCTCCTGGTTACGGGCTCAGCGGCCGAGCAGCCGGGAGAGGCGGCCGCGTTTCGCCGGCGGAGGCTCCGGGGCTGCCGGCTCCTCAGTCGGCGGCGGCGGGGCCTGCGGCTGCTCCTCGTCCGGCGGGAGCATCGATCGCGGCACCGCTCCCCGCTCTCGCTGGGCGCGAATCGCCGCGTTCATCTCGTCGCGTTGGGACTCGTCCTCCACCGCCCTCAGGGTACGCCGCAGAGGCGATGCCTCCTCTCGTACGCTCGCAGCGCATGTGCTTCGACCTCGACTCCGAGCCGCCGATCCCCCGGATCTCGGGCGCCGCCGTCTCGCACGACGACCTCGTCCTCGAAAGCGAGGACGGCAACCGGTTCGCTGCATTTAGGGCGATGGCTGGAAGCGCCGCCGGCGAAGCCGCCGACGCCCGGCCGGAAGACCGCGGCGCCGTAGGCGCCGCTGGGCCGGAAGAAGCCGCCTCGACCGGGGTTGTGATCCTGCCGGACGTCCGCGGCCTCTACCGCTTCTACGAGGAGCTCGCGCTGCGCTTCGCCGAGCGCGGTTACGCCGCGATCGCGTTCGACTACTTCGGCCGCACCGCCGGGGTCGACAAGCGGCCGGACGACTGGGACTACATGCCGCTCGTGCAGCAGCTGACGCAGGAGCAGGTGCAGGCCGACGTCGGCGCCTGCGTCCGCGACCTGCGCGCGTTGGGCTGCAGTTCGATCTTCACCGTCGGCTTCTGCTACGGCGGCAGCGGTTCGTGGGCGGCGGCCGCATCGGGCCACGGCCTCGCCGGGGCCGTCGGCTTCTACGGCAGGCCGAGCCGGATGATCGAGCTCGTGCCGCAGCTCGAGGCGCCGATCCTGGCCCTGCAGGGCGGGGCGGACCAGGCCATCCCACACGAGGACAATCTCGAGTTCGAGCAGGCGCTCCGCACGATGGGCAAGGAGTACGAGCTGGTCGAGTTCGAGGGCGCGCCGCACAGCTTCTTCGACCGCAAGCAGGAGGAGTTCCAGGCGGCCTCCGACGAGGCCTGGCGGCGCACGCTCGAGTTCATCGAGACGTACTCCTAGCGGATCAGACCTGCCGCCCGTAGTTGCCGGCCGGATGTCTCCCGCTCTGGTCGGAGGTGGAGAGGATCCCTCCGACGACGATCGCTGCCGCGCTCAGGAGTGCGAGCCAGACGCCCCAACTCGGTGACAGCGAGACGAGCTCCACCTGTCCGCCCGGAGGCGAGACCATTCGGTAGAGAACGAATAGCGCCGCCACGCCGCCTGCGAGCGCAATCTGGCCGCCACCGGCCTCGAGCAACCCGGGGATGCCGGCGAGGCGCAGAAGCGACGCCAGCAGCGAGATGCCGGCCAGAACGAGGAGGATCTTGCTGACGTCCTTGAGAGCTTCGTGCGCGCTGACGGTGGCGAGCTGCCGTCCGGCGAGTGAACTGAACTCTGCTCCGAGCCGGCTCGCTCCCGTCTGGAAGGTGGCGTTTCCGTACTGCTGGGCGACCGTGGTGAGCTCCTGCTGGGCCGAGGCGGCACCGGACGCGGTGATGGTGACCCCGTACCACGGCAGGAACACCGAAACGGCGAGCACGGCTGCTCCGAGTGCCGCGATCAAGAAGCCGAGCTGCGAACGATCGTCGCCCATGGCACTTGTGTAATCGGCGGCTGCAGGGCGTGGCTTGAGCGCCGCAGAAGTCGCCTGCGCGAGCGTCCCCTCCCCGAGGGCGACGGGGTCGCGTTTCCCGTTCCGGCCTGCCGTCCACAACCTCCAGGAGAGCAATTCGGAGGAGGAACGACCGATGGCCGAGCTCGTCGCCGACTTTTTTCTGAAGCGCCTGCGCGAGTGGGGC
Source organism: uncultured Actinomycetes bacterium (assembly GCA_963748755.1). Taxonomy (GTDB): domain Bacteria; phylum Actinomycetota; class Thermoleophilia; order Gaiellales; family Gaiellaceae; genus Palsa-739. The sequence goes on from CAVVKA010000003.1 coordinate 614,213, forward strand.
GTCCACCGCATCTACGGCTACCCGGGCGACGGGATCAACGCCTTTCTCGGCGCGCTCGACCGCGCCGACGGCGACCCCGAGTTCATCCAGGCCCGCCACGAGGAGATGGCCGCCTTCATGGCGTGCGGCCACGCGAAGTTCGCCGGCCCCGACGCGCTCGGCGTCTGCATGGCGACCTCGGGGCCTGGTGCGATCCACCTCCTCAACGGCCTCTACGACGCGAAGCTCGACCACGTCCCGGTGGTGGCGATCGTCGGCCAGCAGAAGCGCTCCTCGCTCGGGTCGCACTACCAGCAGGAAGTCGATCTGCAGGTCCTGTTCAAGGACGTCTCGGAGTACGTCCAGGTCTGCATGGTCCCGGAGCAGGCGCGTCAGCTCGTCGACCGCGCCTGCCGGATCGCGCTCGACCACCGCGGCGTCTGCACGATCATCGTCCCGAACGACGTCGCCGAGCTGAAGGCCGTCGAGTCGCCGCCGCGCACGCACGGCTCGGTCTACTCGAGCGTCGGCTACAAGCGGCCGCGGATCCTGCCGCAGGAGTCCGAGATCGAGCACGCCGCCGAGATCCTCAACGAGGGCGAGAAGGTCGCGATGCTCGTCGGCCAGGGCGCCCGCGGCGCGTCCGAGGAGCTCGAGCGCGTCGCCGACCTGCTCGGCGCCGGCGTCGCCAAGGCGCTGCTCGGCAAGGACGTGCTCGCCGACGATCTCCCCTACGTGACGGGCGCGATCGGCCTGCTGGGGACGATCCCGAGCTACGACATGATGGAGGACTGCGACACGCTGCTCATGGTCGGCACGAGCTTCCCGTACGCGGAGTTCCTGCCGAAGGAGGGGCAGGCGCGCTGCGTCGAGATCGACATCAAGGCCGACATGATCGGCATCCGCTATCCGGCCGACGTGTTGCTGATCGGCGACGCGAAGGAGACGCTGAAGGCGCTCGAGCCGCACCTCGTGCACAAGGAGGACCGCGGCTGGCGCGAGCGGATCGAGGAGAGCGTCACGGACTGGTGGGAGATCGTCGAGCGCCGCTCGATGATGGAGGCCGACCCGATGAACCCGCAGCGGGTCGTCCACGAGCTCTCGCAGGTGCTGCCGGAGGACGCCATCATCACCGCCGACTCGGGCTCCTCGACGAACTGGTACGCCCGCCAGCTGAAGCTGCGCAAGGGCAACCTCGCCTCGCTCTCGGGCACGCTCGCGACGATGGTGCCGGGCGTCCCGTACGCGATCGCCGCAAAGTTCGCGCATCCGGGCCGGCCGGTCATCTGCTTCGTGGGCGACGGCGCCTTCCAGATGCTCGGCATGAACGAGATGCTGACCGTCAAGCGGTATATGGAGCGCTGGCACGACCAGCGGCTGATCTTCTGCGTCTTCAACAACCAGGACCTGAACCAGGTGACCTGGGAGCAGCGAGTGATGGAAGGCGACCCGAAGTTCCCGGGCACGCAGTGGCTGCCGAACTTCGACTACGCCGCGTATGCCGAGCTCTGCGGCCTGAAGGGGATCTTCTGCGACGACGGCGACCGCGTGCGCGGCGCCTGGGAGGAGGCGCTCGCCGCCGACCGCCCGGTCGTGCTCGAGGTCAAGACCGACCCGGAGATCCCGCCGCTGCCGCCGCACATCCGGCTCGAGCAGGCCGAGAAGATGGCGAAGGCCATGGTCAAGGGCGACCCAGAGCGCACCGGCGTGATGGAGAAGTCGCTCCGCGGCAAGCTGGTCGAGTTCACAGAGCGGATTCGATGACCTCTTTCATCCCGTGCCGCGACCGACATGTGCGGGCGCGGCACCTGCGCGAGCGGAAAGCGGAGCGCTTGCGCACGCGAGCGGAGCGAGCCTGCGCCAGCGGAGCGGGCGAGCGCTGATGAACATCGAGTCGCTCGACGTCCACGCCTACACGATCCCGACCGACGAGCCGGAGTCGGACGGGACGCTCGAGTGGGACTCGACCACGATCGTCGTCGTCGAGGCGCATGCCGACGGGAAGACGGGGCTCGGCTACACGTACTGCGACGCGGCCGCGGCGGAGGTGATCTCCTCCCAGCTCGCCGGCGTCGTCGAGGGCGAGGACGTGATGGACGTGCGGGCGGCGTGGCTGCGTATGGGGGCGCAGCTCCGCAACGCCGGCCGTCCGGGCATCGGCTTCTGCGCCGTGTCCGCCGTCGACCAGGCGCTGTGGGACCTGAAGGCGCGACTGCTCGACGTCCCGCTCGTCGTGCTGCTGGGGGCCGCGCACGACGACGTCCCGATCTACGGCAGCGGCGGCTTCTGCTCCTACTCGGACGAACGGCTGTGCGAGCAGCTCGGCGGCTGGGCCGAGGCGGGAATCACACGGGTGAAGATGAAGGTCGGGCGCGAGCCGGAGCGCGACCCGGCGCGCCTCGACGCCGCCCGCGAGGCGATCGGCGACCACGTCGAGCTCTACGTCGACGCCAACGGCGCCTTTGCGCGCAAGGAGGCGCTCGCCTGGGCCGAGCGCTACGCGGCCTCGTGGAACGTGACCTGGTTCGAGGAGCCCGTCTCGTCCGCCGACCTCGAGGGGCTGCGCCTGCTCCGCGACGAGGCTCCCGCCGGGCTCGAGATCGCCGCCGGCGAGTACGCCTACGTCCCGGCCGACTTCCGGAACATCGTGTGCTGTGTCGACTGCCTTCAGGCCGACGTCACTCGCTGCGGCGGGATCACGGGGCTCCTCAGCGCCTCCGGCCTCGCGAACGCCCACTCGATCGACGTCTCCGCGCACTGCGCCCCCGCGATCTCGACGCACGCGTTCTGTGCCGTCGAGCGGCGCCGCCACCTCGAGTACTTCCACGACCACGTCAGGGTCGAGGCGATGCTGTTCGACGGCGTTCCCGAGCCCGAGGACGGTGTCCTGCGGCCGGACCGCTCGCGGCCGGGCAACGGGCTCGAGCTCAAGCACCGGGACGCTGCTCGGTTCGGCGCGCAGCTCGCCGAGGTGACACCCTGAGCACCACGACTCGCAAGCCCGCCGACACACGTTTTCACGGCGGCGCCGTCCAGGCCGGCGAGATGGACCGGCGCAGTCTCGCCGCCGGCCTCCGAGCGGCGATCGAGGGCGAGGTCCGATTCGACGCCGGGAGCCGCGCCCTCTACGCGACCGACGCCTCGAACTACCGGATGCCGCCGATCGGCGTCGTGGTGCCGCGCCACGTGGACGAGCTCGTCGAGATCCACCGTGTCTGCCGCGAGCACGAGGCCCCGATCGTGCTCCGCGGCGGCGGCACGAGCCTCGCCGGCCAGGGCTGCAACACGGCCGTCCTGATCGACTTCTCGAAGTACCTCCACCACATCCTCGAGATCGACCCCGACCGTCGCATCGCCCGCGTGCAGCCGGGCTGCGTCCTCGACCACCTGCGCGGCAGGGCGAGCCAGGAGTTCGGCCTCACCTTCGGGCCGGACCCGTCCACGCACGCCTACTGCACGCTCGGCGGGATGCTCGGCAACAACTCCTGCGGCCGGCACTCGGTGCAGTCGGAGTTCCACGGCCCCGGGCCGCGCGTCGCGGACAACCTCGTCGAGCTCGAGGTGCTCACGTACCGCGGCGAGCGGCTCCGCATCGGCCGCGGCGGCGCGGGCGTGCCCGATCCGATCGCCGACCGCCTGCGCGCGCTCGTCGACGCGAACGCCGACCAGATCCGCGCCCGCTATCCGCAGATCCCGCGCCGGGTCTCGGGCTACAACCTCGACGAGCTCCTCCCCGAGAACGGGTTCGAGGTCGCACGCTCGCTCGTCGGCACCGAGTCCACCTGCGTCACGATCCTCGAGGCGACGCTCGAGCTGATCCCCAAGCCGTCCTGCGTCTCGCTCCTCGTCGTCGGCTACCCGGACAAGTTCCGCACTGCCGACCACGTCACCATCGCGCGCGAGCACAAGCCGATTTCGATCGAGGGAATGGACGACACGCTGATCGACGACATGACGCTGCTCGGCATCCACGACCACGAGCGCTCGATGCTCCCCGACGGCCGCGGCTGGCTGCTCGTCGAGTTCGGCGGCGACACGAAGGAAGAGTCCGACGCGAAGGCGCAGGCACTGATGCGCGACCTCGAGAAGGACGGCCGGCCGCCGTCGGGGATGAAGCTCTACGAAGACCCGGACGGCGAGCAGCACATCTGGGAGGTGCGCGAGGCCGGTCTCGGCGCGACCGCGTTCATCCCCGGGAAGGAAGACACATACGAGGGCTGGGAGGATTCGGCAGTTCCGCCCGAGCGGCTCGGCGAGTACCTCCGCCGCCTTTCCAAGCTCGCGGACCAGTACGGGTACGAGAGCTCCCTCTACGGTCACTACGGCCAGGGCTGCGTGCACGCCCGCTGGAACTTCGACCTGGTGACGAAGCCGGGGATCCAGAAGTTCCGGCGGTGGCTCGAGGACGCAGGCGACCTGGTGCTCGAGCTCGGCGGCTCGCTCTCGGGCGAGCACGGCGACGGGCAGTCGCGCGCCGAGTTCCTGCCGAAGATGTACGGCGATGAGCTCGTGCGCGCCTTCGAGGAGTTCAAGTCGATCTGGGACCCCGACTGGAAGATGAACCCGGGCAAGGTCGTCAGGCCCTACCGCGTCGACGAGAATCTCCGCCTCGGTGCCGACTACGAGCCGTGGCGGCCGAAGGTCAAGTTCGGCTACCCGGAGGACCACGGCGACTTCGCGCACGCGACCGTCCGCTGCGTCGGTGTCGGCAAGTGCCGGACCCCCGGCGGGGTCGACGTCATGTGCCCGTCCTTCATGGCGACTCGTGAGGAGATGCACTCGACGCGAGGCCGCACGCGCCTCCTGTTCGAGATGCTCGAGGGAGAGGTCATCACCGACGGCTGGCAGTCGGACGAGGTGATGGAGGCGCTCGACCTCTGCCTCGCGTGCAAGGGCTGCACCAACGACTGCCCGGTCAATGTCGACATGCCCACCTACAAGGCGGAGTTCCTCTACCACCGCTGGAAGCACCGGCTTCGCCCGCGCCACGCGTACGCCTTCGGGCTGATCGACCAGGTCTCGCGGCTCGCGTCGCGCGCGCCCGGGCTCGTCAACTTCGTCACGCACACGCCGCCGCTCGCGCAGGCCTTCAAGCTCGCCGCCGGGATGACCCAGGAGCGCGAGGTGCCGGAGTTCGCCCCGCTCACGCTCCAGCAGTGGTTCAAGCAGCGCGGCGGGACGACGAACCCGAACGGACGGAAGGTCGTCCTCTTCCCCGACACCTTCAACAACCACATGCACACGGACGTCGGCGTCGCGGCGGTCGAGTCGCTCGAGGCGGCCGGCTGGCAGGTCATCGTCCCGGAGGGCCACGTCTGCTGCGGGCGGCCGCTCTACGACTACGGGTTCCTCGACCTGGCGGAGCGCTACCTGCACCGCAGTCTCGACCAGCTGCGCGAGTGGTATCGCGAGGGGATCCCGATCGTCGGCCTCGAGCCGAGCTGCGTGGCCGTGTTCAAGGACGAGCTCGGGAAGCTCCTGCCGCACGACGAGGATGCGAAGCGGCTCGCGGAGAGCACCTACCACTTCGCCGAGTTCTTCGAGCGCTTCGACGTGGAGCCGCCGCGGCTCGAGCGCAAGGCTTTCGTCTGGGGCCATTGCCACCACAAGGCGACGGGAGGCATCGACCCCGAGGTCGAGCTGCTGAAGAAGATGGGCGTCGAGGTCGAGACGCTGAAGGCCGGTTGTTGCGGGCTCGCGGGCTCGTGGGGCTTCGAGGCCGGACACCACGACCTCTCGATGCAGGTCGGCGACCAGGGCCTCCTCCCCAGGGTGCGCGAGCTCGACGACGAGACGCTCGTCGTCGCCGACGGCTTCTCCTGCAAGACACAGATCGAGCAGGGGAAGACAGGACGCCGGGCGCTCCACGTCGCCCAGGTGCTGAAGCTCGCACGCGAGCACGGCGCCTCCGGCCCGGCTGGGCCTCGGCCCGAGCGCCTCTACTACGAAATGCGGCCCAAGCCGTCACTGCCCCGACGGGCCGCGCGAGCCGCGGTCCTCGTGGGCGCGGCAGCGCTGGCGATCGGCTTCGTCTCCGCTACTATGCGCCGGCGCGAGGCGCCGTAGCTCAGCTGGTCAGAGCGCTGCACTCATAATGCAGAGGTCGGTGGTTCGAGCCCACCCGGCGCTACTGGAGCGCGTCCCTCGGAGCGAGAACAGGAATGGCAACCGGAGTCAGAGTCGCAATCACGCTCGCCTGCACCGAGTGCAGGCGCCGGAACTACCAGACGCAGAAGTCGAAGCGCAACTCGCCCGACCGCGTCGAGTTCCGCAAGTACTGCCGCTGGTGCGGCAGCCATACGCTGCACCGGGAGACGCGATAGTGGCCCGCTCGACCAGGCAGCAGCGCCGCCAGCGCCGCGCGCAGGCTGCGGGCACGCCGCCTCTGCGGCCGGCACCACGGCCGCGCCCGACCACGGAGGAGGAGCCGCCGAGGCAGCCGCGCGAGTCGCGCGTCGAGCGCCGCGACGAGGTTCGGTCGGGTGTACCGGGCCTCCGCTTCCTCGAGGAGTCGTGGGGGGAGCTGAAGAAGGTCGAGTGGCCGTCGCAGCAGCAGGTGATCAGCGGCACGGCCGTCGTCCTCGTGGCCTGCCTCCTCGTCGGCGCCTACCTCTACGCGAACGACCAGCTCTGGGAGTACGTGGTCAAGCACGTGCTGCTGCGCTAGAGGCAGAGAAGAGACGCAATGTTCCGCTGGTACGTGATCAACACCTATTCCGGGCACGAGAACAAGGTGAAGGCCAATCTCGAGCACCGGATCGAGTCGATGAACCAGCGCGCCCGCTTCCGGCGCGTCGTCGTCCCCACCGAGCAGGTGATCGAGACGAAGGACGGTCAGAAGGTGCAAGCCGAGAAGCGCACGCTGCCGGGCTACGTGCTCGTGAACATGGATCTCAACGACGATGCGTGGACCGTCGTGAAGAACACACCCGGCGTGACCGGCTTCGTCGGCGCCGGCGCGACGCCCGTGCCGCTCTCGCAGCCCGAGGTCGACCGGATCCTCCACACCGGCGCCGCCACCGCGCTGCAAACGCGGTCGCAGGTCGAGTTCCAGCTGGGCGAGTCGGTCAAGATCACCTCCGGGCCGCTCGCGGACTTCGACGGTGAGATCACCGACGTCAACCCCGACGCGCAGAAGCTCCAGGTGATGGTCAACATCTTCGAGCGGCAGGTGCCGGTCGAGGTCGGATTCGACAACGTCAAGAAACTCGACTGAGGATGGCAACCCCCTGATGGCGAAGAAAGTTCTCACCCTGATCAAGCTCCAGATCCCGGGCGGCCAGGCGAACCCGGCCCCGCCGGTCGGCCCGGCGCTTGGCCAGCACGGCGTCAACATCATGGAGTTCTGCAAGGCGTTCAACGCGCAGACAGCCGACCAGAACGGCCGCATCACCCCGGTCGAGATCACCGTCTTCGAGGACCGCTCGTTCACGTTCATCACGAAGACGCCGCCGGCCGCCGTGCTGATCAAAGAGGCGCTGCGGCTCGACAAGGGCTCGGGCGAGCCGAACCGCATCAAGGTCGGTCGCCTCTCCCGCGACCAGGTGCACCGGATCGCCGAGACGAAGATGCCCGACCTGAACGCCCGCGACATCGACCAGGCTGCGCGGATCATCGCCGGCACCGCGCGCAGCATGGGCGTGGAGGTAGACCTCTAATGGCGCAACACGGCAAGCGCTATCGCAGCGCCCGCGCCCTCTTCGAGCGCGAGCAGGTCTATTCGCCCGTCGACGCCGTCCGCCTCCTCAAGTCGATGGGGCCGACGAAGTTCGACGAGACGGTCGAGCTGCACTTCCGTCTCGGCTTGAACGTCCGCCACGCCGACGAGCAGCTGCGCGGCACGCTCATGCTCCCGCACGGGAGCGGCAAGGATGTCCGGATCGCGGTGTTCGCCGAGGGCGACAAGGCCCGCGAGGCGGAGCAGGCCGGCGCCGACGTCGTCGGCTCTGCCGACCTCGCCAAGCGGATCGAGGAGGGCTTCACCGAGTTCGACGTCGCGATCGCGACGCCCGACCAGATGGGCAACGTCGGCAAGCTCGGCCGCATCCTCGGCCCGCGCGGCCTGATGCCGAACCCGAAGACCGGCACGGTGACGATGGACGTCGGCAAGGCCGTCTCCGAGGCCAAGGCAGGCAAGCTCGAGTACCGGACCGACCGCGGCGCGAACGTCCACGTCGTGATCGGGAAGAAGAGCTTCGACGAGCGGGCTCTCGTGGAGAACTACGCCGCCGTGCTCGACGAGATCGTGCGCGCGAAGCCGTCGGCCGCCAAGGGCCGCTACATCCGGCAGATCACGCTCACGAGCACGATGGGGCCAGGCATCCACGTCGATCCTGCGCGAATCAGAGGGATCTTGGAAGAGCTGGACGAACAGCAGCAGGAGGCCGCTACAGTTCCGGCCTAGCAACTGCCGCCTGAGACCACTGGCAGCCCTCTCTGAGAGGACGGAAGACCAGTCGAGGTGAGATGAGAAGAGATCAAAAAGAACAGGTTGTCGACGAGCTGACCGCACGGCTGAAGGCTGCCGACACACTGCTCGTCGCCGACTACCGCGGGCTGACGATGCCGCAGATCGACGAGCTCCGCACGCGGCTGCTCGCGAGCGGCGCGCGCTTCACCGTCGTCAAGAACACGCTCACGCGCCGCGCGGCCGAGGCCGCGGGCACGGACGCGCTGCTCACGCTGCTCGACGGTCCGAGCGCGATCGCCTTCCTCGAGGCCGACGGCGACATGGTCGCCGCCGCCAAGGCGCTCGCCGACGCGGCGCGCGAGACGCAGGTGCTGGAGATCCGCGGCGGGCTCATGCAGGGACGCGCGGTGACGGCGGCCGAGGTCGAGACCCTCGCGAGCC
>CAVVKA010000004.1:0-158436 GCA_963748755.1 uncultured Actinomycetes bacterium
CGGGTCCGGCTGACGAACGGGGCGGAGGTCGGCGCGTACATCCCGGGCGAGGGCCACAACCTGCAGGAGCACTCCGTCGTGCTCGTGCGCGGCGGCTCGACGAAGGACCTCCCGGGCTACCGCTACAAGATCATCCGGGCCGCGCTCGACACCGGCGGTGTCTCCGACCGGAAGCAGGGCCGCTCGAAGTACGGCGCCAAGCGAGGCTCGTGATGCCGCGTCGCGCGGAAGTCCAGGTTCGTGAGGTCCAGGCCGACGCCGTCTACGGGTCGCCGCTCGTGACGCAGGTGATCAACAAGGTGATGCTCGACGGCAAGAAGTCGATCGCCGAGCAGATCGTCTACGGCGCGCTCGAGTCCGTCGCGACGAAGACCGGCCGGCCGCCCGTCGAGGTGCTCGAGCAGGCCGTGAAGACGGTCACTCCGGTGCTCGAGGTGCGCAGCCGCCGCGTCGGCGGCGCGAACTACCAGGTGCCGGTCGAGGTGCCGCAACGGCGTGCCCGCACCCTGGCGGTGCGCTGGCTCGTCACCTTCGCGCGCGAGCGGCGCGAGAAGGGCATGCCGGACAAGCTCGCCAACGAGATTCTCGACGCGCTGAACCAGCAGGGCGGCGCGTTCAAGCGAAAGGACGACGTCTACCGGATGGCGCAGGCCAACAAGGCCTTCGCGCACTACCGCTGGTAGACGGAACGGGGAAGGAAGACTTGAGCACGAAGATGACAGAACAAGCCGTCGCGCTCGACCGCGTCCGCAACATCGGGATCATGGCCCACATCGACGCGGGCAAGACGACGACGACCGAGCGGATCCTCTACTACACCGGCATCACCCACAAGCTGGGGGAGGTGCACGAGGGCGCCGCGACGATGGACTGGATGGCCCAGGAGCAGGAGCGCGGGATCACGATCACGTCGGCCGCGACGACGGCGTTCTGGCGGGACTATCGCATCAACATCATCGATACGCCCGGGCACGTGGACTTTACGGTCGAGGTCGAGCGCAGCTTGCGCGTCCTCGACGGCGCGGTCGCCGTCTTCGATTCGGTCGCGGGTGTGCAGCCGCAGTCCGAGACGGTCTGGCGGCAGGCCGACAAGTACAAGGTGCCACGCATCGCGTTCATCAACAAGATGGACCGCACCGGCGCGAACTTCTTCGCCGCCGTGCAGTCGATGCGCGACCGCCTCGGCGCCAATCCGGTGCCGCTGCAGATCCCGGTCGGCTCCGAGGACAACTTCACGGGCGTCGTCGACCTGGTCGAGATGCAGGCCGTCCTCTACAAGGACGACCTCGGCAAGGAGTTCGAGACGATCGAGATCCCGGCCGAGCTCGTCGAGCAGGCGCAGGAGTACCACCACCAGCTGATCGACGCGATCTCGCACTTCGACGACGAGGTGCTCGCCGCGTACATCGAGGACGAGTCCTCGGTGACGCCGGAGATGATCCGCCGCGCCGTTCGCTCGGGCACCCTCGCCGACGAGATCACGCCCGTGCTGCTCGGCTCCGCGTTCAAGAACAAGGGCGTCCAGCTGCTGCTCGACGCCGTCGTCGACTACCTGCCGAGCCCGCTCGACGTGCCGCCGGTGCACGGCACCGACCCGAAGTCGGGCGGCGACGAGGAGCGGCCGGCCGATCCGAAGGCGCCCTTCTCGGCCCTGGCCTTCAAGGTCATGTCCGACCCGTACGTGGGCAAGCTGACGTACTTCCGCGTCTACTCCGGCACCCTGAAGGCGGGCGACCGCGTCCTCAACACGATCACGGGCCGCACCGAGCGCGTCGGCCGCATCCTCCAGATGCACGCGAACCACCGTGAGGAGCGCGAGGAGATCATGGCGGGCGAGATCGCGGCCGGTGTCGGCCTCAAGTCGACGACGACGGGCGACACGCTCGCCGCCGACAACGCGCCGATCGTGCTCGAGTCGATGACGTTCCCGGATCCGGTGATCTCGGTCGCCGTCGAGCCGAAGTCGAAGGCCGACCAGGACAAGCTCTCGACCGGGCTCGCGCGGCTCGCGGAGGAGGATCCGACCTTCCGCGTCGAGACCGACGAGGAGACGGGGCAGACGCTCATCTCGGGGATGGGCGAGCTGCACCTCGAGATCATCGTCGACCGCCTCAAGCGGGAGTTCAACGTCGACGCGAACGTCGGCCGTCCCCAGGTCGCGTATCGCGAGACGATCTCCAAGCCCGCAGATGGCATCCGGGGCAAGTTCGTCCGGCAGACCGGCGGCTCGGGCCAGTACGGCGACGCCGTCATCAACCTGCATCCGCAGGAGCCGGGCGCGGGCTACGAGTTCGTCGACAAGATCGTCGGCGGCAAGATCCCGAAGGAGTACATCCCGGCCGTCGACGCCGGGATCCAGGAGGCAATGGGCTCGGGCATCCTCGCGGGCTATCCCGTCGTGGACGTCAAGGTCGAGCTCGTCGACGGGTCGTACCACGACGTCGACTCGAGCGAGCGGGCGTTCAAGATCGCAGGCTCCATGGCCTTCAAGGAGGCGATGAAGCGGGCGAAGCCGCAGCTGCTCGAGCCGACCATGGCGGTCGAGGTGACGACGCCCGAGGAGTACCTCGGCGACGTGATGGGGAACCTCAACAGCCGCCGCGGCCGGATCGAGTCGATGAGCCCTCTCGGCAACGCACAGGTCGTGAAGGCGAGCGTGCCGCTGTCGGAGATGTTCGGGTACGCGACCGACCTGCGCTCGATGACGCAGGGCCGGGCAGATTTCACCATGCAGTTCGATCGGTACGAGGAAGTGCCTCAGTCGATCGCCAGCGAGATCATGGACGCTCAAGGCTGAGCGGCCGAGAAAGGGATAGGGAGAGCCACCAATGGCAAAGCAGAAGTTCGAGCGGACGAAGCCGCACGTCAACGTCGGCACCATCGGTCACATCGACCACGGCAAGACGACCCTGACCGCGGCGATCACGAAGGTGCTGTCCGAGAAGGGCACCAACACCGCGGTGCGCGACTTCGCGTCGATCGACGCAGCGCCCGAGGAGCGTCAGCGCGGCATCACCATCAACACCGCGCACGTCGAGTACGAGACCGACAACCGCCACTACGCGCACGTCGACTGTCCGGGGCACGCCGACTACATCAAGAACATGATCACGGGCGCCGCCCAGATGGACGGCGCGATCCTCGTGGTCTCGGCGGCCGACGGCCCGATGCCGCAGACCCGCGAGCACATCCTGCTCGCCCGCCAGGTCGAGGTGCCGGCGATCGTCGTCGCCCTCAACAAGGCCGACATGGTCGACGACCCGGAGCTGATCGAGCTCGTCGAGATGGAGGTGCGCGAGCTGCTTTCCCGCTACGAGTTCCCGGGCGACGACATTCCGATCGTCCAGGTCTCGGCGCTGAAGGCGCTCGAGGGCGACGCGGAGTGGACTCCGAAGATCCTCGAGCTCATGGAGGCCGTCGACAGCTACATCCCCGAGCCGACGCGTGCGCTCGACAAGCCGTTCCTGATGCCGATCGAGGACGTATTCACGATCACGGGTCGCGGCACCGTCGTCACCGGCCGGGTCGAGCAGGGCGAGGTCAAGGTCGGCGAGGAGGTCGAGATCGTCGGCATCCATCCCGAGGTGGCGAAGACGGTGGTCACGGGCGTCGAGATGTTCAACAAGACCCTCGACTCCGCGCAGGCCGGCGACAACGCCGGTGCGCTGCTTCGCGGCACCAAGCGCGAGGAGGTCGAGCGCGGGCAGGTGCTCGCCAAGCCGGGCTCGATCACCCCGCACACGCACTACAAGGCCGAGGTGTACGTGCTCTCGAAGGACGAGGGCGGGCGCCACACGCCGTTCTTCAACGGCTACCGGCCGCAGTTCTACTTCCGCACGACGGACGTCACCGGCTCGATCAAGCTCCCGGACGGTCAGGAGATGGTCATGCCGGGCGACAACACGAACATGGAGATCGAGATGATCCAGCCGATCGCCATGGATCAGGGCCTCCGCTTCGCGATCCGCGAAGGCGGCCGCACCGTGGGTGCGGGCGTCGTGACGGAGATCATCAAGTAGGAAGGCTGGGGAGGCGTCGGTGCCGCAACAGAAGATCCGTATCCGTCTGAAGGGCTACGACCACCAGCAGGTGGACAAGTCCGCGCGCGACATCGTGGACACGGCCCAGCGCACCGGCGCCACCATCACCGGGCCAGTGCCCCTGCCCACGGAGAAGAACGTCTACTGCGTGATCCGGTCGCCGTTCAAGGACAAGGACTCGCGGGAGCACTTCGAGGTGCGCACGCACAAGCGGCTGATCGACATCCACTCGCCGACCCCGAAGACGGTCGACTCGCTCATGCGGCTCGACCTGCCGGCCGGCGTCGACATCGAGATCAAGCTCTGAGATGAAGGGCCTCGTGGGCAAGAAGCTCGGTATGACCCAGCTCTTCGACGAGGAGAGCGGCGGCGTGACTCCCGTGACCGTGATCGAGGCGGGCCCGTGCCCGGTCGTCGCCGTCCGCACGCCGGACGCCGACGGCTACGAGGCAGTCCAGCTCGCCTGGGAGCCGGTCGCCGACCGCAAGATCACCAAGGCCGAGCGCGGCCACCTGGGGAAGGCCGGCGTGGAAGGGGCCTACCGCCATCTCGTCGAGTTCCGCGGGCATTTCGCCGACGCCGTGCAGGGGGAGAACGTGACGGTCGAGATCTTCCAGCCGGGCGACAAGGTGAAGGTCTCGGGTACCGGCATCGGCAAGGGGTTCCAGGGCACCATCAAGCGGCACAACTTCTCCCGCGGTCCGGTCACACACGGCTCGCACAACGTCCGCAAGCCCGGCTCGATCGGCGCCTCGGCGACCCCGTCGCGCGTCTTCAAGGGCGTCAAGATGGCCGGCCGGATGGGCGGCAAGCGCGCCACCCAGGTCGGGCTCACCGTCCACTCCGTCGATCCCGAGCGGAACCTCCTGCTCGTCAAGGGCGCGGTGCCGGGCCCGAAGAACGGGCTGGTCGAGATCCGGGAGGACGTCCGCTGATGGCTGCGCCGAAGGCACCCCTGCTCTCTGCCGCGACCAAGGGAGGCGCGAAGAAGGAGGTCTCGCTGGACGAGGCCGTTTTCGCCGCCGAGATCAAGCCGCACCTCGTGCACGAGGCCGTGCGCGCGGAGCTGAATGCGCGTCGGCAGGGCACGCGGGCCGCGAAGAGCCGCGGTCTCGTGGCCGGCGGCCGCGCGAAGCCGTGGCGCCAGAAGGGAACAGGGCGAGCGCGCCAGGGAACGATCCGCGCGCCGCAGTTCGCAGGCGGTGGCGTCGCTTTCCCGCCGGTCCCGCGCGACTTCTCGGTCAAGGTCAACAAGAAGGCGGCACGCGCCGCGCTGCGGGCCGCGCTGAGCGACCATGCCTCCGCCGGGACGCTCGGCCTGATTGCCGGCGATTCCTTCGACGAGCCGTCGACCAGGAGGGCCGCCGAGGTTCTGGGGGACTGGGGCCAGGAGACGCCGACCGTCCTCGTGGTGGGGGAAGACGAAGTGACGCTGATCAAGTCGTTCCGCAACCTGCAGCGGGTGCTCGTTACGGTCCCCGCCGAGCTCGAGGTTGCGCACGTGGTCTGGGCACGCTCTCTCGTCGTGAGCGAGGCCGCGCTCCCGCTCATCCAGAAGCGAGCTTCATGAGCCTCCATCCCGGCGAGATCCTGATCAGGCCCGTGGTGAGCGAGAAGAGCTACCACCAGATCACGGAGAACCGCTACACGTTCAAGGTGCACAAGGACGCGCACAAGACGCAGGTCCGCCACGCCGTCGAGGAGCTCTTCGACGTCAAGGTCGTGGCCGTGAACATCGTCAAGATGCCGGCCAAGCCGAAGCGGCGCGGCCTGATCAAGGGCACGCGCCCCGGCTGGAAGAAGGCCATCGTCGAGCTCAAGGCCGGCGACAAGATCGAGATCTTCGAGGGAGCGCAGTTGTAATGCCGATCCGTCGTTACAAGCCGACGAGCGCCGGCCGCCGTTTCATGTCCGTCTCGACCTTCGAGGAGGTCACCCGCTCGGAGCCGGAGAAGAGCCTGCTCGCGCCCCTCTCGAAGAAGGGCGGCCGCAACGGGAACGGGCGGATCACGACCCGCCACCAGGGCGGCGGTCACAAGCGCCGCTACCGCATCGTCGACTTCAAGCGCCGGAAGGACGGCGTGCCGGCGAAGGTGGCAGCCATCGAGTACGACCCCAACCGGTCGGCACGGATCGCGCTGCTCCACTACGCCGACGGCGCGAAGAGCTACATCCTGGCGCCCGCTCAGCTGCGCGTCGGGGCGACGGTCGAGTCGGGGCCTGGTGCGGACATCCGCGTCGGCAACTCGCTCCCGCTCGAGAACATCCCGACGGGCACGCTCGTCCACGCGGTCGAGCTCAAGCCGGGCCAGGGCGCGAAGATGGCGCGCTCGGCCGGGTCGGGCATCCAGCTGGTCGCGAAGGACGGCGCCTTCGCCGTCCTGCGCCTCCCGTCCGGCGAGATGCGCCGCGTGGCGCTCGCCTGCCGCGCGACGATCGGCCAGGTTGGGAACGTCGACCACCAGAACATCACGGGCGGCAAGGCCGGCCGCAGCCGCTGGCGCGGAAAGCGCCCGTCGGTGCGCGGCTCCGCGATGAACCCGGTCGACCACCCGCACGGCGGCGGCGAGGGCAAGTCGAAGGGCGGTCGCCACCCGGTCACACCGTGGGGCGTGCCGACCCTCGGCAAGCGCACCCGCCGCAAGCACAAGGAATCGGACAAGCTGATCGTCCGCGGCCGCCGCCGCGGCAAGGAGGGTCGCCGCTAGTGAGCAGGTCGTCGAAGAAGGGGCCATTCGTGGAGGAGCGGCTGCTGAGTCGCATCGAGGCGATGAACGAGTCGGGGCAGAAGAACATGGTCCGCACCTGGTCGCGCACCTCGACGATCTTCCCCGAGATGGTCGGGCATACGATTGCCGTCCACGACGGCCGCAAGCACGTGCCCGTGTTCATCTCCGAGCAGATGGTCGGCCACAAGCTCGGCGAGTTCGCGCCGACGCGGACCTTCCGGGGTCACGCCGGCGACCGTACGGCAAGGGTGAAGCGCTGATGGCCGCCGTCATGGAGGAGCGGCAGACGGTGCGCGCGCAGGCACGCTGGGTGCACTCGAGCGCGCGGAAGGCGCGGCTCGTCACCGACCTCATCCGCGGCCGCTCGGTGCCCGAGGCGCGCACGATCCTCGCCTTCTCGAATCGCGCCGTGGCCAAGGACGTGGAGAAGGTGCTGCGCTCGGCCGTCGCGAACGCCGAGTCGCGTCCCGACCTCCACTGGCAGGGCGACGACCTCGTCGTCGCAGCCGCCTACGCGGACGAGGGCCCGACGCTGAAGCGCTGGCGCGCCCGCGCCCGCGGCCGCGTCGCGCGCATCCGCAAGCGCACGTGCCACATCACGATCGAGCTCGCGGAGGGCGCGGCCACTTCCTCTGCTCCGGCCATGCCCGCGATGGCGGCTCCGGAGCCGGCGGCCGTCGAGGAGCCGGAAGTCGTCGAGGAGCCCGAGACGGTCGACGAGACGGAACAGAGCGTCGACGAGCCCGAGGCCGCGGAGGAGCCGGAGACGGCCGAAGAGAGCGATGAGCCAGAGGCGGAGACCCCCGAGGAGAGCCCGTCGGCCGAGGCTGAAGCCGAGGCTTCGACAGAAGAGGAGACCGAGGACTAGTGGGCCAGAAAATTCATCCGGGCGGGCTCCGCGTGGGCGTGATCCACGACTGGAAGTCCAACTGGTACACGGGCAAGAAGGAGTTCGCGGACTACATCCTCGAGGACGTCCGCATCCGCGAGCACATCTACAACAAGCTTGCGCACGCGGGCCTGTCCGACATCCTGATCCGCAAGGACAAGCAGCGGATCACGGTCGACATCTACACGGCGCGTCCCGGCATCGTGATCGGCAAGTCCGGGGTGGAGGTCGACGCTCTGCGGCGCGACTTGCATGCGCTGACGCAGAAGAACGTCCACATCAACATCAACGAGATCAAGCGGCCGGAGCTCGACGCGAAGCTCGTTGCGCAGTCGATCGCCGAGCAGCTGACGAACCGCGTCGCCTTCCGGCGCGCGATGAAGCGCGCGCTTGCCTCCGCGATCCGTTCGGGCGCGGCGGGCGTGAAGATCCAGTGCTCGGGCCGTCTCGGCGGCGGCGAGATGAGCCGGCGCGAGATGTACAGCGAGGGACGCGTCCCGCTGCACACGATCCGCGCGGACATCGACTACGGCTTCGTGGAGGCGAAGACGACGGCCGGCCGGATCGGCGTCAAGGTCTGGATCAACAAGGGCGAGATCATGCCGGAGGGCTTCGACACGGGCGACACGCGGCTCGGCGACCAGGACACTCGCCGCCGCCGCGGCGGCGCGCTCGAGGGTCTCGGCGCGTCCCGCGAGAGCGGCCGCGGGCGCGGCCCCGACCGCGAGGGCCTCGGCCCGGTGCGGCAGCGGCGGCGCGGCCAGGGTGGCGGCCAGGGCCGTCCCGGCCAGCGGCGTGGCGGTGGGGGCGCGCGCCCTCGCCGCGACACGAGGGTGGAGCAGCCTCGCACCGACGAGAAGGGCGTCTCCGCGGAGGGCCGCGAGCAGCCCGTCATCGAGCCGGCGGTCGAGGTGACGCCGCAGGAGGTCGCCAAGGCACCCGATACGACGACGCCCAAGCAGCAGGTCGAGGACCCGACGAAGCTCGAGCAGTCGGGCGACCCGTCGCAAGAGAAGCCCAAGCGCGGAACCCGAAAGACGAAGGCGTCGGAAGCGCCGGCGGCGAAGCCGCCGAAGCCCGGCAAGGACGAGTCGCCTTCGGCGACGGGGAAGGACGGTGAGAGCTGATGCTCATGCCGAAGAAGACCAAGTTCCGCAAGGTGCACCGCGGCCGCCGCCGCGGCTACGCGAGCGGCCAGACGGCCGTCCAGCACGGCGACTACGGGCTCAAGGCACTCGACGCCGGCTGGATCACGAACCGCCAGATCGAGGCGGCCCGGATCGCGATGACGCGCAAGATCAAGCGTGGCGGCAAGGTCTGGATCAACGTCTTCCCCGACAAGAGCTTCACGAAGAAGCCGGCCGAGACGCGCATGGGCTCGGGCAAGGGCTCGCCCGAAGGGTGGGTCGCAGTGATCAAGCCGGGCCGCGTGATGTTCGAGCTCGCCGGCGTGCCGGAACCGCTCGCGAAGGAGGCGCTCCGCCTCGCCGGTCAGAAGCTCGCCGTGAAGTCGAAGGTCGTGAAGAGAGAGGAAGAGCTGTTTTGACCAGGGCATCGGAGCTGCGCGACTTGACCGACGACGAGCTCGGGCACCGGCTCGCCGAGCGGCGGCACGAGCTGTTCAACCTCCGCTTCCAGTCGGTGACCGGCGCACTCGAGAACTCGGCGCGGCTCAAGCTTGCGAAGCGTGAGATCGCGCGGATCCTGACCGT
The DNA here is from genome assembly GCA_963748755.1 of uncultured Actinomycetes bacterium. GTDB lineage: Bacteria > Actinomycetota > Thermoleophilia > Gaiellales > Gaiellaceae > Palsa-739. The sequence continues at coordinate 9,371 of CAVVKA010000004.1, forward strand.
TGTGAACGAACGCGATGCAGAGAAGGCGAAGGCAAGTTAGAGAGATGGCTGAAGAGACCGAGAACACAGAGAACACCGAAGAGCAGATCGAGGAGACTCCGGCTGCGCCGGAGTCGGTGGAGGAGACCCCTGTCGAGGCCGAGGCGCCGGTGGAGGAACCGGAGGCCGTAGAGGAGCCTGCGGCTGAGGAGCCTGCGGCTGAGGAGCCTGCGGCTGAGGAGCCTGCGGCTGAGGAGCCTGCGGCTGAGGAGCCTGCGGCTGAGGAGCCTGCGGCTGAGGAGCCTGCGGCTGAGGAGCCTGCGGCTGAGGAGCCTGCGGCTGAGGAGCCTGCGGCCGAGGAGCCTGCGGCCGAAGAGCCCGCGGCCGACGCGGAGCCGGCCGCCGAGGAGGCCGCCGCCGAAGCGCCTGCCACGGAGGAAGAGCCTGCCGCTCCCCAGCAGTCCGAGCCCAAGAAGAAGCGGAAGCGCGTGCCGCGCCGTCTGCGCCCGCCGAAGACGCGGCGCCGCGCGGCGCCGAGCACCGAGCGCAAGCCGATCGTCCGCGAGCCGAAGCCCGAGCACGACCGCGGCCGGCGCCAGGAGCGCCGCGGCGTCGTCGTCTCGAGCGCGATGGACAAGACGATCGTCGTCAAGGTCGAGCTGATCACCTCCCACCAGCGGTACAAGAAGGTCATCCGGCGCAGCGTCAAGTTCCACGCTCACGACGAGCAGAACTCCGCGAATGTCGGCGACGTCGTCCGCATCGTGGAGACGCGGCCGCTGTCGGCGACGAAGCGCTGGCGCCTCGCCGAAGTCGTCGAGGTGGCGAAGTGATCCAGCAGGAGTCCCGCCTGAGGGTCGCCGACAACACAGGCGCCCGCGAGCTCCTCTGCATCCGTGTCGTCGGCGGCCACCACCGCCGCTACGCGCGGGTCGGCGACATCATCGTCGGTACGGTCAAGACCGCGACCCCGCAGGGCGCCGTCAAGAAAGGCGAGGTCGTTCGCGCCGTCGTCGTGCGGACGAAGAAGCCGTTCGGCCGCAACGACGGCACCACGATCGCCTTCGACGAGAACGCGGCGGTCATCATCGACCAGCAGCGCAACCCGCGCGGCACGCGCATCTTCGGCCCCGTCGCGCGCGAGCTGCGCGAGAAGAACTTCATGAAGATCGTCTCGCTTGCCCCGGAGGTGCTGTGATGGCTCAGACCATGAAAGTGAAGAAGGGCGACGTAGTGCATGTCCTCAGCGGCAAGGACGCGGGCAAAGAGGGTCGCGTGCTCGAAGCGCTCCCCAAGCAGGGGCGTGTCGTCGTCGAGAACATCAACGTCGTCAAGCGCCATCGCCGCCCACGGCCGATCCAGAACACGACCGGCCTCGGCGGCGCGACGATGACCCCGGGCGGGATCATCGACCTGCCGGCGCCGCTACCCGTCTCGAACGTGATGGTCGTCTGCCCGATCTGCGGCAAGCCGAGCCGGGTCGGGACGATCGAGAAGACGGTCAAGGACAAGACCGTGCGCGTTCGGGTCTGCAAGCGCTGCGGCGAGGAGATCGACAAAGCATGAGTGCGGTTACGGACACCTACACGCCGCGCCTGAAGGAGCAGTACGAGCGCGAGATCCGGCCGCGCCTCAAGGAGGAGCTCGGGCTCGACTCGATCATGCAGGTGCCGCGCATCCAGAAGATCACGCTCAACATGGGCGTCGGAGAGGCGAAGACCGAGTCGAAGCTGCTCGACTCCGCGGTCGAGGAGCTGACGACGATCGCCGGCCAGCGCGCCCAGATGCGGCGCGCGCGCAAGTCGATCGCGCAGTTCAAGCTGCGCGAGGGAATGGCCGTCGGCGCGCGCGTCACCCTGCGCGGCGCGCGGATGTACGAGTTCCTCGACCGGCTCGTGTCGATCGCGCTGCCGCGCATCCGCGACTTCCGCGGCCTCAATCCACGCTCGCTCGACGGCCGCGGCAACTTCTCGCTCGGGGTCCGCGAGCAGCTCATCTTCCCGGAGATCAACTACGACGACATCCAGCAGGTTCGCGGGCTCGACGTCACGATCACGACGAGCGCCGAGACCGACGAGCAAGCCCTCGCGCTGCTGCGGGCCCTCGGCCTGCCCTTCGCGGAGGGCGACAGGAGGAACGAGTAATGGCGAAAACGTCGCTCGTCGTCAAGCAGCGGCGACCCCAGAAGTTCAAGGTGCGCAACTACACGCGCTGTAACCGGTGCGGCCGCCCACGCGCGGTCTTCCGCAAGTTCGGCCTGTGCCGCATCTGCCTGCGCGAGCTCGCGCACCAGGGCGCGATTCCCGGCATGACGAAGTCGAGCTGGTAGGAGAGAGACCGTGCTGACCGATCCGATCGCAGACATGCTCACCCGCATCCGCAACGCCAACAAGGCGCTGCACGAGCGCGCGGCCATGCCGAGCTCGCGCATGAAGGTGGACATCGCCAAGCTCCTCAAGGAGGAGGGCTACATCCGCGACTACCACGTGGAGAAGGGCGAGAGCTTCGATACCCTGGTCATCGACCTCAAGTTCGGCCGCAACCGCGAGCGGGTCATCTCCGGCCTGAAGCGCGTGTCGAAGCCGGGCCGCAGGGTCTACGCCCGGAAGGACCGTCTTCCGCGCGTGCTGGGCGGGATGGGCGTCGCGATCCTCTCGACCTCGTCCGGTCTCGTCACGAGCCGCACCGCACAAGAGCGCGGCATCGGCGGCGAAGTCGTGGCCTTCATCTGGTAATGCAGTGCAGCTTTTAAGACAGTGAGCAGAATCGGCAACGCACCCATCCCGGTCCCGGACGGCGTCACCGTCACGATCGAGCCTGCCCGCGTCGCGGTCGCCGGCCCGCTCGGGACGCTGCAGCAGCAGGTTCCGTCGCGGATGAAGATCGAGCAGGCGGAAGGTGTCGTCACGGTGAAGCGGCCGACCGAGCGCGGCGAGGATCGCGCGCTGCACGGGCTGACGCGCACGCTCGTCGCGAACATGGTCCAGGGCGTCACGCAGGGCTTCGAGAAGAAGCTCGAGATCCAGGGAGTCGGCTATCGCGCCGCGCTCAAGGGCACGGACCTGGAGCTCAACGTCGGCTACTCGCACCCCGTCACGATCAAGCCGCGCACCGGCATCACCTTCGACGTGCCGACCCCGACGGAGATCTTCGTCAAGGGGACGGACAAGCAGATGGTCGGCCAGACGGCCGCCGAGATCCGCAAGGTGCGTCCGCCCGAGCCGTACAAGGGCAAGGGCATCCGCTACGAGGGCGAGTACGTGAGGCGCAAGGTAGGCAAGCGTGCCTGAGGCCCAGGATGCCTAGCCTGACCGTGAGAGACGCCCGCCTGAGGCGGCACCGGCGCGTGCGCGCGAAGGTGCGCGGCACCGCCGAGCGGCCGCGCCTCGCAGTCTTCCGCTCCAATCGCGGTATCGAGGCGCAGTTGATCGACGACGACTCGGGGCGGACGCTCGCCTCGGCCTCGCACCTCGCGCTGGCGAAGTCCTTCAAGGGCGACAAGACCGCCCAGGCGGAGGCAGTCGGGAAGGCGCTTGCGGCGGCCGCGAAGAAGGCGGGCGTCGAAGCGTGCGTCTTCGACCGCGGCGGCTACCTCTACCACGGACGCGTGAAGGCTCTCGCCGACGGCGCGCGCGAAGGAGGACTGAGCTTCTGATGGGTTCGACCGAGTACACCGAGACACGCGAGCTCAAGGAGCGCGTCGTCGAGATCAACCGCGTGGCGAAGGTCGTCAAGGGCGGCCGGCGCTTCTCGTTCACGGCGCTCGTCGTGGTGGGCGACGAGGTCGACCGCGTCGGAGTCGGCTACGGCAAGGCCCGCGAGGTACCGCTCGCGATCACGAAGGCTGTCGAGGATGCGAAGAAGAACCTCTTCACCATCCCGAAGCACGGCTCGACGATCACGCACGAGGTGCTCGGCAGGTTCGACGCCGCGAGAGTGCTGCTGCGCCCGGCCTCGGAGGGAACCGGTGTCATCGCCGGCGGCGGCGTCCGCGCGGTGCTCGAGCTCGGCGGGGTCCGCAATGTGCTCGCGAAGAGCCTCGGCACGACGAATCCGATCAACATGGCGAAGGCAACGGTCGCGGCGCTCCAGGACCTCCGCCGACCCGAGGACGTGGCCAAGATCCGCGGCAAGCGAATCCACGAGGTCCTGCCGCTGCCGGCTAGACCGGCCGCGGAGGAAGCTCCGCTCGAGGAGGCCGCGCTGGCAGCGGCCGTCGTCGAGGCCGAGCCCGCCGTGGTCGAGGACGGGCCTGCCGAGGAGCCGGCGACCGAGGAGACGCCCGCGGAAGAGCCGGCTTCGGAGGCCCCGCAGGAGTCTGCAAAGGCCTCGGGCGAGCCCGAGAAGCCGAAGCGCCGTACCCTGCGCCGGAAGAAGGACGACTCCTAGTGCCCAAGGTCCGCATCACGCAGGTCCGGTCCCAGATCGGGCAGTCCGAGCGCCATCGCGGTACCCTGCGCGCACTGGGGCTCGGCCGCATCGGCCGCAGCGCCGAGCATGAGGAGTCCCCGGTGCTCGCCGGCATGCTCCGGAAGATCCGTCACCTCGTGAAGATCGAGAGCGCGTGACCCAGATGGCCGAGAAGCAGCTCAATCTTTCGAATCTGTCACCCGCCCAGCCGCGGGAGGACCGGAAGCGCGTCGGGCGCGGTCTCGGCTCCGGCAAGGGCCGCTACTCCGGCCGCGGCATCAAGGGCCAGAAGTCGCGCTCCGGCTCGCACAAGATGCGGGCGGGCTTCGAGGGCGGCCAGACGACCATCTACATGCGGCTCGGCAAGCTGCGCGGCGCGACGTCCGCGGACGCGATGCCGATCGGCCCGTTCCGCACCTACACGCAGCCCGTCAACCTCCGCGATCTCGACCGCTTCGACGCCGGCGACGAGGTGACGCCCGAGACGCTCGTCGAGAAGCGCCTGCTCAAGAACACGCGCACCGACGTCAAGCTCTTGGGCGTCGGCGAAGTGACGAAGAAGCTCACGGTGCGCGTGCACGCGATCTCGGCGTCAGCGCGTGAGAAGATCGAGGGAGCCGGCGGCACCGTCGAGCTCCTGCGCGAGCCGAAGGCGCCGAAGAAGCGGCGCCACAAGGCGAAGCCAGTCGCTGCCGAGGAGCCCGAGGCCGCGACGGACGAGCAGCCCGAGCCGGCTGCCGAGGAAGAGGCTCCGGCCGCAGAGGCGGAGGAGCCGGAAGGGACCGAGGCCTAGATGTTCTCCTGGCTCGCCAACGCCTGGCGCGTGCCGGAGCTACGCCGGCGCCTGCTCTTTACGGCCGGCGTGCTCGCCGTGTACCGGTTCGGCTCCTGGCTGCCCGCGCCCGGCATCAACGTGGGCGCGCTGCAGAACTTCTTCGGCGGCAGCGGCGGGAACGGCGTGCTCGGCCTGCTGAACCTCTTCTCGGGCTCGGCACTTTCGCGCTTCTCGCTCTTCGCGCTCGGGATCATGCCGTACGTCACGGCGTCGATCATCTTCCAGGTGCTCGCGGTCGTCGTCCCGTCGCTCGAGCGGCTGCAGAAGGAGGGCGAAGCGGGCTACGCCAAGATCACGCAGTACACCCGCTACCTGACGATCGCCCTCGCCGCGGCGCAGGCGACCGGCTACGCGTTCCTCTTCAAGTCCTCCACCAACGCGCTGCCGAACGCGAATGCCGGCCGGCTGCTCATCATCATCCTCACGCTCACGGGTGGGACCGCGCTCCTCATGTGGATGGGCGAGCAGATCACGAAGCGCGGCATCGGCAACGGGATCTCGCTCCTGATCTTCGCCTCGATCCTCGCGTACGCCCCCTCGGGCATCAGCGGCTGGATCAACGGCGGCACGTCGGCGCGACTCTTCTTCCCGCTCATCGCGATCGGGATCGTCGTCTCCGTCGTGTTCGTGATGGAGGGGCAGCGGCGGATCCCGGTCCAGTACGCACGACGCCAGCTCGGCGGCCGGGAGAGCGGCGGCGGCTCGACCTACATGCCGCTCAGCGTCGTGATGGCGGGCGTGATCCCGATCATCTTCGCAGCGGCGCTCCTCGCCGTCCCGCAGACGGTCGGCAGCTTCGAGACCTCGTGGAACAACTGGCTCCAGGCCAACTTCAGCCCCACCGGCTGGAAGTACCTGGCGGCGGAAGCGATCCTGATCCTGCTGATGACCTACTTCTATACGTCGGTCGTCTTCAACCCGGTCGACCAGGCCGACAACCTCCGCAAGTACAACGGATACATCCCCGGGATCCGGCCCGGGCCGCCGACGGCGGCGTACTTCGACCGCGTCCTCAATCGGCTCACGTTCCCCGGGGCGCTGTTCCTCGCCGCCGTAGCCGTCGCGCCGTCGGTCTTCATCGCGCACTTCCACTTCTCACAGGCGACCTACCGCGCCCTCGGGGGCACCTCGGTCCTCATCGTCGTCGGCGTCGCGCTCCAAACGATGCGCCAGATGGAATCGCAGATGGTCATGCGCCACTACGAAGGCTTCTTGCGGTAGGACCGTATCTGATGAGCTGCGCGCGCGTTCCTCGGGCGACGCTGGCCCCGCGGGGCCGGAGGGCACAGTACGGAGGTACGGGCCCGGAGAGCACCGTGCGGCCAGCGGCGTCAGCCGGCGGCGGAGGCGGGCTCCGCCCGCCGGGAGCCGTCGGCGGCGAGGAACGCGCGTGAACATCCTGGTGCTGGGGCCGCAGGGCTCCGGCAAGGGCACGCAGGCGCAGCGGATCAAGGCGATGTACGGGATTCCGCACATCGCCACCGGAGACATGCTCCGTGAGATGCGCGACCTCGACACGCCCGCGGCAGGCGAGCTGAGGGCGGTGCTCGACCGGGGCGACCTCGTCAACGACGAGCTGATGATCGAGCTGATCCGCGAGCGGCTGTTGCGTGGGGACACGGTCGCCGGCTTCGTCCTCGACGGCTTCCCACGCACGATGCCGCAGGCGGAGGCGCTCGACGAGCTGCTGCGCGAGCTCGGGCGCGACCTCGACGTCGCCTTCGATTTCCAGGTGCCCGACCGCGAGGTCCTCCTCGAGAGGCTGCTCGGCCGCGCGGGGGAGGAGGGCCGCTCCGACGACACCCCGGAGGCGATCGGGCGGCGGCTCGAGCTCTACGACCGGGAAACGGCACCGTTGGTCGAGTACTACCGCTCACACCAGGCGAACGTCGTCGGCGTCCACGCCGACCGCACGGTGGACGAGGTCTTTCGCGAGATCGAGGATGCGCTCGCCGAGACGCAGCGGCACCGGAAGGTCAACGCTTGATGTCGGCCGAGCGGGGAGCCGGCCGATGATCGTTCGGAAGTCGGAGGCCGAGATCGAGGGGATGGCGCGCGCCGGCGCCCTCCTGGCCGAGACGCTGGCGCTCGTGGCCGAGCAGCTCGAGCCGGGTGTCGAGATGCGCGAGCTCGACCGCATCGCCGACGAGCACATCGAGTCCAAGGGCGGGTATCCGACGTCGAAGGGCTACAAGGGCTTTCCGGCCGCCCTATGCGTCTCGCCGAACTCGATGGTCGTGCACGGCATCCCCGGCGCATACCGCGCGCGCGAAGGCGACCTGATCTCGGTCGATCTCGGCGTCACGCTCGACGGGCTCGTCGCCGACAGCGCCGTGACGCTGCCGGTGGGTGAGATCTCGCCGGAGGCACAGCGGCTGCTCGACGTCTGCCGCGAGGCGCTCGAGGCCGGCATCGAGCAGGCGCGAGTCGGCAACCGGCTCTCCGACATCTCCCACGCCGTCCAGACCGTCGTTGAGCAGGCGGGTTTCTCCGTCGTGCGCAGCCTCGTCGGGCACGGGGTCGGCCGTTCGTACCACGAGGATCCGCAGATCCCGAACTACGGGCCGCCGGGCCGGGGGCCGCTCCTTCAGGAAGGGATGACGCTCGCGATTGAGCCGATGATCACCGCCGGCGAGCCGGACGTGTACGTCCACGCTGACGAGTGGTCGATCTCCTCGGTCGACGAGTCGCTCGCGGCCCACTTCGAGCACACCGTCGCGATCACCGCGGAGGGCCCGCGGGTGCTGACGACTGCAAAAGCCGCTTTGCTACGATGACCCTCTTCGCGCGCGGCTCTGCCGCGCGCGTGTGCGCGTCTGAGACTCCTATTCGCTGAAGGGAATTTGCCTACCAAGGAAGAGAAGATCGAGGTTGAAGGCGAGGTCGTCGAAGCGCTCCCGAGCACGATGTTCCGGGTGCAGCTCGACGGGGGTGGCCACACCGTGCTCGCGACCATCTCCGGGAAGATGCGGAAGCACTACATCCGGATCCTCCCGGGCGACAAGGTCAAGGTCGAGCTGAGCCCCTATGACCTCAACCGCGGTCGGATCACCTACAGGCACCGCTAGAGATGAAAGTCCGTCCGTCCGTCAAGCCCATGTGCGAGCGCTGCCGCGTGATCAAGCGGCACGGCACGACCATGGTCATCTGCAGCAATCCCCGTCACAAGCAAAGGCAGGGCTAGAGCGCCAATGGCACGTATCGCCGGAGTCAACCTTCCGAACCAGAAGCGGCTCGAGATCGGGCTGACCTACATCTACGGCATCGGCCAGCCGACGGCGCGCAAGATCGCGGCCGAGCTCGGCCTCAGCGCGGACACGAAGGTCAAGGACCTCACCGACGAAGAGGTCACGAAGCTCCGGAACTACATCGACTCGAACCTCGAGGTCGAGGGTGAACTGCGCCGCGAGCGGCAGCAGGCGATCAAGCGTCTCTCCGAGATCGGCGCGTACCGCGGCATCCGCCACCGGCGCGGCCTGCCGGTGAACGGGCAGCGGACGAAGACGAACGCGCGCAGCCGCAAGGGCCCGAAGAAGACCGTCGGACGCGGCAAGAAGGCGGCGAAGTAGGTGGCACCTCCCCGCCGTGCAGCGGCCACGCGCGGCCGCACGCGTCGCCGCGTCCGCAAGAACATCGCGATCGGCCAGGCACACATCAAGACGAGCTTCAACAACACGATCGTGGCGCTGACCGACCGCGAGGGGAACGTCATCGCCTGGGAGTCCGCCGGCTCCGCCGGCTTCAAGGGCTCCCGTAAGTCGACGCCGTTCGCCGCGCAGGTGACCGCCGACGCCGCGGCGCGGAAGGGGATGGAGCACGGCCTGCAGAAGGTCGAGGTCTTCGTCAAGGGCCCGGGCTCCGGGCGCGAGACCGCCATCCGCTCACTCCAGGCGGCCGGCCTCGAGATCCTGACCGTCAAGGACGTGACGCCGCAGGCGCACAACGGCGTCCGACCCCGCAAGAGACGGAGGGTCTGACATGGCACGCGATCTCGGCCCGAAGTGCCGCATCTGCCGCCGCGAGGGGATGAAGCTGTTCCTCAAGGGCGAGCGGTGCCTGACGGAGAAGTGCGCTATCGAGCGCCGCTCCTATCCGCCGGGTGAGCACGGCCGTGGCCGCATCAAGCAGAGCGAGTACCTGCTGCAGCTGCGCGAGAAGCAGAAGGCACGCCGCTACTACGGCCTGCTCGAGAAGCAGTTCCGCACGTACTACGAGAAGGCCTCCAAGCGTTCCGGCGTGACGGGCGAAGAGCTGCTGCGGATGCTCGAGACCCGGCTGGACAACGTCGTCTACCGGCTCGGCTTCGCCGCCTCCCGGGCCCAGGCGCGCCAGCTCGTCCGCCACGGCCATTTCCAGGTCAACGGGCGGCGGGTCAACATCCCGAGCTACCAGGTGCGGCCGGACGACGTGGTCACCGTGCCGTCGAGCTCCTCGGCGCAGCAGGTGATTCGCGACGCGACCGATCTCGTCTCGACGGTTGCTCCTTGGCTCCAGGCGGACCACGACGGGCTCACCGGCAAGGTGCTGAAGCAACCCGAGCGTGACGAGATCGACACGCCGGTGCAGGAGCAGCTGATCGTCGAGCTCTACTCGAAGTAGTCGAGCTCTACTCGAAGTAACGGAAAGAGGGAACTTCTTTGGCTACACGTGAAATGGACTTCCAGATCCCGAAGATCGTCCACGAGGACGTGGACGACCACCGCGGGGTCTTCGGGATCGAGCCGCTCGACCGCGGCTTCGGTCACACCTTCGGCAACTCGCTGCGGCGCGTGCTGCTCTCCTCGCTGGAGGGCGCCGCCGTGACGTCCGTGAAGGTCGAGGGAACTGCGCACGAGTTCACGACCCTGCCGGGCGTCCGCGAGGACGTCACCGACATCATCCTGAACCTGAAGAACCTCGTCGCGCGGCTGCACGGCGAGTCGCCCGAGATCGAGGTGCACATCGCGAAGAAGGGCCCGGGCTCGGTCACGGCGGCCGACATCGAGGCGCCCGCCGACCTCGAGATCCTGAACCCGGAGCTCGAGATCGCGAACCTGTCCGACAAGGGCAGGCTCGAGATCACGCTGACGATCGGCCGCGGCCGCGGCTACTCGCCGGCGGAGCTCAACCGCGGCCCGCAGCACACGATCGGCGTGATCCCGATGGACTCGATCTTCTCGCCGGTGCGGCGCGTCGCGTACCAGGTCGAGGCGGCACGCGTCGGGCAGCGGACGGACTACGACAAGCTCACGCTCGACATCACGACCGACGGCTCGGTCGAGCCGAAGGATGCGCTCGCGGAGGCAGCCGAGATCCTGATCCGGCAGCTCGCGATCTTCACCGACCTCGACCGGATCGAGGGCTTCGGTGAGGCAGCGCCGGTCGACGGCGGCGTCACCCCCGAGGCTGCTCTCGCTCACGGCATGGAGAACTTCCCGATCGAGGAGCTCGAGCTCGGCGTCCGCTCGTACAACTGTCTCAAGCGGGTCGGGATCGAGACCATCGGCGACCTCGTGATGAAGACCGAGCAGGAGCTGGCCGCGATCCCGAACTTCGGCAAGAAGTCGATCGAGGAGGTACGCGAGACCCTGGCGCAGCACGGTCTCCACCTCCGCGGCGAGAACGGCTCCGGCGGCTTCGAGTAGGGAGGACACGAGGATGCGCCACGCCCGCACAGGAAAGAAGCTCGGCCGCGACTCGGCGCACCGCAAGGCGCTCTATTCCAACCTCACGTGCTCGCTCATCGAGCACGGCCGCATCCGCACGACCGAGGCGAAGGCGAAGGCCGTCAAGCCGTTCGCCGAGCAGATGATCACGCTGGGCCGGCGCGGCGACCTCCACGCGCGCCGGCAGGCGCTCGCCGTGCTCCGTTCGCAGGAGATGGTGCACAAGCTCTTCGCCGATGTCGGGCCGCGGATGGCGGACCGGCCCGGCGGTTACTCCCGGATCGTCAAGCTCGGCCACCGGCCGGGCGACGCCGCCGAGATGGTCTACCTCGAGCTCGTCGACTTCGAGCCGTAGTCGCTAGCTTCCGACGGGGGCGCCGAGCAGGCTCCCCAGCCCTGCGCTGATGGCGGCGATCAGGACGCCCGCGAACGTGACGATGCCGAGGGCGCGGACGAACGTGTCCTGGAAGAAGCGGTAGCGGAAGTACGCGAGCATCAGGAGCTCGAACGCGACCACCGCGACGGCGAAGAAGAGCGCGACGTGGTAGTTGGAGATGAGGAACGGCAGGGAGTGGAGGATGCCGCCGAGGAACGTGCCGCCGCCGGTGATCGTCCCGCGCATCCACGGGCTGCCTCGACCCGTCAGCTCACCGGTGTCGGAGAGCGCCTCCGAGAAGCCCATGCTGATCGCGGCTCCGAGCGACGTCGCGAGCCCGGCGATGAAGGCGTACCGCGTGTCGTGCGAGGCGAGCACGACTGCGAAGATCGGCGCCAGAGTCGAGAGCGAGCCGTCGATGAGGCCGACCATCGCCGGCTGGACGCGCTGTAGGAGAAAGGCGTGCTCGTCGCTCATAATTAGAGTATATCAGTCGATGTGCAAGTCAATAGAGCATAAGGCATGCCTGACAAGGCAAGTCAGGATGCCCTGACGTGCGCCTCATCCTGACGCTGGAGTACGACGGCACGCCTTTCCGCGGCTGGGCGGCGCAGCCCGGCCTGCCGACGGTCGAGGCCGCCGTGCGGCAGGCGCTGGGTGAGACCTTCGTCTCGGTGGAGAACCTCGCCGTCGCCGGCCGTACGGACACCGGGGTGCACGCGCTCGGCCAGGTCGCGTCGGTCGACGTCGAGGACGGGCCGCCGCCCGAGCGCGCCGCGGCGGCCCTCAACCCGCGCCTGCCGGACGAGATCACGGTGCTTTCGTCCGCCGAGGCGCCTGCGGGCTTCCATGCTCGCCACTCGGCGCGCTCCCGCAGCTACCGCTACCGGCTCTTCACCCGTTCGGCGCCGTCGCCGTTCGAGCTGCATCGCAGCTGGTGGCTGCCGCGGGCGCCTGGCGACAACGCCCTTGTCGCCGCGGCAGCGGCGCTGACGGGAGAGCACGACTTCCGGGCCTTCACGCCGGCGCAGACGCGGCACAAGGTCCTCGTCCGCACCGTCGAGCGGGCAGAGTGGATTCGGCGCGGCGACCACCTCGACTTCGAGATCACGGCCGACAGCTACCTCCGCCACATGGTGCGGAGCCTCGTCGGGACGATGGTCGAGGCGCCGGACGCGGTCCCGGAGCTGCTCGACGGGCGCGAGCGATCGGAGGCGGGGGCGACGGCCCCGCCGTGGGGCCTGTACCTCGTGGCCGTGTCTTACTAAGTAACAGTCTGTTACTTGGTTCGTGGGAAGGAGGCGATCCTCCAGCGGCGAGCCCGAGGACGCCCCTGTTCAGCGGCCGTGTCCTACTTCGTAACAGTCTGTTACTAGGCGAGTCGGAAGGTGGCGATCTCGCCGGGCCGCAGCTCGAGGCCGCCGTCGACCGCCTCCTCCTCGTCGAGGCGGATGCGCCGAGCCGGCACGCTCAGGCGGAGCGCTCCCGGCTCGGGATCCGGGTTGAAGACGCGCAGGACGAGGCCGCGGCCGTCCTCCGCCTGCTTGAGACACGAGAAGACGACGTCGCCGGCGAGCTCGAGCGTCGGCTCGAACGGATCGCCGCGGAGGAAGTCGGTGCGGTAGTCCTGGCTCGCCCGCACGAGCGCCGCGTTCGACAGCCGTTCGCCGTCGAGACGGAGCGCATACTCGAACACGTGCCGGCCGCGACACTGGCCGTCCGGCGTGGCGATGTCGGGCCCAGCCGCGAGAGGACGTGTCGGCATCCCGGCTGGTCGCGAGATCGTGCCGACGCAGCGCAGGAGCGTCAGCCGCAGCCCCTCTGCTGACGCCTCGTACTCCGGCAGCCCCTTCGTGAGCAGGACAAGCGGTCCGAGCGCGACGGCACCGAGCGTGTGCGCCGTGGGCACCGGCGGCTCGACCCAGTCGGCCCGCGGAGGCGGCGGCCGGAGCGGACGTCGCACGACGGCGAACTGGCTCTCGGCCTGCACCTCTTCCGCCCCGCCGCCCGAGCGGACGAGGACGCGAAGCCGGTGGTCCTCCGCCTCGTTCTCGACCACGCTCGTCAGCTCGACGCGGTCGAGCCCGGGCACGGCGCGGATCGCCGTCTCGATCCTGATCCCCGGCAGCTCGTGCTCGAGCACCAGCCCATGGCGCTCGTGCCGGGAGGCGACCAAACGAGCCGGCGTGGGCTCGCCCGAGGGGCAGAACGTGTACAGGTCGCCGCCGTCGGGCTCGTCCTCGAAGACGAGCAGGTCCGCGATCGCCTCCGGGTCGAAGGAGGTCTCTTCATCGGCGAGCGCTTTGGGACGCCGCCCGCAGAACCCTTCCAGCTCGAAGACGTCGCCGTCCACAACGCGGCGTCGGCGGAACGGCAGCGTGTTCACGAGCGCGCCGCCGACTCCGAGCGCCTCCCGTTCGACGAAGTCGAGCGTCCGGTCGAGTTGCTCGTAGCGGACGAGCATGTCCCGGTGCACCTCGTCGCACGAGCAGCCGCAGATCGAGTCGTGCGGCTGGTTGCGGAGCAGGTCGCGCCACGCCAGCCGCAGGTCGGCCGCTGGATATGGCGCGTCCTCGCGCAGCGTCCTCAGCGCGGCGGCTGTCTCGACCGAGAGCAGGCGCCGCTCCGCGCGCTCGTTCGCCTGCTTGAGGTGGATCCGCGCCGAGTTGACGCCGCGCAGGATGTTCTGCAGCCGGCTGCCGACGAGCTCGCCCTCGTGCACGGGCAGCCCGTCGGGCGCAGGCTCGTGCTCGTCGTAGCGGCCGATGCGAAACGCTGCGCCGAACGTCTGCTCGAGCCCCTCGAGGATCTGCGGCAGCTCGGGCTCGATGGGGAGGTGGTCGGAGCCGTTCGCGAGCACGATCTCGTCCCGGCCCGCGCCCCGCAGGAGCTCGCCGAAGCGGCCGACGATCGTGCGAACGCGCTCCTCGGCATCGTGGTACCAGGTGAGGCGCGCGAAGTTGTCGTAGTGCGGGAGCATCTGGCAGGCGACCACCTCCGCCGGGCCGGCGCGCCAGCGGAAGACGACGCCGACGTCGTCGATCTCGTCCCCCAGGCCGCGCGAGAAGAGAAAGGTGCGGATGCCGAAGCCGGCGAGAATCTGCGGCAGCTGCGCCGGGTGACCGAAGCTGTCGGGGAGGTAGCCGGCGCCGCTCGGCCCGACTCCGAAGCGGCGGCACACGCGGCGTCCGAGCAGGAGGTTCCGGACGAGCGACTCGGCGCCGACGAGGATCTCGTCCGGCAGGACGTAGGACGGGCCGACCTCGAGGCGTCCCGCGTCGAGCAGCGCCCGCAGCCGGCCCTCGTTGTCCGGGCGCACCTCGAGGTAGTCCTCTAGCACGATCGCCTGTCCGTCGAGCGTGAACGACGTGAAGGAGGGGTCGTTCTCCAGCGTGTCGAACACCCCATCGACTACCGAGCCGAGACGGAGCCGGAATTGCTCGAAAGGGAGATACCACTCCCGATCCCAGTGCGTGTGCGGCACGGCGAGATAGCGAAAGTCCGACACTTCCGGCACGCCGGGAGCCTAGTGACGGCGCCGATACGATCGATGCATGCGGTTCGAGACCGTTCTCTTCGACCTCGACGGCACCGTCGTCGACTCCGGTGCGATCATCCTCGCCTCGATGCGGCACGCGACGCGCGAGGTGCTCGGCCGCGACTACTCCGACGAGGAGCTGCTGCAGACGGTCGGCGGCCCGGGCCTCGAGGCTCAGATGCAGGCCTTCGCGCCCGACCAGGTCGAGCGGCTCGTGGACGTCTACCGCGCGCACAACGAGCCGCTGCACGACGAGCTCGAGGCGTGTGCCGGGATGGAGGACGTGCTCGTTCGGCTCCGCGAGGAAGGACGCCGCCTTGGCGTGGTGACGGCGAAGCGCCGCTCGACCGTCGAGCTCGCGTTCGAGCACGTCCCGCTCGGCCACCTCTTCGAGACGATCGTCGGCGGCGACGAGACGGAGCGGCACAAGCCCGACCCGGAGCCGCTTCTCCTCGGCGCCGAGCGGCTCGGAGCCGATCCCGCGGCGACCGCCTACGTCGGCGACTCGCCCTTCGACGTCCGCGCGGCGAAGGCGGCGGGCATGTTCGCGGTCGCCGTGACCTGGGGGCGGATCCACGACCGCGCGCGGCTGGAGGCCGAAGAGCCGGACGCACTGGTCGACCGCGCCGAGGAGCTACTTGGCGTCCTCTAAGGCGACTACCGCCGGTGCGCGTGCTGCGGAGCTGCGCGACGTCCTCAACCGGGCGCTGATCGCGTACCACGTCGAGGACGAGCCGATCATGGAGGACGCGGCCTACGACGCCCTCTTCGACGAGCTTGTGGCGCTCGAGGAGGGGCACCCCGAACTCGCCACGCCCGACTCGCCCACGCAGCGGGTCGGCGCTCCGACCTCCGAACGCTTTCGCAAGGTGCGTCACCTGTCGCCCATGGGCTCGCTCGACAAGGTGACGACGGACGAGGCCGTCGCGAAGTGGGCGGACGACGTGCGCAAGCGGCTCGGCAGAGAAGGGGAATCGGTCGCGTATGTCCTCGAGCCGAAGATCGACGGGCTCGCGATCAACCTGACCTACCGCGACGGCGTGCTCGAGCAGGGGGCGACGCGAGGCGACGGCGTGGGGGGCGAGGACGTGACCGTGAACCTCCGGACGATCCGCGCCATCCCGCTGGCGATGGCCGGCGAGAAGATCCGCGGCACGGTGGAGGTGCGCGGCGAGGTCTACATGCCGCTCTCGGGCTTCAACGCGCTGAACGAGCGGCTCGTCGCCGAGGACAAGAAGCCGACGCCGAACCCGCGCAACGCTGCGGCCGGCTCCCTCCGGCAGAAGGACTCGACGATCACGGCGTCGCGCCCACTGTCCTTCTGGGCGTACTCGATCGGCGTCCACGAAGGGGTCGAGCTGGCGAGCCAGTGGGAGACGCTGGCCTGGCTACGCGAGCACGGGTTTCCGACGAACCCATTCGCCGAGCGGGTCGAGACCGTGGACGAGGTGGTCGAGCGCGCGCTCGCCTGGGAGACGAAGCGGGCGGAGCTCGACTACGAGATCGACGGGATCGTGATCAAGGTGGACTCCTACGCGCAGCAGGAACGGCTCGGTGCGCTGCACGGGCGACCGCGCTGGTCGCGCGCCTTCAAGTGGGCGCCGCTGACCGCGGTGACGCGGCTGAAGAAGATCTTGATCCGCGTCGGCCGCACCGGCGCGCTCAACCCGTGGGCCCTCCTCGAGCCGGTCGAGGTCGGCGGTGTCACCGTCTCGCGCGCGACGCTCCACAACGAGGAGGACATCAACCGCAAGGGCATCCGGGAGGGCGACGACGTGATCGTGCAGCGCGCCGGCGACGTCATACCGCAGGTGGTCGGCCCGGCCGGCCCGCACCGGAAGGGGACGAAGGAGTTCCGGATGCCGACCCACTGTCCACTCTGCGGCACGGAGATCGTGAAGCCGGAGGGCGAGGCGATGCACCGCTGCCCCAACCGGGCCTGCCCTTCCCGCGGTCTCGAGACGTTGATCGCCTGGGTCGAGGGCCCGGCCGACATCGACGGCGTCGGCGAGCAGACGATCAGGACGCTCTGGGAGAAGAATCTCGTTCGCTCCCTGCCCCAGCTCTACCGCCTGACGAAGGAGGAACTGCTCGAGCTCGAGGGCTTCGGCGAGATCTCGGCGACGAACGCGATCGAGCAAATCGAGGCCTCCCGGCAGCGCGTGCCGTTCTCCCGCGTCCTGCTCGGGCTCAACATCTCCGGCATCGGCTGGGTGCTCGCGCAGAACCTCGCCCGCCACTTCCTTACGGTCGACGCGCTGCTGGCCGCGACGCCGGAGGAGATCGCCGAGGTCGAGGGCTTCGGGCCCGACCGGGCCGAGGCGGTCGCCGAGTGGTTTGCCGATGCGGACAACCGCGCGCTCGTCGAGGAGCTTCGCGGGCTCGGCCTCCGTTTCGAGGCCGGGGAGGACGAGCGGCCGCGCGAGGGGCCGCTGACCGGCGGCACGTACGTCATCACCGGCACACTCGAGCGCTTCTCCCGTGACGAGGCGAAGACGCGGCTCGAGGCGCTCGGTGCGA
This sequence comes from uncultured Actinomycetes bacterium, assembly GCA_963748755.1. GTDB lineage: Bacteria > Actinomycetota > Thermoleophilia > Gaiellales > Gaiellaceae > Palsa-739. The sequence continues at coordinate 26,674 of CAVVKA010000004.1, forward strand.
AGGTGACCGACTCCGTCTCGGCAAAGACGACGGGGCTCGTCGTCGGAGAGGAGCCGGGCGCCTCGAAGCTCACGAAGGCGCAGAAGGCGGGTGTGCCGGTCCTCTCCGAGGGCGACCTGCTCGCCCTGCTCGCCAAACCCTCCTAGCTACGACGCGGGCACCGCGGCCGCGTGCGCCAGGACCTGCGCAAAGCGGTTCTGCGACTGCTCGGCGCTGAGAATCGGCACCGGGCTGCCGTTCTCGAGGATCGAGAACACGTAGCGGTTGCCGGCGAAGCCTGACAGCGACGAGGAGTTGCTCGTCGTTCCCGTCTTCGCTCGCACGAAGCCGTGTGCCGGACCCGTGCGCATCCGGTGTTCGAGCGTGCCCGTCTCGCCGGCGATCGGCAGGGCGGCGAGGAGATACGGCTGCAAGTCGACGTCCTGCCACATGGTCCGCAGCAAAGTTGCGAGACCGAGCGGCGTCCAGCGGTCGAGGAGCGAGAGTCCCGAGCCGTCGACCACTCGCACGCCCTCGAGCGGCACCCCGGCTTGCGTCAGCAGCCGCCGCTCGACCGCGATCCCGGCGGCCGCGGAGCCTCCGCCTCCCTGCACCGCGCCGACCTCCTTGAGCAGCATCTCCGCGTAGAAGTTGTCGCTGTAGACGTCCATGTGGCGTACGAGGGCGGAGAGCGGTGCCGACTCGACTGCCGCCAGCGGAACTGCCTGGGCGGAGGCGACCCCGACGGCGGCCCCGCCGTGGATGGTGATGCCGTCGAGGCGCAGGTCGCGCCGGAAGAGCTCCGCCGCCATCAACGCGGGCCGCGTCGTCTCGAATCGTCCGGTCCAGCCGCGGTTGACGATCAGCGCCGAGAGCGCGGGTGACTCGTGGAGGTAGAACTGCGGCTTCCAGCCGAGCCCGATGCGGCGGGTGTCGAACCAGCTCTCGTCGCCGACGATCCGGCCGGTCACGTGCCTGATCCCGTCCGCAGCGACCAGGTGTGCGAGCTTGCCGACCTGGGCTGCCGACAGCGCGGGATCTCCATATCCCTTCAGGACGAGATTCCCCAGCCACGTCGTGCCGCGCTGCCGCCCCTCCCCGAGCACGTCGGTCTCGATGCGAAACGAGGGGCCGAGCGCCGTGAGCGTGGCATACGTCGTAGCGAGCTTCTCGTTCGAGGCCGGCCTGAGCGGCAGCCGCGGATTGTGCGCGAAGAGCGTGCTGCCGGTGGTCAGGTCGAGCACGAGCGCGCCCGTCCGCGCGGGGCTCACGTGCCGCGCGCGCAGCGCCTTGGCGAGCTGGGAATGGAACGCGCCGGAAGAGCCTGCCTGGGCGGCGGGGACGAGCGAGCAAGCGACGATTGCCACTGCCGCTACTGCGGGACGGAGGGGCACGGCCATTCCATTTTTCAACTGAGACGGCAAACGTCAAGCCGGATGGGTCGGCTCACTCCGGAAGATGGGCCGGGCGGCCCATTCCCGTCGGCCCTTCGCCGTCGGATAATCGTGGGTCATGCCGTTGCGGGAAGAGATCGCGGACCTGCTGAGGATGCCCGAGAACGGCGTCGGCGCACCGAGCCTCGACGCGATCGAATCGACGCTGACCGACGGCTACGCCGAAGCGCTCGCGCTCGAGGCGAAGCGCTCGCGGATCGAGCGTCGGCTTGGCGAGGTCGCGCGTGACGCAGGCGACGCGGCCGACGTTCGTGAGTTCGCCCGTCTCTCGGAATGCCTCGAGACCGCGGACGGAGAGCTCGCTCGACTGCGCTCGCTGCTCGGGAACCTCCAGGCTCGGCGCCGCACCGCGAGCCGGGCGCGCCGCTAGACGATTCCGCTCCGGACCGCGTAGACAGCCGCCTGAATGCGGTTGTCGATCTGGAGCTTCATGAGGATGTTCGAGATGTGGTTCTTGACGGTCTTCGGGCTGATGTGGAGCTCGGCGGCGATGACCGCGTTGTCCTTGCCGTTCGCGATGAGCTTCAGCACCTCGATCTCCCGCTCTGAGAGCTCTGCGCGGATCAGCTCCTCGATCTCCGGCTGCGCGCTGGTGGCCCGGATTCGCTGCAGAACCTTCGCGGCGATGTGGGGGGAGATCAGCGCCTCGCCACGCGCTGCCGCCCGGATTCCCGAGACGAGCTCCTGGATCGAGGCATCCTTCAGCAGGTAGCCGCAGGCGCCCGCGAGGATCGCGTCGGTGACGTCTGAGTCCTCGTCCGAGATCGTGAGCATCACGACCCGTGTCAGCGGCGAGACCTCCGCGATGTGGCGCGTGGCCTCGACGCCGCCCATCGACGGCATGTTGAGGTCCATCACGACGACGTCCGGCGTGAGCTCGCTCACGTGCGCGACTGCCTCCGAGCCCGTCGCCGCCTCGCCGACGATCGTGAGGTCCTCTTCCTCGAGCAGGTTGCGCAGGCCCGTCCTGAACAGGTCATGGTCGTCCACGAGCAGCACCCGGAGCGGCTCCGTCTGCCCGTCCTCGGCCGTTTCCACGAGCTCCGTCACCGCGAAGTCCCCCCTTTCCTGGGGCCAGAGTCTAGCCTCGGGCGCAGCGGTGCGCGCTTCGCGCGGAGCTCAGTAGATGGTGATGGTGACGGTGCGGCGTCCCCAGGCCGCACACTGGCTCGGCGTCATCCACAGGTCGATGATGGCGCCCTTGATCCCGCCGCCGATGTCCGCCGCGACGCCGTTGCCGTAGCCCGGGACGTACATGCGCGTGCCGAGCGGGATCACGGAGGGATCGACCGCGACGACGCCCTGGCCCACCGGCATGCCGGTCGCGGTGCGACCGGGCAGGTCGTAGCAGGTGGCGCTCACGACGAGCTGTCGCTTGCCGGTCGGCGGCGATGGTGTTGCTGTCGTCGTCGGTTGCAGGGTCTGCGACTTCTGCTGCGCGGCCTGAGCTTGGGCCTCGACAGTCTGGACCTGCGCCGTGCGGAGCTGCTCCTGCGTCCGCAAGGAGGACACATAATCCGCGCGGGATGCGACCGCCCCCGCGACCCTCCCCTCGGCTTGCCGGGCAGCGGCCAGTGACCGGTCGAGCCGCAGCTGCTCCGCTGCGAGCCTGCGTTTCGACCGGAGCAAGCGGCGTTGGGCCGCGGACGTCGCGGCGACGATCTGCCGGCTCTGGTCCGCGACGCGCGAGAGATCGTCGAGCCGCTCGAGGCCCTTGCTGAGCGACTGCGCTCCGAGCACGACCGCGACCGGGTCGACGTTGCCTCGTTCGTACAGCGCGCGGAGATCGAGGGCCAGGCGGTGCTGGCCGATCTCAAGCGTCCTCCGAGCCGCCGCGAGCTCTTCTTTGAGCGACGCGCGCTGTTGCCGCAGGTCGGCCTCCGCCGACTCGAGCGAGGCGAGCCGATCCCGCCAGGCCTGCAGCTGCGAGTCGAGTGCGTAGAGGCTCAGCAGCGCCTGATGGGTCCGTGAGTCGAGTTGCTGCGAGGTCGGGTCGACACTGCCTGTGGGTGCGCGACCTTGCGCCCCGGGAGCGGCGAGCGCGGCCGATGCGGCCATGAGCGTGAGCGCCGCAGTAAGCCCTCCGAGCCGCGCGGTGCGGGATCTCGTTCCTCGGAGCATGAACGGCGGACCGTACTTCACAGGGCTGCTACGTGTGGCGGCTGCGGGGCCTCCGATCCGGGGTGTTGTGGCAAATTGCAGCATTTTCGCGACGGTTCTCCGTGCGAACATCCAGGAGGCTTGTTACCGTCTGCCGCTTGTGACGGGCGGGAGGACGTCATTGCGCGCGCTGCGGCGGCAAGTTGGGGCTGTCTCGGCGCTTCTGATCGGCCTGCTTGTGGCGGGCCTGCTCGGGGCCTCGGCGCCGGGTGCGCATGCGGATTCGATCGGCGCCAAGCGCGCGCAGGCGCGAGGCGTCCTCGTCCAGCTGCAGCAACTCGACGCGGCGGCCCAGCGGGCGAACAGCCGCTATCAGGCAGCCAGCCGGACCTTGCGCCGGGTCGAGCGCCAGCTCCGCGTGAACCGTCAGGCGCTCGGCGTCGCCCGAGGCAATCTCGGTCGTGCGCAGCGCACGCTGGCCACGCGGCTCGTCGCGATCTACACGACGCAGGACCAGCAGTCCTCACTCGCAGTCATCCTCGGCGCTCGCAGCCTCGACGATCTCATCTCACGCATCGAGACGGTCAATTCGGTGTCGAAGCAGAACACAGACCTGATCCACAAGGTCGTCTCGTTCCAGCGCCAGATCGTGCGCCACCGTGCGGTGCTGCGCCGTGCGCGCGTGCGGCAGCACCGGCTCGTCTCGGTGCGCGCGGCCGAGCGCAACCAGATCGTGGGGAGGCTTGCCTCGGAGCGGCGTCTCTACAGCTCCGCGCGCTCGCAGCTGCAGTCGATGATCGCGCAGCAGCAGGTGGCGCAGTCCGCGGCTGCGCACCGGGCGCGGCTGGCGGCCCAGGCGCAGGTGTCCGCGCCGCTCGGCAGCGTCGGCATGGCTCGGCCTGCCGGCTCGGTGCCGGGAGCGCGTTTCGGCAACGTCGTCTCGATCGCGATGCAGTACCTCGGTGTCCCGTATGCGTGGGGCGGGTCCAGCCCCAGCGGCTTCGACTGTTCCGGCTTCGTGATGTACGTCTTCGCGCAGGTCGGCATCTCGCTCCCGCACTACACCGTGGCGCAGTGGAACTACCCGAATGCCGTCTCGGTGTCGCGGAGCGAGCTCGAGCCGGGCGACCTCGTCTTCTTCGCCGGTCTCGGCCACGTGGGGATCTACGTCGGCAACGGGCAGTTCATCCACGCGCCGCACACCGGCACCGTCGTCCAGATCGACAGCCTGGGCTCGGGCTGGTACTCCTCGGAGTACGACGGCGCCAAGCGGATCCTGGGCTGAGGAGGGCTCGGCGGCACAGTGGCTGTGCCGCAGGGCAGCGCTGAGCGCCGCGATGTGGCGTCCTCAGTCGCGCCGATAGGAACCGCTATCGACGCTCCCTGCGTCCTTGCCTCCCGACGCCCATCGCACCCCCTGCTACGAGCACCGCCCCGCCAAGCCCTCCTAGGCCTCGTCCGCGTACAGCCGGTCGATCTCGTCCGCGAAGTGCTCGTGGATCACCTTGCGGCGTAGCTTGAGCGTCGGAGTCACCTCGCCCTCCTCCTGGGAGAAGTCGCGGGGGAGGATCGCGAACCGCTTGATCTGCTCGACACGCGTCCGGTCGCGGTTGACGCCGTCCACGAGCGCCTGCACGAGCTCCTGCGGGTCGCGGCGGCTCGAGGCGAGCTCGGCCTCGTCCAGCGTGACGAGCGCTGTCACGTAGGGGCGTCGGTCGCCAACGACGAGCGCATGCGAGACGAAGCGCGAGGCCTTGAGGCCGTTCTCGAGGTTCTGCGGCGCGATGTTCTTGCCGCCGGCCGTGATGATGAGGTCCTTCTTGCGGTCGGTGATCCGAAGGAAGCCCTCGTTGTCGATCTCGCCGACGTCGCCGGTGCGGAGCCAGCCGTCGTCGGTCAGGGCGGCGGCCGTCGCCTCGGGGTCCTTGTAGTAGCCGCCGAATACGGAGTCGCTGCGGATCAGGATCTCGCCGTCGTCGGCAAGCTCGATCTCGGCCCCTTCGACCGGCCGGCCGACGGTGCCGATCCGGAAGTCAGCCGGCTCGTTGACGGTCGCCGAGCTGGCCGTCTCGGTCAGGCCGTATCCCTCGATCACCGGCATGCCGAGGGCATGGAAGAACTCCATCACCTCGGTCGAGAGCGGTGCCGCCCCCGAAACCCCGACACGGAGGCGCCCGCCAAGCCGCTCGCGCACCTTCGCGAACACGAGCCGGTCGGCGAGCCGTTGCTGCAGCGCGAGCACGCCGTTCACGCGAGCGCCTTCCCGGCGAGCGCGGCTCGTGCGTGACCCCACGCCGAGCGCCCACAGCCCGATCCGCCTGCGGAGGCCTCCGGCCCGCTCGATCTCGCCAAGCGCGTTCGCGTGCACCTTCTCGTAGACGCGCGGGACGGCCGGCAGGACCGTCGGGCGTACCGCAGCGAGCGCTTCGGGCACGCGCGTCACGTCCGCGACGAAGGCAACTGTCGCGCCGCGATGGCTGGCCGCCTGGTGCGCGAGCCGGCCGTAGCTGTGGGCGAGCGGCAGGAAGAGCAGCACGACGTCGCCCGGCCGGTTCATCCCCTCCACGACGCACGTCGCCGCCGTGACGAGGTTGCGGTGCGTGAGCATGCAGCCCTTCGGCGGGCCGGTCGTGCCGGAGGTGTAGATCAGCGTCGCCAGGTCGCCCTCCTCCACCGGCTCGGGCCGCAGATGCCTGGCGAGGCGCCCATCCGACTCGAGCTTCTCGAGCCAGTCGAACGGGATGATCTCCCGCAGCGTGGGCAGGGAGCCGCGGATGGAGACGAGCTTCCGGGTCTGCTCGTCGTCTTCCGTGAAGGCGAGCACGGCCTCGCAGTGCCCGAGGATGTATTCGCACTCCTTCGCCGAGCCGGTGGGATAGAGGCCGACGACGACGGCGCCGATCGACATCACGGCCCAGTCGAGCAAGATCCACTCGAGGCGGGTACGTGACAGAACCGCCACGCAGTCGCCGTGGCGCACGCCGCGGGCCAGCAAGCCGTGAGCGAGCGCCTCGACGCGCTCGGCGGCCTCGTCCCACGAGACCGGCCGCCAGCCGTCCGCGGTCTCCTCGAGATACGCGGGCTCTGCCGGCGCGTCGCGGACGGCGTCGCGCCAGAGCTCGGGCGCGGTGCGCCGCTCCATGCTCGCAATCGTATGCAGGGAAGCCGATGAGAATCGAGAATTCGGCCGGTCCCCAACTAAACTGGGAACTCTCATGCGGACCATCTGGAACGGATCGATCAGCTTCGGCCTCGTCAACATCCCCGTGGGGCTTGCTCTCGCGACCCAGCGGCAGGACGTCTCGTTTCGCACGCTGCACCGCGAGTGCGGCACGCCGATCAAGCAGAAGCGCTGGTGCCCGGTGCACGAGCGCGACGTCGAGCCCGACGAGCTCGTCAAGGGCTGGGAGTTCGCGAAAGGGCAGTACGTCCTCGTCGAGGAGGGCGACCTCGAGGCGGTAGCGCTCCAGCGCTCGCAGTCGATCGCGATCCTCCGCTTCGTGCGACTCGAGGACGTCGATCCCGTCTTCTTCGACCGCACGTACTATCTCGCGCCGGCCGGCGGCGAGGCGCAGCGGCGGCCGTACGTCCTCCTGCTGCGCGCGATGGAGGACTCGGGCATGGCCGCGGTCGGCAAGTTCGTGCTCTGGGGCAAGGAGAACCTCTGCCTCATCCGCGCCAAGTCCGGCGCGCTGCTGCTCGAGACGCTCTTCTTCGCCGAGGACGTCCGCGCGAGGGACGAGATCGAGGAGGCCGTCGCCGAGACGGATGTGCAGGAGGCCGAGCTGCAGCTCGCCGAGCAGGTCATCTCGAGCCTCGCCGGCGAGTGGGCGCCCGAGGACTTCGAGAACGACTACCGGCGCGATCTCGCGCAGATGCTCGAGGCGAAGCTCGCCGGCCAGGAGATCGTCGCGCCGGAGCCGGTTGCCGAGGCGCCCGTCATCGATCTCATGGAGGCGCTGCGTCAGAGCGTCGCCGACGCCCAGACCCGCCGGTCGGCCGACGGATCCAAGGACGGGAAAGCCGGCCAGAAAGCCGGCTCCCGGTCTCGCAAGGCGCCGGCGAAGAAATCCGCCTGAGGCGCTACAGCCTGTCTAGGCTGCGGACTGCTGCTGCTGAGCTGACGGGTGCTGCTGCGTCATGAGAAAGAGGTACTTGTCGATCTTGCCCTGGTAGATCGGCACGCCCTCTTCGACGCACACCCGGATCACCTCCTGCCTGTCGAGACCGAGCTCCTTCGACAGTTCTTCGGGCGTGAGGTGATTCGCCATCGGTCGACTCCTTCCGGAACGAAAAAACCCGCCGCGCGCAACGCGCTGGCGGGCTAGATCGCACCCTGTTTTGTCGTGGTCGCGGGCATCACTCTGCCCGCCTTCCGGAAACATCCATTGTTCGAAGAATATGCCTCCGTGGTGACGGACGGCAAACACCGGCTGCACGGATTCGAGGAGCGCGATCTCGAGTGGCGCGGAAGTCGGCTTCGTTACGCGGTCGGCGGAGACGGTCCGCCGCTCGTGCTCGTGCACGGGCTCGGCGGGACGATCGAGAACTGGCGCGCGCTCGCAGCGCCGCTCGCGGCGCGCCACCGCGTCCTGGTTCCCGACCTACCCGGCCACGGGCGCTCGGCGCCGCTGCCCGAGGCTCGCGACCTCGACGCGCTGGCCGAGGCCGTCGTCGGGATCGCGGATGAAGAGGCCGCCCGCGAAGCGGTCTGGATCGGCCACTCGCTCGGCGGCGTGGTCGCACTGCGGGTGGCGGCGCTGCGTCCCGATGCGGTACGCGGCCTCGTCCTCGCCGCGGCCGCCGGCATCGGATCGGCCTCCCGCGCCGCCAGCGTGACGCTCACGGTGCTCGGCGTCGCCCGGCCGGGCCGCCGGATCGCGCCGTTCCGGCATGCGTGGGCGCGCTCGCGGCTCGGCCGCCGGGCCGCGTTCGGCTGGTGGGGCGTGGCCGATCCCGACGCGCTCGAGCCAGTGCTCGCGGAAGCGTTTCTCGTCGGGCCTGCGTACCACATCGACACCCGCCAGGCCGGCCGCGCGTTGCTCGCCTCGGATCCGCGTACCGAGCTCGACCGAGTCACCTGTCCCTGCCTCTGCCTCTGGGGCGCGAGCGACAACTGGGTCCGACCAGAGGACGGGATGGAGTACGCACGACGCCTGGGCGCGCCGCTACGGACGATCGCCGGCTGCGGCCACCTCCTGATCGGCGAGCGACCCGACGCGTGCCTCTCGGCCATCCGCGACTTCGTTGACTCCCTGGGCTAGACCGCGGCCGGCGTCTCGAAGGGGATCACGTCGGCGCCAGCGTCCTCCTCGTCGCGCCGTGGCCCGCCGCCGAGGAACTCGACCCGCCGTGCCACCACCTCGACTGCGCTTCGCCGCTTCCCGTCCTCGTCCCACGAGCGGGACTTGAGTCGCCCGTCGACCGCGATCCGCCGCCCCTTGCCGAGATACTCGGCACAGAGCTCCGCCTGCCGATCCCACGCGGAGACGCGCACGAAGTCCGCGCCCCCGTCCCGGCCGGCACGATCGACCGCGAGCACGAAGCTCGCCACCTTCTTGTCGGGACCGACCTCGCGTAGCTCGACCTCGGTCGCGAGGTTGCCGATCAGCGTCACCACGTTCACGTTCGCCTCCGTCGTCGCTCGTTCCGAGGCTAGGCGGAAAGCCGTGACGAGACCGTTGCGCCTTTGCAGGAACTTTCTGGCTTTGCGGGTATGCTCGGCCGGGCGATGGGACTCTTCTCCGGATTGACGGGATTCGGCGGCCGCGACATGGCGGTGGACCTCGGCACCGCGAACACGCTCGTCTACGTGCGCGGACGCGGCATCGTCCTCTCCGAGCCCTCGGTGGTCGCGATCGACCAGCGGTCGGGCGAGGTGCACGCGGTCGGCGTCGAGGCGAAGCGGATGCTCGGCCGGACGCCGGGGACGATTCAGGCGATTCGTCCCCTCAAGGACGGCGTGATCGCCGACTTCGACGTCACCGAGCAGATGCTCCGCCACTTCATCCAGAAGGTCCACCAGCACCGGTTCGCGCATCCTCGCGTCGTCGTCTGCGTCCCGTCCGGCGTGACGGGCGTGGAGAAGCGCGCGGTCGAGGAGGCGACGCTGTCCGCCGGCGCGCGCCAGGCCTATCTCATCGAGGAGCCGATGGCGGCGGCGATCGGCGCCGGGCTGCCGGTCGCCGAGCCGACCGGGAACATGATCGTGGATATCGGCGGCGGCACGACCGAAGTCGCGGTCATCTCCCTCGGAGGCATCGTCGTCTCCCAGTCGCTGCGCGTCGGCGGCGACGAGATGGACGAGGCGATCATCAACCACATCAAGCGCGACTACAAGCTCCTTATCGGCCAGCAGACGGCGGAGGAGATCAAGCTCGAGATCGGCTCCGCGTGGGACCTACGCGAGGAGCTGCAGGCCGAGGTGCGGGGCCGCGACATGCTCACCGGCCTGCCCAAGACGGTCGTCCTCACCTCCGAGGAGGTGCGCCGCGCGCTCGACGAGCCCGTGACGCAGATCATCGAGGCGATCAAGTCGACCCTCGACAAGACGCCGCCGGAGCTCGCGGCGGACATCATGGATCGCGGCATCGTCCTCGCGGGCGGCGGCTCGCTCCTGACCGGCCTGGACGAGCGGCTGCGCCACGAGACCCAGATGCCGGTCCACCTCGCCGAGAGCCCGCTCACGTGTGTCGCCGTCGGCTCGGGCCGGAGCCTCGAGGAGTTCGAGGCCATCCACCGCAGCAACAAAGCGCGCTCGCGCAACGGCCGCCACCGGTACTAGCCCTCTCTGAACTCGATCGACAGGCGGCCGCGGTAACCTGTTGCGGTGGCAACACGTAGTCGCAGCGCCCGTGCGGCGGTGCTCGCCTCGTCGGTCCAGCGCTCGAAGCCTACGCCGTACCCCTCGAAGGCTCGCAGCGCGCTCATCCGCCGGGCAGTGATCGTCGGTCTCGTGGTCGTCGCCCTGGCGCTGATCACGATCTCGTTCCGCTCGCCCACGGCGGGAGCGTTCCACGACGTGCAGGGTGCAGGCTCGACCGCGTTGCGCCCCTTCCAGATCGCCGCGACTCGCGTCGCCCAGCCGTTCCGCGACGGCTACGACTACCTCTCCAGCCTCCGGCGCTTGAAGTCCGAGAATGCGCAGCTGAAGGCCCGGTACAGGAAGGTCCGGGAAGAAGCGATCGCCAACAGGGCGGTCGCTCTGAACGCTCAGCAGCTCGAGAGGCTCCTTCACTTCGAGCGGGGCTCGAGGTTCCCGAGCGACTTCCGCGCGGTCAACGCCGAGGTCACGGCCTTTCCGAGCGGCCCCTTCGCGCACTCCCTCGAGATCGCCGCGGGCTCCTCTGCCGGAGTCCGGCTCAACTCGCCCGTCGTGAGCGGCGACGGCCTCGTCGGGATCGTCTCGAACGTCTTTCCCAAAACCTCCGTCGTGACGCTGCTCACCGACGAGAACAGCTTCGTCGCCGCCCTGGACACCAAAACTCGGGTTCGCGGGATGGTCCACACCGGGCCGGGCGGGAGCCTGATCCTCGACCAGGTGCTGAAGCAGCTCAGGGTGGAGAAAGGCGACGCGCTCGTCACCGCTGGGACGCACAGCGCGCGCTATCCGGACCTCTACCCGTACGGCATCCCGATCGGACGGGTCTCGTCCGTCGGCGCGACCGACACGGCGACGTTCCTCCAGGTGCAGGTGCAGTCCTTCGCGAACCTCGGCTCGCTCGACGCGGTCGCGGTGCTCGTCCCGAGGAAGCCGAGCCGATGAGCTTCGGCGACGGCGTCAAAGCCGCCGCCCTGCTCTTCGTCGCGGCGGTCGCTCAGGTCTCGATCTTCTCGCAGCTGCACGTCTTCGGGGCCGTCCCCGACGTCCTGCTCGTCTCGCTCGTCGGGCTCGCTCTCCTGCGCGGGAGCGTGGCAGGTGCCGTCGGAGGCTTCTTCGCGGGCCTCGTCGTGGACACGGCCTCGCTCGGCACGGTCGGCCTCACGTCGCTCGTGCTGACGCTCGCGGGCTACTGGATCGGGCGCTACGGGGAGACGACCGGCCGTGACCGCGCGCATGCCCCGTTTCTCTCGATCGCCGTCGTGACCGTCCTCTACCAGCTCGGATTGCTCATGGTGCACTTCGTGCTCGGCGAGAGTGCCCCGGCGGGAGCGGTCGTCCGCAGCCTGGTCCCCGCGATCGTCCTCAATCTGATCTTCACGGCGCCGCTCTACGCCGTCGTGCGGCGGCTGCTGCGGCCGGTGGAGCGCGGCGACTTGACGGCGGAGGTGCAGCTCCTTGGCTAGCACCACGACTCGCCCTCCGGCGCCCTTACCGTCCCGACCGACGCCTTCGGAGAACTCGGACGCCGAGCAGAGCTCCGTCGCGACCTATCGGCTGACGCCGAAGCTCGCCCGTCGCGTCGCGCTGCTCGGAGGGCTCGTGGTGATCGGCTTCGCGGCTCTCCTCATGCGCCTGTGGGCGCTGCAGGTGCTCGCCGGGTCGCAGTACGCGGCGCGCGCCCAGGCCAACCAGATCCGCACGGTCCGTGTCGAGGCGCCGCGCGGGCCGATCCTCGATCGAAGCGGCCACATACTGGTCTCGAACAGGCCGGTCACCTCGGTCGAGCTCTTGCCCTCGGGCCTGCCGACAACCTACTCACGCCGAGCGGCCGAGCTGCGCGCGCTCGCACACGTCACCGGCGTCTCTGTCCATCACGTGACGAAGCTGATCCTCCAGCGCCGGCTCGCGGGAGCCATGCTCGACCCGATCGTCATCCGTACCGAGGCGACGGGCCCGATGCTCACGTACCTCCAGGAGCGGGAAGGCCAGTTCCCGGGCCTGACGCTGACGCGCAGCTATGTCCGCCGCTATCTGCACGGATCGCTCGCCGCGCAGCTACTCGGCTGGGACGGCCAGATCTCCCAAAAGGAGCTGCGGACGCTCGGGAAGCAAGGCTACGAGGCCGGAGACGAGGTCGGACAGGCCGGGATCGAGCAGGAGTTGGACTCCTATCTGCGGGGCGTCCCAGGCTCGGCCCGGGTTCGCGTCGATTCGCTTGGACATCCCCGCAGCCCGCGGCTGCTGATGACGGAGCCCCAGGCAGGGCAGACGGTGCGGCTGACGATCGACACGCGCCTGCAGATCGCGGCCCAGAATGCGCTCCAGTACGGCATCCAGGCCGCTCGCAACAACGGCCAATGGGCGGCCGACGGCGGTGCGATCGTCGCGCTGAGCCCGCAGGACGGCTCGATCCTCGCGCTCGCATCGTCGCCCACCTATGACCCGTCCGTCTATTCGGGGCGCCGCACGCGGAAGGAGCTCGACGCGCAGGGCCTCGGCGGCGCGAAGTCGGCTTTCGACCGTAACTACCCGTCGCTCGACCGCACCGTCGACGGTACGTATCCACCAGGCTCGACCTTCAAGCCGCTCACTGCGATCGCGGGGCTCGAGGAGCGCCTGATCAAGCCGTACTCCTTCTATCCCTGTACAGGCACGTACGTCGCTCCCGAGGACAATTCGCACCGCGTCTGGCACAACTGGGACCCGTTCGTCTACCAGGGGATGGACTTGCCGACGGCGCTCGCCCAGTCGTGCGACACCTACTTCTATCGCCTCGGCAACAAGTTCTTCCTGCTGCCGAAGGACCGCGGCCAGCCCATCCAGCGCTGGGCGCGTCGCTTCGGCTTCGGGAAGATCAGCGGCGCCGATCTCGGGCTGCAGGCGCCCGGAGTCGTGCCGACGATCGGTTACAAGCATCAGCGGTTCACGAAGCGCACCGACCCCACCAACTGGCAGGTCGACCGCCTCTGGAAGCCGGGCGACTCGCTCAACCTCGCGATCGGACAGGGCGACCTGCTCGTGACGCCTCTGCAGATGGCGCGGTTCTACGCCGCGATCGCAAACGGCGGCAAGCTCGTCACGCCCCATGTGCTGTTGGACGTCGAGAACCCGAACGGGACGATCGTGCCGACGACAGCGCCGGCAGCTCCTAGGCCGGTCCAGGGTCTCGATCCCGCCTACCTCAAGGTCGTTCAGCAGGGGCTCTTCGAAGGCACGCACGATTCGTCGGGCACCTCGTACGGCGTGTTCGGCAGCTTCCCGGTCCCGATCGCCGGCAAGACCGGAACCGCGCAGAAGGTCGTCCAGCTGCCCGGGTACACGCACGAGCAGAGCCAGTCGTGGTGGTGTGGTTATGGTCCGGCGAGCGACGCGAAGCTTGTCGTGTGCGCCGTGATCGAGAACGGAGGAGAAGGCGGCGCGGCGGCTGCGCCGGCGGCTGAGCGGGTCTTTGCGAGATTCTTCAACGTGCAGGCGACGCAACAGGGATTCCCCATCCACTCAGACTGATGCTCGAGTACGCAGGATCACAACGAGCAGGACTGCGCGCCGAGCGCGAGGCGCCGCGCCTGCTCGCCGTCGTCCGCTCCCTCGACTGGATCCTGCTCGTGGGAGTGGCGGCGCTCGTCGTGGTCGGGCTCTGGGGCGTCGCCGGCGTCACGAAGTTCGCGCTCCCGAACGACCCGAGCTATTACCTCAACCGCCAGATCCTGTATGCGTGCGTAGGGGCCGTCGTGCTCGTGGCTGCGGCCGTGATCGATCCGGATCTCTACCGGCGCTACTGGCGCGCGATCTTCGTCGGCACCGCCGTGGTCATCGCCTTCGTCCTGCTCGTCGGGCACGCCGCACACGGCTCGACGCGCTGGATCAGCCTCGGCTTCTTCACCTTCCAGCCGTCGGAGTTCGGGAAGCTTTTGTTCGTCATCGCCCTCGCGGGGATGCTGGCCGAGCGGCAGCGAAGCCTCACGGGGTGGGATACGACGCTGAGGGTCGTCGGGCTCGGCCTGGTGCCCGTCGTGCTCGTCTTCGCCCAGCCCGACCTCGGCACCGCGCTCGTCTACCTCGCGGCGCTCGGCGCGATGCTGTTCGTCGCCGGAGTGTCGTGGCGGCACGTCACCTTGCTGGGGGCGATCGTCGTGATCATCGTGGTCGGTGTCCTCTGGGCCGGCCCGGCAGTAGGCGTCAACGTGCTCAAGGGGTACCAACAGCAGCGTCTGACCTGTTTCACGCATCCCTCGACCTGCTCCGTCGACGCCCGCTACAACCTCGAGCAGTCGCTCGCGGCGATCGGCTCCGGGCAGGTGCGCGGCCGCGGCCCGAACGGGTCGAGCCAGGTCAAGCTCGGCTTCCTGCCGGAGAGCGGGACCGACTTCGTCTTCGCCGGCTTCGCCGAGCAGCGTGGCTTCATCGGTGCGGCACTCCTGCTGGGGCTCTATCTCCTCGTGCTCTGGCGAGGCCTCCGGGTGGTCACCGTCGCTCGCGATCTCTTCTCGGCCGTCGTCGCCGGCGGCATCGTGGTCGCGCTCCTGTTCCAGATCTTCGTCAACGTCGGCATGACGATGGGAATCGCGCCGATCACCGGCATCCCCTTGCCGTTCGTCAGCGTCGGCGGCTCCTCGCTGATCGCGAACCTCGCGGCGATGGGCGTGCTGCTCGCGATCCACGCGCGCGGGCGCGTCACGCGCTACTCGCGCCGGCGCTGATGCCCAGGCTTCCGGTCGCGGCCGGGGCGATCCGGAAGCTGCTCAAGGAGATCGAGTCGTCGGGAGGGCGAGAGCAGTTCCTCGCCGTGGGCGGTGCCGCCGAGCTGGCACCTGTCCTGCGGCAGCAACTCCTGCGAGGCCGAGCCGAGCCCGGAGCCGTCCGGCTCGGAGACCCCGAGGGCGCCGCCGCCTACGTTCATGTCCTTCGGGGCGAGCCCGGCGACGAGGACGAAGCCGTGCTGCGGCGCGCGCGGCGCGCTCGAGTCCCGGTGATCGCCGTCGCCGTCGGTTTCGCGGAGGACGCCACGATCCCGTATGTCCTCGCGACGGACACGGTCCGGGTCCGTGCGGGCGAGGACTTTCCGCTCGAGACGATCGCGAGTGCGATTGCGGCGCGCCTGGGTGAAGACGGCGCGCCGCTCGCCGCGCGCGTGCCGCTGCTCCGCGAGGCCGTCTGCGAGCGGCTCGTCGAGTCCTTCGCTCGCAAGAACGCCCTCGTCGCAACGGCGGTCTGGATCCCCGGCGCAGACCTGCCGGTGCTCGCGCTGAACGAGCTCCGGCTCGTGCTTCGCCTCGCGCAGGCCTACGGCGCAGCCGACGACGTCCGCAACCGCCTGCCGGAGCTCGCGGCGACGCTGGGCGCCGGCTTCGGGCTACGCGCACTCGCGCGTGAGCTACTCGATCTCGTTCCCGGCCCCGGCTGGGTGCTGAAAGGCGCGATCGCGTACGGCGGGACGCGAGCGCTCGGCGAGGCCACGAAACGGCGCTTCGCGCTCGCCTCTACGCTGCGGCCGGCCTGAGGCGCGCCCGTCGTGCCCTGATGGCGCGCAGACGCTGCGACAGGCGTGCCCACGCCCACGGCTCGATCTCGTGGTAGCGGCTCTCCGACTGGCTCCGGGTCGTCTCGAGATACTCGAACCACGCATCTGCCTCCTCGATCATCAGGAGCTCTTCGGCCTCCCGCATTGCCACCACCATTCACCTCCCGGTCGGGGATGGCCGGATCGTAGGTCCGGGCTCGGACGGACCCCGTCGAGGGCGGTTGCTACCCTGGTGTCGTAGGCCATGCCAAGCCTTTTCATCCACAACGAGCGCGCGCGCACCCCGAGTGGGGTCGCCGGCGCGCGCCCATCCGAAGGAGCATTTTCTTGCCCTGGTTCCGTATCCGGAAGAAGAAATCTTCCGACGACCAACGTTCTGACGCACCCGAGCTCGAGGCGAAGCCCCAGAAGCTCGACCAGCCCGAGCTGACCGACCCGGCCGCCCAGGCGGCCGGCTCCGAACCCACCGATCCGACGAAGCCGAAGCGCCGCCGCGGCAGCCGCGGGGGTCGCGGACGGAAGAAGCCCGGCTCCACGGCCGGGGCGACCGCGCCCGAGCGCAAGGAAAAGGACGACCAGCAGAAGAAGCAGCCGCAGCGCCGCGAGGTCTCTCAGCGGCAGGAGCGGCGCCGCGATCAGTCCACTCGCCGGCGCCGCGAGCCGCCGCGCCGCGCGCCGCTCCCGGCGGCGAAGCGCGAGCTGCTCATCTCCGTAGACGTCGGCGAGCGCCGCATGGCCATCCTCGAGGACGGCCGCGTCGCCGAGGTCTACCTCGAGCGGCCCGAGCGCCGCTCGATCGCGGGCAACATCTACCTCGGGCGCGTCGACAACGTCCTGCCCGGGATGGAGGCCGCATTCGTCGAGATCGGCCTCGAGAAGAACGGCTTCCTCTACGTCGACGAGATCGTCAGCCCCGAGCTCGAGAGGGGCCACGGCCGCAAGATCCAGGACCTGATCTCGAGGGGCCAGACGATCCTCGTCCAGGCCGTCAAGGATCCGATGAAGACGAAGGGCGCGCGCCTGACGACGCAGATCTCGTTGCCCGGCCGGTTCGTGGTCCTCGTCCCCCAGGGCGAGGGTCTCGGCGTGTCGCGCCGTCTCGACGACGACGAGCGCACCCGGCTGAAGGACATCCTGAAGCGCCTCGACGTCAAAGAAGGTGGCGTGATCGTCCGCACGGCCGCCGAGGGCGCGTCCGAGGAGGACATCGAGCGCGACCTCGTCTTCCTGCAGCGGCTCTGGCGCTCGATCCAGGCGAAGGCGAAGACCGCGAAGGCCCCGGAGCTCCTCTACCAGGAGGCCGAGTTGCCGCTCCGGGTCGTCCGCGACCTCTTCACCGGCGATTTCGAGAAGGCGTACGTCGACGACGAGCGCACGTACAGGCGCGTCGTCGGCTACCTGAAGAAGACGTCTCCGCACATGGCGGAGCGAGTCGTCCGCTACAAGGAGAAGACGCCGCTCATGGAGGCGTTCGGCGTCGAGGACGAGATCAAGTCGACGATCGGCCGGCGCGTCGACCTTCCCTCCGGCGGCTACCTCATCTTCGACTACGCCGAGGCATTCACCGTCATCGACGTCAACACCGGCCGCTTCGTCGGCGGTCGCGGGAAGAGCTCGGGCAGCCGGCTCGAGGACACGATCACGAAGAACAACCTCGAGGCCGTGAAGGAGGTCGTACGCCAGCTGCGGCTGCGCGACATCGGTGGGATCATCGTCATCGACTTCATCGACATGGCCAATCCGAAGAACAGGGCGACCGTCGAGGAGGCGCTGCGCTCGGAGCTCGAGCGCGACCGTACGAAGACCTATGTCGTCGAGATCTCGCCGCTCGGGCTCGTGGAGATGACTCGGCAGAACGTGACCGACGGGCCTCGCGAGGTCATGACGCGGAAGTGCCCGACCTGCGGCGGCGACGGGATCGTCTACTCCGAGGCTTCGGCGGCGATCGACGTCGAGCGTCGGCTGCGCGCGCTCGCCGTGAGCTCGCGGGCGCAGGCTTTCCGGGTGGAGCTCGCCGAACCGATCGCGAGCGCGCTCGTCGGCCCCGGAGCGCGGCGGCTGATCGAGCTCGAGGCGCTGACGAAGAAGCGGTTCTTCCTCGAGGGCAAGGCCGAGACGCACCTCGACCACCTCGTCGTCCTCAGCGAGGGCAAGCTCGCCGACCTGGCACCGCCTGCGCCCGTGGCGGAGGACGCCGAGGTCATGCTGCAGCTCGTCGAGGTCGACCGCTACGACAACGCGGCCGCCGTGGGCAAGCTGGAGGGCGTCGACGTCGTCGTCGCCGATGCTGCCTCGCTGGTCGGCAAGCGCCTCAAGGTGCGCATCGAGCGCGTGCTCGACGGCCGCGCCTACGCCGTCGCGATTCGGAAGGCGAAGGAGGCCCCGGAGCCGCTGACGGCCGAGGGCGAGGCCGAGAAGCCGACCCGCAAGCCGCCGGCCCGGAAGGGAGCCGCGGTTGCGAAGGAAGCCGAGCCCGCTCTGGAAGAGCCGGTCGCCGGGGAGCCGGAGGCCGAGATCGAGAGTGACGAGACGGCGGAAGCCGAGGTAGAGACGCCGGGAGCCGAGGAAGAGACGCCGGAACCCGGGGAGGCTCCGAAGCCGAAAAAGAAGACGCGGCGCGGCTCGCGCGGCGGCCGCAAGCGGAAGAAGCCTGCGACGACGACGTCGGAGGACGCGGCCAAGACCGAGCTCGACCAGTCACCGCAGCCCGAGCCGGGTCGCGCTGTGACGATCCACGTTCCAGGCGAGGATCTCGGCCGTCCCGAGCCGGCGGAGACTGTCGTGGAGCCGGTTGCCGAGCCCGAGGCGGCCGAAGAGCCGACCACGGCCGAGGCCACGCAAGAGACCGCAGAGGCTCCGGATGAGCCCGGCCGTGCGCCGTCGGCTTCGGCGACGGCGTCTGCAGCCAAGAAGAAGACGCGTCGGGGGTCGCGCGGCGGGCGGAACCGGAAGAAGAAGCCCGCCTCGGCGACGAACGGGACCGAGGCCGCCGCGGAGGCCGCGGAGGCGCCGCAGTCCGCAGAGCCGTCCGAAAACGGCGACTTCGAGTACGTGCCGATGTCCGAGTGGCTCGACGAGATCGAGTCCAACAAGCGTTAGCTACACTGCTGACCCGCGGGCGCACAGCCCGCGTTTCCACGCCATGAGCTCCTACGCGATCATCAGTCTCGGCGGCAAGCAGTACCGCGTCCAGGAGGGAGAACGGCTGCTCGTCGACCGCCTGCGCGCGGACGAGGGCGCGACCGTCCAGCCGCGCGTCCTGCTCGTCGGGGGCAACGGCGCTCCCGACCTCGCGCCGTCCACGACGGTGACGGCCCGTGTCGTGGGGCACGAGCTCGGCGAGAAGATCCGCATCGGCAAGTACCGCCGCCGCACCGGCTACAAGAAGCACACGGGACATCGCAGCCGGCTGACGCGGATCGAGATCGAGTCGATCGGCGGCGCCAAGCGCGCGAAGGCTGAAAGCACCGCTGGCAAAGCCGCCAAGCCGAAGGCCGAGAAGGCCGAGAAGCCGGCACCGAAGGAAACGGCCGGAGCCGAGGCAGCGCTTCCCGAGGGTTACGCGTCGATGACGATCGCGCAGCTGTCGGAGGCTGCCGGCGGCTGGAGCCGCAAGCAGGTCGAGGCGGCGCTCGAGCACGAGCGCTCCGGCAA
Organism: uncultured Actinomycetes bacterium; assembly: GCA_963748755.1. Classification (GTDB taxonomy): domain Bacteria; phylum Actinomycetota; class Thermoleophilia; order Gaiellales; family Gaiellaceae; genus Palsa-739. Next base: position 46,205 of record CAVVKA010000004.1, read on the forward strand.
GGCCCGCAAGGGCGCGCTCGCCGCGCTCGAATCGGCACTGGAGGACAAGTAGATGGCACACAAGAAGGGACTCGGCTCGTCGCGGAACGGCCGCGACTCCAAGCCGAAGATGCTCGGCGTGAAGCTCTTCGCCGGCCAGGACGTGACGTCGGGGATGATCCTCGTCCGGCAGCGCGGCACGCGCTTCCGCCCAGGCCCGGGAGCCGGCATCGGCAAGGACGACACGATCTTCGCCATGCGCGACGGGAAGGTCGCCTTCAGCACGAGCGGCGAACGCCGTTTCATCTCGGTCGTCGAAGCCGACTAGGTCGCTCCGTCACGAAAGGTCCGCCGACCTCGCGCGGACCCGAACCGCCATCTCCCTTGTAACAGACTGTTGCTAACTGCGGACCGGCGCCGCATCGCTCCGTCGCACGATCGTCGGCTCGTGCGATGTCCGAGCAAGTAACAGACTGTTACTTGTCATTACCGTTGGCCCCATGTTCCACGACCGAGCCCGACTCACGGCTGTCGCCGGACGCGGCGGTGACGGCTCCATCCACTTCAGGCGCGAGAAGTACGTCCCGCGCGGGGGCCCCGACGGGGGGAACGGCGGTGACGGCGGCGACGTCGTGCTCGTCGCAGACGCGAGGCGGCGCGATCTCTCCGGCTTACGGCCGAACCAGAAGTTGCGCGCGGGGCGCGGCGGAGTCGGCGGTGGACGCCTCTCGAACGGTGCGCGCGGCGACGACGCAGTGCTCCGCGTTCCCGTGGGCACGCAGGTCTTCGAGGGCGACGAGCTCGTCTCCGACCTCGCCCATGCCGGCGCGCGAGTCGTCGTGGCGACGGGCGGCACCGGCGGCCGAGGCAACAAGCACTTCGCCGGCCCGAGCCGCCAGACGCCTCGCTTCGCCGAGGTGGGGCTGCCCGGCGAGGAGCGGGACATCGAGCTCCGCCTCAAGCTCCTCGCCGACGCCGCGCTCGTGGGCCTCCCGAACGCCGGCAAGTCGTCTCTCCTCACGCTGATCTCGAACGCCCGGCCGAAGGTCGCGGAGTATCCGTTCACGACGCTCTCCCCCGTCCTCGGGACGGTGGAGGCGCCGGACGGTCGCCAGCTCGTCGTCGCCGACGTGCCGGGGCTGATCGAAGGCGCGAGCGAGGGGGTCGGGCTCGGCCACGAGTTCCTCGCGCACCTCGAGCGCGCCCGGGTGCTCGTACACGTCATCGACTCGGCCGAGGACGACGCCGACGAGCGCTGGCGCACGATCGACAGCGAGCTCGCCGCCTACGGAGCGGGGCTCGACGAGCGCGCGCAGATCGTCGTCCTCAACAAGATCGACCTCCGGCCCGAGTCGCCCGCATTCGGGGTCGAGGACGAGCGGATACTGCGCGTCATTCGTGTCTCGGCTGCGACCGGCGCGGGCCTCGACGAGCTGCGCAAGGCTCTGTTCGAGCTCGTTCCGCCAGAGGCGGAGGAAGAGTCCCCGAAGGTTCGCGAAGAGATTGTGGACTTCCTCGTCTACCGCCCGCGCCCGGCCCGGAGGGGCTTCCGCGTCTACCGCACCGAGCGCGGGTTCCGCGTCGCGGGCACGCCGCCGACGGAGGGGGAGCTCGAGACGATCCTCCGCGCCGCCGGCGCCCGGGCGGGCGACGAGGTCGAGGTGGGCGAGGATCTGCTCGAGTGGGAATGACTGTCGCTCGCCTTCGGCTCGCTCCCGTCCTGTCGTCTATGGGGGAACCTCCCGCTTCCCCCACGCCCCCTCCACACGGTCGTCGGCCGTGGGCCGGGCGATGACCGTTCTCTACGGCGGTGCGTTCGACCCGCCGCATCTCGGCCACGTCGCGGTCGCCGATGCGGCGCGGGCGCGTTTCGGGGTCGAGCGGCTCGTCGTCCTCGTGAACGAGCGTCCGGGGCATCGGCCGGTCTACGCATCCGCCGAGGACCGCCTTGCGCTCGCCCGCGCGGCGTTTCCTCGGGACGACGTTCGCCTCGACCACTATCCGCGCACCGTCGAGCTGCTCCGCGCCGAGCGCTTCGAGGACCCCGTCTTCGTGATCGGCGCCGACCAGTTCCGAGCCTTTCTCTCCTGGAGCGAGCCCTGGGAGGTGCTCGAGCGGACCAGGATCGCAGTCGCCACGCGGCCGGGCTTTCCGCAGCACGAGCTCGACGCCGTCCTCGAGCAGCTCGGTCGGCCCGAGCGCGTCCTCTTCTTCGAGATCGAGCCGAACCCGGCGGCTTCGACGGATGCCCGGGCGCGCATTGCCGCCGGAGAGCGGCTCGAGGAACTGGTTCCGGCCGCCGTTGGCCAGCTCATCGAGGAGCGCGCGCTTTACCGTCCGTGAGTCGGGGCTACACTGCGGAAGAGCAAGCCAAGGACACAGCAGACTCTGACTCCCCTCGAACAGGCACGCCGCATCGCCGCTCTCGCCCGCGAGAAGCTGGCGGAGGACGTCGTGATCCTCGACATGCGGCCCGAGTGCTCCTTCACGGACTACTTCGTGATCGCGACCGGCCGCAACGCGCGGCAGACGGCGTCGATCTGGGACGAGGTGCACACTCGCTTGAAGCAGGACGAGCGGCTCCTTCCGCAGAGCGTCGACGGGATCCGTGAGGGCGCCTGGATCGTGGCCGACTATCTCGACGTCGTCCTCCATGTGTTCACGCCGGATGCCCGCCGGTACTACCGGCTGGAAGACCTGTGGGGCGATGTGCCTGCGGTAGACGTCGACGCGGCCGCGGTCTAGCCCTCCTAGGCCGGCCGGAGCCCGCGGCGGGAGAGGAGCACGTTGCCGACCTGGGCCGGCAGTCCGCGCACGAGCTTGCCGCCGAGCCGGATGTCGATGCTGGGCGGGTCGCCGATCCGGATCCAGACGGGCCCTTCTTTGAGGTTCACCGGCAGCGTCTTGCCCTGGAGAAGGGTTCCCTGGTAAACGGTCGGTCCGGATGCGTTGCGCGCGCGAACCCAAAGCCACGAGCTGCCCCGCGACGCCACGACCACTGCTCGGCTCGGGAGCGCGACAGAGACGTGCTTCGTGTGGTGCTTCTTCTTGGGCCGGGTGGAGTGGTGGGAGGCGGTCGTCGTGGGAGTCGTCGGGGGCGGCGTTCCGTTCTTGCCGCCCGAGGAGCTCGAGAGCTGCCAGGCCGCGACGGCGGCGACGATCGCGACGATGAGGCCGACGGCGACCAGCGGGCGGAGGAAGCCGACGCCGCCGAAGCTCAGCTCGCTCCGGGCGAACCGCTCCGGCACGAGCTGCACCTCATCGGGGCGGGCGAAGCGGCTGTTGTACTCCTCGACGTAGAGGTTCCCGTCGAGACCCAGATAGTCCGCGTACGTCCGCAAAAATCCCTTGACGTACGCGTCGCCGGGCAGGAGCTCCCAGCGCTCTTCCTCGAGCGCCTGCAGGTAGCGGTCGCGAATGCGGATCGCCTTCTGGACGTCGGCAGGCGTGAGGTTGCGCTTCAGGCGGGCCTCGCGCAGGCTCCCCCCGATCTCGAACATGCCGGCATTGTCACGGACCCCGGCTCAGCCCGCCAATTGCTTCACGCAATTGGGCTGATGACGACGACTTCGCGGCTAGACTGAGTGCGCCAGGGGCCGTAGCTCAGCTGGGAGAGCGCGTGGCTGGCAGCCACGAGGTCAGGGGTTCGATCCCCCTCGGCTCCATAGACTCGGCTGCATGAGCCACGAGAGCGCCGAGCTCCTGCTGCGCGGCTACCACGCTTTCGTCGACGGGGATCTCGAGGCGATCGAGACGATGCTCGATCCCGACGTGGAGTGGGTTGCGTCCGGCGAGTCCGACGCGATCGTCGTCAGCCGCGACCGCGTCCTCGAAGTGGTCGCCGAGCGGGCCGCCGAGAACTACCACGTCGTCGTCGACCGGGCGATCGGGCTCGCCGACCGAGTGGTCGTCAGCATGCGCTTCTCGAGGATCGAGCTCGATTCGTCCGACGAGCGGCCGTTGCAAAGCCGTCGCTCGTACCTCCTCGGCCGCTGGGCCGCCGTCGTCTACATGCGCCACGGCCGGGTCGTGCGGGTCGAGGAGCACCCGCACCTCGAGGCGGCTCTCGAGGCTGCGGGGCTCGACGGCGAGTAGCTACAATTCGGATACCTACTACAGCTTGGAGTGTGAATTTGCCGTGACCGATCTGCTGCTCGTCCCGCTCGAGAACACCGTCGTCTTCCCGGGCATGAACGTCACCCTCACCGTCGACGTGGGCGACGAGGACCGCGTGGTGCTCGTGCCGCGTCACGAGAGCGAGTACGCCGCCGTCGGCACCGTCGCCGAGGTGACCGACCGCGCCCGCATCCCCGGTGGTTTGCGCGCAGTCAGCCTGGAGGGGCTCCACCGCGGCGTCATCGGCGCCGGACACACCGACGCGCTCGGCCGGCTCCGCGCCGAGGTCGAGGAGCGCCCCGACGAGAATCCGCCGCCCGTGCAGACGCGAGAGCTCGAGCGCGAGTACCGCGCCGTCGTGGAGGAGATCCTCGACCTGCGCGGAGCGGACGACCGCGTTCGCGAGTTCCTCCGTGCCATCACCGAGGCCGGCGCGCTCGCCGACACCTGCGCCTACGCGCCCGACATGACGTTTGCGCAGCGCGTCGAGCTGCTCGAGACGGTCGACGTCGTCGAGCGGCTGAGCCTCGCCCTCGAGCTCCAGCGGGAACGGCTCGCGGAGCTGCAGGTGCGGCGCCGCATCCACGACGACGTCGAGCAGGGCGCGCAGAAGCAGCAGCGCGAGTGGTTCCTCCGGCAGCAGATGAACTCGATCCGCAAGGAGCTCGGGGAGGACGAGGGCTCCGTCGTCGACGAGTACCGCGCGAAGATCGAGGAGGCCGGGATGCCCGAGGACGTGCGGGCGCAGGCCGAGCGCGAGCTGCGAAGGCTCGAGACGATGGGCGAGGCGAGTGGCGAGGCGTCGATGATCCGCACCTACCTCGACTGGCTCGTCTCGGTGCCTTGGTCGAAGCGGAGCGACGAGACCCTCGACCCCCAGGGTGCGAGGGAGGTGCTCGACGCCGACCACGCAGGGCTCGGCGACGTCAAGGACCGCATCGTGGAATACCTCGCTGTGCGCAAGCTCCGCCAGGATCGCGGGGTCCCGAACGACAAGAAGAGCGGTGCCATCCTGACCCTGATCGGGCCGCCCGGGACGGGCAAGACCTCGATCGGCGAGTCGGTTGCGCGCGCGCTGAACCGCGAGTTCGTTCGGATGTCGCTCGGCGGCATCCGCGACGAGGCGGAGATCCGCGGCCATCGGCGCACCTACATCGGCGCCCTGCCCGGTCGGCTCGTGCGGGCGCTGCGCGACGCCGAGACGATGAACCCGGTCATCCTGCTCGACGAGGTGGACAAGGTCGGCGCCGATTGGCGCGGCGACCCGTCCGCGGCGCTGCTCGAGGTTCTCGACCCGGCACAGAACCACTCGTTCCGCGACCACTACCTCGACGTCGAGCTCGACCTCTCCGAGGTCTTCTTCATCGCGACCGCAAACGTCGCCGACACGATCCCCGGCCCGCTGCTCGACCGGATGGAGGTCATCCGCTTCGACGGCTACACCGTGGACGAGAAGACCGCGATCGCGCGTGGCTATCTCTGGCCGCGGCAGGTCGAGCGGAACGGGCTGCGCGAGGACGAGGTCTCGATCTCGGACGACACGATCGAGACCGTCGTCTCGGAGTACACGCGCGAGGCGGGGGTTCGTCAGCTCGAGCGCGAGCTCGGCACCGTGCTGCGCAAGACGGCGACCCGGATCGCGGCGGGCCAGGTCGAGCCGCCCGTCGAGGTCGACGTCGACGTCGTGCGGGATGCGCTCGGCCGCCAGAAGTTCTTCCAGGAGGCGGCGGAGCGGACCGCGGTGCCGGGCGTGGCGACCGGCCTCGCCGTGACCGGCACGGGGGGCGACGTCCTCTTCGTCGAGGCAACCTCGATGGAGGGCGGCAACGGCAACGAGCTGGTGCTCACGGGCCAGCTCGGGGACGTGATGAAGGAGTCGGCGCGGATCGCGCTCTCCTACGTCCACTCGCACGCCGACCAGCTCGGTATCGAGCCGGACGCCTTCAAGGACCAGTCGTTCCACGTCCACGTGCCGGCGGGCGCGATCCCGAAGGACGGGCCCAGCGCGGGAATCACGATGACGACGGCGCTCGCCTCGCTCCTCTCGGAGCGGCCCGTGAAGCACACGGTCGGCATGACCGGCGAGGTGACGCTGCAGGGCCGCGTGCTGCCGATCGGCGGGCTGAAGCAGAAGGTGCTGGCCGCGCACGCCGCGGGCCTCACCGACGTGATCATCCCGGAGCGGAACCGCGGCGATCTCGACGACGTCCCCGAGGACGTGCGCGAGGCCATGCGCTTCCATCCGGTGATGACGCTCGGCGAGGTGCTCGACCTTGCGCTCGAGCCGAAGCCCAAGCCCAGCCTGCACGCGGTCTAGGCGCGATGCGCTGTCGTTCCTGTCGCCCGCTGCCCGAGGACGTCGCCCGCGCGGCCGATCTCCTCGGGCGGCGCTGGGCGCTCGCGATCCTCTGGGCCGCGGCCGAGGCCGGCGCCGTCCGGTTCAACGAGTTCAAGCAGACGCTCGAAGGCATCCCGCCGCGAACGCTGGCTGCGCGCCTCAACGAGCTCGAGGAGGCGGGAGTGCTCGAGCGGCTGGTGTTCGACTCGCGCCCGCCGCTCGTGGAGTACCGGCTCACGGAGGCCGGACGGCGCCTCCGCTACGTCGTCGAGGCCCTCAACACCTGGGCCGCGAGCGCCTAGCTACGCGGGAGCGAGGGCTGCGATCTCCCGTTCCCGCGCGAGCCGCTCGAGCGCCCGCGTCTCGATCTGGCGCACGCGTTCCCGGGTCAGGCCCATCTCCCGGCCGATCATCTCCAGGGACTTCGGATCCTGGTCGCCGTCCATCCCGTAGCGGAGCTTGATGACCTGCTGCTCGCGCTCGGGGAGCTTCGCGACCGCGGCGCGCAACAGGTTCTCGCTCAGGCCGACGACGACCTCTTCCTCGACGTCCTCCTTGTCGGTGGCCACGATGTCGCCGAAGGCGGTGTCGCTGCCCTCGCCGAGCGGCTTGTCGAGGCTCGCCACCGCGCGCGCTGCCGCCCGGACCTCGCGCACATGCTTGACGGATAGCTTCGCGGTCCGCGCCACCTCCTCGTCCGTCGGCATCCGCTCGAGCTTCAACGTCAGCTCCCGCTCGGCGCGGGCGATCTTCTGCTCGCGCTCTACGATGTGGACCGGGATCCGGATCGTGCGCGACTTGTTCGCAACCCCGCGCTGCACCGCCTGGCGGATCCACCAGGTCGCGTACGTCGAGAACTTGTAGCCGCGACGCCAGTCGAACTTCTCGACCGCCCGGATCAGCCCGATGATCCCCTCCTGGATCAGGTCGAGCAACGAGAGACCGTGGCCCTGGTACTTCTTCGCAATCGAGACCACGAGGCGGAGGTTCGAGTTGATCATCCGGTCCTTCGCCGGTGTGTCTCCGCGCTCGATCAGCTTGGCGAGCTCCACCTCCTCGGCGGCCGTCAAGAGGGGGTAGCGGCCGGCCTCGTTGAGGAAGAGCTGGAGCGAGTCGGTCGTCATCGCGGCGACCGTCTCGTTCGAGAAATGCGTCTCCGTGACGTCCGGCAGGCTGCAGTCGTCGGTGAGCTCGATACCGCGCTCGTCGATCTGCTCGTAGAGCGCCGAGACCTCCTCGTCCTCGAGGTCGAGCTCGGTCAGCACCTGCGTGAACGCCGACAGGTTGATGCAGCCGGTTTCGTCGGCATGCTCCATCAGCGCGCGAAGTTGGTCGTGGCTCATGACCTTGCTATTGCCTCGCTTTCCGGTTCGATAACGCGTTCGGATTTCGGGGCGGTTTCGAGGGGTACACTCAGTGCAGTGAAGGCGCCGGACACGCTCTGGGAGCTCGTCTTCCTCATGGTGATCCTCAAGATCCCCATCGCATATCTCTGCTACGTGGTTTGGTATGCGGTCAAGGCGGAGCCGCGGAAGCCCGGGGGCCTGGCCGGCGTTCGGATGCTGCCGGATCCGCCGCCGCCCAGCTACGACCGCCTCCGCCGGCGCCCACGCCGCCGACCGCCGAGGCCGCACGGAGGTCCCGCGCGGGTCTATGCGCGCACGGCGCGCGCGGCCGCTGCGCGCGCCGATAGGATCGCCGATCGTTGAGGGCCGAGGGCGAGTTTCTCCAGGAGAGGGCGGAAGGTCGGTCGTCGGAGACGGTCGCCGGCTTCCTCGCCGCGATCGCGATCTTCGTCAGCCTCGTCGGGCTCGCGTGGCACCCGCTGCGCCTGATCCTGCCGTCGCTCGCGGTTGCGCTCATCGCGTCGGGCATGGGTCGCGGGAAGGGACGCCTCCAGCTCGCGGCCGTGCTCATCTGCGCTCTGTGCCTCTTCTTCGGCTTCACGATCGCGGTGGCCCTCAGCAAGCCGCTCTGGTAGCGACTCCGCACTGCTACAACGAAAGTGGACATGGGACGTCCCGACGTCGACGGCTTGAACACGGGCTACGCCGCGCTGCTCCTCGAGCAGTACCTCGACAACCCCGCCGCCGTCCCGGAGGAATGGCGTGACCTCTTCGAGAGTGAGCCCGAGGCGCTCCTCCGGCGCCAGCCCGGTCTCGCGCGATTGCTCGAGCGCGCCGCCGCCGACGGGGACCGAGACGGGCACCCGGCCCCGGTCTCCCCGGCGCCGGCGCCGGCTCCCGCACGCGCGCCGGGCGTCACGGACGAGGACAAGGAGCTTCTCGGCGGTGTCGCCGCGGCAATGGCGCTCGTCAAGGCGATCCGGATGCACGGCCATCTGGCCGCGCACCTCGACCCGCTCGGCTCCGAGCCGCCCGGCGACCCGGCTCTCGAGCCGGAGCGCCTGATCCCGAAGCTGACGCCGGAGCTGCAGGCGCGCATCCCGGCCGCGCTCCTCCGTCTCCACGTCGAAGGCGAGACGCTGGCGGATGCCCTGCCGCGGCTCCTGGAGACCTACACGGGCTCGATCGCCTACGAGATCGAGCACATCTCGGACCACGAGGAGCGCGTCTGGCTGCGACAGGCGATCGAGTCGGGCCGCTATCGGCGACCACTCTCCCGTGACGAGCGGGTGCGCCTGCTCAGGCGCCTCAGCCAGGTGGAGGGGATGGAGCGCTACCTGCGGCGCGCCTTCCTCGGGCAGAAGCAGTTCTCCGTCGAAGGGCTCGACGTGATGATCCCGATGCTCGACGAGGCGATCGAGCTCGCGGCTGCCGACGGCGCTCACGAGGTCGTGCTCGGGATGGCGCATCGTGGCCGTCTCAACGTCCTCGCCCACGTCGTCGGGCGGCCCTACGAGACGATCCTGCGCGAGTTCGAGGGCGAGCGCACGATCGAGGCCGTCGTGTCGAGCGACGAGGGAGGCTCGGGCGACGTCAAGTACCACCTCGGGGCGCAGGGGACGCGCTCGACGCCGACGGGCGACATCACGATCACGCTCGTCTCGAACCCGAGCCACCTCGAGGCGGTCGACCCGGTCGTCGAGGGACGGACCCGGGCGGAGCAGACCGACCGTTCGTCACGGCAGGGCTACCACGATCCGAGCGTTGCGCTCCCGGTCCTCATTCACGGCGACGCGTCGTTCGCCGGCCAGGGAAGCGTTGCCGAGACGCTGAACCTCCAGGCGCTGCCGGGTTATTCGACCGGCGGCACGCTCCATCTGATCGCGAACAACCAGGTCGGCTTCACCACCGACCCGGAAAGCGGGCGCTCGACGCGCTACTCGAGCGACCTCGCCAAGGGCTTCGACATCCCGATCGTGCACGTCAACGCGGACGATCCGGAGGCGGCGCTAGCCGCAATCCGGCTCGCGCTCGCGTACCGGCGACGCTTCGGTCACGACGTCGTCGTCGACCTCGTCGGCTACCGGCGGCACGGCCACAACGAGCAGGACGAGGCGGCGTACACCCAACCGCTGCTCGCGGCCGCGATCGAGGCCCATCCCACGGCACGCGAGCAATTCGCTGCGCGCCTCGTCGCCGACGGCGATCTCACGCAGGAGCAGGCGGACGAGCTCGAGGAGGAGGTCCTGTCCCAGCTACGCCAGGCGCACGAGGCGCTGAAGGAGACCTTCGGCCGGGCCGAGCCCGCGCCGCGCACCGACACGCACATCCCGGCCGCGACGGGGGACGAGGTCGTGACGGCCGTGGCCGCCGACCGGCTACGCGCGCTCAACGAGCAGCTCCTGCAGGTCCCCGAGGGCTTTGCGCCGCACCCGAAGCTCATGCGCCAGCTCGAGCGGCGCCGCGAGACGCTCGAGGAGGGCGGGATCGACTGGGGACAGGCAGAGGCGCTCGCGTTCGCCTCGCTCCTCGTCGAAGGGATCCCGATCAGGCTGACGGGCCAGGACACCGAACGCGGGACCTTCTCCCACCGACACGACGTCCTCCATGACGTGAACACGGGTGCGACGTACACGCCGTTGCAGCATCTCGACGACGCCGGCGCGGCGTTCGAGATCTACAACTCGCCGCTCTCGGAGTACGCCTGCGTCGGCTTCGAGTACGGCTACGCCGCGGCGGCGCCCGAGGCGCTGGTGCTCTGGGAGGCCCAGTTCGGCGACTTCGTCAACGGCGCGCAGATCATCATCGACCAGTTCATCGCCGCCGGGCTGTCGAAGTGGCGGGAGTCGACGCGCCTGACCCTCCTCCTGCCGCACGGCTACGAGGGCAACGGGCCCGAGCACTCGAGCGCCCGCCTCGAGCGCTTCCTCCAGCTCGCCGCGCAGGAGAACCTGCGGATCGTGAACTGCACAACGTCGGGCCAGTACTTCCACCTGCTGCGGCGGCAGGCGCTGGACGCGACGGCCAGGCCGCTCGTCGTCATGACGCCGAAGGGCCTGCTCCGCTTGAAGCAGGCGGGCTCGACGCTCGACGATCTGGCGAGCGGGGAGTTCCGGCCCGTCCTCGACGACCCCTTCGCCGATCGGGAGCGCGTCGAGCGGCTCGTCCTCTGCCAGGGAAAGATCTACTACGACATCGCCGGCCACGAGGATCGCGCGAACGCACCCGGCGTCGCGATCGCCCGGCTCGAGCAGCTCTACCCGTTCCCGACCGAACGCGCGCAGGCCCTGTTCGCCGGCTACCCGAACCTGCGCGAGGTCGTGTGGGCGCAGGAGGAGCCGCAGAACACGGGCGCGTGGCGTGCGATCAGGCACCGCCTCGAGGAGACGAAGCCGGAAGGCGTGCCGCTCCTCTACGTCGGCCGGCCATGGCGCGCGAGCCCGAGCGAGGGCTATCCGACCGCGCACCTGCGCGAGCAGGACCGGATCGTCCGCGCCGCGCTCGGGCGCTAGCCCTCAGGCCCGTGCCGCTCGTCGGCCGGGCCGTGCGCTACCGGCGGCGGCGATCCGCGGCCGACTTGGCCGCGCGGGCCGCGAGCTTGGGACCGTGTTTCCGGGCGAGGTTGAGGATCTGGCGGCGTTGCGCCGCGGGAAGGCGCCGCCAGATGTCCCAGGCCGCGATGGTGAGGGCCCACGGGCTGGGCCGAAGCTTGAGGAACCGGCGGGCCATGCCCTGATCCTCGCAGATCGCAGGGGCCGTTGCGACGTCCCGGCTGGACGCTCGGCGGACCGTGCTGCCTGGGAGGCGGGGGCGGTGCGTCCCCGCGAGGCGGTACGGGCGGCCCTTGCGGAGGCCCGGCAGGCGGCGCGGGCGACCGCTCGGCGGGTGGGCCGTGCGCAGGCGACTCCGCTGCGGGTCGGTGCGATCCGGCCGCGGCAGGCGGCGGTAGGTCAGACCGTGGAGGCGGTGGCGGCTGCGAGGCAGGCGGTGGAGTCGGGCCCGTCGGTGTCGTGGTGACGGGCGGCGCCGGCGTCGGGGAGGGCGCGGGCTTCGGCTGAGCGGCGCTCGGCTTCGGCGCCGGTTTCACCGTGGCCGGGGTAACCGGGGCCTGGACGATCGGAGCCGCCGCCCCGCTGAAGGGTCGTGTAACAGCGCGCGGAGGAGCGGCGCGGCGTTGCGGCCGGGGGATTGCAGGCGCCCGAACGACGCTGCGGCCGGGGCTCGGCGCGATCGCGATGCCCAGGGACGTTGCCGGAGACGCGAGCAGGCGGGGAAACAGCGCGCCACCGGCGACGGCGATCGCGAGCAAAAGCCCGGCGATCAAGCGCTCCTTGCGGCTCATGTTGTTCCCCTCTCCCGCCGACAACATCCCCAGAGGGACTATCGGCAGGAGGGATGCGTCGCTTGACTTCGAGGGGTCCTGGTTGAGCAGCTTCAAGCTCAAGCTCGTGGCGTACTTCGTGCTGCTCTCGCTCGTGCCGCTGGCGGCCACCTACTGGGGTTTCAGCACCGCCGCCGGCGCCGGCGAGTCGCGACAGGTCACCCTGCGTCAGGAGGCCGGGCTGCGCGCTGCACTCGCTCTCTATGCGGAGCGCGCCGATCGCGCTCAGGCGCAGGCCGAGCGCCTCGCACGCTCCACGCAGCTTCAGCGCGCACTGGCCCGCCACGACCGTCGCTCACTGCGCCGGCTGCTCGTCGGCAAGCCCTCGCTCTACGTCGTGGCCGCCGGAGGACTTCGCGTCGGCGTCACGCCGCGTCTTGCCGCCCGCTTCCCCGTCGACGTCGTCTCCGGCACGCACCGGCTGGGCGAGGTCGTCGCGACGATCCCGCTCGACGGCCGTCTCGTCGAGCGCCTCCGCCTCGGCGCGGCGTTCGCTTCCGGCGACGTTCTCGTCCTGCTCCGGGGAACGCGTATCGCAGCGTCGTCGCCGGCCGTGCGCGGGCACGTCGGGGTCGCGGCGGGGCGGAGCGCCACCATCCGGGTCGCGGGCACCCGCTACCGCGCATTCGTGGCTCCCCCGCTGCCGAGAGCGCGGGCGGCGCGGCTTGCCGTCCTGACGCGCAAGTCGCTGATCGACGCGGCCGACGCGCGGACGCGAGACCGGCTCCTCGCCGGGCTGCTCGCGTGCCTCGGGCTCGTCGGCATCGTCGCATACCTGCAGGGGCGGGCGATCGTCCGCAACCTCCGCCGCTTCGCGACCGTCGCCCACGGGATCGCGCATGGAGGCCTCCGCGACCGCGTGCCGGTACGCGGGCGCGACGAGTTCGCGGCGCTCGGTGCGGCGCTGAACGACATGGCCGCGCAGCTCGAGTCGCAACTCGCCGAGCTCGAGGCCGAACGCGGGCGAGTGCGCGAGGCCCTGGCCCGCTTCGGGGAGGCGCTCGCGGCGACGCACGATGCCAAGCAGCTGCTCCGGATCGTCGCCGCGGCTGCTGCCGAGGCGACGTCCGCGCATGGGAGCCGGATCGTGTCGGCAGACGGTTCCGAGGTCACGAGCGGCGATGCGGACGCGGACGGCGAGCGGCTGATTCTCCCCCTCACCGCCTCGGGCGAGCGCTTCGGGACGCTCGAGCTCGTGGGCGAATCCTTCACCCAGGAGCAGCGGATGAACGCCGCCTCGCTCGCGGCGCACGCGGTCGTCGCGCTCGAGAACGCCCGTCTGCACGGCATGGTCGAGCGACAGGCTCTCGTCGACGGCCTCACCGGGCTCGCCAACCGCCGCGCGGCTGCCGACGCGCTGCACGCGGAGGCGGCTCGAGCCGAGCGCCTCGACACGCCTCTCTCGGTCGTCCTCGCCGACCTCGACGCGTTCAAGGACGTGAACGACGCACACGGTCATGCCGTCGGCGACGAGGTGCTGCGGTCCTTCGCGGCAGTTCTGCGCGAGACGCTCCGAGAGTCGGACGTAGCAGGGCGCTGGGGCGGCGAGGAGTTCCTGCTCCTGCTGCCGGGTGCCGACGAGGAGGGGGCGGCTCAGCTCGCCGAGCGTGTGCGCATCGCGTTCGCGAGCCGCAGCATCCCGCGCGTTCCAGGCCTGCGCGTGACGGCGAGCTTCGGTGTGGCCGAGTACGCAGGGGAGACGAGGACCGAGCAGCTGGTCGCCGCCGCGGACGGCGCGCTCTACCGGGCCAAGGACGCCGGTAAGGATCGGGTCGAGAGAGCCGTCCGCGCAGCGTTTTGACCCTCTCGTACCGGAGACCCGCGGGGATCCCCGTTATCATGCCCGCGGAAGACGAGTACGACCCACGGGAGGGACGCTTAATGCCGGTAGAGACACCGTCTATCTTCGCGCAGGTCATCAGGGAGCACCTCGACCTGAAAGAGCGGAACGCACGCCTCGGCAACGCGATGCCGATCGACCACTACAAGGGTGGGGATCCGTTCGAGAACCATCCGCTGTTCAAGACCGAGGAACAGGCGCGAATCGAGGAGACAATGGACGGCGTCGAGCCGGACTTCAGCGACGCGAGCCTCGAGGACGTCGGCATCTGGCCGGGCGGGGAGTCGCTGGAGGAGGTCACAGCCGAGACGCACGAGGTCGCCGTTCCGGCGATCGAGGAGTCCGCGTTCTGGGGCAACGGCGGCGCCCGCGATTTCGACTGGGGCGACTAGTTTCCTCGCGAAGCTGACGCTTCGCTCGGAGAGAAAAGGAACTACGCGCGCGGAAAGCGCGGTTTCCGCGCGCTCCGTGCAGAGGGCTTGTTTCCCGCCGCGGCGGGCGCCTTTCGGCGCGCGCCCGGGAGCCGGGGAGCCTGCGGCTAAGCCCGGCTTCGCCGAGGCTTAGCCTCCGGCTTCGTCAGAGAACGCTCGCCACCAGGCGCAAGTCCTCGACGAACGCCTCCATCTCCCTGTGGCGTGACTCGTCGTCTCTCTGGCGGAGGATCGAGCTCGGGTGGATCGTTGCCGTCACGTGTTCGGCCAGGTCGGAATCGATCCACTCGCCGCGTTGCTTCGTGACCCGGAACTGACGGCCTAGGAGCGACTGCGCAGCTGTCGCGCCCAGGCAGACGAGCACGCCCGGACGGACGACGGAGAGCTCCGCCTCGAGCCACGGGCGGCACGCGGCGAGCTCGCTCCAGCTGGGCTTCGCGTGGATGCGGCGCTTGCCACGCGGCTCCCACTTGAAGTGCTTGACCGCGTTCGTGACGTAGACCGCCCGCCGGTCGATGCCCGCGAGCGCGAGAGCCTCGTCGAAAACGCGACCCGCCGGCCCGACGAACGGAGCGCCCTCGCGGTCCTCTCGGTCACCGGGCTGCTCCCCGACGAACATCGCGACCGAGTTGCGGCCGCCGGCGCCGAACACGGTCTGCGTGGCGTGCTCCCAGAGCGGGCAGGCGCGGCACCCGGCGGCCGCCTCGCGCAACTTGGGCAGGGTTGGCCGGGCTGGAACGAGATCGGCGGCGGAATCCGGCACTCCACGGGCATTCCCGCGCCCGGCGGCGCGAAGCATCGAGGTCGTGTTCACCCGCACGAGGGATTCGTAGCGGGAGCCTCGCACCGATGCTTCGTCTCGTCCGCTGCGGTCCATTCCGGGAGCACAAACGGTGTATCTGAGCTGCGATCGATCGGGGGATCGGTGGTAGTCCGGCCCAGCCATCTCCGGCTGCTCGACGCCCATGTCTCGGCCGGCGATCCCACTCTCGTCGAGTCGTACCGGCGCCTTGCCGACGTCTTCCACGAGGTCCTCGCGGAGCAGAGCCTCGATGCCCTCCTCGTTCGCATCGCGGACACCGTCGGCGACCTGATCCCGCTCGACACCCTGACGATCTACGAGGCCGACGAGACGAAGCGCGTGCTGAAGCCCGTGCTCGTCCGCGACGTGTATGCCGACGAGATCATGAGCACGACGATCAGCTTCGCCGAGGGCATCACCGGCTGGGCGACGCGGCATCGCGAGGCCGTGCTCTGCAACCAGGCGCATCTCGACCCGCGCGTACGCACCGTGCCCGGAACGCCGCTGGAGCCCGAAGCGCTGATCTGCGTCCCGCTCATTGCGCGCGGCCAGATCAAGGGCGCGCTCAACATCTACCGCGAGGGCGAGGCCGTCGCCTTCAGCGAGATGGAGTTCGAGATCGCGCAGCGCTTCGGAGATGCGGCCGCGCTCGCGCTCGACAACGCCGAGAGCCGAGCGCGCCTCGAGCATCAGGCCCGCACCGATTCGCTCACCGGGCTCTTCAACCACAGCGTGTTCCATGAACGGCTCCTGCTGTCGCTGCAGGAATCGAGCCGCACACGCAGGCCGCTCGCCGTGCTCATGCTCGACATCGACGACTTCAAGCACGTCAACGACGTTCACGGTCACGCTGTCGGCGACGAGCTCCTGCGCTTCCTCGCCGAGGCGCTGCGCGCGATCGTCCGTCCCGAAGACGCGATCTGCCGGCTCGGCGGCGAGGAGTTCGCGGTCGTCATGGAGGGCTGCGGAGGCGAGGACGCCGTGCGCGTGGCCGACCGGGTCCAGACCCGGCTTGCGGCGGTCGACTTCCCGGGCATCGGCCGGATGACCGTCTCGGTCGGGCTCGCGCTCGGGCCCGAGCACGCCATGAACCCGCGCGAGCTCGCGGCGTGCGCGGAAGCGGCCATGATGACGGCGAAGGCGCAGGGAAAGAACCAGGTCGTCCTCTATGACGAGACCGAGACGAGGCGGCCCGACGCGCCGGGCATCGAGCGGGACGTGCGCTCGATCGCGCACCTGAAGATGCTGCAGAGCCTGACCGGGAAGCTCAACCGGCTGAACGACGTGCGCGAGATCGGCGAGGCGATCGCCGCCGAGCTCCGGTCGCTCGTCGACTACCACAACTGCCGCGTCTTCGTCCTGCAAGGCGAGGACCTGCTGCCGGTCGCGTTCCTCGGCGATCTCTCGTCCGGCGCGACCGCGCTCCCGCTCGAGCTGCTCCGCACCACCGTCGGTCGAGGCATCACCGGTCGCTGCGCCGAGGTCGGCGAGTCGATCGTCGTCGGCGATGCGGCGAACTGCGAGTTCGGGCACCAGATCGAGGGCACCGACCCGATCGAGGAGTCGCTGCTCGCCGTGCCGCTCCGCTACGGGACGCGCGTCGTCGGCGTGATCGTCGTCTCGAAGCTCGGGCTCGACCAGTTCGACGAGGACGACATCAGGTTGCTCGAGGTCCTCGCCGGCCACGCAGCCGTCGCCGTCGAGAACGCGAGCCTGTACGAGTCGGCGCGACGCGAGGCCGAGAGCGCGACGTCGCTCCTCGAGTTCGGCCGGGAGCTCGCGACCCTCGTCGATCTCGACGACATCGCCACGAGAGTGACGGAGCTCTCCGCGGAGATCCTCGGCAGCCGCCACACCTCCTTCTACGTCGCGGCGGAAGGCAAGCTCAGGCTTCAGGCCGAGCACGGCCACTCGCCGGAAACGGCCGCCAAGCTCGTGGCGCACCCGTATCCGCTAGAGGCTCTCGACCCCAACCGCGAGCCGTATATCGCCGAGCCTCACGATTACGAGCCGCTGATCGGCGAGGCGCCCGTTCCCGGCGGCCGGTACGCGGTCGCACCGTTCGACGTGGACGGGCGGGCCGGGTGCCTCGTGGCTCTCGTGGAGTCGGACGAGTTCGGGGAGCGCGAGCTCGCGCTGCTCGGCGGCCTTGCGCAGCAGGCGAAGCTCGCGATTGCCAACGCCTCGAGCTACGAGGGGCTCGAACGGACCTTCGTCTCGACGGTCGAGGCTCTCGCCAACGCCCTCGAGGCGAACGACGAGTACACCTCCACCCATGCGCGCTGGATCACGGATCTCTCCCTGCGGGTCGGCCGGGAGCTCGGCCTGGACGAGCGCGCGTTGAAGCGCCTCGAGCTCGGCGCGCTGCTGCACGACATCGGCAAGATCGGCATCCCGAGCGACGTGCTCGCGAAGCCGGGACGGTTGACGGCCGCGGAGAGGAAGCTCGTCCAGACGCATCCGGCCCTCGGCGAGCGGATCATCGCCCCGATCGACCGGCTCCAGCTCGTGCGGCCGATCGTGCGCCACTGTCACGAGCGCTGGGACGGTCGCGGCTATCCGGACGGCATCGCCGGCGAGGACATCCCACTCGAGTCGCGCATCATCTTCGTCTGCGACGCGTATCACGCGATGACGACCGACCGGCCGTATCGGCGCAGGCTCAGCCACCGCGAGGCGGTGCGCAGGCTCTCGGAGTCTGCCGGCAGCCAGTTCGACCCGCACGTGGTCGAGGTTGTGTTGCGCGTCCTCGCGCAGTCGTAGGACTAGCCTGCCGCCGCCAGCTCCGGCTCGCCGCCTTCGAGCGTGTGGGCGAGGCGCCGGAACGGCCCGTCGACCGCGAGCAGCTCGCGTTCGCTGCCGCGCTGGATGACCTGCCCGTTCTCCACGACGAGGATCTCCTCGGCGCGCCGGACGGTCGAGAGACGGTGGGCGATGATGATCGAGGTTCGCCCCTTCAGGAGCCGGTCGAGTGCCCGCTCGATCAGCATCTCCGTCGGGCGGTCGATGTTCGAGGTGGCCTCGTCGAGGACGAGGATTCGGGGGTCGGCGAGCAGCGCGCGCGCGATCGAGATGAGCTGGCGCTCGCCGGCGGACAGGCCGGCGCCGCCCTCGCGCACCTCGTGCTCGAGGCCTCCCGAGAGCCTGGCCGCCACCCGGTCGACGCCCACCGCTGCGGCCGCCGCCTCGACCTCCTCGTCCGTCGCGTCCGGCTTTGCAAAACGGATGTTCGAGGCGATCGTGCCGCTGAAGAGGAACGGGTCCTGGAGCACGACGCCGAGCTGGCGCCGGTACGAGCGGAGCTGGACGTCGCGCAGGTCGTGCCCGTCGACGCGCACGGCTCCCTCGTCGGGGTCGTAGTGGCGGCCGATCAGCCGGGCGAGCGTCGACTTGCCGTGGCCCGACTCGCCGACGAGCGCGAAGCAGGCACCGGGCGCGAGGCGGAACGAGACTCCGTGCAGGACCGGGTCCTTGCCGTAGGCGAAGACGACCGAGTCGATCTCGAGGTCTCCGTCGAGGCGCGGCAGGGGCTCTGCGCCTGGCCGGTCCCGGATGTTCGGCTCCTCGTCGAGGATGCTGGCGATCTTCACCATCGCGGCGCCGGCCGACTGGAGCTGTCCGTAGACGTCCGACAGCTCCTGCAGCGGCTGGAAGACGAGCTGCAGCAGGTAGATCGCCGTGATCAGCGTCCCGATCGTGAGCGTGCCGCTCTGATAGAGGTGCGAGCCGAGGTAGAGGACCGCCCCGATGGCGACGATGCCGAGGAACTCGATGGACGGGAAGAAGGTGGAGAAGATCTTCTGGACGTACGTCGCCTGGGCGCGGTTCGCGTCGTTCAGCGCATCGAACTCCGCTTGGAAGCGCCGCTCGCGATTGAAGGCCTGCACGACCGCCATGCCGGACACCGACTCGGCGATCTGGGCCGTGACCGCGGCGATCCGGTTGCGCTGCTCGACGTTGGCCGTGTGCGAGACGCGCTGGAACCAGCGCGAGAGAATGAGCGTCGGGGGCAGCACGCCGAAGGAGACGAGTCCGAGCCGCCAGTCGGAGATGAGCAGCGCCGTCACCGCGGCGGGGAGGAGGATGACGTTCGAGACCAGAGTCGGCATGCCCTGCGAGAGGACGTCCGAGACCGCGTCCACGTCGCTCGTGAGACGCGCGATGATCCAGCCGGCCTTCTGCTGCGAGAAGTAGCGCAACGAGAGGTTGGTGAGGTGATCGAAGAGGTTGCGCCGGAGGGCCAGCACGACCGCCTGGCCGATGGTGGCGAGGCCGCGGATCAGCCGCGCCTGCAGGACCCACCCGACAGCAGCGACACCGAGGTAGATCGCGACGGCGATCGTCAGGTAGTGCGTGTCGCGCGCGACGATCCCGTTGTCGATTGCGTACTTGACGATCAGCCAGCCGCCAGTCTGCGCGGCGGCGTTCCCCGCGCCGACGAGCACCATCAGCGCCGCGAAGCGCTTGCGTCCTTCCATGTACTGCCAGAGGCGCTTCACGCGGCGACCACCTCGTCGCCGAAGAGGGCCGCGAACTCTCCGCCCGCACGCAACAGCTCGGCCGGCGTTCCCGACTCGACGATCCGCCCATCGAGCAGCACAACCGCGCGGTCGGCTATCTCGACCGTGGAGAGACGTTGCGTCGCGACGAGGACCGTGCGGCCGGCCAGCGCGGGCCGGAGGCGCGCGACGAGCCGGCGCTCGGTCAGCGTGTCCACGGCCGAGAGCGGATCGTCGAGCACGACGATGCGCGCGCCTGCGACGAGAGCGCGCGCGAGTGCGACCCGCTGGCGCTGGCCGCCGGAGAGGTTGACGCCGCGCTCGCCGATCAAGGTGTCGTAGCCGTCAGGGAGGTTCGGTCCGAAGGCATCGACGCCGGCCGCCTCGCAGGCGGCGAGCACCTCGTCCCAGTCGGCGTCCTCGCGGCCGGCGGTGAGGTTCTCGCGCAGCGGCACGGAGAAGAGCACGGGACGCTGTGTGACGAGGGCGACATCGGCGCGCAGCTCGGCAATCGGCACGTCGCGCGTGTCCGCGCCTCCGACGAGCACCTGGCCGTCGGTCGGGTCGTAGAAACGCGGAACGAGATTGAGCAGCGACGTCTTGCCGGAGCCCGTCGGCCCGCAGATGGCGACGATCTCGCCCGGCTCGACGACGAGGTCGAGCTGGCGCAGCACGTCCACCTCACCGCCGTATGCGAAGCTCACCCGCTCGAAGCGGAGGCCGAGCGGGCCGGCCGGGAGGTGTCTCGGCGTCGCGGACTCGGCCAGCGGCTCGATTCCCTCGAGCCACCCGAAGCTGCGACCGGCCGAGGCGAGGGCCCGCTGCGCCAGGTCGAGGATCCAGCCGATCGCCTCGAGCGGCCAGACGAGCTGGAGCAGAAGCGTCTCGAAGAGGACGAACTGGCCGATCGTGATGTCCCCGTGAATGACGGCGCGACCGCCGAAGAAGACGACCGCGGCGATCGAGAGGGCGGGAAGGTAGTAGAGGCCCGGCACGTGCTGCGCCTCGACACCTGCCTGGCGAAGCGCTGCGGAGCGGACGCCCTCGGCCCTGTCGCCGAAGCGCTCGCGCACGTCGTCCTCGCGGCCGAAGGCCTGCACCATCTCGATCCCGACGACGGCTTCGTCCGCGGCCTCGGTGACGTCTCCCTTCTTGGCCTGAACCTGCCGCGAGATCGGTGAGACGCGATGCCCGAAGCGGTATGCGACGAGCCCGATCGGCGGCAACGCCACCGCGGCATAGAGCGTCAGGCGCGGATCGACGATCGCGAGGACGATCCCGGCTCCGATGATCATCATCACGCTCTGCATTCCCTGGACGAGCCCCCAGCCGATGAAGTAGCGAATCGGGTAGAGGTCGTTCGTCGCCCGGGACAGCACCTGGCCTGTCGCGTGCCGGTCGTAGAAGGCGCGCGGGTAGCGCAGATAGGCCTGGTAGAGCAGCTCGCGCATCCTCGCCTCGATCCGGACACCGATGCGGGCGGTCGCGAACCGGCGGTTGAAGGCGATGACGGCGCGGGCAGCTGCCAGCCCGACGATGATCGCGAGGTACGGCCAGAGCGCCTGCCGATGGTGGTGGTGGCTCGTGTCGATCGCGTTGTCGATTGCGCGCTGGATGAGGAGCGGGATCGCGATCGAGATCAGCGTGTAGACGAGCGAGCACGTCAAGCCGAAGACGCCGAGCTTCCACTGCTCGCGCCACAGCCCGAGCAGGCGTCGGAAGGTCGGCAGCAGGCCGAGGTCGGGCGGATCGACTGGACTCACATACGTGGACATGGCGAGACGCCCGCCGCAGCCGGCCCCCCGGCCGGCGCGCGAGCCCTCCGACGATACCAGCGCGCGTTTCTTAGTGCTGTTTTCTGAGCTGCGGGTCGGCGAGCATGCTGGCGCGGCGGGTCTTCGCGGCTGCGGCCGGCTCGAGATCCGGCCCGGACGGCGATTGCGGCAGCGGAGTCGGAGGCGGCGGCTCGCCTTCGGGCTCCGGCTCACGGGCCGGCTCCGGCTCGCTTTGAGACGAGCCTCCCGGCTGCGCCCGCTCCTGCTGCAGCCGCGTGCGCAACCCGGCGAGCTCCCGTTCGACCTTGCGGATCGCCTGCTCGCGCTCGTCGAGCCGCTCCCGCTCGGCCTTGGCGAGGGCGAGCTCCTGCACCGCCTCGCGCTCGCGCTTCTCGGCCGCGGCGATCTTGCGGGCGAGCTCGTCCGAGCGGTCGGGGCCGGCAGGTGTGGTCGGCGTGGACGGGCGTCGCCGGCCCTGCCGGCCGGCTACCTCGAGCCGCAGGTCCTCGAGCTCCTTCTCTCGCGCGGCGACGCGCTGCGCGTGCTCGCGCAGCGTCCGCTTCATCTCCTCGACCTCGGCGAGCGCCTGCTCGTAGCGTCCTCGCATGTCCAGTCCGTCGCTCACAGCTGAAGTGTGTCTTCCATAGCGGCTGGTGGCAACCGCCTTCGACGCGCAGCCGCCATGATGCCGCCGATGCGTGCGCTGTCGCCGCCCCCGACATGTGCGGGGGCGGCTCGCTACCGCACCGCCGTCAGCATGGCGCGAGCCGGTGAAGCCGGCTCGCTTGCCGAGTGAGCGGAAAGCGAAGCGGGCGATGCGGGAAGTGGTCATGGGCCGTGGTCGCCGCCCCGACATGTGCGGGGGCGGCTCGCTACCGCACCGCCGTCAGCGTCGCGCGAGCCGGCGAAGCCGACTCGCTTGCCGAGCGAGCGAAAAGCGAAGCGGGCGATGCGGGAAGTGGAGCGTACCGGGATCGAACCGGTGACCTCCGGCTTGCAAAGCCGGCGCTCTCCCAGCTGAGCTAACGCCCCGGGAGAGCTTCAGTGTAGAGGCAGGTTCGTCCGGAGCTCAGGCGGCGCGCTCGAGCCGTTCCTCGACGCGCGCGCGGGCGACGATCTTCTCGCGGTCGCCGAAGCGCAGGCGGGCGCGGACGGCTCGATGCTCGTCCCAGAGAACGTCGAGCTTCGCATCGATCGCGTGGATCTCGGCCCGCACCTCCGGGTCGTGTTGGTCGGAAAGCCGATGCCAGAGCTCGGTCCGCTCCTCGCTCAGGGTCTCGATCTCCGCATGGATCTCGTTAAGGGTTCGCATGACCTTTTCAACGGACGGCATGCCCGCGGCATTCCAAGCGAATCCTCAGCGTTAGCGGAACTGATATTCGCGTGGGCGCCGCTGGGCCAGAAGGAGGACGAGACCCGTCGCCAGGCCGAAAGCGAAGCCGCCGATGTGGGCGAAGAACGCAACACCGCCGCCCGACTGGGGATGGAGCAACGAGAGGCCGCCTGTCAATCCCTGGTACAGGATCCAGACGCCGAGGAACCAGATGGCCGGGATCTCCCGGATGAAGATGAACCCGACGATGATCAGCGTCAGCACCTTGGCGCGGGGCAGAAGGACGAAGTAGGCACCGAGGACGCCGGCGATGGCGCCGCTCGCGCCGATGTTCGGGATGCTCGCCGAGCCGACGCCGGCGAACTGCAGCGTCACGAACGTCTGCACCGCCATCGCGACGACGCCGGCAGCGAGATACCAGAAGAAGTAGCCGACATGCCCGAGGGCGTCCTCGACGTTGTTGCCGAAGATCCAGAGGAAGAGCATGTTGCCGAGGATGTGCTCCCAGCTCGCGTGCATGAACATCCCGGTGAACACGCCCTCGTACCAGGGCAGGGCGTGGAATCCGGGAGGTAGCTGGCACGGCCCCTGGAGCGCGCAGGGGTAGAAGCCGTCGCGGAACACGTGGACGTCCACGCCCGGGCGGCTCAGCTCCCAGAACCAGACGATGAAGTTCGCGACGATCAGCCCGACCGTGACGAAGGGGGTCGTCCGGCTGGGAACGCTGTCGCGGAGCGGGAGCATCGGGCCGTCGTCGCGGTCTCAGGCCGCGGCGAGCGCCTCGCGGATCCGGTCGCCGACGGCAGCCAGCTCGAGCGTCTCGCCCGTTACGTCGCGAAGCAGCTCCTCGGCGGTCGGCTTCTGGCCCTCTGCCCACAGCTCGCGCAACAGCGAGCCGGCCTCGCGACGTGAGAACCACGCGTTGCCGAAGCGCTCCCGCAGATGGGCGCGCAGCTGTGCCTCGAACGCCCACGCCCTGAGGTACTCCGAGGCGTAGAAGCCGTCGTCGATGTCGCTGAGATAGTCCGCCGCGGCCGGCTCCACTTTCGTGGCCCCGCTGAGCAGCTCGACGTACCGCGGCCGCAAGGCGGTCAGGTCGTCCGAGGTGTGGAACTCGAGCTCGTACAGGAGCTTCGCGCAGTACCGCCGGACGAGCCAGAGGAGCTGGACGGCTCCCTCGGCGGCGAACTCGTACGGACGGGGGAAGTCGAGGCGGCGCTCGAGCCACACCGGGTCGGTGGTCACGTGCTCCAGCAGCATCGCCCAGCCCTCGGTGACGGAGTTGTCGCCGAGCCGCCGCTCCTCCGGCGAGAGGGAAGCATCCGTGTGGGCGAAGTGCTCCGTGTGACCGGCTTCGTGGAAGAGCGCCTTCCAGTCGTCCGCGCCGCCGTGCGGCTTCAGCACCAGCACGACGCGTCCCGGCACCTCGATCGGTGAGCAGAAAGCGCGCGGATCCTTGCTGGGCCGCTCGTCGAGGTCGAGCTCGACGTTCTGCTGCGCGTGCAGATCGATGCCGAGGTCGGACAGGGTGCCCTCGAGAGCCGGCAGCATCCGGTCGCCGGGGAACGCAGCGTCCCACTCGGCGCCGCGCCACGCCCGTCCTACGTCCCAGCGCTCGACGTCCTCGAGCCCGAGGCCGACGCGCGTGCGGAAGAACCGGTCGCCTGCCTCGACCCAGAGATCCTCCGTCTCGGCGAGGAGCCGGCGGCACTGCTCGGCGAGGTCGTCGAGCGGAAAGCCGAAGCTCCGGTACAGGTCGGCGTAGCTCTCCGCGCCGAGTTGCCGGGTCTCGCGGTGGACGACCTGCGCGGCCTGCAGCTCGAGCGCGTTGAGGTGCTCCTCGGTCAGCTCGTTTCTCGCCGTCTCGATCCGAGCCCGGACGTTCCGGTCCTCCTCGTTCATCAGTCGCGGCTTGAGCATCCGGTAGGGGATCTCCTCGCCGTCGACCGTGGCGGTCAGGGTCGCCTCGAGCTCGGCGACGCGCTCGGCCTCCTCGCTGACGAAGTTGCCGAGGTAGCCCGTGCACGCGAACTTCCACAACTCGCGCCGCCGGCGGTCGCCGTCGACCGAGGCGCCGAGCGCGATCGCAGTGTCCAGCCGGGTCAGGCGCTCGTGCCGCTCGTAGATCGGAGCGAGGTCGTAGGTCTTCTTGAGGCCCGCGAAGTGGAGATAGGTCTCCTCGTCGAGCTCTGCGAGGAAGCGGTCCGCGTCGGCGCTGAGCTCGTCTATCTCCCGTTGCTGGAGCGCCTCCGGCATGCGGGTTCGTAGGATAGACCCGTGCGGGAGATCTCCCTCAAGACCGAGCGCAAGACGCAGCTGATCGAGATCACGGATCGGATCCGCGAGGCGCTCGACGGCACGAACGGCGCCTCGGCGGCACTCGTCTACGTCCCGCACACGACGGCAGGTGTCGCGATCAACGAGCGCATCGATCCCGAGCTCGTGACCGATCTCGAGAATGCGTTCCACCGCGTCGTCGGCGACGACTGGGAATGGCGCCACGACGATGCCGACGGGCCGAACGCGCCGTCGCACGCGCGCGCCTCGCTCGCCTCGAGCCCGCAGGTGCTGATCCCGCTGCGGGACGGGGGCCTCGCCCTCGGGACGTACCAGGGCGTCTTCTTCTGCGAGTTCGACGGCCCCCGCGAGCGCAAGATCTACGTGACGACGCTCTCCTAGTCACCGTTACGGTGCTGGCGTGGCCGCGCCGGTGACAAAGGGAGACGAGCTCGAGCTCGACGTCGACTCGCTCGCGTACGGAGGCAACGGAGTCGCGCGGCTCGACGGCTTCGTCGTCTTCGTGCGACGAGGGCTCCCCGGCGACCGGGTCCGGGCTCGGATCACCAAGGTCAAGCGCAGCCACGCCGAGGCACTCGCCACCGAGGTGCTCAGGCCGGGGCCGGAGCGGGTCGACGCGCCGTGCAAGCATTTTCCCGCCTGCGGCGGGTGTCGTTTCCAGGATCTCGCATACGAGGCGCAGCTCGAGCAGAAGCAGCTGCAGGTGCGTGACGCGCTGCAGCGGCTGGCCGGCATCGCCGAACCGCCGCTCGGCCCGATCGTCCCCTGCGAGCCGGAGATCTTCCACTACCGCAACAAGGTCGAGTACTCCTTCACCTCGACACCGGAAGGGGTCGCGCTCGGCTTCCATCGGGCAGGCCGCTGGGACGAGGTGCTCGAGATCGAACGGTGCTGGCTCATCGACGATCTCGGAAACGCGATTCGCGACGCCGTTCGCGACTGGGCGCGCGAGGAGGGGCTCGATCCGTACTCGCAGGCGGACGGGAGCGGCTATCTCCGTCACCTCGTCGTGCGGCAGGGCCGCAACACGCGGCAGGTTCTCGTCCAGCTCGTGACCGCTCCGGGCGAGCGGTTCGAGACCGGCTACCTCGTCGACGTCCTGCGCCGCTTCCCCGAGGTGCGCTCGATCCACTGGTCGGTCAACGACACGCCCGCCGAGGTGACGAACCTGCCGACGCGGCTGCTCTGGGGAGAGGAGTGGATCGAGGAGGAGCTCTGCGGGCTCCGCTTCCGCGTCCGCCCGAACGCCTTCCTCCAGACGAACACGGCCATGGCCGAGCGGCTCTACGCGCTTGCGCGCGACGCCGCGGGGCTCACCGGGGACGAGACGGTCTGGGACCTCTACTGCGGGATCGGGACGATCGGGCTCTCGCTCGCCGGCGAGGCGCTGACCGTCTGGGGCATCGAAGTCTCGGAGGAGTCGGTCGCCTGCGCGCTCGAGAACGCCGAGCTCAACGGGGTCACGAACGCCGCCTTCTTCGCCGGCAACGTCGGCGAGGTCGTCGAGGAGCTGCTCGAGCGCTCCGGCGCCCCGGACGTGGTGGTCGTGGACCCGCCTCGCGCCGGCCTGGCGGGGAAGGCGCTGCGGCGGCTCGGCCGCATCGGCACCCCGCGGCTCGTCTACGTCTCCTGCAACCCGACGACGCTCGCGGGGGACGTGAAGGCTCTACGCGAGGACCACGGCTACGAGCTGCGAAGCGTGACGCCCGTGGACATGTTCCCGCACACGCCCCACGTCGAATGCGTGGCGCTGCTCGAACGGCTCAGCGCGCCGGTCTGAGCCGGCGCCAGAGCAGGTCGCCGTTCGCGAGCAGGAAGCCGGCAGAGAGAAACGGCAGCGCCGGCAGGCCGCTGACGTCGGTGGCGTTGGTGATCACGAGCGCCAGCGAGTACATCCCCGTCATCGCCAGCCACGTCCAGCCGGGCCGCAGGCTCCAGCGCATCGTCGCCCCGAGGAAGAGGGCGAAGAAGAGGATGTCCGGCGGACCGAGCCCCGCAGCACGTCCGCCCGGTGCGACGAAGGCGACCGCGACCGCCGAGTACACCTGGAAGTGATGGCTGACGATGGTGTGCGTCGGCCCGGCCGCGACCGAGATCGCGTCGATGAACGGGATGATCAGAGCGATGAGAAGCACCCAGCCGAGCTCCTCGAAGAACCACAGGAATGCCCAGCCCGCGCACGTGTAGGCGGCGAGCTTCGCGAAGTTCGAGGCCAGGTGAGAATCCGTCTCCCAGGTCACGACGGCGGCGATGAGGAATACGCCGAGCCCGACCGCCACGAGACGGCGGCGCGACCAGAGCGGCAGCGCGAGATAGATGAGGAGCAGCGTCGCCGGCAGCACGCCGACCGCGATGATCACGATCGACGGCCAGATTGCGAGCGCACCGAGGTGCGGCGCCACGGCGTCCCAGGTCACGACGCAGACGAGGACGACGAGGAGCGCCGCGGCGCGAAGGCGCGGCAGCGGGCTCACGCTCAGTAGGGAGGTGTCTCGCTCCACCACTCGCCGAGCACCTTGAAGGCGTTCCAGAACGCCGTCTTCGCCGGCTGCTCGTCGAGCGACTCGTCGATGTCCGGCGTGACGAGCCCCTGGATGGTCGGCGTCAGCTCCTGCAGCTCGCCCTCGACGAGCTCCAGCTCGCGCGCGAGCGGGAAGCGCGCCGCGTTGAGGAAGGCGAGTGCGGGCTCGCCCATCGCGACGACGAGCTTCGGCTGGACGATGTGCAGCTCGCGCAGGAGAAACGGGTGCGACTCCTCCTCGTCACCGCCCGCGAACTTGAGGCAGTTCGTCCCGTAGATCGCCATCGGGTCGACGTGCAGGCGCTGCAGCGACTTGAGGAGCGCGTTGCCGGCCCGGCCGTAAAAGGCGACTCCCTCCTGGAGCTCCGACGCCTTTGGCGAGTACTTGAGGAGGAACACGTCGGCGAGCGGGTGGCCTGACCCGAGCACGGGGACGCGCGCTCCGCCGGACGCCTGCGCGAGCTCGTCACCGAGAGCGTTGCTCTCGGTGATCGCCTTTTGCAGGTACTTCTCGTAGATGTCGTCGTTCGCCACGGTCACAGGATGCCCCGCAGGGATGGTTCGGGATCGGCGCAGCCGTTCCTTGGCTTGGGCCGGGGAAGATCCGGCCGCGCGTGCTCGTCCTGAAAGGCATGTACACGCGTTGCGTGAAGTCGAAGCACGGACCCGAGCTCCTCGTCCGGCCGCTCCGGGACGGCGACATCGCCACGGTCCAGGCCGTCTTCGAGCGGCTCGGCGACGACTCGAGGCGGGCGCGCTTCAACGGCGCCAAGCCACGGCTCGGGGAGCAGGAGCTGCGCTCGCTCGCGGTCGTCGACGCCGCGCACCACGCCCTTGTCGCCTACGTCGACGGTGATCCTGAGCCGGTCGCGATCGCACGTCTTGTGCGCTCGGGCGTGAGTGCCGAGATCGCTTTCGAGGTCGCGGACGCCTACCACGGGCACGGCATCGGCTCTGCGCTCACGCAGGAGCTCGTCACCGATGCTTGCGCAGCAGGCCTCGTGGAGGTGACGGCGCTCGTGCGGAGCGACAATCGCGCGGCGTTCGCGGTCCTGAGCCGCGTGCTCGGCCAGCTCGAGCTGCGACTCGAGGGGCCGGAGATGCTCGTCCGGGCGCCCTTGCCCGCCCGCTGTTAGCGGACCCGCTCCTTCGCCTGCGCGACCCACTTTAGCCCCTGCAGGTAGACGAGCGACTTCGGGCGGCGCAGAACCTCGGCGTCGTGGAGCGAGACGAGGAACTCCTCCGGGCCGCTGAAGCGCCGCATCCGGACCGCCCCGGTGCCGACACCGGCGAGGACGTGCGCATCCGACCCGGCGCCGGGCGTGAGGTTGTACTTGCGCGCGAAGCGGAGCGATTCCTCGTTGTACGCCTCGAAGAGGAGCCGCGCGTTGTACACCTCGAGCACGTCGATCTCGGCGAGATGCCGGTGGAGGGTGGCGGGCTCCGGGATCGCGTGCATCCGGTCGAACGGGTGCGGCAGGTACACGAGGCCGCCCTGGGCGCGAATCGCGGCGACCGTGTCGCCGAAGGACATGCCTCTTGGAATCTCCTCCCGCAGGAAGAGCCCGATCACCTCGCCCTGGTCGGCCGTCTTGACCTCCTCCCCGGGGATGACGACGAGGGGGCGCCCGCGGGCGCGCTCGACGGCCTCCAGCGCGCCGCCGAAGACGTTGTGGTCCGTGACCGCGATCGCGCCGAGGCCCTGGGCCTCCGCGTGGTCGAGCAGCTCGTCGACGTCGATCGAGCAGTCGTGCGACCAGCTCGTGTGCAGGTGGAGGTCGGCGACGATCCAGTCGCGTTCCTCGAGCGGCTGCCGGGTCGTGTGGCTGCGCCGGCGGGAGGCGAGGCGTCCGTAGACCGCCTCCACACGGTCGGCGAGCGCCTCGGCGGTCTGCGACCGCGCGGCTGCGAGGCTCTCTTTGGCGCGGCGGGCGCGGAAGGCCTCGTCCTCGACCATCCGCGCCGTCTCGGCTGCGGCGAGCTCGGGTTGCTCGGCGCGCCCGGGCGGAGACGCGATCGCGACCCCCGCCGTCTGGGCTTCGGCGACGAGGCGGGGCAGGCCCTCGGCGGCGGGGACGAAAATCGAGGCGGCGCGCAGAAGCTCCGCGCGCGCAGCCCCGGTGCGTGCCGTCCGCACGCGCATCCTCCCGCGCAGCCTCGGCGAGACGGCCGGGCGCGAGGCGGGTGTTCGCGTGCGCACCAGGACGAGCTCCCAGCCGGCCTGCTCGGCGAGCTCGCGGACGAGCGCCCGCAAGAGCGGCCGCTCGGTCTGTCGCCACTCCATCACGACCAGCCGTTTCTTCTCGGCAGGCGCGAACAGCTCGGGATCGATCCCATGCGGCACGAGCTCGTACCGGCCTGGGAAGCGCATCGCCGCGGCGTCGGCGACCTCTTGGCTCGTCGCGAGGAGTGCGTCGACCCGGGCGAGCAGCCGCTCCCGCTGCGCGCGTCCGGGTGGGTAGCCGAGCCGCTCGGCAGAGAAGAAGGTTGCGGCCGTGAGCGCCGCGGAGTCTCGGAGGGCGAGGTACGAGAGGCTCGGCAGCCCGGGCTCGAAGCCGTGCACGACGTCGAACCTGCCCCGCGCCAGCGCGAGCGAGAGGCTGGCGCGCACCCCGACAGGCACGCCCATTCGGCTGCGACGCGAGATCGGCACGGCCGGCCCGATTGCGATCAGCTCCTCGTCGTCGAAGGCGCCAAGGAGGGCACGCCGCCCGGCGGCGAGGTCGCGCGCACGGTTCGAAGGAGCCAGGACGGTGACTCCGTGGCCGCGTCGCCGCAGCTCGCGGGCGAGCACGTCAACGTGCTCGTTCACGTCGTGCGGCTGCGACCAGGCGAACGGCGTGACGAGCGCGATCCGCACCTCGGTCGAGTCTAGTCTCCGTTAAAGCTCGAGGTGCATCTCGTGCTGACGGAGCGTGGCCGAGCCGCCGAGCTCACGCAGGACCGGGGCCGCCGGATCTTCTGCGGGGAGGTTGAGGATGTAGACGTCCCCGAATGTGCGGAGCCCCCGGATCAGGGGCTCGGGGTCGCCGGAGTACTGCTGCAGCTGCGCGGTGGCACGGACGCAGAACAACATGGCCCCGCTGTCCGTGACCAGCCCGCGCACGTCGTCGTAGTGGTCGAGCGTGCCGTCGGCCCGCTGCCACGGCTCGTGTCGCTCGGGCAGCCGCGCCTTCACCTCGGCCGGAGCAACCTCGCGCCCCACGGGGTCGCCGGCGAAGGCCGGCAGCGTCCACACCTCGACGTCCTGGACGACCTCGTAGCCGAGCTTTTCGTAGAGCGCCCGTGCGCCGACGTTCGCGTCGATCACCTCGAGCCAGACGCGCCCGACGCCCCGCGACCGGGCCTCCTCGTGCACGGCGCGCATCAGTGCCTCGCCGACGCCGGTGCGTCGCGCGGACGCGACCACGCCGAGTCCGCCGATCCACGCGTCCGGCCCGCGGACGGCAAGGTTCGCGAGCCCCACCGGCTCCCCGTTCCGGTACGCGATCTGCGACGCATCGAGGTCGAAGTCGAACTTCTCCTGCATCCATGCCACCGCGGCTTCGTCGACGTGCATCGGCACGACGTATCCCTCGTACGCCGCGGTGAAGAGCCCCGCGCGCTCGCCCAGCGAGAGCGAGCGCGCGGAGCGCAGATCCAGCGTCACTCGGCGGTGACTGAGGCTTCGGCCTGCACGTGCCTGCGGTTCTGCGCGATGAACTCCTCGGTCAGCTCGTACGCCTCGTCGTCGACGATCTGCTTCGGCGGCGACTTCATGAGGTACGAGCTCGGGCCGACGAGCGCGCCTGCGATGTTGTTGTTGAGCGCGAGCTTCGCCATCCGGACTGCGTCGATCACGATCCCCGCCGAGTTCGGCGAGTCCCAGACCTCGAGCTTGAGCTCGACGTTGAGCGGCACGTCGCCGAACGAGGAGCCCTCCATGCGGATGTAGGCCCACTTGCGGTCGGTCAGCCACGGCACGTAGTCGGACGGGCCGACGTGGACGTTCC
Source organism: uncultured Actinomycetes bacterium (assembly GCA_963748755.1). Lineage (GTDB taxonomy): Bacteria > Actinomycetota > Thermoleophilia > Gaiellales > Gaiellaceae > Palsa-739. The sequence continues at coordinate 77,856 of CAVVKA010000004.1, forward strand.
CCGAGCCGAGGTCGTAGTCGAGCATCGACGTGACCGCGTTCGTCTTCGAGATCTTCTTCGACTCGAGCCGCTCCCGTTCGAGCATGTTGAGAAAGTCGGAGTTGCCGCCGACGTTGAGCTGCATCGTCTTGTCGAGATGGACGCCGCGCTCGCGGAAGAGCGAGGTGAGGACGCGGTGCGTGATCGTCGCCCCGACCTGCGACTTGATGTCGTCGCCGATGATCGGCAGGCCCTTCTCCTCGAACCGCTTGCCCCAGTAGTCCTCGCGCGCGATGAAGACGGGCATGCAGTTGATCATCGCGCAGCCGGCCTCGAGGATCTGCTCGGCGTACCACTTCGTCGCGGCCTCCGAGCCGACCGGGAGGTAGTTGACCACCACGTCGGTCTTCGTCTCCTTGAGGATCCCCACGACGTCGTCGGTCTTGCCGTGAGCCTTCTCGACGACCTGCGAGAGGTACTTGCCGAGGCCGTCGTGCGTCATCCCGCGCGAGACCTTGACGCCGGTCTGCGGGACGTCCGCGAACTTGATCGTGTCGTTCGGATGCGCCCACATCGCGTCGGCGAGGTCCTCGCCGACCTTGCCCTTGACGACGTCGAACGCGGCGGTGAACTCCACGTCCCGGACGTGGTAGCCGCCGAGGTTGACGTGCATGAGGCCGGGGACGAACTGGTCGTCCGGCGCGTCCCTGTAGTACTCGACGCCCTGAAGCAGCGAGTTGGCGCAGTTGCCGACGCCGATGATCGCGACGCGGACCTTGCCGTCGTCGAGCCGTGCCCTACCGTTGGTCGATGCCACTGGTTCCTCCAAGAGAAAGTTGCTTGCGGACGTGCAGGATGCGCTGGACGACCGTGAGCCACGCCGTCGCTGCGAGCACGACGATTGCCCACGGCAGGCCGCCCCACGGGGCAAACACGAGACCTGCGGTGATGAGAACGACGCGCTCGGCGCGCGAGCCGAGGCCGACGTCGCCCTTCAGCCCGAGCGCCTCGGCGCGGGCGCGCGTGTACGAGACGAGGAATGAGCCGACCACCGCCGCGACCGCGACCACGACGGCCCACTCCCTGCCGTGGCGAGCGAACACGAGCGCGATCGCGGCGAGCACCGCTCCCTCGCCGACCCGGTCGGTCGTCGAATCGATGAAGGCTCCGAACGGGGTTGACTTGCCGCCCACGCGGGCGAGTGCGCCGTCGAGGATGTCGAGCAGCGAGCCGATGACGAAGATGCCGGCGGCGAGCCAGTAGACGAGCAGCGTGTCGGCGTGGTTCTCGAACGGGACGAGGACGGCTGCCGCGAGGCAGAGCGACACGCCGGTCGTCGTGAGGACGTTCGGCGTGATCCCGGTGCGCGCGAGGCGCGTGACCGAGCGGCCGGCGAGTGAGCGGGCTCCCTGCGTGTAACCGTGCTTGACGCGGCGGAGCCTCGGAGTTGCATTCGTCTCCAACATCGCAATCCTGCTATGTCAGACTATAGCAGGTTTGCGATGACCGGGCCGAGCCCGCGCAAGCGGCTGAAGAGCCTCGGCGTCCAGGCTGTCGCGAGGAGCGAGGCCACCGCCACCCCGATTCCGGCGAGCACGTCGAGGAGATAGTGGTTCGCGGTCGCGACGACGCAGAACCAGACCCAGAGCGGCCAGAGAGCCCAGAGCCCCTTCGCCCAGACGGTGCGGGAGGTGGTGACGAGGGCCCAGCCGACGATCAGCGCGTCTGCGGCGTGGAGGCTCGGCATGGCCGCGTACTGGTTGCCGAGAGTCTGCAGGAGCGCGCTCGAATGGTTGACGCCTGGGACGAAGCCCTCATGGGGGAACATCCAGGGCGGCGCGGTCGGCATGAGGACGAAGCCGACGAGGCCGATGACGTTCGCGAGCAGGATCGTGTTGCGGAAGCGATTGAACCGCTCGTGCCGGCGCAGGTAGACCCAGAGCAGCGCCAGGCCGATCACGGTGAATTCCGAGTTCCAGTAGGTCCACGCTGCCGCGGTCAGGAGGAACGAGGACGAGTCGACGATCCGCTCGACGGTCAGCTCGAGCAGGTGGTGGGACACGTGTTGCTCGAGCGAGATCACGCGCAGGCCGTTGAGGACCGCCTTGGTCGGGTCCCGGTCGGTCAGGTGCCGGACCACGAGGTACGAGAAGTAGAAGCCGAACCAGATGATCAGCTGGAGCCCAAAGTCCCGCCACCCGCGCGGGAGAACCCTGCGTCCCAGAGCGACGACCCGCTCCATGCCCCAACTCTAAACTGTGCGGTTACAGGCAGGCCAGAGAGCGGTGACTAGCCCCCGATGTACGACATCTCGACCTTGGGCAACGACGCCGTTTCCGCCGTTCGCAGCTCGGAGTAGCGATCGGTACGGCGCGTCCAGATCGCGCGGAGCTGCTCGGTGAGCTCCTCGTCCGAGGCGCCGAGTCGGAGCGGCGCGCGGAGGTCGTGGCCGCGCGCGGCGAACAGGCACGTGTACAGCCGGCCCTCGGCGGAGAGGCGCGACCGTGAACAGCCGCCGCAGAAGGGCTGTGTGACGGACGCGACCACGCCGATCTCGCCGGCCCCGTCGAGGTAGCGCCAGCGGCGCGCGGTGGCGTCCGGCCGCTCGACGGCCACCGGCTCGAGCGTCCAGCGCTCCGAGATGCGGCGCACGATCTCTTCGGCGCTGACCACGTCTTCGAGGCGCCAGCCGTTGGTGGAGCCGACATCCATGTACTCGATGAAGCGGAGGACATGGCCGCTGCCGCGAAAATGCTCGGCGAGCGCGAGGACGTCTCCGTCGTTCGTGCCCCGCTTGACGACCGCGTTGACCTTTACCGGGAGACCGGCGGCTACGGCCGCGTCGATCCCGTCGAGCACGCGCTGCACGGGGAAGTCGACGTCGTTCATGGCGCGGAACGCGTCGTCGTCGAGGGAGTCCAGGCTGACCGTGATGCGACTCAGGCCGGCGGCGGCGAGCGCCTCCGCCTTCTGCGCGAGGACGGATCCGTTCGTCGTCAGTGCGAGCTCGAGCCGGCCGCCGTCCGTGGTCTCGATCGCGGCAAGCAGCTCGACGAGGTGCTCGACGTTGCGGCGGACGAGCGGCTCGCCACCTGTGATGCGGACCGTACGGACACCGAGGCCGGCGAAGATGCCGACCACGCGGGCCAGCTCTTCGAGCGTGAGCAGCTCTCGGCGCTCGAGGAACGCGTAGTCCCGCCCGAAGACCTCCTTCGGCATGCAGTAGACGCAGCGGAAGTTGCAGCGGTCGGTGATCGAGATGCGCAGGGTCTCGAGCGGACGCCCGAGCCGATCGAGAAGCGGCTCCATCTCTCTAGTGTGCCCGCTATCGCTCGGCCCAGACACGGGCGAGCTCGACGAGCGTCGCCGCGGCGAGGCCCATGTCCTCGACGCAGATCCATTCGCGCTCACTGTGTGCGTCGTGGCCGCCCGTGAAGACGTTCGCCGACGGGAGGCCCATCTCGGTGAGCGCCGAGCCGTCGGTGCCGCCGCGAATCGCGGTCTCCTTCGGCTCGAGCCCGACCAGGCGGATCGCCTCCTCAAGGTTCGCGACGATCTCCGGATGTCGCTCGAGCGCGACGCGCGGGTTGCGGTACTGGATGCGGTCCTCGACCTCGATCGTGCAGCGTGGCTCGTCACCGCAGACCTCCTCCGCGAGGCCGCGGAGGAAGGCAACGTGCTCGGCGAGGCGGTCGTCGTCGAAGTCGCGGACGATGAAGCGCAGCTCGACCTCCGACGAGTCGCCCTCGACGAGACCGGGGTGGACGTACCCCTCGCGCCCGTCGGTCGTCTCGGGTGAGAGGCTGTCCTGCGGCAGGCGGGAGAGGATCTCGCCTGCGATCTTGATCGCGTTCACGAGCTCGCCCTTCGCCCAGCCGGGATGGATCGAGCGGCCCCGGATGCGCATGCGTAGCTGCGCCCCGGAGAACGTCTCCGTCTGCAGCTCGCCGGCGGTCGCCCCGTCGACGGTGTAGGCGGCAGCGGCTCCGAAGGTCTCGACCGGGAAGTGGACCACGCCGCGGCCGATCTCCTCGTCCGGGTTGAACGCGACCTTCACCGTTCCGTGCGGGATCTCCGGCTGCGAGACGAGATACGCGACCGCGGCCATGATCTCGGCCACACCGGCCTTGTCGTCGGCCCCGAGAAGCGTTGTTCCGTCGGTCGTGATCAGCTCGTGTCCGACATGGTTCTCGAGCTCCGGCGACTGCTCGGGGCGGATCGACTGGCCCGAGTCGCCGAGCCGGATCTCACCGCCGGCGTAGCGCGCCCGCCGGGGCGAGACGCCGGCCCCGCTCACCTCGTGCGCGGTGTCCACGTGGGCGAACCACGCGATCGTGGAAACCTCGTGCTCGACCGTGGCGGGAAGGGTCCCGGTCACGTAGCCGTGCGGATCCATCGCGACGTCGGCGAGCCCGATGTCCTCGAGCTCGTAGCGCAGGAGCCGCAGCAGGTCGAGCTGGCCGTCCGTGCTCGGGTAGGTGTCCGAATCCTCGTCGGACTGGGTATCGATGCGGACGTAGCGGAGGAGGCGCTCTGCCGCGTCCTCCGCGAGCCGGGCGGCAAGTGTCGTCTCCGTGGACATCGCGCGAGTGTACGTTCGGTGAATGCGACTGCGTCTCGCTCAGCTGTACGGCGGCCTCCTCCTCTACGGCGTCAGCTCCTCGCTGCTCGTCCTGGCCGGTCTCGGCCTCGATCCGTGGGACGTCTTCCACCAGGGGCTCTCCCGGACGTTCGGGCTCGCGATCGGAACCTGGGCGATTCTCGTCGGCCTCGTCGTGCTCCTGCTCTGGATCCCGCTGCGGCAGCGTCCGGGCATCGGGACGCTGAGCAACGTCGTCCTCGTCGGCGCGACGATGGACGTCGTGCTCGGCCACGTGCACCCGCCGCACGCGATGACGGCGCGGATCGCGTGTCTCCTCGCCGGCGTCTTCCTGAACGGCGTCGCGACCGGCGCATACATCGGCGCGGGGCTGGGGCCGGGGCCCCGTGACGGCCTGATGACCGGGCTCGCGGCGCGCGGGCACTCGATTCGCGCCGTCCGCACCGGGATCGAGCTGATGGTGCTCGCGACCGGGTGGCTGCTCGGCGGGACCGTCGGCGTCGGCACGGTGCTCTACGCGCTCGCGATCGGCCCGCTGGCGCACGTGTTCGTCCCGCTCTTCGCGCACGGGAGGCCTACCACCGAGCACGCGCTCGAGGGCATATAGCCGCACGTGACCGCCGTCGCGCTCGCGCTGCTGTCGGCGCTCCTCTTCGGGGCGATGAGTGTCGCACTGCGGATTGCCCTGCAGCGCGACCCCGACGTCGCGCTCGCGACGATCGCGACCGCGGCGACCGCGCTCGTGGTGGCACTGGTCGCCGTGGGGGCCGAGGCGCCGTCCCGCGGCTTGCACCTCTCGTCGGCCTGGCCGTTCCTGCTCGCCGGCCTGCTCTCGCCGGGCGCGGCCCAAATCCTCGTCACGATCGCGATTCGCGAGTCGGGATCCTCGCGCGTGTCGATGGTCTTCGGGACGGCGCCACTCGTCTCGGTGACGATCGCGCTCATCTTCCTCGGCGAGCCGGCCAGTGCACCGCTACTCGCAGGCGCCTTGCTCGTCGTCGCGGGCGGGGTGGAGCTCGCGCGCGAGCGCGATCGGCCCGTGCACCTGAACCGGCTCGGACTGGCGTACGCCTTCGCCGGCGCGTCCCTCTTCGCGATCCGGGACAACCTCGTGCGCCACCTGGCGGTCGGGAGGAACGCCGTGCCACCTGCGGTCGCCGCGGCGGCCGCGCTGCTCGGAGGGACGGTCCTGATCGCCCTCTGGGCGAGGCAGGGGATAGGCCGGCGCTGGCTTCGCTTCCTGCCGGCCGGCCTGCTTTTCGGGGGCTCCTACGTCTCGCTCTTCGAGGCGTACTACCGCGGTCGCGTCACCGTGGTCGCGCCGCTCGTCGCGATCGAGTCGCTGGTGGGGGTCGCGCTCTCGGCGCTCCTCCTGCGCGACTCGGAGCTGGTGGGGCGGCGGCTGCTCTTCGGCGCAGCGCTGATCGTCGCCGGCGGCGCGCTCATCGGCGCCTTTCGCTAAGACCGGTAACAGTTACCGTCACGGAAGTGCGACGGAGCTGCGAAGGTGGCGTTTCGCGGCTGGCGGCACGCTTGAGGTCGAGCGATGCCACCGAAGCCACGCGATACGTCCAGCGGCCTGTTTCACGTCTACACGCATTGTGTGTGGGCGGCGTCGGCTCTCTATCGAGATGACGTCGACCGGCTCGAGTTCCTTCGACATCTCGCCGAGGTGACGCGCAGCCACGGCTGGAACTGTGTCGCTTATTGCCTGATGAGGACGCACTATCACTTGATCGTCCGTGTCGACGAGGGCGTGCTGCCGCGAGCGATGCACCGCCTCAATCTCGCTTACGCACGGCATCACAACCGCCGGCATGGCCTCCGCGGTCATGTCCAGTTCGAGCGTTATGGAGCCCGGCGACTGCACGACGAAATGGAGCTCGCCACCGTCTTCGCATACCTCGCGAACAATCCCGTGAGGGCAGGGTTGTGTTCCGCGCCGGCTGCTTGGCCCTGGAGCAGCTACGCCGGAACAATCGGCGCGAGAGGACTCTCCTCGTTCGTCGATCCGCTCGAGCTCGTCCACGCATTCGAGGGCCGCGGATTCGACCCGAGAGCGGCCCTACGGGCCTTCGTCGAAACGCTGTAACGGTTTCGTACAGGTACCTGTTACCGGCCGGGGTACCGGCCCCGGGCCATATCTGCTATAAACAGACTCAGATTTTCTCACCACAGGAGGCAGAACACCACATGGCGAAGACCATCGGCATCGACCTGGGAACCACGAACTCGTGCATGGCCGTGCTCGAGGGCGGCGAGCCGACCGTCATTCCGAACGCCGAGGGCGGCCGCACGACGCCGTCCGTCGTCGCGTTCACCAAGGACGGCCAACGGCTCGTCGGCGCTCCGGCCCGGCGGCAGCAGGTCACGAACCCGACCAACACGATCTTCTCGATCAAGCGCTTCATGGGGCGCAAGTTCGACGAGGTCACGGAGGAGATGACCATCGTCCCGTACGAGGTCGTCAAGGGCCCGAACGACGACGTGCGCGTGAAGGCGGAGGGCAAGGAGTACGCCCCGCCGGAGATCAGCGCGATGATCCTCCAGAAGCTCAAGCAGGACGCGGAGGCGTACCTCGGAGAGACGGTGACCGACGCCGTCGTCACCGTTCCCGCGTACTTCAACAACGCACAGCGCGAGGCGACGAAGGACGCCGGCAAGATCGCCGGCCTCAACGTCCTCCGCATCATCAACGAGCCGACCGCGGCCTCGCTCGCGTACGGGCTCGACAAGGAGTCCGACCAGACGATCCTCGTCTTCGACCTCGGCGGCGGCACGTTCGACGTGTCGGTGCTCGAGCTCGGCGACGGCGTGTTCGAGGTCAAGTCGACCGCAGGCGACAACCACCTCGGCGGCGACAACTTCGACAAGGCGGTCGTCGACTGGATGGTGGCCGAGTTCAAGAAGGACCAGGGCATCGACCTCGCGGCCGACCGCATGGCGCTCCAGCGCCTCTACGAGGCCGCGGAGAAGGCGAAGATCGAGCTGTCGTCCACGATGACGACGCAGATCAACCTTCCCTTCATCACGGCGACGCCGGAGGGCCCGAAGCACCTCGATCTGCAGCTCACGCGGGCGAAGCTCGAGGAGATCACCGCCGACCTGCTCGAACGGACTGTTGGCCCGACCAAGCAGGCGCTCTCCGACGCCGGCCTCGACGCCGCGAAGATCGACCACGTCGTCCTCGTCGGCGGCATGACGCGCATGCCGGCGGTGCAGGAGAAGGTCAAGGCGGTCATCGGCAAGGAGCCGCACAAGGGCGTCAACCCGGACGAGGTCGTCGCCGTCGGCGCAGCGCTTCAGGCCGGCGTCCTGAAGGGGGAGGTCAAGGACATCCTCCTGCTCGACGTCACCCCACTCTCGCTCGGCATCGAGACGAAGGGCGGCGTGATGACGAAGCTGATCGAGCGCAACACGACCATCCCCACGAAGAAGTCCGAGGTCTTCACGACCGCGGAGGACAACCAGCCGTCGGTCGAGGTGCACGTCCTCCAGGGCGAGTCGGAGATGGCGACCTACAACAAGACGCTCGGCAAGTTCCAGCTCGTCGGGATCCCGCCGGCGCCGCGCGGCCTGCCGCAGATCGAGGTCACCTTCGACATCGACGCGAACGGGATCATCAACGTGTCCGCGAAGGACATGGGCACGGGCAACGTCCAGCAGATCCAGATCCAGGGCGGTTCCGGCCTCTCGGAGAACGAGGTGCAGGAGATGATCCGCAACGCGGAGTCGCACGCCGAGGAGGCGCACCGGCTGCGCGAGGCGGCGGACACGAAGAACCTCGCCGAGACGCTCGCGTACCAGACCGAGCGCTCACTCTCCGAGCATCGCGACAAGCTCGACGAGTCGGAGGCCTCGACGATCGAGGGTCGGATCATGGAGCTCCGTCAGGCGCTCGAGGGCGACGACCTCGCCGAGATCCGCACCAAGATGGACGCGCTGCAGGAGTCCTCGCACAAGCTCGCCGAGGCGGTCTACGCCGAGGCGACTGCGCAGGCTCAGGCGTCCGCCGGCGGCAACGGCGAGTCGGCCTCCGAGGACGAGGTCGTCGAGGAGGGCGAGTACGAGGTCGTCGACGAGGAGGCGCCCACCTCGTGACCGAGGAGCGCCTTCAGCAGGAATCAGAGGAGCAGGCAGCCGAGCAGCCGGAACCGCAAGACGACCGGCTGCTGCGGCTCGCCGCCGACTTCGAGAACTACAAGAAGCGGGCGGCGCGAGAGCGGCAGGAGTACGTCCAGCTCGCGAACGAGCGCCTGATCGGCGAGCTGATCCCGATCCTCGACGACCTCGAGCGCGCGCTCAGCGCGGCCGAGCAGCATGAGGAGGGGCAGCTCGAGGAGGGAGTCCGTCTCGTGCACCGCTCGCTCGCGGGGCTCCTCGAGCGTCACGGCGTACAGCCGATCGAGACGGACGGGAAGTTCGACCCGCACGTCCACGAGGCGCTGCTCTCCCAGCCGTCCGAGGCGGAGGAGGGCTCGGTGATCGACGTCGTGCAGAAGGGGTACAAGCTCGGCGAGCGTGTCGTGCGGCCGGCCAGGGTCGTCGTCGCGGCCGCGCCGGCGCCGCCGCCGGAGGACGCAACGGACGGCGATGGCTGAGTCTCTCTACGACACGCTCGGCGTGAAGAAGGGCGCCTCGGCCGACGAGATCAAGAAGGCGTACCGCAAGCTCGCGCGCCAGTACCACCCGGACACGAATCAGGGGGACAAGGCCGCGGAGGAGCGCTTCAAGCAGGTGCAGACGGCGTACGACGTCCTCTCCGACGACGAGAAGCGGAAGGCGTACGACCGCTTCGGCTCGACGAACGGCCGAGGCGCGCCAGGCCCCGGCGGCGTCAACGCCGACTTCGGGGACTTCGACTGGAGCGGTGATCTCGGCGACATCTTCGGCGGCCTCTTCGGCAACCTCGGCGGTGCTGCACGCGGGGGGCGCCGAGCGCGTCCACAACCGCTACGCGGCGCGGACGTCGAAACCGAGGTACGCCTCTCGTTCGAGGATTCGCTCCGCGGCGCGGAGGCGAAGGTGCCCGTCGAGCTGACAGTCGCGTGCTCGAAGTGCGGAGGCACGGGCGCGGAGCCCGGCACGGCTCCGGTCATCTGCCCGGAGTGCAACGGGCGCGGCGTCGTCTCGGAGTCGCAAGGGCTGTTCGCCCTCTCGCAGCCGTGTCCGCGCTGCCGCGGCAACGGCACCGTGATCGAGCAGCCCTGCTCGAAGTGCCACGGCTCCGGACGCGAGCGGCGGCGTCGCACGTTCACGGTGAAGATCAGGTCGGGTGTGAAGGACGGGACGAAGATCCGCCTCAAGGGCAAGGGGGAGGCGGGCCAGCATGGCGGGCCGAACGGCGACCTGATCGTCGTCACGCGCGTCGAGGCCTCGCCCACCTACGAGCGCCGCGGCGACGACCTCATCGTGCAAGTCCCGGTCTCCTTCCCGACCGCCGCGCTCGGCGGCAAGGTCGAGGTGCCGACGCCGGAGGGCGCCGTCTCGCTCAAGATTCCGGCCGGCTCCGAGGACGGCAAGCTGCTGCGGATCAAAGGCCGCGGCGCGCCGCGCCTCAAGGGCTCCGGCAAGGGCGACGTCCTCGCGCGGGTGCGCATCCAGGTGCCGAAGCGCGTGAACAAGAAGGAGCGCGAACTGCTCGAAGAGCTGCAGAAGGCGGTCGTCTGATGCCGGGTCACGACGATCTCCTGCAGCAAGGCCCCCGCGAGGCACCCGAGCCGGAGACGGCCGAGGAGCGCTCCCGTCGCACCGGCCTCAAGACCGCAGGCGGCGGAGTGGCCGCGGGAGGCATCGGCCTCGCAAAGGCGGGCATCCTCGGCAAGTTCTTCCTCTGGTGGTTCGCCTGGAACGGCGCGATCGATGCCTGGCGGCTCGGCGGCTGGATCGGTGCCGCTCTCGTGGCCGCCGCGATCGCCGCGTATGTCGTCTACCGCCGGCGGAGGCACGCCTGATGGAGACGTCGGACCGGCCGATCTACATGATCTCGGTCGCGGCCGAGCTCGTCGGCATGCATCCGCAGACGCTGCGGATGTACGAGACGAAGGGGCTCGTGCGGCCGCAGCGGACGCCGGGCGGCACGCGGCTCTACTCCGAGGCGGACATCGAGCGGCTGCGGATCGTCCAGCGCCTCACGTCCGAGCTCGGCCTCAACCTCGCCGGCGTCGAGCTCGTGTTGCGGCTCGAGGACGAGCTCCGCAAGGCACACGCGCAGATCGAGCTCCTCCAGCAGCAAAACCGCCGCGAGGTCCAGCGAGTGCACAAGCAGTACCGCCGCGACCTCGTGCTCGTGCGCGAGGAGCGGCTACCGGAAAGGCAGAGGAACTAGATGGATTTCACGAAGCTCACGATCAAGGCGCAGGAGGCGGTGGCCGCCGCGCAGGAGCTCGCGCGCCGGAACGGCAACCCCGAGCTCTACCCCGAGCACCTGCTCCTCGCGCTCCTCGACCAGGACCTGCCGCGCGAGCTCGTCCCCGACGCCGATGCGCTGCGCGCGCAGGCGGAGGCGACCCTCGCGCAGAAGCCGCACATCGAGGGGTCGCAGCAGCAGCCGCAGGTCGGTGCGCAGTTCTCGAAGGTGCTCGATCGTGCCTTCGACGAGGCGAAGAGGATGGAGGACGAGTACGTCGCCGCGCAGCACCTCCTGCTGGCGCTCGACGTCGTGCCTCGCGACCAGCTCCTCGCGAGGATCGCCGAGGTGACGGCCGGCCGGCGCGTCACGTCGCAGGATCCGGAGGGCACGTACCAGGCGCTCTCGAAGTTCGGCCGCGACCTCACCGAGGCGGCTGAGAGCGGGAAGCTCGACCCGGTCATCGGCCGGGACGAGGAGATCCGCCGCGTGATCCAGGTGCTCTCGCGCCGGACGAAGAACAACCCGGTGCTGATCGGCGAGCCCGGCGTCGGCAAGACCGCAATCGTCGAGGGGCTCGCGCAGCGGATCGTCGCCGGCGACGTCCCCGAGTCGCTGAAGGGGAAGCGCGTCTGGGCGCTGGACATCGGCGGCCTGCTCGCCGGCTCGAAGTACCGCGGCGAGTTCGAGGAGCGGCTCAAGGCCGTGCTCGAGGAGATCGCGAACGCCGAGGGCCAGATCATCCTGTTCATCGACGAGCTGCACACGATCGTCGGCGCGGGCGCGGCCGAGGGGGCCGTCGACGCCGCGAACATGCTCAAGCCGATGCTCGCGCGAGGCGAGCTGCGCGCAGTCGGCGCGACGACCCTCGACGAATACCGGAAGCACATCGAGAAGGACGCGGCGCTCGAGCGGCGCTTCCAGCCCGTTTTCGTCGGCGAGCCGTCCGTCTCCGACACGATCGCAATCCTCCGCGGCCTGAAGGAGCGCTACGAGGCGCACCACAAGGTGCGGATCCGCGACGCCGCGCTGGTGGCCGCGGCGGTTCTCTCCGAGCGCTACATCTCCGACCGTCAGCTACCGGACAAGGCGATCGACCTCGTCGACGAGGCCGCCTCGCGCCTGAAGATGGAGATCGAGTCGTCTCCGGTCGAGCTCGACGAGGCGAATCGGCGAGTGACGCAGCTCGAGATCGAGCTCGCGGCCATGAGCGGGGAGTCGAAGGAAGTGCGCGCGCCGGTCGAGGCGGAGCTCGCGGAGGCGAAGGAGCGGCGCGACGCGCTCGCCGCGCGCTGGGCGCGCGAGAAGGAGGCGCTCGACCGGATCGGCGAGATCGCGCAGCGCATCGACGCGCTCCGCATGGAGGCCGAGCGCGCGGAGCGCGAGGGGAACCTCCAGCGCGTGGCCGAGATCCGCTACGGCGAGCTACCGGGTCTCGAGAAGGAGCTCGCCGAGCGCGACGAGCAGCAGGCCGACTCGATGGTGAAGGAGGAGGTCGACGAGGACGACGTCGCCGCGGTCGTCGCGCGCTGGACGGGAATCCCGGTCGACCGCCTGCTCGAGGGTGAGACCGAGAAGCTCGTGCACATGGAGGAGCGGCTGCACCAGCGCGTGGTCGGGCAGGACGAGGCGGTCGAGGCGGTCGCGAACGCGCTGCGTCGGGCCCGCACCGGCCTGCAGGACCCAAACCGCCCGATCGGCAGCTTCGTCTTCCTCGGCCCGACCGGGGTAGGGAAGACCGAGCTCGCCCGCGCGCTCGCCGAGTTCATGTTCGACGACGAGCACGCCATGGTCCGGCTCGACATGAGCGAGTACCAGGAGCGGCACACGGTCGCGCGGCTGATCGGTGCGCCGCCCGGCTACGTCGGCTACGACGAGGGCGGCCAGCTGACCGAGGCGGTGCGGCGTCGCCCGTACAGCGTGATCCTGCTCGACGAGATCGAGAAGGCGCACGCGGAGGTCTTCGACGTCCTCCTGCAGGTGCTCGACGACGGGCGTCTCACGGACGGCCAGGGCCGCACCGTCGACTTCCGCAACACCGTCCTGATCATGACCTCGAACGTCCGCTCGGTCGACGCCCTGCGGGATGTGTTCAGGCCCGAATTCCTGAACCGCATAGACGAGGTGATCGAGTTCCGGCCACTCTCGAAGGAGCAGATCGCGGAGATCGTCGAGCTGCAGCTCGCACGGCTGCGCGAGCGGCTCGCGGAGCGGCGGATCGCGCTCGAGCTGACCGAGGCCGCGAAGGAAGCGCTCGCGGAGGCGGGCTGGGATCCGGCGTACGGTGCCCGGCCGCTCAAGCGCGCCATCCAGCGGCTCGTCGAGAACCCGCTCGCGCTGCGCCTGCTCGAGGGCGACTTCGCCGACGGCGACACGATCCGCGTGGACGCCGAGGACGGCGAGATCCGCTTCGAGAAGATCGAAGCTCAGGCCGCGGCCGCGGCCTGAGCTCGAGGCGCCGGCCGGTAACAGGTACCGCACGCGGCGGTGACCGAAGGGTCACGAAAGAGCACGAGGCCGCTTCGCGAGAGCCGTAGGCCGGTAACAGTTACCGTCAAGGAAGCGTCACGCGAGCGGCGTGGTGCGTAGCCTCCCGCCGGTGCTCGTCATCGCGGCAACCGAACGGGAGCTCGCGCTCCTCGACGGGCTCGACGCAGTCTGCTGCGGGATCGGGCCGGTCGAGGCGGCGCTGCAGACCGCTCGCGCGCTCGAGGTGCGGAAACCGGACGCGGTCGTCCACGTCGGCATCGCCGGCTCGCGGACGCTGGAGCCGCCCGCGCTCGTGCTCGGCAGCGAGGCCGTCTACGGCGACGTGATCGATCCGGGCTCGACACTGCCGCGCGTGGAGAGGGCCCGGCCGGACCGCACGCTGCTCGAGCGGGCTCACGCCGCTCTTCCGGAGGCGCACGTCCTGTCGATCGCGACCTGCGGCAAGGTCGGGGCAGCGACGGGCTTCGACGTCGAGGCGATGGAGGGCTTCGGGGTTCTACGGGCCTGCGAGCTCGCCGGTGTGCCGGCCGTCGAGCTGCGTGCGATCTCGAACTCGCCGGACGAGGCAGACCGCGCGAACTGGCGTTTCGACGATGCCTTTGCGGCGCTCGCCGACGCCGTCGGTCGCGTTCTCGCCTACTGATCCGGAACGCCTCGAGGTCGCGCGGTTCCCCTAGACCCTCGCGGCATCCTACGAGGGTGCGCATCTTCACCATTGGGCACGGCACCAGGCCGATCGACGAGCTCCTCGAGGTGCTCCGCGACGCCGGCGTGCGGACGCTCGTCGACGTTCGCCGCTTTCCCAGCTCGCGCCGCCATCCGCAGTTCAACCAGGCGGTACTGGCCACCGCGCTCGAAGCCGACGGCATCGCCTATCGGCACGCGGTCGAGCTCGGCGGCCGGCGCAGCGGGGAGCCCGGGGAGGAGCGCTTCCGATGCATCCGGGTCGCCGCTTTCCGCAGCTACGCCGCGCGGATGGGGACGTCCGAGTGGCAGGGCGCGCTCGAAGCCGCGCTAGCCGAGCCCGATCCTTGCTTCATGTGCGCCGAGACGCTCTGGTGGCGTTGCCACCGCCGTCTGATCGCCGAGCTGCTCGACGCGCGCGGCCATGAGGTCGTCCATCTGCTCAAGCCCGGCCATAGCGAGCCGCACCGTGTATGGGAGCCGATCTCGGAGACGCGCGACGGCGTCCTCCACCTCTGTGGCCAGCGCGTCGGCTGACCCGCGCTACCGTCCCCCCCATGGCCGAGCTGCGCCCTGTTGCGTTGCCGCCCGCCGAGCGCACGGTCGGCCAGCTCGTCGCGGAGTCGATCCGTTTCTACGGCGAGCGCTTCTGGCCGTGTCTGTGGCTCGGCCTCGCACCGGCGACCGTCGCCGTCGTAGGCGCGAACGTCTCGCGGCAGACGGCGCTCATCCTCGCCCCGACGGCATTCGGGGCGGTGCTCAGCGCCACCTATGTCTACGCGAGCATCCTCGTGCTCGGAAGCCGCCCCTCCCGGCGGCGGCTCGTCTCCGCCTGGCTCGTCGGCTGGCTCGCCTTCGCGCCGGCTCCGTTGCTCGTGCTCGCGTACATCGTCCCCGGGCTCGTCTGGATCGTCGCGATCTCGCTCGTCGTCCCGGTGCTCGTGGTCGAGAACGCCCCGCTCCGCAACGCCTTCGGCCGCTCCTGGCGGCTCGTGCGGGCCGGCTACCGGCACGCCGCGGGATCGCTGGTCACGCTCGCGATCGTCGTGCTGCTCACCCAGTCGGTCCTCGCCTTCATCCTGCGTGGCTTCGGCAACGCCGCGATCTGGGTCGCCTATTTCCTCGCGAGCGTGGTGGTGTCGCCGCTCCTTTTCGTCGGCGCCTCCCTGCTCTACGTGGACCAGGCTGCCCGCGTCGAGGTCGAGTAGGGTCCGGCCATGCCGATCTACATCCTGCTCTCGCGGCTCTCCCAGCAGGGCGTGCAGACGCTCCAGAGCAATCCGGCCCGCCTGCAGGAGGTCAACCGCGACGTCGAGGAGCTCGGCGCGAAGGTTCTCCACCAGTGGGCGACACTCGGGGAGTTCGACTTCGTCAACGTGGTCGAGGCACCCGACACGGCGACGATCGCCAAGGTCTCGGTCGCGCTCGGCGCGCGGGGATCGACGCGGGTGCACACGTTGCCCGCGCTGTCGATCGACGAGTTCGTCGCGACGATCTCCTAGCTACTCGACGACCGCGACGCGGCGGACAGTCACTCCCCAGGCTGCGCCGGTCGCGAACAGCTCGTCGGGATCGACCTCGCCCAGCCAGCCGAGGAAGTGCGGCTCCGGGTCGTCGGCTGTGCAGCCGTAGACCGCGGCCTGGAGATCCGGCGGGGGTGGCTCATCCCGGGCGAGCGCGGCCTCCTCGGCCCGGCGCTCGGCCTCCTCGGCGGCGGGGCCTTCCATGTAGCCGCGCGGCATGGTGGGAGCGTAATGCTCTACGCCATCGCTGCGAGTGCGACTGCGACCTCGCCCGCCAGGCGTGCGTTTCCGGCGACGAGCGCCTTGTTCGCGGCCTCGGTGCGGCCGCCGCTCTCGCGGTGGAGGTGCCCGAGGACGTACGGCGTCACGGCCTGGCCGCTCACGCCTCCCGCCGCCGCGGCGGCCAGCGCCTCCTCGACGAGGGGCTCCACGTCTTCGAGCGGCTCGTCCGGCGGCCGCCCGAGCAGGAGCCCTGCGCCGCCGAGCTGCCAGTGTGCCCCGGCGACGCGCGCCGCCTCCTCTGCCGACTCGACGCGCGCCGAGACGGGCGGGCCGCCCGCGGCGCCGTAGAAGAGCGGCAGCGTGTCGACACGGAACCCGAGCACCGGGACGCCGAGCGACTCGAGCAGCTCCGCAGTCGCCGGGACGTCGAGGAGCGACTTCACGCCCGCCGAGACGACGAGCGCAGGGGTCTTCGCAAGCTGGGCGAGGTCGGCCGAGACGTCGGGCGGGTGGGGGAAGCCGCGGTGGACGCCTCCGACGCCACCGGTCGCGAGGACACGAATGCCGGTCGCGCGCACGACGGCGAGCGTGCCGCCCACGGTGGTCGCGCCAACGGCGCCCTGGACGGCGGCCGCCGCGAGGTCGCGCGGCCCGAGCTTGCGAGCCTCCGGTCCGAAGCGGCCGAGCTCCTTCTCGGTCAGTCCGACGCGTACTTCCCCGTCGAGGACGCCGACCGTCGCCGGTACTGCACCCGCCGCGCGCACCTCGCGCTCCGACTCGAGCCCGACCTCGGCGCCCTCGCCGGGCGGAAAGCCGTGCGCCACCAGCGTCGTCTCGAGCGCGACCACCGCGCCGCCACGCGCCAGCGCGTCCTGCACCTCGTCGGCGACTCGGATCACGCCGCGCGTTCCATCTCGACGAAGCGGCTCTCCTCGCCGCGCCGCACCTCGTGGAAGCCGGCGCGCCGGTAAGCCCGCAGCGCCCGCTCGTTCCAGCTCGCGACCCAGAGGCGGAACGTGCGCGGCCGCCACTCCCGGCGCGCGTAGTCGAGCCCGGCCGCGATGAACGGCTGCGCGAGGCCGCGGCCGGTCAGGTCGGGCCGCATACCCAGCCCGAGCCGCACCTCGTGTCCTTCGGGGACGAAGTTGAAGAAGCCGACGAGCTCGCCGTCGTCGTCGACGACAGCGCGGAGGTGCGTCCGCCGCGCGGGGTTCCCGAACAGCTCGACGCGCCGTGGGTCGGCCGACGTGTCGTACCACTCGTACGGGAACTCGTAGCGCCACTCCGCGATCGCCGCCGCCTGCTCGTCGTTGATCGGCTGAACGTTCACGCCGCGCGCTCCATCTGGATGAACTCGTGCTCCCCGACGAGCTCGAAGCGGCGCGTCTCGCGGGCCACCTCCCGGAAGCCCAGCCGCTCGTAGAGCCGGATCGCGCGCTCGTTCCAGGCTGCGACGAACAGGCGGAGTGTCCCAGGCGCCCACTCGGCTGCCGCAAAGGCGAGCTGGGCGCGGAGGAACGACTCGCCGCGCCCGCGCCCCGTCAGGGCAGGCCTGAGCCCGATGCCGACCTCGACGACGTCGGAGTGCCAGTCGAAGTACCAGAACGCGTCGAGTCGCTCCTGCCCGTCCTCGAGCACGGCGCGGTAGTGGCCGGCCCGGGCCGAGTCGCGCATCGCGGCCTCGTCCTCGGGATCGGACGCGAGGTCGTAGAAGTCGTACGGCGGCTCGTACCGCCAACGCGCGACCTCGCGAGCGTGGCCCTGGGTCCACTCCTCGACCCTCACGGCAGCGACCCTACTTTCGCGACGCAGCGGGCCGCCGCGTCGAGGCCGCGCCGCGCCGCGTCCTCGAGCGAGCCGCCCAGTGCGACGAGGAAGCCGGCGGCGAGGGCGTCCCCGGCTCCAGTGGGATCGACGACCTCGGCGTCGACGGCTGCGAAGTCGAGCTTCGCGTCCTCGGAGAACACGGTGCACCCACGCGCGCCCCGCTTGAGCACGCCGACGGGCGCAGTCAGATAAGCGCCGCCCAGAAGCTCCCACTCCGCCTCGGTCGCGAAGAGGACGTCGGGCGCCAGCTCGTCGAGAAGCTCACGGAACCGGACCGGCCCGTAGCTGCGGATCTCGGTCCATGCCGCGACGTCGACCGAGACGCGCGCTCCCTGCCGCCGCGCGAGGCGAGCCGCCAGGAGCGCCGTCGCAGCGATCGGCTCCCGCAGGAGCGCGTAGCCGGAGAGATGGAGGACGTCGCACGCGAGCCAGGCGGCGTCGAGCTCGTCGGGGGTGAACGACGGGGCGACGCCGCGGTCGGAGGCGAGCGAGCGCTCGCCCGCGTGGACGATGGAGACGACGACGCCGGATGTGCCTTCCCGCTCGGGGCCGACGAGCTCGACGCCCCGCGCGGTGAGCTCGCGCGCGACGAGCTCGGCGGCCGGGTCGCAGCCCCGCTTTGCGATGCACCGCGCCTCGGCGCCGAGCTCGGCGGCCCAGGCTGCGACGTTTGCCGCCTGCCCTCCGGCGCCCGCCCGACTCGACGCGCGCACGTCGCCGCCGGGCACGAGCGGCTCCGAGAGCAACACGACCACGTCGAGCAGTACGTCACCGAGCGTCGCGATGCGCAAGGCACAATCGTTCCATGCAGTCGGGGAGGAGGAGCGCGAGAGCGCGGGACTTTTTGCTGGGCGGGGTCGTCGGCGCCTCGGCCGCGGTCGCCGCTGCCCGCCGCCGCCGGATGGTGCGGCGGCGCCGGGAGGAGCGGTTGGAGCGCCCCGCCGGCCTCGCGGCGTTCGAGGGTGCACCGTGCTTCGAGGAGCTCGTCGAGGAGCAGGCGGCGAGGTCCGACGGTTGAACCCGTCCGTTTCACGCCGGGCTTCGGTGAGAATGCTCAGCTGATGGTCCGGCCGGTCCGCCTAGTCGTCCTGCTCGCGGTTGCCGTGTCGATCGTCGTCGCGCTCGCGACGCCCGGGGTCGCGTCTGCTCGCACCTCACCTCGGGGTGAAGGGCTCCACGTCGTCGTGGTCGACAGGATCAGCGACGCGACCTTCAAGTTGCTCGCCGAGCACGGCGCCGTGGGGCTGCTGCGCCCGGGATACGGCCCCACGACGAACCGCCGTCGCGCCCTGGCCGAGCTCGTCCGGGGGAAAGAGGTGAACGCGCGGCTGGGAGGAGTCCCGACGGGTAAGCCGCTGATCAACGTCAACAGCGTCCCCGTCTTCAACAACTGCAAGCTGTGCATCGTCGTCCAGTTGCCGCCTCGCGGCCGGCCGACCTCCAACGACCGGCTCTACCGCGTCGCAGTGATCGGCGGAGGCTTCCACGGGCTGCTCAGCTCGCCGACGACCCACATTCCCGGCCTCGTCTCCGTCGTCGACATCGCCCCGACCGACTTGCCCGGCCACCCGTCGACGACCCTGTCCTGGACGCCGTCGAACGACGCGGTCGGCCAGCTGTCCCGGCTGGGCCACGCAATCGAGTCGAACAACCGGCTCAAGTTCCCGGTCCTGTTCATCCTCGCGGGAGTCCTGCTCGCCCTTGCGCTGCTCGGGCTGCGTGCGGCGGTGACCGCGGTCCCGGCCGCCCTGCTCGTCAACCTCGCCCTCGGGATGGGCCAGGTCTCGAACGAGGTGCTCCTCTGCGCCGCGATCTCTGCTGGGACGGTGCTCGTCGCGCTCGGGCTCGCGCGCCTTTGCCGCAGCGAATCGGCGCTTCTCGCGCTCTACGGCGGAGTGGTCGCGCTCTACGCGTTCGTCATGGTCACGCGACCCGAGTGGCAGGCGGTTAACCCCTTAGGGCCGACGCAGAACTCGCGGTTCTGGGGGATCGGCAACCAGGTCGAGACCCTGCTGCTCGCGCCGCTCCTCGCCGGCGCGTTCCTCGCGCGGCGCCGTTTCGGCATCCTCGGCTTCGTCGTGTTCGGCGTCTTCGGCCTCGTGGTGATGACGGACAACCGGCTCGGCGCCGACGGCGGCGGCGCGATCGCGCTCGGGATCGCGCTCGCGGTGCTGGGGACGCGACTGTTCAAGCTGGGTGCACGTGGTTTCGTCGGCCTGCTGGCGTCTGCGGCGCTCGCGGTGCTCTGGATCGTCTCGCGCGGCCTGGCCGAGCCGGGCCCGAATCACCTGCGCAGCGCGTTCGCGGGTCACGGCGGCGGCCTGCTCTCCTCGCTCGAGAGCCGGGTACCCCTCTCGTACGTGCCCGCGCTGCACGCCTGGCAGCTCGTCGTTCCCCTCCTGCTCGTGCTCGCCGTCGCGTTCGCGCTCGCCTGGCGCGCCGCACGGCAGCGATCGACGCGAGACCTCCTCCTCGCTTTTGGAGTCGCGATCGTGACGTCGCTGCTCGTGAACGACTCCGCCGCCTACGAGCTGGCGGGAGGAATCGCCGTCGTCGGTGCGTTTGCCCGGTTCGCTCCGGCTCCTGCGCCCGCCCGCGCCGGCGTTCTCGCGCCGCTTGTCGCTCGCATGCTCGCTCGCACCAAGCTCGAGGCCGAGCCGGTGCCGGTGCCCGTGCCGAGCGAGTCGCCGCCGGGCTGAGCCCGCCTGCGCCGCTGGTACCGTCCGCAGCCGTGCCGATCTACGAGTACCGCTGCCCGAACGGACACCACTTCGAGCGCTTCCAGGCCATGACGGCCCCCGCGCCGGAGAAATGCGACGTGTGCGGTGCGTCCCCGGTCGAGCTCGTCCTCTACCCGGTTGCGATCCACTACAAGGGCTCCGGCTTCTACACGACCGACTACGGCAAGGGGAAGAAGAAGGACGGCGACACAGGCTCATCCGGCGGGGAGAGCGGCAAGAGCGACTCGAAGCCGGCTGAGAAGAAGGAGAAGAAGACCGCCGCCGGCGGCGACTAGCGCTACCTGCCGAAGTTGGCGTTCGAGCCGACGACGCAACCGGGCGCGTAGGGCTGGCCCTTCGGCGGGGGCTGCGGTGCCGACTGCCCGAGCACCTCGTCGATGACACGGATGTTCTCGGAGCTGCCGACGATGTAGTCGGAACCGCCGATCGACTCCGGCGTCCCGCCGAGCCGGCAGTGGATCGTGCTCCCCGCCCGGAACTTGACCCAGGAGAGCTGCATGAGCTGCCAGGTCGAGAGATCCGTGGCGATCGGCTTCAGCAGCGAGCCCCCGGAGAAGGGGAGGGAGAAGAAGAGCGAGGGGCTCGACAGCTTGCTCAGCGTGGCCTGCTCAACGAGCTGCTGGTCGTGCTGGCGGTCGAAGTCGTTCCACGAGGGGTCGAGCTGGTTCTCGCGGATCCGGGAGAAGATCAGCGCCTCGTGCCCGTTCAGGTGCCTCGGGCCCTTGTTGAAGCGCCAGCCCCTCCACTGGAGGCACCGCTGCTGCGTCCGGTACGGGCAGTCGAACCGGTTCGAGAGGATGTTCTCCGGTACGTCGACCGTGATTCCGCCGACCGCGTCGACGAGCTTCACGAACTGGTTGAAGTCGACGATCACGACGTGGTTGATCGGGAGCGCCGAGCCGACGAGCGCGTCGAGAGTCTTGACGGCCAGCCTCGGGCCGCCGAACTGCATCGCCGCATTGACCTTCTGGTCGCCGTAGCCGGGGACCTCCGTCCGCAGGTCGCGCGGGATCGAGAGGTAGATGAGCCGGTGCCGGCCCGGATCCGTGTGGAGGAGCGTGATGGAGTCGGAATGCTGGTCCGTGCTCCGGCCGGCGCCTCCCTTGCCGGTCGCGTGGTCGCTGCCGAGTAGGAGGATCGTCGTCGAGCTCGAGAGGAGGAGGCCGTTGTCCGGTGTGAGGGCGGGCCGCACACTCTTCGGCAAGCGCTTGTTGGCGTCGCGGACGCCGCTCGACACCGAGAGATATCCGGCGGCTCCCCAGATCACGAAGAAGAGGATCACCCCGAGGATCGCGACGAGGGTCCAGCGGCGCCAGGTCCAGCCGAGCC
Organism: uncultured Actinomycetes bacterium; assembly: GCA_963748755.1. Lineage (GTDB taxonomy): Bacteria > Actinomycetota > Thermoleophilia > Gaiellales > Gaiellaceae > Palsa-739. Next base: position 99,600 of record CAVVKA010000004.1, read on the forward strand.
AGAGACGGCGGCGACGCGGAGGCCGCTCGACGATCCGGCCAGGCCCGCCTCCGTCGCTGCGGACGGCCCGTCGCGCCTCCCGCTCGCGCCGCTGCAGCGGCACCTTCCCCTTCGTCCGGCCGCCGCGATAGACGCGATACGGCTTCTCCCCGGAGGCGGCCATGCGGGGGATTACGGTACCCACTGTGCAGGCCGGCCATGCGATCGGAGTGGACCTCGGAGGCACCAAGATCCTCGCCGGGGTCGTCGCCCGCGACGGGAGCGTCGTCCGCCGCCACGAGCGTCCGACACCGCAGGACTCGCAGGAGCACGTCCTCGCGGAGCTCGAAGCCGCGGTCGACGAGCTAGTCGACGAGTCCGTGGTCGCCGTCGGCTTCGGAGCGCCTTCTCCGATCGACCAGGCGCGGGGGGTCGTCGTCCGGTGCGTCAACCTGCCGCTCGAGGATGCCCCTTTGCGTGACCTCATGCACGGGCGGTTCGGCCTCCCGGTCGGGCTCGACAACGACGCCAATGCCGCCGCGATCGGCGAGTGGCGGGCGGGCGCGGGCCGGGCCGACGACGACATCGTGATGCTCACGCTCGGGACCGGGGTCGGCGGTGGGATCATCTCCGGGGGGAAGCCCTTCCGCGGCCGGAACGGCGAGGGCGTGGAGCTCGGTCACGTCGTGATCGTCCACGGGGGCCGGCCCTGCCAGGGCGCCTGCACGGGACACGGCCATCTCGAGGCGTACGCGAGCGGCCACGCCGCGACGGTCGCGGCGCGCGAGGCGTTCGGCCCGTCGGCGGACGCGCACCGGCTCGTGCGCCTGGCGAGCGAGGGTGACGGGAAGGCGAAGGAGCTGCTCGAAGAGGTCGCCCGCTACCTCGGCTCCGGCATCGGCTCCTTCGTCAATGTCTTCGCGCCGCAGCTGGTCGTCCTCGGCGGCGGCTTCGGCGTCGCGGCCTACGACTACCTGCACGGCCCGGCCGAGGAGGTCGCGCGGCAGGAGGCCCTCGAGCCGATGCGCAGCGCCCTGCGGCTCGCGAAGGCCGAGCTCGGCACGGCGGCCGGCCTCATCGGGGCCGCCTTCGTCGGCTTCGAGGCGCTGGGCGCCGCCGGCTGATGCCGCTCGCGGTCTGCGCGACGCCGATCGGGAACCTGGAGGACGTGACGCTGCGCGTCCTCGCCGAGCTCGCAGCCGCCGATCTCGTGCTCTGCGAGGACACGCGCCACACGCGCGTTCTGCTCGAACGGCACGGGATCCGGGCGAAGCTCGTCTCCTATCACGAGCACAACGAGGCGCGGCGGACGGCCGAGCTTCTGCCGCGGCTCGAGGCGGGGGAGCGGATGGCGCTCGTCTCGGACGCGGGCCTGCCGGGTGTGTCCGATCCCGGCGCGCGCCTCGTGCGCGCGGCACTCGACTCCGGTGTCGAGGTGACGGTGCTGCCCGGGCCGTCGGCAGTCGAGACGGCGCTCGTCGCCTCGGGCCTGGCCGCCGAGCAGTACCGCTTCCTCGGCTTTCTCCCCCGCCGCGAGAAAGACCTCTCGGCCCTGTGGGACGAGCTGCGCGGTTGGCCGTGGCCGGCCGTGGCCTTCGAGTCGCCACGGCGGCTTCCCGCGACGCTGCGGTCGCTCGCAGCGGCCGATCCGGAGCGAGAGGCCGCAGTCTGCCGTGAGCTCACGAAGCGGTTCGAGGAGGTGGCGCGCGGGCCGGCTGCAAAGCTGGCGGAGCGGTTCCCCACGCCACCGAAGGGCGAGATCACGCTCGTGCTCGGACCGCCTGCGGCCCGTCGCGAGAGCGGTGAGGACGAGGCGCGGGCACTCGCCACCGTGTCGGAGCTTGTCGAGGCCGGCGTGCCCCGGCGCCGAGCGGCGGAGCTGGTCTCCGCTCTCGTCGGCATCCCGCGGAATCGGCTCTACAAGCAGTCGCTGTAAGCAGATTTGACAACGAATGGCGTCCGCGCTACTCTGCGTCGTCTGTTGCTAATTCTGACAACAATGAAGCGGCTGGCACTTCCTCTCCTCGTCTTCGGCGTGTGGACGCCGGTCGCCCACGCTTGGAGCTGGCCCGTGCAGGGACCGGTGCTAGTGCCGTTCTCCTACGACGCGTCGCATCCCTACGCCCCGGGGCAGCATCGCGGCGTCGACATCGGCGCCGAAGCCGCGGGCGAGACGGTGACGGCGCCGGCTGCGGGCGTCGTGAGCTTCGCCGGGTCGGTCCCCACGAGCGGCAAGTCGGTGACGATCGAGACGGCGGACGGATATTCCGTCACGCTCACTCATCTCGGCTCCTTCGTCGTCGCCAAGGGCGCTCGGGTGGCCGAGCAGGACGCGATCGGCACGATCGGACCAAGCGGGACGTCCGAAGAGAGCGTTCCGTACCTTCACCTCGGGATTCGCGTCACCGCCGATCCGAATGGCTACGTGGACCCGCTCGGCCTGCTGCCACCCGCGACGGCGAGCGGCGCGACCGACAACAGTTCTACCGCCTCCCAGCCGAGCTCGAGCGGCGCTGCCGCGACTGCCGCCGTAAGCGCGCCGAGCACGAGTGGCGGATCCTCCGCGGCTCAATCGACCGAGCCTGCGACCTCCGTGCCGGCGAGCGCCCCGATTGCGACCACGCGCACATCGGGCCGAGCGACCACACACGGGAGGGTCGAGGCACACGAGCACCGGCGTACACGGCAGCCCCACCGGGAGGCCCACCCGACTCGGTCGCCGCAGCGAACAGCGGTGCAGACCGGCGAGGAAGTGGACATGCGCTCGCAGCGTCAGGCGACGATGCCAGGACGTCGCGCGGGGCGGCCGGCGGCGGGCTCCTCGCGACGGCCGGTCGTCGAGACGGCGGTCGCCAGCAAGCCGGGCGGTCTCGACGCCGGCCACGAGGCGCGGCCGGGCGTGCGCGCCAAGCAGCCGCGGCGCGAGTTCTCCAGCCCGCTGCTCGAGCTCCTGTGCAACGGGGCAGCGGCGTTGTTCGCGCTCGGTGCGGCGCTCGCCGCCGATCGGGAACGGCGACGCTCGAAGCCGAGCCCGGCCGTGAACGCGCGCGTGCTTCACCTCGCTCCGCCGGCCGGGGAGGGGCACGTGTCGCGCGCCGCCTGATCCGGCAACGCGCGTGGGTCGGCAACCCGGGCGCTCGTATCATGGCTCTGTGCGCTTCTACCTGACTACGCCGATCTACTACGTCAACTCCACGCCCCACATCGGGCATGCGTACACGACGGCGATCGCGGACATGCTCGTCCGCTACCAGCGGCAGCGCGGTGCCGACACGTTCTTCCTCACGGGCGTCGACGAGCATGCGACGAAGGTCTGGCGGGTCGCTCAGGAGCAGGGGCTCGAGGCGCAGGAGTACGCCGACCGGATCGCGGTCCCGTGGCGCGAGCTGCCGCAGCGTCTCAACGCGGACGTCGACTTCTTCATCCGCACGAGCGACGAGGGACACAAGCGCTTCGTCCGCGAGTTCCTGCAGCGGATGTACGACAACGGCGACGTCTACCAGGACGTCTACGCGGGCCTGTACTGCGTCGGCTGCGAAGCCTTCAAGACGGAGGACGAGCTGACGCCCGACGGGCTCTGCCCCGAGCACCTGACCAAGCCCGAGTGGATCGAGGAGACGAACTGGTTCTTCCGCCTCTCGGCCTACCAGGAGAAGCTGATCGCCATCTACGACGAGCGGCCGGACCTTGTGCAGCCGGACTTCCGCTACAACGAGGCCCGTTCGTTCATCGAGGGCGGCCTGCGCGACTTCAGCATCTCGCGCGCCGGCCAGCCGTGGGGCATCCAGCTGCCGTGGGACGAGACCCAGGTCGCATACGTCTGGGCGGACGCCCTCATCAACTACCTCAGCGCGCTCACGTACGCCCGCGAAGGCGAGGACCTGCGCGAGCGCTACTGGCCGGCAGCCCATCACCTGCTCGGCAAGGAGATCGTCCGCTTCCACTGTGTCTACTGGCCGGCGATGCTCCTCTCTGCCGGCTACGAGCTGCCGCAGCTGCTCTTCGTGCACGGCCATCTGCTGCTCGACGACCGGAAGATCTCGAAGTCCCTCGGGAACATCGTCGAGCCGCTCGAGCTGATCGACGTCTACGGGACGGACGCCGTCCGCTACTGGATGGCGCGAGCCGTCTCGTTCGGCCAGGACGGCAGTGCGGCGATCGACGGGATCCGCGCGCGCTACGAGAACGAGCTCGCGAACGACCTGGGCAACCTGCTATCGCGCACGACGGCGATGGTCGCTCGCTACCGCGACGGGAAGGTGCGCCGCGGCGACGCACCCCCGGCGCTCGACCTCGAGGCCCTCGGGGCGGAGGTCGCACAGTGGCTGGAGCCGCCTCGCTTCGACGTGACGCGCGCACTCGACGCGGCCTGGGAGGGAGTCCGCGCGCTCAACCAATACGTGAGCGCAGAGGCGCCCTGGCAACTCGCGAAGGACGAGGCGAACGCCGCCAGGCTCGACGGCGTGCTCTACAACCTCGTGGACGGGCTGACGGCTCTGGCCGTGGCGCTCGCTCCGTTCCTGCCGGAGACCGCGCCGCGCATCCTCGAGGCGCTGAACCAGGGGGACGACCTCTCGTGGGAGCGCATCCGCACGGGCGGCGCGGCCGAGGTGGACGGGATCGAGGCAGCCGAGCCGCTCTTCCCGCGGATCGAGCTGACGCAAGCCACTGCGTGATCGACACGCACGCGCACCTCACCGCCCTCGACGACGCCGACGAGGCGGTCGCGCGTGCGGCGGAGGCCGGCGTTTCGCGCATCCTCACCGTCGGCACCGACCTCGAGGACTGCCGTCGCGCAGTCGCGCTCGCGGAGCGACACGAGGGCGTCTCCGCCATCCTCGGCATCCATCCGCACGAGGCGGGTCGGGTCGAGGAGGGATCGGTGCACCAGCTCTGTCGGCTGCAGGACCATCCGAAGGTGGTGGCGGTCGGCGAGATCGGCCTGGACTGGTTCCGCGATTACGCGCCGCGCGAGGCGCAGCTCCGCCTCTTCGACGCGCAACTCTCGCTGGCCGCCGACATCGGCAAACCCGTCGTGATCCACACTCGGGCAGCCGACGACGACACGCTCGCTTCCCTTACCCGGTTCGACGGCACGGTCGTCCTCCACTGCTTCTCCTCGCCCCACATGCTGCCGACCGCGCTGGAGCGCCGCTGGTACGTCTCGTTCGCCGGCAACGCCACGTTCCCGAAGGCCGTCGACCTCCGCCTCGCGGCGACGCAATTGCCGGCCGATCGCCTCCTCGCCGAGACCGATTCGCCCTACCTCGCGCCGCAGCCCGTCCGCGGCCGGCGGAACGAGCCGGCGAACGTCGTCCACACCCTCGCCGCCCTCGCTCGAGCCCGCGGAGAGGAGCCGGCCGAGCTCGAACGCCAGATCGAGCGCAATGCCGCCGAATGCTTCTCATTGCCGTGAGCACGCGCCCGAGGAAGGAGTACGGCCAGCACTTCCTGCGTGACCCGAACATCCTCGAGGTGATCGGACGCCTCGCCGAGCTCGGGCCTGACGACGTCGTGCTCGAGATCGGTCCCGGGCAGGGCGTGCTCACGCGCTACCTCTCCGAGCGCGTGGCGCGCGTACACGCGGTCGAAATCGACCGGGCGCTCGAGCCGGCGCTGACCGGCCTCGGCGGCAACGTCGACGTCGTCTTCGGCGACGCGCTCCAGGTCGAGCTCCCCGCAGACGCCACGAAGCTCGTCGCCAACCTCCCCTACAACGTGGCGACGCCGCTCGTCGTCGAGAGCCTCGACGGGCTCCCGAACCTCGGCCTGTGGTGCGTGATGGTGCAGCGGGAGGTCGCTGAGCGGTTTTTTGCAGAGCCCGGAACAAAGCAGTACGGCGCCGTCTCGGTGCTGCTGCAGCTCGCCGCCGAGCGAACCGGGTTCCACCCGGTGTCCCGAACGGTCTTCCGGCCGCAGCCGAACGTCGATTCCGCCCTCGTCGCCTTCCGGCGCACCGAGCTTCCGCGGGACTACGGTCGCGTGAAGGAGGTCGTCACCGCGGCCTTCGCTCACCGGCGCAAGACGCTCCCGAACTCGGTGGCGCTGACCGGCCTGGCGGCGCGGGACCAGGCCGCGGAGGCGCTCGCCGCGATCGGGCGTCCCGCGGAGACGCGGGCCGAGGCGCTCGCTCCCGCGGAGCTCGTCGCGCTCACGGAGGCGTTGGGATGAGTCGTGCGCCGGCGGCGGCGAAGGTCAACCTCGCGCTCGTCGTCGGACCGCCGCGCGACGACGGCAAGCACGAGGTCCTGACCGTCCTGCAACGGATCGACCTCGTCGACCGGATCGAGCTCCACGAGGCGCCCGAGCTCCGGGTCGACGGCTTCGCAGAGGACACGCTGGTGGGCGCGGCGCTGCGTGAGCTCGCCCGCGACACGGGCGTCGAGCCCCGCTGGCGCGTGCGGATCGAGAAGCGGATCCCGGTCGCCGCCGGGCTCGGCGGCGGCAGCTCCGACGCGGCCACCGCACTGCGGCTCGCCAATGAGACGCTCCCCGAGCCACTGCCGCCCGAGGAGCTACGCAGCGTGGCCGCGCGCATCGGCGCCGATGTCCCGTTCTTCCTCGCCGACGGCCCGCAGCTCGGCTCGGGTGACGGGAGCGAGCTCGAGCCGCTCGACCTGCCCCAGGACTTCTGGGTCGTCCTCCTCCTCCCGCGCGGCGCGACGAAGACCTCGACTGCGGACGTGTACGCCGCCTTCGACACGCGTCACGACGTGGCTGGATTCGCCGAGCGCCGGCAGGCGCTTCACGACGCGCTCGCTGCGGTGAAGCGGCCGCGCGATCTCGCCAACCTGCCGTCGAACGACCTCCTGAGCTCACCGCTTGCCGAGGCGATTCGGGCGGCGGGTGCCTTCCGCGCCGATGTCTCGGGCGCGGGGCCTGCGCTCTACGGGCTCTTCCACCACCGGCGCGACGCCGACGCCGCGCGACGCAAGGTGCGTCGCCTTGGCCGGGCCTGGATCGCGGCACCAGCGTGGTACGGTTGACGCGCATGTCGTCGCATGCGGTTGAGGGCTCGGCCACATCGGCCGGTTGGTTCCGCCGGCATCGGTTCCGGATCGTTCTCTGGGTTGCCGTAGCCGAGGGGATCGTCGTGGCGGTTACGCACGGCCTCCACATCACGACGATCATCGTGCTCGGCGTGATTGCGGTCGCTTGTCTCCTGCTGTACCGCTTCACGAAAGAGCGCACACGGTCGCCACTCCTGCGCGAGGTCACTTGGTTCCTCGCCGCTTCGCAGCTCGGCGCCACGATTCTCGTGGCCGCCGGCGTCGTCCTGCTCAGCGCGCTCATCATCCTGCTCGTGATCTTCGCGCTCGTCGCCCTGGGCCTGCTCCTCCTCGACCACCGATAGACTTCCGTGCCCCTGGGGCGTAGCCAAGTGGTAAGGCAACGGGTTTTGGTCCCGTGATCCCAGGTTCGAATCCTGGCGCCCCAGCCACCTCTTCCTGACATGGCAGACGAGCTCGCAGCAGTCGTGATGGCCGCCGGGATCGGCAAGCGCATGAAGAGCGCGACGCCGAAGCACCTGCACCCGATCCTCGGCCGGCGGATGGTCGACTGGGTGATCGACGCGGCGCGCGAGGCGGGCGTCGAGCGACTCGTCGTCGTCGCGTCTCCGGAGACGAGCGACGTCCTTGACGGAGTCGAGGTCGTCGTGCAGGACGAGCCGCTCGGCACCGGTGACGCCGTCCGCCGCGCGCGCGCCGCGCTCGACGGCTTCGGCGGCGACGTGCTCGTCCTCAACGGCGACGTCCCGGCGCTCCGGCCCGAGACGATCCAGGCGCTCGTCGACACGCATCGAGCGGCGTCCGCTGCCGCGACCGTTCTCTCGTTCGAGCCGACCGACCCCGGCGCCTACGGGCGAATCGTCCGCGACCGCGACCGCCGACTGGCCCGGATCGTCGAGGCCGTCGACGCCTCGCCCGAGGAGCTCGCCCTGCGCGAGGTCAACTCCGGCATCTACGTCTTCAAGGCCCAGCAGCTCTGGCCGGCGCTCGAGCGGATCGACGCGCACAACGCCCAGGGCGAGCTCTACGTGACCGACACGCTCGGCCTGCTCGTGGCCAACGGGGAGACCTGCGCGGTCCAGCTCGCGGACGATCCGCTCGAGGCCGAGGGCGTGAACACCCGCGCGGAGCTCGCGCTCGCCGCCGCCTCCCTCCGTGACCGGATCAACGAGGAGCACATGCTCGCCGGCGTCACGATCGTCGATCCGGCCACGACGTGGATCGAGGCCGGCGTCGAGATCGAGCCCGACGTCGTCGTCCATCCCTTCACGGTGATCCGCGGCGGCGTCCGGATCGAGCGCGGCGCCGAGATCGGGCCGTTCGCCTACGTCCGGGCCGTGAGCGTGGTCGGGGAGGGAGCGAAGATCGGCACCTTCGTCGAGGTCAAGAACGCGGCGGTCGGCGCCGGCGCGAAGATCCCGCACCTCTCCTATGTCGGCGACGCGGAGGTGGGGGAGGGCACGAACGTCGCCGCCGGCAACATCACCGCCAACTTCCCGCACGAGCCGGGTGAGCCGAAGGGGCGGACCAAGATCGGGCGCAACGTCAGGACCGGCGTGGACACTGTCTTCGATGCCCCGGTCGAGATTGGCGACGACGTTTGGATTGCAGCCGGCTCCGTCATCACGGAAGATGTCCCTCCCGGTTCGCTGGCCGGTTTTCCCCCGCGACAAACGACGAAGGAAGGGTGGGTCTACGACAAGCATGGAAAGCGCGACGGCGACTGAGCTGGCTCTGCCGGGGCTGGAGGGCGGTGTCGTGACGACCGATCCGTCGCCGCGGCACTACATCGCCCGCGGCCCGCAGAAGCGGCTCATGGTCTTCTCCGGCCGCTCGCATCCTGAGCTTGCGAGCTCGATGGCCGAGAAGGTCGGCGTCGAGCTCGGCGACGTGGAGCTGAAGACCTTCGCGAACGACGAGACGTATTGCCGCTACCTCGAGTCGATCCGCGGCGCCGACGTCTTCCTCATCCAGACGGGCTGCCCGCCTGTGGACCAGAACCTCATGGAGCTCGTCCTGATGATCCAGGCGGCGAAGCTCGCGTCGGCGAAGCGCATCACGGCGGTCATCCCATGGTTCCCGTACGCCCGCCAGGACCGCAAGGCGAAGCCGCGCGAGCCGATCTCAGCGCGCATCGTCGCCGACATGCTCCAGCTCGCGGGCGTCGACCGGGTGCTGACGATGGACCTCCATGCAGGCCAGATCCAGGGCTTCTTCACGATCCCCGTCGACCACATGACTGCGTTGCAGCTGTTCGCGACGCACTTTCGCGACCTCGGGCTCACCGGTGAAGGCGTCGTCGCGGTGGCGCCCGACGCCGGCCGCGCGAAGCACGCCGTCCGTTTCGCGGAGATGATCGAGGCAAGCTTCGCCATCATGCACAAGATGCGGCCCGAGCATGAGCGGGCCGAGATCACGGAGGTCACAGGCAAGGTCAGAGACAAGGTCGCGATCGTCGGCGACGACGTGGCGATCACCGGCGGCACGCTCGTCGCCGGTGCCAGGGCGCTCAAGGAGCAGGGCGCGACGGAGGTCAACGTCTTCGTGACGCACGCACTGCTCTCCGATGAGGCGCTCGAGGCGATCGGCAACTCGGACATCGACCGCATCGTCGTCACCGACACAGTCCCGGTCGATCTCCGACGGCGGCCCGACAACATGACCGTCCTCAGCGTCTCGGGCCTGCTCGCGGAGGCGATCATGAACGTCTTCGCCGACGACTCGGTCTCGGCGATCTTCGGCGGCGAGAACCAGCTCTTCTAAGTTCTCCGCGTAACCACGCGACGGCCTTTCGCGGGCGAGTTTCTAGCCCTGCTCCGTCGCGGTGGGCGCCGCGGCGGTGGCGAATGCTCATTCGCGCCGTTGACAGACGACGACCTACTCGACGAGGATGGTGTCGTGCTCAGGCGGTCGACGGCCCTCCTCTGTGCTTCGATCGCTGTCGGGCTCATGTGCTCGGCTGCGAGCGCGGACAATTCGGCAAACGCGAAGTTGTGTCAGCACGGCGGCTGGCAGAGCTTCCGTCAGATCGACGGAACAACGCTCAAGAATGAGGGCGCGTGTGTCTCGTACGCCGCGCACGGTGGAACGCTCGCGACGTTCACGACGTCGACGACGAACCACGTGACGTACGTCCATGTCGATCTAGCCGCGATTCACGCCTACTCCACCCGCATCCAAGCATTCGCCGATTTGCACACCGTGTGTGACGGAATCCCCGTGGTGGGAATGTTCCTCGACTTCGATCAGACCTTGCTCGTGCCCGCGGACTCGGCGGAAGTGGGCGCCGCCTTCGAGGATGCGCGCGACGCGGTGACGAGTCATGTATCGGTTCTCGAGTGCGGCGGTGCCCTCGTGTTTGCCGGCCCCAGCCTCGTGTCGAGCACCGAGACATCCCAGACAGTGTTCGTCGACTCGGTGTTCGATCACGCTGTGGTTACCACCACGACGACCACGACGGCAGGGCCGGCCACGGTCTTCGTCGGAACGGATCAGAGCCAGGCGCTGTTCGTTCCGGCCGGCACTGTGAACGTCAATGCCAACACCGACACCGACACTTTGATCGACCAGCGCTACCAGGCGACTGTCTTGCTCTCCACTCTGTACGTGGTGACAGGCTCGCTGAACTGAGCGACCCGCCGGCTCGCAGGAAAGTGAGCCAAACACGCCATATCAGTCCTGGGGCGTGCGAGCAGTTCGAGAGTGCTTCATGACTAGCCGGCAGCGAGGCGCCGGCGCACCAGCCGGTCGGCTGCCTCGGCCGGCGTAATGCCTTCCGAGTCGGCTTCGGCGAAGAGCGTCCGTAGCGTGTCTCCGATCCGCGCGAGCCGCTCCTCGAGGTGCGCCTCGTCCCAGCCCTCGTCCTCGAGGCCGATCAGCTGGATGATGCCGCCGGCGTTGACGACGTAGTCGGGCGCATAGAGGATGCCCCGCTCCTGCAGCCGCTCGGCGTCCTCGGGCTCGGCGAGCTGGTTGTTCGCGCAGCCCGCGACGGCACGGCAGGCGAGACGGGGGATCGAGTCCGCGCTGAGCGTGCCCCCGACAGCGCACGGCGAGTAGACGTCCACCTCCGTCTCGAGCACCCCGTCGACGGGAACGGTCTCGCAGCCGGTGGCGGCGGCCCGCGGTTCGTCGACGTCGCTGACGAGCACGCGGGCGCCGGCGTCCGCTAGCTCGCGCGCGAGGACCGCGCCGACGGCGCCGGTTCCCTGGACGAGGACGCTGCGGCCGGCGAGCTCGGGCGAGCCGAAGACATGCTCGACGGCGGCGCGGATCGCGTGCAGCGCACCGCGGGCCGTGCCGCGGCCGCTGTTCCCGCCGCGGCCCGTGGTCCCGTAGACCCACGGGCACGTCTCGGCGACGACGTCGAGATCTTCCGGCGAGATGTTCATGTCGCCGGCGGTGCGGTAGCTGCCGCCGAGGGAGGCGACGAGCTCGCCGTAGCGCCGCAGCAGACGCTTGCGCGGCTCGCCTATCGGAAGCTCGGGCACCGCGAGCACGGCCTTGCCGCCGCCGCGCGGCATCCCGGCGGCCGCCATCTTCCACGTCATGGCACCCGACAGGCGCATCGCGTCCGCGAGGCCGCCGGCCGGCGCGGGATAGACGCGCAGCCGCGTGCCGCCGCCGGCCGGCCCGAGCACGGTGGAGTGGAGGCAGACGAACATCCAGGCTCCGCTCTCGGCGTCGTGGCGGACGACCGCGTGCTCGCCTTCCCAGCCGGCGAGCAGGCGCTCGAAGTCCATGTCCTTGACGGTACACTCCCCCGCCGGAATGGCCGGAGAACGGACGAAACTCGTCGTCGCCCAGCGCGAGAGCCTCGGCTCTGCCGAGTCGCGCCGCCTGCGCAGGCAGGGGTTCGTTCCGGGCGTCCTCTACGGAAACGGGGAGCCGGTCGCGATTTCCATCGCCGAGCGCGAGCTCCGGCGCGCGCTGACCGGTGCGGGCGGCCTGCATTCGATCCTCGACGTCGAGATCGACGGCAAGGGGGAGACGCACGCATCGATTCTCAAGGAGTATCAGGTCGACCCGGTTCGCGGCCTCGTCACGCACGTCGACCTGCAGGAGGTGCGGCTCGACCAGGCGATCCAGGCGGCGGTCACGGTGCTGCTCGTCGGCGGCGAGGACGCTCCGGGCGTGCGCGAGGGCGGCGTGCTCTCGCAGCCGCTGCGCGAGGTGACCGTCGAGGCCCTGCCGCTCGAGGTTCCGGAGCATCTCGACATCGACGTCTCGAGCATGGATATCGGCGGCACGCTGCGGGTCTCGGATCTCAGGGCGCCGGAAGGCGTCACGCTCCTCGACGATCCCGAGATGGTCGTAGCCACGGTCACCGCGCCGACGAAGGTCGTCGAGCCCGAGCCCACCGAGGAGGAGCTCGCCGCGCTGGAGGCGGAGGCCGAGGCTGCCGAGGGCGAGGAGGGGGCCGAGGGCGAGGCCGCGGAGGGTGCGGCCGGAGCTCCGGCCGAGCCGGAGGCGGACGCCGCCGGCGACCAGGGCACCGTCGAGGGCTGAGCCATCCGGCTCTGGCCGCGCCGCCAGGGATCGTCGCTCGACCTGCTCGTCGTCGGGCTGGGGAATCCCGGGCGCGAGTACGAGCGCAACCGGCACAACGTCGGCGCGATGGTCACGGACGAGCTCGCGCGCAGGCACGGCGGCTCCTGGCGCTCGAAGTTCTCGGCGCGGCTCGCGGAGATTCGGCTCGACGGCCACAAGGTCGCCCTTCTCGAGCCCGAGACGTACATGAACGAGTCGGGCCGCTCGGTCGGCGCGGCGGCCTCGTTCTTCAAGGTCGCACCCGAGTCGGTCCTCGTCATCCACGACGAGAGCGACCTCGAGCTCGGTCGGCTCCAGCTGCGGCTCGGCGGCGGCCTCGCGGGGCACAACGGTTTGCGGTCGGTCGCGCAGCACCTGAAGACCCAGGAGTTCTTGCGGCTTCGCGTCGGCGTCGGCCGGCCGGAGCGTGGCGACCCGCGCGCGCTCGCGGACTGGGTGCTCGCAAACTTCGAGCCCCACGAAGACGTCAAGGGGCTCGTCGCGCGCGCCGCAGACGCCGTCGAGACGCTCGACGCCGAGGGCGTCGAGCGCGCGCAGGCTCAGGTCAACCGGCGCTAGCCCCGCAGCGCCGCGTGCCGCGCTCCCTCACGGCGTGGATCCCGTTGATGAGCCGGGCCACTACCATCGGATGACGCGGAACCGGCCGGTTCCGCCCGTCGTCATGGACCGTCCGGTACTCCACGCATTCGTCCGGGAGCTCGTCGAGCACGAGCGCGTCGCCGAGCTCGCGGACGCGCTGCCGACGCGCGCCCGCGTCTCGGAGTCCGCGCTACCGCTCCTGCTCGCCTCGCTCCACGAACGATTGGAGCGCGGCCTCGTCGTCCTTCTGCCTGAGGACGCGGACGCCCGCGACGCCGCCGAGGCCGCGGCCTGGTTCCTCGGCGACGAGGTGGTCGGGCTGCTCCCGAGCCGCGGTGTCTCGTGGGAGTCGGGCCTCGCGCCGCCGCCTCATCTCGTCGGCGAGCGGGCCCGGGCGCTGCACGTGCTCGCCAGCGGCGGGCTCGTCTGCGCGTCGGCGAGAGCGCTCGCCGAAGGCCTGCCGCCGGCGGAGGCGCGCCCGGATCCAATCGAGCTACGGGCGGGCCTCGAGCCCACTGCCGCCTTAGGCGGCAGGGTTTACCCGCCGGGCGTCGGCGGCTTGGCCGCCGACGCTTCCAGCGTTGGCGTCGAGGGGCTGGCAGAGTCGCTGGCGCTTGCGGGCTACGAGCGGGTGGAACGCGTCGACGATCGCGGCCAGTTCGCCGTGCGCGGCGGCATCGTCGACGTCTTCCCGACCACTGGGCGCGAGCCTTTCCGCGTCGAGTTCTTCGGCGACGAGATCGAGTCGGTGCGTGCCTTCTCGCCCTTCACGCAGCGCGCCCTTCATCCCGTGGCCGAGGCGACCCTGTACCCGGCGGCCGAGCGCCGAACGGACACTGTCGAACTTAGTAACAGTCTGTTACTTGCGGAGGAGGGTGAGGAGCCGGTAGCGCCCGCGATTCCGGACGACCTCGTGCCGCCGCTCGGGCGGCCGCCGGACCTGGTCTTCCAGCCGGACGACGTGCGGGGTGTCTGGAAGGAGGACGGCGTCGATCCGCTCTCACTCGCCGGCTCGACCGAGCTCGATCCGTTCCCCCAGGCGCAGCCTTTCGCCTTCGAGGCCCAGCGGCCGGCCATCGCCGCCCGCGGCCTCGCCGAGGCGGAGAGCGAGCTCGGGGCGCTCCTTCGCTCGGGCCAGCGGGTCGTCGTCGCCTTCCCGCACCGCGGCGAGGCCCTTCGCACCCAGAACCTGCTTCGCCGGGTCGAGGCGCGCCTCCTCGAGCCTGGCGACGAGCTGCCGGAGGAGCCCGAGCTTCTCTTCGCGGTAGCTCCGGCCCGACGCGGGTTCGTCTGGCGTGAGCTCGGGCTCGTCCTCCTGCCCGACCACCAGGTCTTCCGCCGCCGGGTGCCGCGCGAGCGCCGCCTCGGCGGCCGCGCGCTGCAGTCCTTCGCGGATCTCCGCACCGGCGACTACGTCGTGCACGAGGATCACGGCGTCGGCCGGCTGCTCGGGTTCGAGACGAACACCGTGGCCGGCATCACCCGCGACTATCTCCTGCTCGCGTTTCGGGGAGAGGATCGTCTCTACGTCCCGCACGAGCAGCTCGGAAAGGTCTCGCGCTACGTCGGCGCCGACGCCTCGGCGCCCGCGCTGTCGAAGCTGGGCGGCAAGGCGTGGCAGACGCTCAAGTCGCGGGCGCGCGAATCGGTCCGCGAGCTCGCCGGCGACCTGATCCAGCTCTACGCGCAGCGGCAGACGCGCGAGGGCATTGCGTACGACCTCTCGAGCGAATGGCTGCCGCAGCTCGAGGCGAGCTTCCCGTACCGCGAGACGCCGGACCAGGAGGCCGCAATCGAGGCGGTCAAGGAGGACCTCGAAACCCCGCGGCCGATGGACCGGCTCGTCTGCGGCGACGTCGGCTTCGGCAAGACGGAGGTCGCGGTGCGCGCCGCGTTCGCCGTCGCCGTGAACGGGCGGCAGGTACTGCTCCTCGCGCCGACGACGATCCTCGCGGAGCAGCACTTCAACACGTTCCGCGAGCGCTTCCGCGACTTCCCGGTGCGCGTCGAGATGGTCTCCCGGTTCGTGCCTCCCAGGGAGACGAAGCGCATCCTCGCCGACTTCACCGCCGGCAAGGTGGACGTGCTCGTCGGGACGCACCGGGTGCTCAGCCGCGACGTGATCCCGAAGGAGCTCGGCCTCGTGATCCTCGACGAGGAGCAGCGCTTCGGCGTCGCCCAGAAGGAGCTGCTCAAGTCGCTGCGGCTCGAGGTCGACGTGCTCACGCTCAGCGCGACGCCGATCCCGCGCACTCTCCATCTCTCGCTCGCGGGCATGCGCGACATCTCGATCATCGAGACGCCGCCGGAGGGGCGCCGGCCGATCCGGACGACCGTGGGCGAGTACGACGAGGAGCTCGTGAAGCTCGCGCTCGAGCGGGAGGCCGAGCGCGAGGGCCAGGCGTTCTTCCTCCACAACCGCGTCGAGACCATCGAGGAGCGGGCGGCGCAGCTGCAGCAGCTCTGCCCGGGGCTGCGCTTCCTCGTCGCGCACGGGCAGATGCGCGAGAAGGAGCTGGAGGAGCGGATGCACGCGTTCCTACGCGGAGACGCCGACGTGCTCGTCTCGACGACGATCATCGAGTCCGGGATCGACATCCCACAGGCGAACACCCTCGTCGTCGAGCGCGCCGACACGCTGGGCCTCGCGCAGCTCTACCAGATCCGCGGGCGTGTGGGCCGCTCCGACGCCACCTCGTTCGCCTATCTCTTCTATCCCGACGCACGCGAGCTGACCCCCGAGGCGCGGGCGAGGCTCGCGACGCTTGCCGACCACACCGAGCTCGGAGCCGGGTTCGCGATCGCGATGCGCGACCTCGAGATCCGCGGCGCGGGGGAGCTGCTCGGCGCGGAGCAATCCGGCCACGTCGCGGCCGTCGGCTTCGAGCTCTATGTGGAGCTCCTGAACGAGGCCGTCGCCGAGCTGCAGGGCCAGAAGCGCATCACGGTGCGGCCGGTGCGAGTGGACGCGCGTGTCGACGCCTACGTTCCCGGTGCATACGTCGACTCGGAGGCGCTTCGTATCGACGTCCACCGCCGGCTCGCGCTCGCGGAGACCGAGGACGAGCTGCGCGAGCTGCGGGCCGCGCTCGAGGACCGTTACGGACCGCTGCCGGCACCCGTGGAGAATCTCTTCCGGATCCAGGAGGCGAAGATCAAGGTCGCGCTCCTCGGCGCCGACTACCTCGTGTTCCAGGGTGGGAGGGCGACCGTGGGGCGGCTCGTGCTCGGCTCGGGCGAGCTGCGCGAGCTGCGGGACCGCGCCAAGACGGCGGTATATGTCTCTTCTAAGCAGGAGATAAGCATGCGCGGGCAAGAGGAAATTGCCCAAGCGGTCGAGCTCGTCGATGCTATCTTGGACGCGCGCCGAGCGGCCTGAGAACGAACTTCGCCGCACGGGCTTCCCGCGACATCGACCTCACTGGATGGAAATGAAGACTCGTCTGCCCTTCCTGCTCTTGTCCACAGCGCTCTTCGCTCTGCTCGCCGCCGGGTGCGGCGGAGGCGGAGGTACGAGCTCCGTCCCCAACGACGCGATCGCCACCGTCGGCTCCACCTCGGTGCCGAAAGCGAGCTTCGACTCGCTGATGCAAGTGGGCTTCGCGCGCTACAAGGCTTCGGGGCAGCCCGTGCCGAAGGTCGGCACTCCCGCCTACACGTCGCTCCGCGACTCGGCCGTCAACTTCCTCGTGCAGCAGCAGGAGCTCGGGCAAGAGGCTCAGAAGCTCCATGTGACTGTCACCCAGAAGGACATCGACAAGCAGGTCGATCAGATCCAGAAGACGTACTACAAGGGCAGCAAGACGAAGCTCCTCGCCGCGCTGAAGAAGGACGAGATCACGCTCGCGCAGGTCGAGCAGTACGAGCTCCGGCCGAACCTGCTCGGTCAGAAGCTCGAGAACAAGGTGACGGAGAACATCAAGATCTCCGACGCCGCGGCGCTGCACTACTTCAAGGTGAACAAGACCGCCTTCAAGACTCCCGAGACGCGCGAGGTGCGGCACATCCTCGTCAAGAGCAAGTCCCTTGCCCAGCGGCTCGAGCAGCAGATCAAGAACGGCGCGAGCTTCGCCCAGCTGGCGAAGAAGTATTCGACGGACAAGGGCTCGGCGGTACAGGGCGGCAAGATCTGCGTCGCCCACGGCGGCCAGAGTGGCCCTTGCCAGCAGACGGTCACGCCGTTCGACAAGGCCGCGTTCTCTCTCAAGACGAACGAGGTCTCGCTGGTGCACAGCACCTATGGCTGGCACGTGATCCAGCCGATCGGCGCTATCCACCCCACGCACCACCAGTCGTTCAAGGAAGTCGAGTCGCAGATCAAGACGAACCTCGCCTCTCAGAGGAAGTCGGCGGCCTGGCAGGCCTGGCTCGCGAAGCTGGCGAACGACTTCAAGGGCAAGGTCTCGTACCAGGCGGGCTACGCCCCGGCGACGGTCACGACGCCGACGCCGACGGCGCCGGCGCCGACGACGACCGGCTGAGGTGCCGGCCGCCGAGGGCGGGAGCTTCTCGCGGGACGCCGGCGGCTCGGCCGCCGGCGAGCCCGGCACCGAGCCCGCTGCGGCACTCCTCGACCTGCAGCGCCTGACCGAGCGCCTACGCCGGGACTGCCCGTGGGATCGAGAGCAGACGGCGGCGAGCATCGTCCCGCACACGGTCGAAGAGTCGTATGAGGTCGCGGACGCCGCGCTCGCCGGCGACGACGAGAAGCTGCTCGACGAGCTCGGCGACCTCCTCTTCCAGGTCTATTTCCTCGCCCTCCTGCTCGAGGAGCGAGGTACCGGCGACCTGGCGCAGGTGGCCCGCGGCGTGCACGAGAAGCTCGTGCGACGCCACCCACACGTGTTCGGCACCGTCGAGGCGCCGACGGCCGAGCGCGTGCGCTCGAACTGGGAGCGGATCAAGCGTGAGCAGGAAGGCCGCGAGGGCATCTTCCACGATGTCGCGGAGCGGCTGCCGGGTCTCCTGTACGCGCGCAAGATCCAGCAGCGCGCAAAGGCTGTGGGGTTCGAGTACCCGGATCTCGCCGGCGCGCTCGCCGATCTCGCCGACGAGCTGCGGGAGCTGCGGGAGGAGCCGTCGGGCGACGAGCTCGGCGACGTCCTCTTCGCCGCGGTGAACGTGGCCCGCAGGCTAGAGGTCGATCCGGAGCTCGAGCTGCGGCGCGCGGCCCAACGGTTCCGCCGCCGGGTCGAGGTGGCCGAGGAGCTTGCCGCGAAGACGGGGGAGAACTGGAGTGAGCTGCCGCTCGAGCGCCAGGACGAGTGGTTCGACCGGGCGAAGGAGAAGGAGTGAGCGCGATCACCGAGGTCCACGCCCGTCAAGTCCTCGACTCGCGCGGCAACCCGACGGTCGAGGTCGAGGTCGTTGCGGGCGACGTGGGGAGGGCGATCGTCCCGTCCGGCGCCTCCACCGGCGTCCATGAGGCAGTCGAGCTTCGCGACGGGGGGAATGCGTGGAACGGAAAGGGTGTCTCCACCGCAGTTGCGAACGTCAACGGCGAGATCGCGGCCGCGGTCGCCGGCCTGGACGCGTCGGACCAGGAGACGCTCGACCGCCGCCTGATCGAGCTCGACGGCACCCCCAACAAGGGGCGCCTCGGCGCGAACGCCGTCCTCGGCGTCTCGCTCGCGAGCGCGAAGGCGGCGGCGGCCGATGCCGGTGTCTCGCTGTTCCGCCACCTCGGCGGGGACGACGCGACGACGTTGCCGGTGCCGATGCTCAACGTGATCAACGGCGGCGTCCACGCCGACAACTCGATCGACCTGCAGGAGTTCATGGTCGTCCCCGCCGGAGCCGACAGCTTCGCGGAAGGCCTGCGGATCGCGGCAGAGACGTATCACGAGCTCAAGAAGCTGCTCGTGGAACGCGGGCTCTCGACGGGCGTCGGCGACGAGGGAGGATTCGCGCCCGACCTCGAGTCGAGCGAGATCGCGATCGAGACGATCCTCGCTGCCGCCGACCGGGCTGGCCACCGCGACCGCGTGGCGATCGCGCTCGATCCCGCTTCGAGCGAGTTCTTCTCCGACGGCCGGTACCGGTTCGAGCAGCGTGAGCTCGCACCCGAGGAGATGGCCGGCTTCTACGGCGACCTCGCGGAGCGCTTCCCGCTCGTCTCGCTGGAGGACGGCAACGCCGAGGACGACTGGGACGGCTGGCGCGCCACCACCGAGCGGCTCGGCGACCGGCTGCAGCTCGTCGGCGACGACATCTTCGTCACGAATCCCGAGCGGCTGCGGCTCGGCATCGAGCGCGGCGTCGCCAACTCGATCCTTGTCAAGGTCAATCAGATCGGCACGCTGACGGAGACGATCGAAGCGGTCCGGCTCGCCCACGAGAACGGCTACACGGCCGTCATGTCTCACCGCTCGGGCGAGACCGAGGACGCGACGATCGCCGACCTCGCAGTCGCGCTCGGCACCGGCCAGATCAAGACGGGCGCGCCGGCGAGGAGCGACCGCGTCGCGAAGTACAACCAGCTGCTCCGGATCGAGGAGGAGCTGGGCGAGCGGGCCGTCTATCCGGGCTGGAGCGCGTTCCCTCGGGCCTCTCGCTAGGGCACGACTCGTCGCCGCGACCGACATGGCGGGCGCGGCTCGCCGGCGCTTGAACGATCGGACGAAGAAGGGGGTCCACGGGGGAAACATGGTTTCCCCCGTGCTCAATCGAGGAGGAGCTTGGCGAGCGGGCCGTCTATCCGGGCTGGAGCGCGTTCCCGAGGGCGCGGCGTTAGTTCGGCAACGTCGTTTCCCCGCCACCCTCGCTAGTACCCTGAGCCGGATGGCCATCGACCGCCGGACGAAGATCGTGGCGACGCTAGGGCCCGCGTCCGACTCGCGGGAGCGCCTGCGCGCGCTGATCGAGGCGGGCGTCGACGCCGTCCGCTTCAACCTGTCTCACGGCACCCACGCCGATCACTCCCAGCGGGCCTGGCTCGTGCGCGAGATCGCGGCCGACGTCGGCCGTCCGATCGCCCTCATCGCCGACCTGCAAGGCCCCAAGCTTCGTATCGGCGAGCTGCCGGAGCCGGTCGTCCTCCACACCGGCGACCGCGTCAAGGTCTGCGCCGAGGAGGCTGCGACCGACGGCGAGCTGCCGATCGCGCCGGCCGTGATCGGGGACGTGCTCGAGCCTGGGCACGAGGTGCTGATCGACGACGGGCTGGTCCGGCTGCGCGTCGACGACGTCGAGGGCGGCCACGCGACGTGCGCGGTGGTCGTCGGCGGACTGGTCAGCTCGCACAAGGGGGTCAACCTCCCGGGCGTTCCGGTGCCGATTCCCTCGCTCACGCGGAAGGACGTCGCCGACCTCGACTGGGCCGTCGAGACCGGCGTGGACTTCGTCGCGCTCTCCTTCATACGCTCGCCCGCGGACGTCCGCGACCTGCGCGCGCTGCTCGAGCAGGCCGGCTCGCACGCGCACGTGATCGCGAAGATCGAGAAGTCGGAAGCGGTCGACGTCCTCGACGACGTGCTCGCCGAGACCGACGCGGTGATGGTCGCCCGCGGCGATCTCGGCGTCGAGATCGGGCCCGCGCTCGTGCCGCTCGTCCAGAAGCGGATCATCCACAAGGCGCTCGAGCGCGGGAAGCCCGTGATCACGGCGACCCAGATGCTCGAGACGATGGTGCACTCACCCGAGCCCACGCGCGCGGAGGCCAGCGACGTCGCGAACGCCGTCCTCGACGGCACCTCCGCGGTGATGCTCTCCGGGGAGACGGCCGTCGGCGAATATCCCGTCGAGGCGGTGGCGTACATGGACCGGATCGCGCGGGCGGTCGAGCCCAGTCTCGACTACCGGCACGAGCTGCCGCAGGCGACGGACAATCCGACCATCGGCCAGGCGATGTCGAACGCCGCGTGCGACATCGCCGAGGCACTGCAGGCGAAGGCGATCCTCGTTCCCACCTTCACCGGCCGGACAGCGAACGCGGTCGCGCGGTTGCGGCCGCGCCGGCCGATCGTCGCGCTCACGCATGTCGACTGGGCGATGCGACAGCTCGCGCTCGAGTGGGGCGTGACCCCGCTCCTGATCTCCGAGACGAGCGACGTCGAGGAGCTCTGGCGCCTGGCCGTGGAGGCGGCGCGCGACGCCGGCATCGTCGGGAGCGGCGACGGGGTCGTGATCACGGCGGGAACCGCCGTCAACATCCCCGGCACGACCAACGTCATCAAGGTCGACGTAGTTCAGTAGCCCCGCAGGACCGCGGCGCCCCCCGGAGAACTCGGACCGGATGGCTACGCGGAAGAAGCGCCGCCGCCTCGGCGGGCCCATCGCGCGCCGCTGGCTTGCGGTGGGCGCACTCGTGCTCGTCGGGCTTCTCTACTACCGGCCGCTGCACGACTACGTCGACGCCAGGTCCCAGCGTGCGGTCCGGGTCGCCGCGGTGCAAAAGCTGCAACGGGAGCAGGCGAGGCTCGAGAAGCGGCTGCTGCGCGCGTCATCGGACGCCGCTCTCGCGGCCGCGGCGCGGACGCTCGGCTACATACGCCCCGGCGAGCACCTCTTCATCGTCAAGGACATCCCGCAGTGGCGGCGCAGGCAGCATGGAGGAAGTCATGCTGCCCGCCATGGTCACCGACGCTGATCGCGCGGTCGTAGCGCGCCAGCTGGGGCGTGAACCGCGCACGCTCCGCCGCGTTGCGGTGCGCTGCCCCTTCGGCGAGCCGGCGGTGACCGAGCAGAGCCCGTACGGCGCGGACGGCGAGCCGTTCCCGACCACGTACTACCTCACCTGCCGGCATCTCGTCGCGGCCGTTTCGCGACTCGAAGCCGCCGGAGGCGTCGAGCGCTGGAGCGAGGCGGCGCGCACGGATCCCGCGCTTGCCTCGAGCCTCGCGGCGGGCGACGAGGAGCAGCGGAGGCTCCGCAAGGAGCTCGCCGGCGAGGCTACCGGCAGTGACGGCGGCGCCTCGCTCGACTACGGCATCGGCGGGTCGCGGCGGGGCGGCAGCCTCAAGTGCCTCCACGCGCACGTCGCGTTCGCCCTCGCGCGCCCCGGCTACGACCTCGGCGAGCGCATCCTCGCCGAGGTCGGGTCGCCCTGGCCGCAGCGGTGCTGCTCCCAATGAGGCATACAGGGTGAGCCAGGTCGAGGTCGCGAAGCAGGAGTGGGAGGAGGGGACGCGCCGGCTGGAGGCCGCCCGCGAGGACCAGCGTCGGTACCGGCAGCTCCTCGAGCTTCTCGACCTCGTGCTCGACGAGCTGCGCAAGCGGATCGGCCAGACGTACACGCTCGCGGAGCTTGTCGCCGCCTACGGCGAGTCGGAGCGCTGGGCGCGCGAGGTGCTCGACGAACGCGCCGCCGCGCCAGGCTGGCCGCGCGATCTCACCGTCGTCCTCGCCGCAGCGTTCGATGCCTACCAGCGCGGGGCTACCGATTACGAACCATGAGGATGTGCGCCTAGACTCACATCCAGGTGTAAAAAGTGTGAGTTTTGGTCAAATTCTTGCCAATGGCTCTTAGAGACGACCCTGCACGGCGCGAGCCCGAGTGGCTGACCCTCGGGCAGGCTGCACGTTTTCTCGGTGTGGCCCAGAGCACGATCCGCAAGTGGTCGGACCAGGGCCGCGTACCCGCGTTCTACACGCCGGGCGGCCACCGGCGTTTCCGGCGCGGCGACCTCGAGTCGTTCCTCGCCCGCTCCGGCCCAGGCCGACAGCAGGCGGGGCCGACCGTCCTCCTCGTGGACGACGACGAGCGGATGCGCGAGCTCGTGCGGCTCGAGCTCGAGCGGGAGGGCTACGACGTTCAGGAGGCCGCGAGCGCCGACGAAGGTCTCGCCTCGATCGAGACCCGCAAGCCCGAGCTCGTCCTCCTCGACGTGATGATGCCGCACGTCGACGGCTGGGAGATGCTGCGGCGGATCCAGGAGCGCCACGGCGCCGGAGCGATTCCGGTGTTGATGTTCAGCGGCCAGGTGGACGAGGCGGCGCGGCGGCAGGCGGCGTCGAGCGGCGCCACCGGCTTCGTCGGAAAGCCGTTCGACCTCGGGGAGCTCCTCGAGCAGACGAAGGCGATCGTCCCGGTCTAGCTAGGGAAGGAAAATCTCCAGCTAGGGAAGATCCTCGGCGGTGCGGAGCAATCCGGCGCCGAGGAGGCCGAGCGCCGCGAGCAGGCTGACGTAGAGCCCGATCCCGCGCGCGGTCGAGACGAAATACGTGTCCGGGACCGAGATCAGGCGGATCAGGACGAAGATCACCGCGAGCGCGCCGAGCGCGATCAGAAGCAACCGGTCGGGCACAGCGGCCGGCAGGAGGATCCCCGCTTGGCGCGACGCCTCGAGGATCAGCGTGGCGAGCCCCACGAAGAAGACGAGCTTGCCGAGCGCGCCGGTATGCCAGCCGGTCACCGACAAAGTCAAGCCGTTCGGCAGCGTCCCCGCGTACCAATCCGTGAACGCGGAGAGCGTGAGGACGAGCCCGGAGACCCACGCGAAGCGCACTCCCCAGCTCTCGACGAGCGGCGTCGTCCGCTCGGGACGAGGTCGGCGCTCCGGGCGCATCCGGAACGGGCGGGCTGGCTCCGGCGTTTGCACGTGCGCAGTATGGGCACAAAATCGCACCGGCGTGCGCTGGGCACGCCCTCTCCGAGGATCAAGGGGCAGTGCAGGACGTAGGGGCTGAGCTCGAACAGGTCGAGACGACGACGCGACCGCCCGCGGCCGCTCTCGACGATCCAGGACCTACCGCCGAAGCCGGAGTCCTCGGCCGCACGCAGGCGGCTCTGCCGACGGCGTTTGCAGCGCTCGTCGACCTCGTAGTGGCGGGAACGGAGGCCTGCGGCGAGTTCCGCTGCGCCGACTGTGGCTACGGCGCGATCGTCCGCCGCGCGCTGCCCCCGTGCCCGATGTGCACCGGCACGGTCTGGGAGAGACGGGCCTCGCGCCTCGCGGGCTGAGGCGCGCTGGCCGCGGGCGTGCTGCGGCCGGAATACTTTCGGACGGTGACCGGTCTGCTCGACCTCGATTCACGGGACGCCCGCCTGGGGGCGCCGTCTCTTGCTGCCCTCGTGCGCGCGCTCACGGTCGCGGCGGCAGCGGCCAGCTCGGCCGACGCGCTGCGGGCGGTGGCCGAGGCCGCGCAGGCGGTCACCGGCGCCGAGATCGCGCTCATCCGCGCTCTCGACGACAGCGGCGAGCGGCTCGAGGCGGTTGCCGTGGCCGCGCCGCGGGCGCTCGCGGCCGAGCTCTACGGAACCGTGTTGCCGGCGGCGGAGTTGCCGGAATCGCCGCTCGACGCCCTCGCGCAGGCGCCTGCAGCAGTGCGCCGGATCGCCGAGCACGCCGGCGCGACGCACCTGTTCCTCGTACCGGCCCGCGTGGAGGGCGTCTCAGCCTCGCTCGAGCTTCTCCGTTCCGGGGAGCCCTTCGGCGCGGAGCAGCGACTCGCCGCCGAGCTGTGTGCCGCGCATGCCGCCCTCCTCCTTCGCGCGTTCGCGGTCGGCGACGATGCCTCTTCGCTCACGCGTCCGGCCTTCGAGCTGGCCGGTGAGGCGCTCGCGGTGGCCCTGCAGGAGGAGGGCGCCGCGGGCGAGGTCGTCCGCCTCGCCGCAGGCGTCGCCGGGTCGCCCGCCGCGGTTCTCTGGGAGACCCGCGACGACGGGTTCGTCCCGGTCGCCTCGTGGGGCGTCGACGCTACCGGCGGGCTCGGAGCGGCTCGTGAGCTGGCGGAACGCGCGCTCGCCGACGCCGCTCCCGTGACGGCCCATGCCGCCGGGCTGCCACTCGACTGTCCCGCCTCGACCGCGCTACCGCTGGGACGGCCGCCGCTCGGCGTCCTGCAGCTGTTCCATCCAATGGGCGAGGAGCCGGAGGCGGAGCAGCTCACGCGGTTGGCAACGTTCGGCGTCCGCGCCGCCCACGCGCTCCGCACCGGCGAGCGCGCGCGACTGCTGGCGCTCGAGCTCGAGCGCACGCGCGCGCTGCTGGAGGTGATCGTGCAGGCGACGGCGGAGCTCTCCGTGTCGCACACGCTCGAGACGGCCGTCGAGCGGGTCGCCGAGCTGCTGGACGTCGACCGGGTGGCGGTCTACCTCCGCGGCGCGGGGGAGGGCCCGCTCGAGGAGGCGGCGAGCCGTGGCCTCGCTGGCCCGCACGCTCGGGTCGCCGACCGGCTGCTCGACGTTGCGCTCGGCCCGTCGCGTGAGCGAGCGGTGCTGGAGGTCGGGGACGTGGTGCAAGATCCGCGGCTCACGGCGGTCGCGGCGGCCGCGCGCGAGACCGGGATCGGCTCCGCGCTCGCAGTTCCCCTCATGGCGCGTGGCGAGGTCGTCGGCCTGCTCGCCGCCTACCCCGCGGGCCGGCCCGCGGCCGGCGAGCACGAGACCGCGCTCCTGGCAGCCCTCGCCGGACAGCTCGCGGTCGCCGTCCAGAATGCGCAGCTCCACGAGCAGGCGACCCGTCTCGGAGAGGAGCGCGAGGCGGCCCTCGCACGTGAGCGGGCGGCAGCACGGCAGATCCGCGCGCTGTACGAGGTGTCGCGCTCCTTCGCCCAGAGCCTCCGGCTCGACGAGACGCTCGACGCGCTGGCGCGCACCGTCGTCGAGGTGCTCGATCTCGACGCGGCGGTGGTGCGGATGCCGGACGAGCGGCGAGAGCGGCTCTTGCCGCGCGCGGTCCACGTCCGGGACGCTCCGTTCGCCGAGCCGGTCCGCACCATCCTCGCCCAGCCGGTCCCGTTCGGCCAACGCAACGTGCAGCGGCTCTTCCGCGACCGGCGAGCCTTTCGACTCGGCCGCGGCCGCGGCGAGCAGTTCCTGCCGGCGCTCGTCCCGTTCCTCGAGAAGGGCTGGACGGCGGCGGTCGTTCCGGTTGCCCTCCCGACCGAGGTCGTCGCCTCGCTCGGTGTCTTCTCGTTCCGGCCCGGCAGCCCCCTCACGCAGGAGACGGTCGAGGCCGCGACTGCGCTTGCGGGGCAGGCCGCTCTCGCGATCGACAATGCTCGCCTCTATCAGCAGCAGAAGCAGTTCGCCGACACGATGCAGCGATCGCTTCTGCCTCGTTCACGGCCCGTGATCGAGGGGCTCGAGGTCGGCGAGGTGTACGAGCCCTCGGCCCGCGTCGACGTCGGTGGGGACGTATACGACTTCCTCGCTCTCGCCGACGGGCGGCTCGCCGTCGTGCTCGGCGACGTCACAGGGCACGGCGTCGACGCGACGGCGGACATGGCAATGGCGAAGTTCGTCTTCCGCTCGCTCGCTCGCGAGCATCCGGAGCCGGCCGATTTCCTCGGGGCCGCGAACGACGTGATCTGCAGCGAGATCGGACCGGGCAAGTTCATCAGCATGAGCTACGTAGTGGTCGACGGCGTGAGCGGCGGGGTGACCGGCGCGAGCGCGGGCCATCCGGCCCCACGAATCGTCCTCCCGGATGGCTCGGCGCGGCCGCTCGACGCACATGGCCTCGTGCTCGGCATCGACGAAGGCCAGGAGTACGCCGAGTCCCGCGCCGAGTTGCCGCGCGGCGCCTCGCTCGTGCTCTACACCGACGGCGTGATCGAAGCTCGCCGCGACGGCGAGTTGTATGGGGACGACCGCCTCGACGCTCTGCTGGCCGAGCGGCACGAGCTGTCCGCGCGCTCGCTCGCCGCCGCGGTCGCCGAGGATGCGCGCGAGTTCGCCGGCGGCGACCTCTCCGACGATCTGGCCGTCGTGGTGATCCGCAAGACCTGAGCGGCCGACCCGCGGTTGTTCGAAAGCGGCTCCGTGACGGAGGCATACCGGCCGGAAGCTAGAATCCAGCGCTCCGTGGCCAAGCGCGCCGGCTTCATCCTCTGTCTCGTCGTCTGCGCCCTCGGCGTCGGGGCCGGCCATGCCCGTGCCGACGCCCCGCCGCCGCCCACGGTGATCGCGGATGGCGTCCAGATCGGCTCCGTGGACGTCGGCGGCCTGACCGCCGACGCTGCGACGGCCGCGGTACAGGAGGCGTACTTCGCGCCGCTCGTCCTTCACGTCGGGCATCGCGGCGTCTCGGTCTCGCCGCACCACTTCCATGCCGCACTCGCTGTCGGCCCGGCGATCCAGACCGCGCTTACGGCTCCCGCGGACACGGTGATCCCCCTCAAGCCCACGCTCGACATGAAGCTCGTCGCGAAGTGGGTGAAGACCCTGGCCAAGAAGACGTACCGCGCGCCCGTCGCAGGCGCCCTGCGTCTTCGGAACAGCCGCCCATTCTTCTCGCTGGCCCACCCGGGCCGCGCCCTGCGGCCGTTCTCGGTCCGGATGCTGATCCGCAGCACGATCGTCGCGGGCACCCGCACCGTGATCGTCGCTCCGCTGCGGAAGCTCGACGCGGCCTCGGTCAAGTCCGAGCCGGTGATCGTGATCCATCGTGGAGCCAACCGCCTCTACCTCTACAACGGGACCCGGCTCGTGCGCATCTTCCCGGTGGCGACCGGGCAGGCGGCGTGGCCGACGCCGCTCGGCCAGTTCCAGGTCGTGGTCAAGCAAGTGAATCCGTGGTGGTATCCGCCGACTCAGGACTCGTGGGCGGCGGGGGCGAAGCCGGTTCCACCCGGCCCCGGCAACCCGCTCGGCACGCGCTGGATGGGGTTGAGCGCTCCGGGCGTGGGCATCCACGGCACCTCCGAGCCGTGGTCGATCGGACACTCCGAGTCGCACGGCTGCATCCGGATGCAGATTCCGTCCGCGGAGTGGCTGTTCACCCGCGTGCGGATCGGGACGCCGGTGTTCATCATCCCGTCCTAGCGGCGGACGTGGCGGGGCGACTCAAACTCGGGGCTCAGGCGCTGGCCATGGCAGGCGTCGGAGTTCTCGCGGCCCTGCTCGTCTGGAAGCTGACGCACCAGGCACCGCCGCCGAAGGTCGGAGCGCGCGCTCCTGCGTTCTCCCTCCAGCGCCTGACCGGTACCGGCGACCTCTCGCTCAGGTCGTTCCGTGGGAAGACGGTCGTGCTCAACTTCTTCGCCTCGTGGTGCCGTCCGTGCAAGCGGGAGGCGCCCGACCTCGAATCGGTCTGGCGCCGGTACCGCTCCCAGGGCCTCGTGGTCCTCGGCGTCGACAGCGGCGACGCGAGAGGCGACGCACGGCGCTTTCTCAGCGCGCACGGGGTCACATACCCAATCGTCTTCGACCCCGGCGAGACGCTTGCACAGGGGGCGTATGCGCTTCCCGGGCTTCCGGTGACGTACGTGATCAACCCGGCGGGACGCATCGTGGGCGAGCGTCTCGTCGGCCCGGTGAGCGACCAGGGCTACAGCGAGCAGTTCTCACGCGAGCTGAAGGCGGCGTTGAAGGCGTGAGTGGCCGCCTCAAGGCCACCGCCCAGCTGCTCGCGCTCGGGTGCATCGCGGGCTTGCTCGCGCTCCTCGTCTGGTCGGTCGTCCACCAGCAGAACGCTCCGCGCGTCGGGGCCGTGGCGCCCGTGTTCACCCTGCGCAGGCTGGAAGGGCCGGGGAAGGTCTCGCTCGCCGCCTACCGGGGCAAGCCGGTCGTGCTGAACTTCTGGGCATCGTGGTGCGACCCGTGCAAGAGCGAGGCTGCAGTGCTCGAGCGAGACTGGACGAGCTATCGCGAGCGCGGGGTCGTCTTCCTCGGGGTCGACTACCACGACCTCGCCTCCGACGCACGGCGCTTCGTCAGCGCGCACGCGCTGACCTTCACGATGGTCGAGGACGGCTCGGGCAAGGTGACGAGCAGCTACGGGATCAACCAGGTGCCGGAGACCTATGTCCTCAACCGCCAAGGGAAGGTGGTCGCCCACCTGGCCGGCCCGATCACCGATCCCGGCTTCGCGGGGAAGTTCCGCTCGGCTCTGGCGAAGGCTGCAAGCGCCGCCGGCCAAGCGGGCGCCGCGCGGCCGGAGACCGGGACGCCTTCGGCGTCCCCGGGGGCTGCCGCGTGATGTGGCGGCTCGCAGCGGTCGTGGCGGCGGCACTCGTCCTCGCGGCGCCGGCGGCCGCCTGCGCGCACCCGCGAACCTCGCTCGACTACCTCCAGGGCCAGGTGATGTGCCCGACCTGTCACACGACGCTGTCCATGTCGGATTCGCAGGCGGCGCAGCAGATCAAGGGGTTCATCTCGAAGAAGATCGCCGCGTGCTGGACCGCGAAGCGGATCGAGACGGCGCTGGTCGCCAACTACGGCAGGGGGATCCTGGCCTCTCCGTCCCACAAGGGCTTCGACCTGCTCGCCTGGTGGCTTCCGGTCGCCGGCGTGCTCGGCGGTGCGCTCGTCCTCGCCCTCGGCGTCTGGCGCTGGAGCCGGCGCAAGGACCCCGAGGAGCCGGACGAGCCTCCGGGCTCGAGCCTCGACGAGGAGACCGAGCGTCGCCTCGACGACCTCCTGGCACGCTTCGAGTGATGGGCGGAAGGCTCGGCATCTCGTTCGCGGCGGGGTTCGTCTCGGTCGTCCTGCCTTGCGTGCTGCCGCTCGTCCCCGGCTACCTCGCGGCGCTCTCGAGCGTCGAGGCCGGCCAGCTCGGCCGGCGGGGGACGGCCCGGCGGGTAGTCGTCTCGAGCCTCCCGTTCATCCTCGGCTTCACCGTCGTCTTCGTCGTCCTCGGCGCGGCCGCGGCAGCGATCGGAACCGTTCTCTCGGCGTCCGCTCGCACACAGCTCGCGGGCTTCGTCCTCGTCGTGCTCGGCCTCGCGTTCGTGGGCCTGCTGCCCGTGCCGGAGCGTGTGCTGGCCCCCGGCCTGCTCGCGGGCGCACGCAGGCGCGGCTCGGGTGCGCTCCTCGGCGGGGCGTTCGCCGTCTGCGCGGCCCCGTGCATCGGCAGTGTCCTCGGAGCGGTTCTCGTCCTCGCGAGCACGAGCGGAACGGTGCTGAAGGGAACGGTCCTGCTCGCCGCATATGCGCTCGGGCTGGGGGCGGCGTTCGTTGTCGCCGGCCTCGCCTTCGCCCGTGCAATGGGGGCGTTCCGCTGGCTCCGCGACCGCTACACGGCGATCCAGGTCGCGAGCGGGACGGTGCTCGTCGCGCTCGGCCTGCTTCTCTTCTTCCATCGCGAGTGGTGGCTCCAGGTCGCGGTCAACCGCGCCCTGATCGACCTCGGCCTCACCAAGCCCTAGAGCCGGGGTGGATCGAGATCGAGTGAGCCCGCGGCGACCCAGGCCCGCGCCGCCCGGACCTGCGCGAGCACGCTCTCGACGTCGACTCCGCGATGCCTCGGGGCGAACGGCGCGAGCCGGCGAGCCGCCTTCTCGAGCTGCCGTCCCGTCGCGACGGGACGGCCGCGGCCGGCCTGGTACCAGGCGACAGCGACGTGGACGAGCCCCTGGAAGAAGTCGCGCTCCTCCGCCGCCGCGGCGCGCCATGCCTCCTCGAGCTCCTCGTGCGCCTCGAAATAGCGTCCGGCACGAATCGCCTCGAGCCCGCGCTTGAATGCAGCCTCCATCGCGTTCTAACCTTCAGTCGTGGCGACGATCCTGCTGTGTGGGGTCGAACTCTTCATGCGGGCGAAGCTCGAGGCCCTGCTACCTCGCCATCGCCTCATCACGGTCGACCACACGGATGACCCGGAGCTCGTGCTCGCGGACGTGTCGCGCGTCGACGCCGAGGAGGTTGCGGACACGTATCCGGACACTCCGATCGTCGGCTTCACGAACCACACCGACACGTCCGGGCTGCGCGCCGCACATGCCGCCGGCTTCGACCAGGTGCTCGCGAAGTCGGCGCTGGCGGAGCGCCTCGGGGAGGTCGTGGCGGAGCTCACGGCGTCCCCGGAAGCCTGACGGTTGGCTGCGCACCTGCCCACGACCGCTATCTACAGTAGGGCTCTGTGACGTACATCATCGCCGAGCCCTGCATCGACATCAAAGACCGCTCCTGCGTCGACGTCTGCCCGGTCGACTGCATTCACGAAGCGGCCCGGATCCTCGTCATCGATCCCGAGGAGTGCATCGACTGCTTCGCGCCGAGCGAACAGTTCATCACGCCCTGGGGAGTCAAGGCGTTCGCGGAGCTCGAGAACGCGTGGACGAAGGTGTTGACCGACGACGGCTTCAGGCCTGCGCTCGTCAAGCGCTTCCGGCGCAAGCCCCTCGCCGAGATCGAGTTTGCGCCCGCGTTCGAGGAGCGCGATCGGTACGGCGGGACGCGGCTCACGACGCGGAACGCCTCGCGGTACCGCGTGGTGGAGGCGACGCAGACGCACTCGTGGGTGCTCGCGGACGGGCAGCGGACGGACTCGCTCTCGGTCGGGCAGTTCGTGCCGGCGATGCGCACGACTGCGAAGCGCGAGAACGAGAGCTACCGGCTCGGCGTCCTGCACGGGCTCGTCTTCGGCGACGGCACCTGGAACAAGCAGGAGGCACGCTCGGGGGAGCATCTCCACTACGTGCAGCTGTACGGCGAGCGCGTCGCCAGGTTCCGCGATTTCTTCGATCACGTCACGTTCTCGCCGTGCCTCGACGTCCATCCCGGCTATGCCGGCACCGGCGTCGTCCGCGCTCCGCTCAATCTCAAGGGCGCACTGCCCATGCACGCCGACGTCGACTACATCGCCGGGTTTGTGGACGGCTGGGTCGCCGCCGACGGCGATCCGGTCAGAGCAGGCTCCTGGCGGCTGCGCTCGATCGAGCACGAGGCCCTCGATTGGCTCGAGCTCGTCGCGCCGCTCGCCGGCTATGTCGCCGTGGGCTCCGGCCAGGAGTCGAACATGGAGACGAACTACGGCCGCCGGAATCGGCCGATCCGCTGGCTCTACCTGGCGACGCGTGAGACGTACTGGCGCGTCAACCGCGTGACCCCGCTCGGCGAGCAGGAGGACGAGCACGTCTTCTGCGCCGTCGTCCCCGACAAGCACACGCTCACGCTGGCGGGCGGGATCTACACCTCGAATTGCGGCGCGTGCGAGCCGGAGTGCCCGGTGGAGGCGATCTTCCCCGAGGACGCGTTGCCGGACAAGTGGAACGCGTTCGTCGAGATCAACTACGCCTACGACAAGGGGATGGGCGTCGTCGACGAGCTCACGCAGCGCTACGCGGACGAGAACAACGTCCAGAACGAGCCGATCGCATAACCGCGGCGCGCCCGGGGAGAGAGTGCCTGTCGTGAATCCGAAGACCCTCGACCACGTCGCCTACTGGCTCGGCGACCGCGACGCCGTCGCGGACTTCGTCGTCGCTCACCTCGGGATGCACGTGATCGACCGGACGGACGCCTTCACCCTCGTCGGCGCCGACGCGAGGCGCGGCAAGCTGACGCTCTTTGCCGCCGAAGGCCCGCGGGAGCGCGGCGCGCTCGAGCACGTCGCGCTGCGCGTGCGCGATCTCGAGGCGGCGCTCGCGCAGCTGCCGGACGGGCTCACAGTCGAGCGGCGCCGGGAGGGCGAGGCCTACTTCGAGCTGGGTGAGGGCGTGGCGCTCGGCCTCGTCGAGGCCGACACCGACCTCGACTACGACCTCGACCACGTCGCTCTGCGCTCGGCGGACCCGCAGGCGACGGCATCGGAGTACGGCTCGTTGGGCTTCCGCGCTGCCGCGCCCGGCCCGTCGGGTTGTCCCCGAGTGGAGGTCGGGGGCGCGTGGATCGAGTTCCAGCCGGGAGAGCCCGGCGCGCCGGAGCAGCCCCTCCTCAACCATCTCGCCGTGCTCGTCGACTCAGCCGAGGAGCACGAGGCTGCGGCGCGGGATCTCGGCGTCGAGATCGACGACGTGGTCGACGCCCCGAACACGCTCGCAGTCTTCGTCTGGGGCCCGGAGCGCGTGCGGATCGAGTACGTCGAGCACAAGCCGACGTTCTCGCTCACCTAGAGCTTCCAGTTGCGCGTCACCGTTGCCGGCGCGGGGATGGCGGGCCTCGTCGCGGCAGCCCGTCTCCGCGAGCTCGGGCACGAGCCTCGCGTGCTCGAGAAGGGGACCCGGGCCGGCGGCTCGATGCTCCTCTCCTCCTGCGTCGTCTGGCGACATCTGGAGTGGGAGCGCTTTTGCGCGGAGTGCCCGGGCGGCGACGAGCCCCTGCAGCGGCTGATCTGGGAAGGGCTCGACGATGGGCTCGGCTGGCTGGAGTCGCTCGGCGCCGAGCCGGTCTGGCGGGACACGGAGAACCCCCTCACGACCGGCCGCCGCCACGACCCGCGCGCGCTGACGAGCCGGCTGCTCGAGGCGGTGGGCGAGGTCGAGCTCGGGACGCCGCTTCCGGAGGATGCCGGGCCCCCCGTCGTGCTCGCGACCGGCGGCTTTCCGGGACGCCTCGCCCGCGACCGCGGGCTGCTCCTACGGGCCAATCCGTGGAGCGAGGGAGACGGGCTCGACTTCGCCGTCGCGCTCGGCGCAGTGACCACGGCCGGAATGGACGAGTTCTACGGCCGCGTCATGCCCGCTCCGCCGGCGCGTATCCGAGCGGAGGACTTCGTCCCGCTCGCCCAGCTCTACGGACGCGAAGCACGCGTCTTCACCGACGACTGGCGCGAGATCACGCCGCCGCAGGTCGCCTGGCACGAGAACGACCTCGCGCAGCTGATCGGCCCGCGGGCGTGGTACCTGGCAGCCGGGACGAACGACCGCATCGAGGCGGCCCGCGCCGCCGGCGGGACCGTCGTCCAGCGCGAGGACGGGATCGCCGTCCATGTCGCGGCGGCGGTGACGCACACGATCGGAGGGCTGGAGGTGGATACGCGGGCACGGGTCACCGGGGTCGACGGCGTGTGGGCAGCGGGCGTCGACGCCGGCGGCGTTGCGACGGGCGGGTATGCGAGCGGGCTCGCCCAGGCGCTCGTGCTCGGCCTCAGGGCTGCCGAGTCGATCGCGGCCGGCTAGCCGGCGAGATACGCGCAGATCCGGCGGTCGCCGGGTAGCGGCGAGGGCGCGAGCTTCGTCACGCGCAACTGCTTGCCTTCGACCTCCACGCTGGAGCCGACCGAAGGCGCCTCGCCTTGCTGCTCGACGAGCTCGTAGCCCGAGGGCTTCCACACGAAGAGGAGATGCTGTTGCGCGCCGTCGCCGTCCACCGCGCGGAAGACTATTGATCGACGGTCGGTTGGCCGCGCAGTTCGAGGCTCATCGTCGTGCCCCCGACCTCGTGCTCCAGCGTGAGCGTCGCACCCAGCGTGCGCGCCCGCTCGCCCATCACCTCGAGCGCTCGCCGGCGGCGCTCGGTTGGCGCGTCGTCGCGGATCACGAGGCGGAGCGTGCCGGGCGTGTCGGTGCTGGCAGCGACGTCGAACCGGGAGGGAGGCCCACGCCGGATCGCCTCTTCGAGCGCCTCGCGCACGATCTGGTAGAGCGCCGCCTGCGTCCGCTCGCCGAGCATGTCGATCAGCGCCACATCCAGGGTGACCTCGATCCGGTGCTCCCGACCGCGGGACTGCGCGAGCGCGTCGATCGCCGCCGCGAAGCCGTGGTCGCGCAGCGCCACCGGCTCGAGGTTGAAGGAGAGATCGCGGAGCTCGCCGACCGTCGTCCTCGTCCGGCCGAGCGCGCGGTCCATGATCTCCCGTGCCTGCTCGTGCTCCCCGCGCCGGATCAGGTCGAGGGAGGCATCGAGCATGAGCGCGACGCCCGCGAGCGACTGCACAGGGCCGTCGTGCAGGAAGAGCGCGATCCGCCTGCGCTCGTCCTGTTCCGCGGCCAGGACCTGCTCGGCCGCCTCGGCGTCGGTCGCGGCGATCGTCGGGGTCTCGGCCGGGCTGGTCGCTGGCTGCTTCACTAGTCGATGATCGCTTCGCGCAGCGCGATCGCGACCGCGTGCGTGCGCGTGTCCGCCTCGAGCTTGGCGAGGATGTGCCGGACGTGGCTCTTCACCGTCTCCTGGCTGATGAAGAGCTGTGTGGCGACGTCCGCGTTGGACATCCCGTCGGCGAGGAGCTGAAGGATCTCGCGCTCCCGGCCGGTGAGCATGTCGTCCTTGTCGCGGCCGGTCAGGAAGGCCGGCATGAGCGCCGGATCGACGTAGCCCTCGCCGCTCGCGACCTTCTCGATCGCACGCAGCAGCGTCTCGTGCGGCGCCTCCTTGAGAACGTATCCCTTCGCGCCCGACTCGAGGCCGCGACTGAGGAGGCTGCGCTCGCTGTAGGCGGTGAAGATGAGGACGGAGCTGTCGGGCACCTTGTCCATCAGCGCCTTCGTCGCCTCGAGCCCGTCCATGCCGGGCATGCGGACGTCCATGATCACGACGTTCGGGCGGCGCCGCTCGGCGAGCGCGACGGCGGCCTCGCCGTCGGCGGCCTCACCGATCACGCGGATGTGCGGTGCCCGGCTCAACGACAGGCGGAGCCCCTCGCGCACGACCTCATGGTCGTCCACGATCAGGCACGTGATCTCAGGGGTGGTCACGGCCGGCAGATCATAGATCGGCGATCCGCTGTCACATAATCGTCATTTGCAGCTGCTCGGCCGCGACGGCGGGCTCGAGCCGCACGCGGCGGCGGTCGCGAACCCCCTCGCTGCGGACGAGCGCGCGCACGCGTTCCCGCACCGGATCGGTCTCGCGGCGCGGGAGATAGGCGCCGCGGCGGTACAGCCGCTCGTACTCCGGGAGCAGCTCGGGCCAGTCTCGCTCGAGCGCGGACAGGAAGTGCTCGCGCGTTCCGGGGCGCAGGTAGAGGAGGTTCGCCCAGACCCCGGTGGCGCCGGCGGCCCGTGCCTCGCGCACGACCTCGGCGAGCAGCTCGGGGCGGTCGCTCAGGCCGGGCAGGATGGGCGCCATCCCGACTCTCGCGTCGACTCCGGCCTCGACGAGACGCGCCAGGGCGCGCAGCCGCTGGCGCGGAGGCGCCGTCCCGGGCTCGGTGCGGCTCCAGATCTCGTGGTCGAGGGTCGGGACCGAGAACGTGACCGAGACGTCCGCGCGGCGTGCGGCCTCGACGAGCACGTCGACGTCTCGCACGATGAGCGGCCCGCGCGTGATGATCGAGAACGGGCTCGCGGCCTCCGCGAAGGCCTCGATACAGCCACGCGTGAGCCGGTAGCGCCCCTCCGCCGGCTGGTACGGATCGGTCGCAGCGCCGACCGCAACGGTCTCCCGCTGCCAGGACGGGCGCGCGAGCTCCCGCCGCAGAACGTCGACGACGTTCGTCTTGACGCGGATGCTCGCGCCGTAGCGGTCGTCCCACGGGCGATCGGCGCGCGCCTCGAAGGCGCGGACGTAGCAGAACGTGCAGCGGTGAGCGCAACCCATGTACGGGTTGAGCGACCAGGCGAAGGGCATGCCGCGGACGCGGTTGAGGGCGTTGCGGCACGGCTCCTCGCGGCACTCGGCGCGCATCCCGAGAGGATAGCGAACATACGTTCGTGTGAGGGCTGCCGCCGATAGCGTCCCTATACTGCGGCCGGCGAGTTGGACGAGAAACCTCCTAGTACCTACGCCCTCCAGGTGAGGGCGTGACACTTCTCTTCGAGCTGATCGGGGTCGCGGTCCTGATCCTGCTCAACGCGTTCTTCGTGGCTGCCGAGTACGGCCTCGTCACGGCGCGACGGACGCGGATCATCGAGCTCCAGCACCAGGGGGACCGCCGCGCCCGCGACGTCCTGCGGATCACGAGCGATCCCGGCCGTTTCATCGCCGCAATGCAGCTTGGCGTCACGCTCACGTCCCTGGGCATCGGCGCTCTCGGCGAGGAGACGCTGTCGCGCGAGTTCAAGCACTGGATGGCTGCAGTGCTCGCCATCGCCCTCGCGTACGTGATCCTCAGCTTCTTCCACGTCGTCTTTGGGGAGCTCGTGCCGAAAGGGACTGCGCTCGGGCACGCAGAGGGGACGGCACTCTGGGTCTCGATCCCGGTGCGCGCGTTCATCGCGGTCTTCCGGCCGGCGATCTGGTTGCTGCAGAAGTCGACCGACGCGATCCTGCACTCGTTCGGGCTGGAGCCACCGGGCGCCGAGCGTGAGGTGCACTCCGAGGCCGAGCTGCGGATGCTCGTCTCCCGCTCCACCCAGCAGGGGCAGATCGAGGAGGGCGAGCGGGAGATGATCGACAAGGTCTTCGTCTTCGGGGACAAGGACGTCGCCGACGTGATGGTCGCGAAGCCCGACGTCGTCGCCATCTCGGTCGACATGCCGCCGGAGGAGGCGCTTGCCGTCGTGCTCGATTCCCCGTACACCCGTTACCCCGTCTTTCGCGAGTCGCTCGACGACATCGTCGGCGTCCTGCACGTGCGCGACCTGTTCAGCGCGATCCACGACCGCGGTTTGGCCGACGTCCAGCTCGAAGGACTGCTGCGCCCGGCGTACGTCGTCCCCGAGACGAAGGACCTCGCCTCGCTCCTGCAGGAGTTCCGGCGCACGAACAACCACTTCGCCGTCGTGGTCGACGAGTACGGCGCGATGGTCGGGATCGCGACGCTCGAGGACCTCCTCGAGGAGATCGTCGGCGAGATCGAGGACGAGTTCGACGTGCCCGAGGAGCCGGTCGAGCAGATTTCCGAGGACTCGTACCGCGTCGACGGGATGTTCTCGATCGACGACTTCAACGAGCGCTTCGGCACCGACCTGCCCGAGGAGGACTTCCATACGGTGGCCGGCTTCGTCTTCGGCCAGCTCGGCCGGGCCCCGGAGCCCGGCGACGACGTCTCCTACGACGGCATGCGCTTCGACGTGCTCGAGGTGGAGGGCAACCGGATCGAGCGGATCGCGGTCACGTTCCTCGAGCCGCCGAAGCCTCGCGACCCGGTAGCGGATTACGTCGACGAGGACGAGGTCGAGTAGCGGCCGCGTTCCGGCGAGAGGACCCTCGCCCAGGCGACGCCTGCGATGGGCTGAGCTACGATTTGGGCATGAGGCGAGCCGTGGACATGGGGCTGATCGTGGGCTTTCTCGCCGTGGATTTCTTTTTCTTCCATGACATCCTGAAGGCGGGAGAGGTCACAACCCTGCCCCAATACATGACAGGCTTCCTGAGCATCGCAGTCTTTGCGATCTGCACCCAGTCGGTGCTGAAGTCCCGCCGTTAGACCGACTCTCGATTCCGGAACACTGGCGTAGGCGACGCTGCTCGGCGAAACAGCCGGCGTCACGCGAAGTGAAAGGAGATCGGATCGATGGCCACACTCAACGAGAAGCAGGCGGCGCTCTTTACCGGCCGCAACTGGGGCGTGATCGCGACCATCCGCGAGGACGGATCACCGCACGTCACCCCCGTCTGGATCGACTACGACGGCGAGAACGTGCTCGTCAACAGCGCCCACGGACGAACAAAGGTCAAGAACATCGAGCGCGATCCGCGAGCAACGGTCACCGTCCTCCCGGCGGAGGACCAGCAGAGCGGCTATGTGATGGTGAGCGGCCCCGCCAAGATCGTCGAAGAAGGCGCGCTCGAGCACATCGACAAGCTGGCGAAGAAATACCTGGGCGAGGACAAGTACCCCTACCTCGGCCCGGGCGAGCGGCGGGTCATCATCCAGATCCGGCCGGAGCGGATCGACGGCTTCGGCGCAGGCAGCTGAACCCTCGGTCTTGCCCGGCGGAGCGGTCGACTCAGCCGAGCTCGAGCGGCTCGATCGAGCCGTCGGCGATCGTCCAAGCCGCGAGCTCGTCGCGTGCGACCGAGTAGATGAGGTAGGGGCGGCCCTGCCAGAGCCCGACGTTCTCCACGTCGGTGCGGGACGGCCGGGGCGGCGCCGAGACGTGCGAGTGGACGACCGCGAGCTCGCAGCCCTCGTCCTCGAGGAACCAGAGCTCGGGATCGACCTCGAGCTCGAAACGGTATGGAGATCCGGCGGCGTTGCGTCCCGGCTCGTAGCGTTCGGCGACGTGGTCGCGGAGGACGAGGAGACCGCAGCTCTCGTTCGGCAGCTCCAGTCGCGCGTGCTCTGCGAGCGCCTCGCGCACCGGCGGCGGCACTACCACCACAGCCTGCTCTCGTCGATCTCCTCGCCCTGCCAGAAGCCGGCCGAGAGGTACTTCCAGCCGCCGTCCGCAAGGATGCAGGCGACGACCCCCTCCTCGAGCTCGCCTGCGAGCCGGCGGGCGACGTGGAGGACGGCGCCGCTCGAGACTCCCGCGAAGATGCCCTCCCGCTCGAGGAGCGCGTGCACGCCGGCCACCGCCTCCTCGTTCGAGACGAGAAGCTTCCGGTCGAGCTTCGCGACGTCCAGGATCGGCGGCACATAGCCCTCGTCGAGCGAGCGCAGCCCCATCACGGGATCGCCCGGCAGGGGCTCGGCGGCCGCGACGACGACGCCGGGGAAGCTCTCCCGCAAGCGCTCGCCGGCGCCCATCAGCGTCCCGCCGGTGCCGAGGCCGGCGACGAGGACGTCGACGCGGTCGAGCGTCTCCGTGATCTCGGCGCCGGTGCCGTCGTAGTGGGCGCGCGGGTTCGCCTCGTTCGCGTACTGGAACGGCATGAAGTAGCGCGGCTCCCGCTCGGCGAGCTCGAGCGCGAGGCGCACGGCGCCGTTCGAGCCCTGCTCGCCGGGCGACTCGACGATCGTCGCGCCGTACAGGCGAAGAAGTCGGCGCCGTTCCTCCGTGGCGTTCTCGGGCAGAACGCACGTGAGCGCGTAGCCCTTGAGCTTGGCGACGAGCGCAAGTGCGATGCCGGTGTTGCCGGAAGTCGGCTCGAGCAGCTCGCGGCCGGGCGTGAGCTCTCCGGTGGTCTCGGCCGCCTCGATCATCGCGAGGGCGACGCGGTCCTTGATCGAGCCGGTCGGGTTCTGGCCCTCGAGCTTCGCGTAGAGCGAGACGCCCGGCGGCGAGAGCCTCGGCAGCTCGACGAGCGGCGTGTTGCCGATCAGCCCGAGGAGGTCTTCGACCACACGTAGACGGTCGGACACAGCTTCCCCAGGAGTTGATAGATACCCCACGCGAGGTCGGCGCCGTCAGCCGGGTTGCCGATCCCGAGCCGCCGCATCCGCGCGAACCGCAGGAGCGCGTCGTTCGCGTCCCACTCGCCGTCCTCGATCATGTGCTCCCGCCACTCGCTTCTGAGCTCGATCTTCTGTTCAAGTGCCAGCGTCGCGGCGGCCGCCTCCAGCCGGTCGGCGTCGAGGTTGACGAGCGAGACCGCGTCCGAGAGCCAGGCCCGCTCGCGCGGCTCGAGCAGGTCGGTCGCGAGCGTGACGTACGCGACCATTCGACCGCCCGGCGTCAGCACGCGGGCGCACTCGGAGAACGCGCGCTCGAGGTCGACGTGAACGAGCATGTCTCGCGCCCAGATCCAGTCGACGCTCGCGTCCTCGACGGGGATCGACTCGATCACGCCTTCGACGACGTCCGGCCCCGTCGGAACCGGGTCGAGCGCGAGGCCCTGGAGCCCGTGCGCCTCGACGAGCCGCTTGAAGTGCTTCCCGTTCCGGGCGCCGACGTCGAGGAGGAACTCGCCCGGGCTCGGCCCGAGCGACGCGAACAGCTCGAACAGCCACTCCCTGCCGCGCGGGTGGAGGCTCTCGCCTAGCCGCGGGTCGTTTTCGGGCTCGCCGGCCCACCGCTCGTAGAGCTCACGGGCGGTCGTCACGCTCCGCCGGCCATCGCCGGTAGCAGGATCACGGTCGAGCCGTGCTCCACCGAGGTGTCGAGGCCGTCGAGCGTCCTCACGTCCTCCCCCTCCACGTAGACGTTCACGAAGGGTGCGATCTCGTCGTCCTCCACGAGCTGCGGCCGGAGGCCGGGGAAGCGGCCCATCAGATCGTCGAGCAGCTCGCGCACGGTGCCGCCCTCGGCGGGCACCTCGCGGGCGCCACCGACCTCGCCACGGAGCTGGGGTGGGATCCTTATCCGGCTCATGCGTGCGCTGGCCTCCCACTGCAGAACTCGACGTAATCCACGTACTCGGTGATGGTCGGGTTGTCGCCGCACACCGGGCACGCCGGGTCGCGGCGGAGCCTCACCTCGCTGAACTCGGTCGCGAGCGCGTCGAAGAGGAGCAGCCTTCCCACCAGCGGCTCGCCGATGTCGAGGCAGAGCTTGAGCGCCTCGCTCGCCTGCAGCGAGCCGACGATGCCCGGCAGCACGCCGAGCACGCCGCCCTCCGCGCAGCTCGGCGCGAGCTCCGGCGGCGGCGGCTGCGGAAAGAGGCAGCGATAGCACGGGCCGGCTCCGGGCTTGAAGACCGTCGCCTGCCCCTCGAAGCGGTAGATCGAGCCGTGCACGAGCGGGATGTCGTGCCAGACGGCGGCATCGTTGATCAGGTAGCGCGTCGGGAAGTTGTCGGCACCGTCGACGATCACGTCCCAGCCGTCGGTGAGGATCCGCTCGACGTTCTCGGACGTGAGGCGCTCGATGTACGGCACGACCTCGACGTCGGGGTTGAGCTCCTCGAGCGTGCGCCTCGCCGACTCCGCCTTCCACTCGCCGAGCCGTCCCGTCGAATGGAGCACCTGGCGCTGCAGGTTCGAGGCGTCGACCTTGTCGTCGTCGACGATCCCGAGGCGCCCGACACCGGCCGCCGCGAGATAGAGCGCCGAGGGCGAGCCGAGCCCGCCCGCGCCGAGCAGCAGGACGCGCGAGTCGAGCAGCTTGAGCTGTCCCTCCTCGCCGACCTCCGGAATCAGCACGTGCCGGCTGTAGCGCTGCCGCTTTTCGCCGTCGAGCGTCCGCGGCAGCTCGGTCGGCAGCCCGCTGCGCTTCCAGTCGGTATAGCCGCCGGCGAGCGAGGAGACGCTCTCGTAGCCGAGCTCCTCGAGCGACTTGGCGGCGAAGGCCGAGCGGTTGCCGGCGGCGCAGTAGAGGAGAATCGGTTGGGCGCGATCGGGAGCCGCCTGCTCGATGCGCGACTCGAGGAAGCCGCGCGGGATGTGGATCGCGCCCGGAATGCGTCCTTCGGTCCATTCGTCGAGCTCGCGGACGTCGACGACGAGCGGGCCCTCGGGGGTGTCGAGCAGCTCGCGCGCCTGGGTGACGTCGAGCTCGTCGATCTCCGAGCGGACCTGCTGCAGAAGTTCCCGATAGTTCGGCATCGCTTTCGTAAATGTAGCGACCCGTTCCCCGGCTACGCTCGGAGCGTGGCCACAGCAGTACGCCCGCTTGCGGCGGCCCGAAGCCGGCGCGTCGTGCTCATCGTCGTGCTGGCCGCGCTCGTCGCTGCCGCGGCCGTCGTGGGAGCGACCCTCCTGGAGACGCGCGGTGAGAGCACGACCGTCCCCGGCGCGGTGACGGCCCCGCAGCCCGGCTATCCGCCGCTCCGGCTCGACTTCGGCCTCGACACGAGCCCCGAAGCGCGCGCGCTCACCCGGGCGCAGGCGCTCTACGACGCCGACCACGTCTCGCAGGCCGCGGCGATCTTCGCGCGCTACCACTCGCTGAAGGCACAGATCGGCTCGGCCTTCGCCGCGTGGCACAAGAACGGGCTCGCGCCGCTGCAGAGCATCGCGGCCGCGCATCCGGCCAGCAGCGTCGCGCTGCTCCACCTGGGCATCGCCGACTACTGGGCCGGCCACAATGCCGACGCGGTCGCCCTCTGGGAGAAGACCGCGAAGATCGGGGCCGACTCGCCGTACGGAGTCCGGGCCGAGGATCTCCTGCACCCGGGCACCAAGAGCGCACGCACCCTCCCCGGTCTGCCGTATCTCGTGCTCGACTTCGGTGCTCCGCCGGCCATCCGCGAGCTCCCGCCGGCGCAGCGGCTCGCGGCGCTGGCCCGCGCCGCGGCGACGCCGGACGCCCACGCCAAGCTCCTGTACGGCTCCGCGCTCTGGGCCCTCGAGCGTCCACTCTCGGCCGAGCGCCAGCTCGAGGCTGCGGCGAAGCTCGCGCCGCACGACCCGCTCGCGCGCACCGCCGCGGCTGTCGGTGCATTCACGAAGGCGAACCCGGTCAAGGCGTTCAGCCGCCTCGGACCGCTCACCGCCGTATTCCCGCACGCTGCGGTCGTCCGCTTCCATCTGGGCCTGCTCCTGCTCTGGAACGGCGAGCACGGGAAGGCGGTCGCCCAGCTCCGGCTCGCGGCGGCCGACGCGCGCTCGACCTACGCCGAGGACGCGAGAAGACTGCTTTCGCGTTTGGTCGATACTAGGTCTAAGTAAAGAAAATATGAGCCGAACGGCCTATAGCGCGGGATGAGCCCGCGTGGCACATTGCGGCATCGCCAGCGAGGGGGATGGGGAGATGGCCGCAACAGCTACGGAGGAAGGGCCCTCTGTCGAGGTCTTGGAGACGGAGGAAGCACGAAACCTGCTCGAGGCGGCACAGGCCGCCGGGCGGGTGAGCGCCGAGGAAATCGCGCTTTCGCTCGACGAGCTCGAGCTCGAGCCGGCCCAGATCGAGGACGTGTACCGGGCGCTCGAGGAGTTGCAGGTCGAGATCGTCGACGCGCCGGCGGCCGGGGAGGAGCCGAAGGAGGAGGCGCCACTCGACGAGACCGTTCGCGAAGTCTCGACCGACGCGCTCCAGCTCTTCCTCAAGGACATCGGCAAGGTCGAGCTCCTGACCGCGGCCGAGGAGGTCGAGCTCGCGAAGCGGATCGAGCGCGGCGACCATCGCGCGAAGCAGGAGATGGTCGAGGCAAACCTCCGCCTCGTCGTGTCGATCGCGAAGCGTTACCGCAACCAGGGACTCCCGTTCCTCGACCTGATCCAGGAGGGCACGATCGGCCTCGTGCGCGCCGCCGAGAAGTTCGACTGGCGCAAGGGCTACAAGTTCTCGACCTACGCGACGTGGTGGATCCGGCAGGCGGTCGCTCGGGCGCTCGCCGACAAGGGGCGGACGATCCGGATGCCCGTCCACGTCGTCGAGAAGCTGAACAAGATCGTCCGGTCGGAGCGCAAGCTCCGCGGCGAGCTGTGCCGCGAGCCCTTGCCCGTCGAGATCGCCATCGACGTCGA
The DNA here is from genome assembly GCA_963748755.1 of uncultured Actinomycetes bacterium. Lineage (GTDB taxonomy): Bacteria > Actinomycetota > Thermoleophilia > Gaiellales > Gaiellaceae > Palsa-739. The sequence continues at coordinate 143,374 of CAVVKA010000004.1, forward strand.
CCTTCCGCTCGACGAGGTGGAGCAGATTCTCCGCACCTCCCAGGCTCCCGTTTCGCTCGAGAAGCCGGTCGGAGACGAGGAGGAATCGGAGTTCGGCCACTTCCTGACCGACGAGAACGCGCCGCTACCCGACGAGGCGGCCGACACGATGCTGCGCCAGGAGCTGCTGAGCGACATCCTCGACACCCTGTCGTACCGCGAGCGGCGGGTGCTCGAGCTCCGCTACGGGCTCGGCGGCGAGCAGCCGCGGACGCTCGACGAGGTCGGGCGAGCCTTCAACGTGACCCGCGAGCGAATCCGGCAGATCGAGAACCAGAGCCTGAAGAAGCTCCGCGCGCTCGCCGCTACGGACTCGCTCAGCGACGTCGCCTAGAAGCTGAGTGGGACGCGCGCGCCGGCGAGCTCGAGCACGAGCTCGACCGGGTGCGGCTCGGCGGGACGGCCGGTGGGGAGCCACCCGCGGCCCGGCGGAGCGAGGATCAGCGTGCGTCCCTGCTCGCCGACGAAGCCGAGCTGGTTCTTGCCCTCGACCGAGCCGTCCCAGAGCTCGAGCCCCACGGTCTCGAGCCGGTGCAGCAGGTCGAGCGGCTCGCCGACGATCCCGAGCTCGGAGAAGCCGACGAGCTCCTCGGCGGCGAACTCGCCGTCGCGGCCGTTCTGCTCGAGCTCCCTGTGTGCGATCAGCTCGACGATGTTCCCGGCCGGGTCGTGGAAGTAGACGGCGCGTGCGTTCCACGCCTCGAAGTCGAAGACGTCGCCGAGGAGCTGCACCCGCTCGCGCGCCCACGCGAGCGCCGCGTCGAAGCGGTCGCCGGGGACGAGGAACGCGAAGTGGTAGAAGGCGTCTCCGCTCTCGACCCGGCAGCGAAGACGGGTCTCGCCGACGACGATCGCCTCGCCGTCGAGCGGTAGGCCGAGGGCCTCGACATAGAAGTCCTGCAGGTCGATCGGAGCCGAAAGGGTGACCTCCGCGAGGCGCACGGACCGCAGCATAGGATCGCTTCGTGGACGAGGCCTGGCGCGCCGAGCTGGCGGAGCTGATCGCAATCCCGAGCGTGAGCGCCGACCCGGCCCACCGGGAGGACGTGAAGCGCGCGGGGGAGTGGGTCTGCGAGCTCGTCCGCCGCATCGGCGGCGCCGCCGAGCTGACGCCGTTCGGCGAGAGCGAGCTCGCGCTGGGCGAGATCCCGGCCTCGAACGGTGCCGCCAACGCCCCGACCGTGCTCGTCTACAACCACTTCGACGTACAGCCGCCGGCGCCGCTCGAGCTCTGGGAGTCGGACCCGTTCGAGCTCGACATCCGCGGCGAGTGGGCGTATGGCCGAGGCGTGGCCGACGACAAGGGCCAGCTCTGGCTCGTCCTCCGCGCGGCGCAGCGGCTCGTCGAGGCGGGCGCGCTCCCCGTCAACCTCCGCATCGCCTTCGATGGCGAGGAGGAGATCGGTGGCCACACGATCGCCGACTGGGTCGCGCAGGACGAGCGCGGCGCAGACGCCTGCGTGATCTTCGACGGCGGGATGCTCCGGCGCGACGTTCCGACGATCGAGCTCGCGACGCGCGGCCTCGTCGGCGTCGACGTCAAGGTGCGCACCGGCGAGCGCGACCTGCATTCCGGGATGTACGGCGGCGTGGCGCTCAACGCGGTTCACGTCCTGATCCGCTGCCTCGAGGCGGTGCTGGCCGGCCCGGACGGACGGCTGCCCGAGCCGCTGCGCGCTGGGATTGCGGCGCCGACGGCGGAGGAGCTCGAGGCCTGGGCGCAGCTACCGTCAGGTGCCGAGTCCCTCTCCGAGGCGGGCGCACAGCCGCTCGACGGGAAGGCCGCGGAGGAGTTCTACGTGCGCACCTGGGCCGAGCCCTCGACGGACGTGAACGGGATCGTCGGCGGCAAACCCGGTGTCCGCAACACGACGCTCAGCGTCGAGGCCTCCGCCGAGCTCTCGATCCGTCTCGCGCCGGGCCAGGATGCCGACACGGTCGGCGCCGCCGCGGAGCGGCTGCTGCGCGACGCCGCCCCTGCCGGCGCCGAGCTCGACATCTCGGTGACCGGCTCGAATCCGGGTCTCGTCAGGGCCGACGCGCCTGCGGTCCAGCTCGCGGTCGACGCGTTCGAGCAGGCGCTCGGGGTGCGGCCTCTACTCACGCGCGTCGGCGGCTCCATCCCGCTGATGCCCGCGCTGACCGAGAAGGGCATCGACACGATCCTCAGCGGCTTCGCGCTGCCGGAGTCGAACGTCCACTCGCCGAACGAGCGCTTCCTCGTCCCGTATTTCGCAGCCGGGATCGACACGGTCGCGGCGCTCTTCACCGCGCTCGGGCGCCTGAACGGCTAGAGCGCGTGCGGGTGCGTGCGCCCGCAGGGGAGCCACTCGTGGCCGAACTCGCGCATGGCGTCGATGATCGGAAGGAGCGACGCGCCCTTGTCCGTCAGGCGGTACTCGACCCGCGGCGGCGTCTCGGGGTAGCTCTGCCGCTCGAGGATCCCGTCGGCCTCGAGCGCGCGGAGCCGCTCGGCGAGCGTGCGCGGGCTGATGCCCTGGCACGAGCGCTCGAGCTCCGAGAAGCGGCGCGGCCCTTCGGAGAGGTCGTGGACGAGGAGCGCCGTCCACTTCGCGCCGATGATCTCGGCCGTCGCCGCGACTGCGCAGGTGCCAGCCACGTGGACGGGGTTCATCGTGCGAATGGCCATCGCTCCGATTGTACGCCGAGCAGGCTCAGACGCTGAACGGCGCTGGGCAGGCATCGATCTTCGGGATCGAGAAGCGGGCGATCGTCCCGAAGCCCTCGGCGGGCTTGCAGGCCTGCGCGACGCCGGCGTCGCAGGCGACCGAGAGAAAGATGAAGGCGTCCTCCATCGTGAAGTCGTGCTCGTCGACGAGCAGGCGGGCGGCCTCCTCGGCCACGAGCGCGAGCGCCTCGTCGTACTCGTAGGCGGTCGCGTGCGGCAGCCAGCGGTCCGCGAGCTCGGTCACCGGCCACGTCGCCTGCTTCCCTTTGAGGACCTCGAAGCGGACGTCCACCTCGCCCGCGATCTCGACCCCGGTGAAGCAGATCTCGCCGTCGCCCATCGCCGCGTGCATGTCGCCGACCGCGAACATGCCGCCCGGCCGGCGGACCGGGAAGAAGATTCGCGCGCCCGTGCCGTGCCAGTGGTCGTCGAGATTGCCGCCGTGGCGTCCGGCGAGGCCGTTCGAGAGCTCCTCGCCGTCGGTCGCCACGCCGACGACACCGACCATCGGCATCGCGGGGAACGAGACGCGGTCGTTCATCTTCACGACGCCGTCGCGCACCTCGAAGAGCCGCGTCAGCGGGGACTCGACCTGCCCGATGAGCTGGCCGAAGCCGGGAATGAGCGTTGCGACGCCCCACTCGATCGGTCGCACGTCGAGGATCTCCGCCACCAGCGAGTCGCCCGGCTCGGCGCCCTTGACGGCGACCGGGCCCGTAGCGCTGTTGATCCGCGAGAGGTCGATCTCCGTCACGAGGTCGTCCTCGCTTCGGATCTGGCCGGTGAAGCAGTCGTTCGTCTCGAAGGTGACGACGTCGCCGGGCTCGACCTCCAGCACGGGCTGGAGGTCGGGCCCGAACGACCAGATCACCTGATCACGCGGTAGGAAATGTCGCTGCACGCTCCTCCGGCGTCTCGGTCTCGTCCTCGACGTACACGCGCTCCATGTCCCGCAGTCGCTCCGGCCGCGCGTGGCTCAACCAGATGGTGAGCACGATGCCGATGCCGATCCACGCGATCGCGATCCAGTTCGCGTACTTGATCGGGTAGGTCGGAACGAACTTGTAGTACTGGTAGTAGAGCGGGAAGAAGAAGAGCACGATCCCGCCGATCGGGAGCACGAGATGGAGGAGCGGGTTGAACTCGGCCCGCCGTCTGACCCAGTACTCCCAGATCGCACCGACGCAGATCAGCATGTAGACGATGACGACGACGATCACCGCCAGGGTCGCGATCAGCGCGAACCCGATCAGAGGGCCCCACTTCCAGCCGAGCAGCAGCGAAAGCACGAAGGCGAAGAGGCTCATGCCGATGATCGCGTTGGTCGGCGTCTTGTACTTCGGGTGCACATGGCCGAGCTGTCGCGGCGCCAGCCCGTTCCGGGCAAGTGCGTAGAAGACGCGGGTCGCCGCGTTCACCGCGGCGTTCGAGTTCGCCGCGATCGAGTTGCAGATCGCGAGGAAGACGACGACCCAGCCGGTGCCCCAGAAGACCTTGCCGAGGTTCCGCCACGGGTCCGCTCCGGTGGCCTGGGTGACGAAGTTGTCGAAGCCTGCGCCGAAGACCCAGGCGTACGAGCAGAGGATGTAGAAGAGGCCGATCGCGAGCGCCGAGCCGATGACGGCGAACGGCACCGTGCGTCTCGGATTCTTCGCCTCCTCGCCGAGTGGCGCGGCCGCCTCGAAGCCGATGAAGGCGAGGATCGCGAACACCATGCCGCGGAAGACGCCGCTCCAGCCGCCGACCGCGTTGTGCGGCTCGAACGGCTGGACGTTCAGCCTGCCGGTGTTCGAGAACAGCATCCAGAGCGCGAGCGCTCCGAAGACCGCGATCTCGAACGCGCCGAGGATGACGCCGGCCGTGGTCGAGAGGCGGATGTCGCGATAGGTGAGCAGGAAGACGATGGCGGTCATCAGCGCTACCCAGATCCACCACTGGCCGGTGTAGTTCCAGCCCACCTCGCTGCTCATCACCTCGTGCATCGCCCAGCCGAACTCGAGATAGAGGAACGGCGCGACGAGCGGCTCGAAGAGGATGAAGAGCCACGCCACGAAGAACCCCGCCCACGGCCCGAGCGAGCGCGCCGCATACGTGTACATCCCGCCGGCGGACGGGTACTTCTTCGCGAGCTGGCCGATCGCGGTCGCGGCGCAGAGGCACGCGACCAGCGCGAGCAGCACCGAGAGCGCGAGGGCCTGCTTCGCGAAGGGCACGGAGATGTAGATCGAGTACGCGACGGCGGCCCCCGGGGCCATGTGCGTGATCGACTGGAACAGGACCTGCGGCAGCCCGATCGAGTGCTCGCGCAGATGCTCGAACCGGCCGCCGCTCGCGGTTGACGCCTCCATCGTTCCTCCCCTGGTTGGGACGCGGTGGGGCATCATCGCGCAACCGGCCCCCTCCGATCAATCCCAGGGCGGAGGGTTGTGCGTCCACCGGCCGCCGAGCATCGTCGCGACGACCTGCACCTCGCGCAGCTCGTCCGGCTCACACGTGAACGGATCGCGGTCGAGCACGACGAGGTCGGCGTAGCGGCCCGGGACGAGCGTTCCGCGCGCCCGCTCGTCGTGCGACAGCCAGGCGGGCGCGACGCACACCGCGTGCAGGGTCTGCTCGAGCGTGAGCCGCTGGTCGGCGCGCCAGTGGTCGAGGACGGCAGCCACGACGCCCGCCCACGGCTCGAGCTCCTCCACGGGAGCGTCGGAGCCGTTGGCCAGCAGGGCGCCGGAGTCGAGCAGCGAGCGGAACGAGTAGACGCCCTCGAGCCGGTCGGCCCAGTAGCGCTTGGCGAGCTCCTCGTCGGAAGGCGCGTGCGAGAACTGCACGGACGCGGCGACGCCGAGCTCGGCGAGGCGCGCGACGTCTTCCGGAGCCAGGCACTGAGCGTGCTCGATCCGCTGCCGGAGGCCGCGCGGCTGCCACGCCTCCCGCGAGCGCTCGAAGGCGTCGAGAGCGGCCCGGTTCGCGGCGTCCCCGATCGCGTGCACGCCTACCGGCCAGCCCGCCTCGGCTCCCTCGCGCACGATCTGCTCGAGCTCCTCGCTCGTCGTGATCACGACGCCGCTTTCGTCGTCCATCCACGCCGTCTGGGAGCCGAGCGTCCCGTCCATGAAGGTCTTGAGGTAGCCGAGCCGCAGGAGCGGCGAGCCCGCGCCGCTGCGGAGCCCGAGCTCGCGGAGGTGGGGGAGCTGGTCGGCCGGAGTCGACTGCCACACGCGGAGGGGCAGGCCGCCTTGCTGCTCGAGCCGCTGCCAGAGGCCGATCGCGCCGAGCCAGCCGTCCTTGTCGTGCAGGGCCGTGACCCCGCGCGCAGACGCGACGCGCACACCTTCGCGCATCGCCGCGACGTACTCCTCCTCGGGCACGATCAGGTAGCGCTCCTTGAACTGCCAGGCGGCGCGCTCGTAGAGGACGCCGGTCGGCTCGCCGTGCTCGTCGCGGGCGACGACCCCGCCCTCGACCTCGAGGTCGCCGCCGGCGAGGGCGAGCGCGGCGGAGTTGAGCCAGAGCGCGTGGTAGTCCTTCGAGATCAGCATCGCCGGCCGCTCCGCCTCGATCTCGTCGAGCGCCTGGCGCGTGGGCGGGCCGTCGGGCCAGTCGGCGTCGCGCCAGCCCTGGCCGCGGAGCCAGCTGCCTTCGGGTGGCGCGGCACGCACGCGGTCGAGTGCCTCGGCGAGCGACGCGCAGCCGTCGAGCCGAACGTCCCGCCGCGAGAGCGCCCACGTCGGGAAGTGGACGTGCGAGTCGGTGAAGCCTGGGAGGACGCAGCGCCCGCCGAGGTCGACGCTCTCGGGGCTGGGGAGCGAGGTCTCGTGCACGCCGACGCCGCCCGCGATCCGTTCGCCCGCGAGCCAGAGCGACGTGACCGTCGGCAGGGAGGGATCGAGCGTGCGGATCGTCCCGTTGCGGAGGATCACGGCGCCGAGCGTAGTCGGCGCCGCGCGTCAGGCGGCTTCGAGTCGGGCCTCGGCTCGCCTTCGCCACAGCTCGGCAGCGACGATCACGACGAGCGAGATCAGGAGCACGACGACCGCGACGGCGATCACCTGCGGGAGCTGGCTGGGGAACCGCAGGGCCGAGTACAGGAAGATCGGAAACGTCGGTCGCGTCCCGACGATGAACGACGCCACGGCGTACTCGTCGAACGAGGTCGTGAACGCGATCAGGAAGGCCGAGACCACCGCCGGCAGGATGAGGGGAAGCGTCACCCGGCGGAACGTCGTCACCGGGCCCGCGCCCAGGTCGTACGCCGCTTCGGCGAGCGAGTTGTCGATCTGCCCGAGGCGCGGCAGGAGCACGAGGATCGTGTACGGAATGCTGATCACGACGTGCCCGATCGCGATCGTGAGGATCGAGAGCTGGATCCCGAGCACGTGGAAGAGCAGCAGCAGCGAGATTCCGAGCACGACGAGCGGGATGACGAGGGGGATGAGCAGGACCGCGGTGACGAGACCCCGACCGCGGAAGCGGCCGCGACTGATCCCCAGCGAGGCGAGGGTTCCGAGCGCGACCGCGATCACGCTCGAGATGACCGCGACCTCGGCGCTCGTCTCCAGCGATGCCTGCAGCTCCGAGTTCGTGAGGAAGTCGTGGTACCAGTGCAGCGTGAAGCCGCTGAGCGGGAACGTCGGCACCGCCGCGCGGTTGAAGGAGAAGACCAGGAGGATCGCGATCGGCGCGTAGAGGAAGACCAGCACCAGCCCGAAGAACACGCGCATGATCCGGCGGCCGCTGGTCGAGAGCGCGACGTCCATCAGACGGTCCGGGCCTCGCCGAGCCGGAGGAAGCGGACGAAGACCAGGGTCAGCGCCGAGATCACTCCGATCAGGAAGAGCGCGAGCACGGCCCCTGTCTCCCAGTCCGGGAAGCCGGCGTAGAACAGGTCGTGGATCTGGCTTCCATACATGTAGCCGCTCGTGCCGCCGACGAGTGACGGCGTGACGAACTCGCCGACCGTCGGGATGAAGACGAACAGGAAGGCCGAGACGACCCCGGGCAGGCTGAGCGGCAGGGTGACGCGCCGGAAGGCCTGCAAGCGGCTTGCGCCGAGGTCGCTGGCCGCCTCGAGCAGCCGCCGGTCGATGCTCTCGAGCGTGACGAAGATCGGCAGCGCGACGAACGGCAACCAGACGTAGCCGAGCACGAGCATGACGGCGAAGCGGCTGTAGAGAAGGAACGAGAGCGGATGGCCGGCCGAGCGCAGCCCGGTCCAGACGAGGAAGCTGTTGATCACGCCCTGGTCGCCGAGGATCACCTTCCAGGCGAGCACGCGCAGGAGGTAGCTCGTCAGGAACGGGACGACCAGCAGGAGCAGCAGCACGTACTTGCGCCGCGAGCCCGAGAGCGCGAGGAAGTACGCAAGGGGATACGCGGCGGCGACGACGAGCGCCGAGACGATCAGCGACATCTGCACCGACCGCGAGAACAGATGGATGTACCCCTCGTGGAAGAGCCGGTACCAGCCGCCGAGCGCGAAGCTGTGCGGCCCGGGGAAGAGCGCGAGGACGTCCACGCTGTACAGCGCGACGATCGCCACCGGGACGGCCAAGAACAGCGCGAGCCAGCCGAGGGGCAACCCGAGCAGCGCAGGCGTCGCGAGCTTGGGCCGGCGGCGGCGCCGGGGAGCCGGCGCCACCGCCTCTGCCTTCGTTCCCTCCAGGGTCAGTGGCCCTTCACCTGTTCCCACAGCCGGGCATAGGTCTGGCGCTGCGGGATGTCACGGTCGAGGTAGGCGTTCGGCAGCGCCACCGCCCGCGGGTTCGTCAGCTTCAGCGCCTTGAGGAGCGCACTGGACTGCGGGCGAGCCTGGATGTTCGCGTGCCCGTAGCCGTAGTTGTCCTCCAGCCACTTGCCGGACTGCCTCGAGCTCCAGGCGTCGACATAGGCATGCGCGAGGCGGACGCGCGGACTGTTCTTGAGCAGCATGAACATGCCGACCCATGCGATGGGCTTCTCCTTCGGATGCATGTAGACGACGGGGAGCTTCTTCTTCTTCATCTGCACCCAGTCGTTCGGCCAGGCGTAGGCGATCCAGATGTCGCCCGACGCGAAGGCCTGGTCGAGGTCGGTCTCGGACGCCCAGTTCATGCGCGAGACGTGCTTCTTGCTCTTGAGGAAGCTCACCGAGCGGTTCAGCTCGGCGGACGTCTGGTTCCACGGGTTCTTCGCCTTGAGGTAGAGCCCGGCGATCGTGATCATCTCGAGGTCGTCGAACCAGGCGATCTTGCCCTTGTAGCGCTCGTCGAAGAGGAGCCCCCACGACTGCGCCTTCGGGTGCACCTTGTCCTTGCGGTAGAGGATCGAGTCGAAGCCCCAGTCGTCGGGGATCCCGTACTGCTTCCCCTGGTACTGGCCCGCCTTGACCATGAACGGGTTGAGGTGCTTGAAGTTCGAGATCAACTTCGGGTTCCAGGGCTGGACGAGCCCGCTCTTCGCGAAGTACTTCACCCAGCCGACGTAGGGCCGGAAGACGTCGGGGTGGGCGCCGGCGCTGATCTTCGCCAGCGCGTCCGACTCGTTCGTCATGTACGAGAAGAGCGGCTTGTTGTGCGGGTGGGCGCGGACGTAAGCGGCGAACATCGGCTGGCCGCCGTCGTTCTCGTAGCCCGCCCAGTCCAGCACCTGCAGACGGCCGCTCTCCTTCGTCAAGCGCGCGACTGCGGCCTCGGCTGCAGCCGCCGGCCCGGCCACGACTCCGGCCCCCGCTGCGAGCGCTGCGAGACGCAGCATGTCGGCTCGCGAGAGCCGGTGGTCGAACGGTTCACCCTCCATTGACGCCTCCTTGGGGCGTTGGTGTTAGTAGCTGGGCGGACTGATGACGAACAGAACCTCGGCGGCCTCGTCCCCCGGGTTGCTGACGCGGTGCGGAGTCGAGCTCCGGTAGTTGACGCTGTCCCCCCTCGAGAGGTCGAGCAGCTCGCTGCCGAGCTGGAGATGGACGCGACCCGCGAGGACGAGCAGCAGCTCCTCCGAGTCGCCGTGGGTGTACGGCTCGTCCCCCGTCGAACCGCCTGGATCGAAGGAAGCGGACACCACTTCGAGCGAGTGGAACGGCTTGGGCGTGAGCAGCGCCTTGCGCCCCAGGTGGCCCCACTCGAGCAGCTGCCGCTCCTCGCGACGAAGCAGGCGTGGGCCTGATTGCGGTTCGCCGGCGAAGAGGTCCGAGATCTCGATCCCGACCGCCGCGGCGAGCCGCTGCAGGGTGGCGACGCTCGCGCTCGACCGGCCGCGCTCGAGCTGGCTGACGAAGCTCTCGCTGACTCCGGCGGCCTCGGCGACCTCGCGCAGTGTCTGCCGTCGCAGCACCCGGATCGCGCGCAGCCGCTCTCCGACTTCGATTCGGTCGTTCGTGTCCACGGCGGCTTCAGTCATCTGAACTGGAGGTTCAGCGGCATGAAGCGACCCTACGACCTCGCTTCAGGGGAGTCAAGCGCCCGCGACGGTCTCGTATGGCGCGCCCGTGATCGGAGCGAGCGCTTGTCGCGATCCACGCGCGGTGTCAAGCTCGTGCGATGGCCACCGAGCGGGCGGTCGAGCGGAGGGTCGTAACCGTCCTCTTCGCCGACCTCGTCGGCTTCACTTCGCTGTCGGAGCACCTCGACGCCGAGGACGTGACGCTCGTCCAGGACGCCTACTTCGACGCGGTGCGGGAGACGGTCTCGCGGCACGGCGGCCAGCTCGAGAAGTTCGTCGGTGACGCGGCGATGGCAGTCTTCGGTGCTCCGCGGGTTCGAGACGACGATGCGGAGCGTGCGGTGCGGGCAGGGCTGGCGCTCGTGGCGGCGGTGCAGCGAGTCGGCGCGGGCGTGGGGCTCGAGCCGGGCGCGCTGCGCGTGCGCGTGGGCGTGGCAAGCGGGGAGACCGTCTACGGTGAGGCGAGCCCGGAGCGCGGCCCGGTCACGGGCGACGTCGTGAACGTCGCCGCGCGGTTGCAGGCGGCCGGAGAGCCCGAGACGGTGACGGTCGGCGAGGCCACGGCGCTCTCCGTCGCAGAAGCGATCGAGCTGGAGCGCCTGCCGCCGCTCGATCTCAAGGGGAAGGCCGAGCCCGTTCCGGCGTGGCGCGCCGTCGCCATCCATGCCGAGCGGTCGCGAGAGCGCGCGCTCGGCCGGCTCCGCGCGCCCACGCTCGGGCGTGACGACGAGGTCGCACGCCTTCGTTCGCTCGTCGGCTCGACCGCCCGGGTAACGGTCGTCGCGCCGCCCGGCGTCGGCAAGACCCGGCTTCTCGACGAGGTCGCGGCCGCCGCAACCGGCGCGGCCGTCCTGCGCGCCCGCCTGCGGCCCGACGTCCTCTCCCCGTTCGAGCCGGTCGGTCAGCTCGTGGGCGGGACGCGGACGACGAGCGAGCTTGTCGTGCTCGCGCGCGCCGCCGGGGCAACCGAGGCGCGCGCGGCCGTGGTTGCCGAGCTCCTCGGCGGCGTCGGCTCGGCCGAGGCACATCGTGCGGCCGAGCGGGAGCAGCTCTTCGCCGCCTGGCTCGAGGGGCTCGACGCGATCGCCGGCGAGCGAGCGTCGGTGTGGCTGGTGGAGGACGTCCACTGGGCCTCGCCGGACCTCCTCGCGTTTCTCGAGCTCGCCGGAGACGCCCCGAGAACCGCGGGGCGCCTGGTGCTGGCGAGCGCGCGACCGGTGCTGCTCGACGAGCGGCCCGAGTGGGTGGAAGGCGGCGAGCGGCTCGACCTGCCGCTGCTTCCGCCGCGAGAGACGAAGGAGCTCGTGCGCGAACTCGTGGGTGAGGCTCTGCCCGCAGAGCTCGTCGAACGCGTTGCCGACCGGTCGGCCGGCAACCCGCTCTTCGTCGAGGAGCTGCTGCGCACCTGGGCGGGGGTCGGGATCCTCGCCGCCGACGACTCCGGCTGGCGACTCGCGGCGCCCGCCGACGAGGTGGAGCTGCCGCTGACCGTGCAGGCGATCTACGCGGCGCAGCTCGACGATCTCCCCGGGCCGGCACGCGCCGCGGCGCGTCGTGGCGCCGTCGCGGGGCGCCGTTTCCCCAGCGAAGCGCTGCCGGTGCTCGAAGTCGAGGAGCATGAGGCCGCCATCGACACGCTCGTCCGCCGCGCGCTCATCTCCGGGGCCGACGAGGATGTCCTCCTCGGCCCGAGCCACTCCTACAGGCACGCACTACTACGGGACGCAGGCTACGCCAGCCTCGCGCGCGCGGAGCGGGCGCTCCTGCACGTGCGGCTCGCCGACTGGCTCGCGGAACGACCCCAGCAGTCGCGGTCTGCGCTCGCGGAGGTCATCGGCCGGCACTACGCTGCCGCCCTCGCGAGCGCCCCTGCGCTCGCGCGCGACATCGGAGGGCTCGAGCGCGACGAGATCCGGGCGCGCGCGGCCGATTGGTTCGAGACGGCAGCGCGCGTCGCTCTCGGCTTCGCCGCCTGGGCGAGCGCCCGGGATCTCGCCGCCCGCGCGCTCGAGCTCACTGGAGCGCAGGGCATCGAGCGCGCGCGCCGCCTGCATCTGCTCGGCGAGGCGACGGCGAGCGCCGCCGGAGTGAGCGAAGCGCTGCCGCTCCTCGAGGAGTCTGTCGAGGCGTACCGCAGCCTCGGAACCGACGCCGCGCGCGCCGGGACCGCCGACGCGGCGCTGGCCCTCGGGGGTCTCCATCGGGCGCAGACCAACTTTTCGGTCGCCCAGCAGCTCGCGGAAGATCTTCTGCAGGAGCTCGGCGAGCGAGACGATGTGGCGACCGCGAAGCTCCTCACGCTCCGAGGCGGCGCCGCGCTCGCCGCCTGGGACGACTTCGCGCGCGCACGCGCCGACGGCGAGCGTGCCCTCGTGCTCGCGCGCGACCGTGGCGACGCAGATGCCGAGCTCGAGGCGCTCCAGCTGCTCACCTCGAGCGTCTACGAGAGGGACGAGCTCCAGAGTCAGCGCTGGGCGGAGATCGAGTCGCTCGCGCAGGCGTGCGGCCGCTGGGAGGAAGCCGCGGGGGCGATCCGCAACCGGGCGCTGAGCTCCGTGGACGACGATCCGGAGCTGACGCTCCTCGGGCTCGAGCCGGCCGCCGCGCTGGCGGAGGCTCGCGGGCTGGTCGAGGACTTGGCCTGGACCGACTATGCGCGCACGGAGGCGCACCTGGTCGCCGGCAGCTGGGACGACGCGCTCGCCGCCGGCCTTCGTGCGATCGAGGCGGCCGAGGAGCGAAGCCTCTACCGGGTGGCCGTGCGTAGCTGGTTCGCGCTGCGGCCGATCGTGCTGGCGCGGGGGCGCACCGACCTGATCGAGCGCGCGCTCGGCCTCTTCGAGGAAGTGCGCGGCACGAGCGACTCGCCGTACGCGCGGGTCATCGTCACGGCGATGGACCTCGCCTTCGCGCAAGTCGGGCTCGTGCCCGCATTCGTGCCGGAGCTCGAGCCGCGCCTCGCGTCTTTCGACCTCGGCTACGACGGCCCGAGCTGGATCGCCGCCGTCGAGGCGGTCGTCGACTCCTGGCTCGACGCCGGAGAGCTCGCCGACGCGCGGACCGCCCTCGACCGCGTCCGGGCCTCGACCGAGGGGAGGAGCATGTCGCGGCTCGCGGTCGCCTCGCAGGCGCTCCTCGGCTCGCGGCTCCTGCTCGCCGAGGGAGATCCCGTCGCGGCAACGGCCGAGGCGCAACGAGCGCTCGAGACGCGCTCACCGTGGTGGCAGGCCCGCGCGCTGCGCGCTCTGGCTGCGGCCGGCCCGGTTCCGGACGAGGTGCTCGCGGAGGCGACTGAGCTCGAGCGCTCGCTCGGGATCGGACCCGTAGGCTGATCGTCCCGCTACGGAGGAGCGTCTAGCCATGTTCGATCACGTCGGCCCCAACGTCCGCGACTACGAGCGCAGCCGCGCCTTCTACGAGCAAGCCCTGGCGCCGCTCGGCTGGACCGTCCTCGCCGAATGGCCGGACCACGGTGTAGCCGGCTTCGGCGATCGGGGTCGGCCGGTCTTCTGGCTCCATCAGCGAGAGCCCTACACCACGGGAATGCACCTCGCGTTCACCTGCGACGACCGGGCGACGGTCGACGCGTTCCACGCCGCGGCGCTCGCGGCCGGCGGCACCGACAACGGCCCGCCCGGCCTGCGCTGGTACCACGAGAACTACTACGGCGCGTTCGTGCTCGACCCCGACGGCAACAACGTCGAAGCTGTCTGCCACAAGCCGGAATAGACTCACGCCCGTGCCCTGGGACGTCCTGAGCGACGAGCAGCGGGAGCTGCGCGACCTCGTCCGGCAGCTCGCGCACGAGCGGATCGCGCCGCGCGCCGCCGAGATCGACGCCTCCCACGAGTTCCCGTGGGACGTCGTCGAGCTGTTCCGCGAGAACGACATCTTCGGCCTCTTCTTCGCCGAGGAACACGGGGGCCTCGGCACCGGCACGCTCCTTTCGCTGATCGCGATCGAGGAGGTGGGGAAGGTCTGCGCGACCTCCGCCCTGATCCTCGCGGTGCAGGAGCTCGGCTCGCTCGGCCTCAAGCTCGCAGGCTCCGGCGAGCAGAAGGAGCGCTACCTCCCGAAGCTCGCCTCGGGCGAGTGGCTGCCCGCCTACGCGCTCACGGAGTCGGGCTCGGGCTCCGACTCGGCCGCGATGCGGACGACGGCGCGGCGCGAGGGTGACGAGTACGTGATCGACGGCTCGAAGCGCTTCATCACGAACGCCGGCGTCGCGAACCTCTACACCGTCTTCGCGAAGACCGACCCGGAGGCCGGGCACTCCGGCATCTCCGCGTTCGTGGTGGAGTCGGACGCGCCCGGCTTCGCGGTCGCCCGGCTCGAGCCGAAGATGGGAATCTCCGGTTCCACCACCGGCGAGCTGACCTTCGACGGCTGCCGTATCCCGGCCGAGAGCATCCTCGGCGAGGAGGGAGAGGGCTTCCGGATCGCGATGCGCATCCTCGACCGCTCCCGCCCCGGCATCGCTGCGCAGGCGCTCGGCATCGCGCAGGGCGCGACCGACTACGCGCTCGAGTACGCGAAAACACGCGAGACGATGGGGAAGCCGATCGGCCAGCACCAGCTGATCCAGGCGAAGCTCGCCGACATGGAGACGGAGTGCGAGGCGGCGCGCGGCCTCCTCTACCGCTACGGGCGCATGGCCGACGAGGGCGTCGACGGGCCGGAGCTGACGAAGGCGTCGGCGATGGCGAAGCTCAAGTGCGGCGACGTCGCGATGGCCGTCACGACAGAAGCGGTGCAGATCCTCGGCGGCTATGGCTACATCAGGGAGTACCCAGTCGAACGCTTCATGCGGGACGCGAAGATCACGCAGATCTACGAGGGTACGCAGGAGATCCAGCGCCTCGTGATCGCCCGCGAGATGCTCCGCGAGTCGCGCGCCTTCCTCCTCGCCGGCGTCGGCTGAG